>JANQFV010000044.1 GCA_028277645.1 Phycisphaerae bacterium
TAACCATCATCTGCGTCGCCATACATCGGCAGCGCTTCCCCGCCTTCGGCCAGCGCGGCCAGAAACGTGTACACGCGGTGCAAGCCGTCATTGAACGCGTTCGGAAAGTCCATGTCCGCACGCCGCGCGGCGACGACCGCGAGCGTGAAGAACTGGAGCACGAAGAAGTGATATCCGAGCGCGTGTTCGCAGTTACCGCCGTCGGCATACGTCTGCTTGTGGAGTTCCGCCGAGAGAACTTCGAAGCTCTGCTTCCGCCAGCGGTCCGCGTCGGGCAGTTCGCGGAAATAGAGTGTGGCGATGAAGACGCCCGCCGCCTCGCCGATGCGATGGTTGTTCGCCGATGATCCGTACGAGTACTTACGGGTGATATCGCCAACGTGCAGGTGCACGCTGGCAAGCACGCGATCATACAACTCAGCGTCGAGCGCCCCCGACGACCGGATCAGGTCAATCGCCCATGCCCAGTTGATCAGACGAATGGCGAGTTCGAGCGGACTGCGCCAATTCATGCCGATACCAAACGGGCACGCGTCCAGCCACTCGCGCAACTGCGTGACGACCGCCTCCGCAAACGCGATGTTGCCCGTTGCGCGGTACGCCCGGCCTAACACGACCAAGTGCTGGTGCCGATTGGGCTCCCAGACGAATTTGCAGTCACCGGTCACGCGGAAATCGCGATAGTCGATCGACGGCGCGTACTCGCGCGGGGCGGCAATACCATGCTTCAAATCGCGATTCCAGTCAGCCGGGGCTCCGAGCGCGCACTCATCGAGATCGAACAATCTGATCCGGCGTTCTGCGATGCGCGTCGCGCGGGCCACGAGCCGCTCGCACCAGTGCGCCTCGCGCTCAGCCACTTCGCCTGACCAGGCGCCAACCGCTAGCGCTGTCAGCTCCGCCTGCCCCGCCGCGCGCCTGTTTCGTCGTCGAACGAGCTCATCTGCGGCGCGAACCCGGCGGTCGAGAAGATAGCGGTCCACCCGATCGTTGAACTGATTGCGCACGCGCCACACAATCTCGCTCAGAGACATGGCCTTCAGTCTACGGGTGTACCAGGTCAGTGTTTGCACGGTGTTTATGTGGCCTTTTCTTATACGAAAGACGTCTGGGGCAATTGTGCGGATCAAACCATCGGCGGCGTTGCTGTGCGATCGTGGTCGCCACCTGTTGCGGACGGCAGCCAACCGCTTCGCCGGGCTAGCGCTACGCTTACGAGGACGAGCCCCGCGATAACGGCAATCTGCTGGCGCCAACCGAAGCCGGGCGTTCCGACGTGCCCAAAGACGTCCGCCAACGCGCCCAACGCGCTGAGCACCAGCCCGGGAATAACGAACAAGTCGATGCGAAGCAGCGCCCCCAGAACAACTACCAGCCCCCCCAGCACAATTGCCGCAACCTGATATGCACCAAATCCGGCGCTGCCCTGGTGCCCAAAGTAGTCAGCAAACACACCAACGCTGACGAGCAACAGCCCCGTGATCAGGATAATCGTCGACAAATTCAACTTGGACTTGCCGCCGGCAACGCGTTCCCGGCGACGTCGATAGAGGGCGTCGGCACACGCGGAGCAGTACTCCACGCGAACCGGAGCGCCTTCGTCATAGCCCTTGAGGACGCTGACACGCGCCGGGTCTGCACACGTTGAGCAGCGCGGCATGGCGATCGCGCCATTCGTTGCTGTCGCACTCGGTGCTGACATCGCTCCCGTTTGCTCCTCTCGTTGCGTCAACATCTCGCGAAAGCTCGTCTCGGGTGGCATCCTGCCCCGGTTGGGAGTGCGTCGGCCGATCCTTGCCCGGTCCGCGGCTCCCCGCCTCCGTTGCGCCTGACTTCTCTCCCTGCCTGCTTTCCGGCCACCTGCCCGGGATTCCCTCCATGCCCTGGCGCAGCCCTATATTCTATGATAACCGTTTGTCGGCCCGGCGATTACAGTTAGCCGAACCCTGTCAGAACCACCGGATGCCAAGCCCGAGCAGCGGCGGCGTGGATTTGGCAGACGACACCCCGGTCGTCGTCGCCCCCAGAGCCAGCGATGGCTCCGGACACAATATCGCTACTGGTTCGTCCGCCTCGACCTGCGCCGACTGCCGAGGAGGACGTCGACGAGGCCGAGATTACCGGCCCAATTAGACTCCCTGCTCCTCAACAGTCTAGACGCTTCCCGCTGATCCGGCACTAGGGAATCCCTGCGAATCGGACTACGGTTTTCCCGTACCGACTTCCTCCATCAACCGGACTAGCTCGACGGCGTTTCGCACCATCATCTTCTTATTCACCCGTGAGCGGTGCAATTCAACCGTCTTCTCCGTCAGACCGAGCTGCTCGGCGATGTTGCGGCTGCTGCGGCCGGCCACCACATGTTCCAGGACTTCGCGTTCGCGGGGAGTGAGCGTCGAGAGGCGCCCCGATAACACGGTTCGCCGAGCACGGCCCGCGCGCCGTCGTCCGTCCTCGATAATCGCCTGACGAACCGTCTCCAGCAAATGCTGCGCGCCGATAGGCTTCTCCAGGAAATCGAATGCGCCACGTTTCAGCGCCTCGACGGCGACGGACACTTCGGCATGCCCGGTGACGAAGATTATCGGGGTATCCGACTTCCGGTTGGCGAGCTCGCGCTGCAGTTCCAGGCCCCCCATCCCCGGCATGCGCAGGTCGCAGACCACACAACCCGGCTGATCCGGATCGAAATCCGCGAGAAACTCGGCGGAACCGCCGTAGGACTCGACCGACAAACCGACCGTCCGCAGCATCCCGCGAATCGTTTCGCACACGACAGGATCGTCGTCGATCACATATACGATCGGTGACGTGGACATCTTCATATCTCTGGGGGCTTGATGTGGGCCCGGCTCGAATCTACCCCCATAATTACGCGATGTTACTCGGGATGAAATCCGGGATTGGCGCGGCGGAATTCCGGGATACCCGCAGGGTCTCGCGCTGCCAGAGCGGCGCGCACCAAGTCAGCAACGCTGTCGACCGCCAGCTTCTTCATTACCTGAGAACGGTGAATCTCCACGGTCCGCTCACTCAAACCCAGCCGCCCGGCAATTTGCTTGTTCGCCAATCCATCGACGACGAAATCCATGACCTGAGACTCGCGCGGCGTCAGTTGGTCGATCTTCTCCCGGATAGCGCGGTGGCGCGCGGTCTCTGCGAACGACTCCACGGCGACCTGCACGGCGTGCTGCACACGCTCCAGTAGCGCATGGTCGCTGAACGGCTTTTCAATGAAGTCCAGCGCGCCGGCCTTCATAGCGCGAACCGCGGCGTGAACTTCGGGATAACCCGTCACCACAACCACCGGAATTTGTATGCCGCGGGCCAGCATCCGCTGCTGTAACTCAAGCCCCCCTATCTGCGGCATCCTCAAGTCCAGCAGGAGGCAGCCCGGACGATCCGGCACGTACCCGTTCAGAAACTCGTTCGCCCCGGCAAAGCCGCGCACTTCGAGGCCGACCGACTCGATCAGAATGCGCAAGGCGCGGCGCAGTTCATCGTCGTCATCCACGATGTAGACAATCGGGGTATTGTTAGTCTCCATCCTGCGCCCCCTTCGCTCGCAGGCTCAGCCTGGCGACAGTCCCGCAGCCGATTCGCGGCTCAAGGTGGAATTCGCCTTCATGCTCAGCGAGGACCAGGCGCAGCAGCGTCAAGCCAAGACCGAGGTGGCCCTCCCGCGTCGTCTGGAAGGGTTCGTCCAACCCGTCCCACTTGGATCCAGGCAACCCGTCGCCTTCATCCGTGATGATAAAGTCGACCCAACCGTCCCGGTTGCGCCAGCTTGCAGTCACAGTGCAACCGATGTCGGCAGCGAGAGTCGCCTCGCACGCGTTCCGAAGAACATTGAGCAGCGCCAGGTGCAACTGCTCGCGCTGCCCGGCGACCTCCGCACAGTCTTTGGCAGGTATCACGTGAATAACGACTCTTGATTGCCCCAATTCCCGCTTGGCGGCGTCAACGGCGTCTGCCAGCAGACGGTCGGGGCACAAGCTCTCGCGCTGCGCCGATCTTCGGCCGACGAGGTCGCGCACGGTGCGCAATACTGCATTCGCACGGGCGGATTGCTCTGCAACGCGCCCGAGTGTGTCCAGAACCTCGTCGCGCGACGTCGCATTCCCCGCGATGCGCCGTTGAGCGCCCGCTACGTAAGCCTGGAGAACCGCCAGCGGGCCCGCGAGTTCGTGAACGAACAGCGCCAGTGCTTGGTCCGCGGAAGGTGGCAAGGGAACACGCTCCCCCAGTGACGGCGCCACGCTGCGATCATCACCCTGCTTGGCAAACGCCATCACTGATGCTCATATTTCGCGTCCGGCTCATGGCACACGAGCGAGTTGGGGCGCGAAAAGACCGATATCTACCCAATTCCATTCGGGATAACTAATAGAGTATAGCGTGGAATCCGAACCCACACTGCGCATTCCCCTGATTGATTCGCCCCGGATCACCCGTTCACGAAGTGTTCAGGGCCGGAGCGCACATTAATCGCATCGGGGGCCGGCCTTCGGCTGCACGCGGAGCCGCGGCCTGACCGTCAACAACCCCCGGCGTGGCAATTCGGACCCAGTGTTGCTGCTGGTCAACGCAGCGATTTCCAGGAGTTGACTGGGTATATCGCATAAGTGGCCAGTTGATAAGACTTTATCCACCTTAGCAATGAGAGCGAATCCTCCACCGGGGTTCTACGAAGGTGAATTAGAAGCTGGTCGATGATCACAGCGGCGCGCTGTTCACATGTAGCTAGTCGCGCCAAATCTCCGTGCGAACGGACGCTCGCGGCACGGTCGGGAGTCCGACTGGCCGGCTCGCGCTGTCGCATAGTACCCACTGAATGGTGAGCATGATGAACGACGAGCATCCGCAGAAAAATGATCCGAACGCCACATCAAACGGCGACGCGAAGAACCCGAAGGCAGATGCGAAAAAACGCAACAAAGCCACCGGGAATGTTGAGTCGCTGGAGCCGCGCATCCTGCTGTCTGCGACGTGGGTGGATGCAGATGCCGACAGCGCCGAACCGGTCGACGGCTCTCCGGACACGCTGGACGAACACGAGAGCCTCATGGAAGAGGCCGGCGAGGACATATTCGAGGGGTTGAGCGAAGATGACATCCTCAAGGGTACCAGTGGCAATGACCGGATGACCGGCACCGATGCGGACGAGGGATTCGACGCCGGCGCCGGGAATGACTTCGTCCAGGCCGGCGGCGGAGACGACGCAGTCAACGCCGGTGACGGCGACGACCGCGTCTACGCGGGGGCGGGCGATGACCGCGTTGATGGTGGGGAGGGAAATGACTACCTGCTGGGCGATCAGACGGCCCAGGATAATGGCGACGACACCTTACGCGGTGGCGCCGGCGATGACACCCTCATGGGCCGTGGCGGCGACGATACGCTCGACGGTGGTGAGGGAACGGACACCGCGTATTTCAACACCGCGCAGGACGGCGTCAACGTCAACCTCGCCGAGGGCACCGCAACCGGCGAGGGCAACGACACCATCACGAACGTCGAAAACGTGATCGGCTCAGCCCGCAACGACACCATCACCGGCGACTCGGCCGACAACGTACTCTCCGGCCAGCAGGGCGACGACGTAGTCTCCGGCAGCGGTGGCGACGACGTCGTCCGCGGCGGTCTAGGATCGGACACGCTCGACGGTGGTGAGGGCAACGATACAGCCTCATACTTCGATGTGTACAACGCGGCCGGCGTTAACGTCGACCTGGAGGCTGGAACGTCCGACGAAGGCAGCGGGCAGGACACGCTGACGAATTTCGAGAACGTCGAGGGCAGCCACTACAACGACACGTTGTCGGGCAATGCGCAGGACAATCGGCTGGAAGGCGGACTCGGCAATGATGAGCTTCGCGGCGGCGACGGCGACGATGTGCTCGTCGGCGATTTTTCGGAAGAGGGCTCACTCGGTCAGTACTACGACCAGTATCTGACGCAGCTCGGCGGGAACGATACGCTCGACGGCGGCGAAGGGGACGACGTGCTCCGCGGGGGAGTCGGCCAGGATACGCTCGACGGTGGCGAAGGCCAGGACACCGCCGAGTTCTCACACTCTGCCAGCGGTGTAAACGCCGACCTCGAAGCCGGAACGGCCGAGGAATCAATCGAGCGCACCGGTTGGGTGCGTGACCCGGACACCGGGCAGTACCGCCAGGAGACGACGGTACACACCGAGGTCGACACGCTGACCAACATCGAGAACCTCACCGGCTCGGCGCAGGCAGACACGTTGGCTGGTGACGCGGGCGATAACGTGCTCGACGGCGCGGGCGGCGATGACACGCTCGTCGGACGAGGTGGCGATGACACGTTCCGTTTCACCGACGCACAAAACGGAGATGTCTACAACGTCGACGGCGGGGACGGCCAGGACAAGCTGGACCTGACACAAATCGACTCGTCGAACGCGACGTTTGAGGGCGGGCGCATCATCGTCGACCTCGGCAATGGTGAGTCGTTTACGATTGAGCACGCGGACGTCGAGGACGTGGAGTTTTCCGACCTGTCCGGACCGATCGAGGACATCGCGGAAGTTCGCAACATGTCCTCGGATCAGTTCCGTACGCTCTCCGCCGAGCAGGTCCAGTACCTGAGCACGGAGCAGATTGAGGGGATCAGCAATCCCTATCACTTCTACAACATGTCGTCAGACGCACGCGGCGCGCTGGATGCCGAGCAGGTGCAGGCGCTCGATACGTCGACCATCAGCATCGGCTATCTAAACGCCGACCAGCGACTCGAACTCACGGCTGACCAGGTGCAGGATCTCAATCCTGACCAGTTCCGCTATCTGCCCGCGGACCAGGTCGAGCACCTGACTACCGAACAGATCGAGGGGATCAGCAACCCCTACCACTTCTACAACATGTCGTCCGACGCACGCGGCGCGCTCGACGCCGAGCAGGTGCAAGCCCTCGATACGTCGACGATCAGCATCGGCTACCTGAATGCCGACCAGCGACTCGAACTCACCACCGACCAGGTACAGGATCTCGACCCCGGCCAGTTCCGTTATCTGCCCGCGGATCAGGTCGAGCATCTGACGACTGAGCAGATCGAGGGGATCAGCAATCCTTATCACTTCTACAATATGTCGTCCGACGCCCGAAGTGCCCTCGACGCCGAGCAGGTGCAGGCACTCGATACCTCAACGATCAGCATCGGCTATCTCAACGCGGATCAGCGCCTCGACCTCACTGCGGAGCAGGTCCAGAATCTCAACCCGGACCAGTTCCGCTATCTGCCGGCCGAGCAGGTCGAACACCTGACGCCCGAACAGGTCGAAGGAATCAGCAATCCCTATCACTTCTACAACATGTCGTCCGGCGCACGTGGCGCGCTCGACGCCGAGCAGGTACAGGCACTCGATACCTCGACCGTCAGCATCGGCTACCTCAACGCCGATCAGCGCCTCGAACTCACGGCTGACCAGGTGCAGGACGTCGCACCCGCCCAGCTCCGCTATCTGCCTGCCGATCAGGTCGAACACCTGACGAGCGAACAGATTGAAGGGATCAGCAATCCCTATCACTTCTACAATATGTCGTCCAACGCGCGCGGCGCGCTCGACGCCGAGCAGGTGCAGGCGCTCGACACCTCGACGATCAGCATCGGCTATCTCAACGCCGACCAGCGACAGGACCTCACTGCCGACCAGGTACAGGACGTTAGCCCAGCGCAGTTCCGCTACCTGCCTGCCGAGCAAGTCGAGCACCTGACGACCGAGCAGATCGAAGGGATCAGCAACCCCTATCACTTCTACAATATGTCTTCCGACGCACGCGGCGCGCTCGACGCCGAGCAGGTGCAGGCGCTCGATACCTCGACCATCAGCATCGGCTATCTCAACGCGGATCAGCGCCTCGACCTCACTGCGGAGCAGGTCCAGAATCTCAACCCGGACCAGTTCCGTTACCTGCCGGCGGATCAGGTCGAGCATCTGACCACCGAACAGATCGAAGGGATCACCAACCCTTATCATTACTACAACATGTCATCAGAGGCGAAGGCGGCGCTCTCGCATGAACAGATTCGAGCGCTGCCCGACGCCATCGGCGGCGTCACAATCCGCGGCACCGATGGCACCGATGAACTCACCGGCGGCAACGGCACCAACAATATCATCGGGGACGGCGGCGACGACACGCTTAGCGGTGGGGGTGGCAAGGATGTCCTGGACGGCGGTGCCGGCGATGACGTGCTCGCGGGCGGGGCGGGCGATGACCTGCTGATCGGCGGCGGGGGCGACGACGTGATGTCCGGTGGCACCGGCGATGATCGCTTCACGTTCGAGAGCCCACAGAATGGCGATACGTACACCGTCAGTGGCGACGAGGGGCAGGACGTCATCGACCTGTCGAACTTCGAGTCCTCGCAGATTCGCTTCCAGGCCGATCGTATCGTCGTCGAGCTGGGCGAGGGCGAGTCATTCTCGATCGTGCACGAGAACATCGAGTCCGTTGTCGCCGACGACGGCGCACTCGAGGCGCCTTCCGTAGACGCGGGCGACGACTTCGCTGTCGAGGAAGGCGCCGTCGCGCAGCTGCACGCATCGGCAGCGGACCCCAATGGTGACACGCTCTCCTACGAGTGGGTCCAGACGAGCGGGCCAGACGTCGCGCTCAGTGACCCGCACGCCGCAGAGCCGTCGTTCACCGCACCGGAGGGCATCGCCAACAGCACGGCGACATTCGAGCTGCACGTGTCCGACGGCGAGCACGTCGCGATCGACGCCGTTACCGTCACCATCAACGCCAACGACGACGCGCCGGTCGCCAACGCCGGTGACAACATGGTGGTCGACGAGGGCGACGCCGTACAACTGTCCGGCACCGGACGGGACCCCGAGGGCCAGGAGCTGTCATACACGTGGGCCCAGACGGGCGGACCAAGCGTCCATCTCAGCGATTCCTCGTCAGCGAATCCGACGTTCACCGCGCCGGAAGGGCTGAGCAACACGGACGTGACGTTCGAGCTCCGCGTGTCGGACGGGACGAACATGTCCGTCGATACCGTCACCATCACCATCAACGCCGACAACGACGCGCCGGCAGCGGACGCCGGCTTCGATCAGGTCGCGGAAGAGGGTGACACGGTCCAGCTCTCCGGCAGCGGCAATGACCCCGAAGGCCAGGAACTGACGTACACGTGGGTGCAGACGTCCGGTCCGACGGTTGAGCTCAGCGATGCCCATGCCGCAAACCCCACATTCACGGCCCCGGAGGGCATCAGCAACAGCGACGTCACGTTCGAGCTACAGGTCAGCGACGGCACCAACACGAGTGTTGACACGGTCAACGTCACGATCAACGCCAACAATGATGCACCGGTGGCCGATGCCGGCACTGACCAGACCGTTGACGAAGGCGCGCTGGTCACTTTGGATGCGACCGGCAGCTTCGACGTGGACGGCGGTGGGCCGGCCACAGACACGATCAACTTCAATGAAGTGGACATCGAGTCCTACGGCGGTCGCTCGCAGGATCGTAGCCTGATGGTGGAAGTCGAGGACGGCGGCGACACGCTGCACATGAGTGGCAACGGCTGGAAATCCATCGACCTGCCGTACACGATCACAGAGAACACAATTCTCGAGTTCGACTTCCGGGCCGAAGGCGAGGCCGAAATCCACGGCATCGGCTTCGACACGGACGAGCGCATCAGTTCCAACCGGACCTTCCAGTTACACGGCACGCAGCGGTGGGGCCGTGCGAGCGCCGACGACTACCAAGGCGATGGTGAGTGGCAGCATTACCAGATCCGTGTCGGCGACAGCTACCAGGGCGACTTCGACCGATTGTTCTTTGTCCACGATCACGATCGCGGTGAGCCAGTCGATGCCTTCTTCGCGAACGTTCGCGTATACGAGGCGGACGCGGCCGGCGGAGCCGGTGGCGGCGATATGCAGTACGAGTGGGTGCAGACGGCTGGTCCGCAGGTGACGCTCGACGACCCGCATGCGGCGCAGCCGACGTTTACCGCGCCGGAAGGATTGACCAACAGCGAGATCACGTTCGAGCTGCGCGTATCCGACGGCGCAAACACGAGCGTCGATAACGTGTCGATCTTCGTCAATGCAGACAACGACGCACCGAGTGCCGACGCTGGCCCGAATCAGATCGCAGAGGAGAACGCGGTCGTCCAGCTTTCGGGCGGCGGGCGGGATCCGGAAGGACAGGGCCTGAGCTACGAGTGGGTCCAGACTTCCGGACCGCGCGTGGTCCTGAGCGACGTCAACGCGGCGGATCCGACGTTCACGGCTCCGGACGGGTTGACGAACAGTGACGTTACGTTCGAGCTGCGCGTCAGCGACGGCACGAACACGTCCGTGGATTCAGTGACTATCACGATCAATGCGGACAACGACGCGCCCAGCGCAGACGCCGGGCTGGATCAGGTCGTCGATGAAGGTGCCGAGGTGCAGCTCGCGGCCCGGGGAGTAGATCCCGAAGGCCAGGAATTGACGTACGAATGGGCACAGACCGGCGGGCCGAAGGTACACCTGGACAATCCGACCGCCGCGCAGCCGAGCTTCACTGCGCCGGAGGGCCTCACGAATAGCGAGGCCACCTTCGAGCTGCGCGTGTCCGACGGCGTGAACAGCAGCGTCGACAACGTTTCGGTCTTCATCAACGCCGACAACGACGCCCCCACTGCAGAGGCCGGCGGATACCAGGTCGTGAACGAAGGCGACGCGGTGCAGCTTTCCGGCAGCGGCCAGGATCCGGAAGGCCAGGGACTCACCTACCAGTGGGTGCAGACCTCCGGGCCGAAGGTGATGCTCAGCGATCCGACCGCCACCGATCCGACGTTCACGGCGCCGGAAGGCTTGTCCAACAGCGACGTCACGTTCGAACTGCACGTGTCCGACGGTACCAACACGTCGGTTGACAGTGTCGATATCACGATCAACGCAGACAACGACGCACCTTCGGCGGACGCCGGCCTCGATCAGACGGTAGCAGAGGGCGACACCGTGCAACTCATGGCGCGCGGCGTCGACCCTGAGGCCCAGGAGCTCACTTACGAATGGGTGCAGGTCTCAGGACCCACGGTTCACGTGAGCGACCCCCACGCGGCCAATCCCACGTTCACGGCGCCCGAGGGCCTAACCAACAGCGAGATCGCGTTCGAGCTGCGCGTCTCCGACGGCGTCAACACGAGCATTGACAATGTCTCGATCCTGGTGAACGCGGATAACGACGCACCCACGGCCGACGCGGGCTACGACCTGGCGGTTAACGAGCACGACGTTGTCCAGCTCTCCGGCGGCGGAACGGATCCGGAAGGTCAGGGGCTGAGCTATCAGTGGATACAGACGTCCGGGCCAACGGTCGTGTTGGACGACCCGACGGCTGCGAGCCCGACGTTCCAGGCGCCGGAGGGGCTCGTCAACAGTGAGATCACCTTCGAGCTGCGCGTCAGCGACGGTACTAATACCAGCGCTGACACAGTCAATGTTGTGGTCAACGCCGACAACGACGGCCCGAGTGTTGAGGCCGGCCCCAATGTAACCGTGAATGAAGGTGACGTGGCCCAGCTTTCCGGCAACGGCAGTGACCCGGAAGGCCAGGGCCTGACCTACACGTGGGTGCAGACCGGCGGACCCACGGTCGAGCTTTCGGACCCGCACGCGGCTGACCCGACCTTCGCCGCCCCGGAAGGACTGGCGAATACCAAAATAACGTTTGAGTTGCGGGCGTCGGACGGCACGAACGTCTCCGTGGACACCGTGAATGTGCTCATCAACGCAGATAACGATGCACCGACCGCTAACGCCGGACCACCCCAGACGGCGACCGCCGGCGACTACGTCAACCTTGCTGGCCGCGGGTCTGACCCCGAGGGCCAGGGACTGACGTACGAATGGGTGCAACTGGATGGCCCCGCCGTCGAGCTCAGTGATCCGCACGACTCCGCGCCGGGCTTCACGGCACCGGACGTCGACGGCCCCACAACGGCCACGTTCTCGCTGCGCGTGAGTGACGGCGCGAACGTGTCGGTCAGCAACGTACGTGTGGACATCCAGCCGCAAACCACCACGGAGCCAAATGAGCCGCAGGGTGCTGATCCGGCTGCGCCAACGCCCGAAAACACGGCCCCGGTCGAGCCCCCCGCGGAAACGTCGGATGGCACTGCGGACGATGTGCCGGCCGCTTCGGACTCGAATTTCGTGACGCAGCCAGCCGAGTCGGACGAGGCCGTCCCCGCCGGCGCGTGGGACGGAACGGAAGATATGGCGGTAATGGACCCCGCAGCCGACATGGACGGCGCGGTCGAAATGGGCGCGCAGCAGGTGTCCGTGCCTGGCGTCTTCAATGCAGAACCTGATGAGGCGGAGCCCGAGGTTGGCTTCCAGACCAATGTCAGCGAGCACGAGATCAAGCTCACGCACGATCAACCCAACCCACAGGAGATCGAGTTGCCGGCGGAGTTACAGGCGCGGTCGTTCGACGACGTGTTCAGCTATGGCGCGGCGGACGACGACTCGTCCAACAACGATGACGTGAACGCTGACAGGGTTGCGGCGCAGGCCCGGCGCGCTGCTGTTCCCTCAGAAACGACAGCGGCGCGTGAGCCTGCTGAACAGCATAGACCCGAAATCGAAGCAACCCAGCCGACCCAAGAAGAGGGAACTGGCGACGCCCCGCAGAGCATCTGGGCGGCCTTGTGGGGCCTGCTGCGCGGCAGTGCCGGCACCGGCCAGCGCAGCGACGAGGGCACCGGCCGCGGCAATGAGCGCGACCGCCGATAGGAAGGACGCACACGATGGATATCGAGTCTGGCAAGGTGCGCAATTACAGGTTGCTGACGCGTCGCCGACAGATCACCGGCGCTGCCCTGCTGTTGCTGAGCTGGTCCGCGCTGCCGACCGCGAGCATCGCGCAGGAAGACGCGCTGAGCGCCGGCGAACTGCTGACCGGCTTCACCGCCCCAATGCAGCGGGTCACGCTCGCGCCGGTGCAGACCGGCCGTATTGCTGACATCTCCGTAGCCGAGGGAGAAGTCGTGCCGGCCGGAACGCTGATGCTGCAGCTCGATGACCGCGTACAGGTGCAGCGCGTCGCGATCGCTCGGGCCCTGGCCGAATCCACACTGGAGATCGAGCTCGCCAAGGTGCGCCGGGACCAGGCGGCGCGTGAGTTGGAACGCTTGACCGCGTTGGACCGAACGTCGGCAGCCTCCTCGAAGGAGCTGAGCGATGCGCAGGCCAACGCCGCCGCGACGGCGGTAGAGCTGGCCCAGGCCGAGTTTCAGCACACACAAGCACAGCGCGAGTACGAATTACAGCGGCGCCTGCTGGACGAGCTTTCGGTACGCGCACCGTTTGACGGTTACATCGCGGAACGACTGAAGGAAGTCGGAGACACAGTCGAGGAGCGCGAGGGCGTTTTCACGCTCGTGCAGCTTGACCCGTTGGAAGTGACGTTCGATTGCCCGCTCGACGAGCTGGGCCACCTACAGGCGGCGCAGCACGTGCTCGTCGCGCGGCCGGACGATGGGACGGAGCGCGTCGGCGAAGTTGCTTTCGTCAGCCGGGTAGCGCACGCCGCGAGTCAGACTGCCAAAGTCAAGTTGCACGTGCCCAACGCGGATAGCGCCTGGATCGCCGGCATGCGCGTCCACGTCGACCTCGCGGCGCGACCGACTGCCGCGCAGATTCAGGAAACGCAACGACAACTCCGTGCGAGCCGGGCGCGCACCGCGCCGCGGACCGCCGCGACGCCGATGCCGGACGAGAGGAGATAGACCATGGATATTTTTGACGGCCTGGCCGGCACCGACCGCTCGATGGACGCGGACAACGCGTTCGATCTGTTGCAGGAGCTGGAACGTAACACCACGGACGAGATTCGCCTGCAACGTCAGCACTTTCGCCTGGAAGTCAAGGCGCGCGTTGTAATTCAGCCGGGAAACGCGAGCGATCTGCTCAAGTTCAAAATGCAAGGCACGACGGGCGACCTGTCCGCTGGCGGCTGTCGGGCGCTATTTCCCATGCCGGTACACGTCGGCGACATCTATCGGATGGAATTCGACAAGGAAACCATCGGCCTGCCTCTTACGTTTGCGCGCTGCGTACGCTGCCTGCTCCTGCGGGAGGACGCGTATGAAGCGGGTTTCGCCTTCTTCACCCCGATTTCCGTCCCGGAGAAGTTGCAGGACGCGGTCGCGCGATCGAGGGCCTAGGGCCTCCTCGCTGCTCGGAGTCGCAGCATGACGGCATCACCACAGGATTTGCACAACTCACCGGAGACGACTGCGAGCGCTTCGATCGGGGCGCAGCCCTACCCGGAACTGCTGACGCTGGCACACACGGCGAAGTCGCGCCAGAGCTACCTGATCCGCGCGCTGGAGTGCATCCGCGCGCAGTTCAACAGCCCATACGCGGTGCTGTATTCGCGGCAGAGCTCTGAAGTCATCCAGGAGGAAGTGCACAACGGCCCTACGGATCCCCGCTTCTGGCGGCCGGCGGTGCAACGCTTTCTGACGGACTCGCTTTCTGAGGGCGTTGCGCGCGCCAGGTTGCTCAGCGCCCGCGATGCGCAGCTCAAGATCGCACTGCTCTCAGCCCGGATCAACGGCGGCGACGGCGGCATGTCCGGCGCGGTGGCGCTGGTTGTTCAATGCGGACGATCCGAAGCACGTACCCTGCTCCAGCAGCTCGACACGATGTGCGCAGTAGCCTCGTCAGCAGCACGTTTCGTGGGCCGCGCGGCCGCGGACGCCGCCACCCCCTCAAGCGTGGCACCGCAGGCGCTGGCCCGGGCAGCCGGCATCTCATCGCCCGAGGAGCTGGCCTTCACGCTGACCAATAACCTGCGCAACAAGCTCGGCTGTGAGCAGGTGGCCCTCAGCCTCGTCACTGGCCGGCGCGTGCGCATCCTCTCAATCTCAGGACTCGACAACATTCCACGGCGGAGCCCCGGCGTGACGCAGATGCGCGCCGCGATGGAAGAGTGCCTCGACGTCGGCGCGCCGATACTCGTGCAGCGCGAACGCGACATGGCGGACGATGACGCGGCCAGCGGCTACCGCCTGCACCATCAATGGCATGCCACTGTCGGAAACGACGCCGTTGCATCGATTCCGCTGCACACGGACGGCAAATGCACGGCTATCCTGAGTCTGCGCCGGCGTGACGACGACCCGTTCAAGCCCGACCAGCTCGACGAGGTGCGCAGCCTGATCGAGCCGTTCGCTCCCGCCCTGTTACTGGTGCAACGCGCCGGTCGCAGCTTGATACGCCACGTGACCGATGTCGGGCGCGGCGGGCTTCAGGCGCTGTTCGGACGAGGACGGCTGGGTGTGAAGATCACGGCCGCCGCGCTGGCAGCATTCCTCGCGTGGTTCTGCTTTGGGACGATCGACTATGAGATCGTCGTGCCGGCCCATGTTGCGCCGGCGCAGCAACGGCACGTCGCAGCCCCGTTCGATGCAACCCTGCTGACGACAACCGTGATCGCGGGCGATCTGGTGCGCGCAGGGAACGTGTTATGCGAATTCGACCAGCGCGACCTGATCCTCGAACGCCAGCGACTCGAAGCCGATCTCGCCGTTCTCGGGCGCGAACATACGCGCGCCCTGGCCGACGACGACCCCGCCGAGGCACGGCTGGTCGCCGCCCGCCAGCGCCTGCGACAGGCCGAGCTCGACATCATCAACCTGCGCATCGGACAATCCGTGGTCCGCGCACCGTTCGATGGTGTCGTGATCACCGGCGATCTGCGGAAAGATATCGGCAGCGCTATGACAAAGGGCACACCGCTGTTCGCGGTTGCCCCCCTGCGCACCTGGAAACTGGAGCTGGACACGCCGGAACATACCACAACAGACCTCCAGGCCGGGCTCTCGGGCTACTTCGCCGCCCAAGCGCGGCCGGAAGAGACACAGAGCTTCACCCTGGAACGGATCAGCCCGGGCGCGGAAGTCCGCGACGGGGCCAATGTGTACCCCGCCGAAGCGTCCATTACGGTCGACGGCGAATGGCTCCGCCCCGGGATGGAGGGCATCGCCAAGGTCGAGATGGGGCCGCGCCCGGTCTGGTGGGTCGCCACCCACAGCGTGATGAACTACCTCCGGCTGAACTTCTGGCTATGAGCACCACACCAACCGAACAAGCTCCCAATCTCGCTGAGCGGTTGAAGACCGTCCGCGTCGGAGTGCGCCACGACCTCGAGGTCAGCCGGCACGTCTTCCGCGGCGAGCCAACGTACATCATCCGCGATCCGATGACGTTCCAGAGCCATCGGCTCGATCCACAGGACTACGTCGTCTTTGTCAGTATCGATCCCGGCCGAACGCTCGGCGAGACGTTCGAGCGCCTGGTCGAGCGGGAGGTGTTCGCCGAAGAAGACAGCGAGCAGTTCTACGCATTCGTCTTTACGCTGCACAAGCTGGGTTTCCTGAGTCTGCCGATATCGAACCACCAGTTGCTCTTCCAGCGCTTCATGGCCCGCAAGAAGGCCCAGCGGAAACAGAAAATCACCGGCTTCTTGTTCCTGCAGGTGCCACTGGTCAACCCCGACGCGTTCCTGACGCGCACGCTGCCGTTCGTACGGTGGGCGTACAGCCGCACGTTCTTCCTGGTGTGGACAGCGCTGCTCTGCGCCGCCGGCTACGTCGGCGCGATGAACTGGAGCGCCCTGATCGAGCCGGCCAACGGCCTGCTGGCCACGAATAATCTGCCGGTGATGTGGATCACGCTCGTCGGGTTGAAGATCCTGCACGAATTCGGACACGCCTATGCCTGCAAACACTTCGGCGGACACGTGCCCGAGATGGGGGCGTATCTGATCGCGGGAACGCCGTGCGCGTATGTGGACGCGACCGCCGCGTGGGGCTTCCCGAGCAAGCTGCACCGGCTGGCTGTGTCGCTGGCGGGTGTCTACATAGAAGTGCTGATCGCTGCAATCGCGGTGCTGATATGGGCCGCGCTCGAGCCCGGGCTGCTGCGCTCCGCCCTGTACAACGTCATCTTCCTGGCCAGTGCGGTTACACTGCTGTTCAACATCAACCCGTTGATGCGCTACGACGGCTACTACGTCGCGAGTGATACGCTCGAGATTCCCAACCTGCGGGCCCGCTCGATGCAGTACGTGCAGCACGTCCTGAAACGCGTCTTCCTCGGCATCAACGACGGCTCCGCGCCGGAAGGCGCCAAACTCAAAGCCATCCTGTTCTCCTTCGGCGTATTCGCCAGCCTGTACCGCGTGACGGTGCTCGTCGCGATCGCCGCGCTGGTGGCCACGAAGCTGCTGTACCTCGGCTTGGCCCTGGCGGCGTATTTCATTCTGGGCACGCTCTACGGCGTGGGCCACAAGCTGGCGAATTACCTCTGGGTGGCCGAAGAGACGGCACGGGTGCGGCCACGGGCGATCGCCGTCGGTGTGGCGGCCTTCGCTTTGCTGCCGCTGGGTGTGGTGCTGATTCCGCTACCAGCGCGGGTCATCGCCGCGGGCAACGTAGTGGCGGAAAACGAGACGGTCGTTCGGGCCGGCGCGCCGGGCTTCACGTCGCAGATCCACGTACAACGCGGCGCCCACGTGCAGGCGGGGCAGACGCTCGTGTGCCTGGACGACATCGCCGCCGACGAACAACTGCTCGCGGCACAGGCCGAGCTCGATGCTGCGCAGCTCCGGTTGGCGGCGTACGAGTCGAGCGACCCTGCCGCCGCACAACAGGAACTCGCCCGCGTGGCATTTGCCAAGTCAGAGCTTGCCCACGCCGCGGAGTTGAAACAACGCCTGCTGGTGCGCGCGCCGGAGCCCGGGCGCGTCGTCAGCGTCCTCAAGCCGACAGACCTGGGACGACACCTGGCGCTCGGTGACCCAATCGCAACGGTGACATCCGGCGACTGGCTGGCGCGGATCATCCTCTCGGAGCACGAGTTCGCCGCGGCCACGCCACACGTCGGCGATCGCGTACGCTTCCGCGTCAGCGCCCATGCGGACGAGGCCCTCGACGGCGTAATCCAGTCGATCAAGCCCGTGGGCACGCGCCACGTCGATCTGGAAGCGCTGACGCACGCCGCGGGCGGCAACGTCGTCGTGGACCCCATGACCGGCGAGACGACGCAACCGTACTTCGAGATTGTGCTCCGGCTGGATGCGGACGCGGCTGACGCGGTTCGACACGGAATGACTGGCACGGTTTGCCTGCCGGCAAAATCAGAGCCGCTGGGAACGCACATCTACCGCGGCGTAGCCCGCTTCACCAATTCTCTGCTACGCAGCTAGCGCGTGGCGTTGGTCCCTCCGCATTCATCTGGAACAAAAAAAGAACGGGCCACCGAAGCGGCCCGTTCATCGAAGCTCATATCAGGCTGTGCGGCGGTCGCTTAGCGACGACGCAGCACCAGACCCGCGAGACCGATCAGCAGCAGGCTGGCCGGCTCCGGAATGAAGTTGTGCGTGCCCGGGGTGGTGTTGGCGAGAATCAGCGCCAGCTCGGTCACGTCGTCGCCGGTCTCCAGCGAGTTTGCACCACCGAAGAACCACTCCGCTTCGACGAAGGGGTTCTGGCCGCTGATGTAGTTCGGGAGGCGATAGCTATAGCCATCGGTGTATTCCCAGTTCTCGCCGGTGCCATCGACACCAACGACGCCGTAGATATCGACTGCGGTCGAACCGTCGTGCGGGACGCCCGGATCGCCGAAGTACAGCGCGACGACGTCGTCACCGTTGATCCACGAGCCGGGATCGTGGTTGTCGGCGTCGAAGCCGTAGGTGTCGAAGAACATGCCGACGCCGGGGCCATCGCTGTTCTCATAAGAGACGACATACGAGTCCCCCGCGGCCAGCGTGCCGCTGAGCTGTGTGGCGGAGAAGCCGGAATCGGGGTCACCGTTGTTGATGTTGCCGATGTAGTACTGCGACATGTCGACCGAGGCGCCGCCAGTGTTGGTGATCTCGACCCACTTCGGCAGGCCACCCGGCAGGGTCGCGTCGACGATCTCGCTGATGATCAGGTCGGCGCTGGCGACGCTCGCCAGGGCCAACACGCCAAGAATGGCTGCAAACTTCTTCATTAGACTCTCCTCCTGTGGCTACGCAGCGCGCAACCTTCCCACGTTCTGAAAACTACACAAAAATACTGAGCGGGAGACGCAAGTCGGCCGCACCCAGACCGCCTGGGCGAGGCATGACAAGGGAAGCTCGCCTCCACCTCCTGAAATCTCAGACGCAAAAAGTATACAAGGCCGGTATTTGAGACCAAGACAAGGTGTGTTAAAAACGCGCTAACACTGACGAGACACAGTTATCAATCGTCCCCGCCGAGCGGCAGCGGTCCCGTCTCGCCGAACCCACGGGGGATCGGGAGAACACGCTCGCAAACTTCGTCCAATGCAGCATCTACGGCGCAAACGCTCGGCCGGGCCTCCGGTGGCGCCCACACGAGCAGCGTCTCGGTCGGACTCTGCGTTTCAGGAACAAGCACACCGCCGGCGCCGGTCCATCGCAGAGCGGCCAACTCCACGATTCGGCTGGGTGACGAATCGCTATCGGTCAAGCTCGGCAGCGACTCGATGACGAGCCGCGCTCCGCCGATGCGCGCGCCAGAGCGCCAGGCGCACTGAACTCGCCGCCCCAGGCGCAACCACGGGGCCTCGTCGACGAATACCAGACCGGCGATCTCGACCTGAGGCGGTCCAAGCCGAAGAACTACGATTGACGTTGCGCGCGGCCCCAGGTAGTTCCGGCCGCGCGGCTGGTCGAATGAGAGCACGATCTCGACGCGACCGTCGCTGTCACGGTCGCCCGGCGGAGTGAGCATCTGCCACGGTACGTTGCGGAAGCGCCCGAGCAGGCGCGCGGCGTGGTCGAAAATGACGTACGGCGTGCGGAGCGTTCGTCCGTAGGCATCCAGCGGTTCGCCGCTGGCCATCTGCCAGGCAACGATCGCAATTCCATCGCCTCGAAATGTAGCCGAGTGAAGTGGCAGGCCTTCGACCGCCGCAGGGGCGCTGCGCCCGAGAAATGCATGGGCCACCAGATCGGAGCGCCCGGGGCAACCGACACTGCCGAGCCCGATGTGATCGATGAGCGAGGGGCGCGCGGCACGCCAACACCAACCTGCAACCGCGACCGTTAACAGGACTACCAGGGCCCGCTGGCGGCCGGACATCGGGGCGCGCAATGGTGGCGGACCACGCATCAGAGTAGGGCTCCCAGAGGACCGGGGGCAAACACCAGGGCCGTCGCGAGCAACCACGCCAGCATGAACCCGGCGGCATTGACGACAGCCATCGCCGCGCCCCGGGCGCGCAACCACGGATTGGACGCAATGCCCACTCCCCACCACGCTGCGTATGCGAACGCCATGAGTACGACGGGGTCCGCGAACGCCAACCAGCTCACGGCGCGCCCCCAGGGAGCGGCTGACGCCTGCGGATGCCAACCTGACAGCGCCCAGGTCAGGCCGCGCGCCGCGGCACAAAGCACGAGCGGAACGGCAACTATTGGCAGGGCGTAGAGACTCCACTTCATCGCTGTAACGCGGGCGCTGCGCGACCATGTCGGCGCGGCTGCAGCCAGCACGCCCCCCAACACGGGGAAGGCCGTAAGTGCCAGGGCCCAAGCGACATAGGAGTGGGTGAGCCAGATGCCGATCGTTCCGGCCGACGGAGCCAGCGAATTCTTGCCGGCCAGTACTACGCGGCCCTGTGTCATTAGCTGGACGAACGTCCGTTCGGACGCGAAGAGCACGCCGATCGCCGCGAAGGCCAACACGTGCCCAATTGCCCATAGCACGGCCGGTGTCCAGCGATCGGGCAAGGTCACACTTCGCGCTGCGCGCCAAGGTCTCAATAGCACGCGACTGAGCGTACCGGCGTACGCCATCGGCGCGAACGGGCACGGTCGACGCTCCCACGCCAGGCGCCGGATCGCCCAGCGCGGCGAAACGCGCCAACCGCTGGGCAGCCTCGCGGCACACGCCGCGCACTGGCCGGCGTGGTCGCGCAGCAGGCCCGTACCACATTCCGGGCACGCCGACGGTTGGCGGCACCGACGGAACTTGCGGTGCAGGCGGACCTCGTGCACGACGGTGGGCCCGAGCAGGTAGAACGCCAGCAGACCCGCGGGCGCGGCGTGATCCAGCGGTGAATTGGGAAATAGCACGAGGAACGTGCCGGCGACAGGGATCAGGACCGCGCCGGCCAGCGCAATCCGCCTCCAACAGGACAAGAAATCGTGGAGCGCCGCCCGGCGTGGCGGTGCGAGTACGCGAAACGGGAAATAGGCCAAAACACCCTCGCACAGCACGAGCGCCGCGAGCACCACCAGTCCCCAGGCGAGTTGGCCGCCGTCAAATGCGCCCGCCGTTACCCGGGCTGGAAGGGTGAGTCCGGGCATCAGCGCGAGCGTCCGATCGCGGTCGGACCACGTCATCGCCACGCCCGGCCCCAGCCGGTTGACGAGAACATTGATTGCGAGCGCGGCTGCGACGTGCGCGCAATAGACGGCCCCGACGTCAATCGACGCCTGACGAACCCGCGTGAACACGTTGCGTGACGGCCAGCCCGAATTGGGAGCAACACGCGACATCAAATCCGACACCTTGCGCGAACCACGACGACACCCGGCCGGGACCAACGCGATTATCCAAGGCCCGAGCCGGCAGTGCCAGCGACCCAACAAATGGCCGCTGCAGAACCCACTATGACGTGACAGACGCACGGCGCGGCGGTTACATTTGGTGTGCTGCGGTTACGAGTCACATGAAGTCCGCGCACGGGACCCTGCACAATGTCGAAGTCGGCGCGTACCAAGACCGTTAGTACCAAACTGCCCCCGCCGCTGCTGTTCGAGGTTGCGTGGGAGGTGTGCGCGAAAGTTGGTGGCATCTATACCGTGCTGCGCAGCAAAGCGCCCGTCATGGACCGGCGCTGGGGCGAAGCCTATTGCCTGATCGGACCCTACCGGGAAGCCTCCGCGCGCGTAGAGTTGGAGGCGCTCGAGCCGTCCAGCTCGATCAAGTCCGCCATCAAAGACATCGAGGCGATTGGTATCCGCGCGCATTTCGGGCGCTGGCTGATCACCGGACGGCCGCAAGCGCTGCTGCTCGACCTTGGCTCGGTCGACGACCGGCTGGCCGATATCAAGTACCGCCTGTGGAAAGACAACGGCGTCGGCTCGCCCGAGAACGATTTCGAGTTTGATGAAACCGCCGGCTTCGGCTTTGCGGTGACCGAATTCCTGGCAGCGCTCAAAGCGCGTGTCGGCGAGCGCCCCGTTTTGGCGCACTTTCACGAATGGCAGGCCGGGGCAGCGCTGCCAATGCTGCGCCATCGCGACGTGCCGGTCGCAATGGTGTTCACAACCCACGCGACGCTGGCTGGACGAAACCTCAGTGCCGCGAACGCGGACATTTACGAAAACCTGCCCCACATCGATGCCGGCACCGTCGCATTCAAACACGGCTTCGGACACCGACACAACCTTGAGGGCGCGGCCGCGGCGGCCGCGGACGTGTTCACAACTGTGTCGGGCATCACGGCATATGAGGCCGAACATTTCCTCGGCCGGAAGCCCGACGTCCTTCTGCCGAACGGGTTGAACGTCGAGCGCTTCGCCGCCCCGCACGAGTTCCAGGTCATTCACCGCACGAACAAGGAGCGCATTCACGAGTTCGTGATGGGGCATTTCTTCCCCAGCTACACGTTCGACCTCGACCGCACGCTTTACGTGTTCAGCGCCGGGCGCTACGAGTATCGCAACAAGGGGCTCGATGTGTTTATCGAGTCGCTGTACGAGCTGAACCGGCGTATGAAGGCCGAGGACTCGCCGACCACCCTGATCGCGTTCATCATCACACGCGCGCCGTACCGCGCGCTCAATGTCGACACGCTCAATCGACAGGCCATGCTCAATGAGTTGGCCGATACGTGCCACGAAATCAAGGACCAGTTGGGGCGGCGTCTGTTCCACAGCGTCGCAAACGGCCGTCTGCCAACGATGAGCGAGTTGCTGACAGAATGGGAAGCGGTGCGGTTGAAACGCATGATGTACGCGCTCCGCTCTGGTCCACCCCCGGCTATCGTCACGCACGACCTGATCGATGACGCGGCCGATCCGGTGCTGTGCCACCTCCGCCATCGCGGACTGCTCAACATGCGCGATGATCGCGTAAAGGTCGTCTTTCACCCCGAGTTCCTCTCCGGCACGAGCCCGTTGCTCGCGATGGAATACGACCAATTCCTCCGCGGATGCCATCTCGGTTTCTTCCCGTCGTATTACGAACCCTGGGGCTACACGCCGCTGGAGTGCCTGGTCACCGGCGTGCCGTCCATCACCAGCGACCTGAGCGGCTTCGGTGACTACGTGATGCAGAACTTCCCGGATCACGACGAGTGCGGCATGTACGTAGCCCGGCGCCGGCACGTCGACTTCCACACGACCGTCTCGCAATGCGTGAACTGGCTGCACGCGCTGACGCGCATGACACGACGCGAGCGGATTACGCTGCGCAACATGGCCGAAAGCCGTGCGGAGCACTTCGACTGGAGCAACCTGGGCCGGCACTACGTCGATGCCCACCAGTTGGCGCTCGACCGGCGCTTCGGCTCGCGGGCGCGCATCCCCATCGTGCCGGAAAGCGATTCAACGCCGAGTGCCACAAAGGCGCCTGCATCCGATCCCGGCGCCACCGGAGCCAAGCCACGCAAACGCCGCACGCGGCAAGCCGGCGGCGCGGCCAGCAAATAGCGCTTCGGACATCGATCCCGTAAACCACCGCGCAGCCGCTATGATCTCCGCACGGCCGATCACCGCCACTGGAGTGTGATGGAACCACAGAATCACGTGCTGGGACAAACGTTCGCGCTGTTGGCCGCACTTACCTGGGCCACGGCCCTAGTGCTGTTCAAGCGCAGCGGCGAACGCGTTCCGCCTATCGCGTTGAATCTGTTCAAGAACTCCGTCGGCCTCGTGCTGCTGCTCGCGACGATGGGCGTATGGGCCGCACTGGGGCGAGACGGCATTGCCGACCTGCTACACCAACATCCTGGCGACCTGTGCCTGCTGCTGCTGTCGGGCGTGATTGGCATAGCGCTGGCCGACACCGTCTTCTTCTTTGCGCTCAATCTCATCGGCGTGGGGCTGATCTCGGTCGTCGACTGTGCGTACAGCCCGTTCGCGATCCTGTTCGCGTACTTACTGCTCGCCGAGAAGCTTACCGTCTTTCACTACATTGGTGCCGCGTTGATCGTGGCCGGCGTGTTCACCACCTCGCGCCACACCGTGCCCGTAAACCGCACGCGCGGTCAGATCGCCCTTGGCATGCTGCTGGGCGCCTTCGCGGTGGCGATGATGGCGTTCGGCATCGTGATGGTGAAGCCGATCCTCGAAGGCATCGACGTTATCCCCGCCACCGCTGTCCGCATGTTCGCCGGCTTCGTCCTGCTCAGCTTGTTCGCCTTGGTTGGGCCGAAGTGGAAACAGAATTGGACCGTGTTCCGGCCGGCGCCGGTGTGGAAGTATGCAGTGCCGGCATCCGTACTGGGAACGTACCTGGCAATGATCTTCTGGGTAGCGGGCTTCAAGTACACCTACGCCGCCGTTTCTGCTGTGCTGAACCAGACCTCCGTCGTGTTCGCCTGCATCCTGGCGGCCTTGTTCCTTAAGGAACGCTTCGGTGGCCGACAGATCACGGCGCTGACGCTGGCGCTGATCGGCGTCCTGATCGTCACCATCGGTGAACAGATCTTTCAGATCCTCAGCGCGCGCGGCGACGTGTGACGACCAATCGCGCTCCGCTAAGATCCACGCGTGTCACCGGAAAACACATCCGAGAATCCGGTCGTCGCGTGTGACGCCATGTGTGGCGGCCTGGTGCGTTGGCTGCGCGTGCTCGGCGTGGACGCGACGTTTACGCCGGGGATCGACGACGGCGACCTGGTCGCGCACGCCCTGGCCGAGCGGCGCGTAGTGATATCGTCGGATGGCCCGCTGTTCGACCGCCGGGTATTCACGACGGGCGAGCTCCGGGGCCTGCGGCTACCCGTGGGGCTCAAACGGCTGGAGCAGGTTCGGCACACGGTTCGCGCGCTGCGGATTCGAGCCGTGTTCCCGCGCTGCACCGCCTGCAACGGCGAATTGCGGGGGGGCTCGCGAGCCGAGATCGCGGACGAGGTCCCGGCCCGCAGCCTGATCTGGCAGCGCGATTTCTACCGCTGCCGATCGTGCCGCCACGTCTTCTGGGAGGGCACGCACTGGACGCGAATCCATGCCGTCCTGCACCGCCTCGACGCGAAATGACGACGTGCCAGCACGTGCTCGGCACGCCTAGCGCGGACACGAATACTCCGTCAAGAAGATTCGTCAGCGCTTCGCCAGGCCCGCCAACTTGTCGGAAGCTCCGCGTGCGGGAATAATTGCGCACGAAACCGGAGGAAGCCCCCCATGGCAGGTTCGCCGATCAATGACGTGCCCGAGAAGCTCAACCGAAGCCGGCTGGCCGCCGCGATGATGGCCGTCGGTGCCGGCCTCTTGTTCCTGATCGCCACGGTCTGGGCGCTGGTCCGCTTTTGGGAAATCAGCCGCGCCGACCAACCAACCGTCGGCGAGTTTGTACTGGCTTCGGCCACCATGCTGGCGGCGTGGAGCTTGTCACTGTTGCTGTGGGGGGCGGCTGAGATCCTGCGCAAGCTGGACGACCTGATCGAGTTGTGGCAGGACACCTCCGCCGCCACGCGCGGTGTTACCGCGGAAGCGGTGGCAGTCCACCCCGGAGACGATCAGGCAGCGGAGAATCAGGCCCGCCTGCTCCAGCAGCTCGTGCAACTGACGCGCGAAGTGCGCGACATCGAGATGCTCAGCGCCGAAGAGCGCGCCGACCGCCTGCGCGCCGAGGGCGAACAGCTCGCGCGGCAACTCGAGGCCGAGGTGCCGACGCTGCTCCGCGAGCACAGTTGGCTCGAAGCTCGGCGGCGCGTCCAGGAAGCTCGTCTGCGATTCCCGTCTCTGCCAAACTGGAACGCGCTCGAGGATCAAATCGACCAGGCGCGCGAAGGCGTCGAGGCGCAGGACTTTGACGCCGCCACGCGTGAAGTTGATGACCTGATCTCGCTCGGCGCGTGGGAGCGGGCGACCGAAGCCGTGCGCGATTTGCAGCAGCGCCATCCGGATTCGCCGCGTGTCGGCCAACTGGCCCACCGGGTTCAGCTCGGACGCGAGAAGGCCGCTGCCGAAGAGCGGGCGCGGCTGATGGCGATGGCACAGGAGGCCACCGACCGGCGCGACTGGACCGTGGCACTACGCCGTGTCGAGGAGGTGCTGGCGCGCTATCCCAACTCGCTTGAGGCCAAAGACCTGCGCGAGCAATTGCCCACACTGCGCTCCAACGCCGAAATCCAGGCCCGGCAGCAGATGGAAATGGAAATCCGCGACCTGATCAAGGACAAACGCTTCGCGGATGCCCTGCAAGTCGCGCGGGCCCTGATTGCGCAGTATCCGGATTCGCCGCAGGCCGCAGTTCTGCGCGATCAGCTCCCGCGCCTGGAAGAGAAAGCCGGCCAGCCCGGCGGCGCGCCCGAGTAGCGCCGGTCGCTGCGCGTAGACCCGTCTCATCGCCGAACTGGCCCTCGTTGATCTCATCTGCCCCCCTAGCACCGCTTATGCGCTATCGGTGTTCTCGACGGGCTCGTCGACCGGCGCGTCTTCCGATCTCTCCTCCCCATACTCCGCGCGATCGCCATTGCTGCGATGGCGGCCGGAGATCGCGTACTCGGTCGCCCGCACTTCGCGCAGCACGGTGACCTTGATCTCGCCGGGGAAGCGCTCGACCTCGTCCTCGATTTTCAATGCGATGTCGCGGGCGAGCTTGAGCGACGAGCGATCATCGACGCGGATCGCATCCACGATGACGCGCACTTCACGGCCAGCCTCGATCGCGTAGGCCTGTTGCACGCCGCGGAATGAAGTCGCGATCTCTTCGAGCTTCTCGAGCCGCTTCATGTACAGCTCGATCGACTCGCGCCGACTACCGGGTCGAGCGGCGCTGATCGCGTCGGCCGCGGTTACCAGCGGCGTGTACGGATGTGTTGCGGCAACATCGCCGTGGTGGCCCTGAATCGCGTTCAGGACGGCTGGCGGCTCATTGAAACGACGCGCCAAGTCGTAGCCGACCTTGGTGTGGCTGCCCTCGCCCTCGTGGTCGATGGCCTTGCCGATGTCGTGCAGCAGACCGCAGCGCCTGGCGAGCGGGCCGTCGAGACCCAGTTCTTCGGCCATCAGGCCGCATAGATAAGCAACCTCGATGCTGTGCTTGAGCACGTTTTGCCCATAGCTGGTGCGGTACGCCAGGCGGCCAAGAATCTCCAGCACCTTCTTATGGACGCCGTCAACGTTGGCCTCCGCCGCGGCTTCTTTGCCCGCTTCGATAACGCGCTTCTCGACTTCCTTGGTTACCTGCGCAACGACCTCTTCAATGCGGGTAGGGTGGATGCGACCATCACGAATCAAGCGCTCGAGCGCCTGACGGGCGATCTCGCGCCGCACAGGATCGAAGATCGACACCTGAATGATGCCCGGCGTGTCATCGACGATCACGGTGACGCCGGTGGCCTTCTCGAACGCGCGGATATTCCGCCCTTCGCGTCCGATCACGCGGCCCTTCATCTCGTCTGACGGAACCTCAACGGTCGCGACGACAGCTTCACACGTATGCTCAGCGGCGTAGCGCTGAATCGCGGAGAGAATAATGTACCGAGCACGCTCCTGGGCGTTCTCCTCGGCGTGCGTGATAATGCGCTCGACGAGTTGCCCAGCCTCCTTTTCGACCTCGGTCTCGATCTTCTGCAGGCATAGGTCGCGGGCTTGATCCGGCCCCAGCCGCGAGATGCGCATCAACTCGGCGCGCTGCTGCTCGAGCAGCTCCTCGACTTCGTGCTGTTTCTTGTCAACTACCTCCTGGCGCCGCGTGAGCTCCTGCTCGGCGGAATCGATCTTGCGCTCCTTGGTGCCGAGCACGTCCAGCTTCTTTTCGAGCTGGTCGTCACGTTTGTCCAGCCGACGCTCGAAGGCCTTCAACTCATTGCGGGTCTCGGCCGTCTCTTTCTCGAACCGGGCCATGGCTTCAAGGTAGCGCTTCTCCGCCTCGACATCCGCGGCCTTGAGCCGCTCGGCAGCGCGATCCTGCGCGTCGGACATGATCCGCGCAATCTCAGCTTGGCGCGCGGCGGCCTCGCGTTTTTGCCGAAGCTGCTGGAGGTACCAGGCGACGGCACCGCCGGCAATCGTGCAAATCAACCCAATGAGGATTTGGTTACTAGATAACGCGAGCAGATTCAATTGCGCCAGCATGTTTCACATCCGACGGATGACTCTTTTGTCTCAAATGGGGCGGCGCAAGCGCACCCGCGTCGCGCGGGGGCGGTGGGAGGCATGCAATGGCCAGGTAGCGCGCGGGAGCGAGCCGACTCGCTCAACAATGCGCGTCAGAACAGCGCGAGATCCGACGACTCAGGCAGTGGCACGTCGACCGAGAAGATCGTGGGATTAACGCTATGAGAACACGGTCCAAACGCTATCTCTGCCTGTGGGCTCGAGTCGGTGCGAACGCTACTCGCCGCTACCGCTCGCAGTGTGCTCCGGTCATGCACACGCCTTCCGTCCCAGCCGATGAAAGCCCCGCGGCTGAAACCGGCGCGCAACCATCGTCACCCCATACACCTACAACTGCGGAAGATTATAGTACCAGCCGCAGAACTCCGCTAGTGCGACAAGCAGGGTCTTTTACGGGTCCTATATTCAATCCACCTTGAGTTCCGGCGGGTTGAATAGCCTCCTGGGCGTGCTTAGCATGACCTTGGCCCCCGCCGTGCGACGCGCGGGACCTGGAGTAGCAATGTCCGCCGAATCTTATCCAACACCTATCCAGCGTGCGTCCGGCAACCTGGCGCAGTGGCTCATCGTGGCTCTGCTGGCGGCGATCGCCGGTGGGCTGTGGCTGCGCGGCGAACAGTCCGGGCTGCCAGCCGCCGTCGCGCAGAACGCAGGCCTAGCCGGGGCCCGCGGCGTGTACGCGTTTACGGGGCCGATCGACCGTGATCAATACGGGCTGTTCATGCTGGACGTCGACGAGGGCACCGTCTGGTGCTATGCCTTCGACAACGTCGACGGCACGCGCAAGCTGCGGCTGGTCGCCGCGCGCACGTGGGTGTATGATCGCTATCTTAAGGACTTCAACTGCGCGGCGCCGGACTTCCGCACCGTACAGCAGTTAGTGAGCGAGCAACGATCCCGGCCGACCTCCGAGAGCGTGCCGCGCCCGTCGCGGGACGGTGCGGGATCTCCGCCCGGCCGCGAAGCGCCGGGGCCTTGATCTGTTGTCTGCGAAGCAGGAGAGCAGTTAATGGCCAGCAAGCCGTTTTATTCCCTGGAAGAAGTGTCGCAGAAGCTCGGCAAAACGCCGGACGAGATCAAAGACCTGGTGCGTGACGGTGCGCTGCGCGAGTTTCGCGATGCGGGCAAGATCTTCTTCAAAGCCGAAGACATCGATAAGCTGGGCGGCGGCGCTGAACCCGCCGCGCCGAGCGGCGAGGTCGAGCTCGAAGCGGTTAGTGAACCCGAGCCGCCCGCGGACTCCACCGAAGATCTCACAACACTTTCTGATACCGCCGGCGGCACGAGCATCATCGGACTCGAACCACTCGAAGACGAACAGGCGCCGCCGGAAGAAAAGCAGGAAGACACGGTGATCACGGCCAGCGGCATCGGCGTCTTCGATGACGACGAGCTCGAAATCGACGCCGACCCGATGGCTAAGACGCAGATCACCGACGCCGCCGGCGACGATCAGGTGCAGCTCGAGAGCGGCGGAAGCGGCTCGGGACTACTCGACCTGGCGCGTGAAGCCGACGACACCGCCCTGGGCGCAGACCTGCTCGACGAAATCTACCCCGGCGAAAGCGAAGGCGAGGCCGCCCCGGCCGAGCCCGCGGCGCCTGAACCCGCCGAGGCCGAGCCGGTCGCCGAGGCCGAGCCGGAAGCGGAAGCAGAACCTGAAACCGAAGCCGAGGAAGCACTCGAGAGCGCTGCGGAAGCACCCGCACAGGTGCTGGTCCCCGTGGTCGCCGCCACGACCGATCCGCTCGAGGGATTGCTGTCCGGGCTACTGACCGGCGGACTGATCGTCATGGCCCTCGCCTGTTCCGTGGTGGCCGGCGTGCTACAGGGATACCTGCCCGATTATGGCGCGATGCTCGCCGATGGCAGCATGTTCTACTTCTTCCTCGGCGGCGCCGTCCTGCTGGCGATCATCACGCTGTTGGTCGGCTGGTTCCTCGGGCGCGCGTTCGCACCGCGTCGGCGTTAGGCGCGGAGATCAGGCAATTGGCGGGGGCCAGCGCGGGAGAAAACCATGCGTCGGGTGGCGTGTGTAATTTCACTACTAGCAGCAACGTTTCTCATCGGCTGCGCGGCAACGCTGCGCGAACAGGAACTGGAGGTAGAGCTCCGCCAGGCTCAGGCGGAGCGGGAAGAAATGCAGACGCGCTTCGAGCGCGAACAAGCCCGACTGGCATCACTCGAAAGCCAGGCGCAGCAGTTTCGCGAGGGCCGTGACGCCGAACGAGCGCGGGCGACGGCCTTATCGGCCGAACTAAACAAGGCACACGAGCGCTACGACGAATTGGTTGAGGTGTTTGAACGCTTCAAGAATCGCCGGCTGGAACGACCGGTTGTGCGCGTGTCGCCGCTGACGCCAGCGATCGACACAGCGCTGGCTGCCTACGCCGAGCAGCTCCAGGGGCGCGTCTGGTACGATCGACCGCGGGGCGCGATCAGCTACGCGGCGGATCGGCTGTTCGCGTCAGGAAGTGCCGAGGTGCGCAGCGACGCGTATGCCTCCCTCCAGGAACTAGCTGCCATCCTGTCCGAAGCCCCCGAAGACCACGAATTTATCGTCGTCGGCCACACGGACGACGCCCCAATCACCAAGCCCGAGACGGTCGCGCAGCACCCGACGAACTGGCACCTGTCCGTGCACCGCGCCATCGCCGTTCGCGAAGCCCTTACGTCCGCAGGCGTCCCCGCTGAGCGGTTCGCCGTCATGGGCTACGGCTCGTACCGCCCGCTGGGCGAAGAACGGGCGCGCAATCGGCGCGTGGAAGTGTTCATCGTGCCCAAAGGCGCGGCACGCGCGCTGGCACCGGTTCGCCCGCAGTAGTCCTGCCGATATCACACTCGGGGGACCATTATGCGCCAATATTTCTGTTGTGATTGAAAATCCAACAGATTCAAAACTCCCCAATAAGGGGTCTGTTATGCTTTAGGCAGACACCACCCAAGGGCCTGACATGTCTGTTGCCGCAGAACAGCACGATGTCGTCACGGGATCATTCGGCTATACCGGAAAGTACATCGCCCGCGGTCGGCGGGTCGTCAGTCTGACCGGACGCGATGGGCGCGAGAGCCCGTTCGGCGACGCTGTCCCGGCTGTGCCCTTCACATTCGATCGGCCGGACACCCTCGCCGCCAATCTCGCGAACGTGGACACGCTCTACAACACGTACTGGGTGCGCTTCGACTATGGACGCACGACATTCGCCGACGCTGTGCGCAATACAAAGGTGCTGTTCGATGCCGCGCGCCGCGCCGGCGTGCGGCGCATCGCTCATATCAGCATCACCAACCCGAACCGCGCCAGCCCCCTGCCATACTTCGCCGGCAAAGCCGAGCTCGAGGATGCGCTCCGCGACACGGGAATATCACACGCGATTCTGCGCCCAACGGTCATCTTCGGCGCCGAAGACATCCTCATCAACAACATCGCGTGGCTCGTGCGGCGACTACCCGCGTTCCTGATCGCCGGCGATGGCAGCTACCGCCTGCAGCCCGTGGCAGTGGCGGACGTCGCGCGCCTGGCCGTGGAGCACGGCGCAGGCGAGGACAACGTGACCATCGATGCCGTCGGTCCTGAGGTGTACCGGTTCGAAGATCTGGTGAGACTGATCGCGCGTACGCTGGGGAGACGAATCGCGGCACTACACGTCCCGCCACGAATCGCGTTGCTCGCGGCGCGCGGCACAAGCTGGTTCGTGCGGGATGTGCTTCTTACGCGCGACGAACTGGCGGGCCTGATGGCCGACCTGCTCGTGTCCGACCGGCCCGCGACCGGGGAGGTCCGCCTCAATACGTGGCTCGCCGAACATGCGAACGAGCTGGGCCGGCGCTACACATCAGAGCTCAATCGGCACTATCGCCGGCCGGCGGTGTCGGCGGAGTAACTTCGGCGGACGCCTCATCCTCCGCCAGCAGCGCATCCCACGTTGACCGCATCTGCCATCCGTGCGCCAGCCGCCGGCCATCCAGAAACACCGCCGGCATCGCCTTAAGGCCGAGCTCGTGCGCGAGCGCGATGTCGCGCTGGATGCGCTCCTGCACCAGTGGCGCATCCATGGCTTCGAGCATCGCCGCACGACACAGCCCCAGCTCCGCTGCCCAATCCGCAAACAGCTCGCGCTCGGCCTGCGTCTGTTGTGGCGGAGGGCGCTTCGGAATCTGCGCCTGCCGCGCGAAGAGGGTGTCGCGCATACGCTCGTAAGCCTCCGGGCCACCAAGGACACGCGCAGCCTCGACAGCGGCGGCAGCGCGACATGCGCTGGCATGCGCGCCGGCGACGTAGTCAGGATTGTCGTTGCACGCCGGATCCTGCGGATAATAACGGTACGCAATTCGCAGGCGCCCCGGATGGCGATCGAGAATCTCTGCCAGCAAATCGTGCAATGTCTTGCAGTGCGTGCATTGGAAATCACTGAACACGACGGCCGTGTGCGGGGCTTCCGGCGCGCCCGTACAGTGCTCGTCGTCGCTCAGCTTCAGGTCAACGATCGGTTGACGGCCGAAGTTCCACTGCACGTACGCCGAATCCTGCACAACATCCTTATAGCGCTGCTCGATGCGCGTCACGTAGCTGCTCGCAATCATCAGGTAAACCGCGAACAAGTGCAGGAAGCTGGCTAACACCCCGACAGTCGACGTCGCCAGCACGAGGCGCAGCCCGGGATGCGGCGCGCTCGGCCGTTTCGCCGCGCGCCAGGGCCACGCAAGCAGCGTCACCAGCAGCAATCCGCCGTTTAGCACGTGGGCGGCGACACACCCGCCACACCATTCGTGCAGAACGAAGGCCATCAGACGAACATAGCTCAGCGAAGAAAATGCGCCTGCGATAACGAGCACAAGTATCAGCACGTGCCAATGCCGCCGCTCGCGCGTGGGCGATCCGATGAACAGATACCACAAGCCGGCGCAGGCAAAGTACGCCATACCCAGCGCTGACACAGGAATGCGCGGCGAGTTGGGAGCGCTGCCTATTCTAAAATACGCGCTGGGCGATGTCAGGACGGACTTGCAGCCGTCACCCTCGCCGTCGCCGCCGCAGACGGCTCGCAGGAAGGGGCTGTCAGCCGCAGCGCCCCCGGCGGACACGCGCAGCAGATCGGCCGACACCAGCCAGCCGGCAACGCAGAACAACACGGCCACCCAGCGCAGCCAGGGCTTGGGTTGCTGGAAGGGAGCCGGCGTTATCGGCTGGGGCGCATCCGCACGTGTACCAGATGGCGGCTGATCGTTCTGCACACAGGAAGTATAAACGGTATTACCGGCGGACGGGGCAACCTACGGAGCCACGATCAGCGGATCGAGGTACCCGCGTACCAGGCAGTCGTAGTACGAAAACCAGCGCAGGGCGAGATACACCTTCGTCGCCAGCAGGAACCAGCACGCGAGTTCCGCGACGGAGTGCCGGCGCAGACCGAGCAGAATGAGCGTGCCCACGCCCAGCAGACTGAACTTGAACACCATTACCGCCGCCGCCGAGCCGCCCATCAGCTTGGCCGCGAGCGGGTTCAGCTCAATGAACTGCGCCGAACCTTGCTCGAACAGCGTGAACCCAAGATCAAACACGGCGACGACCCACACCGCCGTCAGCGTCAGCAGAATTCGGCGTGGACGCGTGAGCCACTGCCCGAATGTCCGCCGAGGCGCCTGGGCCAAGCTTTCAACGAAGCGCGTCGGGGCAAGTTCGACTTGCCCGACCGGCTCTGGCACAGAATGAGCTTGGTAGTCCGAGCACGGTTGCACTGACGGCGCGCTGCGCCCCGGGGCTGGAGGAGTCAACGCCGAACCGGTCGCGGCGGCGGCCGCGTCATCGAGCGCCGGAATGGTATCGGCAGTTGACACATCCCCCGCATCGGCGAGCACCCGTATGCCGTTCAATACGAAGGCGGTTGTCTGGAGCGCGACGCACCGTCCGAATACATCGCGGCATCAGCGCACCGCAGCGCAGGAATAGCGGGCGCGGCGAGTCTAGCTGTATGGCGCGGGGTCCGTCCGTCCGAGTTCCGCGAACGCCGCCAACCGGATCTGACAGCTATCGCAGTGTCCGCACGCGTGGCCGTCGGCGTCCGGATCGTAACAACTGCGCGTCAGCCCATAATCAACACCGAGTTCCAGCCCGCGGCGAATGATCTCCGTCTTGCGAAGTTCGATCAGGGGGGTGTGAATCCGGACCGGATTGCCCTTTACACCGGCGCGGGTCGCCAGCGCCGCCATGCGCTCGAAGGCTGCGATATACTCCGGCCGGCAGTCAGGATACCCGCTGAAGTCGACCGCGTTCACGCCGATGAAAATATCGCGCGCGTCACGCACCTCGGCCAGCGCGAGCGCGTGCGCCAGGAAAATCGTATTGCGGGCTGGCACATATGTGACGGGCACTTCGGCCGCGTCGAGTGGACGGTCTTTCGGGACCTCGATGTCGTCCGTCAGCGCCGATCCGCCGAAGGTGCGGAGGTCCAGCTCAGCGATCTTGTGTTCACGCACGCCGAACGCGTCGGCAATGGCTCGGGCAGCGTCGAGCTCGATGGCATGACGCTGCCCATAGCGGAAGCTGAGCGCCACGGTCGCATAACCGGCGGCGCGCGCAATCGCGAGCGTCGTCGCACTGTCGAGACCACCCGAGAGCAGCACAATAGCGACCGGTTCCGCTGACATGCTCGAAGTTTAGATCAACAACATGCCCGGCAATAGTGGTATTCTTGACACCGGCATTGCGGGCTGAGTAGCGTGGTTTTCGAGCAACGGGCGAGGCGCATGACCGACGAAGGCACACAATCCCAAGCGCAGACGACCGCGTCGAAGACGCGCACGCCACGCTGGCCGCGTTTGTTGCTGGTCAGCGCCGGCCTGCTCGTCGCGCTGTGTGTCGGTGGCTGGGGCTTCGCGTACTGGAACCAGAATCAGGCGCAGATGTCGCCGGAAGAATTCGCTGCGGCGTTGGACGACGCTATCGCCCGCGCGGCGCCGTGGTTCGAAGCCAACCGCGAATTAGCTTTCGAAACCAACGCCAACGTATCTATGTACTACCTCGTCCGGCACATGAACGACCTGCACGCGACGCCTGTGCTGGCGGACGGCTTGGCGTGGTTCCTCGCGCAGCAACTCCGGCCGGGATATCTCAAGAAGCTGGTCGACCCGAGCCGGCGCGTGTTGGCCGCGGAGATGAACGCAGATCTGGCCAATCTCTCACTCGACTACCGCTGGCTCACGTACGCGATGGGACCGGATAAGGTAAAGCTGTCCGAGCAGGATCTCGCCGACCTGTTCGACGCCGAGAAGTTCGACGGACTCGTGTTGGCGCATCAGCTCTGGGCGCTCTACCACCTGCGGCGACTGAACCCGGAAGCCGAAGTCGACGACGAACTCGTACGCCGCATCTGCGAACGGATGGCGGCCGAACACGCGCGCGATGTGCTCTATCACCAACTTCACGCGGAGCGCGTCGCTTTCCTCATGCTCGCGGGGCACGCTGACCTGGTAAAACAACGCTGGTTCGAGCGCATCATCGAGCTGCAAACAGAGTCCGGCGGCTGGCGCGATCGCTGGTACGCGCTGAATATTGTGCATATGCCGGGACCGCACCTCACAACCGACGAGCACATCACGATCATCGCGCTGTCCGCACTCTACATCGCGCGGTACGAATATCCGGAGGTGTTCGGCCCGCCCAGCACGGACGGAGGAAAGTGACGTGAGCGACGTGCCCGCACGAGCGGAACAGACGCCTGACGACGACTTCGAGGCCGAGTCGACGCCTGTCTGGACGGCGCCGCAACGACCGGAAGGCACGTGGCAGGCGTCGCTGCTGGCTTTGCTGCTGTTGGCAGCGCTCTGCCTGGCGCAGGGGTTGCCGCTGCTGAGCCGCGCGCCGCGCATGATCATGGACGAGGCCTGGGAGTCGTGTACGGGCTATGCGCTGGTCGAAGAAGGCCGGCTGCGCAACCCGATCATCCACTACCGCGGCGACATCGACAAAGCTTTCGTCCAGCCACGTATAACGCAAAGCTTTGTTCTGGCCGGCGCGTACCAGATCTTCGGTTTCTCCCTGCACACCGGCCGGCTGGCATCGGTGCTCGTCGGCCTCCTCGCGGCTTGGGGCGTGTTCTACCTGGCGCGTACGTGGCTCACCGTGGGCGGTGCCATGCTGCTGGCCACACTATTCCTGCTGGAAACGCAGTACGTGATGGTTGCGCGCATGGCGCGGCCGGAGGTCTACCTGATCTGCGCCAGCGTCTGGTCGCTGGGCTTCCTGGCCCGTGGCACGACGTACCGAAACTGGTGGCTCGTACTGCTGGCGGGCATCGTGGGCGGGGTCGGCTGCTATACGCACCCCAACATGATCATCTTCGCCTTGGCCGGCGTCGCGCTCATCTTCGCGCAAGTCGGCGTGTGCGGCTGGACGCTGGCGGCGATCGGGCTGTATGCGTTGGGCGGCATCCTGGGAGTTGTTCCCTTCTTCGTCTGGGTCGGATACGCGCACGCGGTCCATGGCGTGAGCTTCTGGGAGCAGCTCGGCCATTTCTACACGCACACGCATGAGGAATCGCTCGCCGCCATGCTCCGTCGCGAGATGCTCCGCTGGTGGAGCTACCTGCGCCCAGTTCCACGCGCTCCGTGGCTCGGCCTGGCGCTGCTGGGGCTGATCTTCTGTCGCAAACGCGAGCGCGCAATAATGGTCTGGGCCGTCATCCTGATCATTGCGCACGCACTGTTCCTCCCGCTACTCAACCGCTCCGGCTCGCCGCGCTACCTGACCGTGTTGTCGCCTTGGTTCGCCGGGTTGATCGCCGTATTCATCCTGGCGACTTGGTCGCATGTGCGGCAGCGTACCGCGAACTGGCAACGCTGGAGCCTGCGCGTCATCGCCGTCGGCGGGGCGCTGGGCGCAATCGCGATCAATATCGCCGGCACCGTAGTCGTCTTGCGGGCGTACCGCGACGCCGACTACGACGCCTTCTGCGCGCGCATCGCGGAGAACATCCCGCCCGGCAGCCGCGTGTACGGCAACCTGTTCCTCTGGATCGGCCTGCACGAGTACCCCTTTTTCAGCGACATCAACCAGGAATTCCTCCCGAAGGAGCAGATGGAACCCACCGTCTTGTCTTGGCTGAGCGAGTTCCGGCCGCAGTACGCGGTGCGCTCGACCGACCCCTGCTGGGAAATCGGCGGCCTATCACCACGGCGGCAGGAGGCGGATTTCCGCGGCTACGGCGTAAGCGGCCTGGGGATGCAACTCAAGTGGGAAGCGGAGTCGAAATACCTCAGGCATCGGGGCCAGTTGCTCGACCGCATTGAGTCACGGGACTTCGGCACCGTTGAGGTGTACCGCATACGCTGACCCGCGTCAGGCACGTCTTGCCCTCCGCGTCTGCGAGACCAGCATTCCTGTCAACATCACTGCACAGCCGATGATCTCGCGCAGGGCCATGTGTTCGTGCAGAACTAACCAGCCGGCCAGCGCCGCACAAACGGCTTCGAGGCTCAGCAAAATGGCGGCGTGAGCGGGCGGTGCATCGCGCTGCGCGACGACCTGCAATGTGAACGCGACGCCTACGGACAATACGCCGCTATACAGGATCGCGCCGCCAGCTTGCCGAACACGACTGAGGTCTACATCTTCGAAGAGCGCCGCCGCAATCCCCGCCAGCACCGCCACGATCGCGAACTGCAATCCCGCGAGTTTGAGCGCATCCGCCCGCGGCGAAACTGCCCCGATGATCAAGACGTGTACCGCCCACACCACCGCGCACGCGAGAACGAAGGCATCGCCGCGCTCGATGCGAAATCCGCTCTGCACGCTCAGCAGATAAAGCCCGAGCGCGGCGAGTATCGCGCCGGCCCACGTCGCGCTCGACGTGCGCTGCCCCACCGCGAGCCCCAGCAGCGGCACGAACACGACATAGAGTCCGGTAATGAAGCCAGCCTTGCCAGCCGTGGTGTGAACGATGCCGATTTGTTGCAGCAGCGCCGCGACAAAGAGCACGGCGCCGGCACCGGCAGCCCAGATCAAATGCTGCGACGCATTGAGCACCGGCGGGCGCCGCCGAACGCAGAGAATAATGGGAAGCAGCACGATCGCCCCCAGCGCGAAGCGGGCGGCCGTGAACGTCAGCGGCTCGACGTGCCGCATCCCCAGCCGCTGCGCGACGAACCCCGTGCCCCAGATCACTGCGGCGATCAATAGTAGTGCATCAGCACGCAGCGCGATCTTGTTCAACGGGCAACGCTCTCTGAACCGGCGGACTCGCGCCTAGCGGGACGATTGGATTTCCTGCGCCTTCGTCTTCACGCGAGCAGCGTGCCCCTGCGGAATCACCTCCGGCCAGTGATACGCCACGCGGCCGTCCGGATCGATCAGCACGGTGCTGCGAACGGGGCGTGACTGAAACGGCGTCGTAACCCACGCACCGTATGCAGTCATCACCTTGCGCTCCGGGTCCGCCAGCAACGGCACCTTGAGGTCGAACTGGTCCGTAACCTGACGATGGCTCTTCACCGTATCGGGGCTGATGCCGAACACCTCGGCGGACATCTGCTGAAACTCGCCGAAGTTGCGGGTGAACTCCCGCGCCTGGCACGTGCAGCCCGGCGTGCCGTCAGCGGGATAGAAATACAGGACCACCCACTTGCCGCGATAATCCGACAACGTCACCGGTTCACCGTCCTGGTTATCGAGCGTGAAGTCTGGCGCCATCTGACCGGTCAACTCGGAGCGCGCCGCGGCCGCCGCTTCCATCTTCGCCGCCCGCTGTGCTGAGTAACAGCCGGCACACAGGACAGTGATTCCCATCGCGGCAATCATCAAGTAGCTGCGCATCCGATTCTTAGCAAGCTGAGTCATCGTAGCGGTCCTCGTGCTTGTCGGTGTTTGTCGATCTTTGCAGGACATGATCCTGAACTCATTGGTCCCGGCCCGCGTGGGAAGCATATCCGGCCCATGACGCTGTCGACAAGCCCATCTGGCCGCCCCGTGATGCGGGAATAAGATCACAGTGTGTGACGTTGTTGCGGCTGGCAACCCCGCCGGTTCGGCCGGGCCGCAGCGGGCCACAACCGGAGCGGAGCCATGCGATCGACGACAATCACCATTGGAGCGACCGCGCTGCTCGCGTTATGCGGCTGCGACGCCTCATCACCTGCACAGCAGCAAGCACCAGGTGCGCAGCTCGCGGCCCCTTCTCCAGAGAAATCAAGCCCGCCGGAGAAATCAATGAAGACCGAAACGGCGATGTTTGGAGCAGGTTGCTTCTGGGGTGTCGAGCAGACGTTCCGCGAGGTCGAGGGCGTGACAGCCACGGCAGTCGGTTTTGCCGGCGGAAACATCGCCGACCCGAGTTACCGCGACGTCTGCTACAAGAACACGGGGCACGCCGAAGTCGTGCGCGTGGAATACGATCCCAACCTGGTCACCTACGAGAAGTTGCTCGACGTCTTCTGGAACTGCCATGATCCGACACAACTCAACCGGCAGGGGCCTGACATCGGCGATCAGTACCGCTCAGTTATCTTCGCTTTCTCGCCCGAGCAGGAAGCAGCCGCCGAGGACTCCAAGGAGCGGCTCGCCGCGTCGGCCAAGTACCAGCGGCCGATAGTGACCTCGGTCGAGCCTGCTCCACCGTTCTACCGCGCCGAGGAGTATCACCAGCAGTATCTGGCGAAGCGCGGCATGAAGTCCTGCGCGACGACGATCCACGAGTAAGCCGGGACTCCGTCGCGTATTATTCGGCTGCATGCGATACAGTAACGGCGACCACTAGTACTTCGCCGTCATTGAACCCCGGAACGACGCTGATCACGGTGGGTTGGTCGAACGGGACCTGAGTCTGCGCGTCGATCGTGCGCTCGCTGATGGTGGGCAATTCCACCCGCCAGGCGGCCCCGCTGCCACCACCTTCCGGTCCGGTCGCCCGGTCGAATTCAATGTGCGAGATTCGCCCGTGTGCTTCGACGGATGTCGCGTCGGCGTCTTGCGGCCCGGCCCCGACGGTAACCGTGAGCTGTAGCCCTGCCACGACCTCGCGCACTTGTGCCGAGTAAGCGAACACTCCCTCAGCCAGCCGCGGATCCAGATTGGCCAGATAGTGCTCCGCGCGGACCGAGGTCACGGACGTAGCGCGGCGACGGACCACCACGAGTTGATGACGAGCGCCGGGGGTCGCGCACTCCGCAGCGCTGCCGACGCGCGGTGCGTCGTCCTGCTCCACGGTGTAGCTGACAATATCGACGACGTACCGCTCGCTGAACAGCGCGCGGAGGTCCGTTAAGAGCCGCATCAACGTTTCGTGCCCCTGAGAATCCGCGCCGATCATGAAAATGCCGGGCGCTAATTCCTCGTACTCGGCCAACGCCGTCGGGCCGGCGATGCGGGCGAGAATCGAGCCGCTGGTGGTAGGCTCCGGCGCAGCCCCACGGCCGACTGCAACACCTCCGCGTCCGCCGAACATGTGGCCGGCAGTCGATAGCGCTCCCGACACGGCGCCGCCCGCGAACGCCGCATCGAGGTCGCGCAGGTCATAGATGCGGAGCGTGTATTCATCGCCCTGCTGTGCCTGCACAAACGCGGGGAGCACGACCATTACCACAACCAACAGGGCAATCTTTGCGCGCACATTCATTGTCATCTCCTTCACGTTGCTGAAGTTGTTCGTTGAGTACTCGCTTGGCCAGTAGCCGCCACTACTCAGGATTCAAGGAGCCGGTGCGCTCGCAACATCCGAGATACACCCGGGTCACTACCCAGCGTGGCCAGCATGTTCGCCACGCACGGCTGTACCGCTGGATCACGCCCCAACTCGCGCAGCCGCGGACACACGACGGCCTCCCACTGTGACTGGCGCGCCCAGACGCCGCAGGCCCGCACCTGTTCTTCAGGCGGTAGCTGATCGAGCACGCGGCGCAGCGTCGTCGTAGCGCTAAGCCGCGCGCCGATGCGCCGATACGTTTCAGCACGCTCATCCGCCGACGCAGCCAGCGCCAGCAAGGCAATCTGCTCGATTTGCCCGGCCGAAACAGCTTCGTCCAACGAGAGGCCCGCTACCGAGCGCACGCCGTCGTCCCCCGCACCGGCCGACCGAGGCGCGATGGTGTCCGCTGATCTGTTCGCGGCGTCCGCGCCTACATCTGCCTGGGGACGCTGCGCTACGCCGACCATCAGCACGCGGATCGGCTCGTACGCAGCCGTCGAGCGCCGACCGGCCGGAGTGTCGGTTAAATTCTGGTCCGCTTCTGGCGTACCGAGTGGATGCAAAGCCGCCAACAGAACAGCTGCAGCTGCCGGTACTAGCAAACGCCAGACGCGTGACCGTTCGAGCAGCGCCACACAAGGTGTCTCCAACAGGGACGCGCGCGCCAGCGCGTCGGTTTGCTGAATGCCCAGCAACTCACTGCGCAACGCAGGGTCACGCCGCAATGCAGCACTTACCTCCGCGCGCCGCGCCGGTGGTAACTCGTCATCGTGGTACAGCTCGAGCTCCAAAAGCTGCGCGTCACGATCACCAATGCAGGTCATGATTACTCTCCAACGGTCGCACGCACGCGGCGCCGCGCCAAGTGCAGGTTCGAACGCACGCTCGCCACAGAGCACGCCAACGTCTCCGCGATCTCTTCGTACGGTAGCTCTTCCATCACGCGCAAAACGAACACGGCCCGCTGCTGGGGCGGCAACGCTGCGATCGCAGTTCGCACGGCGTGCAGCTCCTCGCCGCGCTCCGCGTCCCTGGTCGCGCTCTCGCCGCACACGAATTTGCTCGCATAGCGCAGCGCCAACCGCGTCCGGCGGAGCCATGATCGCTGACGGTCGATCCACAAGCGCACGAGCGTCGTGCGCAGATAGCCGAAATGGTCTGCCTTGTCGGGCGCCCGGCTCAGCGCTGCCGCAAGCGCCTGCTGCGTCAAATCTTCCGCCGCGTGTTCGCAACCGCACACTGCGCGGGCCACGCGCTGCAGGCGCTCGACCGTCGCCGGCCAATCGTGGCCGGCCGCGGTCGGGGGCGGTTCGAATCTCGGCATCGGCAATCCCATAATCCTGCACCACAGCCTGGATCAGATAGCACCCATAAAGACGCTCGGGCGCGCCGCCTATCAAGTCCGACCGCTCGAGTTCGGCGGACATCGCCCCGCGGCGAGCCGCGCCCCCGATCTTCGGTAATTGGCCGGGCCGTAACCGCCGATTTCAAGGACTGAGGCGTTGATCCCGCGCCGTGTTCGACCTAAGCTACTTGGATCGTGCGTGAATGGGGATTAGTGTAACGGCAGCACGACTGACTCTGGATCAGTTAGTACAGGTTCGAATCCTGTATCCCCAGTTCCGGCCCGCACGACCGACCACGCGCGGCGATCGTCGAGGCCGTCGGGGGTAAACACCCGGCTGGCCCTCCCTTCCCAAAATACGGGACGGTCCCCGTCGGAGCGCGTAACCTTCTTTCAAACAATGAGTTAGCCGCGATTCGGCATCGGCTGGAGATGTATTGACGCAATGTGGCCCTGCGATGTATGCTTTGTATTGACCTACTGGTTCGGCAGATTCGTTAAAGGCCGATCCATATCCGTGGAGATACGCAGACGGAGCACGCGGTTGCTCCGTTTGACGGTTCGATCCCCGGGCCGGACTGCGTCGGCGTACGTGTCCCCCCCCGCACGTCCCGACCGCCGGCCCACTTTTTTGCGCTAATCGGCGGGGGCCCCTCCTGGAGCAGAACCCGGCCCGAAGAACTCACGGACGCTGTACCGCGTCCGGCGGGCGATGTCCCTGCGCGTCGTAGAGGCTTAGATCGACGTTACGCAGCGTCTTGGTGATGTGTACGATCTGGCCGGCATGACCCGCGAAGTGCTCCACGACGTGAAAGATCACGACCACGCCGGTAACGGAGTAGCCCTGGATCGTCCGAGGTCGAAGCAACTCCTCGTGCGACAGTCGCAAGACAAGCTCAGCGGCGCCCGTCACCGTCTGCTCCAGCGGCCCGAGCAACTCTTCCGCTGCTTGCGATCGTCGCGCGGAGAACTCACCCGGCCGGTCACGATCAAACGGTTCGCCGCCTATCCCCGTCAGAATCCACTGCCGCACATTACCGTTCAGGTGCAGCAGCAGGTTGGCGACGCTGTTGGTGTTTTCGTTCGTGCGATGCCACAACTCATCCGTCGAAAGCAGGCGCGCGCAGCGAGCTACCTGCGCGAAGTGTTGTAGCAACTTGTCGTGCGCGTACGTGGTGAACTCGCGGGCGAGATGTTCGGCGGCCATCGGCGAACTCCCTTCTGTGTCGCGCGCGGTCGTTGCGCGCGAGCCGGTTTGACACTGATTTACGGCACACCTATCATCGCAGCTTCATTGAAGACCGACGCGATTATGTCTTGGGGGCACTGAGTTTACGATGGCCTACCTGACATTCTCAAGAAAGCGAGCCATGAAGGAAACTGTCGTCTGCACTGCATGCCTGATGGCGATGTTGGCTGCCGGCTGCGAGACCGAGTCCACGAGTGTAAACGAATCCGTGGCGGCCTATCGTGATCGGATACTGGCGCGCCACGCCGAGCCGGTCACGCTGCCGGACGACGCCAAGCACAACACCCCCGTCGTGCAGCCCGTGGCGGCGCAAGGCGCGCTGCCTACGAAGAAGGCGCTGCTTTCCGAACCTGCGGTGGACGAGCCGCCCGACCCGGCCGCGGTGCTGGCAGAGTTGCCCGACCCCGTCGACGCAGCGGCCGTCTTCAATGCGCGCGTCGAACGGCTCCGCGACGAGCACGCCAATCGTCAGGACCAGCGCGTCGTGCGCAACTACGAGCGCGTAGTCGAGACTGCGATTGAGTACCTTCAGCGCATCCAGCGCCCCCGGCAGGTGCGGTTGAGCCTGGCGGAATGTGTGCAGCGCGCCCTGAACCACAACTACGCTATTCGCATCGAGGCGCATAACCCCGCCATCACGCAAACACAAATCGCCGAGGCCGAGGCGGCCTTCGACGTCGAGTTCTTCCTCGACACGAGCTGGAGCAAGCTCGATCAGGCCACGGCGCAGGCGTTCAACCCGGCCACAAGTGACACCCGCTCGATTCAGGGCGGATTCCGTAAGTTGCTGCCCAGCGGGATGCAGACGTCAGTGTCGCTCTCACAGTCGCGCTCCCAAAATAACCTGCCGGCCGAGTTTCAGTCGCTTAATCCTGCCTACAACACGAGCTTAGTCGCCCAACTGCGCCAGCCGCTTTTGCGGAACTTTGGCCTGGATGTGAACCGGGCCCAGATCAACGTCCGCAAGATCGAGCACGACATCAGCATCGAGACGTTTCAGCAGCGCGTCCGCGATACCCTGCTCGATGTCGAAAACGCCTATTGGCAGTTGGTCTCGATACGCCGCAGCAGCGCGATCCTGGCGGAGTCTGTGGCCCAGAACTACATCACCTACCGCAACATGGTCGAACGGCTCGAGCACGACGCGACGCAGGTCGAGGTGGCCAACTCCAAGTCGCGCTGGGAAAGCCGGATGGTCGAATACTACGAGTCCGTCAAGCAGGTACGCGACGCCGAGGACCGCCTCAAAAACCTGCTGAACGACCCGGAAATCCTGTTGTCGGCGGACATCGAGATCGTGCCGACCGAGACGCCACTGGTCGCGCCGATCGTGCTGGATCACTTCTCCGAAGTGCGCACCGCGCTGGATCAACGCAGCGAGATCCGCCAGGCGCGCCTGCAGATCGAATCGGCCCGCATCAACACGATGGTTGCGAAGAATCAGACGCTGCCCCAACTCGATCTGACGTTCCAATACGAGATGCAGGGTATCGGCGACACCGGGGACAACTCCTTCGACAACCTGACCACCAATCGCTTCATCTCGTACACCGTCGGCGCCAATTTCTCCTACAACTTCGGCGAGCGGGCGGGCCGCGCGGCGTGGCGTCGAGCCCGGCTCCAGGAATCGCAGGCGATCGTTGCCCTGAACCAGGCTACTGACGCTATTGTCGAAGAGGTCAACAACGCGATCCGCACGCTGCTGGTGCGCTTCGAACAGGTGCCGCCGCAACTCAGCTCGGTGCAGTCCGCCGAGCGCAACCTGCGCGCCTTGCAGGCCCGTACGCAACGGATCGATCCAAACTACCTGCAGACAGAGTTGAGCGCGGTTGAGCAGCTTGCCAACAACCGCAACACGCTGCTCGGCGTTGTGGTTGGCTACAACACCGGCCTGATCCAGCTCGAGAAGGCGAAGGGCACACTCCTCGATTACAACAACGTCGTTGTGACCGATGCCCAACGCGACCGCTAAGACGCTGCCCAGCCGGCGGCGGGTGTGGCTGAACCCGTGGGTACCGGTATTGCTGGGGCTGGCCAGCACGCTGCTCAGCCTGGGTAACGGATTCGCGTACGACGATCTCGACATGGTCGTCACCAACACGCGGCTGCACTCCCTCTCAGACTGGCAGGGCTTGTGGCTATCCGGCTGGTGGGAGGTCGTCGGCGCGTCAGAAGACGTCAATCTTCGCCAGGACCCACTCTATCGCCCCTTGACGCTGTTCAGCTTCGCCGTCAATTACGCCATCCACGGGCTGCAACCGTTCGGCTATCACCTCGTCAATGTACTGCTGCACGGGCTGTGCTGCTGGCTGGTCTGGCGATTCGCGCTGCGCCTGACGGACAGCGCCGAGGTTGCGAGCATCGCCGGCGTGCTGTTCGCCATCCACCCCGTACACGTCGAGGCCGTCGCCGGCATAGTAGGCCGAGCGGAAATCCTGGCGGCTCTGTTCCTGCTGCTGGGCCTCCTGACGATGATGCCATATGCCACCATCGCGCGCGCGGGGCGCGCCGCAGCTGCGGCGCCGCTGTTCCTGCTAGCACTGCTCGCGAAAGAGACGGCGATCTGCTACCCGGTGCTCGCAGGATTCGGCCTCGCCTGGTCGGCGCGCGGCCGCCGGCCGGGGTGGCGCTGGTGGCCGATGCACGTGGGCTGCCTGCTCGTCCCTTTGCTGATCTACTTTCCATTGCGCTGGATGGCCTTGGATAGCAGGTTGTTTCGGGATCAGCCCGGCGTGATCCTGAACCCGCTCGTGCTGGCTGAGGGGGCTGAGCGTGTGCTCGGCGCGTTCACTGTGCTGGGCTGGTACACGCGCCTGATGCTCGTACCCAGCCAGTTGTCCTGCGACTACGGCCTGGCAGTCATCGATCCGCGCACCGGCGTAACCGCCATGGCGCTGCTCGGAGTAATAGCGGCGGTCGCACTGGGCGGTTGTCTGCTGGGCGCATTCGCACGCCAGAAAGGCTGGCGACGGGTATCCGTGATCGCGGCAATGGCGCTGGCGAGCTATGCGTTGATCTCGAACACGGTTCTGCTCATCGGCGTATCGGTTGCCGAGCGGCTCATGTACTGGCCGAGCGTGCCCATTCTGATGCTTGTCGCGCTCGGTATACACGCACTGTGGCAGCACTACTGCCGGGGCAAGGGCGCGCTAGCCAACATTTCTGGAATCCTACGCGGGCTCGGCGTGGTGCTGGTGCTGCTTCTGACGCTGCGCTGCGCGACGCGCTGCCTGGACTGGGCCAGCACGCTGACCCTGGCCCGGCACGACGCCCGCCAGTTCCCGCAGAGTGCACACCTCAATCGCGGTTATGCGCAGGAGCTCTTCCGCATCGCCGAACCACTACCCGCTGGCGAGCAGCGTGAGTCGCTGCTGGCGGAAGCATTGTCTCATGTCAACCTGGCACTAACAACTCATCCGCCGTACGCAGACGCACTCGTCGTCCGCGGACGCCTCCACGCCGCGACCGGCCAGATCGAAACGGCCCGATCAGACTTCGACGCTGCACTCCAACTTCAGCCAGGAAACGCGGCGGCGATCGTCGCGCGCGCCGAGTTGGAGGGCAGTGCCGAACAGGTAGATGAACGCCTTCGTATGCTGCGCGAACGCGTCGCCGCTGAGCCCAATAGTGCTCCACTGCGACTGGAATTGGCGAGAATGCTGCTCGCGCTCGAGCAACCGCGCGCGGCACGCGACGAACTGCTTCGCGCGCAGAAGCTCGCTCCAAACGATGTGGACGTGCTGCGAACGCTGGGGGCGGCGCAGGCGATGTCCGGCGAGCGCGCGGCCGCCCTGAAGGTGTACGAGCGCGTCGCTGCGCTGAAACCCAACGACTGGGCCGCGCACGCCAACCTAGCCCGACTGATCGCAGAGCACGATCCGGCCGCCGCGCTGCCGCACGCCGAGCGGGCCTACGAACTCCAGCCGCAGAACGTGCAGGTGTGCGTCAATCTGGCGGAGTTGTACGACCTGAATGGCAAGACGAGCGCTGCGATTGCCCTGTATCGCCAGGTCGCGGACGGATTAAGCAACGACGATCCGTACCGCGCCGTGATCGAAGCCCGCATCAGCGAATTGGAGCGCCGCTGAGCGCTACGCCGAGGTGCTCGCACACGAGCTGGGGGGCCACGTTCCGATCCAGCATCCGTTCGGCCTCGGCAACGGCTTGCAGCGCTGTATCCGCGTCGGCGGCAGCGGATCCGGAGCGCTCGGCAGCGCGTCGTTGCCCTAGATGACACAGCTCACCGACTCCGACAGAAACCACCAGATCATCGCGATAGCGTGCGGCGATCAGCAAGAACACGAGCTTGAGACCCGCGCGCAGTTGATCGGTCGATACTTTGCTGGAACCGCGGCTCTCGTCCTCCGCGTCGTCATCTTCTGATTCGGCCTGCATCGCCCGCGTAGCCAGCTCGGTGGCGAGTTTGACCAACTCGTTGCCGAACGACTCGACGCCGGCTCTCGGCAGCGAATCCAGATGCCCGGCAACGCTTTCAGCCGCTGACAGCAAGCCAACCCGATGCCAGCGCAACGCGACACCCAGCCGCCCGTCGGAGAGATACGCCAGCGTCTGGGCCTCTTCGGCAGACAGCTCTGCCTGTGCGGCAAGCTGCTCCGCAACGAAGCTCGGCGGCAACAGGTTGAACGAGACGTTCTGGCAGCGCGAACGAATCGTCGGCAACAATCGACTGGACGATGACGTCACCAGTATCAGGCACACCGCGCCGGGCGGCTCCTCGAGCGTCTTCAGCAGCGCGTTCTGCGCCTCCTCGTTCATGCGCTCGGCGTCGCGAATCAGGAACACGCGACGCGTGCCCTGCGTCGGCTTCATGCCCGCCGGCTCGATCAGGAAATAGCGGATGAGATCGACGACGAGGTAGAGCCCCTTGCTCGCACGAACAGAGCGCTCCGGGTGCTGCTTGCGCAGCGCGCGGTCGATCAAGTGAAAGTCGGGGTGATTCCCGCTTGCGAACAGGCGACAGGTGTCACATCCGCCACAAGCATCGTCATCCGGCGCTCGCTCAGCGCCATGGCAAAGCAGCCGGGCGGCCAGCGCTCGGCCGGTGAGCTCCTTACCCACACCTTCAGGCCCCTCCAGCAAGTACGCGTGGTGCGTGCGGTCGCTCACGAGCGCCCGGCGAATGATCGCCAAAGCGCGATCCTGATACCGGATGTCACTGAAACGCATCCTGCACCGCCTTTTGCACCGCCTGCCAGACGACCGCTTCCTCCGGCTCCGCGTCGACCACCGCGACCGGCTTCGGATAAACGTCCGGCAGCTCGCGGAACAGCTCGCGCACCCGCCGATGGAACTCCAGCGAACGCGCCTCCATCGCATCCGGCCGCGCACCCTCGAAGATGCTCAACTGCCCGGCGTCCGCCCGCTTGCCCACGTGGTGCGGTTTGCGCCCCGTGCGGGCAAAACCCACCTCCGGCGGAAGATCGAGCACGATCGTCAGGTCCGGCCAGGTGTCGCCAACGGCGTAGCGCCCCAGCGCCAACACGTCCTCGCGCGGAAAACCGGCGGCGACCTGGTACGCGCACGTCGCGGAGATGAAGCGATCGCACAGCACTGTGGCGCCCTTGGCCAACGCCGGTCGCACGACTTCGGCGACGAGCTGCGCACGCGACGCCATGAACAGCAGTGCCTCGCAGTTTGGGTCCATTTCCGACAGGTCGTAGCCCAGCAGCACGTGCCGAATGCGATCGCTGATCACGGTTCCGCCGGGGTCGCGCGTCCGGCGGACCTGCCCGCCCTGCTCCTGAATCCACGCCTCCAGGCGCTGAAGCTGGGCGCCTTTGCCCGAGCCGTCAGGCCCGTCAAACACGATGAACTTACCACGAAGATCCATGCGCGCGAGCGTAGTGGAAACATTCCGGACCAGCAACCAACCACTTGGGAAGCCGTACAATCCCCATGATGACGTGGTTCACCTGGATCTTTCTGGAGTCTGCTCTGGCGCTCGGCGCTGTCAGTGGAACGGCGCTATTTTTCCTGCTCGTCTACTGGCGACGCGGCGGCAGCGTACAGCCGTTGCTGATTGGGCTGGGTGTGTCCGTGGTGCTGTTTGCTGTGCAGGCGCTGGTCACCACGCAGCGCGAACACGCGGCGGGAGTGATGCAGGCGATCGAGGATGACCTCGTTGACGCGCAGACTGCGGCACTCGGCCAATATCTCGCACCACAGTTCACCGCCGGCAACCGCGACCGTCGAGAGTTCCTCGACCACGTCAGCGCCCGCCTGAAACAGATCGACATCCGCTGGCTGGACCGGAAGAGCTTGAAGATCATCGAGTCTTCCGGCGATACGTTCGCGGTTGCTGTCGGCTATTTCGCCCACGTCACCGGCGAGTACGGCGGCACGGTGCCCAGCGTCTGGCGAATCGAGTTCACGCGCACGCCCGACGGCTGGCTGATCAGTCAGATCGACTGCCTTAAGCTCGCGTGGATGGAGAACCCCACCTGGGAGCAGATCGACCGGCAGTAGGTGCAGACAAGGCAGCCGACCGGGAGGCAGGCCGCTACCTGGGCGGCCGCGCCGCGATCGGCATCCGGCGACCGAATCCGAACGCCCGCGAGGTCACCTTCAGTCCCGGCGCAGCCTGTTGCCGCTTGTATTCGCTGATCTGGATCTTGCGAACCACGTCCTCAACGACGGCGCGCTCGAAGCCCGCCGCGACGATCTCCTCGACGCTCTCCAACCGCTCCTCATAGCGCTGCAAGATCTCGTCCAACACATCGTAAGGTGGCAACGAATCCTGGTCCGTCTGGTCGGGCTTCAACTCCGCTGACGGCGGCTTGGTGATGATGTTCCGCGGAATAACTTCGCTTTCGGCCGTTGCGTTAATGTGCTCGGCGAGGCGGTAGACCATCGTCTTCGGCACGTCGCTGATCGCCGCCAGTCCGCCCGCCATGTCGCCATAAAGCGTGCAATAGCCGACCGCTAGCTCGCTCTTGTTGCCCGTTGTTAGCAGCAGACTGCCAAACTTGTTCGATAGCGCCATAAGAATTACGCCGCGGCTGCGGGCCTGAATGTTCTCCTCGGCAATCCCCGCCTCGCTGCCCGTGAAGTGTGAGGCCAGGCTCCGTTCGAACGCGGCGTGCATCGGCTCGATCTCGATCAGCGTAAAGCGAATGCCCAGGTTCTCCGCGAGCGCGCGGGCATCAGCGACGCTGTGGTCGCTGCTATAGCGGCTCGGCATCGCGACCGCGTGGACGTTCTCGGGCCCGAGCGCCTCGGCTGCCAGCGCGGCCACCAGCGCTGAGTCGATTCCGCCGGACAAGCCGATGACGACGGAGCGAAAACCGCACTTGCGCACGTAGTCGCGTATGCCCATGACGAGCGCCGCACGCAGATTGGCGACGCCCGAGACGTACTTGTCACGGCGTGTGCTGGCTAGGTCATCCGTGTCCAGTATCAGCACGTCTTCGGCAAACGCCCGCGCCTGACCAACGTAGTTCCCGTCGGCGTCAATCACGAAGCTGGCACCGTCGAAAAGCTGCTCGTCGTTGCCGCCGACCTGATTGACGTAAAGCAGCGGCACGCGCTTCGTCCACGCGTGCTGCTGGAGCAGATCGAGCCGCAACTCGTGCTTACCGAGGAAGTACGGCGATGCGGACACGTTGAATACACATTGCGCGCCGGCGTCGATGAGCGCGCCCAGCGGATCGGAGTCATACAGCGGACGACCGAGCATCTCCTCGGTCGACCACAAGTCTTCGCAAATCGTCACCCCCAACCCGAGTCCGCCGAATTCGACCACCGGTTGCGGCCCGGCGTGCTCGAAATAGCGCACCTCGTCAAACACGTCGTAGATGGGCAGGAGCTGCTTGCGCCAGTTACCGAGCACCTGCCCCTTGTGAAGGAGCGCGGCGGAGTTGTACAACGGTCGCCCGGTGGCCCGGTCATTCCGTTCGGCGTAGCCCACGAGAACGGCAAGATCTTCCGCGGCTTCAGCAATGCGCGTCAACGCCGCCAAGTTGGCATCGATGATCTCACGACGCAGCAATAGATCCTTGGCTGGATAGCCGATGATCGCCTGCTCCGGGAAGACGGCGAGTTGCGCACCGAGTTCGCGCACCTCGCTGACGCGTTCGAGAATGACGGCGACATTGCCGGAGATGTCGCCGATGATCGGATTGGTTTGTACGAGCGCAACTCTCATCGCAGCGCCCTATCTGAGGCAACACAACGATACTGGCCAGGATTGTAGGCGATTAACGTGACGATCGCTCGTACGGGCGCCGCGCGCGATCAACCGCCGGACTGCTGCACCAGCGCCACGATTAGACCGATCAGTGCGGCGACACCCACCACGCCGGCAATCACCAGCACGATAACGAAGCGCTTCGTCTGCTCGCGGACCAACGCGGTGAACGCCTCGTGCTGATCGTGCTGCGCCGTGCTGAGCTTCTGGAGCGTCTGCACCTGCGCTGATCCAGCCGAGCCCAGCGCATCAATGGCCCGCGAGAACGTGCCGAGCGATTGCATGAGTTGGCCGTCCATTTCCTGCGACTGTCTGACCTGTTCGCCAACGGTCCGAATCGCTTCGGCCTGCGTCAGCAGCGAGTCCGGAATCCGCCCGACCGTATCGGAAAGTGCCGCGGTGTGCTTGCCGGTCGCCTCGGTCTGGGCAGCGATCGCTTTGAGGATGTCCGTGTGCGACTTCTGTGACTCAGCCAGATTCTCCAACGTGTCACTCACGCGCCCGAGCGAACGGACCAGATCCGCGGCGCGTTCGTCTTGCTGCTCGAAGTGTGTCTGCATAGCGTCGGCCAGCGCGATCATGCGCTGCGACACGTCGCGCATCTGCTGTGTCCCGCTCCGCCGAAGCCAGGACGTTTCCCGCGCGGCCGATTCGTCCAGCGGCGGCGCTTCGGGAACATCGGCCGCATCGACAACCGCCGATTCGATCACGCCGACGCTCCCATCGGAATCCGCCGTCCGCTCGGGGGTGAACATCTTTCGGACACGATTCCAGAAGCCGGCAGGTTTCGTCATCGCTTACTCCCGCGTGCGTCGCACGGCAGATTCCGCTCTCCAGGGTGATGCTCATTATAGGCCGTCGGAGCGGCAGGCTGCGACCGAATTCGCGAGTTGGCGCCGACTTCACGGAATATTCGCAAAGCCGGCCTGATACGCGCAGGGGAATTGCGGAAGATCCAGGCCGATCAATACGCGCCGCTCTCACTCGCCTCGAGCTCTTCGATCTCAGACAGGAACGCGCGAACTGCCCGGGCAGGGACATACAGTTCAGCGCGCAGCGCGTCCGTCTCAATATAGCCGGTGAGACCGGCCAGGGGATACTGCTGCGAACCGGCATCAACCGCGGGGACGGGCAGGCCGGCCTGTTGCAGCAGTCCAGTCATCATCTCAAGCATGTGTGGCAGATCCACTAGCAAACAGAACTGCGGCTCGGGTGAGAGCTGCTCGAACAGCGCGGTAACGCGGGCGTCATCCTTCAGCAGCGTAAACGCGCCGTCTGCGAGCTTTTGCGCGGCTTTCATCGCCTCATCGCGCTCCCCCATCGCGTATGCCAGCGCATCACCAGCCTGCACCATTACCATGGCGCATTGTTCACCATACATCGCGCTGACCATCGGGTCTATCTGCCCACCCCGCACGTCAAACTCGAAACGATAGACGTCAACCTCGGCCTCACCCGGACCCCGTTTCTCGCGCGATAACTCCGCACTGGGAACAACGCCCCAGGCACACATGACGTCTGGGAACTCCTCGAAACCGCGGCGAATGTGCTTGCGCATCGCGGCAACGTCGCTCGACAGGTACTGTCCCTTGAACAACAGGCAATCACCACTTGGTGCGCGCGACACGACGCCGCTGAATCCGTGTAGGTACCGGTTCATTTCCCGGTTGTTGGCCAAGGCCCCCTGAAGCATCTCCTCCGACACGCGCTCCCGAAACGTCGGCACGTCAACCATCGCCCCGAGGAATACGTCGTTGAGACTGCCGGATTCACTCGGACCCTCCCACTCGCAGGCGAACACAATGGTCCCGCCGGCGGGCAGTCCGCGCAACAAGTCCCGCTCGGGTCGTTTAATGCCGGACAGGTACGCCGCCACGCGGCCCCCCGACCGGAACGCGATGCGATCGCGGGCTCGTACGCCCGCCGCATCAACGCCGACCGCAACCGTATACGTTGTGGCCTCTCCGAGCGCGGTCTCGAGCTGCTCAAACATGGCTCGATACAGCCCGATCGTCATCTCGGCATCCGGGCCGGCGGCCGCCAGTCCCATGTACGTCGTCTGTGCCACAAACTCCAGCGTCTGCTGGATCAGTGGTTGCCACGGCGGCAGGTCGACCCAGAAGATGACTTGGTCGGTCTCGAGCGCTCGACGGGCAAACAACCCTAAACGGTCAGGAAACACCCGCTCACTGCCCAGCGCCCGCCGCAGCTCGTCCTTGTCGCGACCAAACACGGCCACGCGGTCATCAAACAACACGGCGCAGCAACCGCCCTCGAACTCACAATACGGACGCTCGTCGAGCCGGGCCGCATCGGAGGTGGCGGTCCAGGGTTGGTCGTGCGAGACTACCGCTAGAATCAACGGCTCCTGACGCTCCGCCGACAATGCGAGCACCGCGGGGCCAGCCTCGCGCACTACTGAAAGTGCATCGCCAAGCGAATCCTCCAGTAGAGTGGCGGTCTTCATCTCTGCGAGGAAGTCTATCTCGGTCGTCCGGCCGAACGCGCTGATCCCGTCAATGAACTGCTGGACACTGGGAACAATCAGCAGCAAGTGCGTGTCAGCCGGCACGTGCCCCAACAGGCGCAACACGTCTGCCTCGAGCGCGGGATCTGCGGCGGACCCGCTCTGGGGCCCCAGCAGCGCGATCACGATGATCACTACGATTGCTACACGTCGCATGAGCGTTCTCCGGAATGCGTAGCGCCTGGAATCTGAACCGGCGGGCGCTATTTGCTTACACCTACTTGATTAAATTGGCATTCCCGACTGCCGTCGAATGCTGACGGACAACTTCCGACACCGCCGCCCACGAGCGAGAGAATTATCGGGTGTTGGAATCCGGTTGCCAACGCACGCTCCAGCGCGCGGACACGGACGCCGATGCCACTAACAGGGCATTCACGCCCGCCGAGGCCAGGACCGAACCGATGACTGCTGATAATGCCCCGACGACGACAGATTCCGACGACGACATCCAGGCCGCCATTGCCGAGGCGGAATCACTGAGCGCATCGAGGGGCGCGTTGGACACCAACGCGGCCGTGGTTCCCGTACCGGTCGATGGAGACCAGAGCTTCGCGCGCCCAAGCGATACGCGCGGCACCGACATCGGTGCGCTGGTAACCGCGGTCGGCGATGTCGAGAGCGCTGAGCGAGTGGAAACACCGCCGGCTGTCGGAACCGCGCAACTGATCGGCCGCTGGATCTACGCCGCGGTTGACCGCACGCTATGGGCCCTGAACTACCCCTTCGCGCAGCTGAGACCCGCGACGCGTCAGATCATCGGCTTGGTCGCGATTGTGACCATCATCACGTCTCTGCTCGCCAGCGTACTGATGCCCAGCCTGTTCCCGCGACGCGACGCCATCAACACACTGCAGGACCGCGTCCAGTCGCTGAATCACGCGGTGAACATCTCCGGGGGCTGACCGGTGTGGCGTGTGGGGGCGTCGCGCCCGTCGTCAACGGTACCCGCGACGAAGCGCAGACCAGCCCAACCGCCCCCCCAAAGCAAGAATAACCAACCCCACCTGAATGAACAGAATCTGTAGGGGGGTCAGCGCGAAGATCACTGAGCATCCCGCGAACAGGACATAGCGCGGCCAGCGGCCGAGGAAATACGCCGCGGCGAACTTCAGCCGGGAGTACCGACGCAAAATGGCGAGCCACCGTACAACATCAACCGGAATAGGAATGAACGCCACGAACGTGAGCAACTGAAACGGAGCCCGGTCGAACCAGCGCGCTGCCCAACTGTAAAGGCGCGTCCGCCGGATCTTCTCGCCGACACGGCGCCGCGCAAAGTAGCCCAGGAAGTGATACTCGTTGAGATTCGCCATCACCGTCGCGAACGCACCGCACGACGCGACGAGCAAAGTTCGCGCAATCGGTTCTTCGACGAGTGCGTACCCCGGGCTAGCTGCCAGCAGCACGATCCACGCCGTCGGCAATGGCACGATGCTGTTGCACAACGACAGATAGAAACACATTAGCGCAAGCACCCACGCGCTACGCATCGCGTCGTAGCCGGCGTCAAAGCGCTGGAGCAGTACGAGCGACGCGAGCGTGAGGCCGGCCATCCACGCCAAAAAGATGGCAAACCAGAGCCGCTGGCCGTCCAACGGCGGTGCGGCAAAGACCTCCGACTGCTCAGCGGGTGTCGCCAACTCACTCACAGAATCGCCCATCCCGCATGTGCAGCACGCGATCGGCCTCGACCGCCAACTGCTCATTGTGCGTGATCATGATTACGGTGAGGCCACGCTCGCGATGGAAGCGCTGAATCAGATCCAGCACGACGGCCGCGTTCGCGGAGTCGAGATTGCCGGTCGGCTCGTCTGCGAGCAGTACCGTTGGTTCCGCAACGATCGCCCGCGCGATCGCGACGCGCTGCTGCTGTCCGACGGACAGTCCGCCCGGCTTCTTTCTGGCTTGCGCAGCAAGCCCCATTTCGTCGAGCAACACCCGTACCTGCCCGTCCGGCGCGATGCCGCGCAGCCGCAAAGGCAGCCCCACATTGCGCGCGACGCTGATCGTCGGCAGCAGATTGAAGCGCTGAAAAACAAACCCGATCTGCTCCCGGCGTAACGCAGTGCGAGCCGCGTCGTTCAACCCGAGCACGTCGCGGCCTGCGACCTGCACGGCAGCGGCACGTGTCGGCCGCATCATGAGCCCGACGATGTTCAGCAGCGTAGTCTTGCCGCAGCCCGACGGCCCCATGATCACGACGAATTCGCCACGCTCGACGCGGAAGTCGATGCCGTGCAACACCGGCTCGGTCACGCCGCCGTGCGTGTAGGCGTGATGCAAGTCGCGAACGTCAATGGCCGGTTGGTCGTTCATTCGTGACTCAATGCGAGAGCGGGATCGAGTCGCGCGGCGCGATAGCCCGGATACAACGCGGAGCACACGCCGCCGATCACGCCGACGGCAATCGCGAGCAGGAGTTGCTCAACCGGCAGGGCCACCGTCAGTAGTGGTACCAGCACGCCGATCAGCGCGCGCGCACCGAACGCCAGCGCGATTCCGATGACAACGCCGATCACGGAGATCAGCAGCGCTTCCAGCACGGACAGTTGTACGAGCCCGCCGCGCGTCACGCCGAGCGCTTTGAGTATGCCGATCTCGCGCGTGCGTTCGACGACCATCGTGTACATCGTCAGCAGGATAAACAGGAAACACACAACCAGCGCTACGCCGCTGGACGCGTTCATATACAGATTGACCGACGCAAAACTCTCGCGCAACAGGCGGCCATAATCAGATTTCAATTCGACCCGCGCCCCACTACCCAACGACGTTGCGAAGCGCTCCGCCGCAGTCGCCGGCTCCAACCCATCGCGCAGTCGAATGAAGTACATACTCGCGGTCTGCTCGCCCGCTACGACGATCTCACGCAGCGTCTGCAGCGGCGCAAATACGCGCCCCGCGACGCCTGCCTCGATGACACCCGCGATCCGGAAGGTCTGCCCCATGATGGTGATTTCATCGCCGACCTGATAGCCACCAACACGCCGCAGCCGGTCGTCGATCACCAGCTCCAGCCCGTCCGCGAGGTACGCCTGATACGCCAGGTTGTCCATATCCTCCGGCGGGCGCTCGCCCCGCGCTACACGCTTGGCGAAGGCATGAGCGCGGGCGAATAGTTCGCCCCGTACGACGCGCCGCTCGCCGAGAAACGCCGCCATCTGGCGCGGATCGACGCCAAACAACCGCTGCTGCTGTCCCCCCATCTTCACTTGCCCGAAGAACGCCGGAATCACCAGATCCGCAAGTGGACCATCCGCATCGGCGAGGTCGCGCAAGTGCCGTTCGTGAATCCCCCGAAACGGCGCGCCGTTGGTGAAGATGATGTTGTCCTGCGCCGGCAGGACCACCAGCTCGGCGTCGACGCTTTGCATGCGCTCGTTGACTTCCGCGATCGAGCCGCTGGCCAGCCCGCGTGAGACGAGCATCAGCATGATGCCGATGCCGACTGCCAGCGCACTGAGCAAGGTACGCAGCTTGCGGTGCAACAGGTTGGCCCACGCGAGAGCGAGCACACGGACTCCTTCGTTTCGCGCCTAGGTCCTTCGGGCGCAGTTGCCACCGTACGTAGCCGGAATCCCCCCGTCAACGAAACCACAAAGCCCGCGGCTCAGTCGCGCGTGCTGAAATCCGCCGTCGCGGTCGGCAGGCTCCAAAAGTACGTTGCGAAGAAGACGCCCAGTGCAGCAAAGCTCGCAATCCCAACCATGCGCGACGCGGCCGTCACGGCCTGATAACCGAGCAACACGGTAACCCCGCTCAGCCCCACCCAGGCAATCAGCATCCAGCCCGCGAATACGGCGTACCCGCCGCGGACCGTCTTCCCGAACGGGACCGGCAACGCCTGCGCAAACGCACCCTGGGCACCGATCATCAGCACCTGGCACTGGAGCGCCGCCACAATCGCCACAATCGAAACCACACCCCACTGCGCCGCCGGCGAATACGTCGGCACCATCCCGCGCACCGACTCATTCAACGCCACCACAATCAGCACACCAAGCCAAAGCGGTGAGTAGTACGTCAGAGCATTCATTGCAGCATATCCCTTGTGCGGCAGCCGCTGATCGACCGCAGCCGCCATCCACATGTTATCATAGACCACTGATCGCCTGTAGTTGGCGCCGCGTACCGCGGCAGGAGACGCACCATGCCCTACGGCTGGAAAGGCACCAAAGTTCGCCTGGTGCCGCTCGATAAGGACAAACACTTCGAGAACTGCGTACGCTGGGTGAACGATCCGGCCATCACCGAGTGGCTGCTGATCGGCGATTACCCGATCACACGCGTCGCCGAGGAAGAGTTCTTCGAGCAGCGGGCGCGGACCGACGAGAAGGACGTCGCCCTCGCCATCGAAACGCTCGACGAGGACGAAGAGCACATCGGCATGACCGGCATCCACAACATCAGTTTCCGCGACGGCGTCGGCACGATCGGCCTGTTCATCGGCCGCACACAGCTCTGGAACCGCGGGCTCGGCACCGACACCATCCGCGTGCTCACGGACTACGCTTTCTTCACGCTTGGCCTGCGCCTGATCCTGTCCGAATGCCTGGATGGGAATGTCGGCTCTGTCCGCATCCACGAAAAGAACGGCTACGACCGCACCGGCCGCATCCCCGGCCGTTACTGGAAGCGCGGCACCTATCGCGACGCGATCCTCTTCGCCAAGCAGCGCGGAGCCGACGGGAAGAGCTAATGGAAGACCTCCCCCGCCAACTGACCGACTTCGACCGGATCCCCGGCAGCATCAAGGATGACTACACGGACTTTTTCGTCGAGGAGATGCCGCTGTACGCTTTCGATGGCGCGGGCACGCACACGTACTTTCAGGTCGAGAAAGCCGGCCTGAGCACGCGCCAGGCGACGCGCGACATCGCCCGTGCGCTGGGCGTACGCCAGCACGACATTGGCTTCGCCGGCCAGAAGGACGCGCGGGCCGTCACGCGACAGTGGATGTCCGTCGAGCACGTCGAGCCCCAACGCCTGCGCGAGTTGCAGATCCCGCGCTTGCACATCGTCGACGTCAACCGACACCACAACAAACTGCGACTAGGCCACCTGAGCGGCAACCGCTTCGCGATCAAAGTGCGCGAAACGCCCGCCGTGCGACTCGACGACGCGCTACGCGGGCTGGAAGAACTGGCGCGGCGCGGCGCGCCGAACTACTTCGGGGAGCAACGCTTCGGTCTGCGCGGCGATACGTGGGAGATCGGCCGGGCGATCATCCGCCGCGACATCGACGCCGCGATCGACATCCTGCTCGGCCGCCCGACGCAGGACGACCACGGCAACATCCGCAAGGCCCGTGCGCTATATGAGCAGGGTGAGTACGAGGCCGCCAGCCGGCTATGGCCCGGATTGTTCCACACCGAACGTCGCGCTCTCCGCGCTCTGGCGAGTTCCGGCGGCAAACGCCGCCGGGCTTTCAACGCCATCGACCGCGCCACACGCAACTTCTTTACATCGGCCTACCAATCGCACCTGTTCAACCGCGTTGTGGCTGAACGAACGCCGACCGGGCTCGGTCGCGTCGCGGAGGGGGACCTCGTCTGGAGACACGCGAGCGGCTCCGTCTTCCGCGTGGAGGATGTCGCGGGCGAGCAGGCCCGCGCGGACGAGTTCGAGATCAGCCCCTCCGGGCCACTGTTCGGCTATCGCATGACGAACCCGTCCGGCTGGCCCGGCGAAATCGAGGACCGCGTGCTGCAAGCTGAGGAACTGCAGCCAGATGCATTTCGCGAAGGCGCCTTACGCATCAAGGGCAGCCGGCGACCGCTACGCTTCCCGGTGGACAGCCCCGACGTCGCGCTTGGCGCCGATGAACGCGGTCCCTATCTTGAATTGCGCTTCGTGCTACCCCGAGGCTGTTTCGCTACCGCGCTGCTGCATGAGCTGTTCGACCTCGGCACGACGAAGATCGGCGAATCAGGGAACAACGAAGGATCGTGACTCTCCCAGCGCGGGGTTCATGCGGCGCGGAGAGCACGAAATTTCACAGGCTGTTCAAAAGCACATGGCTACAACCCCCGAGCAAACGCTCGACTGGGACCGTTTGCTCAAAACGGTTCAAACGGACGAACCAGAGCTCTATCGCGCCTGGTTCGCCGAACTGAAGCCCCGCATGCCCCACGGCGGCGAGCTTGAGGTCCACGTCCCCGATTCCTCGCGAGCTCACTATCTGCAAGAGCAGTGCCGGTCAGCATTTGTGCAGGCCGCCATGAAGTCCACCGGACACCTGCTCACCGTGCGCTTCGTCTCCGGAGCATCCCCCGAGGCTGCGGATGTGGCGCCGCCGGCGCTGACGACGATGCCGCTCAACGCCGACTACACGTTCGACCAGTTCGTCGTCGGACCATCCAACCGCCTCGGCCACGCCGCATGTGGTGCGGTCTGCGCCCAGCTCGGCACGCTCTATAACCCCCTGTTCATTCACGGCGCCTCCGGCCTCGGCAAAACCCACCTGCTGCAAGGTACATGTGCGGAAGTACTTAGGCGCGCACCACACCTCCAGGTGGTCTATGTCACGTGCGAGACGTTCGTGAACGACTTTGTCCGGGCAATTGCCTCGGGCGAATTGCAACCCTTTCGGGAGCGCACACGGCAGGCGGACCTCCTGGTGATCGACGATGTGCAGTTCCTGGCGAACCGCGAATCGAGCCAGGAGGAGCTGTTTCATACCTTCAATGTCCTGTACCAGAGCCGCAAGCAGATCATCCTCTCGGCGGACTCCGCCCCGGCCGAAATCCCGACCCTTGAGGATCGCCTGGTCAGCCGCTTCAACTGGGGCCTCGTGGCGCAGATCGACACACCGAACCGCGAGACGCGCCAAGCGATTCTGCACAAGAAAGCCCGGCTCCGCGGCGTCGAGATTCCCGACGAGGTGCTCGATTACATCGCCGAGCACGTCGAGGCAAACATCCGCCTGCTCGAAGGTGCCCTCACCCGGCTGATCACCGAGACACAACTGGCCGGCAAGCCGCTGAATGTTGAGACCGCGCGTGCCGCCCTCGGCACTTACGGCAACCGCGAGCAACGCCCGTTGCGCGTCGCGGAGATCATCGAGTGCGTCTCGAAGCACTTCGGCATCCGCCTGCCGGATCTGCTGGGCCGAAAGCGCACCCGCTCAATCAGCCAGCCGCGGCAAATCGCGATGTACCTCGCCCGCAAGCTCACGCCACTGAGCCTCGAGGAGATCGGCATGCACTTCGGCGGGCGCGACCACTCCACAGTGCTGCACGCGGAGCGGACAATCGACACCGACCGCAAGACTGATCCGGAGCTGGCCGGCACCTTGACGCAACTGACGACACGCCTGATGTCACGAAGCTGATGATTGGCCGTCAAATGCCTGTGCCTTGGCGACCAGCGCCTGACACAACTGACAGCACAAGCAGGCCCGACAGCGGAGGTGGCAATTGCTCCGGCTTACCACGCCCGCTTTCACGCTAGTCCAACAGCGCGACACACATGCGACCAAACCGCGCAAACAAACTGCGCAGAACACGTTACAGTTCACCTTCACCGGTCACTGACAGACGTGGCGCCCCTGAGGATGAAGACGGATAGAGATCTCTAAATCAGAGCTAATACCAGTAAGCGCGCCAGGCACTGAACCCGCGGATTGCGCCCAGCTTCCCGAACAGTCAGATGCGACACAGCAGGAACCGAAATGCGCCCACAACAGGTAGTGGCACGGCGAGGGGAATTGCGTTAAATATAGCGTCCTAAAGCCCATGGAGCTGCCGGCCGCAGGGCGGGCCAGAGCGGTCCGTCGGGCGGTGTCGCGCGGACACCCCGTCGGCAGCGTAGCGGAATGTACCATGAAAACGAGATTGCCTCGCCAGGAATTCTTCGATGCCCTTGGCGCTGTGGCTGCAGTCACGAGTGGTCGCACCACCAAGCCCATCCTTAGTTGTGTCAAAGTCACGACGGAGGCTGACTCAGTACAACTCAGCGCAACCGACGGGGAGCTGGCACTGCAGCTTGGCGTAGGCAGCTTCGCCGTCGAGCAGCCCGGCGAGACCGTCGTGTCCGCCGATCGCTTGCTGAGCATCATTCGCGAGTTGCCGGACGCCGAGATCCAGCTCGAAACGGATGATCGCCACTGCGTCGTGCGCGGCGAGGGCAGCGAGTTCAAGATCTTCACACAAACGGCTGCGGACTTCCCCGCGATCACGGCGTTCGACGACGACCCCGATCTGGTCATCGACGGGCGCGAGTTGTGGCGCATGATCAACCTCACGATCTACGCTGCGGCACGCGAGACGAGCCGTTATGCGATCAATGGTGTGCTGTGGGAAAAGGAAGGTAAGCGCCTGTTTCTCGTTGCGACAGACGGACGGCGCCTGGCCCGGGCCGGTGGTAGCATCATGGAGTCCACCAGCGCCGACTTCCAGGTCATCGTGCCCGCGAAAGCCCTCAACGTCTTCGAGCGCGTCTTCACTCCCGGTCGCGAGCGCGATGCATGGTCGCTCGATATGAAGGTAATGCCGAACCAGGTGCTCTTCCGCAGCGGCGACCGCATGTTGTCCACCGCGTTGGTCGAAGGAAACTTCCCAAAGTATCAGGACGTGATCCCCAAGGAAACCAGCCGGGAAGCACGTCTGAACCGCGTGGAGTTCCACGGGGCCGTGCGCCGCGCGGCGTTGCTCACTACCGAGGAAGCACGGGCCGTCAAGCTGTCTTTCAGCGACGGTCAGCTCGTCATCACGGCGCAGTCCCCGGAGCAGGGCGAGGCCCGCATCGAGATGCCGATCGAGTTCGACGGCGATCCGCTGGAGATCGGATTCAACCCTGCCTTCGTTAACGATGCGCTGAAAGCCCTCAGCGTGGACACGGTCGCGATCGAGCTACACGAGAGCTTCCGCCCGGGCCTGCTGCGCGGGGAAGACAAGAACGAGTTCCTCTACGTGGTCATGCCCGTGTCGCTCTGAGTGAGATCCATTTGACGACCGAGATGAGCGAGCAGCAGTTTCGAGCACTACTCGAAAACAAGCGTCCGCGCCGCGCCCGGGGGCTGGACGAACCGTCGCGCGCTGCGGAGTTGGCCGGTCACTTCGGCGGCCGGCGCTCGCGCCCACCACTGGCAAACGTTGTCGCGCGAGCGGCACGTCGGCTACGGCAGCGAAAGGCGGCGGATCAGGCCTGGCCGCGGCTGGCCCGTCCGCTCTGGATGCCGCACACCCGTGTGGCGGGCATCGAGGATTGCCCTGGGGGCGGGTATGTCGTCGTTCTTGCCGCCGATAGCGCTACCATCCATTACGAGCTTCGCCGCCACAAAGCGGAGCTCGAACGAGAGCTGGTTCGTGTGTTGCCGGGCGCCCGTGGTGTACAATTCATCCTGTCCGGCGCGCCCGCTGATTAAGGGTGGGGTGGGCGGCTATCAGAGGTAACGGAGCAGAATGTGAACGGTCCTACCGCTACCAGCCAATATGACGAGTCAAACGTTCAGGTACTTGAGGGCACCGAGCACGTGCGCAAACGGCCCGCCATGTACATCGGCGACGTCGCGCTGCGCGGCCTGCACCACTTGGTCTACGAAGTCGTCGACAACTCCATCGACGAAGCCATGGCCGGCCAGTGCAGCAACATCATCGTCGTCATCCACGATGACGGCAGCGTGTCGATCGATGATGACGGGCGCGGGATTCCCGTGGGAATCAAAGAAGAGTTCGGCAAGTCCGCGCTCGAAGTATGCCTCACGACACTGGGCGCAGGCGCGAAGTTCGACCGTGACTCGTACAAGGTTTCCGGCGGATTGCACGGCGTGGGTGTCAGCGTTGTCAACGCGTTGTCGGAGTGGTTGCACGCGCGCGTCAAGCGTGAGGGCAAGTACTGGAGCATGTCGTTCGAGCGTGGCCAGACTACGCAGGCCCTGGACACCACTGAGGGCGCCGACGGCACCGGCACGCGCATTCACTTCAAGCCTGACGGCGAGATCTTCCGCGAGACTGACTTCCACTACGACATTCTCGCCAAGCGGCTGCGCGAGCTGGCCTACCTCAACTCGGGCCTGATGATCTCGATCACCGACGAGCGCACCGGAACTTCCGAGACGTTCAAGTTCGACGACGGCATCCGCGAGTTCGTCGCGCACCTGAATGAAGGCCGCGCCGCGCTGCACTCGCCGGCGGTTTACTTCCAGCGCGAAGACCCGGAACAGCGCCTCATTGCCGAGGTCGCTCTCCAATACACGGACGCCTTCAACGAAACCACGCTCTCGTTCGTCAACAACATCAACACAGTCGAGGGCGGCACGCACCTGTCCGGATTCCGCACGGCACTGACCCGCACGCTTAACGCCTACGCGCGCAAGAACAACCTGCTCAAGAACAATGACCCAACGCCCAGCGGCGACGACGTGCGCGAAGGTTTGACAGCAATCGTCTCGGTCAAGGTGCCGGAGCCGCAGTTCGAAGGCCAAACCAAGACGAAACTCGGCAACGGCGAGGTTGGCACGTTCGTTGAGACCACCGTCAACGAGCTGCTCGGTAATTTCCTCGAAGAACACCCGTCCGACGCCAAACGTGTCGTCGGCAAGGCCGTACAGGCCGCGGTGGCACGCGAGGCTGCGCGCCGCGCGCGGGAGACGGCCCGCAAAAGCGCCATGTCCGGCAGCGGGCTGTCACGCAAGCTGGTGGATTGCTCGAGCCGCGACGTCGGCTCGACCGAGCTGTTCATCGTCGAGGGTGATTCGGCGGCCGGCTCGGCCAAGGGCTATCGCGATGCCAAGACACAGGCGATCCTGCCGATCCGCGGCAAGATCCTCAACGTCGAAAAGGCCCGGCTGCACAAGGTGCTCAGCCACGAGGAAATCCTTGAGATCATCAAGGCCGTCGGCACAGGCATCGGCGAAGATTTCGACATCGAGAAGCTGCGCTACGGCAAGATCATCATCATGACCGACGCCGACGTAGACGGCTCGCACATTCGCACGCTGCTATTGACGTTCTTTTTCCGCCACCTTCGTCCGTTGATCGACAAGGGTGCCGTGTTCATCGCCCAGCCGCCGCTCTATCAGCTCGCCAAAGGCAAGTCGAAGGCGTACGTCGTCGACGACCAAGCGTTGAATGCACGCTTGACCAAGCTCGGCCTCGAGCAGACGCGGCTGGAGATTCGCCGTCGCAACGCAGAGGCCCGCAAACTCGGCGACGAGGAGCTTGCCGGCCTCTTGCAGCTCGTCGAGGAAATCGATCGCCATGCCCGCGTGCTGGGCCGCCGCGGAATTGTGTTCCGCGAGTTTGTCCAGATGCGCAACGAACGGGGCGAACTGCCGATCGTCCGTACGCACTCGACCACTGAAGAGCGCTACTTCTTCAACGAAGACGAGTATCACATCTACCGTGATGAGACGCGCGCCGCGGGCACGCAAATCGTCAAGACGGAGCTCGCCGAAGCACATCACCTGCAACGCTGTTTCGAGCGGTTCGCCGACTACGGCTGCGACGTCGCCGATCTCTTCCTGCACCGCGAGGAGCAGATCACCGGTGAACTCGAGCCGGCCGTGTTCGTGCTGATTGCGGGTGAGAATGACGAGCGTCCGCTGGATAACCTCGCGGAGCTGCCCGCGGGCGTAAGAGCGCTCGGAGCGCGCGGCCGCGAGGTGAAGCGTTTCAAAGGCCTCGGCGAGATGAACAAGGAAGAACTCTGGGAAACGACGATGGATCCGGCCAACCGCGTGTTGCGCAAGGTCATCGTCGCCGAGACGGACGACGACCCGGAGCAGTCCGACATCGACGCCGTCGAGGCCGATCGGATCTTCAGCATCCTGATGGGCGAAAACGTCGAGTCCCGCCGCGAGTTCATCGAGCAGAACGCCGCTCAGGTGAAAAACCTCGATGTATGAGATGCTCTCCGTACGCAACTGGATCTTCCGCTTAACCCCCCTCCCTTTTAGGGAGGGGTCGGGGGAGGGTGGAGCCACCGCGGGCGAGTACTTCCCTTGCCCAAGCTCCAGCCGAAACTCTCGTCCTTACGGCGTGTGTGCCCGGTGAATAACGAGCGCGTGTTCGAATCCCGCCGCTTCCATGTCGAACGCCGCTCGTTCGAGCACGGGGGCCGGATGCATACACACGACATAGTTGTGCATCCGGGCGCTGCGGTCGTACTGCCCTTTCTCGATGACGGGCGGATCGTGCTCATTCGCAACTACCGAGTCGCCGTTGGCGATGCTCTGCTCGAAGTTCCCGCCGGCACCTTGGATCCCAGCGAGTTGTCGGCCGAGTGCGCCGCGCGCGAGCTCACTGAGGAAACGGGCTATCGCGCCGGCCGGGTAGAGCCGTTGCTGTCGATCTACTCGACGCCGGGAATCATGACGGAGCGCATGTACATCTTCACAGCACGCGACTTAATTACCGGTCAACGCTCGCTCGACGACGGCGAGCAAATCGAGCTGGCGCCGCTCCTGTATGCAGACGCACTGGCGGCGATCAGTGACGGTCGCATCGTCGACGGAAAGACAATCGTCGCGCTGTTGTACTACGACCGGTTCGCCCGCGGCGGGAAGCAGTAAGCAATGGACTTTCTCAGCGCCTCATTCAAGATCGGCCGGCTGTTCGGGATCAACGTCCGGATTCACATTCTCTTTCTGATCTTTATCGCGTGGCGGCTCATCGCGTGGCATTCGGACATCGGAATCGCGGCCATGTTTCTGGCGATGCTGTTCGGCACGGTGCTGGTACACGAGTTCGGACATTGCTTCGGCGCGCGTGCCGTCGGTGGTTACGCACAGAATATTCTGATGTGGCCGCTCGGCGGCTTGGCGTATGCGCACGCGCCCATGCGGCCATGGCCGCAATTCGTAACGGTCGCGGCCGGGCCATTGGTGAATGTCATCTTCTGCCTGGTCAGCGGTGCAATTGTGCTCGGGTACACGCGCAGTTGGGAACTGATTCTGCTGAACCCATTCGGCGGGATCTACCTCACACCGGGCTTCTCGTGGATCGAGTGCACCTGGATCTTCTATCAGGTCAATCTGTTTCTCTTGGCGTTTAACCTGCTGCCGATCTACCCCCTGGATGGTGGGCAGCTTTTTCAAACGGCGCTTTGGCCCTACGTCGGGCTACAGCGGGCGACTGTCATCGCGTGTCAGATCGGGCTCGCCGGGTGCGTGCTCTTGGGGATCTGGGGAATCGCGCGCGAGGGCACGAGTATGCTCGTCTTTATCGCGGTCTTCGGCGGCTTCACCTGCTTCCAGCGCCTCCAGATGGCCCGCTACGGCATGTTGCAGGAAGACTCACGCTACGAGGTGTTCCACGGCCCCAGCCACGACCCGCGCCCCATGTGGCGGCGAATCCTGGGCCTCAAGCACAAGTCGTCACCGGCGTCGTCCAAATTGAAAGACTACGGCTATGGCCCGCAGGAAAACCCCAACCCCGGCGCGTGGGAACAGAAACAGCAGGAGCAACTCTGGGACGATACCGAACTCGACCGCCTGCTACAGAAGGTCTCCGAGCACGGCATCAACGCGCTAAGCTACGTGGAACGGCAAAAGCTCGAACGAATCACCCGCGAGCGACAGAACACGGATCGCTAGCTCTGGAAGTGCGCATCTCTACTTACGCGGCATTCCGCGGTACATCCGTGACCTCAGTTCGCAATTCGACGCCCAGTGCATCTAGTATCCGCCCCGCGCGATCGACGGTGATGTTGTGATACTCATTTCGCTCGTCTCTTGAGATTTGCGACTCATGGACCCCAACGCGCTCCGCTAACTCGCGCTGCGTCAGACCAAGTGCGATGCGCAATGAAACCAGCAGCCCGCCGAGCCCGCGGAAGTTCTGCAACTCAGCGAACTCGCCGCGTTTCAAACGCTCGTATCCGGCTACCTCTTCATTTAGCTGCTCGTGGAAAGAGTGCATGGGCTCCATGGCGCGCTTGATCTCATCGGCGGAGAGGCCCATTTCGGAAAGTCGCGCTTCGTGTGCTACCAGTCGTCCCGCTTCAGCCCGCAACCGCTCAACCGCGTCCCTGTATTCTGCTTCATTGCGAATCATGTCAGGCCTCCGATCTGCACGATGCCGCGCGCTCGACGCTCCCGCCGGGATCTTCGAAATGCGGCCGGAAACTCCAGTTCGTTTCCGAATTCGTCCTTGAGACCACTGAGCAGGCCTGGCGCGTGCGGATAGAGCTCGACCCGGTAGGCGTGCCACATCGGCAACTGCGCTTTCGTATAGCCGCGACAGGGTCGTCGACTCGCGCGGTCCCACGTCCACACCTTCTGCGGGTCAAGCAGATTCAAATCGCGCTCCAACTCGCCGCGAACGAAATGCATCAGGTCACACTCGAAGTAGCCATCGATGTCGTTCGGATGGTCTTTGTCCTCAACAAACGAGCCGTCAACGAACACCCGCGTAACCTCGACCGCTCGAAGCTGGTCGATCAGAACACCGAGGTTGTCGACCAGATGGCGACGCCACTCCGTGTCCCAGTTGGGCCGTGCCGTACCGTCCACCGGACCTAACACCAACGGCGACTCACGTAACTCGTCGAGCGTCAATACGTAGTCGCCCGGCGGCAGCAACCCATCGGCATCGAACTCTGGCAACGGCGTCACAGTAATATTATTGTCATACTTCACATAAATATCAAGTAAAACTCCTGCGCCTTAAGTGGTCTGATAAAAACCAACCTCTAAAATAACTAGGTCTTTTCCGCCCTCAGTCGATTGGCCAACCGGCAGCGGTAGAAACGAGCAGCTATGATGTGCTCGCAATGACGTCCGACACCCGAACAGCCACCGATACCGCCAACGCGCTCATCCGCGCCAGCGCCGTCGCCATCTCCACCGGCGCGGGCATGTCCGTCGAGTCCGGGCTGGACACCTTCCGCGGCGAGGACGGGCTGTGGTCCAAGGTCGATGTGAACGAGATGGCCACGCCGGAGGCGTTTCAGCGCGATCCGACGAAGGTCTGGGCTTGGTATCGCTATCGTCGCCAGAAGCTGTCACAGGTCGAACCGCACGAGGGGCACCGCGTGCTCGCCGAGTGGGAGACGCGCGTGCCGGATCTCACCGTCATCACCCAGAACATCGACGGCCTGCACCATCGCGCCGGCTCGCAGAACGTCATCGAACTCCACGGCCGGCTCGACGTCGCGCGCTGCACCTACTGCGACTACAACGTGCAAGGACTCGAAGACCTCGGCGAGGAACCGTCTTGCCCCGTGTGTCAGAAACGGCTGCGCCCCGGAGTGGTCTGGTTCGGCGAGTCGCTGCCCGACGGCGCGATCGAGACGGCCTTCGTCGCCGCCCAGCGCTGCGACGTCTTTCTCGTCATCGGCACCAGCGGCGTCGTGCAGCCGGCGGCGTCGCTGATCGACGTCGCCAAGACCTACGGCGCGACGATCATCGAAATCAACCCCAACGCCAGCGAACAATCACACCTGGCCGACATCGCGATACGCGCAGGTTGCCGCGAAGCACTGACGGAGATCGACGCTGCCTGGCGACGGTCGGCGTCTTAACGCGACACCAGACGCTGTGCCGCTGCTGTGTCAGCAGTGGTTTCGGCGGCCATCTCCGGCCTGCGCGGTCCGAGCAACAGCGCCACAAGCCCGTAAGCAAAGCTCGCAATCGTAGCGCTCGCCAGCACCAGCGATAGCAGTGCGGCCCCTTCCGACTTCGTCGGCGCCAACGGCCCGGCATCCTGCGGCGAAAGCCACAAGTACCACGTCATTTCGAACGCTCCCACCGCTAGCAGCACGAGCGTGGCGGGCATCCACCGCCGATAGAGCACCCCCAGCGCAATCCAGAACGGCAGACAGTAGTAGATGTACCGCTCGTGGACACGCGTAGGAAAAACGAACGCCGCCAGCATGGCAAACGCCGCGAACGCTAGCCAGCCCTGCGGCGAAGTTCGCCAGCGCCATGCGCAGCCGCCGGCAGCGAGGAGAATCGCGCCGGCCAACAGAACCTGCCCAACCTGATGTTTGCCCAAACCGGCGACAACCCTCGTACCGGGATCGAGAGCAGCGGGGTCTTGTTCGTGCAGCAGATAGTCCAGCCACCAGACGTTGAATGCCTTGAGCGTCGTGACGGGGAATTGCTGTTGGATGGGGATCACGTATGAACGCTGCATCCAGCGGAACGCGCCGTGCTCAGAGCGACTCGAGTCGCCGAGCATGAACGGCCCTGAGATGATTGCTACGGTCGCAGCCGTGGCAATCACAAAGCGGCCGAGACTTGCCAGGGCCTGCGGTGCGCTACCATTCTGAACGACGAGCCCAATGAGCGCGAAAGCAATTGCCGGCAGCAGCAACACCGCCTGCGCCTTGGTCATCAGCGCTGCGCCGAGCAGCACGCCGGCGAACACGAAGCGCTGCCGCATCATGCTGAGTACCGTCCACACCATCAGGAACGTCACACATGAGTCGACCTGCGTCCAGAACGCCGAGTTCAGGATGATCGGCGGCCCGAGCCAGGTCAGCGCGAAAGCGAGCAACTCCAACCCACGACGTTGGCGACCATTGAGGTGGCGCACGAGCAGTAACACCCCCCAGGCCATGATTGCGTCCGCAATCGTCGGCACCAGCGCGTTGATCGCGCGCGTTGTCACCGTGTTCACCACCGGCGAGGTGAGTTCGCCCGGCGCAACGCCCGCGAATTCGGCCACCTCATCCAGCACCGGATGCGTCTCGATCCGCTGCCCGCATACCCGCCACAGCGCACCCTGCAGCCAGAACAGATAGCTCGCGCCCGGCGGATAATTACAGCGGTTGATGCTCGGATACGGCGTAACGTACGGTTGCCCATCAGGTCCTTCCGGCAGGTTCGTGTTGATGAGCAGACTGGGCGGCAAGTCGTAGGTACTGGTCGGGCCGTGGCGAAATGCCCATTCCGACCAGACCATGAAATCAACGTGATCGAGCAGGTATGCGTGTCCAGGGGCGCTGCTCAACAACGCCGCGCGTCCTGCCACACCAGCGAGCAGGATCGCGGCCAAGACAGCGCGCGTCCGAGCACGAGTATGCGCGTCCCGGCAGTGCGTCGAGGAGCTCGAACTGTTCGCGGCGTCGGTCGTCATGTCACGTTCTTTCTCGGCGGTCGCGCGCCCCGCACGACTTGCGTGCTTCTACTGTTCGAGATGGGCGCGGGCAAGCGGAGCCGCCGACTCTACTTAATTGTCGTACTCGCTCCGGCGCCGCACCTGGGAGCGCTTCCAGCCCGTCCTGCGGTGGCGCAATTACATTGCAAGCAGTCAGTTAGGCGATCGTGGCGCTAGCCCGCAAGGTCCGGAAGAAATTGACCCTGGGCCGTTTCTGGGTTATACTTACGTAATTCTGGTCGATGCGTGTGGATCGGCGGGAGGACCGTCTGCCGGGGCGCGTTGGCGACGAAATCGGCCCCGCGGACTCAATAAAGCCATTAATGGATAACTCCATAAAAGACAGAGTCTTAGAGTCTACAGACATTGTCGACGTGGTCGGCGAGCGCGTCGCCCTCGTCCGCAAGGGACGCGAGTACGTCGGGCTCTGCCCGTTTCACGCCGACCACAACCCGTCCATGTCCGTCAGTCCGCAAAAACAGATCTTCAAATGCTGGTCATGTGGCGCGGGTGGTGACGTCATTCGCTTCATCCAGTTGATTGACCGCGTCGAGTTCCGCGAAGCGCTACAGACGCTAGCACGGCGCGCGGGGCTCGAATTCAGAAACCAGCCGGCCGACGACGCCAGCCACGAGCTGCGCGAACGCGTGCTCGCCGCCGTGCGCTGGGCAGTGGAACATTTCCGGAAGAATTACATAGGCACGCAAGGGGCCGCAGCCCGCAACTATGTCGAAGGTCGCGGGCTGTCTCAGGAAACGGCGGAGCGCTTCAACTTCGGTCTAGCGATCGACGCGTGGGATGATCTGTTCAACGCGTCTCGGCGGGCCGGTCTCGCGCCGGAAGTGCTCAACCAGGCCGGCCTGACAACGACCAATGAGCGCGGCCGCACCTACGACCGCTTCCGCAACCGTCTGATATTCCCCATCGCGGACCACCTTGGGCGGACGATCGCCTTCGGCGGCCGCACGCTGGGAGACGATCCGGCCAAGTACCTGAACTCCCCGGAGACGGCAGTATTCAACAAATCCCGGGTCCTCTACGCGCTGGATCTAGCGCGGACTGCCATCTCAGCCGAGCACGCCGCGATCGTGGTCGAGGGCTACACCGACACCGTCGTCTTGCACCAGGCCGGCTTCGAGAACGTCGTTGCGACGCTGGGCACGGCCCTGACCGATGCACATGTTGCCCTGCTCCGTCGGTATGCGGACCGGATCTGCCTCTGCTTCGATGGCGACGAGGCTGGGCTGCGGGCCGTGGACCGAGCCGCCGAGGTGGCCCTGCGCACGCAGGCCGACGTACGCGTGGTCGTGCTCGACGCCGGGCAGGACCCCGCGGATTGCGTCGTTTCGGGCGGGCCGGAGCGCTTCGCCGACGCGTTGAAGGGGGCCGGCGACGCGCTAGAATTCAAGTGGTCTCAGATGTTGGGGACCTACGGGGATGGAGGAGCGCAGAATCGCCGGCGTGCCGTGGAGGAATACCTGCAGTTCGTCGCAAATGTGACGACCGCGGGCGGCGTCGATCCGGTGCAGCAGACCCTGTTGGTTAGTCGCCTCGGCGCGTTATTGGGCGTCGGCTCGGAGCAAGTATTCGACTTGCTGAATGGTGCGAAGCGGGCCGCTCGGCGAACCGCCCGCAGCAGTTCATCAGAGCAGAACGATATCGCTTCGGACTATGAGCAGAGCATCCGGCCAGTGCCCGCCGGCATCGTCGGCGCAATGGAGAACCTTCTCGGACTGCTGCTCAACGACTCGGCCTGCTGGTCGCACGTTGACGACAACCTCGCCCGCGCGGCGGGCCTTTCTCAGACGTGGGAACGCTTGTATGGCGTTCTGCTTGATGTGCATGAAGAAGTGGGTGAATACTCTCTCGAGGACGTCACGTCGCGGTGTGATGACGCCGCGCTCTGCGAACTGGTCGACCGCGCGCGCCAGCGTGTTGCCGGCGGCGTGGCACGTGACGAGTTTGTCGCCGCCTACGGGCGGCTGGTCGAGGAGTTGGCAGCCCAGCAGTGGGGCGACCTGCGCGCATCCTTGCGCAACGCGCAGGGCGCCGATGAGTCTGCTTTTGACGAATTGCAGCGAACGTTGCGCGGCAAGGAGCAGTTCCTGCCGCCGGACGCGCGCTGCAGCTTCGCGAAACCGGGATGACGAGTGGCGCATCGGCGGTTATGCCGCCGGCGTACTGCAAAGCTGCGCCAAAGCGCAGCTCGATGACATGGTGACCGAGAGCGTGGTGTGGTTGCGAGGACCCTCGCCCGGCCGTGCTGGTTAGCGGGAGATAACGAATGGCGGCAGTTCAGCCCGACATTGACCCGATCGAGCAGAGCGTTAACGAACTGATCGAGGTCGGTAAGCGTCGCAAGTATCTCACGTGGGAAGAGCTGAACGAGACCTTGCCCGATGAGGCAATCTCGCCCGAGAAGCTCGAGAGCGTGCTCAATCGCATCGAGCAGAACGGGATTCCTATGATCGATGAGATCGAGGCTGTCAAGATGCGCGATGCGCAGCGCAAGCGCGGCACGCTCGAAGGCGGCGACAGCCTCGACGAGGTCACCGAAGTCGATCTGACCGATACGACCGCCCGGCGTGTGGACGACCCCGTGCGGATGTACCTCACCCAGATGGGCGAGATCCCCCTGCTCACCCGCGAGCAGGAAATCGCGCTGGCCAAGAAGATCGAGCTGACCCGCATGGCGTTTCGCCGGCGCATCCTCGAGAACGACTTCTCGATGCACCAGGCGGTCGAGACGATGCAGGCGGTTACCGACGGCCGCATGCCGTTCGATCGCACGATGAAGATTTCCACGACCGAGAGCATGGCCAAGGCGACGATCATGAAGCGTCTTCCGGCCAACCTCGATACGGTTCGCAAGCTGCTCGAGCTCAATCAGGGCGACTGGAACATCGTTCGTGAGGCGCGTGCCGCTGCCGCCGCCAAGAAAGAGGCGCGCGACCGCATGACGCAGAGGCGTCGCCGAGCGGTCACGTTGCTCGAAGAGCTGTCGTTGCGCACCAGCCGTATCGCGCCGATGATGAAGAAGCTCTTCTCGTTCGTGCACAAGATCGAATCGCTTCAGCACGAGATTGCTACGGACGATGAGTCCATTCCGGCCGACGACCTCCAGGCCATGAAGGACGAGCTCCAGGGCCTCACCGACCTCGTCATGGAGTTGCCGGACGACCTGCGCTACCGCGTCGACGAGTCGCAAAAGGTCTTCGCCGAGTATGAAGACGCCAAGCGCAAACTCGCCGGCGGTAACCTGCGCCTGGTTGTGTCGATCGCCAAGAAGTATCGCAACCGGGGCCTATCCTTCCTCGACATCATCCAGGAAGGCAACACCGGCCTGATGCGTGCTGTCGATAAGTACGAATACAGGCGCGGCTACAAGTTCAGCACATACGCCACATGGTGGATTCGCCAGGCCATCACCCGCGCCATCGCCGATCACGCCCGCACGATTCGTATCCCCGTCCACATGATCGAGACCATGAGCAAGCTGCGGAACATCTCCAAGAAGCTGCTCCAGGATCTCAAGCGCGAGCCCACTATCGAGGAGATCGCCCGCGAGGCCAAGATGCCGGTTTCCGAGGCCCGCCGCGTGATGAAGATCAGCCGCCACCCGATCTCGCTCGATCGCCCGGTCGGTGAAAGCGAGGACTCTTACTTCGGCGACTTCATCGAAGACGAAAAGGCTGAATCGCCGGTGTTCAGCGCCTCGTCCGACATGCTCAAAGACCGCATTGAGGCGGTGCTCAAGACGCTCACTTACCGCGAGCGCGAGATCATCAAGCTGCGCTACGGTATCGGCGACGGCTATACTTATACGCTCGAAGAGGTCGGCAAGATCTTCAAGGTCACGCGCGAGCGCGTGCGTCAGGTCGAGGCCAAGGCAATCCGCAAGCTCCAGCACCCGGTCCGCGCCCGCAAGCTCGAAGGATTCCTCGACGCCAGCAAGTCCAACCAGCCAACCACGTAATCATCGGTCGCCGCCCAAGCGGCGCCATCCGATCCCCCTCCCTTTCAGGGAGGGGTTAGGGGAGGGTAGCTCGACCGGTTCTCTACGTATCGCTCGGCCTAGTCAGCCGCGTCAGTGTTCTACCGACACAAACTTGGTCCACGCCGTACAATCCACTAAATGAAGGCAGACGGCGCGAACACCGCTGAATACCGACAGCGCCGCAAACGAGGTCGCCGTGTGCGTTGGGTGATACGGCTTACCGTTCTGCTCCTCGCGATTGGGTTGCTCAAGCTCGTGGGTCTCGACGGGAAATTTTACTATCCGAGCAAGGTGCAGTACGCACACCCGGACGAGCTGCGCCTCGCGTATGAGGATGTTCACTTCAAAACTAGCGACGGTCTCATGTTGCACGGCTGGTTTCTGCCGGCGAGGACCGAGCCGCGCGGTTTCGTCGTGCATTTTCACGGTAACGCTGCGAACGTGTCGGCGCACCTCGGTTTGGTCGAGTGGCTGCCCGATGCCGGCTATCATGTGCTGATGTTCGACTATCGCGGCTACGGCGAATCCGAAGGACGCGTCACGCGCGCCGGCACAATTCGCGACGGCCATGCGGCGATCGACTACGCGCTGACGCGCCCCGAAGCGCGCGACATACCACTGTTCGTGTACGGCCAGTCACTAGGCGGCGCGGTGGGCGTCGCGGTGGCGGCCGAGCGTGAGGAAGTCGCCGCGGTGGTGGCAGAGTCGACGTTCAGCGACTATCGCCGCATCGCCGCCCGACACGCCCAGCGCATCTTTTTTTCAAAGTGGCTGTCGCGCGGCTTGGCCGGCCTGGCAATCTCCGACGGCTATGACCCGATCGACTTCGTCACGAAGATCGCCCCGCGACCGATCTTCATCATCGCCGCCGAAGACGATGAGATCTGCTTCGCCGACCTTGCGCAAGAGCTCTACGACGCGGCGAGTGAGCCAAAGGAATGGTGGCTCGTCCCGCAGGCCGAGCACCTGGGAATCCTCTTCGGCGCGCGCGAAGAATTGATCCACAGAATCACGACATTCTTCGCTACGGCCGTTGAAGGTAACAGACAGTGATTGCCCCTGTTTATGCCCGCCTCAACTGAAAGATCCGCGCTCGAATCGGACTGACCGTGCCGTTCAGGGCTACCTCGGCCGAACGTTCGTCGATGTTCAGGCCCGCCTCGCGGGCGGCCGCCGGAAAGTCGTCGGCGATTACGCGATATGGATCGCTGACCAGCGCGACCCCCTCCGGTGCAAGGTGCCGGTCGATGAACCTCGCGACGGGAATCAGGTTCCGCCGCTCGTACAGCACGTCCGCGGCCACGATCCTCATCGGCCGAACACAATTGTAACTATTTTTCCAATCTATAGTTATCGTATTCGGCGTCCGGAGTTTATTGCGCCGGGCGTTCTCGACGACGAACGCCAGCGCATCCTCGTCATAGTCGCTGATCGTCACGTCGTATCCGCGCGCCGCGGCGACTAGGCCGACGAGGCCCAGGCCTGCACCGATCTCTAACACCCCGAGATTCTGTTCGGGAGCGGTAACGGGCGGCCAGCTCGCTACGATGTCTGCGAGCACGAACGCTCCCGGCCAGAGGTCGGCCCAGTATGGCATGTACTCGTCCGCGTCGAAACGCGCCTCGACGCGCGGGTCGGTCAAGAGGTCTTCGTCGTCGTCCGGGACCAGCATGTCGAGCAGCACGTCGCCTATGCGCACCTGCTCGGACCGGACCCGATAGCCTCGAAACTCGCTCACGACGTTTGTCCGTGTATTCGCGCGGCGACCGCGATACCATGGGCTATCGCGCGGCGACCGCCGATCTGTTGCACTGAGATTACCGCCGTGGGCCGCGTCGTGGCAATTACTTGATCATGGCAACCTATCCCGCCGAACACACGTCTGCCGCCCTACCGCCCTGCTCGCTGGTTCCGTTCGAACCACGCTGGGCGTCGTTGGTCGTGCGCTGGGTGCGCCCTGGGCGTGAGACGTATTGGCTGGCACCGAAATCGCGACCGCCGCTGACAGTCTCGGACGTTCTGTCATGGCAGGTACTTGGGCATCGCGCGTTTATGCTCTTGCCGCAAGGCGAGGACGACCCGGTCGCGTACGGCGAAGTGAACCGGCTCAGCCGCGCGACCGGGCGCTATTGGCTAGGGCATTTGGTGGTGAATCAGGAGCGGCGCGGCGAAGGGTTTGGGTCGCAACTCGCGCGGAAGCTTCTGGCGTACGCCTTTGAGCGGTTGAATGCCAGCGAAGTATCGCTCGTGGTTTTTCCGGGGAACCGCCAAGCGATCGCGTGCTACGCCGCCGCCGGCATGGCCCCCGACGGCTACGAAGTACACGAGTTCGCGACGGCGGGTCGCGCAGAGCGGCTGATGCGGATGGCTGTCCGGCGGGAGGCCCCGTCTAGGATTTCTAGTTAGAGCGCATTAAGCCAAACGCGTGTCAGCTCCGTTTCACGTGAAACACAGTTGTCAGTCGGTTGGGTAGTTCGCAGGTCGGGCGAATACCCCAGCCTCGTATCCCACGGCGTTGTCGTCGCTGGATCGGCCCGGGAGATCAACCTCGGCCGAGGTTCGATGCTCTAGCTCAATGTACTGTGTGGCTCCGAGCTCACGCATGGCTGCAACGAGCGCGGCGACTGCCCCCGCCCCACAGGCGTTGCGGTTTTCCGCTGCCTCGCTCATGAGGTCCTCTGCGCGTAGGCCCGCGATCAAGTCCACAAATCGCCGATCGTTGACTGACTTCGCCCACTGCAGCCCCGCGTCTCCGCGGCCGCGCGGCTCGAAGCCGAACGCGGGTCCGTAGTGTGTTAGATCGGTTGAGGCGAGAAAGGTGGCCGACCTGCCCGTATCGCGAACGGCGCGAGCGCATGCAGCCCCGAATTCGATCGCATCCGGTGTCGGGCGCACGCTTACCGGCACGATGCGGGTGTGCGGCGAGAAATGGCGAATCATTGGTACCAGGACTTCCAGGGCGTGCTCGCCCCGGTGGGCAGCCGGGTCTGCTGTACCACGCGACCGGTCGCAGATGGTCTTAGCTAGCGGTTCATCGACGTCGATAGTCCCTAGCGGTGTTTTCCATCCGCCGGCGGCGTACACGCTGGCGATGTTGCGATCGGGCGTGTGCACAGCGCCGAACGCGATGACTGTTTCGGGATTGCTCCGACAGATCGACCGAATTGCCCGTGCGGCCAGTGCGCCGCTGAAGATCCAACCCGCGTGCGGGGCGACACACGCGATTCCCGCCGGATCAGCGGTGCGCTGCGGAAAGGACGCCAACATCTGTTCGCACGCTGCGCGGTTGTTGGGGTAGAAACGACCGGCGACGACGGGCGAGCGTGTCATTTGGCTATTCCAAATGGACGGAGGCGCCGAAATGCTCGGCCAATTGGTCGAACTGCTCCAGATTGGAAAACGTGACGACCAGGCGGCCGGAGTTCTTTCGACGGCCAGGATACAGTCGAACCTTAAGACCAAGAGAACGGCTAAACGCCTCTTCGAGTTCGGCTAAGTGGGCCGGGTGATCAGCGCTCTTGGTGGGGCCGAATTGGCGTTTCGTTTCGCCGCTGGTGCGGACCAAGTTCTCTACCTGGCGCACAGACAGATTGCGGCGCACGGTGATGCGAGCGAGCGCGAGTTGTTGTTGTGGATGAGTGACGCCTGCGAGGGCGCGGGCTTGGCCCATTCCAAGTTGCCCGGAGGCGAGCATCTCGCGGATTTCCTTCTGTAACTTCAAAAGTCGCAAATAGTTCGATACATTGGCGCGGCTCTCGCCTAGTTGCTGGGCGAGCTCGTCCGCGGAACGGTCGAAGTTGTGGAGAAAGTGTTCGTATGCAGCGGCTCGCTCGAGCGGAGCCAGGTCCTGTCGTTGCAGGTTTTCGATGAGTGCGAGCCGAAAAGACTGTTCGGGATTTGCCTCGCGGATGACAGCGGGGATGGATTGGAGCTCCGCGAGGCGCGCGGCACGCCAACGTCGTTCACCTGCGATGAGTTCGTAGGACTGGGCGCCCAGTTGTCGAACGATGATGGGCTGGATCACGCCGTCGTTGCGGATTGAAGCAGCTAGTTCCGTAAGTGTCTCGTCGTCGAAGTGTGACCGTGGTTGGTTGGGGTTGGGCTGGACGTTGCTGATCGGGATTTCGAGAATACTCCCTGTGGTCGTTTCGGCTGCTTGGGCAGGTGTTCGGCCGGTAGTTGCTTTCGGTCTAATGAGTGCGCTGAGCCCTTTGCCGAGTCTGGGAACAGTCTTCGTCATTGGGGGTTCCTCATTTGGTGGAAAGTCTCTGCGACACACCAGCCGACGTCAAGCGACAGGACAGTTTCACGTGAAACAGCGTTGTTAATAAAGGACAATAAGGCCAAAAACTACATAATAATACTTCTAGTTGGTATTGCTAACATAGGTATTATAGCTGTTCTTGGAGTTCAGGAATGGGCGTGTTCGCGGAATGACGCGAGCAGTTGCTGGTGGCGGCGCTTGTGTGCTCCGAAGCCGAGCGCGTCCATCTCGCGTTCGGCCACGTCGGGCTCGAGGCCATCGCGATGCACGCGGTACAGCGCGCAAAACAACAAGGTGCGCTGCTGTCCCAGGCGACAATGCACCATTACCGGCACGCGTTGCTCGTCATCGAACAACGCTAAGAACTGCTGCACCTGGTCGTCGGTCGGTGGGTTCTTGTGATTGCATGGAATCGTGACGAATGCCACGTTGTTCGCTTCGCAGACGGCGCGTTCGGCCTGTTCCCACGCATCCGGATCATCGTCGCCGCGCGCGCCACGTAAGCTGACGACGGTGCGCAGCGACAAGCGCTCGATCAAGTCCTGTAGTTGGTCGGGGGTCGGTTGCCCACAGCGGTACAGCACACCCTCGGCCACCACGCCGTAGTGCGCCAAGCCGTCAAACGGGGCGCGGAACAGGCGGCGGATGAAGCGGGGCACGTTCATCGGCCGTTCTCCGGAATCGTCTTCCACTCGTGCGGGCGGAGTCGTCGAGTCTCCCGTCGAACGGGTCAGGGCCGAGCGGTCAACTCAAACGTCGCGCGGTCCTCCGCCACCTTCTGCCCGAGTGTATCCGCAATGGTGATTTTTGCCACGTAACGGCCCGGTGAAAGTGACTCCGGAAGGCGGACTAGGCGGGGAATGAAGCAGTCGTGTCGCCGATTGCGGCAGCGGTCGACAATCTGGGGGTCCTTCAGTTCGACGACCACGTCGCCGGCGCGGTTGAGGATGGTGGTTGTCAGGTCGAAGACAGACCTGTACTGGCCGTCGGCCTCGACCTCACTGACGAAGTCACCGACTTCACAGTACAGGACGAATTCGTTGGCCCGGCCGGCCAGGAAGCGCGGTGGTTCGATTGCATCGTATTGCCCGAAGCTATACACGGTACTGCAGAGCACGAGGTTGTCGATCGATAGATCGCTAACTTGGCGTAAGGCGTCTTGAAGAACAGCGAGTTCCCGCGCGGCCGCCGTCGCGGCCCCTGACGGATCACCAATGTGCCCGGCGCGGATGACGATCAGGGCCTCGACGAAGCGGGCGGCGAGCTCCTGCTGCTCCGCGGTAACCAGCTCGAGCGGCGCGCGCGCCTCGTCATACTGACCCGCCAGCACGCACAACAGCCGGCGATCGAGCTGCTCGCGGAACGTGGCGTCCGGTGCGGCGGGGACTTGGTCGAGGAAGTCGCTGAGCGTGAGCGGGGCCACGTAGTCGGCTGCCGTCGCACTGTTGACGGCCGGCCGGCGCGGATCGACGGGGTGGACATTGAGCGCCGGCGCAGCACGAACGGTGACCTCGCCGAGCACCGGGGCTTCTCCCGGGTTGTCGTCGGGGAGCGGGTCGATGGCCTTGTTCGGATCTTCCGCGTCCGTCGGCACCGCGGCCTCGTCTGGCGCCGTTGGCTGGCTCGCGGGCGCCGTTGTCACGGGAACGGGGTCGCCGATCGGCTCTTCGTCGATGGCCGTCCGAAACGGTACGGAGTCAGTGTCCAGCGGCGCCGGCCGCGCGCGGGTCCGCGCTTCGTCCACGCGCTGAATAAACTCCTCGATCGTGAGTGCGATGTTCTCTGTGGGCGCTGCCGGCGCAGGCTCGTCCGCGCTTTGTTCGACGATCTGTGGAGCTTCGTCGCGAGTGGGTTGTTCTTCGGCGGTGGTTTCGCGCTTGTGGTGCGCATTCGGCTGCTGTGTGTTCAATGCACAGCCGCCGACAATCAAAAGCGCGCAAACCCCCAGTGCCAGGGGAGTCTTCTTGGCATCCATGCACAACTCCAGCCAGGCTCGCTACCGGCCGGCTCCGGCCAAGCGGACGAGCAGGGTCTCGACACCGGTTTCTATCGACCGGGTGCCGGACTTGGCTTGCGAGTCTAGTTGGGCGATGGACGCCAGCGCGGCGAGCAGGCGGCGGGGTGATTGGCGGCGCAGCAAGGATTCCGCGTCGCGCGGGCGCCCCCACATCATCAGCTTGCCGGCCACCGCGTTATCGGAATCTCCGTCCGAGCGCATCCGGTGCGCCCCGAGCCACCGGCGAACGACAAATGCCATGCCACCCACCGCTTTGTAGATTGCGTTGGGATCAGTTGCGAGTGTTTCCCGCCAGAGGCGCAACGCGTTCGGCAGGCGCCCCAGCGCGGCAGCATCCATGACCGCGAAAATCTTCTCTTCGCGGCTTTGCCCGACCAACGTGCCAACGTCCTGCGCCGTGATCTCGGCGCGCTCCGCCGCATAGAGGGCCAGCTTCTCAATCTCGGCAGCGAGTGTACCACTCTCCTGGCCGACCAGATCCACCAAGCGGGCCGCGGCTTCAAGCTCGATGCGTTTGTTGCGCGCCGCGGCCTCGTCAACGACGAAGCGCACCAGAGCTCCGCCGCCGAGTTTCTTGCACTCGTGTGTCTCACCGTCGTTTGCGACAACGAGCTTGTGCAGCTTCGTGTTCTTCGGGAAGCTGCGGCACTCCATGACGAGCACGCCGGTCGCGGAGGGGGCTTGGACATATGTTTCGAGCCGCTCGCGATGTTGGGAGATGAAGCCGTCGGCTTCGCGGATCAGCACAACGCGGCGATCGGATAGGAAAGGCAGGGTTGCCAAGTCCTCCAGCACACGTGCAAGCGTCGGGCCGCCCTGGTCTTCTTTCTGGCTGCCGTCGAAGCTGGAGAGTGCGAGCGAGCGGTCGACTTCCGGGGGGAGTAGATTGTCGAGCGCTTCGGTCAGGACGTGCGACTTCCGATGCTCGTCATCGCCGTAAACGACGATCGTCGGAGGGGGATTCGTCTGTTTCGTCATATTCTGACCGCTTCGATTCTTCGGGCGTCCCAGGCGGTAGCCAGTGCTGAAATTGTTCCAGGCGGCGTTGGGCTCGGGCGCGAATCTCGTCTGTGGTGTCTGCGGCTTTGATGGCCCGCTGCCAGGCGGCGGTCGCGTCAAGTGCGTTGCCGAGCCGGTGCTCGATGTCGCCGCTACGGAGCCAGACCAAGCCGGAATCGGGCGTTAGGACCAGAAGTTGCCGCAGATAGTCTCGCGCGGGAGCGTACCGCTTTTGGGTGGCGGCCACCAGTGCGAGCCCGTCAAGGGCGCCGATGTGGTTGGGCTGGAGTTCCAGGGCTTGCGCGAAGCGGTCATGCGCGTCTTCGTATTCCCGCAAGCGATAGAGCACACTGCCGGAGTCGACGAGAAGATCGGGGTCGTACGGCGCAAGGGCAAGCGCGTCTGCGAAGCGCGCGGCAGCGAGCGCGAAGCGGCCCTGCTGAACGAACTGGGCCGCAAGGCTGCGGAGCTGTTCGAGCTCGGCGGGATCAACGTCGACGCTCGGATCCGGCTCATCGGGTTCGATGGGCTCTGTGCCGGTGTTGCGCAGCACTTCCGCCGGCACAAGCGTGCCGTACATCAGGCACTGCGGCAGGTGGCCTTCGTCGACGAGTTCGCTTAGCGGCACGCGCGCCGCGAGCTCGATGGTAAGCGGGGCGCTTCGGGAGCGATTTCCGGCTTTGTCGGCGACGAGCACGCATATCTCGATGCTCCCGGCCACAAATCCCGGTGGTGACCAGAGCAGGTAGTCGCCGTCCGAGACGGCGGCACCGCCATCGCGCCAGTTGCTGTCGGCGTCGCGGAAGAAGACACGGGTGCCGTCTGCGGCGAAGTTCTCCTCGATCAGGCTGGAGTTCAGCCGAATTCGCTTTTCTCCGGAATCGCGCGTAACCTGTTTGTAATCATGGAGTTGTATCGTTGGAGGCGCTGTGTCTACCACGACGGTGGCGCATGCTTCAGAACCGCTCACAGGCGGCGGAGCGCTGTCGCCGTGCTCGTTGCTGAGCACAACGTAGAAATCGTGCCATCCGTCGCTAAGCTCTTTGCAGGAAATGGTATATGTGCCGATTCGTTCCGCGGCCGCAGGCCCCCACGTCTGGCGCCGGTCGGTCGAGACCCAGACCACTACGTCGGTTGCCTCCCCATTCAGTGCCTCGAACTCAAGCTGCACTTCGGGCGTCGAAACGTAGCGAGGTTCGGCTGCCGAGGCTGCTAGCGCGCTGCTCAGGCCGCATACGATGTAAAGTAACTTGCGCATTGGGTACACACCTGCTGTTCGGTCGCTCTGATCTCGATATCGGCGGCCTCTGCCGGACGGCGCAGGTGTTGCCCGCAGTGGCGCGGCGGGTGCGCGTCGTGCGCACGCAGTCAGGTGATGTATGAGCGATAATCGAACGGTGCGTGCCCGGCGGGGTCTGTTGCGGCCGCTGGTCATAGCGATTGGGGGCATTCTGTCTGCCATGCCGACGGCGGCGGAGACGCTGACGTACACAGTGACGCCGAATCCCGCAACAGGGCACACGCGCGTTGAGTTGACGTGGCAGACGCAGGGGCGTGAGCGGTCGACACTCTGCGTTGCGTCGCGCTGGGGGATGATCGCGAGCGTTCGCGGCTTGCTGGATGACCTGGTGATCGAAGGGGCGGTGCGCGTCGATCGCGATCGCGACTGCTGGATCGTCCGGCACCGGCCGGGCGCGAGACTGAATGTTCGTTACATCGTGTCGCCGGGTGAGCGACGGCTCGCCTGGGACACATTTCAGTTGCCCGTGGCCACGCGCAAGTACTTCGCCGCCGTCGGTAACACGTTCCTGGTCGCACCGGGGCCGGGCGGGACACAGCCGGGGACATATGAAGTGATGTTGCGGTGGGATTTGCCGGAAGACTGGGCAGCCGTGTGTTCGTGGGCGCCGGGTGCGCACGTCGGCGCACGGCTCACATCACATGATCTGCGTCATTCGATCTACTACGCCGGCGAACTGGAGACCACGACCGTCGACGTGTCGAACGGGCGTGAGCTGACGGTCACGCTGGTGGACGAGTTTGACTTTGATGTGAACGCGTTTGCGGAGATGGCGGCGGACATCATCGCCGATCAGTGTGCAGCAATGTCCGAGCGCGAGTTTCCGCCGTTTGTGGTCGCGGCAGTTCCGGTCGGGGAACACGCGGAGGCCGGGCGGATTCAGTTGAACGGCAGTGGGCTGTATCAGAGCTTTGTACTGTACATTTCGCCCGGCGCGAAGTTAACGGAGGCAGTCGAGCACCTGTTCGCGCACGAGGTCTTTCACCACTGGAATGGGCAATTGCTGCCGGCGGCCGAGCCGCAGGGCGACGTGTTGTGGTTCACGGAGGGGTTCACCGATTACTACGCGCTGCGGATTCTCTATGAATCCGGGCGCTGGGCGCCGCGCGTGTATGCGAAGTGGATCAACCGGCACCTGCGCGAGTACGACGCGAATCCGGCGCAGAATGCGACGAACGGGGAGATTCGGGACGGCTACTGGCGCGAGCGCAACACGATCGGTGAAGTGCCGTACCAGCGTGGTCTGCTGCTGGGGCTGCGCTGGCATTTCCTGGCGCGCGAGCACGGCGCATCGAACGGTATCGATCGGTTGTTTCAGGCGCTGCTGAAGCGGGGGCGCGAAAGCGGGTTCGAAGTGACCAACGCCGCAGTGCGACGTATGGGCGTGGAGTTGTTGGGCGAGTGGTTCGGCAAGGAGTTTGATCGGTACGTTGTGCGCGCGGACACCGTCGAGTTGCCGATGGATGTGCTGGAACCGCGGCTGGAGGGCGCGACGCGCCCCGTGTACGAATTCGCATTGGGCTTCGATCGCGACCGGTCGTTACGGGACCAGCGCGTACGTGGTTTGGTGGCGAAGTCGGCGGCGGCGAAAGCAGGTCTACGCGAGGGGGATGAAATGCTGGGGTGGGAGTTGCACGGCGACGCGGATCGCAAGATCACCTTGCAGGTCCGACGTGGAAACCGCGTGCGCGAGATCAGCTATTACCCGCGTGGGGAACGGCGCTTCGTCACACAGTTCCGCGCGACCGGTAGATAGGTAATCGAATACCTGCGCGGCGCGGGATCGTTGTGGCCGGAGCTTTCGGTGACAACGATCCCGCTTGTTACGTCCGCGGCTGCCGGAATCCGCCGTCGATCAACGCCGACGGAAGAACACAAGCCCGGCCAGGGCGATCAACCCGAGTGTGGCCGACTCAGGGATGCAGATCGTGTCGACAACGATCTGGTCAAACCAGAGTTCGCTGTACCCGTCGTCGGCGACCACATAAATCGACTCGAAGTCCGGGTTGGGCCAGATCATGATCTTCCAGATGGCGTAGTACCAGTTGTCGAGCAGAGGGTACTCGTCGATCAACTCCACCGTGTTTGTGAAAGGCGCCCCGGGCCAGTCCAGCGATGGCTTCGGCCGGCCGTTGTCCCAACCGTTCGGGTCGTCGTAGTAATACGTCCACTGGATCTGGATTTCCTTGTAGGGGCGCTCGATCGGATCGTTATCGATGTCGATCCAGAAGTACCAGTACGCGTGCCAGACGCCCTGGCGCCCCATGTACAGGTCCCACCATTCGCTTGAGGTGGCGTACGTGTCGACGATCGTAGCGGTGCCATACGGATTGTCGATGTAGTCCGGCGGGATGCTGGACAGCCCGGTGACGTCCGTATCAAACGTCCAGTGCTGAAACGTCGAACCGGGGTCGCCGCGCCATGGCGGCGGATTCAGGTCGTCGGCCAGCGCGGTGCCCGCAACCGCCAGCACCGCGACCAATACGCCTATTCGCATGATGACTCCTCCTTCCTGATGGGGTAAGCGGTGTCGAGCGCGATGCGTTGTGATTTTGCGCGCTCGAGTTTGATTGAACGGCAATTGATATCCGGGGTGACGATTCATCTCCTCCTTGATGCGCGCGGCCTCCCCGCGGCGGCACATTGTCACTGCCGGCAGTGCGGAGCGCGGTTGATACGAATAAGACCCGCCCCCACTTTGGCCGTGCTTCCTACTTAGATAAATAACACATATAAACCGATAAGCAATATTCATATGCCCGAAACCGATTCAATTGTGCGCCCCCGGCGAGACTGAATGCGGCGCGATTGGACATCGCGTCGTGCGCGGTGATAATCGGAAAGTCGTTCGGTGCCCGCACAACTGCCCTCTGCAAAATCCCACTGCCGAGACTCAATACGATGCGCCGGAATCTGCTTCTGTCATCTGTTCTGGTCGGTTCGATGCTCGCTTGCCGCCCGGCGCCTGCGGCCGCTGATCTGCCCGATGGCGTGTGGGTGCGCGACGGCTACCGGCTCTCGGTGGCGGCGGAATGTGACTTTCGTGCGCGGTTCATGGCAGTTGGCCCGGACGGGACGCTGTTCGTCAGTGATCCGGCCGGCGGCAAGATAGTCGCGTGCCGCGATGCCGACGGCGATGGCGTTTATGAATCGCAGCACACTTTCGTCCAGGGCTACCCGACCGTGCACGGCATGCAGTGGCATGACGGTGCGCTGTGGTTCACGCAGACCGGTGCGATTCACCACGCGCGAGACAAAGATCGCGACGGCGTGGCCGACGACGTCGTTACCGTGATTCCGGAAGGTTCGCTGCCGCAGGGCGGTGGGCACTGGTGGCGGCCGATCCTGATTCACGACGGTCGGCTCTTCACCGGGATCGGCGACAGCGGGAACATCAATGATGAACGCGACTCCGAGCGCCAGAAGCTCTGGTCGTTTGAGCTCGATGGCTCGGATAAGCAGTTGTTCGTCTCGGGGATTCGCAATACGGAAAAGCTCGTCGTGCGGCCCGGCACGGATGAGATCTGGGGGATGGATCACGGCAGTGACTGGTACGGGCGACCCGCGGGCGACGTACAGGGCAGTCAACCCATCACCGATCTGAATCCGCCGGACGAGATGAACCACTACGTGGCGGGCAAGTTCTACGGCCATCCGTTCGTGGTCGGGCACCGGCAGCCGCGACTGGAATACCTGGATCATCCGGAGTTGCACGAGTTGGCGGTGCAGACCGAGCCGCCGGCGTGGTGCGCGGGGGCGCACTGGGCGGCGAATGCGATGACGTTCTATGACGGGATGCAGTTTCCGAAGAGTGTGCGTGGGAGTGCATTCGTTGCGTACCACGGATCGTGGAATCGTTCGCAGCGGGCGGGTTACCAAGTGACGCTGGTGCTGTTTGAGGATGGCCGGCCGTATGGCGAGTTGCCCTATGTGAAGTTCCTGGACAAAGCGGGCCGCGTGCTGGGGCGGCCGGTCGACGTGGTTGTCGATCGCGATGGGACGTTGTTGATCAGCGACGACCATGGCCGGCGGGTGTATCGCTTGCGCTATGTTGGCAGCGGGGAGGACGGCGAATGAAGCGCGGTGCAGTGCTACTGCTGTGTGTCGTGGGTATGGCGGTGCTCGCGGGGTGTGACGCGTCGCCGGCGGAGTCGCGCGCCAAAGCCGCCAAACCGCGTGACGCCGATGGAGCCACGCCAACCGTAGCGCCGACGAATCCACCGAGCAGGCCCGCCGAAGATGAACCTGTTGAGCCCGGAGTTGTCACGTCGAGCGACGTTGGCGCGGAGACGACGCTGGTGAACGTGACGCTGCCGCCGGTGGCGACGTTTGCCGACAAGTGTGCCCGCTGTCACGGGCCGGAGGGTGCGTTCTACGGCAAGGAGTTCAGTCATTTGACGCCGGCGAAGCTCACGATCAAGGTCGACGAGATGATGCGCGGCCCGGGCTTTCTGAAGCCTACAGACGCGGATATTGCGGCCATGACGGCGTATCACTGGTCGCTACGACTCAAAGAGCCGTTCGTCGTGGTGCTGAACGGTGCGAGCGCTACGGCGAGCGATCCGGATTCGTTGAAGCTGGAGGCGTCGCCGAACACGGCGGTCGAAGTCAGCGTGATGCCCGGCGGTGTGCAGGTGACTGCAACACGCGGCGAACAGCGGTCGGCGATCGTGTTTCCCGAGCAGCAGTGGTCGCACGGGGAGTAGGGGCCGCCGTTCCGCGGTGGCGGTTGTGTCGCCGCTCACTTCCGTTTGTGGCTCGGATTGGTCGTCCCCGCCGACCGGTCTCAGCCCTCTTCTTTGTCGCCCGCCAGCAGCTTATCGATCTCGCGGACCAGTTCCTTTTCCAGCATGGGGGAGTAGCCCTGGTGGACGTTGCGGATGACGCCCTTTTGATCGATCACGAACGTGCAGGGGATGCCGGTCACGCGGTACTGCATGCCGAGGCTGCTGTCCGTGTCGAGGAACTGGCGGAACGTGACCTTCTTGCTCTTGAGCGTCGCGCGGATCTTCTTTTCCATGCCGGCGCGGTCGGTGTTTATGCCGAGGATGACAACCGGCTTTTGGCCATATTTCTCATGCAGGTTCTGAATGCTCGGCATGGCCATCAGGCAGGGGCCACACCACGTTGCCCAGAAGTCGAGCACGACGACCTTGCCGCGCAGTTGCTCAAGCGCGATTGGCTTGCCGTCAAAGTCGTTACCGCTGAATGTCGGGGCCGGCTCGCCGACCATCTTGGACGGATCGGGCATGCCCGGTGGTTCCATCGCCGTGAACTCGTCCACTTTCTTGACGTCGGCAACGGGCTTGTAGACGAACTCCGTGGCCGGAATGTCGCGTCCCACGACGGCGTCGTTGAAGCGCAGCGTGAGTTTGGCCTCATCGACCGCAGTGGGCATCCCGGGCGGGATCTGGGCCAGCTCGTCGGCCGACTTAGGCTTGTCCGTGATTCCGAGCGATTGCCTTAAGTCGTTGGTGAGGTCGACCTGCAATTCGCCCATCAGGCCGGTCTTCTCGTCCAACCAGATGTTGAACGGCACCGCATCGCTTTCCAACTGCATGATCGTCTTGCGGCCGTCGAACGTCCCATGGACGCGGACACCTGCGCGTCCAGCGAACTCCTCATTCTGAACCTTGGTGTACCCGTTGAGCATCGGAAAGAGCTCATCCAAACCCGCGTTGCGATTGACAAGAACGTGGATCGCCGGGTGTGGCGGGCCGTTGTAGCCCGATGAAGCCATCAGGTCGGCGATGTCGATGGAGTCAGGCGCGTCTGACTCGGTGTACTCGTTCAGCGTCTTGTTGTACTGCCAGAGCTTCTGGCCGTCAGCGTGGACGGACGAATCGTCGGCGACGATCGCAAGACGGTTGGGGTAAGCGAAACGCGTGCTGGAACTCAGCTTCTCATTCTGCCCGACGTCGGCCCCGGCTTTGTCGCGCGCGACAATGCGGAAGTTCATTTCGAATCCGTCCTGATACGTCACAGCGGTTTGATAGGTGCGGAGCGCGCGTTCGATCGCCGCTCGGGCGCGCGTGTTGACATCGGCGTCCTGCGCAGGAGCCAATCCAACGAGCGGGTACATCAGCAGTGCGGCGCAACACGCACGAAATGACAGGTGAAGATTCCGTGACATCGAGAAACTCCCAATCGGTTGACGTGCAAGCTGCGCGAACAGATGCACCGAGGTCTTGCAGCGGGGTATCGGTTACTCGTGCGAGATCATAGCGCAGGCGAAGCGTTTTCACATCTGGAATGTCGTCATGCATTCCGGACCAACTGCGTACAGTTTGCCGGCGTTTCGGCGCCGCGGTACCATGGCGGTTTGCAGGTTGTGGGCGATGCACAGTAGTCCGGCCGTGACAGCGCCGGGCGGCCGTGACGACGGATTGGGACTTGGACCAAAACCCACGCATTTCCAGTCAAACGCAATGCGCGACGAGGCGAGGTGTCGTATGCCCGCGACGTTGAGCGCCCGGCGGATGGAGGAGCTGACGCAGGAGCTCGGGCGCGAGATGTTCGAGCGCATGCGCGGCAGCAATCCGCGCTTCTACCAGTACGCCTGGTGGCAGGAGCGGATGCTCCAGCTCTGCATGGAGGATGAGTGGTTCAAGGTCCAAGCTTTCCGGTTCATCGACGTGCTGCCGATGATGCACGACGACGAGACGTTGGCCCGACACCTGAAGGAGTACTTCGTCCTGCCGCAGCACGCTGGCAACGGACACCGGGCCGGCCATTACCACGCCGTACATACGCCGGCGCCGGAGCGCGCCGCGCTACGCGAACTCGATGCCGCCCCGCTGACACAGGGCATGGTGCACCTGGTGTCGCACCTGATGAACTTCCGGCGTTGCGATTCGCTGCCGGCGCGCTTCTTCTCACAGGCCGCACGGTATAGCGCCGCCCTGATGGCCGGGAGTTTCATCGCCGGCTCGAACATCGAGGAGGCCGAGCGGGCGATCAGGCGGCTGCGCAACAAGCAGATGGCGTTCACGATCGACGTGCTGGGCGAGGCCGCCGTGTCGGCGATCGAGGCTGAGGCCTATCACCAGACCTACATGGACCTGGTGGCAGCACTGCCCGGGCATGCGAAGGACTGGTCGGCGGTGCCGTTGTGCGACGGAGCGGACGGCGAACCCGTGCCGCGCGTGAACGTCTCCGTGAAGCTGACATCCCTCTTTCCCGGGTTTGATCCGATAGCCCCGGAAGCGGCGAAGGCGCGGGCCAAAGAGCTGCTGCGCCCGATCCTGCGAAAGGGTATGGAGGGCGGCGCGCACATCCATATCGACATGGAGCACTACGCGATCAAGGATCTCACTCTCGATCTGTGCGAAGAGCTCTTTCTCGAAAGCGAGTTTCGCGATTACCCACATTTCGGCATCGTGCTCCAGGCGTACCTCAAAGACGGTGACCGCGATGCGGAGCGCACGATTGCGTACGCCAAGCGCCGCGGCACGCCGCTGTGGGTGCGGCTCGTTAAGGGCGCGTACTGGGATTCGGAGACGGTCTGGGCAGCGCAACGGCACTGGCCGGTGCCCGTGTGGGAGCAGAAATGGCAGTCTGATGCGTGCTACGAGCGAATGACCCGCGCGCTGCTGAGCAATTACGAGCACACACGCGGCGCGTTCGCCAGCCATAATGTCCGCAGCCTGGCACACGCGATGGCGGTGCGCAGGTTGTTGGAGGTGCCGGGCTGGGCATTCGAATTCCAGATGCTCTATGGCATGGGCGACCCGATCAAGCACGCCGCCATTCAGATGGGCCAGCGCAGCCGGATCTATACGCCGTACGGGAATATGCTGGCCGGTATGGCGTACCTGATCCGCCGGTTGCTGGAGAACACGGCGAACGAATCGTTCCTGCGGCAGTCGAGCGATGACGATGCGGACGAGGCAACGCTGCTCGAAGCGCCGGAGCACACCGGGCGCGCTGCAGAGGCGCCGACGAAGCCCGTGCCGATTCGATACGAATTCGAGGAACTGATCATGGATCCGTTCGACAATGTCGCGAACACGGATTTCTCGCGAGAAGTTAATCGCGAGCAGATGCAGGCCGGGCTGGCGCAATTGCGCGTGGAGTTGGGTAAGGCCTATCCGCTCGTGATCGGCGGTGAAGCCGTAGAGACCGGTGACTGGTACGAGTCGTGCAATCCGTCGCGCCCGCGTGAGGTGGTCGCGCGCATCGCGCAGGCTGATCAGGCCGCAGTCGATCGCGCGGTCGCCGCCGCTTATGTCGCGTTCGGCAGTTGGCGTGATACGCCCGCCGAGGAGCGCGCGCGATTGCTGGAGTGTATCGGGGCGCGCCTGCAAGCCAGGCGCTTCGAATTCGCTGCGACGATGGTGCTCGAAGTCGGCAAGACGTGGCGTGAAGCAGACGCCGACGTGTCCGAAGCGATCGACTACTGCAACTACTACGCCAAGGAGATGTTGCGCATCGCCGCCCACCCGCGCCGGCGCGACGTCGAAGGCGAGACCAACGAATATTTCTACACGCCCCGTGGCGTGGCGGCGGTGGTCGCGCCATGGAATTTCCCGCTGTGCCTACTGTGCAATATGACCGCCGCCGCATTCGTGACGGGCAATACTGTGCTGGTCAAGCCGGCGAACGCGGCCGGTACCGTCGCAGCAAAGTTTGTCGAGTTGTTCGGCGAGATCGGTGTTCCTGCCGGAGTAGTTAACTTCGTTCCGGGTGCCGGGGATGTGGTCGGCGAGGCGCTGGTGCGTCATCCCGATGTCGCGCTCGTGGCGTTTACCGGGTCACGGGCCGTCGGCTGCAAAGTCAACCAGGTGGCGGCAGAGGGCGTCACTTCGCAGCCCGGCCTGAAGCGCGTCATCGCAGAGATGGGTGGCAAGAACGCGATCATCGTCGACGAGAATGCAGACCTCGATGAGGCGATCAGCGGTATCGTCGCGAGCGCGTTTAGTTACGCCGGCCAGAAATGTTCCGCCGCGTCACGCGTGATCGTGCTGGATGCGGTACACGATCGACTGATGGAGCGGCTGGTGGAGGCGGCTCGCTCGAAGACCGTAGGTCCGGCGGATGAGCCCACCACGGCGATACCGCCGGTAATTGACCAGGCAGCGTACGATTTCATTTGTGAGTACATCGACCTGGGGCGGCGAGAGGGCCGGTGTCTGCTGGAGGTTGATACCAGTCAACTCGTCAAAGAAACCGGCGGGCATTTCATCGGCCCGCACATCTTCACAGATATCGAACCCGGGGCGCGCGTTGCGCGGGAGGAGATCTTTGGGCCGGTGTTGGTGGTTCAGCGGGCGGCGAACTTCGACGAGGCGCTGCGCTTGTTCAACGACTCGGATTACGCGCTGACGGGCGGCGTGTTTTCGCGTAGTCCGGTAAACATTGACCGCGCCCGCGTCACGTGCGAGTGCGGAAACCTCTATATCAACCGCCCGATCACAGGCTCGCGCGTGGATCTGCAGCCTTACGGCGGGTTCAAGCTCTCGGGCACAGGGTCCAAGGCCGGTGGGCCGGACTACCTGCTGCAGTACTGCGAGCCGCGTGTGATCACGGAAAACACGCTCCGGAGGGGCTTTGCGCCCAGCGAAGAGGTTGTTGAGGCGCTCGGCTAGGGGACGGCGCTCGGATTGGATTGGATTCTGTTAGGAACGTCGCCGACCAAGGCAGGGTTGCCGCGTCACCCGGTCCGGCGAATAATGCATGGGCTGCGGGCGTAGTGCGCCCGCGTTTTGTCTCGTCGGAATCTGCCAATCAGGTGCTCATATGATCGCTCACGATGTTGACACCCCGACTCGCGCAAACGAGAAGCGACGCAGCGGCTTTACGTTGATCGAACTGCTCGTCGTCATCGCCATCATCACGCTGCTGATCGGGCTCCTGCTGCCCGCGCTCGGCAAGGCCCGCGAGTCGGCGAAGAAGATGAAGGTCCGCGCGACAATGAAGTACCTCGGCGACGGCCTCGAGATGTTCCGCAACGAGAACGAGAAAGAGCCGGAGTGCCGTGCGACGGGCGGGTACCCGCGTTCGGATCTGCGCGATGATCCGACCGAGGCCGGCGAGCAACTGCTCTCTGGAGCGCAGTGGGTCGTGCGCTATCTCTTCGGCCGTGATCTGAACGGGTTCATCGCCCGCAGCGACGTGCCGCCGGCCCTCGTAGCGACGCCCGAAGACTGGTACTCGCAGGACCCGCCGCTGGATCGCTCAGGGCCGTATCTCCAGTTGGACGTGGCGACGCTGAAGGCGCCGTATCAGTTCTTCGGTTCGCCGGTCGCAGCGCCCGATCCCAACGCGACGCTCAGCGGGGCCGACGCGTGGGCGGCGCAGCCGGTGGTGTCGGACGCGTTCAACTACCCGATCCTGTATTATGCAGCGGACAAACGACACTCCGCGAAGACCAATTCGAATATCACGACGGTGTCGGGCGAGGAGCATGCCGGCGTCTACTCGTTCCTGGACAACGCGCGCTTTACCGGCGCTGAGGGGACGACGTACTCCGGAGAGTACGCCCCCTGGGATTTCGGGGCCGGAGAACACCGGCTACAGTACGGTCCCGATTCGTGGGAAACCGACCCGGAACAGATCGTCAACGACATCGTGGACGAAACCGACTCGTTTGCGTACTACATCCTCAACCGCAACGTTTTCGAATCGACCAACAACAAATCGGTTCTGCCGCAACGCAGCGACTCGTACATTTTCATTAGTGCCGGCAAGGACGGGCTCTACGGCACGGATGACGATGTAACGAACTTCGAATGATCGTCGATGCGCGGTCGTCGTGCGGGTGGCGATTCGATGGGGTGGCCGCCGCCTCGGCAGATAACCAGCTCAGGTTGTTGTTGACGAGGGGGGTCTCAGCTAAGTAGGATGTTGCTGGGTAGTTGGAGGGTGTGAAACTCGGGCGGCTTCCCGTGTGCGCTCAGGAGAAGTACCTCGCGGTACGAACCTACTTTTTATCGACAAAGGAGGTATTCGGATGGGTATGTTGAAAGTGCGCGGGAAGACAGCGCTGGTGGCGCTGGCGGTCCTGCTGGTGCCGGTGGCCATGGCTGCCGAGCGTGTTGTGTTGCTTGAAGAGTTTATGGCCAATTGGTGACCGGCTTGCGATACGGCCGGTCCGGTCCTAAGCCAGTTGCTTGACAACAATCCGCAAACGCTCGCCATGTTGCAGATCCATCTGAACGATGGTTACGAGACCAGTTGGGGCAACGCGCGCGCGAACAATCCCTATAACTTCCAGTACATTCCCACGACCTTCACGGATTCTGTCATCGAACACACCGGTGCGTTCCCGCTGGGCACCTATCAGAACGACATCAACACGCGGCTTGCTGTGCCGACGGACGTGACGATTCAGATGGCGGGTGAGTCGGTGGGCGGCTTCGTCTACCGAGTGCGCGCCCAGGTCTGCATCGAAGAAGGTGGCTCACCCAAGACGCTTCGCATCCAGACTGTCCAGGTGCTGGATAATTACCCGCCCGACGCAGTACCCTACCGCAACTGCGTGAAGACTGGCGCCCCTTCGATCGATGTCGCGGTGAACCCTGGTCGATGCACCATCATCGAACGCGACTTGACGTTCGATACGACGAGCATCTTCCAGGCGCAGAACATCCGCATCATCATGTGGGCCGAGAACCCCACGACTCCATTAGAGGTCTACAACGCCGCCGTCATGCCGTGGCCGTTCCCACCGGACTGCAACCTCAACGGCGTGCCCGACGCGACTGACATCAGCAACGGCACTTCCGACGATGTCAACGGCGACGGGATCCCCGACGAGTGTCAGGACTTGGCCTGTGCCGGCGATACCAACTGTGACGGGCAGGTCGACTTCGGCGACATCAACTCGTTCGTCGCCGCGCTGACCGAAGGCGCCTACTGCGACGATGGCTCTAATGCGGACGTGGACGGCAATGGCGGGGTCGGGTTCGAGGACATCAACCCGTTCGTAACGCTGCTCACTGGCGGCGGCCTGCCGATACCCTGCAACTGAGCCTGCCGTTACTGACGGCGGATTAAGACTATTTCCCAGGGGCCGGCGATCGATTCGTCGGCCTCTGTCTTGCGCCGGCGGATGGTCAAGTTTCGAGCCGGATCTCGGTGCCTGACTCAGCCGACTTGTAGAGCCCTTCGAGAATGCGGGCCACGGTCAGGCTCTCTTCGGCCGGCACAGGGGATGGGGCGTTCTCGAGCGCCGCGGTTGCGAATGCGGTCAACTCGGCTTCGTAGCCGCCATCTCTTGTGGGGCTGGCGACGCGCGAATCGATTTGTACGCCGTCCTGGACGTGCGAAAGCTCCAGATCGGGCCAGATCAGCCCGCCTTTGTTGCCGAACAGCCAGATGCGGCGCGTTTCCTGCTCCCGTCGATTCAGCAACCATGAAACTTCCAGCGCGAGCACAGAGCCATCGGCGAAGCGGACCAGGCCGCCGGCGAGCTCGTCGACCTCGAAATCCACCGGGTCGAATACGCCCCACTCGTTCGCCATCTCTGTCTGCTGGCCGATTTCTGTTGCTGTAAAGCCGGCCACACTGGTGGGTTGTGGCTGTCCGAGCAGGTGGAGCGCCAGGTCGAGCAGGTGTACGCCCAGATCAAGCCCCACGCCGTGCCCGGCCTGCTCCGTCCGCAGAAAGCCCGGCGTCGTGGGGGCGCGTCGCCGCCGCAGCCACCAGGCCCGCGTGAAGTACACTTTGCCCAGCCGGCCGGCCTCGACCAGACGTCGGGCGATTCGCGTCGTTTCGTCAAACCGGAGTTGCTGCGCGGTCATCAGCAGCTTCCCACTGCGGTCGCGTGCGGCGATCATCGCGCGGATGTCGTCCGCTGTGGCGCCGAGCGGCTTTTCGCACAGACAGTGTTTGCCCGCCTCGAGCGCCGCGATCACACACGGCCGGTGAAACATATTGGGTGTGCACACGTCGATCGCGTCGACCTGGTTATCTGCCAGAGCATCCTCGAATGTTGCGAACGCGCGCAGATCGGGGAAATCGGCCCGCACGCGGGCGATGGCGTCATCGCCCTGGTCATAGACCCCCACCACGGTCGCGGTCGGAACGCGCTGCCAGAGTTCAATGTGATAACGCCCGATGCCGCCCGCGCCGATGACTGCTACTCGCAGGTTCTGGTCACTCATGTCCACCTCGTAGCTTTCACGCCGCCGAATCTATCCGGTGGCCGAACTCCCGACAACAGTGATGCATAGGCCGGGCTGGGGTCCGGTCGAGTTCGCCGCCTCCATTGCATCCCCGTCGGCAAACCATACAATAAGGGCTTGAGATATGTTTGTTGGTGATAGGTTGTCCTGGTACGCCGGGGAATGTGAGGGCGGACGTGGCTGAAGCTGTCGCCGGACCGTTGGATCAGCACCATTTCGCGATCCGTCGGCTGCACTCGCTCATGGGCATCGTCCCGATCGGTGCCTTCCTGTTCAATCATCTGCTGACGAACTCGACTGCGTTTCTGGGCGAGAAGAACTTCGACGACCACGTGCTGTGGATCCATCACATGCCGTGGCTGCTCGCGATCGAAGTCTGCTTCATCTTTGTGCCAATCGCGTTTCACGCCGTGTATGGCGTCGTGATTGCGCTCCAGGCCCGCAGCAATGTGTCGCGCTACGGCTACGGCGACAACTGGCGCTACATGCTGCAACGCGTAACGGCGTGGATCACGCTCGTCTTCATTGTCGTCCACCTGGTTCACTTCCGATTCGCGCATTGGTTTGGTGCAGAGTCTTACGCCGCAGCGCATCCGTACTTCCTCGCGTTCACACAGCAGGGCTTCACCATGTGGTTGCCGATGAGCGCGTGGATGGTGATCTATGTGATCGGCTTGGCGGCGGCGGTCTTTCACCTGTGCAATGGCCTGGTCACGTTCTGCATTACGTGGGGCGTTGTGATCGGCGATGACTCACGCAAACGACTGTCACTGGCCGCCGCCGCGTTGGGGTTACTGCTGATGGCGTGGGGTCTAATTTCGCTCTATGCCCTGGGAACGATGGAGGCGCGTGGCCCCGGCGGCGCGGAGCCGGCACACGTGGCGCAACACGAACATTTGTCGTAGATCCGCCGTCGACGAACTGGTTGCGAGAACACTCAGCGGAGAGAACCAACAGTCATGGCGAAATTACCGGTGGCGGTGATCGGCGGTGGGCTCGGGGGTCTGTGGGCGACCCTGCGGTTGGCGGAAGCTGGCATACCGGTGAACCTGTTCTCGCTGTTTCCGGTCAAGCGTTCACACTCCTGCTGCGCGCAGGGTGGCATCAACGCCGTCTTCGACATCAAGGGTGAGCACGATTCGATCTGGCAGCACATCGTCGACACAATTAAGGGCGGAGATTATCTCGCCGATCAGCCGCCGATCGTGAGTCTCTGCGAAGAAGCGCCCGGCCTGATTCGTACGTTCGATCGCATGGGCGTGACGTTCAGCCGTACGCCCGAAGGTATCATGGACCAGCGGCTATTCGGCGGCGTGAAGAATCGGCGGACCTGCTTCGCCGGCGCAACGACCGGCGCGCAACTGCTCTACGCCGTTGATGAACAGGTGCGCCGTTGGGAGGTCGAAGGGCTCGTCAACAAGTTCGAGTTCTGGGACTTTCTGTCCCTGGTGCTAGATGATGCAGGCGTCTGCCGCGGCGTGACCGCGATGGATCTCAAGACGTCGCAGGTGCGCGCGTTTCCCGCGGCGGCGACGATTCTGGCGACGGGCGGGCTCGCGTTGGTCTACGGACGGTCGACGATGTCGAGCAATTCAACCGGTGCACCGGCTGGTCGCGTGTATCAGCAGGGCGCCAAGTTCGCGAACGGCGAGTTCATTCAGTTTCACCCCACGGGTATCCCGGGGCATGACAAGAATCGGTTGATGTCCGAGGCCTGTCGCGGCGAGGGCGGCCGCGTCTGGGTGCCGCGCGGCAAGGGTGATAAGCGTCCGCCGCGAGATATTCCCGAGGAGGAGCGGTTCTACTTTCTCGAAGAATGGTATCCGACGTACGGCAACACGGTACCACGCGACGTCGGGTCACGGGCGATCTTCAAAGTCGTACACCATATGGGGCTGGGCGTGAGCGGCCAGGAGATGGTGTACCTCGATCTCACGCACAAGCCGCGCGAGTTTCTCGAAGCACGTCTCGGCGGCATCCTCGAGATGTACGAGACGTTCACCGGCGAAGATCCGTACACGCAACCGCTGAAGATCTTCCCCGCCGCGCACTATTCGATGGGGGGACTGTGGGTCGGGTATGAAGCCGAGCAGGGCGCAGACGGTTTGATGCGCATGAAGCACGCCTCGCCGAAGAACCACGCCACGTCGATTCCCGGGCTGTACGCCTGTGGCGAGTGCGATTTCGCGTATCACGGCGCGAATCGACTGGGGGCGAACTCGCTGTTGAGCGCGTCGTTCAGTGGGCGTGTGGCGGGTGATGCGGTTACGGCGTATCTGAAGAGTGAAAAGAAAGCCGGCGAAGAGATCGAGTCGAGCAAGTGCGAGGCCGAACGCGCGCGGCAGGACGAGATCAATCAACGCATGATTCGCGCTGATGGCGGCGAGAACGCGTTCACGCTGCACGGCGAGCTGGGCGATCTGATGCGAACGGATGTATTCGTGGAGCGGGACAACGCGGCGCTGGATCGCGCGCTCGATGGCATCCGGATGCTGCGCGAGCGCTCGGCGAACATCTGCCTGGATCACAAGGGCGACTGGTCGAACCAGTCGCTGTCGTGGGGCCGTCAGGTGCAGGACATGATCGTGCTCGCCGAAGCGATTACGAAGTGTGCTCGAATGCGCGACGAATGTCGGGGCTCGCACTACAAAGAGGCGTTCGAGTTAAAGGTGCCCGAGGGCAAGTTCGAGGGCGATCCGGAGTACGCCGAGTACAAGGCGCAGTGGAAAGCGAACAACGACCAATGGCTCAAGCACGCGCTTGTGAGCTTCACTGCCGACGGGCCGGAGGTTGAGTACGCGCCCGTCGATACGTGTGTGATGCCGCCGGAGAAGCCGCGGGATTATCGGTAAGGCAGGTGTAGTTAGTGCCACTGCTCAAGAGCAGTGGCACAATCGCACAGTTGCAGGTGTAGCGAGATGGCAGACGCGCAGATTCGATTCAGGATCAAGCGGCAGGACAAGCCGGATGCAGCGCCGTATTGGGATGACTTCGTTATGCCCTATGCGCCAGGGCACAACGTCGTGTCGGCGCTGATGTATCTGCGCGAGCACCCGGTGAACGCGCGCGGGCGAGGGGTCGAGCCGGTCGTCTGGGAATCGAACTGTATGGAGGAAGTCTGTGGGGCGTGCGCGATGATCGTGAACGGCACGCCGCGACAGGCGTGTGCCGCGTTGATCGACCAGCTCACGCAGCCGATCACGCTGGAGCCGCTGAGCAAGTTTCCGGTGGTGCGCGACTTGCTGGTGGAACGCGAGCGGATGTTTGCGGCGTTGAAGCAGGTCAAGGCCTGGGTGCCGCTGGATGGCTCACAGGACATCCACGAAGGGGCGCCGCGGATCTCACCGGTGGATCAGTCGCTGCGCTATCTGTTCTCGCGGTGCATGACGTGCGGCTGCTGCATGGAGGTCTGTCCGCAGTTTCACGAGGATTCGCGGTTCATCGGCCCCGCGCCGCTGGGGCAGGTCGCGCTGCACAATCAGCATCCCACGAGCACATATTTTCGGAGTGAGCGGCTGCAAGCGCTCATGGAGCCCGGTGGCATCGCCGACTGCGGTAATGCCCAGAATTGCGTAAAGGTGTGCCCGAAGGACATTCCGCTGACGCAGGCGATCGGGGAGTTGGGACGGCAGACGACGGTGCAGTGGTTGAAGGACTTGTTCGTGCGGTAGGGTCGGGCTGTGCCACTGCTCTTGAGCAGTGGGGGCCGACGATCCGAATGCACTGCTCAAGAGCAGTGGCACGTCGGCACATTCTCCCAGTCCCGCTACTTCTTCTTTCCGCGGGGTTTCTTCTCGTCCGGATCAATCGCGTCGACCAACGCGTGATCGTCGGGGAACCGCTCGCGGAGCGCAGGCAGAACGCGTTTTAACTCGTCGCGCTCCAGGTCCTGCAACTCCGGCGTCAGCTTCTGCACGTTGGCCAACCAATCGACCCAGCGTGGTAACGGCACCCGGATGTCGCTGCCGACAGCGCGGAGCCGGATCGAGGCCTCCTCGATCGGCTTCTGCGGGTTGATTGCGATGTAGATCTGCTCGTCATTATGCACGCACCACCAGAACGGGTTCTTGCGGTTCGCCTTGACCCAGGCGTCAACGAAATGGGCGGCGAACCGCGGCCGCTCCTTCCATTTCGCGTAGCAGGGCCAGTGTAGCGGGGCGTCGCAGAACGCCGTGAGCGGATCGTCGGTCGGCAGAAAGTCACCCGTGGCCAGGAAATGAGATTGCAGGAGATTGACCGCACGATCGCAGAGTAGGCAGTTCGGCTGGGGCGGTAGAGCTGTCATGGTCTTACGCCGTCCATCCGTTGGGTTCGAATTGGCCGCGGTCCGGAACGTACTGGGCTGCGGGCTGGTCGCGGGATTATACCGCGCGGTAACACAGCGCCGCCCTGACCAAGATGTACTGTGCACATCACACGTTGGTCGGCGCAAAAAGAGGGCACCAGGGCCATGTGGCGACCTGGTGCTCTCCGGAGGGGAAAGAAGCGGAGGAGAGTCTAGTTCTCAGGGAAGCGTTGTCAAGGGCCTATTATCGGTCGATTAGATTTTTATGGGACTTCTGGAAATCCTGGCCCGTGCGACTGCTGCCAGCAGTTGTTCTAAGGTATTTTTTTGCAGTCAGTTACGGGCGTGTCCCAGTCTGATGTCGCGGCCGAATCCGCGTATGTGCAATGCACGATTGGGGTTATTCGAAACCCTGTTCCGCTCGTCGGCATCCTTCAGGACCGCGCTCCATGTGTGCTTGACAAGGGCAGCGCGCAGCCCTGTATTGCACAATGCAGGCGGTCGGTGTGCTTCGGCGAGTTTCTGCCGCCGACCCTGAATTGGAGGCGACGCGATGGCGTTGATCGATCTCCGCGCTCAGACAACTCGACGAGATGCCGTGAGCCAACTCCAGCACCTGCAGACGTTTGAGTTGGAGCTCAAGTTTTCGGCCGGTATCTGGTTCTTTTCGCCCCCCAACAGCAGGTTCCACGCGAAGTACGCGGACGAGGTCGACATCGAGCGGCGGCTCGAAATCGCGGCCGGGCTGAAGGACTACGGCCTAGCCGCGCTAGAGGCCCACTATCCCAACGAAATCAACGATGAGAACCTCGACTTGTGGCGGAGATTCTCGGCCGACACCGGGATTCGGCTGTTGACCGTGATTCCGCTGCTGTTCTGGGACGAGCACTTCGAGTGGGGATCGTTGTCAAATCCACTTCCGGACAAACGGTCGTTGGCGATCGAGCGTGCGAAGCAAGCGTTTGCAATGAACAACCGGCTCGACACGGATTTTGCGGTCGTCTGGCCCGGTATCGATGGCTATGAGAACCCGATGGGCGTCGACTTCGCCGCGATGCGCGATCGATTCACCGACGGCTTGGCCGAGGCGATGGATGCGCAGCCGGGCGTCCGCGTGGCTTTCGAGCCCAAGCCGTATGAGCCGCGCGGGCACATCCTGTTCGGTACGACCGCGGAGGGTGTCCTTCTGGGGCGCGATGTCGAAGCTCGGCTCCAGGCGCCGGAGAATCGGAAATTGCTTCACGAGGGACACGCGCTGTGCTGCATGAACCCCGAGATCGGCCATGTGCTGATGGGTTATGAGGATCTGGCGTACGCATATAGCTGGCCGCTGTCCGAAGGGCGGCTGGCCCATGTGCACTGCAACAGCCAGCCGTTGGGCAACTATGACCAGGATTTGAACGTCGGCGCCGTTTCGCCGGAACAGCTCGAAGCCATGCTGTACACGCTGAAGATGTACGGCTACACGGGCTACTTCGGGATCGACGTGAATCCGGAGCGGATGCCTGTGGATGTTGCCCTGAAGATTAGCATGGACGCTATACGGGCGGCGAACGACCGCATCAATAACCTGGATCACGAATCGATCTTGTACGCCCATGCCCACCCGGACCGGGCACGGGGCTGGCTCGAGGCGCACTTGATCCGCGCCCGCGCTCCGCAGTCGGCGCGCTTGGCGCCCTGGGACAAACCGCGCCGCGCCTGAGACACCGGTTTCGGCTCCATGCGAAGTGACCTACTCTGTTGGTTGAGCGGATTCGCGTGCCTCCTACTCGGTCTGGCGGGCTGCGAGCAGGTTGAACCGGAGCGGTCGGCACCGTTGGAGAATGCCAGCCATACGCCGCAGGAGGCGATTCTGCACCTGCGGTCGCTGCGCGACGGGCAGCGGTTTCAGGAGCTTGCTGAGGGAGTCGTTCCCGAGCACGCGGGCGCAGTGGTGGCGACGCTAATGGCCGTGGACGACTTTCTGGGGGCCAACCGCCGCCTGTGCCGCTGGGTGCGGGACAAAGCAGGGATGGGCCTGTCGCGACAGGTCGACCAGGCGTACCTGCTTGAGGATCTGGGTATCTACCTGGGCGACGGGCTGGGCGTGTTCAGCAGCGAGGTGGCCTTGCTCGACGTAAGCAATGCGAAGGACGTCGCCCGCGTGTCATATGCCGTGCCACGCCGCGTGCTGGCGCGCGAGGCGGTGCTGCGGCGTGTCGATGGAACGTGGCGGCTAGATCCGAGCCCGTGTTGCTCCGCCGACGTGTCGGACGCTTTTCGCGAGCTGGCGCGTGGCGTCGACGCCGTCTTTGCCGAGCTCGACAGTGGTCGCATCACGCCCGATGAGCTACGTGATCAGCCCGAGTTGCTGATCGAGAAGATGCGTCTACGCTTGCGACGGGGCGTGTGGATGTTATCGGAGGCCCGCGCTGCGGAGCCGGAGGCGTGAACACAGCACCTGATTTGGTGCGTCACCTGTTGCTGGTACGGCACGGCCTGCCGGATTATCGCGTGCGTCAGCGCGGCGACGAAGTTCCCGGTCCGCCGTTGTCGGTGGTCGGCCGTGACCAGGCACGGCAGGCCGCGGCCGTCGTCCGGCAGTACCAGCCGGCGCGCGTCCACTCCTCGCCCCTAACACGCACGCTGCAAACGGCGCAGGTGATCGCCGGCGAGATCGGCGCTCCGCTTTCGATGGGTGCTGAGTTGCGTGAGTGGCACCGGACTGAGCGGCTGCACGATGTCAGCATGCGCATGGCGCGCTGGCTCGTTCAATGGCTGCACGGCGACGAGGCCTGCGCGGCCGTGGTGAGCCATGCGTCGCCGCTGCTGGGGATTCTACGCTCGGCGTTGTATCTGCCGCACGTAGCGTGGCACCGGACGGGCCGGCCGGATCTGCTCGTGGTGGACAGTTGTGATCAGTTCGAGGTTTCGATGGGGTCTGTCTTCGAGATTGTGTTTGAGCCAGCCGTAGTCACAGCCCGGCGGTTGTTTCACCCGCGGCCCAAACTGCTGTACGTCTACCGGGGCCGGAAACTGACCGGATTGCCACGCATCGTGTGCGGTACGCCGGAGCGTGTTGAGATCCAGCGCCCCAATCGATTGGCGCTGCTGGGCTATCGGGCGTGCTCCGGGCGACGATAGACGATCTGGCCGGACTTGATGACCGCGTGGACGCGCGGCAGGCCGGGGGTGTAGAACCACGACTCTAACGACGGCACGTCGAGCAGCACCAGGTCCGCGTCGAAGCCGACTTTGATCGCGCCGACGCGCTGGTGTACGTCCAGCGCCGCGGCCGCGTTGGCCGTACACGCTGCGAGAACTTCGCTGGGCACCATGCGGAGCTGGCAGCAGGCGATGTTCATGATCCAGGGCAGTGACTCGATCATGCACGAACCCGGGTTGTAGTCCGTCGCCAGTGCCACGGGCAGGTCGGCCTCGATCAACCGGCGCGCATTGCAGTGCTCGATGCCGAGGAAGAACGACGTGCCGGGCAGAACCACCGCGACGGTGCCAGCTTCCCTGAGCGCCGTGATTCCGCCGTCGTCGATCTGCTCAAGATGATCTGCGGAAATAGCGTTGACCTCGCCGGCCAGACGCGTGGCTCCGATCTGCGCCAGCTCGTCGGCGTGGATCTTCGGGCGCAGTCCGGCTTCGGCGGCGCGGGTCAGCACGAGGCGTGCCTGATCGACGTTGAACGCGCCGCGGTCGCAGAACACGTCGCAGAACCGGGCCAAGCCACGACCGGAGATCTCGGTCAGCAGGGCCGGGTCGGCGATCTCGGCCAGGTAGTCGTCGACACGGTCGGCGAATTCGCCGGGGATGGCGTGTGCACCGAGGTACGTTGCTTCGAGGTCGATCGGTTGTTGCTGGTCGAGGGCGCGGATGACTTCGAGCTGCTTGAGCTCGTCTTCGGGGCGCAGGCCGTAGCCGCTCTTACACTCGACGCGGGTGACGCCGTTTTCGAGCATCCGTTCCAGGCGCGGCAGGTTCTCGGAAACCAGTTCATCAAACGACGCGCTGCGCACGGCGCGGGACGTGCTGTTGATGCCGCCGCCGCCTTCCATGATCGACAGGTAGGTCTCGCCGCCGAGCCGGCGGGTGAATTCGCCGCTGCGATCGCCCGCAAAGGGAATATGCGTGTGCGGGTCGATCAGTCCGGGGATCACGCAGCCGCCGTCGGCCGATAGGACGTAGGCGCCCTCATCAAGTGGCGCGTCGCTGGTGGGACCGAACCAAGCGATGCGACCGTCGCGCACCAGCAGCGAGGCGTCGTTGATCACGGGCACGGTGCGCATCTGCGCGCCGACGATCGGGCCGGGGGGCACAACCGCGAGCGTTCCGATCTGTTCAATAAGGAGCGAGGCGCCTTCCGGAATCTCGGTGGCCATGGAACGTCTCCCTGATCAGGTGCGTTGCGACCAGACCTGTGCGGCTAAGCTCAGGACACCGACGCGCCGGGCGGGATCGCCTTCTCCGTCGTGAGCAGAATCACGTCGCTACGATCGTCGGTCGACGCGGCCAGCAGCATACCCTGGCTTTCGAGGCCGCGCATCATTCGCGGTGCCAGGTTCGCCACTACGACGATCTGCTTGCCCAGGAGCGCCTCGGGCTCGTAGTAGGCCCGGATGCCGGCGATGATCTGGCGCTTCTCGCTGCCGAGATTGACCTGCAGCACCAGCAGCTTGTCGGCGTTCGGATGCGGCTCGGCCTGTTCGATTGTACCGATGCGGAGCTGGACCTTGACAAAGTCGTCGTACTGGATGACGTCGGATGCGTCGGCCATCTGGGGTCTCCTGCCCTGCGGGGCAATTACATGGTCAGGAATTCGTCGCGCACGTAGGCGCGGAACTCCCGCTCGAATTCTTCCAGGTCTTCCGTGATGAAGCTGCGGAACAGCGCCTCGCCAAAGCTGAACTCGCTATCGTCGCTCCAGATGTGGGCGGCCCGCGCGTGCTGGGCGAGCTGTGGATCGTGCAGCGTGTCCAGCAGGCGACGGAAATCGGCGGCGTATTTACCGTCCTGGCCGCTTTGGAGGAACATTACCAGTGCCCACACCTGGGCGTAGTAGGTTCTGACCGCGGAGGTCGCTTCAACTATGACCTCGCCGGCGTGTGTGCGGAGAATCTCTTCCAGAGGGTATAACTGGTTCCGCTGGTATGCTTCCGCGAGGTGATTGCGACGCATCGGGTTGTACCATGGGTCGAACTCGTCAATGCCGTCGCGGTTCCAGCGCTGCCCTTCGCACGCGACCGCGAGACCCTCATTCAGCCATGCGGGTATCCCCGGCTGCACGCAGGTGTGTAGATACTGGTGCAGCCCCTCGTGCGCGAAGAGTGGGAAGGTGACCGCGTGTGAAACGTACTCGATGACGGACACGCCCCCCTCGGAATAGCCGCCGTAACGAACTTTGAGGAACTGCTCGGCGCGTCGGCCGGTCAGTCGTCGCGTGAAGGCCTCCCATTCACCGCGCTGAGCAAAGAGGTAGACACGCATCCGCTTTTCGGGTTCCCGTGCCGGCGGAGCCCAGCGCGAGTAGCTCGCGTAGGCGGTCTCGACGAAATCAGGTAGCGCGTCGATGAGCACGTCGTCCGACAGCGTCGTGTAGATCTCGTAGTGCTCGGTTGCGAGTTTGCGGCCTTCGGAGCGGCCGAAATCCCAGTCTTCGCTCGTGAACGGCGTGGGCGTGCGCTCCTGCTCGCGCCACGTGCAGCCGGTCAACCATGACGGCGCGACAACCGCCAAGGCCAGCAGACATGCGCGGCGCAGCAGAAAGGGGGACGCACTAGCTGGGTTGTACATCAGGTGATCTCCAGGCGACCGCGGCCGCGGCGGATGCGACCGATGACACAGGCCTGTTCGCCGGCGCGTTGCAGGCGGCGCACGACGGCGTCAGCGGACTTGGGCCGTACTGCCAGCACGAACCCCAGCCCCATGTTGAAGACGCGATACATCTCGTCTTCGGCCACGCCCGCGTGTTCGAGCAACCCGAAGATCGGCGGCACGGGCCACGAGCCACGGCGAATGACGGCGTCACAGTTGTCGGGTAACATGCGCGGCACGTTGCCGGGCAGTCCGCCGCCCGTGATATGTGCCATGCCGGTGATCATCGGGCGGCCGCGGTAGGCGTGCAGCGCCGCGAATACGGGCTTGACATAGATACGCGTGGGACGGAGTAACGCGTCGACGAGCGGCTCCTCTAATGCGCGGACCTCGTCATGCAGATCGCGTCCCGCCTCGTCGATCAGCAGCTTGCGGGCGAGCGCGTAACCGTTGCTGTGCAGACCGCTGGCGGGTAAGCCGATTAGCACGTCGTCCTTGCGGACGTTCGCGGCTGACATGATCCGCCCGCGCTCGACGACGCCGACCGCGAAGCCGGCCAGGTCGAAGTGGTTCTTGCGGTAGAGATCGGGCATCTCGGCGGTCTCGCCGCCGAGGAGGGCACAGCCGGCCTGTTCACAACCGATCGCGATGCCCGAAACCAGTTGCGTGACCTGATCGGGCTCCAGGGTGTTGACCGCAACATAGTCGAGAAAGAAGAGCGGCTCGGCTCCTGAGCACAGCAGATCGTTGACGTTCATCGCGACGAGATCGACGCCGATGGTCGTGTAGCGCCCTGAATGAATCGCGATCAGTAGCTTGCTGCCGACGCCGTCAGCGCACGCGACCAGCACCGGGTCGCGGTAGTTGCGCGCGAAGAGTCGCTCGTCATAGTCGAGCCGAAACAGGCCGGCGAAGGCGCCGTGGCTCGGCAGCGCGCGCGGACCGTACGTGCGGCGTACGATCGGACCGATGCGCTCGACGAGTTCGTCCGCCGCGTCGAGGTTGACGCCGGCGTCGCGATAGGTCGCCGCGCGCGCTCGAGATGGGTTTTTCTTCGCGGGCACGTGGTTCGTGATACCAGAAAACAGCGGCCGCCTCCACCGGTCGGGCTGTGGGACTACATAGCTGGCCAAAGCAAAGGGGTGTCACTATCATCGCGCCGCGAAGGTATGAACCGGAGGTATCGCGACCATGAGCGCAGCGCAACCCCAGTATCGGCGGGCGATTCTGAAGATCAGCGGCGAGGGCTTCTGCCCGCCGGGCGGGTTCGGCGTGCATCGCGACCCGCTCGACCGCATCGCCGGCGAGGTCGCCGACGTCGCCGCGCTGGGGGTGCAGATCGGCGTGGTCTGCGGCGGCGGGAACTTTCTGCGCGGTGTGAATTCGGCGCAGGAGTTGGGGATGAATCGCTCGGCGGCGGATTACATGGGGATGCTGGGTACGGTGCTGAACTCGATCGCGCTGCAGGATGCACTTCAGCGGCGCGGCGTCGAGGCGCGGCTGCAGAGCGCGCTGGCGATCGCACGGATCGGCGAGCCGTTTCATCGTGAGCGCTGCCTGCGCCATTTCGAGAAGGGGCGCGTGGTGCTGCTGGCGGCAGGAACGGGCAACCCACACGTCACGACTGACTCATGTGCGGCGATCCGCGGCGTTGAGCTCGAAGCCGACGTACTCCTCAAGGGCACGAAAGTCGACGGCGTCTACGACGACGACCCGGCGAAGAATCCGGACGCGAAGCTTTACGACGACGTTACCTACGAACAGGTGATCAACGGGCGTTTACGCGTGATGGACATCGGTGCGGCCGAGATGTGCGAGCAGTACAGTCTGCCGGTGGTTGTGTTTAATCTCTTCGAGCCGGGAACATTGAAGCGCGTCGTACAGGGTGAACACGTCGGGACACGCATGGGGGCCGCGGGTTGAGCGCGGCCGACGCTACGCGGCGCAGCCGGCTGAGCGATCCGCACCAGTGGCGCATGTGGCTGGCGGGGCTGGTGGGGGCGCGCTACGACGGCTTGCGCAATTTCCATATCGTCGAGCCGGATGTGCTAATGCGCTGCGGCCAGCCGCGCGTCAGCGATCTGGAGTACATTCGCGCGGAGCACGGCCTGCGCACCGTCGTCTGCGCGCGGGGCGGAACACGCCATCCGCTGCGCGGCCGCTGGTTCCGTAAGGAGCAGGCTTACTGTGCGCGAACGGGTATCGAGCTGGTTCACATGCCGTTCTCCGACGCGTCCGAACCACCGCCGGATGTATTCGAGCGATTTCTGAAGATCGTGCAGGAGCCGACACGACAGCCGGTGCTGGTGCATTGCGAGCAGGGCTGGCACCGAACGGGAATTCTGTGCGCGGCGTTTCGCATCCGCGCGCAACAGTGGTCGTACGAGCAGGCGTTGGGCGAGATGGACGCGCTGGGCTTCGAAACACAACGGGTCAAGCGTCGCGAGTTGCTCGACGCGCTGGAGCGCTGGGCGCAGAGTGATTGAGTTCCGCGTGTCACCCTCCCCCAGTCCCTCCCTGAAAGGGAGGGGTGTTGTCTACTGCACGCGTTTGTAGGGGTCGTACTCGGTTGTCTCGTTGATACGGGGGCGCAGAATCCAGGCTGTGTGCGGGGGCACTTCGACCGTTAGTACACCGCTGGCTGGCTGGACCGTGGCCTTGTTCAGCAGGTCGTCGAGGTCAGCGTAGTTCATCAGCTTCGCGTCGCGCGTGGAGAGGCTGTCGCGCACGGCCTTGTCGGTCGGGTTCACAATAACGATGATCAGGTCACGAATGCGGTCCGTGCGGCGTTGGAAGGCGAGCAGCTTCTCCGTGTCGAGCACGCGGAAATCGCCGACGCGCAACGCGCGGTTGTTCTTGCGGATCTCCAGCAACTGGCGTGTCCACTTGAGCTCGGCCGTGGGTTTCTCGACGCGTTCCCAGCGCATCGGGCCGCGCATCTCCGGATCGGTCTTTCCGGTCATGCCGACTTCCGTGCCGTAGTACAGGTTCGGGCAGCCGGGCAATGTGAACTGAAGCACCTGGGCGAGCCGCCGTTGTTTCTGGTCGGGCAGCATGGTCTTCAGCCGGGCCGTGTCGTGATTATCCAGCATAAGCCACGAGCGGAGGATCGGGTCTAGCCCGCAGTCCTCGACCATGCGCGCGAGCAATCGGCCGGCATGAGCTCCCGACAACTTTCCCGCCACGAGGTCCAGAATGATCTGTCGGGCGTGGAAGTTCATGATGCCGTCGATCGAGGGGAACCATTCGTCGGGGTAGTTCCAGATCTCGCCAATGACGACAGAACCGGGCTTGGCGCGATGCGCCGCCTGGGTCAGTTCGTGCAGGACGTTGAAGCCCAGGTCGTAGGCTACGTCGAGTCGCCAGCCGTCGACGCCATCGCGGAGGTAACCCTGCACGACCGAATCCGGATCGTCGTAGATGCGGGCTTTGACGGCGGGATTGTCGATGCGCAGTTCGGGCAGGTTCTCGACGTTGAACCACGCTCGATAGCCTAGCTTGTACTCATCGCCAATGAAGAACCAGTCGCGATAAGGGCTGTCCGGGTTCTCGAGTGCGTCCGTGAACCAGGCGGCGCGTTTGCCCATGTGATTGAAGACGCCGTCGAGGACGAGGCGCATGCCGCGGGTGTGGAGATCGTCGGCGAGCGCCTTGACATCGGCGCGCGTACCGTACTCGGGTGAGACCTCGAAATAGTCCAGCGCGTCGTACTTGTGGTTGGTGTACGCGAGGTGGATCGGGTTGAGGTAGAGCACGTCGGCGCCGAGCTGCTCGGCGTAGTCGAGCTTGGTGCGCAGGCTCTGGAGGTCGCCGCCCCAGAAGTCGATTTCATGACTCCAGACACCGACTTCCGCCAGGTACTTGCCGCGCTGCGGCTTCTTGTCCCAGGCGTGCAGTATCTTCGGCGACGGGTACAGGTGCCGCTTGGCATCGAGATCGGCTGGTGGTGCGAAACGGTCCACGATGACTTGATACACGATCGCGCCGCAGCGCCAGTCGGCTTCGCGGGCGGCGTATGTCGGCGCACGCTCGCGGTCGTACTGGTTGGCATTGTCGGCGGCGCTGTCCGACTGCTGATTCTGTACATCACTCATTGCGGTGCCCGCCATCACGAGTATGGGGATCATCGTCAACAACGCGTTCGATAGGCTGATTCTCATGGCAAGCGCTCCGCGCCGGGTTAATTCGTTTTGCGTAGCTCGCCATTCGGCGTAAGCCCGACGAAGTCGGCGATGAAGATCTGAGGCGCCTCGATGCCGCCCCGGCGGGACGTCCACATCAGGTGTTTGCCGTCGGGCGAGAAGACCGGCAGACCATCGAAGGACTGATCCGACGTCACACGGTGCGATTCCGAGCCGTCGTCACTCACGAGGTACAGGTCGAAGTTTGGCCGCCTGCGGAAGTTAACGTGCGTATAGATCAGCCACTTGCCCGACGGGTGCCAATACGGGCACCAGTGGAACGACTTATTGTCGGTCAGCGCCTTCTCGGCGGTGCCCTCGGTATTGTTCACGAAGACTTGGAGATTGCCGGAGCCGGTGCGATCGGAGCGGTAGACGACGCGCTTGCCGTCCGGGCTGAAGAACGGCCCGCCGTCGCCGCCCTTGGCGTGCGTGATACGCCGCGGGTTCGAGCCGTCGGCGTCCATGATGTAGATTTCCTGGTCGCCGTCCCGGAAGGACGCGAACACGATCTGCTCGCCATCGGGTGAGTAGGTGCATTCCGCGTCGTAGCCTTCGGCAGTTGTGAGGCGCTTCAGCTCACCGGTCGCGAAGGTGTATTCGTAAACTTCCATGCCGGGGTAGTAGCGCCAGGCGTAGCCGCGACCGCCGCCGCCGTGCTGGGGCTTGCTCGCCGCCGAGGTTTCGCCGTGCCCGTCCGGATGGCCCTTACCGCCGCCATGACCGGTGGGCTTGTCAGTCGGGTGGCCAGTACTGGTTGGGTGTCCGCCGCCGTGGGTTTCGCTCGAGCCGCTGCGCTCGCGATATTGCTCGCCCTGGTCGGCGGGCCGCAGGTCCTCGTGGTTGGCGGCGAAGATCATCTTCTTGCCGCTGGGGTGGAAGTGTGAGCAGGTTGTGTCGCCGATGCCAGTGCTGACCATCTTCAGGCCGGTGCCGTCGATGTTCATGACGTAGATCTGGTATTCATCTTTGCCCGGGGGGTAGGCCTGGAAGCAGATCCGCTTGCCGTCCGGCGAGAAGTACGCTTCGCCGGAGCGCATGAGCCCCATGTCCGTGTTCGTGAGCTGGCGGACATTGCGGAACCAGCGGCTCTCGTCGTGCTCCTCGGCGTCCGGCTTGCGGGGCGGCGCGTGGTCACGGGGGTGCTGTGCTACGGCGGCGGCCATCGTGGCCAGCACGGTGGAAAGCGTTGCTATGCGGGTGAGATTGGAGAACGTCATCGCGAACCTCTCGAGATAGTGCGGTATGACCGCAGTCGAACGCCGATCCCACGCGGGCGGCGAAGCGCACTATGATCGGGATTGATTGTGAGTGTGCAAGTTCTCAAGTCTTCGGCACGTGCGCTTAGAGGAGTTTTTCGCGATGATCTACGACATTTCGCCCGTAATCGATGCAGAGCTACGTGTCTGGCCGGGTGATGTGCCGCCGACCCGCGAAATCCAAAGCGACATCGCGCGAGGCGACCTGGTGACGCAATCGGTACTGCGTACGACCGTACACGTCGGGGCGCACGTGGATGCGCCCAGTCATTACGGCGTGACCGGAGCGACGATAGATCGGTGCGAGGTTGACGCCTTTATCGGGCCTTGTCAGGTCATTCGCGTTGACGTGGAGCCAGGCCAGGCGCTCCAGCCGGCAGATGTGCGGACGACGCTGCTCGCGGATCGGGTGCTGTTCGCGACGGGGACCTACCCCGACCCGCGGGAATTCAGGGAGGATTTCGCCGCGTTGTCGCCGGAATTGCTGGACGTTCTGGCGGCCAATCGCGTTCGGCTGGTAGGCATCGACACGCCGAGCGTGGACCTGTTTCGCGCGGACGGCCTGCCCGTTCATCGCAGAGCGTTTGAGCACGGGATGCTGCTGTTGGAAGGGATTCGGCTGGAGGCGGTTCCGGACGGGCTGCACGAGCTGATCGCGCTGCCGTTGCGGCTGGCCGGGTTTGATGGCAGCCCCGTGCGTGCGGTTCTCCGGAGTGAGCATGCATAGTTTCGGCCGGGGGCGGGAAGGGCTGCCGCGTCACACTGGAATTTGGCAGCGACGGGACGGTAGAATATACGCATTGACCGGGCGTTGGATGGATGGCGCAGGCAGTCGCCAAGCAGGTCTGTGGCTTGTAAGTCACACAAACATCGTTGATTAGCCTCTCGTTGCGACGCCTACGGGCACCTGAAACGAGGGGACCGGGAACCCGTCGTGGAGGAGTGTACGCGGCGGGTCTTTTTTCTGCGCCGAAGTCGTGGTACACCGCGTGCTGACAGGAGAAGGTCATGCACGCGATGCAGCTCGATGAGCTCGCGCCGATCGAAAGCGCGCCGCTACGCTGGATCGAGCGGCCCGATCCCGAACCGGGGCCGGGCGAAGTGCGGGTGAAGGTCCGCTGCTGTGCCGTGTGTCGGACCGATCTGCACGTGATCGAGGGGGATCTGCCACGGCACACGCTGCCCATCATTCCCGGGCACCAGATCGTCGGCGTTGTTGATTGGCTGGGCGATGGCTGCACGCGGGTGAAAGTGGGGCAGCGCGTCGGCGTTGCGTGGTTGCGGCACACGTGCGGCGTCTGCGACTTCTGCCGGCGCGGGGCGGAGAATCTCTGTTCCAATGCGGGCTTCACCGGGTATCACGCCGACGGCGGTTACGCGGAGTTCGCGGTCGTCCCGGAGGACTTCGCGTACAAGATTCCGAATGTCTTCGACGACGCACAGGCCACGCCGCTGCTGTGCGCGGGGATCATCGGCTACCGCGCGCTGCGGCGGTGCAACCTGCCGCCGGGTGGGCGGTTGGCGCTGTACGGCTTTGGATCGTCGGCGCACCTCGTCTTACAGATTGCCCAGCACCGCGGATGTGAGGTTTACGTCGTGAGTCGCACGCCGGCGCGGCAACATTTGGCGCGCGAACTGGGCGCGACATGGGCCGGCAGTGATGCGCACGATCTACCACTCAGGATGCACAGCGCCATCCTGTTCGCACCGGCGGGCCGCCTGGTGCCCCCCGCGCTCGAGCAGCTAGAGCCCGGTGGCACGCTGGTGCTGGCGGGAATCCACACGAGTAATGTCCCCGAGCTGGAATACGAGAAGCACCTGTTCTACGAGCGCGACCTGCGCTCCGTAACCGCCAACACGCGCCAGGACGGTCGTGATCTCCTGGCCGAAGCGGCGACCATTCCGTTGCGTTCCGAAGTCACAACCTATCCGCTGCGCGAGGCGAATCGCGCGCTCCAGGATTTGAAGGCAGACACCATTGCCGGCACGGGCGTGCTGGTCGTGTAACGCACAGCACTGGGGTGCGGACACCAGGTACGGTGATGTGCGTTAGAGCAGCCCGCAGACCCCGACCAGCTCCTTGAGCGTGCGCTCGAGGAGATGCTGGCCGCCGAAGGTCATGCCCAGCGCGCGGAACTTGTCGGTGTTGATCTGGTGCTTCGGCCGCGGCTGCTCGCCGGAGATCTCAGAAGTGCTGCCGGTCAGAGACTTCGTTGTCGCCGCCACGTCGTACTCTGAGATATACATGTCGTAGCAGTTGTAGGCTTCGCCCGCGACGTTGTCGGCCTTCAGCAGTATCTCCGCCGCACGGGCGACGTCGGCGGCGTGGACCTCTTTGCCGCCTCGTTCACAGTGGACGGGCTCTCCGGCCGTGATCGCGCGGACTAGGTCGAACCAGCGGCTGTCCTCGGCCGGCCAGGCGCGGCCATAGATCCCGGTGGGGCGCAGCGAGCAGATTTCGTAGCCTTCGCCGAGGCCGTAGCTGTGGACAAACTTTTCGATTGCGGCCTTGTGCGCGCCGTAGTGGCTCGTCGGCCAGAGTGGGTGGGCCTCGTCGAGCGGGCGGTCGTCCAGAATCCGCTCGTGTACGGCACACGTCGAGATGAAAATGAAGCGCCGCGCCTTGGCGGCCCGGGCGGCTTCGACGAGCTGCAACGTGCCACCCACATTCTTCTCGACGAAGGTGAGCAGATCGCCCTCCGCCCCACGAAAGCCCGCGCCGGGGCGATACAGGGCACTGTGAATGACCGCGTCACAGCCGTTCACTAGCGACTGCGAGGCGTCCGCATCGCAGAGCTCGCCCTCGATCCACTCGACCGTGTTCGTCGGAACATCGATGCCGTCGCGATCGCTCGTCGGGCGATACCAGCAGCGGCACTTGTGCCCCGCATGGGCGAAGTGGTCGACCAGATATCGGCCGAGAAACCCGGTCGCGCCGGTGATCGCGATGCGCATGCTGTGACTCCGCGGCCGTCGCCGGCGCTACTTGACGACGGGTTTCAGCAGGTCGAGGACTTCGTTCTCTTCCGGAAAACGGCCAGTCTGGTGCTTGCTGAAGATCATCTGCCCGTCGGCTTCGACGTCAAAGATCCCGCCGCTCCCGGCGACGAGCTTTGGCTCAACCTGATAAGTATCTTTGATTGCGTCCGCCAAACTGGCGGCTCGGGGCAGGTAGTTTCACTGCTGGCAGTACGTAATGCTGATGTTCATGGCTGCAATCCTCCTGGTTTCGGGTACGGGTTTGATGATAGTTGGGTAGTCGGCAGTCGGCAATTGCGGGCGGCGCTTGGCAGTTCTCCGGAGCGCGGGTAAGCTGAATACGTGGGCCGGGGTACTTGCACAAGGAGCGCAAACATGCGTGCGGTGCAGTGGTTATTGATCGGCTTGCTGCTGACAGGCTGGCTGGTGGTGCCGGTTCAGGCGCAGGACAACAACGACGAAGAGAGTGAAGAACCCAAGCCCGTCGCGAAGATCGGCGAGCCGGCGCCCGAGATCGAAGCCGAGTTCACTAATGCGGACGGCGACGTGTCCATCGAGAAGTATAAGGGCCGCATTGTGCTCTTGTTTTTCTTCCGCACCGACGATGCCGCGTCGATGGAGGCGTTCGCGATCCTGAACGGGATCCACAAGAAGTTCGGCAATCGCGGCGTCGTGATCATCGGCATGACCAAAGAAGAGCGCGACACCGCGGAGGGCCTCGTCAACGGCAAGAAGGCCGAGTTCATCATCGGCTACAAAGCCGAGAACGACGAGTCGTACAAAGTCGCCGCTGTGCCCGAAGTCTACATGGTCGATACGCGCGGCGTTCTGACCAATCGCTTTCATCCGGCGGACCAGTTCGAGGATCGCCTACTGGCGCAGTTCGAGATGACGCCGCCGGCCGGCGCCGACCTGGAGGCGCTCGAAGCGAAGTTCGGCCGGGCCCGCAAGTGGTACCACGGGAAGGAGTACGGCAAGGCGTTCACGCTGCTGAAGGAGTTGGGCGACGTTGTCGACAACTCCAGCACGCTCGGCGGCTCGGTGAGCAAGCTGAAGGATGACGTTGAATCGGCGTCGAAGGACTGGCTGGAGGAGGCCCGCACCGCCATCCGCACCGAGAAGTTCGAGGTTGCCGCCCGCATCCTGGCGGAGTTAAGTGTGCGCTTCAGGGGAGAAGAGGTTGCTGACGACGCGGAGAACGAAATCGGCCGCGTGATGGGCCGGCGAGAAGCCAAGAACATCATGAAGACCGCCCTCGAAAACGCGAAGGGCGAGGTGCTCAACGACGAGGCTGCGAACTACGAAGCCGTGCGTCGCTTCCTGGAAG
>JANQFV010000024.1 GCA_028277645.1 Phycisphaerae bacterium
AAACGGATCGCCCGGCGACGCCATCAACGTCGCGGCATTATCCAGCCAGCCCTTCAAATCCGGATTGTGCTCCCGCATCCGCTCCTGAAACGCGATCTGATCCCCCACGAACGGCAGCAGCAGAACCAGCACCAACCCAACATTCGCCGCCACACGGCTGCGCACACGAAACCCGTGGTGTCCCCAGCCGAATAGGCTAAGAAGATCAGACGAGCTCTGTCGCCACATCCCACTCATAAGCCTGTCGCCGATCTGACGCGTGGAGGGAAGTAGTGTTCATGACATCTGGGGAGCAAACGCGCGACTGAAGAACCGATGTGGATTCGCACGAGAGGTCCACCCAGTGGCATGACGGTGTCGAGGGCGCGAGCGACTCGGACGTGCAGTTCCACCGATCGTCAGTCTTCAAGCTATTCCGAAAACCCTTCGAGCCGGAAAACCCACTCGTCGAAATGCGGGCACGATTGCCGCATGGCGGACAGACCAATGCGTTTGGCGGCAACTGGACCGTGAAAGGTCTTCTGATAACTGGGAGCAATCGCCGCAATGCGCTTCGATGGGCACGTTTCTGGGCCATCGTCGATGAGTTCCGGCTCGCCACACTCGTCTACGATGGCCCGGAACTCCGATTCAAGCGCCGGGTCTTGCACTGTCTCGGCTAGCGGCGCCGGGCCACTGAACAGGACCGCCTCGAATTCGTGCAACTGGAGATACGGAACAAACCGAGATGGATCGAAAGACTGTCCCATCTGTGTGCAGATATCGGCGTGAATCTGTAGCTCCATTTGCTGTACGACCGCTGCGGATGCCTGATGACCTCGAAGCTCTGAGCCAGGCCAGTCTGTGGGGAGCCCATAGTAATCGAACATCATCGTTACATGGCACCTTCCATCTTCTTTCAGAAGTGCCAGCAACTCATTCCTAACGGACGCATACGGGCGTACGCCACCTTTGTGCCCAGGCTTACCGACAATTCTGGCTCGTATGTAAACGCCGATTTGGCTGAGCTCTTGGGCAAGCAACAGATCAACAAAAGCACGTTCGGTTGCCCCCTCGACCAGCGCGAGCACCCTACTCATGCGCTGGCCCTCCGTCGAAGACGTTCTTCTGCCACAGTTCGCCGAGGGAGTACTGCTCCAACCATTCTTCCAACTGTGCGCGATCGAGGCGACGGAAAGTGGACGCACCATTTCGGCGATCCACAACGATAATGTCCTCCGGCGAAAACTGGTCCAACAGCGGTGCGGACTGTGTCGAGACGACAACTTGTGTACGTGTCGCTGCCTGTTTCAGCAATCCGCCCAACACGTTGAGAGCAAATGGGTGCAGACCGAGCTCAGGCTCGTCAAAGAGCATGGTATCGGGTGGGTCAGGCTGCAGAAGAGCGGTCGCCATGCAGATGAACCGCAACGTTCCGTCCGAGAGTTGGCTCGGGTGGAACGGGTAGTTGCTTCCCTTCTGCGTCCATTCGAGCAGCACAGTTTCATCCGCCCCGTTTGGTTGCGGACGCAGCTTGAAGTCGTCGAAGAATGGCGCTACCAGTCTTACCGCATCACGAATCAAGGCGTACGACGCGGTATCACGCTTACGCTTAATGCCTGCACGCCCGTCACTCAGCCGCAACAAGAACGCGGCCAGATTGTTTGCATCCGACCGTAAACGCTCGTTGTCGCGCACTGAACCCGAAGCTCGTACCTTGGCCTTTTCGCCAGTATCGTGAAAGTGGTACACGGTCCAGCTTGAGACCCGTTTGTACACGAAATGCTCAACGCCGTACGGGCCAATCAGGCCTGGATCATCCTTGTGATCCTTCAGCTTCGCCTCGGCATGGCCGCTGCCGAAGGAATGGACCGAATCGTTGTAGCATGGGTGCTCCGCTGAGAAGAACAACTTCTCACGAACTGAGCGCTTCAGCGTGAAGGCATAACGATTAGGAGGGAAATGCAACTCGCCGATCAGTTCGGAAGTGACCTTAGGACCGAGATGCAGGTGAGCATCAGCACCACCATGCTCACTGACGTATTCCTGGAGATTCTTTTCTACGAGCGCGCTCAACATCGCAAAGAAGGAAACGAAATTGCTCTTTCCAGCGCCATTGGCGCCGATCAGCACATTGAGCGGCCTGAGTTCGAGATTCTCAAGCGCGCGAATCGACTTGAATCCCCGGATGGTCAGCTTCTCGATTCCGAGCGACATTGTATGTCCCGTCACTGGATCTTGAGGTGGCGTGTACGAAGCTCCTGCATGGTCGAGCTTCCAACGCAACTCATCATAACAACCACATTTAATCCAGCCACCGCTTATCCTTCAGCTTCTTAGGCAGGTACGTCTCCGTAATGAAGCTGAAGTGCTTGTTCGACAGGGCTTCGAGCTCGAGCTTGACCCCCAGCGCTTCCATGTACTTGATCTCACGCTGCCACGGACGCTTCTGGAACCATGGGTAGTTCCGGATCTCCTTCGCTCGGCGACGGTCCTCGTCCGTCAGCGGCATCGGCACATGGCTGGGGATGTCAAACCGCTCGGCGTCGTAGCTGCTCATGCCAATGAACCGCGCCGCCGGGATGGCCATTCGCTGGCTCTCGAACGCGAGGTTGATCGACCCTTGCTTGACCACGCTGTAGATGTAGTAACCCCACGGATCGTTATCGACCAGCACGTACACTGGCAGCTTCAGCTCGTTGTGCATGCGGAAGACCAGCCTCCGCACACCCCGCGGCGGCTGACCTCCGCCGTGGATGATCATGCACTTCTCGCGTTCCCAGAAACGGTCCTTGTTAAATCGCTGCCAGATCGCGCCTTTCTCGATCATCAGCACAAACTTGGCCTTGTGCTTGACGAAGCGGATCACGTCCGCCTCGACGATGCTCGGCACCGCCCAGCCGCCGGAGCCCATGGCCGACAGGTCGATCGTGTCGCCGTTATCGACGATCGTCATCGGCCCGACCATCGCACCCTTGGTCTCCGCGTGTACGCCGAGCTCTTCGCGCAGAGCGGCGACCGCGACCTCGATGTCCTCGATGATCGGGTCCGACTCGGACTGCTCGTTGAAGATCAGCTCTTTGGCCGGCTTGCCGTTCGGCGATTTGATTGGGACCTTGAGGTTGTAGAACAGGTCACGAATGCTGGTCGAGTCGCTCGCGTCGATGAGTTTCTTGCAAACCTCGGCCACCCGCAGCGTCTGCATGAACTTCTTCGCCTGACTGCCCTCGCCCTTGCGCCGGCCCAGCAGGCTGAAAAACGACCGGCGTTGCGTGCCGTCGAGCAGCTCGATGATGCCCTTCTTCTCGTTGAACTGCACGTTCGACAGCGTGCGCGAGGGGATGTCAACGAAGGGGTCCTCGCGGTCGTGGACTGTACGCACGACGCCTTTGGCCATGCCGACGATGCGCTCGCCCGCCGCCCCGCGATCACGCCGGCTGGCGCGGCGCGGCGTGCCGGTCGATTTCTTCGCCGCCGCGCTGGATGACTTCTTCGTGCCCCTGGCGGCGGCCTTGGTCGCCTTGGCCTTCTTCGGCGTGGCTTTCTTGGTGGTCTTCTTCGTCGCCTTCCTGGCAGTCTTCGCCACAGCGAACTCCTTTCCACGGCGCGCTAGCGTCTCAAGCTGCGTTCTGCGGACCACGGCCCGTTGATCCGGATTCTGCCTCAAACGACGAGAGAATGCCAGAACCGCGTGTGACTAGCGGCAACCGCTGCCGGACGCGGCGTATTTCGACCGCTAGAATGCGCAGTATCGCAAGTGGGTGTTCCGGTGAGACTCAACCGGGCACACGACCAGTTGAAGTAGTCGCGAGACCAATGCCCCCCAACCCCCTCCACAACCGCGTCAGCACCGAGCTGCTCCCCCGTGTGCGGCAGCCCGCCCAGTACATCGGGAACGAGGTTAACCAGCTCGTCAAACCCGGCGATTGGGACGCCGCCGACGTGCGTGTCGTGCTCGCTTTTCCCGACACGTACACGATCGGCATGTCGCACCTCGGCTGCCAGATTTTCTACTGGCTGTGCAACCACACGCCGAAGGTCTGTGCCGAACGCACCTACAGCCCGCTGCCCGACGCCGAGGCCGTCATGCGGGCCCGCAACATCCCGCTGTTCACCTGGGACACGCGCCAGCCGGTTGGCTCGGCGGATATCGTCGCCTTCTCGCTCCAGTACGAGCTGTGCTACTCGACGGTCCTCAACATGCTCGACCTAGCCGGCATCCCGCTCCGCGCCGCCGACCGCACCGACGATCACCCGCTCGTCATCGCTGGCGGCCCGCAGGCCGACAACCCCGAGCCCATGGCCGAGTTCCTCGACCTAGTCGTGGTCGGTGACGGCGAGGTCTCGATGGCGCAGATCATCGAGGCCTATCGCCAATACAAACGCGACGGCGTGCCACGGCGCGAGATGATCCGCCTCATGGCGCGCACGTTCCCGTGGATCTACGCGCCCAATCTATATGAAGCGCATTACCACGACGACAACACCCTCGCTGAGCTGCGCCCGCTCGACGACGAAATCCCCACGCTCATTCAGCGTTGCCAGACGCCTGACTTCGAACACGCCGCCTTTCCTGCCAAACCGCTCGTCCCCTGGGTCGAGGTCGTCCACGATCGCATCAGCATCGAGATCATGCGCGGCTGTCCGCAGGTCTGCCGCTTCTGCCACGCGGGCTACACCAAGCGTCCGTTGAAGTATCGCAGCGTCGAGCGGATTCTGGAGATCGCCGAGGAGTCATATCGCGCGACCGGCAACGACGAGATCGGTCTGCTCTCACTGTCGACCGCCGATTACCCCCTGCTGCGCGAACTATCCGAGGCCATCAACGAGCGCTTCGGCCCGCGGATGGTGAACCTCAGCTTCCCGTCGTTGCGCGTTGACAAGATGCTGCAGAACATCCCGTGGATGGCGAACTCGGTCCGCAAAGGCGGCCTGACGATGGCGGTCGAAGCGGCCAACGACGACCTGCGCGGCGCGATCCGCAAGAAGGTCACCGACGGCAACCTGCTCGATGGTGTGCGCGCCGCCTACGAGGCCGGCTGGAATCGCGTGAAGCTGTACTACATGGCGGGCTTCCCCGGCGAGAGGCCCGAAGACATCGACGGCATCTGGGAAACTTCGCGGGCGGTCAGCCGTGAACGCATGAAGCTCGACAAGCCGCCGGCGGCGGTTACCGCCGCGGTGAGTTGGCTAGTGCCCAAACCGCTCACGCCGTTGCAGTGGGCCGCCCAGCCGCGGGCCGAGTACTTCAACGAGGTCCGCGAACACTTGCGTCGACTGAAGCGCGAACGGCGCGGCGCGGTGCAGGTTAAGACGCACACGCCGGAGCGATCGGTGCTCGAAGCAGTCATGTCGCGCGGCGATCGGCGACTCGGCGCGGTGATCCATGAAGCCTGGCGACGCGGCGCACGGCTTGACGGCTGGGACGATTACTACCGCGATAAGCTGTGGCGGCAGGCGTACGACGCCACCGGTATCGATCCGGACTTCTACGCCCACCGCACGCGCCCGCTCGACGAGCTGCTCCCCTGGGACCACATGGGCCTGCACATGAGTCGCGCGTACCTCGAGAAGAGCTACCGCAACTACTTCGCCCGCTTCGGCGGCGAGGAGCCGACAGTGGGGATCATGCCCGAGTGGGAAGTTGGGACGTTGTCAGCTCCCTCGTAGCGGCCGAGCTCTCGCGCGGTCGTCTTACCCGGGTGGGTCGGGCATCTCGCCCGACAGCCCGCCTACAAAGCCGCCTGCACCGCCGCCAGATCGAACAGGTCCGCGTCGCCGTCCCCCTCAAGGTCTGCGCAATAGCACTCGCTATCGATCGGCGTGTCCGGACCGCGCAGGCACGCGCCCACCGCCAACCCATCCTCCGCATCCACAACGCCATTGCCATTGCAGTCGCCCGGCAGCGGCGGATACACGGCGGCACTGACGTTCAACGGCGTCTGCGCCTGCGTGTGTCGCAACTCCGCCAACACGGTGTCGGCGCCCGGTGCTTCGTAATAGATCGTTCGCGTCGGCCGGAGCACGCTGTGCGTTCCCAGATACGGGTCGGTATTCGGAATGCCCTGGTTAATCCATAGCCCGCTGGTCGCGTACTCGAACGCGTCCCCCGTGCATTGCGTCACCGTCGGTGCATCGTTGTCCGAATAGTAGCTCGTGTACGCGAACGGGCTGATATCCGTCTCCACCCGGTGCGAGATCACCAGACTCCCCTGCGCCCCACTCACCATTTCCCACACGATCGCACCGGTGGCTACGCTGTCGGGCTGCCCATCGATCGGAACGCCGAACGTGTTGAGATTGTTGCGGTACGTCATGCCGGTCGCCGCTGGACTGTAGTCATACAAGTCCATCACGCCGGAGATCGCGTGTACACGGAGGAACGTCGTAGTGTCCTGCCGCTGCCGGTAGAAGAGGTGCTCGCGCTGTGTAAACGGCCCGCTGTTGGCACCCATGTACGAGCGGATCGCACGCACGGGGCCATCGATGTTCGCAAAGAACGCGCCCTCGCCGGCGCTGAACGTGTCTTCCGTTCGCCCGCAGTTGCCCGGACCGAACATGTTCTTGTGCCGGTCGAGGATGTCCACGCCGCTCGCACCGCCTGCAAAGACGTTCAACTCGTCGCGGATCCAGCGGTCGGAGAAATGTGTGCAGTAGACGTCACTGCACGCGACACTGTTCTCCGGGTTCGGCCCCGCCAGCAGCCCGTAATCCGGAATGTAATCACCCGCCAGCAGATCGAACGTGTAACTGACGTAATCCACGCCGGCGTTCGGATCGAGCGATCCGTCCGTGACGAACAGATAGACGTTACCCGATGCCCCCATCGATCGGATCGCTGATCGTCAGCTCCAGTGCTGGTGATCCCGCGTCGACCCCGGCGGGCGGCGCGATCATCCCCGGCGCCTGTTCACCGGCGTCGGCCGCCATGAACACGAGTTCATCGTCGTCGTCGAACGTGGGATTGTCATCCGCACCGCAGTAGGTGCTCGCGTCCGCGTAGGCGAGCGTCAAAATGCCGACCGGCGGCTCGTTGTAGACGACGCCGAAATCCACCCACTTCCGCTCATCCACCTGCACCGGGATCTGCTTCCACGTCGCGTCGTAGCGAAACGCAACGAAATCGCCCACCGACATTCCGATCAGAACGTTCACATCGTCACCGATCAGCACGACCGGATCAGCGTCACGCGTAAGCGTCGACGCAGTTGCCATCAAACCACAAGTCAGTATTAGCCCACCCGCGAGCCAAGCTTGAGCCCTCATCGTTCCACCTCCCAGCGATTTCCATCCAGCAGCGCCGCGGCCGCATCGAAGTGCAGCCGCAAAACCATCGTACCCAGCCGCAACCCGTACATACAAGAACGAAGTGCGTAAGCCTAGCCGGGTAGATCGGGCGTCTCGCCCGACATCCCCTGGCCAATCTCCCCCAACGC
>JANQFV010000006.1 GCA_028277645.1 Phycisphaerae bacterium
AGAGCCGGCTTGCGCTCGGACGGCAGGTGGTGCGCATCATCACGCGCGAGGGTGCGGAGCTGGCGGCGGCGCTGCGGGCAAACGAGCTGCGCGTGACACAGTTCGATGGCTTCGGCCGCGACGGGCCGGTGCAGGAAGTGTTCATTCAGGTGGACCGGTACCATGCCCCGGAAGTCGTCACAAAGGCCCGTACGCTCGACCCGCAGTGCTTTTACATGATCGATGACATTCGCACCGCGTCATCGCCGGAGTCGCGCGGCGCGGCGGACTTCTGGCGCACGCTGATCAAGAAGAAATGAAGTGTGCCCCGTATACTGAAGGACAGTACCGTTTGGGTGCCAACCTGATCCGTGGAGGCGCGTCGTGGCGGCGAAGAAGAAGGGCGAATCAAAGCTGGTGGACTGTCGAGCACGCATCGACGCGCTGGATGAGCAGATCCTGAAGCTGCTGTCGGAGCGCGGCGCCGCGGCCGCCGAGATCGGTCGGCTGAAGGCGGCGGACGGCACGCCGGTGTACGCGCCCGATCGCGAGAGCGAGATTCTCAAGAAGCTGCGGGAGCGAAATCCAGGACCGTTTCCGGACAGCGTGCTGGCGGCGGTGTATCGCGAGCTGATGAGCGGGTCGTTTCTGTTGGAGCGGCCGCTGCGGATCGCGTTCCTCGGCCCGCGCGGCAGCTTCTCGCACCTGGCGGCCAGCGGCAAGTTCGGCGCTTCCGTCGAGTACGAGCCGGTCGCGGACATCAGCGCGATCTTTGATGAAATCGAACGCGAGCACGCCGATTTCGGTGTGGTGCCGGTCGAGAACAGCATCGGTGGCGGGATCATCGACACGCTGGACGCGCTGGCGAACACCGGCGTGAAGATCTGCGCCGAGATTCTACGCCGGATTCACCATAACCTGCTTTCGCGTGTACCGCTGACGAAGGTTCAGCGCGTCTACTCCAAGCCCGAAGTGTTTGAGCAGTGTAAGCAGTGGCTGATGGAGACCGGGCTGCTCGACAAGACGATTGCGGTCGCGAGCACCAGCAAGGCGGCGGAGCAGGCGTCGGCCGAGGCGTGCGCAGCCGCGATCGGCAGCACATTGGCGGCAGAGCTTTACGATCTGCCGATCCAGTGCCCGCGCGTCGAGGATGATCCACAGAACGTGACGCGCTTCTTCGTGCTGGGTCGCAGGGCACCGGGCCGCACGGGCGCGGACAAGACGGCGGTCGTGTTCGCCACGGCGCACAAGGCGGGGGCGCTGGTAGATGTGCTGAACGTCTTCCGCGACGAGGGCGTGAACCTGACGATGATCACATCGCGCCCCAGCCGGCGGCGGCAGTGGGAGTACAACTTCTTCGTGGATGCCGAAGGGCACGCCGAGGACGCGAATGTGCACCGCGCATTGGCCCGCGTACAGGAGCTGTGCGTATTTGTGAACGTCCTGGGTTCGTTCCCGCGGGCAGCAGAGGCATTTTAGCGAAAGGCACGTAGGCACAAAGGCACTGAGGCACGACGGGCAGAGATGCCACCGCCCCCCAACCCTGAATCCTCAGATCCGCTGATCCTAAGATCCTCTCTTCACCAGCCTCTCCAACAACGGCCGGAGCGTCTTCGTCCACACATCGTAACCGTCCGGGCTCAGGTGCAGGTTGTCTTCGACGTAGTACGCCGGATTGGGTTCGCGACCGTGCTTCAGCAGCGGCGTCGCGACGTCCAGGTACGTGAGACGTGGGTCGAATTCGCAGACGTTGTTGATGGCGGCGTTGGTATCGCGCATCGATTGCCAGAACTTCCAGCGCGACGGACTGGGTTTGATTGCGAGGAAGACGATGTGAACCTCTGGCTGTTTGTCACGCACGCGTTTCACGAAAGTCTTGAAGTCCGCAAGGATGCGTTCCGGTTTCTTACCCGAGGCGACGTCGTTGTCGCCCTCGTAGAGTACGATGATCGGCGCGTCGTATGGCAGCACGATCTTGTCGATGTAGTGAATCGCGTCTGACATGTGTGAACCGCCGAAGCCGCGGTTGATCACCGGCAGATCCGGAAACGACTCGCGCGTCGGCCAGAGGCGGATGCTCGAGCTGCCGACAAAGAGGATCGGGTCCTTGGGCAGCGCATTCTTGCGGTCCCATGCCAGAAAGCGCGCGATCTCGGCCTCGAAGCGGGCCGGATCGGGATCGTCGACCGGGACCGCGAACGTCAGCGCTGCAAAGCCGGCACACAGCCCGCCCACGGTCAACGCGATGCGACGACAGGTGCGATTGATCATCGGGATCGACTCCGATCGGAGGGTGTCGCTACCGAGCGGGGATCAGCTCCTTCGCCAACTTGTCACTGAGTCCGCGGAGCAGCGCCAACGACAAACCAATATCCGTGTTGACCTGCACCGCTAGCGCTACGTCGTGCTCGGGCAGGTACTCCATGATCGAAAGATAACCCGGCATCGTGCCGGCGTGACCGTACACCTGGCCATGCGGGCCGGGACGGATCATCACGCCCAGGCCGTAGCGCTCCTCCGTACCCGGGGCAGTCGCAACGCCATCGAGCAGGGCGGCCTGCACCCGCGCGTCGAGTGCGTGTCCGCCGTAGAGTCGGTACGCCCAGCGCGCGAGATCGAGGGCCGTGCAGATCAGGCCGCCGCCGGTCCATTCAAACTGCGGGTTGATCGCGTAACGCCCATCGCGGGCCGTTTCGGTCGGTACGCCGAAAGGATTGTCGGGTGCGGTGTAACCGCTGATCAGGTTGCGCAGCCGCGGCTGGTCGGATGGCGAAGTGTGGTCAAGGGCCTGCGGGCGGAGAATGCGGCGTTCCAATTCGTCGTAATATGCGTTTCGTGTCACGCGCTCGATGATGAGGCCGACGAGGATGTAATTGGTGTCGGAGTAGGACCAGCCGTCACCCGCGGGGAAGAGCGGTTCGGTGTCCAGGGCGAACGCGATGAGTTCCTCGGGATTCCAGACGCGTTGCGGAGCGGCTTTGAGCTCCTGTTGGCACTCGTCAGTAAACAGGTGGCGCCGGATGCCGCTGGTGTGATTGAGCAGTTGGCGCAGCGTTAACGCGCGGGCGTTGGGCAGGCGGCCGAACCATTCGTAGTGACTCAGCCAATCGCTGATCTGCGTGTCGAGTCGCAGCTTTCCCTCGGAGACGAGTTGCAGCGCGACCGCCGCAACATAAGTCTTGCCGATGCTGCCCATCAACATGCGATCGCGGGGCTGCATGGCGCGACCTGTGGTCCGGCTGGATACGCCGGTCGCCAGACTGCCGCAACGTCCGTCGGGCAGTACGTAGCCGAAGGTGGCCCCGGGACAGTCGTGTGCTGCACAGAACTGCGCCAGAATGGCGCGGAGGGTCTGCGCGTCGACAGATGTGCGCACACTCGGCGGAGCGTTCGTTGCGGAAACCGGCAGCGCCTGGGCTACGGTCTCCATGGCCCGCGGCGCCGGTGCCTCGACGTCTGCCGTACTTGCGGCGCAGCCGCACACGACGAACGCCGCGCAGTTCGCGGCGAGGAAACGCTGTATCAGACGCGCTATCCGATGGTGTTTCACAGGCATGATGCGGCACTCCCGAACCCGGCGCGCGGAATGTAGCACACGCGCCGCGGAGTCGCCAGTGCGTGCGGCGGGTAACCGGTCGGGGAGGTGGCGCACACGTGTCCGCGTGCGCCCGCGCCCGTGAATACCGTGCGGAAATCAGCGCACTCGGGCTGCGTAGTCCGGACGGCCGCTCGGTGTGTCCGTCTGGGTCAGTCGATTCTGCGGAGGATGATGGAGCCCATCGGGGCAACCTCACCGCCGACGTCGAACGGAAATCCGGTGATCTCGTAGATCGGCTCGCGCGGCTGGGTGTCCAGGTTGGGCGAGCCGTACGTCACGCCACTGTCGGTTCCGGCGTCCATGGGCTGCACCTGGATGGCGTGGCTGCGGATCCAGTCGCCACCAACGAAGAGCGGTTCGCTGTCCAGGCCGATGAACCAGTCCGGGCTGGGCGCGATCATTGTCGTGATGGTGATGTGGCTGAAGGCCTGTGTCGCGGTGAACGTCGTCGACACCGCGAGCGGCGAAGTCGGGAGAGAAGGCCCGGTGACCACGCTGCCCGCGTTACCGGCGGTGATCGCGGCCTGCACTTCGTTGGTTAGCTTTGACGTACCACCGAGTTCTGCCATCCACTCGATTCCATCCGACGCGATCTCGCCCTCGCGCCAGAAGTGGACCTGATCGTTGTGCGTGCCGCCGATCAGCCCCGAGTAGTGTTCGTTAACGGGGAAGTTGGTCGGATGCGTCTCCGGCGACCACGTCGAGTCGAAGATGAGCTCGTACTCGGCGCTGGCGGACGGGCCGGCGAGCAGCAGGTCAACGAACGGGTTGATATCGCCGAAGCCGGTCGCACCACTGCCGTCAAGATCGCCGCGATTGGGGTCGCAGCCCGGATACTCCAGGGGATACCCGTTTGGATCCGTGAGCGCCAGAACAAACGGATTGATGTCTCCGAAATCGGTCCAGCCGTCGCAGTTCAGATCGCCGGGCACGACGGGTGGGGCGAAGGCACCCGACGTGTAGCTCTCGCCGTTTGCGTCTGACCAGATGGCGATCGCGCTAAAGCCCGCGAGCGTCTCGCCGTCGGGCAAGTGCAGCGCCAGGGTGTCGTTGCCGTAGGGTTCATCCAGCACGGGGGGCAGCTCCAGACCCAACGCGTAGTCTGCTTCGTCATCGCTGACGCCCAAACGAAACGCGACGTCGCCGCCGGTGTTGAAGTAGCCCAGGGCTTCGACCCACAGAGTCTGCTCGTCGATGATCGTGACGAGCGCTTGTGCGCCGTGCTGACCGAACGGCAGCGTGGCGGACCAGCCGGCGCGATCCGACAGATCGCCGGCGCTTGCGGGCGCCGTCAGCAGGGCGGACAGCGTGACGAATAGTGTCGCGGCCACCGTCGTTTGCAGGCGACGGGGGGACGTTTGCGGGTTGACTTGCGCGTGCATCACGATTGCTCCTTCGGAATCCTGGCTCGCCGGGCCTACCCCTGGCGCTTGATGAAAGGGTAGTCGTGGCGGCGCGGATATCCTGGCAGCGATTTCTGATTGGTGCGCAGGCACGCTGTGGATCTGGTAATGCGATATCGCTATTGTGTCGTGAGCTTGGCCGAAAGGGCTACGATGTTCCGTACGCGTGTGAATCGCGGGAGCGAACTGATGAAGATTCAGCGATACGGGTGGCTCGCGCCCTTGCCGTTGGTCGGGTTTCTTCTGGGCTGCGCAGCGACCGGTCAGCAGCGCGACGTCGACGTGTTGGCAGAGTGGATGACTGGCTCATTCAGCAGCGCGGCGCAGGCTGCCGAGCAGCCTGAGGACTACTTCGACATCCGGCTGCACATGGTGCCGATCTGGGCCGCGCGAGACGACGGCCCGTGGTTGTATGTCGAGCAGGCATCCGCGGCGCGGCTGGGCCGGCCTTATCGTCAGCGCGTGTATCGCTTGGTTGCGCGCGCCGACGGCGCGGTTGAGAGCAGGGTGTATCTGCTGCCCGGCGACCCGCTGGCGTACGCCGGCGCCTGGCGTGAGCCGGGGCGGTTCGATGCGATTTCGCTGGCCGACCTTGAGCTGCGCGCTGGTTGTGCACTGGTCTTGCGTCGGCGTGATGCGGAGACTTTCGGCGGGGCAACGCAAGGCAAGGGCTGTCGCAGTACGCTCCGTGGAGCGACCTATGCCATGTCGGAGGCAACCATCCACCCGGATCGGCTGATTACGTGGGACCGGGGATTCGACGCTGATGATCAACAGGTTTGGGGTGCGACCGCTGGGGGATACATCTTCCGTCGCACAGAAGGTGATCAGGAGTGACGCACGAGCGTTACGACGATTCTCTGCTGCAAATAGAAAGAGGCCGACGAGCGATTTCGCTCATCGGCCTTTTCTCTTTCGTGGCGGAGCATGTGCGTCGTAATGCGTCGACTACCGGGGGCCGCCGGTACGCGCCTGCCTACGCCAGGTTCATCGTCATCAGGAACAGGCGGTTGCTCTCGGTCTTGGACAGTCGGTTGCGGAGCAGCTCGACGGCCTCGACCGGATTCATGTCGCTCAGCACACGGCGGAGCATGTAGATCTTCTCGAGCTCGTCCGGGTGCAGCAGCAGCTCTTCCTTGCGCGTGCCGGACGCCGGGATGTTCAGGGCCGGCCAGATGCGCTTGTCGACTAGGCGGCGATCGAGGTGCAGCTCGCTGTTACCGGTGCCCTTGAACTCTTCGAAGATGACCTCGTCCATCTTCGAGCCGGTATCGACCAGCGCGGTGCCAATGATCGTCAGGCTGCCACCTTCTTCGATATTGCGGGCGGCGCCGAAGAAGCGCTTCGGCTTCTGCAGCGCGTTGGCGTCGACGCCACCGGTCAGGATCTTGCCGGAGTGCGGCACTTCCGTGTTGTATGCGCGCGCTAGGCGCGTAATGGAGTCGAGGAAGATCACTACGTCATGGCCGTATTCGACCAGACGTTTGGCCTTGTCGATCACCATCTCAGCGACCTGTACGTGACGACTGGCCGGCTCGTCGAACGTCGAGCTGATGACCTCGGCCTTGGTCGCGCGCTGCATCTCGGTCACTTCTTCGGGACGCTCGTCGATCAGCAGGATGATGACTTTGGCATCTTCGTGATTGGAGCTGACGGCGTTGGCCATCTTCTGCAGCAGCACCGTCTTGCCGGTGCGCGGCGGCGCAACGATCAGCATGCGCTGGCCCATGCCAATCGGTGTGACCATGTCCACGATGCGCATGTTCAGCTCTTTCTGGGTCGTTTCCAGGAAGAACCGCTCGTTAGGGTGCAGCGGAGTCAGGTCTTCGAAGTTGGTTTTCTCGGTGACCGCTTCCGGCGATTCATAGTTGATCGCTTCGACACGCAGCAGCGCGAAGTAGCGCTCAGACTCCTTCGGCGGTCGGATTTGGCCGGCCACGATGTGTCCATTGCGCAAGCCGAAACGCCGAATCTGCGAGGGGCTGACGTAGATATCGTCGGGGCAGGGCAGGTAGTTGTATTCAGGGCTGCGCAGGAAGCCGAAGCCGTCCTGGAGTACCTCGAGCACGCCCTCGCCGTAGAGCAGGCCGTTCTGGTTGATGCGCCGTTTGAGGATCTGGAAGATCAGGTCCTGCTTGGGCAGGCCGACGTACTCCTCGATGCCTTCTTCCTTGGCAACCTCGTGCAGCTCGGCGACGGCCATCTTCTGCAGGTCGGTGATGTGCAGCTCGCCGCGCTTGATTCGCTCGTACTTCTCGTGCGTCTCGCGATCGATCGGCGAGCTGTCGTCGTATTCGCTCTTCTTCTTGGACGTCTTGGGCTTCTTCTTCGTCGGCTCGGCGGATTCGTCGAGGACGTCGGTCGCGGTGTCCGCGGCGGCCTTGCGCCCGGACCGCTTCTTCGTTGCCGATTCGGTCACGGCTGATTCCTCATCCTGGGGAAGCTCGTCGGCTTCGGCCGACTTCTTTGTGCCGCGCGAACGTGTCGTGGTCTTAGCCATACTGCACTCCCAAACGCACCCCAACGAGACGTTGCGCGAGGCGCTCGGTGTAACCGGGTAGATGTCACTGGGTCAGATACGCTCTTCCCTGTTGGCATCTGATCCGAGTATCTGTGCTAGGATTTCGGCCACCCGTGGGCCTAGCGTGTCTTCCGGCGACTCATTATCGATAACGAAATCGGAACGTCGCCGCTTTTGCGCCAACGGTAACTGCCAGGTTTCGCGCCGTTGCAGTTCGTTCGCGTCCCAACCGCGATTGGCTTGCAGACGACGCAGCCGTTCAGGGTGGCTGGCCTCTACAAACACAATTGAGTCGCACTCGCGATCGAGCTTGCTTTCAAACAGTAACGGGGAATCGAGGACGATGGCCTTGATCGCTGAGCTATTCTCAACCGCACGTATCATAGTCCTGCGACGACGTGCGATCAAGGGGTGCAGGAGCCTTTCAAGCCGCTCTTTCTCCTCAGAATCCGCGAAAACTATCTCGGCGATGCGGGCCCGGTCGGCCCGGCCATCGGCCCCGATGATGTTCGGGCCCCACCAGTCTCTGAGCTCACGCAGGACCTCTGGCTCGGCGAGGACCTCGTGATTCAGGCGGTCAGAGGAGATCACCAGACACCCGAGGCGCTCGAACTCGGCGGCAATTCGCGATTTGCCGGCGCCGACGCCGCCGCACAATCCGATGACCGGCTTGGGCTCTCGCACGTGGTGAACTCCGGGGTGCGCGACTCTACCGCGCCAGCCTGGTCTCCGGGGGCCGGTGGCGTGTCGGGGGGCTCTGCAAGCGGCCGAATCGCGTCTGGCTTTCTGGCACAAAGGGGTCAGCTTGTCAATCCTGCGTCCCGGGTTACAGTAACCGGTTCAGGCGAACCGTTCCCGAGCCGGTTACTCCGCCGGCCAGTCCCGGGGGCGGTCGCTCCCCCAAGGTGTACGCGGAGGATCTGATGAATCGGCCGGCGCGGGTACTGATCGCCAAGATCGGATTGGACGGGCACGACCGGGGGGCCAAGCTGATCGTGCGGAACCTCCGCGACGCCGGAATGGAGGTCATCTACACCGGGCTCTGGCAGACCCCGGCCTCAACGGTTCACGCTGCCCTACAGGAAGACGTCGACGTGCTCGGCGTAAGCCTGCTGTCGGCGGCCCACATGACCATCATGCCGGAACTACGCCGTCTGAGCCGGCAGGTCGGGATTCCGGACCTGCCGATCGTGGTCGGTGGCATCATCCCGGAAGAAGACCACCAGCCGCTGGCTGATGCCGGAATCGACGGCGTCTTCAACCCCGGCACACCGATGCAGACCGTCGTGGAAGCGGTGCAGGCCCTGACCGAGCGACGTCGGGCGGCACGTGCGGCGGGCGTCCAGGGAATTCAACTGACCGATGTTGCGGGTCTGGCCCGCGCGATCACACACTTGATGAATGGCGACGAGTCCGTCTTACCGGCCACGCAAGATGACAGTACGCCGCGCGTGCTGGTTGGTATTACCGGCGCGCCGGGCGTGGGCAAAAGCACGTTCATCGGCAAGTTGGCGCAGAAGTTACGGCAGCGCGATCATCGCGTCGCGGTAATCGCTGTCGATCCGACCAGCCCGATTACGGGCGGCTCGGTGTTGGGTGATCGCTTGCGGATCATGGCAAACGACCCGGATGATGGCTTGTTCATTCGCAGTCTGGCCTCTGAGGGTCAGGCCGGCGGGCTGGCGCCGCACTGTGCCGAAGTTGCGCAGTTGCTCGTGGCCGGGGGCTATGAAATCGTGCTTATTGAGACGGTCGGCGCAGGCCAGAACGACACCGAGGTGCGCGCCCTGACCGACGAAGTGCTGCTGCTGCTGATGCCCGGCGCCGGCGACGCCGTGCAATTCGCCAAGGCCGGCGTATACGAGATCGCGACGGGCTTCGTGGTCAACAAAGCTGATCTTCCGGGGGCTGATCTTACCGTTCGGCAGTTGCGTGATACACTCGACGACGAGCGTCCGGTGTGGGAGGTCAGTTCGTTACGTAACGAAGGCCTCGACCCGCTGTGCGACTGGCTGGCGCAGAAGGTGCAGGGCTGACGCTTAAGCCCTGACGATTTCCTCGGAGCCCGGATGGCCGCTTCGTCAACACCCGTCGGAAGTACCGCGGTTCCAGGCGGGCGCTTCGTGCTGCCGATCTGGCACTGGCCGCTGGTGGTCACGCTGCTGGTGATCAGTGCGGCGTTGGCGGCGACGTCCCTGACGCGTGACAGCGTCACGTTCGATGAGACCAGTCATCTGACCACCGGACTCAGCTATCTCAAGACCGGCGATTTCCGCCTGGCGCCGGATCATCCCCCGCTGGCGAAGATCTGGTGCGCCTGGCCACTGGCGCTGCTCGATCCCGTGTGGCCGGATGCGGACAATCCGCACTGGGTAAGCGCGAACACATTCCAGTTCGCACGCGCCTGGCTGTTCGAACAGAATGACGGGCAGCGCTTTGTGCTGATCGGCCGGTGCCTGATGGTCGTGTTGCTAATCGCCACGTGCCTGTCAGTTTATGCGCTTGCCCACCTGAGCTTCGGTCCGACGGCGGGGTTGCTGGCACTGCTTGTCGCGGTCTTCAGCCCTACCTTCCTCGCGCACGGGCGCCTGATTACCACCGATCTGCCGATCACGCTGTGCATCGCGGCAACGCTGCTCGCATTCTCACGATTGCTCGAACGCGTGACCTGGCCGCGGCTCATCCTGGCGGCGGCTGCGCTGACGACGGCGAGTTTGACGAAGTTCTCGTGGCCGCTGGTGCTGCCGGCCTTGCTCGCGATGGCGGTCGTCGCCATCGTGCGGAAGCAGCCGATCGAAACATCCGTCTCACGCCGCGGCGTCGAAGGTGTCGTCACTACCGGCGTGACGCGACGCGTCGAACGCGTCGGGCTCGTGGGGGGCGTGGCGCTGTTCGTCATGCTGACCGTGTGGCTGGGAATCTGGACCGGTTATGGCTGGCAGCGCACGATCGCGGCGCCGTTACCGGCGATTGCCAACACCGCGGCAGCGCGATCGAATCTGGAACAGGCGCAACAGCGCCTCGCCATGGAATGGCAACTCGCGTTGCACGAACCGGACGGGACGCCACGCACCGGCCTGGTCGCGTCGTTTCTGAACACCGTGGTCGACTATCAGGTGTTTCCGGATGCGTACCTGCTAGGAATCGCTCAGACACTCGGCTCGACGAGTGGACGGTATGCGTACGCTCAGGGGGTTTACTCGGTGGACGGGTGGTGGTGGTATTTCCCGCTGGCGTTTGCGGTGAAAACGCCGCTGGCGATCATCGCACTCGCATTAGCAGGTGTCATCGCGGTTGGGTTGCGGCGCGCCAGGTTGGGTACGCCGCTGCTGCTGACCGGCATGGTCGTATTCGTCGTGTGCTACTGCGGGCACGTGATGTCGGGGTCGTTCAACATCGGCCAGCGGCACTTGTTACCGGTTTATCCGATGCTGTTTGTGCTCGCGGGAACGGCGGCGGCCTGGCTGGCGAACAAGTGGGGGCGCGTGTTGGTCGGTGTTGCGGCTCTGTGGCTTGTCGCGGCGAACGCGTTGATCTTCCCCAACTACCTGGCGTACTTCAACGAGACCGTCGGTGGTCCGCGGCACGGTTGGAAGGTCCTGGCCGATAGCAACATCGACTGGGGGCAGGATCTGCTCCGGCTGCGCGAGTATCAGCGAAGGCATCCCGACGAGTCGCTGAAGCTGGCGTACTTCGGCAGCGTGCTGCCCACGCGCTACATCAACTGCGAGGCGTTGCCGAGCTTCATGGACTTCGAGCCGCGGACGTCGCTTACCGCCGGTACCTACGTGGTGAGTGTGAATCGTCTGCTCGGGTTGAATGACCCGCAGCTCCGTGAGTCCTACTGGACTGATGAGATACGCAACGCGTATCAGGAGCTCGGTGTCATCGCAGCGAGCACCCCGCAGGAGGTGGAGCCGCTCGACAAGCAGTTGCAACGTCGGCAGGCGCGGCGCGAGTTCGCGGAGCTGCGCTACAAGCGATTGCTGAGCCGGCTGAAAGACCGCACGCCGGACGAGCGCGTTGGTTATTCGCTGTTTGTCTATCGGCTGACGGACGAGGACGTGGAGGAACTCGTGCAGCCGTAGCATGGGACGGTGACCACTTCCGGTCATCCCGAACGTAGTGAGGGATCTACTTGCCAATGGAGAGTTGCGCGCGTTCGAACGTAGATTCCTCCTCGCTGCACTCGTCGGAATGACGCGCGGACGATTTCGTCACTGTGCGGCGGGCGAGCGGTACAGGGCAATGTAGAGGGGGCAGCGTTCGATCAATTCAGCGTGCGTGCCGAAATCAACGATCCGGCCGGCGTCCATCACCACGATGCGCTCGGCCATATCCATCACCGTGTGCCGGTGCGCGATCAGGAACGTGGTTTTCCCCTGGCGCAGCTCGTTGAGGGCGGCGTGAATCTTGCGTTCGCTCTCGGCGTCGATCTCGCTGGTGGCCTCGTCGAAGATCAGGATCGATGCGGGTTTCAGGAACGCGCGCGCGATCGCGATGCGCTGCCGCTGACCGCCGGAGACGGATGTGCCGAATTCGCCCAGTGGCGTGTCGTACCCGTCGGGCCATTGCTCGATGAAGTCGCTGGCGAACGCGTGGCGCGCCGCGGCGCGGACCTCATCGAGCGTCGCGCCGTCCTTGCCATAGGCGATGTTGTCAAACACCGAGCGCGCAAAGATGACTGGGCGTTGAGAGACAACCGCGATCTGCATCCGCAGGTTGCGCAGGCTGAGATCACGCACCGGCACACTGTCGACCGTTACCTCCCCTGCATCGGGTTCGAGCAACCGCGGCAGCGTCTTGACCAGCGTGGATTTGCCCGAGCCATTGGGGCCGACGATCGCGATGCACTCCCCGGGCTGTACGTCGAGCGTGACGTCGCACAGCGCCGGGGGCTCCTGCGTGGGGGTGTAGCGGAAGGTGAGGTTCTCGAAGCGGACGGCTCGGGGCGTTGTGTCAATTAGGCGCTGCGCGCCCGGCGACGATTGCTCCTCAGGCTGGTCGAGGAATTCCCAGACGCGCGTCGATGCACCGCCGGCGCGTTGGACCATGTTATAGACGTTGGCGATCTTACGGACCGGGTCTAGCATGGCAGCGAGCAGGCCGACCATGGTCATGAACACCGACGGTGCAATCTCGCCGTGGAAGGTGCGCGACGCGAGCCAGACGATTCCCGCCACGGTGGCAATGACGCCGATGACTTCGATCAGCGGCGAAGCGAGCGCCTCGATCCACGCTAGGCGGAGCAGTTGCCGTAGCATGCCGCGTTCGATCCGCCACATCCGCCGACGTTCATACCCTTCGCGGCCGTAGCCTTTGACCGTGTCGATCCCCTGGAGTGTCTCTTCCAGGCCGCCCAGCATGATACCGTAGCCCTCGAGCAGTTTGACGGTGGCCTTGCGCACCTTGCGGCCGAAGTACCAGAGCAGCCCGACCGCGATCGGCGCGATGGCAAGCACTACGAGCGTCAGGCGGGCATCGAGCACCAGCGCGACGACCAGCACGCAGATGGCCTTGAGCGGCTCGCGGGCGACCTTCCCAAAAAGCGTGGTCACGCCGAGGAAGATTTCGCGTGTGTCCGACAGGAACTGGTTGACGCGGTTGGAGACGTCGCCGGTGAGATCGACCATGGGCACGCGGAGGGCCTTGCGATACATCCGCCGGCGGAGGTCCATCATCATGCGATGTGAGGCATTAAGGATCAGGTATTGCGAGAGCACGCGGAAGGCGTTTCCAAGTGCGTTGAGTCCAACGAGGATTGCGACCAGCGTCAGCAGCGTCTGCATACGGTCGGCGGGCGTATTGCCGGCGGGGAACAGGGGGGCGAAGTGTTTCAGGTAGGGCGTGTACCACTCAGTTTCGGCGGCCGGTTCGGCACCCTCTGCGGGGATCCCGAGCAGCGCGTCGTGCAGGCTGCGGTCGGCGTCGGTGATGACCTTGAGCACGGGCAACATGCCACCGAGCGTGCCCGCGTATGCTAGTGCGACGCCCACGCCGAGCACGAGGCCGAGGACCATCTTCCGGCGGTGAGGTCGAACGAGGGCAAGTGTCCGCCAGAACGCCCGCCGGGCGGCTTGTTTGGAGGGTTTGGCCCCGCTCCGCGTAGCCAGCAGGCCGTTCGATGAAGCGGTGGAATTCCCTAGAGTGCTGTCGCTCATTGAGTTACGTCGCTCCCGCTACTGCGCGGGGCGGTCCACGAGTACCGCGCCGCGAGGCACGATAGTCGGTGGCGCGTTGGGTCGCAACCTCGGCCAATCTGTCATGGACCTGCTGCCAGCCCGACAGCCGCCGACGCCCGTCTGCCACATCGGTATGTTGGCGCACTGCTCTAAATGACCAAGTTTAATAAGGTTACAGTGCGAGGTCGTTCCTCCCGCCTCTGGCACCTGAATTGCTAGCCCCCTGGGGCGCGGCCCGACGTGTACCGTCGGGGCATCAAGCTGCACCACAAAGCCAATCCTGGCATGAGAGATCGGTAGGAAGGAGACGTCTGCATGGCGGTCAAGCAACTCTCGTTTGATCACGAGGCGCAAAAGGCCATTCTGGCCGGCGTGGAGAAACTCGCCTCGGCGGTCAAGAGCACTTACGGCCCGCGCGGCCGCAACGCCGTCCTGGACAAGGGCTGGGGTGGACCCAGCGTCACGAAGGACGGCGTTACCGTCGCGGAGGAAATCGAACTCCACGACAAGTACGAAAACATGGGCGCCCAGCTGGTGAAGGAAGCCGCCAGCAAGACCAGCGATATTGCCGGCGACGGGACCACCGCGGCGACGGTCCTGGCCGAGGCGATCTACAAGGAAGGTCTGCGGGCGATCACGGCCGGTTATGACGCCAACGGCATCAATCGCGGTATCGAGGCCGCTGTCCGTGCGGTCGTCAAGAACATTCACGCCGGTGCCCGGCCGGTGAAGCTCGACGCACGCGGCAACGAAGATGTCATCAACATCGCGTCGATCTCGGCGAACAACGATCGCTCGGTTGGCGAGATCATGGCCGACTGCTTCGGCAAGGTCGGCAAAGACGGCGTCATCACCGTCGAAGAGGGCAAGAGTCTCGACACGAACGTCGACGTTGTCGAAGGCATGCAGTTCGACCGGGGTTATCTCAGCCCGCACTTCATCACCGATCCCGACGCGATGGCGGTCAACCTCGAGAAGTGTTTCGTTCTGGTGTTCGAAGACAAGATCAGCAGCGTTACCAAGCTCGTGCCGCTGCTCGAGAAGGTTGCCAAGGCCAAGCGGCCGCTGCTCATTATTGCCGAAGATGTTGAGGGTGAAGCGCTGGCTACGCTCGTGGTGAACAAGCTCCGTGGCATTCTCGACGTCGCCGCGGTCAAGGCACCGGGCTACGGAGATCGGCGTAAGGCGATGTTGGAAGACATCGCAGTCCTGACCGGCGCCAAGCCGGTGTTCAAGGACCTGGGTATCGAACTCGACGGTGTCGAGATCGGCGATCTCGGCCAGGCCAAGAAGATCCGCATCGACAACGACAACACGACCATCATCGAAGGCGCCGGTTCCAGCGGCGAGATCCAGGGCCGCATCGCCCAGATCCGCAAGGAAATCGAACAGACCACCAGCGACTACGATCGCGAGAAGCTGCAGGAGCGGTTGGCGAAGCTCGCCGGCGGCGTGGCGCAAATCAACGTCGGTGCGGCCTCCGAAGCCGAGCTCAAGGAGAAGAAGGCCCGCGTCGAGGACGCGCTGCACGCGACCCGCGCGGCGATCGAGGAGGGTGTTGTCCCAGGCGGCGGCGTAGCGCTGCTGCGGGCGCGCGACACGCTCGACAATCTGCGCATCAAGGGTGAGGACGAGAAGGTCGGCGTGAAGATCATTCGCGACGCACTGATCGCTCCGATCCGCCAGATCGCCGCGAATGCCGGTTACGAGCCGGCGGTCGTTCAGAAGAAGGTCGAGACCAACAACAGCGCCAACTTCGGCTTCAACGCCGACACCGGTGACTACGAAGACCTGATGAAGAGCGGCGTGATCGACCCGGCGAAGGTCGTCCGTTCGTCGCTCGAAAACGGCAGCAGTGTTGCTCGCATTCTGCTCTCCAGTGCCTGTCTTGTGGCCGAGAAGCCGCAGGCCAAGGACAAGGCCGGCCCCGGCGGTCCGGGCATGGACGACGAGATGGGCGGCATGGGTGGTATGGGCGGAATGGGTGGCATGGGCGGCATGGGAATGATGTAATCCTCCGCCGCTCGTAGACGCCTTGCCACTACACAGGACTGAGAATCAGAACGCAAGATGAAGCAAAGACTGGAGAAGAGATAAATGCCTACCGCAACCGCGAAGAAGTTGAAGATGCGTCCGTTGGATGATCGGGTGGTGGTCCAGCCGTTTGAGGCCGAGGAAGTCACCGTCGGCGGAATCGTGCTGCCGGACAGTGCGCGCGAGAAGCCGCAGCAGGGTAAGGTCATCGCGGCCGGCCCGGGCAAGCTGCTCGAGAAGACCGGCGAGCGCGGCCAGATGTCCCTGAAGGTCGGCGACGCCGTGTTCTACGGCAAGTACAGCGGAACCGAAGTCGAGCTCAGCGGCGAGAAGTACGTCATTCTGCGTGAGTCCGACGTATTGGCGGTCCAGGAATAGCAACGGTGAACTCGAGGCGCCGTGAACCAAAGCGCGCGACGCTTCAAGACTGAACGAGGAAGGTAAACGTATGCCTGCCAAGCAACTCATGTACGCCGACAAGGCTCGCAGCCAGATTCTCGAAGGCGTCCGCAAGCTGTCGCGGACGGTCAAGTCGACGCTCGGCCCCGTCGGTCACAACGTGATTCTCCAGAAGTCCTGGGGCGCCCCGCGCGTCACCAAGGACGGCGTCACGGTCAGCAAGGAAATTGAGCTGCCCGATCCGTTCGAAAACATGGGCGCCAAGCTGGTTAACGAAGTCGCCAGCAAGACGTCCGATCTCGCCGGCGACGGCACGACCACCGCGACGGTTCTGGCCGAGGCGATCTTCGCCGAGGGCCTGAAGAACATCACCGCTGGCGCGAACCCGATGGCGGTGAAGCGCGGCATCGACGCGGCGGTCGAGATTGCGGTCGACGCAATCCAGAAGCAGTCGGTCAAAGTCAAGGGTAAGGACGACATTGCCAAGGTCGGCACGATCAGCTCCAACGGCGACGCCGAGATCGGCAAGATGCTCGCCGAGGCGTTCGACAAGGTCGGCAAGGACGGTGTGGTCGAGGTCGAGGAAGGCAAGGGGATGGAGACGACGTGGGAGCACGTCGAGGGCATGCAGTTCGACAAGGGCTACGTGTCTCCTTACTTCATCACCAACCCAACGTCGATGGAGGCCGTGCTCGATGACCCGTACATTCTGATCTACGAGAAGAAGGTCAGCTCGCTGCGCGACCTGGTGCCGCTGCTCGAGAAGGTCGTCAACATCGGCAAGCCGCTGCTGATCATCGCCGAGGACGTGGAAGGCGAGGCGCTGGCAGCGCTGGTCGTCAACAAGCTGCGCGGCACGCTGAACGTCTCGGCGGTCAAGGCCCCGGGCTTCGGCGATCGGCGCAAGGCCATGCTGGGTGACATCGCGACGCTCACCGGCGGCGAGTTCATCAGCGAGGACCGCGGTCTCAAGTTCGAGAACATCGAGCTCGACATGCTCGGCCGCGCGAAGAAGGTCGTCATCACGAAGGATGACACGACGGTCATCGAGGGTGCCGGCACGAAGAAGGGCATCGACGCCCGCATCGCGCAGATCCGCGCCCAGATCGAAAAGACCACCAGCGACTACGATCGCGAGAAGCTCCAGGAGCGGCTGGCGAAGCTGACCGGCGGCGTGGCAGTCGTGCAGGTCGGCGGTGCGACCGAAATCGCCGTCAAGGAGCGCAAGGATCTGGTCGACGACGCGTTCCACGCGACCAAGGCCGCGGCCGAAGAGGGTGTTGTGCCGGGTGGCGGCGTGACGTTCCTGCGGGCGGTCAAGCCGGTCGAGACGGCGGGCAAGCAGATCGACACCGATGAGGCGATCGGCTATCGCATCGTCGCCAAGGCGCTCGAGTATCCGACGCGGCAGATCGCTGAGAACGCCGGCGAAGACGGCGGTGTGGTTGTCGACGAAATTCTCTCGCAGACGAAGAACGTCGGCTACAACGCGACCAGGGACGAGTACGTCGACATGTTCGAGGCCGGGATTATCGACCCGGCGAAGGTTGCCCGCGTGGCGCTGCAGAACGCGGCCAGCGTGGCCGGCCTGATGCTGACGACGGACGTGCTGTGTACCGAATACAAGGAAGACGAGCACGGCAGCATTGAAGGCGCGACGCACTAGGTTGCTACGATAGGAACTGACCAGACCGTGAGCTCAAATCCTGGATCCCGATGTTCCGTAAGGCTGGAGCGTCGGATCCCGATTTGAGCTTGCGGCGTATCAGTGGCCGGATGATTCGAACTCTCGTTCCAAGCGGTAATCGAGGCCAATGGTGAGTTCAAAGCGCGATTACTACGAAGTGCTGGGCGTGAACCGCAGCGCAGCGCCCGACGAAATCAAGCGCGCTTATCGCCAGGCCGCGCTCAAGTACCACCCCGATCGCAACAAGGACGAGGGCGCCGAGGAGCGGTTCAAGGAAGCCGCCGAGGCGTACGAGGTCCTCGCGGACCCCGAGAAGCGCAACCGCTACGACCGCTACGGTCACCAGGGGCTCAACGGCGTCGGCATGCACGACTTCAGCGGCATGGGCGTCGAAGACATCTTCAGCGTCTTCTCGGATCTGTTCGGCGGCGACATCTTCGGTGGTATGGGGCGCGGCGGCCGGCGACGGTCGGACCGCGGTATCGATATTCAGACCGTTATCGAGATCGACCTGAAAGGCGTGCTCACCGGCGTCGAGAAGACGCTCCGCTTTGAACGCAACGACTTCTGCGAACGCTGCGGCGGCCAGGGCAACGAGCCCGGCACGCAGCGACGCAACTGCAGCACCTGTGGCGGCTATGGTCAGGTCGAGCAGCAGCAGTCGATGGGCTTCTTCGTTTCGCGACAGGTGATCGACTGTCCGCATTGCCAAGGGCGCGGGTCCATCCCCGATCGGGCGTGCAAACAGTGCGACGGATCCGGACGTGCATCCCGCGAGCGCGTCGTCGACGTGAAGGTGCCGGCGGGCGTGCATGACGGACAGAGTATTCGCCTGCGCGGCGAGGGTGAGCCCAGCCACTCGGGGACGAATCGCGGCGACTTGCGCTGCGTGATTCGTGTTCGCGAGCACGAGTTCTTCCAGCGCGACGGCGATCACCTGGTCTGTGCCTATCCGATCAGCTTCACGCAGGCGGCGCTGGGGGCGCAGGTCGACGTGCCGACGCTGTCCGGATCGGTGCCGCTGAAGATCCCGCCGGGCACGCAGCACGGTGCGATCTTCCAGTTGCCCGACAAGGGCCTGCCCAACCTCCGTAGCGGGCGGCGTGGGCAGCAGATCGTGCAGGCACTGATCGAAATCCCGAAGAAACTCACTCGCGAGCAGGAGGAATTGCTCCGCAAGTTCGCGGCGACCGAGGACAAGCACGTGCTGCCGGAGTCGAAGGGGTTCTTCGAACGGGTCAAGGAGTACCTGACGCGTGAAACGACCACGAAGGAAGATGAGGAATAAGCGCGCGATGAGCAGTGCCGAGGCGCAAGAGAAATCGCCGGCGGCTGCGGCTGCCGAAGAGCAGGTCGCCGAGCCTGTGGCCGAGGAGATGCAAGCCACGGAGGCGGAGGACGAGCTGACGCAGTTGCGGCGTGAGGTCGAAGAGCTGCGCGAGAAGAACCTGCGCGTGCTGGCTGACGCGCAGAATTCGGCCAAGCGCGCCCAGCGCGAGAAGCAGGAGTCACTGCGATTTGCCGAGGCGGATTTCGCCCGCGAGCTGCTGGTCATTCTTGACGACCTAGAGCGTACGCAGGAATCGGCGCGGACCGCGACCGATGTGCAGGCCGTCGGCGACGGCGTGCGGATTGTCTATGAGCACTTCCTCAAAGTGCTGCGCCAGCAGGGCGTCGAGCCGATCGAAGCGGCCGGCAAGGCGTTCGACCCGGATTTGCACCAAGCCATGATGCAGCAGCCCAGCGACGAACACCCCGCGGGTACGGTGATCCAGGAGCTGGCCCGCGGCTACAAGATGCACGAGCGCGTTCTGCGCGCTACGCGCGTTGTGGTTTCGAGTGGCCCGGCGGAATCGAGCGAAGGCGGCGGCAAGGAGTGACCATGCCGACTTACGACTATAAGTGCGACGCGTGCGACCACACGTTCGAGGAGTTTCAGTCGATCACGGCGAAACCTCTGGCCAAGTGCCCCGCGTGTGGCAAGAACAAGCTCCAGCGCCTGATCGGCACCGGCGCGGGCGTGCTGTTCAAGGGCTCGGGCTTCTACGAGACGGACTATCGCAGCGAGTCGTACAAGAAGGCCGCCGAATCAGAGTCGAAGGCCCAGTCGTGTAAGTCCGACAGCAAGGACAAGAAGTCAGACGCGAAGAAGTCGGATGCCGGAAGTTCGACCAAGACGGAATCGAAGGGCAGCAAGAAACCGAGCACCGACGCGGTGTAGGTTTTGCAAGGCGCCCGCGTGGCGCGTAGCTCCGGCCCCCCGTGGCCGGCGAAACTTGACAGCCCTCATCCGGCGCAGCTAGATTCCAACCACTATGGCTGAAGGCAAACAGGTCGATCTCGTTGTGATCACGCCGGAGCGGCAGTTGCTCGAAGAGCCGGCCGATTCGGTCGTGTTCACCGCGCACGATGGTGCGTTGGGCGTGCTGCACGATCGGGCTCCGCTGATGTGCGAGCTGGGTATCGGGCAGGTGCGCTACACGCAGGGTAGTAAGACGCACCACGTCTTCATCGACGGCGGCTTCGCCCAGGTTTTCGACAACCGCGTGACGATCCTCACCAGCCAGGCCCTGCCAGCCGAAGCGGTCACGGCCGACGTCGTCGCCGCGGCGGAGGCGGACGTCGCCGGTCACACGGGCACCGACCCGGAGTCGATGGAACAGCGCGAGCGAGCCCAACGCCGCGCGGCGGCGCTACGAGCGATGCAGGCGGCGGGGTAGTCAGTGGCGGGGGGAAAGGGGCGTGATCCACGAGAATTCAGGAGCAGCATCCATGCGCGCAGCGTCGGCCCCCTGCGGCCGACGTTTAGCTCGGAATTCGCCCCGTCCATCCTCTGCTGGTAGGCTACCTTTTCAACATGCTCCATTGCCGACACGGCAGTGGTACAACTGGGCGTTGGAGGTGGTTCGCATGTCTTTGTTGATGGGTGTCGTCGCGGCGGTGTTCGCGCTCGCCGGCGTGCAGGGGGATCTGACCGAGAATCAGACCGCCGAGCTCGCGCGGTACTTCGGCTTCGGCCCGATGCAGATCTACAAGATCAAGCCGGAGCTGAGCCAGTTGCGGCTGGCCGATCTCAACGCCGACGGCAGGCGCGACGTGGTTGTGTGGAATTCGTACCAGAGCCGCTTCGAGGTGTTCTATCAGCGTGGGCCGGACGACCCAGCCGCTACGCCGCGCGCGGTCGAGCAGAATGACGTGCCCGATCGCGGCGACCTGCGCAACGAGCACGTGCCTGTGCCGTACAGCGTCGCGGCGGCCGACGTCGCTGACCTTACTGCCGACGGGCGCACGGACATCGTCTTCTTCGGCGAGCCGAAAGATCTAGTCGTTCTGCCGGCCAAGTCGCAGGGTGGCTTCGGCGCACCCATCCGCATCCGTGTGCCGCAGGGCGCACCCCGCTACGGCGGCCTCGTCACCGCGGATTTCAGCGGCGATCACAAGGCCGATGTTGCGGTGCTCGGCGCGACCGAGCTGATGCTTTTCGTCCAGCGCGACGACGGCGGACTGCACAAGCCGCAGCGGCTTGTCCACGGGATCAAGAACCCGCTGCTCATGCTCGCCGGCGATCTCAATGGCGACGATCGCGACGATCTGATCATCGGGGCCGACGATGAGCGTTACGGCGTATACGTTGGCCTGCAGCAGGCTGACGGCGGTCTGGCGGCGTTGCGGCCGGTGCGCGTGCCACGGACGCGGAGTCTGTCGATCGGCCGTGCGGTTGAGCCGGGTGTACCGGATGACCTGTTCGCCGTGGACTACGCGACCGGCCGTCTGCTGCAATACCGCTGGGAAACGCCGGCGGACACCGCAGGCACGACCGACTGGCCGCTGCTGCTGCATTCCTATCCCGTGCGCGACACGAACCGCGGACGGCCGATCGCGCTGGGTGATGTCGATGGCGACGGGTTGGTTGACGTTGTCGCCGCGGCGCCGGATGCCGGTCAGCTCGTGCTGTTCCGCGGGACGGCGGAAGGACTCGGCCAGGGCGAGGCCTTCGCGGGGCTGCTCCGCGCGACGGATGTGGCCATCACCGATCTCGATCACAACGGTCAGGCGGAGCTGTTCGTCGCCAGCCCGCACGAGAAGATCCTGGGCATGTCGCAGCACGAGGCCGGTCGACTGAAATACCCCGCGCCTGCGAAGTCCGCCGGCGAGCCGTTCGTCGTCGACGTCGGACCGCTGACCGCCGACGCCAAGACCGAGACGCTCGCCTACATCGCCCGCGAGGATGACGAATACTTCGTCACGCTCGTGCATGGCGACGAGACGCGGCGTGTCGACGTGGAAGAGCTCGAAGACGATCCCGCCGCCGTGCGGTTCGCGGATTTGAATCAGGACGATCACACCGACCTGCTGGTGTTCTCACGCTACGCGGCCCCGCTTGCGCTGTTGCAGGACGCCGACGGCGGGTTCAAGGCCTGCACCGGCCCGGGCTCGCGCGCCTCCCTGCTCAAGGAGGTCGGGCCGAGCGGGTACGCGTTGCTGGACGTTACGGGCGACAAACGCCGGGAGTTGCTGCTGGCCCAGGGCAATCTCATCCGCGCGCTGCGGATCGAGGACGGACGCTGGACGGTGGTGGACCAGTACAACCCCGAGTCGGCGTCTGCGGACATCACGGGGCTGGCACTGCTGCCCGATAAGGTGGGCAAGCCGATGCTACTGGCGTACGAACGCCGGGCGCGCGAGCTGATCGTGTTCGAATGGCAGGAGAGCCGCACGTTCGTGGCCCAACGCGCCGTGCCCGTGCCCGAGTTCGACCTGACCGCGATGCTCGCGTTGCCGCTGGGTAAGTCTGGTGAGTTTGGTTTGCTCCTGGTGGATGCGAACAAGCTCGCTGTGCTGCGGCCGACCGAGCGGGCGGCGACACTGGTCGAGCAGCAGAGCTACACATCCGAGGCCCGCGACGCCTGGCTGGCCGATTCAATCGTCGGCGACCTCAACCACGACGGCGTGCGCGACGTGACCGCCGTCGACCTCGGCCGCGCGGCGCTGGAGATCCTGACCACGCTCCCCGACGGCCGGCTGATCCGCGCCCTGCGTTTCCAGGTGTACCAGGGCAAACGCTTCACCGACGCCCCCGAAACCCGCGGCCAACCCCGCGAAGTCCTGGTGGCCGACGTAACCAGCGATGGCATCGACGACATCGTCCTGATCGTTCATGATCGGTTGATTGTTTATCCAGGGGAATGACGGTTGGAGGAAAACGGAGACAGCCACCATTTTTGAGTGGTGCGCAAGCGCACGGTTTACACAACTCCCCGCGCTTGTAGTAGGCGCCACCTTTTTCACGAAACTCGCCCACTCAATCCCCCAATCCCTGAATCCCCATTCCACGGTCTCACGCTCCTTTGCCCCCCCGATCCCCGCCACACACAACAAACGCACAACGCCGGGAGCGAGGTGGTTGGCTCACTCCCGGCGTCGGGGTTATCAGGGTTGTCGCGTAGCG
>JANQFV010000065.1 GCA_028277645.1 Phycisphaerae bacterium
CGCGCCGCGACAGCGTTATCTGCAACGGCTGCTGGAGTATGATGATTTTGTCGGAGCGTACGTCCCATCGGCGACGGAGCCGGACGTGTGGACGGACTACCTGGGCGATCAGCCGTATGTGGATTATGACGTGACGGACAGTGGTGGCGGGCTGGCGGCCACCGAGCTGCAGCGGTATCTGGCTGCGCTGGGTGTGCACGCCGAGCAGGACGTGGCTGCGCAGGGTACGCCGGAGACGTATTACCATCCCGATCTGACGGGTTCGACCACGCTGACGACGAACGAGACCGGCGCTCAAAGTGCACGAACCGCCTACACCGCCTTTGGCGAACTGGTCGATCCGAATGGTGTCGTGGGTTATGACCCGAACGTAGCCCCGCCGACGCGGTACCAATACGACGGCAGCTACGGCTACGAGTCCGGCCTGCTCGTGCTATACGGTGCGAATCCGAATCTCTCGCCGATTACGTTGCAACACGTTGGCGCGCGGTGGTACCAGCCGGGCATCGGCCGTTTCGTACAGCGTGATCCGATTGGGCTTGGTGGTGGATTGAATGTGTATGCGTACGTTGGCGGAGAGCCGGCAACGCAAACTGATCCAGCGGGTCTTTTGTCGTTCGGCGCACTGGAGGGCATGACGGTATACCGGGGCTTGCGCGAATCCGGGAAGTCAATGGAGGAAGCTTCCGAGACTATGCGCGACGCCGCGGAGGAAGAGGTGGCCATTGCGGCCGGGTGGTGCGTGGTGTTCGCCGCAGGAACTGGTTTCGTGCAGGTCGCCGGACCTCTGCTCGGGCCGGCCGGCCCGATCTTCGGAAAGGGTGCGTTGGTGAATCGCGGGATATGGCGTCTTGGGTGGAGTTGGAAAGCCAAAGAAGGATGGAAGTTCTCTTGGCGATACAAGAACTGGCACTGGGACTGGTGGTAGCGAGGACACGTGCAATGAAGTCGGTGTCGGATCCAAGGTATGGGGCACGGCCACACGGAGCGTGTTGTGATGCCGTGCCCCTTTGCGCGGATGCGGTGGCGGGAATGGGGTTGTCCGACTTTCAACGGGCGGTCGCAAACGGGATCGCTACCGTTGTCGCCGCGTTGCCGGAGGACTGTCAGCGGTCCAGCCTTTCAACCGCTATTGAGGGCGACGAGTGCAAGTGTGAGATTGGGCTGATGCCTGCGAACCCGGAATCCGCGGCGATAAAGATCGTGATTGACCCAGATAGATACGTACATATATTTGCTGCTGAGCGAGCAGCCTTTGGTCTACCAGACGATGTCTGGGACAAAAGGGCCAGTGACGTTCCCGAGTTTGCTAAGGCTGTGGTCAGCGCCATCGTCGCGGGCCACCTGACCGAGCAAACGTGGTACCGCGGAGAGACGGAGGTAGCAGTGCGCCACGAGTTGCTTGTTGGGTCGCAGGAAGTCTGCATAACGCGGGTGAGCGTGCTCAAGAGAATCGCGTTGTTCTGGAAAAGGCCGAGGATTGTCCAGCACGCATACGCACCGTTCGCGTCTTGATGGCGTATCGCGTGCTGGGTCCAGAGTCGGGCGGTAATCGCGCATTGTTGCGTACGGTGCGTTACTGGTACGACCAGTACGGTCTGGCCCGACACATCGCGGTGAAGGATGCGGGCTACGACACGTATCGGGATCTGAGTCTGTCGTACACGGCGTCGGGACAGTTGTGGATGGCGGCCGAGCTGGAGTGGACGGCGGCGACGTGGTCACCGAACGAACAGCAGATGACGCTCCTGCCGGCGTGGGAGTTCCGCTACGACGCGCCGCGGCAGCGATATCTGAAGCGTCTGCTGGAGTATGATGATTTTGTCGGAGCGTACGTTCCATCGGCGACGGAGCCGGACGTGTGGACGGACTATCTGGGCGATCAGCCGTACGTGGATTATGACGTGACGGACAGTGGCGGCACTCCGACGGCCGGCGAACTGCAACGGTATCTTGCCGCGCTGGGTGTCCATGCTGAGCGCGATGTCGTTGCACAAGGCACGCCAGAGACGTATTACCACCCGGATCTGACCGGCTCGACCACGCTGACGACGGACGAGACCGGTGCTCAATCCGCGCGCACGGCGTACACGGCGTTCGGTGAGCTGGTCGACTCAAACGGAGCCGTTGGCTACGACCCGACCGTGGCGCCGCCGACGCGTTACCAGTACGACGGTGCGTACGGCTATGAGTCCGGCCTCATCGTCCTCTACGGCGCGAATCCCAATCTCCCACCGATCACGTTGCAGCATGTCGGTGCGCGCTGGTACCAACCGGGCATTGGCCGGTTCGTGCAACGCGATCCGATTGGCATAGTGGGAGGGATAAACGTCTACCACTACGCCGATGGAGATCCATTATTCTATACCGATCCTACTGGCTTAGCCACGTGGGCTACGTCCGGTCCATGGTGGGCCAAAGTCATTCTAAACACAACGGGAGGACAGCAGCACATTCCGGTAGTCGATTATGGCACGGCGCATAACGCGACAGTAATTGCGTCTACCGCAGTAAGCGTCATTGCTCCCACAGGAGTATGTATTCGTGTGGTAACGATGGGTGGCAAGGCGCTTCGCGCAACGAAAGATTCTTGGTCCGTCGTAAAGTGGCTTACAAGGATGCGGAAGTACGTACGTCTCGATCGTCCGCATCACGGAAAAGGATGGCATTGGGATGGACATTGGGTGAAATAGAAAGGTGACAGTATGAAAGTGGAAGCGCTGCGAATTGCTGTGAATATTCCGCTCGTAGCGAGGGAATGTAAGACGCGCGGCTTGCCCGATGGCACAAGCAGCCTCGTGGTTCAGGCAAGGGAAGCGCGCGATGACTTCCAGCACCTATCTATGACTCTGGCGGAAGCTGTATTCGAGTGCAAGCGCAGGGCCGGCTCGATATACTTGTCGGCCATCCATCCGTTTACTTCACTTGATGCTTCGCGTGCGATGATGGATGCGGCCGGTCTAGAGAGCCTTGACGTAGCCGGCTGGTGGACTGCAAAATGTCCCAGCGTAGATGGTCTCGCGCGGGTCTTCCGTTCCGATGATTACGAAGAACTGGCGATCCTTGATTGTACCTCAGACGCGGAGGCGCTGCGCATACTACGAACTGTCGACGCCGACCGGGATTCTGGGACATCTCACAATGCTGCCTTCGTAATGGTGTGCGGTGAGGTATCTGGTTGTGCATTCTATGCACCGAGTCATCGGTCGCTTGAGGTTCTTGGTTCATTGGAGTTTCTGGCTGAGAGCTGGCTACCCGTAGTAACAGAATCACTGCTACGGCGGCAGAGCAAAGAGTAATTGCCTGGCGCCTTCGGCGCTCGCGGGACCGTTCACTACGCGGACTGGGCGTGTGATGCGCGCCCAGTCCGTCTTATTGTGACGGTACGTACGATGAGGCGGATCGGTTGACGGAGATCATTCACTACGACGCGTCGGACAATCGGCTGCTGCGGATCGCGTATACGTGGAACCTGGACAACACGCTGGCCGAACGGCTGGAACACGTGACGCAGAACGATGCGGTCGAAGTGCGGTTCACGTATGACAACCGCAAGCGGCTGATCCGGGAGAAGCGGTATATTCCGGACATGGTGCCGGCGGTGCTATACGAGTTGGCGTATACCTACGATCAGTTGGGTAATCGCGTGACCAAGCACGACGTGGTCAATGATGTGCAGACGTGTTATGTGTACGACATCAGCCGCGACCCGGCGACCGGGCAGTGGGATCCGAGCCTGTGTTTTGCGCCAACCCTGGACAGCGCCACCGGGCCGGTGACACACAACAATCGGCTGGTGGAGTATCGCGTGCTGGGTCCAGAGTCAGGCGGTAATCGCGATCTCTGGCGTACGGTGCGGTATGTCTACACGAACCGGGGCGACGTGGCGCACATCCTGTTGAAGGATGAGTGGACCGGTCAAGGCCAGGCGCCGCCGGAGTATGACCGGTACTACGCGTTGCGGCTGGTCTATTCTGCGCAGGGCACGCTGTGGCTGGCGGTCTCGGAAAACTGGGAAGGCCACTGGACCTGGACCAACACGAACACGCACGCGGCGGAATACGTACGTGAGTTCCGTTACGATGCGCCGCGGCACATGTACGTCTGGCATTGTCTTGTGTCGTTTTGAGCGTGGGTCCGCAAGGACGAGGAGGAGTAGCTGTGGGACGAGTCAACAGACGGCAGTTCATAGGCGCATCGGCAGCGGCCGGCGCAGCGATTCTGGGCCGGGCTAGCGTCCCGGCAGCCGGCGCGGACGCGGATGAACTGGCGTCGGGAGCACGCCGCGGTAATCCGATCGCCGTTTCTACCTACTCGTTCTGGCGATACCACGAGGACTCGAAGCTCGAAGTAGGTCAGTGCATTGACCAAGCCGCGCGCATGGGTTTCGACGCCGTCGAGTTACTGGAAGTCCAGATGGAACGCAAGGACAACGCCTACTTGCAGTCGCTCAAGCGCCGCGCGTTCGTTAACGGACTTGCGCTCTGCGGCCTGGCCACGCATCAGGGCTTCGTATCGCCGGACGCCGGTGAACGGCAGCGAAACATCGACCGCACGATCGCCAGCATCGAGCTGGCCTACCAGCTCGGCATCCCGACGATTCGCGTGAACACGGGGCGGTGGGGTACGACCAAGAGCTTTAACGAGCTGATGGCCAATCGCGGCATCGAACCGCCGCTACCGGGATACACCGACGAAGACGCCTTTCCCTGGGTGATTGCGAGCCTGGAGAAGTGCCTACTCGTCACGGAAAAGTGCGGCGTCGTGCTCGGGCTGGAGAACCACTGGGGTCTGGGCCGTACCCCCGAAGGCGTCATGCGAATCGTCAATGCCATCGATTCGCCGTGGCTGCAGGTCACGCTGGACACGGGGAACTTCCTCGAAGATCCGTACGACAAACTTGAGATCATCGCACCACGGACCGCCTTCGTGCAGGCGAAGACGTACTACGGCGGCGGTACGTGGTACACGCTGGCTCTGGACTACGAACGCATCGCGAAGATCCTGCGCAAGCACAAGTACGCCGGCTACGTCTCGCTCGAGTTCGAAGGGCGCGAAGACCCGCGCACTGCGATCCCCAAGAGCCTGGCCATGCTGCGCAGAGCGCTACGGAAACAGTAGCGATTGGCCAGCCGATGACCCGTCAGCCGCCTGTGAGCAATTGAGGCACGAGGCGATACCGAGTAACAAGGCACGCCGGAAGCTCAGCCTTGCGACTGGCTCCCGGCTCGCATCTCTCGAACTCCCTCGCTCGATAGTCTGACGTATGCCGCCTAACGCCGCGGTACGGCAATGCTCTTGGTCGGCAGGTTGCCCTTGACCGGGGTCGGTGGCGGATTGTACGTGTAGTCGGCGTAGATGCTGGTCGCTTCATCACCAAGACCGACGAGGTGCGTGCCGGACATCAGCATATCGCTCGCACGCATCATTCGTTTAGCTATAACGCCGATGAGCACGTGGTCGTCGCTGGTGGGGCAGTGGATGCTGCTGATGCCGTCGATGCGGGCACGGCCCAGGTCCGTGTGGAGGAAGATCCGCATGAAGTGCATGCCGCGCGCGCTCAGCAGCGACTGATCCCACTTAGTGACACAGTAGTGTTGGCCGGAGAAGCTGACCTCGTTCTCATTCCAGATGTAGAAGTTGGCCTTGGTCGTGTACGGGCCCAGGCTGTCCTGCCGCAGGTCCATGTCGAGCACGAGCAGCGTCAGGTCCGTGTCGTGTACGACCACATCGTTCGGCAGGCTAAGAGCCTGCGAGCCGGACGAGAAGAACGTCATCACCAATTGCCGCGGACCCAGGTCATACTGGAAGCCGTCGAGGTCGAGTTGGCCGGGGATGACAGTCGCAGCGCAGCAGGCGCCATCCGGTGCGAAGTCGGTGCAATCGAGCAGCTCTTCACCCAACTCGACGCAGGTTGAAGCGGCAAACGTCCACGGACTGTAGCTCCAGGCATAGTCGTTGGCGTAGTTGACGAGCGTCGCGGTACCGGAGAGGTGGTTCCAACTGATCTCGCGTTCGATCGCGTTCACCGCCCAGAGCACGATGTAGCCGCGCATCACCTGGTCGGTGCCGCCGTCGGGATCGGGGTAGGGGTTTCCGAGCACGGTCCACGGCGAGACGCCCTTCGGCCGGCCCGTCGAGACGGTCCAGTAGCAGGGCTCATTCATCGTCAGGACGATATCGTTCTTCACCCACGTGCAGGTCTCGCTGACGAAGTACATGACGATCTTTGTGTCGGCGGGCCAGTCGTTCGACAGCTCGATGATCGTGTCCTGGAGCAGGTCGCCTTGCTGGTTCCAGCGCAGCTCCACCTTGGGAAACACAACGAGGCTGCCCTTTTCGGTCGTCCCGCCGCGCGTGGCCGCCTTGACCCGGACAGTCGCGGTACACGTGCTGGCGTTACCACAGTGATCCACGGCGGTCCAGGTGACGAGATTGGTCGTCCCGGAGCCAAAGCCACACACCGGCGCGTCGTGCGTGATTACCGGCAGGTTGGGATCACAGTTGTCCGTCGCCTCGGCACTGTTCAGCCAATCCAGCAGGTCAGTATTGCAGATGAAGTCGCCGTGGTCGAACTCTGCATCTTGGGGGCAGACGGTAAACACCGGCGGCGTGGTGTCGACACGCGTGATGATCTGATCGCACGAGTCGGTGTAGCCGCTGTCATTGGTCACGACCCACGTGCGTGTAATGATCGACGTCACCGGGCAGTTGGCGTCAACCTCCACGTCACTGAAGGTGATCGTGGGCGCCGCGTCGCACAGATCCACCGCGGTCGCCTCACCCGTGTTCGACGGATCGGTCGGCTCGTCACACTCGATGGTGATGTCCGGCGGGCAGGTGATGACCGGGTCCGGATTGACGATGGAGAAGTCGCTGTCGGAAACGTTGAAGAAGATGTTGTCGGCGGCCTCGACCATGATGCGCGCCGTCGTGGTCTCGCCGCAGGGGAGCAGGATCGATTCGATGCCGTCGTTGGCCGTGCCGGCAGCGAGCGTGACATCGAAGTTCTGGCCGCTATCGGTCGAAAGCAGGATGTTGACGTTCGCGGCGACGTCGCCGCCACCGACCGTCCACTGCACGTCCACGGGCATCCGCGCGATCAGCGTCTCGCCGCCGTTAGGATAGGTAACGAAGAACGGCGTGCCGGCCACTGTGATGACCATCTCGTCCGTATCGACGCCGCCACCGCCGGCGCGGTTGTCGCGGACGGTGCAGCGGAATGTCATCGTCCGGTCGACGGCTGGGAGGCGCTCCCAGGGCGTCGGCACGTTCGCCAGAATGTCAACCATCTGCGGCATAACACGGACCGACTCGGTCGTCGGCGGACGCGAGCGGAAGAGCGGGCCATCGACCGTATTCGGCGGCGGCGATGCGGCGCCCAGGTCGAACTGTTCCCAGCAGTAGCTCAACGTGTCGCCATCCGCATCGGTGCCGCCACCGTAGAGGCGGAACGGCGTTTCACGCGGAATGGTGTAGTCCGGACCGGCGTCGGCGACCGGGGCGGTGTTGCCTGTGGCGGTCGTCACGGCGCAGGCTCCGCCGCCGTCGCGGTAGGTCGTGATCTGATCGATGCTGCGCGTGTGGAAGTGGGCGTCGCTGTTGTTCTGCACGTTCTCGAAGCCACAGATGCCGGCGTAGGCCATGATGGTCGAGCCGCTGCCGGGCTCATAGGCCGAACTGCCGACGCGATTGCCGCCGCCGCAACTGCCGACCGTGCCGTTAAACGTGTGATCACCGCCGAACTGGTGGCCCAACTCGTGCGCGACATAGTCGACGTCAAATGCGTCGCCTTGCGGATTCGTCAGTGCGGTCGCCCCGCGGCCCTTGTCACCGGTGCAGACGCAGCCAAGCTGCGCTAGCCCGCCGCCGCCGCTGGCGCTGACGAGGTGGCCGACATCGTAGTTGCCGGAGCCGAAATTCGAGTCGAGGACGCTGTCGGCGGCGTCGAGCAATGGACCGTTCACCGATGATGTATCAAACGGATCGGTGGCGGGATCGTCGTAGGTGAGGATGTAGACCAGGTTGAGCCGGATGGCGAAGTCACGCTCGTAGATGCCGGTAACGCGGTTCATCGTCGTGATGACTGCGGCCTCGGCGGCGGCGGTACCCCCGAAGAACTGCGTGTATTCGCCGGTTGTGACCACCGCCAGAACATACGTGTGCAGCGTGTCGCCGGATGTGCCGCGCGAGGTGCTCGCGATATAGTCTGCACTCTCGCGTACGTGACACTCGATCGCCGGCGCGACGACCAGCAGGTCGCGCCGGTAGTAGCTGATGTAATGATCGGCATCTCCGTTCTGGTAGGGGTCGATGTAAATCGCCACGCCTGGTGTGAGAATCTGTCCGTGAAAGCCGAATGGTGTGACATCGAGGCGCACCGTGGCCGCGGGATCATCCAACCCCTGACCGCAGTACGTGAGGTGGTCCTTTGCCAGGTGCGGCACCGTGACGATCGGAGAACTGAAGATGCTGAAGTCCTGGTACGTTCCGTCGGGCATCGGCAGTGAGATCACTGTCGTGCTCTGATCGACAGGCAGGCTGTACTCCGGCGGAGCGGCAGTCAGCGCGTTGCGCATCGTCGTCAGGTCCAGCCAGTACGTCGTGAACGCGACGGGCTGTCGCCACGCCCGCGTCGGCGGCATGACCGGAACATCCGACTCGCTGATCCGTAGCCAGAGGCCGTCCGCGGAGGCCACGTCGGGTGCGTTCTGGGCCACGGGCTGTGCCGTCGCCATGACCGTCGCCGCGCAGATGATGATGGCTGCAGTAACAGCCCGACCGAAAAGGAAGCCGACTCTCGTGTGCATCTCGTGCCTCCACCCTGTCACAACCCGGCTGGACAGAAAATACCCATTGGCTCTCGACCCGAGCGATCCGATACAACCCGCGCGCTCGAGCCCGAACGTCTAATAATATATCAGAATCGGGGAGTGATTCCTAGCCTCGGACCCTCCAATTACCGGCCGTTTCCGCGAGTTGCGGTGCAACATTGCACAGCTCCTCCACAAACGCACAACGCCGGGAGCGAGGTGGTTGGCTCACTCCCGGCGTCGGGGTTATCAGGGTTGTCGCGTAGCGCGCGGCGTGCTAACGCTCAGCGCTGGACGCGTTAGCGCTCAGCGTCTGGCGTCTTACCGCTCGGCGCTCGCGTTCAGGTTGCTTGCCGGCTGCACCTTCGTCGGTGACGGCGGCGGCAACTGGCTCACGTCGTTGTAGATGCTCGTGGCCTCGTGACCAATACCACGCAGGTGCGTGCCCGACATGATTACAT
>JANQFV010000046.1 GCA_028277645.1 Phycisphaerae bacterium
ACGTTGCCGTGCGCGAGGTCCGCATCGCGAACCCCGAGATCGCCGACGTTGCCGTCACGACGCCCAAGCAGATCCTGGTCGACGGTAAGACCTTCGGATCGACGCAGTTGGTCGCGACCGTCGAGGGTGGTGTGCAACGCGTGTTCACCGTGTCGGTGGATTTGGATCTCGAACGCCTCGAGGCCAGCATTCGACGCAACGTGCCGCGCGCCAAGATCAAGGTCTCGGCGCTGCTCGACTCCGTCGTCATCGCCGGCACCGTCCCCGACACCGAGTCCGCCGAGCGCATTCTCGAAATCGCCGGCGTCTACACCGACAAGGTGATCAACCACATCACGGTCGCGGGCGTGCAACAGGTTCTACTGCGCTGCACCGTCGCCGAGATGAACCGCTCGGCAACGCGCCAGCTAGGCTTCAACGGTTGGATGGCGGGTGATGACTTCCAGGACGCGTTCCTGGTCAACAACCTCAACCAGATCAACCCGACTAACATCGGCGCTGCCGCCGATGCGCTGGTCACCGCGCGCATCCCGTTCCTCACCGGCGAAGACGGCATCCCCATCGGCGCCTCGCCAACGCTGAGCCTCGGCTTCCCGCGCGTGCAGATGCAGATGTTCATCCAGGCATTGCGCGAAAACGGGCTCCTGCAGGTGCTCGCCGAGCCGAACCTGGTGACGATCAGCGGACAGGAAGCGACGTTCCTGGCCGGTGGCGAGTTCCCGATCCCCGTACCGCAGCGTGACGCGGTCACGATCGAGTTCCGTCAGTTCGGCGTGCTGCTCTCGTTTACGCCGACGGTGGTCAGCCAGAACAGCATTCGATTGAAGGTCGCGCCGGAAGTCAGTGAGCCGGACTTTAGCACCGCCGTGACGATCACGGGCTTTGCCGTGCCCGGCCTGACGCAACGGAAGGTCGACACGGTTGTCGAGCTTGCCCCGGGCCAGACCTTTGCGATCGGCGGCCTGCTCAGCGAGCAGACCCGCGCCATCAACAGCAAGGTCCCGGGCGTCGGCGACATTCCGGTGCTCGGACAGCTCTTCACGTCCGTGGAGTACCAGCGCAGTGAGTCCGAGCTGGTCGTGCTCGTCACGCCCGAACTGGTCGGTCCGCTCAACCCGGATCAGATCGCTTACGTACCTGGCGCCGACCACATTCCGCCCAATGACTGGGAACTCTTCGGCCTCGGACAAATCGAGGGTGAAGGCGGCGCCGAAATCGACCCCGAAGAATCCCGCGCCGGAAATGACTGGCCGGTTCGACCGGGCGAACTCTACGGCGAAGACGCCGGAATGCGGTTGCGCGGGCCCATCGGTCCCGTGTCGGCCGACGAGGATTCCTGATTACGACGGGGCGCGATGGTCTGCCGGACACGCCGGATTCCGTACGAAGGTAGGTCGTATGAATATCCGTGAAACCAGGCAGGGGTTAGACCGGAGTACCGGCGACTGGGAGGTGTGAACATGCGCACTGTTTGCCATCGAAATCGACTCTATCGACGTCGCGGTGCCGTCGCGGCGCAAGTGGCTGTTTCAGCCACGATGATCCTGGGCGTGGGCGCGCTGGCGATCGACCTCGGCGCGATGTACACGACGCGTACGGAGCTACAGGTCGCCGCGGATGCCGCCGCGCTTGCCGCAGCCGCACAATTGGTCGGTGGCGTCGATCAGGATCCTGAGGACCTCGCGTTTGCCGCGGCCCGCGACTTTGCACAACGGCACGCAGCGTGGGGTGAACACCTCGACATTGACGGCAGTGATATCGAGTTCGGCACGGCCGAATACGACGCCAACTCCGGCAAGTTCACGTTCGAGCCGGGCGGCGCCAACTTCGATGCCGTCCGTGTCACCGTCAACCGCGCGGCCGGCGAAGCCGGCCCTGGCGCAATGCCGTTGATCTTCGCGAACCTGTTTGGCTTTAGCTCTGCTGACCTGCGCGCCCGCGCGGCGGCGGTACTGCTGCCCCGCGATATTTCGGTCGTGATCGACCTTTCGAATTCCATGTGCTGGGACAGCCAGTTGCGGTACTGGAATCGTGACGACGGTGGCTGCGCCAACCTCTACGACATCTGGGCCGCGCTCGACGGTCCCGAGCCGGCACGTCCGTACATCCCCGGATGCGAAGGCGAGACCGAGTACGCCGGCGACCCCGGGCCGACCTTCGGCGAGATGGACAACTGGGGCGCCCCGCTGCTGCCGGGCGCGTACAACGCCTATGCAGACAACGGTCTCTGGTACATTCGCAAGTATCAGAACTGCACGGAACCGGACGCCCGCGCCGCCCTCGAATTACGCGGTTACTCCCCATCGGAAGTCGATGCGCTGCTCAGCGGATCGCGCGACGACAACTACGGCGATAACTGGCGCAATCGCGTCGGCGTCATCCTCGGCGTGGCCATCTGGCACAGCGGTCACCCCGGAGGGTACGACCCTGCCGGCGGGAACGGCAACACCACGGTCGGCAACAGCGAGACCGAATGGCTGGCGGTACCCGACTGCGCCGAAAACTGGAACTGGAAACACTACATCAACTGGGGCAAGAACAGCTACACCTACACCAGCGGTGCGGCAGGATACGAATTCCGCTATCGCTTCGGGCTGAAAACGCTCACCGACTTCATGATGGAGCAGCGGCCGCAGAAGTACGCGAGCCCTTGCCTGTGGGCTACCCCCGAGCAACCCCTCCGCGCGGTTAAGGACGCCGTGCAGGCGATGATTGACGTCATCGATTCGCTCGACAACCTCGACCGTGTCTCGCTGGAGATTTTTGCGACGACGTCACGCCACGAGGTCGATCTGACGGACCAGCTCCAGTCTATTCCGACGGTGCTCTACCAGCGGCAGTCGGGGCACTACGACCGTGCGACGAATATTGGCGGTGGTCTGAGCCGCGCCATCTCCGAGCTAACTTCGTCTCGCGCCCGAAGCACGACGCGCAAGGTAATCGTCCTGATGTCGGACGGCGTGGCAAACATCGACGAGAACGGTAACAGCGTCGGCGACGGCGCCCCTGCCGCGCGAGACTATGCCCGCGACATGGCGCAGCTCGCCGCCGATCACGACATGCGGATCTACACTGTCAGCGTCGGCTACAACGTCGACCGTCCGTTGATGCAAGAGATCGCGACGATCGGTGGCGGCCAGGAGTTCTACGCCGTCGGTAATCCGGAAGAGTACACCGAGCAACTGGAGCTGATCTTCCGTTCGCTCGGCGGAGAGCGCCCCGTCGCGCTCATCGAATAATCGCCTCACGAGCGCAGCGCGAACAGCAACACGCGCTCGCGCTGCCAGCGCTATCGGAATACGGATCAGAGGTGATCCGTGACATCGGGGCCGCGCGGTGACGGCTGTCGCCGCGACGGTGTGCAGAAACGTGCCGGACACAGGCACGAAAGGGAGACACGCGGCCGTGAGTCGACCGGTCCGGGTGATAGTCGTCAACACGGACGAAGGCGCGGCGCGCGAACTGCGCGCCCATCTGTTGAGTGTTGAGGGCGTCAAAATCGTTGCCGAAATCGACGAGCCCGCGCTGCTGCGTCAGGCCGTCGCGCAGTTCCCGGCCGAGGTGCTTTTGATGCACCTAGACCCCGATCCGAAGGGGATGATGCCGGTGCTCGCACCGGTCATCTCCGAACACAAGGACCGCCTTGCCGCCATCGCGATGACCGAGGATCGCGACGCCGAGCTCGTCATGCAGGCCATGCGCGCCGGTATGCGTGAGTTCTTGTGGAAACCGTTTCCCTCTGAGCAGCTCAACGAGATCCTTCGCCGCATTGCCCGCGAAGCGCCATCCGGCGGCAATCACGCGGGCCGACTGGTGCCCATCGTCGGTGCCTGTGGCGGCGTCGGCACGACGACAATCGCCACGAACGTGGCCGTTGAGCTTGGACAGCTCGAGCACTTTGACGGCAATCGTCGTCCGAAAGTGGCCGTGGTCGACCTCGACTTTCGCTTCGGACAGGTCGCCATGTTTCTCGATGCCCAGCCGACGTACACGATCGCCGAGTTGTGCGACACGTCCGAACATGTCGAAGGTCAGATGATCGAGCGCGTGATGGTCAAGCATCGTTCCGGCATCCACGTGCTCGCGCAGCCCAGCGATATGGACCAGGCGGACCGTATCAGTGCCGGCCAGACGGCGGGGGTGCTCGCCGCGCTGCTCGAACACTACGACTTTGTCGTCGTGGACGGGCCGGTGCGGTTCGATCCCACGGCTCGGGCCGTCTTCGACATGACGGACATCTACATTGTGGTGCTGCAACTGCTCGTTCCCGCTGTCCGCAACGCCGACCGGCTGATACAGGAGCTGGGTCGGGGTGGCTACAACCTCGACCAGATTCGCTTGGTGTGCAATCGCTTCGGGCGCGATACGGGATTTCTCGATCCGGCCGACGTGGAGGCCACGCTGCACCGTAAGCTCGACTGGACACTGCCGGATGACTGGCGCACCGCCAGCGCTGCGATCAACATCGGCGCACCACTGCTGGACTACGCACCGAAATCGAAGTTGCGCTTGGCGTTTCAGGAAATCGCGGAGGGCATCGGCCGTCGATTCGCCAGCGAAGTGGACGAAGCTGAGGACGAATCGAAGAACGCTGAAAAGAAAGGGCTCTTGTCGCTGTTCGGGAGTTAGAAAGCGCCGTCTCCGATGAGATTTTCCGTGACGGCTTAGGAGTTACTGATGGGCTTCTTTTCCCAGAAACCGACACCGCCGCCTCCGCAGCAGGCCAAGCCTGACGCAACGAAGCCGGCGCCACCGGAACCACCAGGCACGGGCACCGCAACGATGGCGCCGCCTCCGCCGCCGGAGCCAAAGGCGGCGCCGCCGAAGCGCGACAAGATGGCCGAAGAGCGCGGCCGAAAGCTACAGGAGCTCAAGAGCGAGATCCACCGCAAGCTGGTGGACCAGCTTGATATGACAAAACTCGCCAGCGACGCCAACGACGAGGTGCGCGACCAGGTACGCCAGATTGTCGTCGCGCTGGCCGAAGAGGCCAACGCCCCGCTGAACTTCACCGAACGCAAACGTCTGGTGCAGGAGATCCTGGACGAGACGTTCGGCCTCGGCCCGCTGGAGTCGCTGCTCGCAGATCCCGGCATCTCAGACATTCTCATCAACGGACCGCAGCACGTGTACATCGAGCGCTCGGGCCGTCTTGAGCTATCCGACGTGCGTTTCAAGGACAACGCACACCTGCTGCACGTCATTGACAAGATCGTGTCCCCCCTCGGACGTCGCTGTGACGAGGTATCGCCGATGGTCGATGCCCGTCTCAAGGACGGCAGCCGTGTAAACGCAATCATCCCGCCGCTGGCCATCGACGGCGCGTCGATGTCCATTCGTCGCTTTGGTGCTGATCCGATCACGTGGGACGACTACATCAATTTCAAGTCCTGTGCGCCGGACATGGTTGAGTTCCTGCGCGCGTGCGTCGTATCCGGATTGAATATCCTGATCGTCGGCGGAACGGGCTCGGGTAAGACGACGCTGCTGAACAACCTGTCGAGCTTCATTCCCGAGGACGAGCGCATCGTCACTATCGAGGATGCCGCCGAGCTCCAGTTGCGGCAGCCGCACATCGTCCGGCTCGAAACGCGCCCCCCCAACATTGAGGGCAAGGGTCGCATCACGATCCGCGATCTGCTGATCAACGCCCTGCGTATGCGTCCCGATCGCATCGTTGTCGGTGAGTGCCGTGGCGGTGAGACGCTCGACATGCTGCAGGCCATGAACACCGGTCACGAAGGTTCGATGACGACCGTGCACGCGAATTCGACGCGAGACGCCGTCCAGCGTGTCGAGACCATGGTGATGATGTCCGGGTTCGAGTTGCCCACGCGAGCCATTCGCCAACAGTTCGCCTCGGCGATCAACGTCATCGTTCAGGCCACGCGACTCACCGGCGGTCCGCGAAAAATTACCTCTGTTTCCGAGGTCCAAGGCATGGAAGGCGACATCGTCACCATGCAGGACATCTTCAAGTTCGAACAGGACGGCGTGAACCGCGATGGCAAGGCCTATGGCCGCATCGTCGCCACCGGCGTGCGCCCCAGCTTCATCGACCGTCTCGTCGCCGCCGGCGCCGCCATCGACCACGATTGGTTCGTCGCCCGCGACCTGGTGGTGGACGACTAAGGGAGATCGCCATGATCGCCGCCAGTACCCTAGGCAGCATCCTGCTGATCGTCCTGCCCCTGGCCGGGTCTGTGTTCCTGGCCTACGGCGTGTTTAACGTCGTGCAGGACCTGCGCGTCAACGATCGTCAACGTGTTAAGGAACGTCTCCGCGGCGGCCGGGCCGCCAAACGGCAGAAACAGGAGTCGATGTCCTTCGACGACTTCCGCCGACAGACGGCGGAAGCGCGCGGGTTCCTTGCCCGCTCCCTGACGCGATTCAGCTTTACTGCCAATTTCCAACGCACGCTCGAACAGGCCAACGTCCCCTGGTCCGCAGCGCAAACGCTGGTGAATCTCACCGCGATCGCGAGCGTGCTGCTCGCCATCCTGCTGCTGACGCAGGCGCCACCTCTGGCGACGTTCGGAGCGCCGGTCGCCGTGTTCGTCTTGCCGGTGCTGTATTTCTACCGACGGCGTAAGAAGCGGCTGGACAAGCTGGTGACGCAGCTCCCGGACGTGTTCGAGTTGCTCAGCCAGGCTCTGCGGGCCGGAAACTCGCTGGCGAGCGCGATGCAGTTGATCGCCAAAGAGGTCCCGGAGCCAGCCGGTACCGAATTCGCCCGTGTCTTTCACGAGCAGAATCTCGGCCTCAAGATGGAAGACGCGCTGCGCAACCTCGCCGATCGCGTCGACGTGCTCGACGTACGCTTGTTCGTCACCGCTGTCTTGATCCAGCGCCAGGTCGGTGGCGATCTAGCCGAGGTGCTCGACAAGATCGGTGCCCTGATCCGCGGGCGTATCGAACTGTACGGCACAGTCAAGGTGCTGACGGCCGAGGGACGCTTGTCCGGTTACGTGTTGCTCGCGCTGCCCGTGCTGGTCCTGCTCGCCATCTCGTATCTCAATCCGCCGTACGCAGCCGTGCTGTTCACGGATCCGACCGGGAAGATGTTGTTGACCGGCGCCGTGATCATGCAGCTCATGGGTTGGGCGATGATCAAGAAAATCGTCAACATCAAGGTCTAAGCCGGCGACTCGCCGTGTCTTGCGAGGTCTGAAGCTATGGAATTCGACGCGAACCTGATTACGCTCGGCGGGCTGACGGCCCTGGCTATCGGCTTGATCATCTACAGCGTGCTCCCCCGCAAGCAGGACGATCGCGACGTCGTTCGCCGCCGCCTCGCCGGACAGCGCGGCGCGGACGAAGCTGCCGAGATCCGCGACCGCGCCCGGGCGTCGGCCAGCGCCCAGCTCGTGAAGCGCGCCGCGCCGATGCTCAACAAGATCGTCATGCCGACGTCGGATGAAGAGCAGACCAACCTGCGCGTCAGGCTGGCCAACGCCGGCTTCCGACAACCGCAGGCCCAGACGCTGTTCCTTGCCAGCAAGTCGGTGTGCGCTGTGGTGGGCGTCGTCGCCGGCCTCGCCGCGGGATTGAGCGCTCAGTGGAGCGCCGCGATGATCGCCGGCGCCGCCGCCTTCGGCGCGGGGGCAGGCATGATGCTCCCAGGCATCTGGCTCTCGCTGGCCGTTGGCAACCGCATGACGAAGCTGCGGAACGGACTCCCCGACACGCTCGATCTGCTCGTCGTGTCGGTTGAGGCGGGTCTAGCGCTGGATGCCGCGCTGAAACGCGTCGGCGAGGAAATGGCGAGCGTCCACTCCGACCTCTCCGATGAGCTACGCATCGCGACCATGGAGACACAGATGGGCCTGCCGCGTAACGAGGCCCTCAGCAACATGGCCCGCCGCACCGGCCTGGACGAAGTACGCAGCCTAGTGTCGGTCATCACGCAGGCCGAGAAGTTCGGAACGAGCGTCGCCCGCGCCCTCCGCAATCAGGCCACGGCTCTCCGCACCAAGCGCCGTCAGCGGGCCGAAGAGAAGGCCCAAAAGACCGCCGTCAAGCTGATGATCCCGCTCGTGATGTTCATCTTCCCGGCCATGTTCGTCGTCCTGGGCGGCCCGGCCGCGATTAACATCATGAAAGCCCTCAAGGAGAATCCGCAGCTCATGGGCGGATAAGCGGCTATCACAGCCGGCGCGGGCCCCGCGCAGATGCACTCAGCCTCCCTAACGCGGCCGGGAAAGCCGTGTCCTACCAGCCGTAGGCATACTTGCATCGTCACGTGACAGATCCGATACTGGCGCATTCCCCAGCTTCTGCTCGGGTCGCGCCTACGATCAAACGCCGCGTGCCCGTGCGAACGCTGTCGAGTACGGAACGAAGCCGTTGCGCCGGGGGCGACATCTGCCGGTTTGTCCGCGGCGCAACGAACCTGGGAGTCGGCTGACTATGCATCGGACACAACTCGTAGCCCGTGGAATCCTGATCGTGCTGAGCGCGGGAGTCGCGTTCGCGCAGGAGGCGGCCCAACCCAAGCTGACGCTTTCGCAACCCTCGTGGGACTTCGGCAAGGCGTGGCACCCGGAGCCGCGGTCGATGGTCCTGACGCTGCACAATGAAGGCACCGGCGAGCTGCGCATCGAAGAGGTGCGCTCGACCTGCGGCTGCACCGTTGCCCAACCCGCGACAAATCGCGTAGCGCCCGGCGGCTCCACCACCGTGAACGTCAAGTTCGACACGCATGGCAAGCAAGGCGATGTGAGTTCGAAGGTCATCATCAAATCGAACGATCCCAAACGCCGCGAAGTGCAATTCCCCATCAAGGGCTTCGTGCTGCGCGCCGTGACGCGCGATCCGCTGGGAGGATTCGGCGTGCGTGCCCTCGACGGCAAACCGGGCCTGGTCGGCACCCTCAAGCTCGAGAACCAAACCGATCAGCCGATGGACCTCAAGCTCAAGTCGAACACGTTGTCCGCACTGGACATCGAAATCCGTGAGGTCACGCCCGGCCTGTCCTACGAAGTCGTCGGGCGCACCAATCGCCAGCTCGATGAGGGGCAGTACCGCGGCGCGATGATCTTCACGACCGGTCTCGACCGTGAGCCAACCCTGAATATCACGGCGACGATCCGCATTTTCTCCGTCGTGCAGCCCTCGCCGGGTGCCATCTATCTGCGCAAAGGTGACGAGAAGCCAGTTACCCGCCGAATCATGGTGCAGTACTACGGCCAGAGCGACAATTTCAAGGTGCTCGGAGCAAAGTGCGACCATCCGTTGATCAACGTCAAACTCGGCCCCGTCCAGGAACCCTACGCCGGCCTCAAGAAGATGCAGCCGCCGATGAAGAAGATGTGTTACGTGACGGCGGAATTACCCGAACCGTCTAAGATTCCGGACGCCGGCTCCATCATTGAGATCCGCACGAACGACCCCGAGGTTCCGCTTATGAAGGTGCTGGTCACCACCGACAAGGTCGCGTGGCAGGGAATTATGTACGGCACAAACCCGCTCCCGGCGAACTAGGATTCCGCGGGCGTCGTAGCTGGCAGTGTTGAAGATGAGAGTCGAAGCGGCGTGGCAGCCGCCGTAGAGCGAGGAAATAGTCGTGAAACTGCGAACTGTGCGATATCTCCTGGTCATCGGATTGACGCTCGGTGCTGTGAGCGAGTGGGCCACAGCCCAGCAGGAAGAGACGAAGACCGCCCCCCGCCTCGAGGCCGAGAACCTCGAATGGGACTTCGGCACCGTCTGGCAGGGCGAACCGCTCGAGCACATCGTGACGCTTAAGAACGTCGGTGACGCCCCGCTTGAGATCACCGAGGTCAAGAGTTCCTGCGGCTGCACGACGCCGTCGAAGCCCAAGTCGCCGCTGATGCCCGGCGAATCGGACAAGCTAACCGTCTCGTACAACTCCAAGTCCAAGATGGGCAAAGCCAACCAGACGATCACGTTGACCACCAATGACCCCCAGCAGGCACGCGTCATCGTCCGAGTCCGGGGAGAGGTCAAGCCCTGCTACGAGCTGAAGCCCAAGAGCGGCGTGATGTTCGGCAGCCTGCTCAGCAGCACGCGTGAGACGCGGACGGTCGAGATCCGCAACCTGTACGATCAGCCCTTGAGTCTTGAGGTCAAGGCCGAGCAGGACACAAGCCCCTACGAGCTAAAGCTCAAGGAGGTCGAGGAAGGCCAGTTGTTCGAGCTCGCGGTCAGCACTGTTCCGCCGCTGCCGGTCGGCACGGTGCAGACGAGCATCAAACTGGCAACGAACCTCGAGCGGTATCCCGAACTGCCGATCACCGTCTTCGGCTTCGTGCCCTCGCCGGTGAAGGTAACGCCCGCGTCGCTGTTCTGGCCGAAGAACTCCGTGATGGAGATGAAGTACACGCTGTGGGTATCGCACGCTCCCGACCATCCGATAAAGGTGCTGGGCGCCACGGCGAACCACGAATCGATCAAGGTGACCGTTGCCGGCGACGACGCCGACCCCGGAGCCAAGGGGCAGATCAAGGTCCTCGTGACACTGCCCCCGGGCAATCGTCTTCCTGATGATGTGGAGCCCAGTATCGAGATTCAGACCGACGCCAAGGGCACCAGCTTCGAGACGATCAGCGTCCCAGTGAAGGTGGTGATACCACGCTCACACTCCTGACCGAGCGGCACACGGCGTCTGGCGCACCAACCGGTGTGGCGTTGCACGTCCTTGAAAAATACGCTGCACCATCCAGGCGCGGTCGTCCGATCACGGGTTGCGGGAAACTTCTCTTGTAACTTCTTTGTACGTGTCCGTTCTCGCGCGGCGCAAGTACGGGGCTTATCGGAGTGTTACGCTTCGTAACCCGAATTCGCAGGTTTTGCGCGTTTCGTGCTTGCTCGCACATACGACATTGGGTATACTTCCCTCGGCTCCCCAAAGTACGGCTCCGGCGCATTGGCTCCCACCCTGCCGGAAGTCGGTCATTAGTGTAATTGCGGGTTCGTTGTCGCGCGAGATTTATGCGCGAACCGTCCCGTGATCAGGAGTAGCGCCTCGGCGCGAAGCGCCCGAGGTACAACTCGACCGGATGGGAGAAGCGATGCTTCCGAGCCAAGAGGTTTCAGTCAAAACCGAGTGCCGCAAGCTCAGCATTCAGGCCAAGCTTTCAACGGGCCTGCTGAAGTCACTGCCGGCCAACGACGCCAAGATCCTCCGCAATCTCTTCGCCGACGGCGTGGAGTACGTCACTAACTCGCTCTTCGACGAACCCGATGCCGAGCAGAAACTGCTCAAGCCACTCGCGCTGCAAACGGTTCACGAAGGCGACAACGACGATAGCGGCGTCTACTCGTGCGACTACCCAGCCGAGAACATGACCAAGGACGAGCGCGAACGCTTCCTGTTCCTGCGACTGAATTACTGCCGCAAGCGCGTCTACGACTGCTTCGAGGCACACGGCAATACGCGCCTCAGCCAGTCGTTCCTGGCCGAAGTGCTGCGCTGGGAACGTGCCGCACTCGACACGCGCAGCGAGATCGTTCGCGAAAACGTCCCGCTGGTGCTCGCGATGGCCAAGCGCACGCGGATCGTCGGAGTCGATCTCACCGACCTCATCAGCGAAGGCAATCTGGCCCTGCTCCGCGCCGTGGCAAAGTTCGACTGCTCCCGCGGCTACAAGTTCAGCACCTATGCCTGCCGCGCCATCCTCAAGAGTTTCTCGCGTGTGGCGACCCGCACGTCGCGCCATCGTGGGCATTTTCCGACCGAATTCGACCCGGATCTCGAGCGCGGCGATTTCCTCGAGCAACGCCGCGCGGCCCAGGAGAACGACTGCATCAGCGAGCTGCGCGCGATGTTGGACGGTGGCGGCGCGGCGCTCACGGACGTTGAGCGAACCGTTATCCGGGCCCGTTTCGCCATGGAGCACTCGGACGATGCTACCGAACGAGCCAAGACACTAGAGCAGGTCGGCGACCTCATCGGCGTCACCAAGGAGCGCGTGCGGCAGATCCAGAACAAGGCCCTGGCCAAGCTGCGCGTCGCACTCGAGGACAGCGTCCTGGCTCAATAATCAGCTCCACGCCCAGACGCTACGTTGCAGCAAACCACCCATGCGCTTGGGGGCAATCTCCGCGCGTGCCACGGTCATGCGGGATTGATTACCGGTTTATTACCCGAATTTGACCCTCGCGATTTCGAGGCGTAGGATTTGATGCGATAGCTTCATATCCGAGGCGTCGCACGATACGACCGGCGTCCGTACGGATGCGGACACTAGGTGTGTGGGGTTGAGTGTAGCGTGCGACTTCGGCTCCCCTGCCGGAGATGCATCATCTTTGTGGAGAGCAGTTTACGTGGTTCCCCACGCGACCGTAGATCGAGTGCTGCAGTCGGTCGCACCGAGCGTTCGCGTCGACCGTGAAGTACTCGATACTCTGCTCACGGAACGCCCCGGGCCGGATGCGGTCATCGCACTGTTATCGGTCCCCTCCGTCGCCGTCGTGCGCGCGGCGGTGGTCTATCTCGGCGTCTTCGGGACGTTCCGCGACAGCCCGTTGCTCGTGCTCTGTTTGCAGCATCGTGACGATGGCGTTGCTCAGTTGGCCGAGAAGGTGCTCTGGTCCATCTGGATGCAGGCCGGTTCGGCGCGCGCGAACCAGGTGCTCGCAGCCGCGATTCGTGACATGGAAGCAGGTAACCCGACGGCCGCTGCCGCGGAGCTCGCCGAGTTGATTGCGTCGGAGCCCCGATTCGCTGAGGCACACTTCCAACACGGGCTCGCCCTCGGCACGCTGGACCAGCCGCAGCCCGCGGCCACGTCGCAGCGCGAAGCCTTGCGGATCAATCCGTATCATTTCGGCGCCGCCGCCGCACTTGGACACGCCTGTCTCGAGCTAGGCGACACCGCCGAAGCCTTGCGTCAGTATCGCCGCGCCCTTCAAATCCATCCTCGGCTGGACGACATCCGTGCAGCGTTGCGTGAGGTCAGCGCGCTGATCGGCAACACGAACTGAATCGTCCCGCGGAGGCCGGCGCCGTGAACCGCGTACTGCTGTTTGGCGGGTCGTTCGATCCGATTCATCACGGACACCTGATCGTCGCGCGCCACGCGGCCGAGCAACTCGACGTCGAACGCGTCATTCTGATACCCAGCGCCGTACCGCCCCATAAGCAGGATCGCAGCCTGGCACCCGCGAAGGACCGCCTGGAGATGTGTCGTCGCGCCGTGCAGGACGACCCGCAATTCGTGGTGAGCGAGTGGGAACTGGGGCAAGCCGGCCCGAACTATACGTTGCGAACGATCGAGCACTTCCGTACCGAACTCGGAACTGGCCCCGAGCTCTGCTGGCTGATCGGGGCCGACAGCCTGGTCGAACTGCACACCTGGTACAACGCCCCAACGCTCGTCGACGCCTGCCGCATCGTTACCGTCGCCCGTCCCGGCTTCACGCCGCCGCCCGCGACCGAGCTCGTACAGTGGTTCGAGATGAAACAGGTTGAACGCTTGCTGGCGGACGTGATCATCGGCCCGCACATCGACATTGCCAGCACGGACGTCCGCACGCGCGTTCGCAGCGGGCTCAGTGTGCGCTACCTCATCCCCGACGCCGTTGACGCGTACATCGCCGCACAGCAGCTCTACCGCGCCTAGCGTGACCATTTACAGTCTGTGCGCCCCCTCTATAATGGCCGCTCCCACCAGCAATCGCGAAACCGCGATTGACAATGCGCGGGTGGCGCAACGACGACGAAGTCGTGAGCGAGGGCACTATGAAAATCGCCGTACCCAAAGAGACACTTCCCGATGAGCGGCGTGTCGCGCTGGTCCCCGAGTCGATCAAGAAGCTCGCCGGCAAGGGCATCGCGATCGCGGTCGAGCATGACGCCGGCGCTGCTGCGTACTTTTCAAACGCGGACTTCGAATCCGCGGGCGCCACGATCGAATCCGATGTTGGCGCACTGCTCTCGAGCGCGGATCTCGTCTTGCAGGTTCAACCGCCGACGCTCGAACAGATCACCCAGATGCGTTCCGGTGCGATGCTGCTGACGACGCTCACGCCGACGCGCAACACCGACGTGATTCGCAAGCTGGTCGAGCAGCGCATCAGCGCGTTCTCGACCGACTGCGTGCCGCGCACGACGCGCGCCCAATCGATGGACATCCTTTCATCCATGGCCAATATCGCCGGCTACAAAGCCGTGGTCATCGCTGCTGATCAGTTGGCCAAGTACTTCCCCATGTTCATGACCGCCGCCGGCACGATCTTTTCGGCCAAAGTGTTCGTCATCGGCGCCGGCGTCGCCGGTCTCCAGGCCATCGCGACTGCGCGGCGCCTCGGTGCGACGGTAGTTGCCACCGACACGCGCCGCGAGGTCGCCGAGCAGATTCAATCGCTCGGCGGGAAGTTCGTGGGCGTCGAGAGCGAAGAGGACGCGGCCACGTCCAGCGGCTACGCCAAAGAGCTCTCGGCGGACTTCTATAAGAAACAGGGTGAGCTGATCGCCCAGCAGTGCGCCGCCAACGACGCCGTCATCACGACCGCGCTGATCGGCGGCGTTAAGGCGCCCAAGCTCATCTCGGCGGAGATGGTGCAGAACATGCAGCCCGGCTCGGTGATTGTCGATCTGGCGGCCACCGCCGGTGGCAACTGCGAACTGACCGAGCCCGGCCAGACGGTCGAGAAGCACGGCGTGAAGATTTGCGCTCCGCTGAATCTCCCGTCGGACATGCCGATCCACGGCAGCACGCTGTATTCCCGCAATCTCACAACATTCATTCTCGAGTTCTGGAAAGATGACAAGTTCAACCTCGACCTCGAAGACGAGATCATCGCCGGCGCGCTGGTCACGCACGAGGGCGAGGTCCGGCACGAGCCGACCCGCAAGGCGCTCGAAGGCGGTGAGGGTTGATGATGATCGAATTGCTGGCGACGACAGATATCCTGGGGCCCTTGGCGGTCCACTTGGTGGTCTTTCTGTTAGCGATCCTGCTGGGCTTCGAGGTCATCTCGAAAGTCCCGGCGACGCTGCACACGCCGTTGATGTCGGGCTCCAATGCGATCTCCGGTATCACGATTGTCGGCGCCCTGCTGATCGCCGGTACCGCCGACAACGTCTGGATCAAGTGGGTCTTCGGGATCCTGGCCATGACGTTTGCGACGATCAACGTAGTGGGCGGTTTCGTCGTGACCGACCGCATGCTGGCCATGTTCAAGCGCAAGTAGGAGGTCGGCCATGACAAGCTCCAGCCTGTTCACCGGATTGCTCGCTCAAGTCGCCGACCCCACCACCACCGCCGCGGTCCAGGAAGCGGTCGGCAGCGCCGGCGACGTGCGTGATTTCGTAGTTAAGACGGTCTACGCCGTCGCTGCCATCTTCTTCGTCTTCGGACTGAAGATGCTGTCGTCGCCGCGGACCGCGCGCCAGGGCAACATGGTCGCGTCGGTCGGCATGTTGATTGCGGTCGTCGTGACGTTGATCAGCGTTGCCGAAGTCGATTGGACGGTCATCATCATCGGCCTGATCGCCGGCGGATCCATTGGTCTCGTCGCGGCCAAGAGGGTGCCCATGACGGGCATGCCCGAAATGGTTGCGCTCTTCAATGGCTCGGGTGGCATGGCGTCGGCCGTTGTGGCGATGGCCGAATACTGGAATGTGCCTGACTACAGCACGCACCTGCTCGACGGCCGCATCACCATCGCGCTCACGCTGCTGATCGGCTGGGTGACCGCTACCGGCTCGTTCATCGCGTTCCTCAAACTGCGCGGCCAGTGGATCCCGGTTTACTGGGCCGGCAAAGAGCCCAAGAAGGATCGCGAAGGCAACATCAAGAAGGACGAGCAGGGCAACACCGTGATGGACTGGAAGCAGTACATCAAGATGGGCAACCCGCTCACCTTCCCCCTCCAGCACCCGGTCAACCTGCTCGCCGTCCTGCTCGTCATCGCCCTCGGCGTCGTGCTGGCGATGAACCCGGCCGCGAGCTGGTCCGTTGTGCTCATCATTCTCCTGGCCGCCCTGCTCGGCGTGCTGATAACGGCTCCGATCGGCGGCGCGGACATGCCGGTCGTCGTATCACTGTTGAACTCGTACTCCGGCTTGGCCGCGTGTGCCGCCGGCTTCGTCCTGCACAACACGGGGCTGATTATCAGCGGCGCGCTGGTCGGCGCGTCGGGTCTGATCCTGACCAACATCATGTGCAAGGCCATGAACCGGTCGTTCTTCAACGTGATGGCCGGCGGGTTCGGGCAGGACATCGCGTCGGCCGGCGACACATCTATGGAAGGCAAGACCGTCCGTTCGTGGGAGGCGATGGATGCTGCCGTGGCACTTGAGCAGGCCGCCAAGGTCTTCGTCATCCCCGGCTACGGCATGGCCGTCGCCCAGGCGCAGCACGCCGTCGCTGAAATGGCCAGCCTCCTCGCCGCCAAGGGCGTCGAGGTCAAGTACGGCGTCCACCCGGTCGCGGGCCGCATGCCCGGCCACATGAACGTTCTGCTGGCCGAGGCCAATGTGCCCTACGAGCAGTTGTCGGACCTCGAGCTCAACGGCGAGATGGACCAGTGCGACGTCGCACTGATCATCGGTGCGAACGACGTCGTCAACCCCGACGCCCGCAAGCCGGACAGCCAGATTGCGGGTATGCCGATCTTTGACGTCGACAAGGCCCGCACCGTGATGGTCTGTAAGCGCTCGCTCAACCCTGGTTTCGCCGGCATTCAGAACCCGCTGTTCTTCAACGAGAACACGGTCATGCTCTTCGGCGACGCCAAGAAGATGGTCAGCGGCATCGTCACCGAGCTCAAAGGCGGCGAGTAAGCCGCAGCGCGCGACTGTCGCGATTGCGGTCGGGCGCGTACTGCGCATTATCGGGTCACTCGTCCCCGGACGGTGAGCGTCTGCCAGTCCGATCATACGCGGCCAGAGCGAGCCTGAGGCCGTCTCACCACGCTCCTGCAGGCGTAGTTCAGGCGGGCCGCACTCCAGTCGATGCCCACCTCGTCGGCTCACAACATGCGACGCGGCGCGGGAGTGCGGTATGTCACTGGACTTGACCGACCTGATCGACGGCTGGGAGTGCCCGCCCGGCGAAGTACGTGCGCGAACCGTTTTCGGGAACGACGGCGCCCCCTTCGTGCAGCTCCGCGTGGATCTGGGCGTCATGCAGATGTTCCCCGCCGGACGGCCGGACGGTGAACGCTGCCACGGACTGCCCAGTGCGTGCGAATTCATCGCGCACGAGCTGCGTGTCGGCAGCAACGAAATAGCCATCGAGGATCTCAAAGAACTTGAACGCGAGCTTGCGCAGATCAACTATCGCCGCCTCGCGTTTGCCACGCTCGCCGAAGACGCCTGCCGCGACAACGATCCGTCGACGGCCCGTGATTTCATCAGGAACGCGATCCAGGACATCGACAGTTGCCTGGAATCGCTCGAGCTCCTGCAACAGTGCGCGTGCGACGCCGATGATCAAATGTCGCTGAAACCAACGTTGGTCTTCGACCGAGCCCGCCTGCTCTCGCAACAGAGGGTCGTCGAAGGGAACTACGAGCGAGCGATCGAAGACGCCGAGGCCGGCGCCGACGAACTCGACGAACTGCTCAGCGAATTTGGCTATGACGAAGAGCAGCGCGAGCAGGATCCGGGCGTAGGCTATCTGCTCGAATTGGGTCGCCGCCTGCGCCGCGACTACGGCATACACCAGACGCTGCGTGAGCAGTTGGAGCAGGCGATTGAGAATGACGACTTTGAGCGGGCCGCACAACTGCACCAGGAATTGCAGGAGCGCGACGGCATCGACGCTGCCGCGGAGCCATAGCGCTGCTGAATCTCGCAGAACGCGCTCGTGTCCAACGTTACACCGCGCCCCACCTCGGTTCACGTGAACCGCGAGACTCTCACTCCCCGCAGCGCAAGCAACAGCGGCGACAACGCTTACGCTGCCGCCGCTGTTGTGCAATCCGAGTTGCCGTCTGATTCTTAGACCATGTCCTTCAGGTTCTTCAGCGGACGAACCTTCACGGCCTTGCTGGCAGGCTTGGCAGGCTTGGTCTGGAGTTCACCCGTAAACGGATTCCGCCAGTTCTTGATCGCCTTCTGCGCCGGTTTGCGCTTGACCGTGATCTTCATCAGACCCGGGACGGTAAAGGCACCCACGCTCTTGAGATCCTTCTTGATGATCCCAGTCATGCCCTCAAACACCCCGGCCACCTGCTTGCGCGTCAGGCCAGCGTGTTCGGCAAGATGTGCAAACACTTCGGACTTGGTCCGAGCCTTGGTCACCGATGCGGCTGTCTTCTTCTTCGTGGTCTTCTTTTTCGCCATCGCTGTTCTGCCTCCAAGACGTCCGGGCAGGTTCCTTCCTGCCGGCGTCCATCTGCGAAACCGAACGCCAGTGACGTGGAGAGAAGCCGTGGCGCGCCGCAAGAATCGAGGCGGATTTTCGCTTCTTCCACGCTGCAAACGATCGCGTTTGCAACTGGCCGCGTTGCCGAATTTCTCGCACGTTCGCGGCCGTTCGTCAAGACCTTGCGCCGCGCCAACTTCAGAAAACCCCTGTTTTTTAGCCCGAAACGCGCCCGGGCCGCCGCAAACCCCTTGATTTCCGCCGAATTCCGGCCCCTTGTGTCAATCAGGGTCGGCGTTGATCGCATCCACGCAACGTCGCAGGTTTCCCAGGCTGCGCTTGTCAAAACGCAGTTTCAGCCGGGATTTTTCGGGGTATTCGCCGTTCTCCTGCGGCAACGGGCCGCATTGCTCGATGCGCCCCGTGGTCAGGATGGAGGCGTACTCATCATTGATCCGTTCTAACGTTGCCGCCGATAGCGGGCGCTCGAGACGCAGCACGAGATCATCACCCACCCAGCGCATCGAGTGATACACCCGATAGAACTGCACAACATTTCGCGCCGCAGCCGCAACGTCGTCAGTGATGTAGAACAGGTTCATGTCCTCATCACTGATCATTCCGGTACGAAGCAGCTCATGTTCCACGTACGACCGCCAGTGCTGCCAGTACGTGCCGCCGGGTTGCTCGACCATGACGATCGGCAGCAGCGGCGCTTTACCGGTCTGAATCAGCGTCAGCGCCTCGAAACCTTCGTCCTGCGTTCCGAAACCGCCGGGGAATAACGCGATGGCCGAAGCTTCCTTCATAAACATCAGCTTGCGCGTGAAGAAGTAGCGAAAGTTCACCAGCTTCTCGTCGTCGCGAATCACCGTGTTGGTCTGCTGCTCGAATGGCAAGCGAATCGCGACGCCGAAACTCGCATCTTTGCCGGCGCCGCCATGCCCGGCCTTCATGATGCCGTCGCCGGCCCCGGTAATCACCATCCAGCCCGCGTCGCACATCTGCCGGGCAAACTCGACTGCGGCCTGATAGTCCGGATGCGTCTCTTCGGTACGGCTCGAACCAAAGATGCTGATCTTGCGCGTCTCCTTGTACGGCGCAAACACCTTCAGCGCGTAGCGCAACTCCGCCAGCGCCTTGTTCAGCAGTTTTACGTCTCCACGATCCGCGCCGTCGCGCGCCAGCCGCGACAACGTCACCAGCATGTCTTCGAACAAATCCTGATTGTCCCCACCCAAGAACTTCGCTGCGAACTCATCGATCGCGGCCGCTCGCTCTCGGCGACGTTCCTCATCGCCGGCGGCTTCCCTTACTTGCGTCAACTTGGACTCCTTGTCCCGGGCACGCTCCGCGCCCGGCGCTCTTTTATCCTCATTCATTTCGAAGCCGGAAAGTGTAACATCGGTGCCGCGCTCCGGGAATGCGCCGCGCGCACAGTTTGACCTGCGCGAACGGCGTTCGTACCATAATTCACGTACTGACGTAGACTTGAGCGTTTGCTGTTTCGCGGGCCCGCTTACACATGGACACACAACTGCTAGCCCGAATCGCAATCGCCGCCTATCTGGTCGTGCTGACACTGATATGTGTCTACGGCGCACACCGCTACTTCCTGCTGATGCTCTATTACCGCGTGCGGCGGCGCCAGTCGCGCCCGGCGTCAACGTTCGACGAGCTGCCCCGCATCACAGTCCAACTCCCCATGTACAACGAGCGGAACGTGGCCCAGCGCATCATCGAGCAGGCTGCACAGCTCGACTACCCCCGCGACAAGCTCCAGATTCAGGTGCTGGACGACTCGACCGACGAGACGCAGCAGATCGCCCGCGCGACGGTCGACCGCCTGCGCGGCGCCGGCCACGACATCGAGTACCTGCACCGAGCGAATCGCACCGGCTACAAGGCCGGCGCCCTTGAAGCCGGTACGCGTACTGCAAAAGGTGAGTTCATCGCGATCTTCGACGCGGACTTCGTTCCCCCGCCCACCATCCTCCGCGAGACCATCCACCACTTCACCGACGAACGCGTCGGCATGGTTCAGACCCGCTGGGACCACCTCAATCGTGATCTCTCCACGCTCACGCAGGCCCAGGCCATCCTGCTCGACGGCCACTTTGTCATCGAACACACCGCCCGCAACCGCACGGGCCGCTTCATGAGCTTCAACGGCACTGCCGGCATCTGGCGCAAAGCCGCAATTGCCGACGCCGGCGGCTGGCAGCACGACACGCTAACCGAAGACCTCGACCTCTCCTATCGCGCACAGCTCCACGGTTGGAAGTTCGTGTTCCTACCATCGCTGACCGCCCCCGCTGAGCTCCCGCCGGAAATGAACGCGTTCAAAGCCCAACAACATCGTTGGACGAAGGGTGGCGCGCAAACCTGCCTCAAACTGCTGCCACGCGTGCTGCGGAGCCCGGTCCGCTGGCCGGTGAAACTGGAAGCGTTCTTCCATCTCACCAGCGGCGCCGTCTACGTGCTCGTCGTTCTGCTAAGCCTGCTGATCGGCCCCACGCTGATCGCCAAGCTCACGCTCCGCGAACCGCAGCCGAATTGGATTCTGTGGTTCGAGCTCGTGTTGTTCATCATCGGCTTCGGGTCCACGACGGCCTTCTACGTCGTCAGCCAGCATGAGCTGCTCCGCGGCTGGTGGCGACCGCTGACGTACGTACCGACCCTGATGGCCGTCGGCATCGGCATTGCGTTCAACAACGCCGTAGCCGCCCTTGACGGGTTCTTTGGAAATACTGGCGAGTTCGTGCGGACGCCGAAGTTCGGCGCCTCGGCAGGAAGCTCCGACTGGTACAAGCAACTGCGCACGTTTCGCATACGCGCCGGCTGGAAGGCCTGGGCCGAGCTCGTGATCGCGCTGTACCTGGTCGGCTGTACCGCAGCGCTATTCTTATTTGACAACTGGTTCCAGCGTGTCTCGATGGCGCTGCCGTTTCTGCTGATCTTCATCGTGGGCTACTTCTATATCGCGACGCAGACATTCTACGCTGACTGGATTTCGCGTCGCTACGCCGCTTAGCCTTAGCCGCGCGATGCGGCGCCGGCAGAGCACGACTCATTAGGAGACATGTGCATGTCCGCAGATCCGAACGAACCCGTCGTTTTGGGCAAAGTAAAGTCCGAAGCACAGGCCGCGCTCGCGGTCAACGCCCTCGCCGAACGCGGCATCACCGCGCACTCGGCTGGCGAACTCACGAGCGGTTTCCGCGCCGAAGCCCCCGGCGAGGTCAAAGTACTGGTTCACCTGTCCGACCTGGAAAACGCCAAGAAGGCCTGGGCCGAGATCGAGGCCGATCTGAACCGGATGCACTCGGAAGACGAGGACTCCGAGTAGCAACCGTTGGCTAGTCCTCAACGACCCCACTCAACTGCCTGGCGAACACGTCCGCGTCTTCGGCCTCCATCAACGGCAGGTTCGCCTGCACATTCGCGGCGGCCGCCCGGATCGCCGCCTGAGCCATTGCCTCGGCTGCCTCAATGTCGGCACCCAACAACGGATTGCCTACTTCACGCAGCTTGCGAACGTCCAGCAGCACCGCGTGCGCTGTAGTAGCCGTCTCGAGCGGTACGCTCGCCGCCACCTGAGCCGCCGCTGCGATCCGCGCCTTACGCCCCGGATCGCTCTTATCCAGCATGAACGCATCGCTCAGCACGCCGTAGGCGATGGCGTCTTCATCGACCAGCTTCTCGAACAGCGCCTGCGCGCGGGCGAGGCGGTCCGCCAACGTGCGCAGCCGGTCTTCGAACTGAGCGAACTTCGCTTTTCCCGACGTAAACGCGACGACCATCCGCCCCAGGCCCGCAGCTAATGCTCCGGTCAAAGCCGCCGCGCTCCCCCCGCCGGGCGTCGGCGCCTGCAACGCCAGTTGTTCCAGGTATGCGCTGACCGATCCGGCCAATAGCGTGTCTTTCGCCATCACTGTCTCCCAACCTGCGTCCGACCCGCATACTATGCGGCAGGTGTGTGAACGGCCAAACGGAGTCCGCATGTTCGGCTTGCACCAGGACGAGATCGATCGGCGTTACATGCAGGAGGCGCTCACGCTGGCTCAGCGAGCACTCACCTCCGAGGACGTTCCCGTCGGCGCGCTGGTCGTATACGACGGCCGGATCATCGGCCGCGGCTTCAACCAGCGCGAGCAGTTACAGGACCCCACTGCCCACGCGGAGATGATCGCGATCACCGCCGCCGCCGAACACATTGGCCACTGGCGGCTCGAGAACTGTACGCTCTACGTAACGCTCGAGCCCTGCGCAATGTGCGCCGGCGCACTTGTGCTGGCACGCGTACAGCGGCTGGTTTACGGCGCCTCTGACGGCAAGGCCGGCGCCTGCGGTTCACTCTACGAAATCACGGCTGACACGCGCCTGAATCACCAGGTTGAGACCGTTCCCGGCATAATGGCCGAGCCGTGCGCCGAACTCTTGCGTGAGTTCTTCCGACATCGCCGTTCGCTCGGGGAGAAGTGACGCGCGTCAGTCTGCAGAACGCCGCGAGCGTCTACCGCGCGGCGTCGGGGTCACCGTAGAACTTTGCCTCGGCCAGTGCGCGAACCTCGCCGTCCTTCCTGATGTCGGACCGAAGCTCAAAAAAGGGCTGGTGTTCACGTACCAGCCAGGCCCGGACAACGGCGGTACCCCCGAGCAGCAGTGGCGCGCGATAGCGCACGTTCAGCCGCCCCGTGTAGCCGCGAATGCCGCGGACGAACAGGCAGTGCGTCATGGTGGCGTCCAGCACCATCGCGATGACGCCGCCGTGTACGCGGTTCGGATGTCCCTGAAACGTCGGTTCACAGGGAAACGTGGCCTGCACGGTACCGTCATCGCCGGCTTCGAAGCGCAGTCCGAGCCCGCCTTCCGGCCGCCCGCGGCAGGCCATGCAGTTTGCGTGGCAGCCGCGCTCGACGGAGGACGCCTGACGTTCCAGTCGTTCAGTGACAAAGTGCGACTTCACGGTATTGGCAGGATAACCACGGACCGGCGGCGCGCTCAATCCGATTCCGACAGAGTCGCCGTGCGATCGGTCTGCGCATGGCAGCGCCGACGGCGTTCGCAGCGGCCGCGTCCGCCCCCATGATGGCCGCCTTTATGATCGCCGCGCCGATTCTGACGACCGTGGCACCGCCCGTGCCCGCCCTCAGGATGGTCATGATGCTGACCGCCGCGGCAGTGTCCACGGCCACCGCCGTGCGGACGGCCGCCGCGCCCTACGTCGCAGTGCTCGCCATGCTCGTGCGGCTGTTCGCGAGCCGGATCTGCGTTTGCCGAATCCTCCTGGGCCTGCGTGTTGTCGCCGGTTGGCATCTCACTCATGGTCAAACTCCTTGGATGACTTACAGCCTTAAGCGCTTTTTGATGCGCTTTTGGTTCGCCGACACCGCCGCTGCGGCGAGCGCGCGAGCCGCTCCATTGAATGACCACATTGCCCGCACGCTCGCGTTCGGCGACCGCGGTCCGCATGCCGGCGCTGGCCGCAGCCACCACAGACGAACGTCGTCGCCCGGCCACGTCGCACTGCCCCACCTTCGACCACGATCATCTGACCGGTCAGAAACGCCTGTGCCAGCTTCGCCCGTGCGGATTGAATGAGCCGTCCAAACGTCGGCCGGGAAATGCCCATCTGGTCGGCGGCGGCCTCGTGATAGAGACCGACCACATCCGCCAGCCGCAACGCCTCCACTTCATCCCGCCCCATGGTCACCTGGTGCAGTTCACCCGCCGAGCGCCCCACCGGCTTGAACGCGCGCGGCGTCGCGACGTCGCAGACAAGTCTCTGTTTGCACGGACGAGCCATTGGAAGCTCCTGGATGCGTTATAATCATATGCTCATAACTCCACGACGTCAACGCGAGTCTCATGGCACAACGTGATCACCGATCTTGTCGGATACGCTTACCCCCGTCTCGGCTGGCGCTCGTTCCCACCTATGGATCAGGGCTCGATCAACCGTTGCCCCACGCCGCTCACATCTAGCTCGATGGCGCCGCCCTGCGTGCGAAGGACCTGCAGAAAGTCGTCCAGCCCCGCGAGCTTCTCGCCGTTGGCGGCTTCTATTACGTCGCCGATTACGAGGCTGGCCGCGGCCGCGGGCGATTCCGGCATTACCTCGATGACTGCGATGCCGGTGACGGCATCATCAATCTGCAGCACGCGCCGCGCGTCCGCCGTCAGATCCGCCAGGCGCAGACCACGCCAGGAGATGCTGCCGCTCCGCAGCCAGTTGACGCGATTCACGTCCCGCCGCTCAACCTCCACCGACCGCCGCAGCACGCGTCCGTCACGCCGAATGGTGAAGAACAGATGGTCTCCGACGGGCGCATCGCCGACGAGTTCGGCCAGGTGCCCCGGGCCCCGTAGTGGCGCGCCGTTGCAGTCCATGATGGCATCACCCACCGCAACCTGCGCGCGGTCGGCCGGTCCGTCCGATTCGACCTGATCGACGACCACGCCGCTGGAGCGCAGGACGTCGTCCAGCAGCACTTCGAACTCGTTGGGAACACGTGCCGTTAGCCCGATGTATCCGTACTCAATGGCCTCGCCCGCGCACAGCGCAGCGACGGTATCCCGCCGCGCGGCGGTCATGGGAATTGCGAAGCCCACGCCTTCGTCCGCCGGGGCGCGCGTGTGCATCGCCGTGATCACGCCGATCATCTCTCCGCGCACATTGAATAGCGGCCCACCGGAGTTCCCGGGATTGATTGCCGCGGTGGTCTGAATCATGTTGTGGTAGAAGCGATCGTCGACTTCACCGAGGCCAGGCAGTTGCCGACCGAGGTTCGACACGACGCCGATCGATACGCTCAACTGACCGTCGCGCCCCAGCCCGAATGGGTTGCCGAGCACCACCGACCACTGGCCGCGGCGTACATGATCCCACTCGCAGAATTTCACGACCGCGAGGTCGTCGCGATCGATAGCAAGAACGGCCAGATCGCTGCGTGAATCCGCAGACAACACCGTCGCCGGCACGCGCGCCCCGTCATGCAGCATCACCTCGATATCGGTGGCGTTCTGCACCACGTGTTCGTTCGTCAGGATCAGGCCATCTGCTCCGACGATCGTACCACTACCGTTGACGACAACGCGCTGTTCGAACAACTCGCTCGCGTCCCCCTCATCCGCCGTCAGCGACAGGTAATTCCGCTTCAGCGCCCGAATGCCAACCACGCTCGGGGATACACGTGCAACGACGCCCTGGAACGCGCGCTCAATCGCTGCCAGATCCGGTAGCTCCTCCACGGCAGCAGCGGTACGGACGTCGTCGCCTTGCGCCGTGAGCGTCCACGCACCCGCGAGCGCGATCAGCAACACCCACGCCCGTGCCCCGCGCGACGACAGGTCTACCTGCCTGTACACACACTCCGTTCGCATCAATCGCCTCGCCACCTGTACTCGGCACGGGCTCAACTATTCGGACGCGCAACCGCTGCAACAGTGTCCAGGAAGCCATCGGTCCGTTCGTCGACCGCCGCCAGAAACGAGCGATCGTCGCGCCACCAGACAATCCGAGCGATCGAACACTACCGTTTACGAGACGTTTTCGCCGCGGCCTTCTTTCGACCGTCCGTTTCCGCCTTGGGGGCGGTGACCACGGCGGCGACACTCTTCGTCTTGCCGTTCGACGACGGCTCGTCACTCGGGGCCGGTCGAATGCGCTCGATCGTGCGCGTCCGAATCTCGGTCAGGACGCCCTCGTTATCACGCAGGAACTGCCGCACATTCTCCCGCCCCTGTCCCAGCCGTGTCTCACCGAAGCTGAACCACGTCCCGCTACGAGCGATAACCCCCTGCTCGCACGCGAGGTCGAGCAGATCCGATTCCCCGCTGATGCCGCTGTCGAACAGAATATCGAACTCCGCCTGCCGGAACGGCGGCGCGACCTTGTTCTTGACCACCTTACCCCGCACGCGCGTGCCGATGACCTGCTCACCGTCCTTGAGCATGCCAATCTTGCGCACGTCGATGCGGACCGAGCAGTAGAACTTCAATGCCCGACCGCCCGGCGTCGTTTCCGGACTACCGTACATCACGCCGATCTTTTCGCGGATCTGGTTGATGAAGATGACGCAGGTACGGCTCTTGCTCGCGATACCGGTCAGCTTGCGCATGGCCTTGCTCATCAGCCGGGCCTGCACACCGACCTGCATGTCCTCCATCGCCCCTTCCAACTCCACCCGGGGCACCAGGGCGGCGACAGAATCCACCACAATCACGTCCAGCGCGTTCGAACGCACCAGCAGCTCGCAGATCTCCAGCGCCTCCTCGCCACACGAGGGTTGGTTCACCATCAATTCTTCGAGGTTCACACCCAACCGCTTGGCCCAGGACGGGTCGAAGGCGTGTTCGACGTCGATGAACGCGGCCGCCCCGCCGGCCTTTTGCGCCTCGGCGATGATGTGCAGCGTCAGCGTCGTCTTACCGGACGACTCCGGCCCGAACACTTCCACGACGCGACCCCGCGGCACGCCGGCCCCGCCCAGGGCTAGGTCCAGCGACAGGCTGCCGGTGGAAATGCCGTCGACCTGAGCGTCCGGCGAATCGCCCAGGTACATGATGGCGCCTTTGCCGAAGGACTTCTCAATCTGCTGCATCGCCCGCGACAGGGCTTCCTTGCGGTTCTCCTCGCGTTCGTCGGCCTTCATCATGTCCCTCATCGCTGGCCGCCGGGGCGGCAACCACCTCGCTCAACCCAACCGCGAGATCGACCCCATGGCCGACATCGCCCAATAAGGATAGGATACAAACAAACACCTAACTGTCAAGTACCCAAGCAGAAGAAATCACCTGGCGGCGTTCAGTCGGTCAGCAGAACCCGCGGTGCCCCGATATCCACCACGACAACCTCACCCAAGACCTCAGCCGCCGCCGGCTCGTAGAATCCCGCCTTCCGCGCCACCATCGTGACCGTCACATCCGCACGGAAGCACGGGCGATGCACCGCGCCCGTGTCCGCATCCAGGCCGGATGGGACATCGATCGCGATCCTGCGGGCGCGCTGCAGGTCGTTTGCCGCCTCAATCAGCTCCGCAATCGAGCCGCGCGGCGCGCCGGTCGTACCCGTGCCCAGCAACGCGTCGACAATAACGTCAGCGCTCGCCATTTGCCCCACTGCTGCTGCGCGCCCACTCGGTTCGTATGCGGCGATGAAGTCAATCCCCATCCGTTGAGTCACGCTTAGATTGGCGCCGGCGTCGCCGCGGGATTTTTCCGCCGCGCCCGCCAGCACGATGGCCACGTCCACACGCGCATTGTGCAGGTGTCGCGCGACGACGAACCCGTCACCCCCGTTGTTGCCCGTCCCACAGAGCACCACCACGCGCGCCGCGCGGGCGTCCTTCAGACCGTCATAGACGACTTCCGCCACGGCCCGCCCGGCGTTCTCCATCAGCACTATTCCGGGGATGCCGAATTCCTCGATCGCGCGGCGATCGATCTCACGGATTTCCGCACACCGTAGCGTCCGCCCTGCCTTGTAGGGAATGCCCATCGCCTCGCTCCGCTGACTTTCGGCTAGAATCGTGCCTCATCATGGGCAGGCGCGGCAGACGAAGTCAAACGCGGCTCAACGAAGCCCGGCGTGAAGAAACCGCTGAGCGAGAAGCACTCGAGCGCCGCTGGCACAAGCTGCTCGCGCCGCGTCCGGAGCTCGGGAAGCTCGTCACCGGGCAGATGCTCAGCGAGGAGCCCTTTCACCGCTGGCTGCCCTACCAGCAGGCGTTCTCGCCCGAACTCGTGCGAATTTTCCTGCGCGAGGCCGACCCGCAAGCCGTGTCTACTGAGCACCCCCTGCTGGATCCGTTCGCCGGCGTCGGCACCTTTGTCGTCGAGTGTGTGCGAAACAACATCGCCGCGGTCGGCCTGGAGGCGTTGGAGCCACTGACGTTTGTCGCCCGCTGCAAGGGTTGTCAGGGCTTTCCCCGGTTACCGGAGCTGCCCAACGCGGAGGACTGGGAGTTGGCCGCACCGCGCCTGATGGAGTCGATCCACCGGGCTGCCCTGATCTGCGCCGTCGCTACCCGGCACACTGCCGCCGGCCGAGCCAACCGCGGAGCGCCCCCATTGCTCGACGCATTTGACGCCGTGGTCGCGCGCATTCGCGAAGACTTGCGCGACCCCCTGCCTACTTCCGTCGACGTCCGCGTCGGCGACGCGCGCAACCTGTCCGATTTCGGCCCTGGCAGCATCGCGGGTGTGCTGACGTCGCCGCCCTACCTGTCACGCCACGACTATGAGCGCAAGTCGCGACCGCATGATTCGGTCTATCGCACGTGGTATCCGTCTCAATCGCTGGCGGAAGTTCACGACATGCAGGTGCGTGCCCACAGCCGTGCCCCCGCGCGCCCCTGGGACATGAAACCACTGCCGGCGGTAGCTGAGGCCGTAGTGGCGTTGCGCACCGCCGGCGAATCCAAACTGGCCGGGATTGTCCGGTCTTACTTCGAGGATCTGGCCGTCGTGCTGCACGAGTTGTTCCGCGTGCTGCGACCCGGTGCGCCGTTCTGGCTGAACGTGGGTGGCGCGCGGCTTAAGGGTGTCTACGTCCCGGCGGATTTGATTCTCGCCGAGCTCGCGCGCGAAGTCGGATTTGAAGTGCAGACGATTCTCGTCGCCCGTCGACTCATCGCCGCCGGCCGCAAGCTCGGCACGCTGACCGATGTTGCCCCCCGCGAGGTCATCCTCGTCCTGCGCAGGTAATTCAGCTACCCCGCGACGCGCTGTTGGATTGCACAATCGTGCATGTCCACGTCGTTGTCCCACTCCAGATCGGCCGCGTCGAAGAGATCCTGCGATACTCCGCCCGGCGGCGTGCTCACATCCGGCCCGGCCATGGCCGAACCCAGCAGCGACATGTCCGCAGCGTCGACGGCGCCGCTCACATCGAGGTCCGCCGGCGAGTAGAACTGGATGTAATTCAGGTTGTACTCATCGTTCGTGCTGTCGTTCACGAACCGCAGTTGACGCGGCCCCGCAGGAATGAACGCAGAGGTCGTGATTGAAGTCCAGGTCTGCCAGCCACCGGTCGCGGGAATCGTGAGTGGGCCGGTGATGTTGACGCCACTGATCTCCAAGTGGCAGGTACCGCCGGACGATTGCGACGCGACGCGCACATCGATCGTGTACGTTCCGGACAACGGAACCATGATCGCGTATTCCAGCCATTCGCCCTCACACATCCAGCCGACGTTGTAGCCGCCCTCATCACAAACCTGTATGTCAACGCCGGTGCTGCGGTACTCTCCGCCGTTGTTGGTGCCGTCGCAATCGTGATACGCCTGGCCGTCGGGGCCGAGGTCAAAGTCTTCGGCTTCGATGCGTCCGGCGACATCCTGCGGCTCGCCGTAGAACGGAGCCTGGTCCTGCGGCCCGTAGACGCGCACCCAGTCGACCTGCATCGTCTGGGGAAATTGTGTGGTGTGATCCGGATAGCCGGGCCAGTTGCCGCCAACTGCAACGTTGAGCAGGAAATGGAACGGCACATCGAACGGGGCTTCCTGATGGCTCGCCCCCGTGCTGTACCAGGTGCTGCTCGTCTCGGTGTGGTACAGGTTGCCGTCGAGATACCAACGGATCGTGTCGGTCTCCCATTCGATCGCGTAGGTGTGGAAGGCGTCGGACAGCAGTTGGCCGATCGACGTGCTGCCACCGCTATGCACGTTGTTTGGCCATCCTCCGCCGTAGTGAATCGTCCCATGTGCGTCCCACGGCATGTTGACGGTCTCGACGATGTCAATCTCGCCGCCGGCTGCCCAGCCGCCGTAGGGCGAATCGGTTGGCAGCATCCAGAACGCCGGCCAGATGCCCTGGCCGAACGGGAGCTTGATGCTGGCTTCGAGCCGACCGTACAGGAAGTCAGCCTTGTTCATAGACCGGATGCGGGCCGAAGTGTAGTCGTAGCCGGCGTATGACTCTTCGCGCGCGACGATGTTCAGCACACCGTTGTCGACAAAGATGTTCTCGGGTCGGCTGGTGTAGTACTCCCACTCATTGTTCCCCCAACCTGGGACACCGTACGCGTCGCCGTTGCCGATCATGTACTCCCAATTACCGAGGTTCAGGCTGGTGCCGTCGAATTCGTCCGACCAGATGAGCACGTCCTGACCACTCGCGGCGGTCACGACCCCACACAACAGAACCGCGTACCCAATCGATCGCATAGGCGACATGCCAGTCGTCATCGTTGCTTCGCTCCGATCCGCGCGCGTGGGGCCCGTTTCACGCCGCGTTTTTCTCAATCAGTTCAGTGTAACGCCACGGCCACGGTCGCCCAACGCAAACTGCCCAAAACCTCCGTCCGGAACGTTTTACGGAGCTTGTTGAGTTCCGGGGCAGCGCCTGGGTGGCCCGCGCCGCGGCGTACACGTCCGGGTAAACTGCTCGCACGCCTTACGGAGATCAGCCGCTCATGCGCGTCCTGTTTCTCACACGCAAGAACCTCACGCAGCACCCCGGCGGCGACACGACGCAAATTCTCCAGACAGCCGCCGCCGCGCGCGACGCCGGCGTTACGGTCGATGTGCACGACGAGCCACCCGCAGACCTTGCCGCGTACGACGTCGTCCACCTGTTTCACCTCGATCGACTGTGGGAGAACCTGGCGCACGCCCGCATGTGTCACGCCGCGGGCGTCCCGGCGGTCCTGAGCACGATCTACTGGCCCACGAACGATTTTGACGTCGGCGGCCGCGCGGGGTGGCAGGGCTGGCTTGCCCGCCGCGCCGGACCGGAACGCTACGCGAGCCTGCGGCTGTTCCAAAGACACGTGCTCTTCTGTGCGGAGAACCGCCGCCTACCGTCTGCGGGCCTCAAGGCGTTCAGCTTTCGCGCGCGAGTCCGTGAGCTGCTGGAACTGGCCGCCGTCATCCTACCGAACAGCGCAGCAGAAGCTGAGCAGATTCGCACGCGCTTCGCCTCGCAGCGGCCAGTAGTCGTCGTGCCGAACGCCGCCGATGCCGGCATATTCCGCGGACCCTCGGCAAACGCCAAACGTTCTGGAGTACTCTGCGTCGGTCGTATCGAGCCACGCAAGAATCAGCTCGCCCTTATCGACGCCCTGCGCGACGCGGACATCGAGCTCACGCTGGTCGGACAGCCCGGTCGCTACAGCCGCGGCTATTACGACCGCTGCCGCAAGAGTGCCGGCCCGTACACACACTTCATTCCCCAGCAGTCGCCGGCGGAGTTGTGTGCACGCTATCAACGCGCTGCCGTCCACGCCTGTGTGAGCTGGTACGAGACTCCCGGACTGGCAAGCCTCGAAGCCGCCTTGTGCGGTTGCGGCCTGGCGGTTAGTCCCGGCGGTTCAACGCAGGAGTACTTCCGCGATTACGCGGCTTATGCGCGCCATGATGATCGCGATTCACTCCGCGAAGCTGTGCAAACTGCTCTGCAAAGACCCCAGTCTGCGGCCCTGGCCGATCGCGTGCGGCGTGAGTTCAACTGGGCCCGTACCGCCAAGCGGACGATCGCCGCTTATGAGCTCGTACTCGGCCGCGCGCCGGCAACACCGTCCACGGAACTCGAACGACTAGTGCCTTCCGACCCGAGCGATGCCACGAACTCAACATAGTCCCGCCCGCGGGCCTCCCAGGTGTTAGCACGTGCGAATGCGAGTCGTGCCTCGGTCTTCGCGGCATCGACGACGCACGCCGCCCGCAGGCAATCCACCATGTCGCCCACGTTATCCGCTACGGCCAGCACATCGCCGAACGTATCCGTATCGGCGACCGGCGTCGTAACCGTCGGCTTGCCGAGCGCGAGATACTCGTAGAGCTTCACCGGGTTCGCCGCCGCCCCGACGTCGTCCTGCACAAACGGCACCCAGCAGACGTCGAAGCTGTTGATGTACGCCGGCACACGCTCATACAGCCGCGCGCCCAGCAGATGCACGTTCGTCAACCGCTGCACGCGCTGCACGTCGCTACGTCCATCGTGTGGACCGACGAACACGAACTTGTACTCGGGCAGCCGCGCAGCGACTGCTTCGATCAGACTCCAGTCGATCCACTCGTAGAGCGCGCCGACGAATCCGATGACTGTATTATCGCCCCGCGGCACGTCCGCCGGCGGCGGATCCTCCGCTGCGCGTTGCTGGAACCACTCCGCGTCGACGCCGTTGCGGATCATCTGGAGCGGCAGGTCGGGTCTCATCTCGGCCAGCCCTGCGCGCAGCCGCTCCGCCGTCACCACCGCGCCGTTCGCACACTGCACGAGCCGCCGCTCCCAGTCTTCGTACAGCGCCGTGTGCTCGGCCCGCGGGATCTGCACGCGCAGTTCATCGATGCAATCGTAGATCACGCGCCCGAACGGCAGCTCTTCTAACCACGGCGTCCACACGGGTGATATGACCAGTGCAGTCGAACTCGCCAGGTCGACACGCCGTTCGAGCTGTTTCCGCAATGCTCGCGCCCGGCGACGAATTCGCTTTTCCAGTTCGAACTGTCCGTAGCGCCCCCACCGCCGTGACGGCACCGACGGCCAGGGCCGAATCACTGGTATCGGCGCCCGCGGCTGCGCAAAGCTCAGCACACGCTCCAGCGCCGTACGATACGACGGCACCTGCACGAACACGGTCGGCTGACCGATCCGCGCCCACGCCTCGGTCAGCATGCGCGTGCGGCCCACCAGCTTGAATGCCCACGTCACCGCGGCCAGCGATACCAGCGCGGACGAACCATGTCCGGTTGAAGTCATTCCGTGATCGTCAGAGACCCCTGCGCCGCTGTCAACGCGGTCGCAGATTGTCCTGCGCATTGACGAACGGCCACTTGTCGGCATCCGGATGGGCTTCGTACCCCGGGTTCCACGCCTGGTCGCTCGGATCCAAAGACCAGATCCGCGCGCCGCCCGTGGGCCAGAGGTCGAACCGCCAGCCTGGCCCGCGCGACACGAAGACGCAGTTTCCGCCGACGCCCATCTCCGCGCACGCGTCCGCACCGACCATCTCGTGTCCTGCCGCCTGCGTTACGCGGGCCGAGCCGTCGCAGTAAGCGAGGTTGTCCTGCATCCACTTACGGTGCCAGCCGGTCGCGATCACCGGATCTGGATTCACGACGCCATTGTCCATGCCGATCATGTTGAAGAATGTCGGCTCGCCGAACACGGCAACGCGCGACGGTTCCGGAATCGTCGACAACCGATGTCCCCACGGCCCAACCGCGAACGCACCGGTGTAGTCCTGTCCCGGCCCCGGAAAGATCCCGTACAGGCTCGCCCGGTAGCTGTTGCCCAGCGTGTCGTAGCACGATCGCAGTGCATTCTCCAGCGGCGAATCGTCGATCTCCGGGTGATAGGGATACCCCCGATCCGATGGGCAACGATACAGCTTCATGTCCTGCGCGTCGGCTTCACCAATGCTCGCGTAGATGTACTGATTCAGCGGCCGCGTGTCCGCCGCCCATTCCGTGCCCTGCCCCAGATCCTGCGGTCCCTGGTCCGTGATGAACGGGTCCGGCGCCGAGCGACCGCCGTACGAGAACCACATCGCCGTTCGCCACAGCCAGTAATCCGGCGCCGGCCGGTGCCGCACCATCGTCTGGTGGATCGGGATGATCAGCTCCTTGTCGTCCTCCAGCGAGTACATCACGGCGGCCTGCCCCAGCGACCGCAGGTTCGAAAGACAATACGCCCGCTTGCCCTGCTCACGCGCTTTTTGCACACCCGGCAGGAGGATCGACAGCAGCAGCATGATGATCGATATCACGACCAACAGTTCAATCAGTGTGAATGCCGACGCCCACTTTCCACCTCTCATGGCGTCACCTCCGTCGCCACCGCTCCGCTTTCATCGTCGTCGTCCGCCATCCAGCCACCCGGTGGCATGACCATCCCGCCCCGGCGATAGGCCGCTGCGGTGAATTCCCCGCAATCTGGACACTGGAGGAACAGTCCGCGCTGCTCGACCTCCTGCGTCGGGTGAACCGGGTACCGCGCGCGGTGCGCGCACTCATTGCACACCAGCAGGTACAACCACTCGGTGCGCGGTACGTCCGCCCCCAGCCGCACCACATCTCGTGGCGGCCCGGGCCGATGAACGCACATCACGCCTGCAACCGTCAAAGCGACGAGAACGCAGACTCCCCACAGCACGGCGAGAAACGTCTCCCGTTCCGCGTACAGCCCGAGCACAAGCTGTCCAACGCGAATCAACATCCCCCGCGAGCGTTCTGCCGTCGCTTCGAAAGCCAGCGGTCAGCCTCCTGCCCGGTCCCCTGGGCACGCTCTATTGTATCAACCCCGTCCAGTGTCGCAGTGCTCTTTCGCGCGCTAATATCCTGTCCGTGAGCCGCTGAAGGAGGTTTCCCATGGCGTGGATTCGCACCGTGTCGGACGATGAGGCTGAGGGCCCGCTGGCCCAGTTTTACGCACAGGCCCGGGAGCGGGCCGGCCGGGTGTTCAACGTCGTTCGAGTGCAAAGCCTGAACTTCCGATCCATGCGGGCCGGCATCGCGCTTTATCACGAGACGGCGATCGCCGAGTCCCCCCTGTCCCGCGCACTGCGCGAGATGATCGCGACGGTCGTATCCCGTGCGAACAACTGCCACTACTGAGTGCAGGCCCACGGCGAAGATCTCCGGTCGGAGATCCAGAACAATGAGCTCGTCGAACAGATCAAGCAGGATTATCGCCAGGCAGATCTGGACCCCGCCACCCGTACCGTGCTGGACTACGCCGCCAAGCTCACCGCGACACCCAGCGCGATGACCGAGGCGGACATCGACACGCTGCGCAGCCACGGATTCGACGACCGCGCGATTCTCGACATCGTGCAGGTGGCCGCCTACTTCAACTACATCAACCGCATCGCCGACGGCCTCGGCGTCGATCTGGAACCGGAGATGAAGCCGCGGCCTGACTGAGCGTGCGCACCGTCATTCCGAACGAAGTGAGGAATCTACTCACGATTGGGCGCGTGCGCCTGCCCGCGGGCAGATTCCTCCTCGCCACGCTCGTCGGAATGACGCCTGCCGTTGCCGGTGGCAAGCCCTCGTTGGCCGCGGGGGGCCGACGCTACGGCGCGCAGAACGACTCACGGCGATCGCAGGTACGCCGCCACGTACTCCTTGTTCCACGCGCGCGAGATGATTCCGGTGTGATTGCCGAAATGTCCGGTGCGCAGCATCTCCGGCTCCCAACCGCGCTGGATCAGCTTCTCGCGCATGTCAGGCTCAGGCACCGCCGTTTCCACGTCGAAGCCGTCCTTGCCCGCGGACGCCACGTTCTCGCGATCAACCGTGCCGAACGCCGCCGTGCCCAGCCCCAGGATCAGCCAGTCGGTTCGGCAGTAGAAGTTCACCAGGTGTCCATCGACCACGCGCAGCGTGCGCGTCAGGTCCCACGTCGGGCTGACCCCCGGCTGCACGAGCACGACGTTCCGCACGCGCACGTCCGGCGGCAGCACCTCGGCGACCATCAGCGCGATCCCGCCGCCGCCGGAGTAGCCGACCAGGTCGATCACCACCGGCTGCCGCTCGCAGTACGCTTCGGTGATCTCTTCGGCCGCCCGGGCGGCGTGGGCGCGATTGGCTTCGTATTTTTGGAGGTGGCCCAGCACGTCGATCAGCGGCCGATCCCAGTGATAGAAGTGCAGCGTCGCGTCAGGCAGGGCAGCGCGCAGCGCGTGCCGCGGCCCGGTCATCAGAAACTTGCCCGCCCCCACGCCGGGGAACATCCAGATCTCGTGCGACACCGCGCGCGGCTGTGGCACGGCCTTCGGCGGCGTCTCGCACCCTGGCATGCCGGCGAGCAATGCTACGACGCCGACGAGCAAAATGGTCTGTCGCAGTCGCGATTGCATCGCATCCTCCCGAAACGACCAGCCCGCATTGTCCGCCGCCCGGCCGGCAACGGCAACAGGCAACGCCGCCGCGACCTTCGGCTATGATGTGGGTTGAGGCATTTTGACTACGAGGACCGCCCGTGCACATTCGCGAATTTCAGCAGCTCATCGACAAGATGTACTCCGACAAAGACCGCGCCCGCGGCTCGGCGAAAACGTTCCTGTGGTTCGCGGAAGAGGTCGGCGAGCTCGCCAGCGCGATCGCCAAAAGCGACGACCGCGCCAACCTCACCGAAGAATTCGCCGACGTCCTCGCCTGGCTCGTCACGCTCGCCAACGTCGAGAACATCGACCTCGAAGAGGCCATCACCAAGTTCACCAAAGGCTGCCCCGGCTGCGGCGAGATCACCTGCCGGTGTGATGCAAAGCTGACGTGAATTCCCGCCCCACCACCCCAAGAACGGTGGGCCTATTCTGTTAGCAGATCATACACTTCCGCCCAGTAGGCCTTGTCGGCCGGTGTTTCGCCGATCGCTGCGGCGACGCTGGCCATGTCGAGCAGCCCGGCGAACGATTCGGGCGCGACGTACGATTCGAGCACCTTGGCCCACTGCTCCGGCGGCAGGCGACCGCCGCCGGCACCCGCGCCTACACCTTCGCCGCCACACGGGGTGCAGTCGATACTACAGCAATTCCATGTGACCATCTCGGCAAACGGGTTGATGTCGTCGAATCCGAAGCTGCCGTTGCAGTTGGCGTCGCCGTGATAATCCATGCTGCCTTCGAGCCCTGGGTAGTTGAGGCGGTAATCCGGCAGATCGGTCAGCGCGTCGACAAACGCGTTTATGTCACTGAAGTTGGTCGTTCCGTCGTTGTTCATGTCGCCACGGCAGGGTGTGATTAGCCAAATATGTTCGGCAGGGTAATTGTTCGGATCGTATGCAGTCCCATTGATCGCCACATAACCTTGTACCCATGTATCAGCGCTATCATAGCCATCATAGTCAATCGCAATAAACTCCGTGTCCCAAGGCAATCCAGGATCAACCGTTATGCTGATCGCGGCACAATCGGGCGACATCGCGTCAAGTGACCCGTTTATGATGATGTGTCCGCGGCTCGTGTCCCCCACGACGTCTTCAAGACCGCCCTTGATCATGATGCGATCGCAGCCGAAGACTCCGCCATTGATCACGATTCGACCGGAGAGCGGGTCCGGGTACAGGCCCTGCCCGGAGCGAATCCTGCCGAGCAGATCGCCACCGACCGTGATGTCGCCTGAGAGTTCTGACCAATAGGTAGCGGCGTCAATCAACGCAAGTGGTGTCACGTCACCACCGATGTGCATAGCGCCCGCAAATTCCCGGTTCAGTATCATATCGCCGTACAAATCGCCGGATACCGAAATCGCCCCTGAGTACCTGACCTCGTAGATGTCGTGACGTTGACCATCGACGCCGAGATTTCCTCCAACGTAAACGGAGCCAGTCAGATCTCCTGTACCAACGTCTAATTCGGTAAGGTTGTCGAGGACGCTAATACTACCGGACAGCACTCCGACGTGGATTCTCTTGACGTTGTGTCCGATTGTCATGGTCGCGTCGTAGGTGCCCCAGATGGAAATGGTCGGCGTGGCGAGAGGATCGGGCCCCATGACAGTCAAGTCAGCATACATCGCGTGACATTCGATGTCGCCGGCGAGCGAATCGAGCGTGATTGGGTTTAGGATGCTGGCCCCCACGTCGCAAGTGCCGGTGAGCGCGTGGGCAGTGATTGGGCCGTACTCCCCAAGCAGGCCGGTGATCTTGAGATGCTCGATCGTGCCGACTACGCCCGAGGCGTTCAGGTTGATTTCGCGGATATTGAATGCGCCCGGGCGATCGTATCCCTGGGCGTAATCGGCGACCGTGATTGCGACCGGCCCGGCGTTTGGGTCGGCTTGGATGAGGTTGATATTGCCGTGCCCGATGACCTGCCCACCGCTCACCACGTCGGCCTCGAACCAGAACGTCTCGCCGTCGATGCCACGTCGAATCGTGACTTGCTGTTGGAATTGATCGATTACGTAGTAGGGGTCGTTGGAGTCGGGCGGGTTTTCGTACGCCTGATTGTACTGGAGGATCCTGTTGTTACCTTGGGCGGCGACGGACGCGCAAACTGCAATAGCCATGCCCCATAATACTCCTGCCGTTCGTAGACGTTTCCTCAACATATTCAGAGCTCCTTCTGTAAAAGTGTGAAATGGGAACGGAACTACGGCACGATGAAACCGTTCATCGTCGCGGTCTCACGCAGGAAAGTAGGCACCCCAACAGGAGAACGAAGCTACCGGGCTCAGGCACAACGCCGAAACGGAAGTAGTCCCATTCAGACAGACTGGCCGCGCCCTGAACTCCGTCCCCCCAACCGACCCGTGATTCGATGAGCCCCAGCCAAAACTCGCCTTCGATCACTGGTTCGCCATCAATCGCCAGTGTGTAGGCACGCATGTCGGATGTTGTGAAGCGAAAAGAGTGCCACTGGCCGACCTCGAGCGGCGCACTCACTCCATCTTCAAAAGTACTGCTAATAGAGTCTTCGTCAATGTGGAAGCCCACAGCCCATTCATCATCCGAAAACACACCGACTGACAGATCGTACGGTCCCACGACATCCAATACGCGAACCGCCCATTCGAGTACGAACTCCTCTCCCCCCTCCGGATCAAGCGCCCCAGGCCTGTCGATCTGGTAGAAGTCCGCGGTCTGCGTACTGCTCAACGTATCGAGGCGTAGCCATCCGTTCGCAAGCGTCCGCACCGCCGGCGGCCCAAACTCAACGTGGTCCCAACCTTCGTTTTCCGGGAAGTCGTCTCCCTCGTACGCCACCCAGTACGGCGTGGCCGACGCCACGCAAGGCGCCAGGGCGATCACGAACAGACTAAGTCCGATGCGCATCACTAAACCTCCCGACTCTTCGCACTCAAGAGCAGCGTCCCCAACATGAGCCCCAGGCAGCTCGGTTCCGGGACTACGCCGAAACGGAAGTAGTCCCACTTCGAGAGGCTGGCGGCCCCCTGGGCGCTATCGCCCCAGTTGACCTCTGACTCGACTACGCCTTGCCAAAATGTCCCCTCGAACGCAGGTGCGCCGTCGACACGAAGTTCGTAATTCCGCATGTCGTCAGACGCGAACTCGAACGTGTGGAACTCACCCGGCGCGAACGACGTGCCTACGTCATCCTCGAACACACTCTCAATCGTGGTTTCGTTGAGCTTAAATGCAGCGGCCCATGCGTCGTCGGAGAATATGGTAATGGCCACGTCGAACGGTTGAATTGTCTCAGAAACCAGCAGCCGCCAGGTCGCGACAAAGCGTTCTCCCGGGTCGGGATCGATCGCAAGACGCTGGTAGTAGAAATCTGCGGTTCGCAAATCCGCCAGCGAGTCGATCACCAACGCGCCGTCCTCGATGTACCGCGTCGGCGGAGGACCGTAGCTGGCCCGCTCCCAACCCTCGTTCTCGGGGAAGTCGTTCCCCTCGTACGCCACCCAGTACGGCGTGGCGTTGGCCGTGAGCGCAAGCGTGCCGCACAATACGGCCAGCAAGAGGCCGCCTCCGCCAGATCCCGCCACCGGACTGTTCTGATTCACGCCCTGTCCTTCGCCACTCAACCCCGGGGCAATCGCGCAAAGGCACACTCAAATCCTATGCCCCGCGCGATGACGAAAACAACCAGGCATTCACCCCAATTCCGAGAAGAAATGCCTGGATCGCTTATCCGCCGCTGGTCCGGAAAACCGTGAATTGGCAGGCCGGCGATCGCTCGTCGAGTCCCAGCGTTGAGGCTCCGGCGCACTCGCCGTGGTGATGCGAAGCGGACGTAACCACACCGTCTCCACCCCGGTTGATTTCCCCGATCCGATTTGTCATAATGGGCGATTCACACAATTGGATATCTTGACCCTGATGAGGTAAACGCGATGTTCCGTATCCTCGACACCCGCCAGCTCGCTTCCGACGTCAAGTGGTTCAAGATCGATGCGCCTCTCGTCGCCCGCCATCGGGAGCCCGGGCAGTTCGTCATCATCCGCCTGTCCGAGACCGGCGAACGCATCCCGCTCACCATGGCCGACGCCGACCCCGAAAACGGCACGATCGAGCTGATCGTCAAGGCCATCGGCAAGACCACCAAGCTGCTGTGCACCAAGAACGCCGGCGACGAGATCACCGACGTCATGGGCCCGCTGGGCATGCCCACGCACATCGAGCAGGTCGATCACGCCGTCCTGGTTGGCGGTGGCGTCGGCACCGCGGTCATCTACCCGCTGGCCAAAGCCCTCCGCGACAGCGGCTGCTACGTGACCTCCATCACCGGCGGTCGCACCAGGGAGCTGGTCGTGCTCGAAGAAGAGCTGCGCAAGGTTTCCGACGCGGTCTTCGCCACCACGGACGACGGCAGCCACGGCTTCCACGGCACCGTCGCCGACAAGCTGCGCGAGTTGATTGCCGAACACGGAGCGGCGGCGGCCACCCAGCACCGTCCCCCCTCTCAGGGGGGACCACAGGGGGGCGACACGGACGGCGGCGGCGAAAGCGATACCCTCCCCCAACCCCTCCCTGAAAGGGAGGGGAGCGTGTCGCCGGTCGGGGCAATCTACTGCGCTGGCCCGGTGCCGATGATGCAGGCCATCGCCGAGCTGACCCGCCCGCTGAATATCAAGACCATCGTCTCGCTCAACCCGATCATGGTCGACGGCACCGGCATGTGCGGCGGCTGTCGCGTGACCATCGGCGACGAGACGAAATTCGCCTGCGTCGACGGCCCCGAGTTCGACGGCCACCAGGTCGACTACCGGGAGCTCTGGGACCGCCTGACCGCGTACCGCGCCGAGGAGCAGGACGCCCTCAAGCGTTGGGAAGAACATGAGTGCAAACTGGCAGGAGCCACGAAGTAACAAGGTGTTGTTGCGCCGGCCCGCTTTCGACGTAGAGGTGTACTGATGCCGATGACCCCCAAAGAGCGCATGGCGATCACCCGCCAGCAGATGCCCGAACGCGATCCCCTCGAACGCAACCAGGACTTCAAGGAAGTCAACGTCGGCTTCGGCGAAGCCATCGCCAAGCTTGAAGCCGAGCGCTGCCTGCAGTGCAAGGACGGCAAGTGCATGTACGGCTGTCCGGTCGGGATCGACATCCCCGGCTTCCTCGACTGTATCGCCGAGGGCGATATGAAAGGCGCCGCCGAGCTGCTGCTCGGAGCCAACTCGCTGCCCGGCATCACGGGACGCGTGTGCCCGCAGGAAGAGCAGTGCGAGCAGGTCTGCATCCGCGCCAAGGGCAAGCACGGCGAACCCGTCGCCGTCGGCCACCTCGAGCGCTACGTGGCCGACTGGGCCCGTGAAAACCTGGACATGAAGACGCTGCTCGCCGAACCGACCGGCATCAAGATCGCGATCGTCGGCTCCGGGCCGTGTGGTCTGACCGCCGCCGGCGAGCTCGCCAAGAAGGGCCACGACGTCACAGTGTATGAAGCGCTGCACGCGCCCGGCGGCGTCCTCACCTACGGCATCCCCGAGTTCCGGCTGCCCAACAAGATCATCGACTCCGAAGTCGATCGTCTGCGCCAGATGGGCGTGAAGATCGTCTGCAATGTCGTCGTCGGCCGCACCTTTACCGTCGACGAGCTAATGAACGAAGAAGGCTTCCAGTCCGTGCTCATCGCCAACGGCGCCGGCCTGCCCATCTTCATGAACATCCCCGGCGAGAACCTCAAGGGCGTCTACTCGGCCAACGAGTATCTCACGCGGTCCAACCTCATGGGCGCCTACACCTTCCCCGAGTACGACACGCCGATCATCCGCGGCGAGAAAGTCGTGGTCATCGGCGGCGGTAACGTCGCGATGGACGCCGTCCGTACGGCCAAGCGTCTCGGCGCGAAGGAAGCTACGCTGGTCTATCGCCGCAGCCGTAAGGAAATGCCCGCCCGCGTCGAAGAGGTTCACCACGCCGAGGAAGAGGGCATCATCTTCAAGATGCTCTGTAACCCGATCCGCTACATCGGCAACGACGAGGGCTGGGTCACCGGCGTCGAGTGCATCCAGATGGAACTGGGCGAGCCGGACGACTCAGGTCGTCGCCGGCCGGTCCCAATCAAGGGCTCGGAGTTTGTCGTCGACTGCGACCTTGCCATTCCCGCGATCGGTACGCGGGCCAACCCGCTGCTGACCTCGACGACGCCCGACCTGAAGCTCAACAAGTGGGGCTACATCGAGGCCGACGAGAGCGGCGCTACCAGCAAGCCGGGCGTTTACGCTGGCGGCGACATCATCCGCGGCGCCGCGACGGTCATTCTCGCGATGGGCGACGGCAAGACCGCCGCCAACGCGATGGACCGCTACGTGCGGGAGAAGAACGACCTGCCGTTGCTGGAAGAGGTGAGCGTCGCGCCGCCGATGGAGTGCGGGGGGTAAGGGTCGAGGGACGAGGATTGAGGATTGGGGAACAGACCTCTGGTCTTTCATCCTGTGCGCGTGATCAGAGCCCGAAGCGCCAGCGAGGGTCCTCCGCCGCGTGCCATCACAATGACCGGACGGGGCCCGCGACTTGATCTTCGCGACCGCAGTCGTCTGGCCGCATTGAAGGTGTCCCCCATAACTGCCCGCGTTTACCGCCTTTCCATGCGCCCCCGCCGCGGCCGATCATCGGGCGGTCCGCCGCGTCTGCCGCGCTCCTCCGCCTCCGTTCGCAGCCGCTCCATGCGCAGATCGACCTCGGCTGGAGCGTCTGCCCGCAGGTCGTCGGCCCGGGTCTGTAGAACCTGGACTTCCTTATCGATCCGCCGCTCGATCCCCTCCATCAGACGTGATCGCGCAGCATTTCGCGCGGGCTCCGTCTCAGCAGCGTGATACGCCGCGAGCAGTTCTCGCAGCCGCGGCGGTGCTCCGGCCGGGATCGCGTCGCTCGACAGTAGGTGATCACTCGCCTCCTCGATCAGGGCGGTGCGCTGGGCAACGAGCATCTCGGCCCGTGCCTCGAGGATATCGATCTCCAGCTCCACGCTCCGCGCGACTGTTCCGCGCAGCCGCTCCCACGCGCGCTCCTGCAGTGACGGGGCCCGCACACGTGCGATGCGCATCGCACGTTTGCGCATCATCAAGCGCGTCTCGGCGTGCTGCCGCACCAGCTCGCCGATCTCGGGGCTGTATTCGTAAACACGCCGCATCTGCCGCAGTCGCGGTGCGTGCTCCGTGAGCCTCTGCCTGAACCGCTCGGGGCTCTCTTCACGCAGCGCGTTCAGCAGGTAGTACGCCCGCGGTATGTGCTCCCGGGCAAACTCCATCAGCTCTTCCGCCTCGCCCTCGCGCAGCGGACTGCGATCGCTGACGTGCAGTTCGAACAACGCCGGTCCGGGGCCCATCCCGAACAGTCGGCCCAATGCCGGGCCGTGGCGCCCGCGGCCGCGCTCGTTGTGCTGGTGTCGACCGCCGCCACGCCGCCCATCGTCCGGGTCGCGCCGTTCGGCGGTCTGCGCCGCTACTGTCACGGCGCTCAACCCGAGCAGGGCCGTCAGCAACAGCCCGCGGCAAACGTCGCACCGGTTTCGCAGCGCGTCCCACACCATGCAGTGTCCCTACAGCGATTCCACGTCGTCGAGTGTACGTTCCAGCGTATCGAACAACGCGTCCAGCTCGTTATCGTAATCCCAATCTTCGCCGCCATCGACGTGCGTGCCCAGCTCGACCAGCGCCGTTACCTGCTCCGATGTTTCGTCTAGCGCCGCGGTCCACTGCCGCAACTCGGCTTCGGCCTCGTAACCCGATACGGTCGGAGACACCATCGGCAGATTCCCCAACCCGACCGCCAGCGCGAGCGCCGCCGCCAGCCCGCTCACGGTGCGGGCGACGGTCCATTGTTCCTGGCGCCGGCGCGCGTCGCGCGCCGCGTTTGCCACGAGCGTGCGTACGTGCTCAACGCATTCAGAACCCGGCTCGACTGCGGGCAAACGATCCAACAGCCGCATCTGGCGCTCGACGTCCGCGTTCAGCTTGTCCAGTTCGGTCGACATTTTCAGCTCTCTTCGCCCAAGTCCGCCTGGAGGCGTTTCAGTGCCCGGTGCGCGCGGGCCAGCGCCGTTCCCAGCGGCACGCCGAGCAGGTCCGCGATCTCCTGAAACGACAGCTCCGAGTAGTGCCGCAGCAGGATGATCTCCCGGTCGGCGTCGGACAGTCGGTCGAGGCTCGCCGCCAGCCGCTCGCCCAGCTCCGCTTCCACGAGCAGTTGGTCCGCGTGCTGCGCCGGGGCCGACAACTCGGCTGCTCGTGACGTTCCGTCGTCTTCGGCACCGTCCAGCGAGAGCGTATCGCCACGCCTTCCCCTGCGCCGCGCCCGGTCGCGGGCCAGATTTGCCGCGATGCGGAACAGCCAGGCTTCGAACCGGCCGGCGTGCTCATAGCGATCGATGGTCCGCACGACCCGCAGGAACGTCTCCTGCATCAGGTCTTCGGCCGTCTCCCGCTCGTTCGTCAGCCGATACAGCAGGCCGAACACGCGCCGGCTGTACCGGCAGACGAGTTCGTCGAGGGCGGCCGGCTCTCGCCGACAGGCCCGCTCGAGCAGTTCGTCCAGCCCGGACGGTTCCACAACATCCTCTACAGAAGGCCCAACGCAGCACGGATCAGCGGATTGCAGATTGTGCGGCGGGAATTGCAGGTTGCCAACCGGGTTGGGACGTCCTGTAAGCCGCCCAGTGCGGCACGAACGACGGCAGGAATCAGGACAATCGGATTTTACTGTTTCTTAACTTGCTATCGGACCAATTCTGGGGGATACTGACGTTGTTAGTGGGGTCCCACCGCACCGCGGCAGGCCGACCGGCGTTGGGCCGGGCTTGTTTCGTAACCGGCCGGGTCTCAGCACGCCGCGCACGTGATAGCTATCGGATGATCTCGCTGCGCAGGTGTCTGCGCGGTGTGAGGACGGAATATGTATGCCTCCAAAACGTAAGGATGTTAACTCATGATCAAGACTGGTCGCTTGATTCGCGGCACGATAACGGCCGCCTCATTACTCACAATCAATTCAGTCGTTCTGGCGCAGGACGACACGCGCGGGCTGTGCGGGCAGTTTCCAAGTATGTATGTGAACATCACATTCGACCCCGCCGTCTGGGATCTCGAACCCGTGTTCGCGTGCGGCGTAGTTATGCGCGGCGCCTGGCAGCAGTACTACGACTGCAGCGGGAACGGAGCGGGCGATTACGCCGGCTCGTGTGTCGACTCGGAGTGCTCGTCGCAAAATCTCATCTCGGTGGAATGTGCCTATCCGTTTGACCCCCACGGCGGATACTCCTGCGGCGAGGTGAACACATGGCCGCCGGGAGGAGGCATTGAGATCAAGATCTATAACATGGTGATGGATGGGTACACACGTTTGTGCGGCGCAGACCTGCACCCCGTCGCTCAGCCCGGTGCCGGCTGGGGAGCCAACACCTGTACATATCGCTACTTCGCCACGGCCGTACGTGGTTCCGGGCGTGATGTGAACCCGCCGACAGAGCGCGATAACTGGCTCGCGACGCTGGACGGCACGCTGCAGGATCCGGCGTCCACGTCGGAGGAAGCGCCAGGGATTTGGCGCGCCGTCTGCACGCTGGATGACCAATACGCCGAGGCGGCTTGGCTCTGGTACGCTGGAACGTATCGTGACGCTTACAACATGACGCTCACGACTGATCCGCTGTTGGGGCAGGTATGGGCCTACACGCTTACATTCAACGGCGGGACGGGCGAGTTCACGCTGATTCCCAGCGAGACCATCTTCCAGGACGAGACCTATGACGTGACTGGCTACCTTGGCCAGGACACCGACGGTCGCTTCAATACTCTCGACGTCGACGCCTTCGCCACCCATCTCATTGGCTCGGTCGACCCCAACGACATCGAGCGCTGGGACTTCAACGGCAACGGCGCCATCGAGGGCATGACCGCCACGATGGACGGGCACCAGATAGACGGCGATCAGGCCTACCTCGTCCGCATGATCGAACTCGGGCTCGACTCGGGTGTGTTCGGCGACCTCAACGGCGATGACGTCCCCGACTGCCAGTGGCGCAGCTCCATCCTCGGCATGTTCGGCTATGTGCTCGGCGACGCCGAGTACCGCATCGGGCTGGATTACGATCTCGACGGCGACACCGACAACGACGACCTGGACGCGTTCGCGCTACAGACGTGCCCCTGGGACCTCGGCGATGCGAATTGCAGCGGTGTGGTCGGCTTCGATGACGTCAATGCGTTTGTCGACGCCGTGCTCGGTGAGGCCACGTACTATGCGAGCTATCCGGACTGCGAGTGGCTGAACTCGGACGTCGATTGCGACGGCACCGTCGGCATGAGCGACATCAATCCGTTCGTGGACTGCATCGCGGTGGGTGTCTGCACGTGCCCCGTCCCGTAGTGCCCACGATTTGATGGTCTAGGAATGAATGAGAGACGCCGCCGTCTCCCGGGAACGGTGGCGTGTCTCGTCTGTTCTCATGTTGCGAAGACGTCAACGTTGCAGCCAAAGCGCAACGAGCGTCAGGGAATCTTGTCGCCGTCCGCTAGCACGTCGATCATCCCCTCGGCCATTGACTGGACAATCCCGCCCTTCGGATACCAGAGTACCGGATTCCGCGACTGACGGTCGTTGAGCTTCCGGACCGACCCATCAAAATACATCGCGTTGATTCCCGCCTTGTTGTCACGAGCCGAACCGCCAGTAGTGCCACGCTTTCCGCCGTGGCGGTATGACAGTTCAAGCTGTTGGCCTTTGCCGTCACTAATGGCTCCCTGAACCGTGCGATTGCCCCAGTTCGACGTCCCCGGTGCCACACCATAAGTAGTTGAGCCGGCCCACCAAGCCCCCGAACTCGTGAACGAGCCGAAATAAGTAGGTAATGGGCTCGGGTCAAAGTCGAGCAGTTGATCGTCCAAGTAGCGTGTGCCGTCCGCGGCCGCCACCTTCTGAGACGGAGTCCCTACGAGCGTTACTTTCGATTTGAAGTCCTTGACCCGCACTTCCCAGTTAGACGGCGCCGCCTTTGCTTTGACGGTGTAACTCGAATTCAGATGTGATGCTGCCAGGAACTGGTCCTTCTGCTGTTCGCCCCAGTACTGGAAGTGCACGGGCATGAGATAGCTCAGCGGCCGCCAGGAACCCTGCGCAACGAAGTCGGCCCAGTCTGGAGTGGCAGCTTGCGCGTCCGGCCAGAGGATCGCATTGTAGAAGCGCTGCGACGGACAAGTGAATTCATTGATGATCTCGGAGAAGCGCTGCGCCCTAATGGCTTTCATCTCCATGTTGGCCGAGAGAATTGGCGTGATCCAATCGTGAGGCTGAACCGGCGTCTTGGCATTGTGAAGATCGCCTGGATCCACGTAGAGGTATGTGCGCACGCCCGAGGTGTTCATCCCTGGAATCCAGTCACTCTCCTCCGAGAAGTACGTCTGCAGCCCGTTGCCGAGGTCACGCAGTTTCTGTCCGCACACCACGGCGCGGGCCGCCTCCTGGGCCGCGCTTAAGCTGGGTAGCAGAATCGACATCAACACGGCGATGATCGCCACCACCACCAGCAATTCGATGAGCGTAAAGGCCCGCAGCGCGGCGCGGGTAGAATACGTCCACATGGGCGTTCCTCTGCTACAGCGGTGAATCCAACACTTCGTACGTCTGCGGGTCGATGTACTTGTTCAGCGGTGCCAGCTCCGGATTGTCGAGAATGGCACCGACATACCGATCGTACGCGTACAGCTTCCCCTCTTCCTCGCGTACCGGAAGCAAGGTACGTCGGCCTGTTTTTTCATTCTCGGCCGGAATCACACTCGGCATCTCGCTCCGACTGATCGAGAAAACCTCGCCGGTCTCGACACACACGAGTTGAAGCGAGTTCGCTAATGGCCCCGAGTCGTAGTTGAAATAAAAGAACAACCCGACCGCGACGCCTAGTAATACGACCGCGAGTATGATTTTCGAATGTTCAGATTTCATTAAGAGCCGCCCGCTATGCTGCCTCGCCTCTTGGCGGCGGTCACGCGACCGCCGGTGTCCCGTCTGCCCGACCCCCGCCGATCATCCTGCACGTCGCGTGCCGTCTGCATCCGCGTCGTCCGGTAAGTTGTGTGCTAGAAGCTCCACGAAGGGCCGGATTCGGCCGAAGACCGCGCCTGCGCCAAGCGGCTGCCGGCACCGCACCAGGAAGATTTCTTCTCTCGCTCCAGGGCGTACTATAGCCCGTAGTCTTTGATCTTTCGATACAAAGTTCGCGTTCCGATGTCGAGAATCTTGGCGGCCTGCTCGCGGTTGCCCCCCGTCGCCTGGAGCGTCCGCTCGATCATCATCTTCTCGACCTGCGCCATCGTCAGACCCACCATACCCGCAGCGGTCGGGACAATCTCGCGCGAGCCGCGCACGCGTTCCGGCAGGTCGTCCACCTCGATACGCCGCTCGCTCACCTCTACGACCGCGGCCTCGATCACGTTCGCCAGCTCGCGCACGTTGCCCGGCCAGTAGTACTTGCTGAGCAGCGCCATCGCCTCGCTCGCGATACCCTCGCAGCTCAGCCCGTGCTCGCGATTAGCCCGGCGCCGAAAATGGTCCGCCAGCAGCGGCACGTCCTCGCGGCGCTCGCGCAACGGCGGCAGCTCGATCACCCACTGGTTGAGCCGGTAGTACAGGTCCTCGCGAAACTCCTTGTCGTCGACCTTCTGGTGCAGGTCGGCGTTCGTCGCGGCGATCACCCGCACGTCGACCCGCTTCACCTCCGTCGATCCCACCGGCGTGATCTCGCGCCGCTCGAGCGCGCGCAGCAGCTTGGCCTGCATCGTCAGCGGCATGTCCCCGATCTCATCGAGGAACAATGTTCCGCCGTCGGCAGCGACGAAGTATCCCTTGCGGTCGGCGAACGCGCCGGTGTACGCCCCCTTCACGTGCCCGAAAAGCTCGCTCTCCAGCAGGTTCTCATTGAGCCCCGCGCAGTTCAGCGCCATCAGCGGCCGGTGCGAACGGTCAGATACGCGGTGAATCGCCTCGGCAATCACCTCCTTGCCGGTGCCCGTCTCGCCGGTGATGAGCACGGTCAGCTTGCTCGGGGCGACCTTGCGGATGCGTTCGATGATCCGGCGAATGCCGGGCGATACGCCGACGATGCCTTCGAACACTGCGTCGCGCTGTTCGTCGAGGTTGGCCTGGAGCAGACGGTCCGCACGCCGACCCACCGCCTGACCGGCGAGCTTGTCCACGGCTTTGGCGAACTGATCGACGTCGTCACCCGGCTTGATCAGGGCGACGTACGGGTGAGCGATCTCCGGCGGCTTCGCATCCCCGAACACTCCCAGCGTCGCATCCTGCGAGAGCTGTGCCAGTTGCTCGGCCAGTAGCACCGCGGCCGGCTCACCCTCCAATTCCGCCGGCGTCACGACCACATCGGGCGTGCGGGCGCGGATGGACTTCAACGCCGCGTCGAGCTCGGTGACGACGCTGCAAGAGTGCTCGAAGCGTTCGCGCAGAATCTCCCGCAGCCGTTGCCCGGCCTCTTCGTCGGCGGTCAGGATGAGCACGAACGCGGTCTCAGACATCTCCGGTCCCGCCGGTATCCCCACGAGCGACCTGCGATTTTGACACCCGCACCGCCGGAATCAAGCCCCCGGCGCCGGCGGACGCGCCTGCCGCCGCCACGCCAGCAGCAGCCACCCCGCGACGCTCGCCAGAATGATAGGGCCACCAATCAGCGTCGCCACCGGCGGTCGCTCGCCCACCAGCAGGTACGTCAGAATCGGGTTCAGCACCGTCTCCAGCAGCAGGATCAGCGCTGCCCGATGCGCCTCGACGCGTTGCAGTGCCCACGAGAACAGCACGTACGGCAGCGTGAACTGCACTAGCGCCAGCAGGAGCATCAGCCCCCACTGATACTGCGTGAGCATGAACGAACCCCAGACCGCGACCGGCACAACCAACAGCAGGCCCGATCCGAACGCATTGCTGGCCGTCACGACCACGGGGCTGACCGCGCGGAGGCCGCGCAGCACGACGGTCAGCGTGCCGTAGCCAAAGCCGGCCAGCAGACCCACGAGCAAGCCCGGCAGGTTCCCGGACGGGTTGCCCGCGAAGATGACGCCGATGCCCACGAGCGCCAGCACGAGCACCATTCCCTCCGACCGCCCGGGCCGTTCCTTCAAGAGCACTGGCGCCAGCAGGAAGACCCAGATCGGTGAGGTGTATTGCAGGATGATCGCGTTGGCGGCCTCGGTCATGGTGTTCGCGATGACGAACGACGCGGTCATCAGCGTAAACGTCAGCACGCCGCCGATCAGCCAGGCTGGGTGAACCTTGCCTACCGTCTTTCGACGCGGCAGAGCGAACGGTAGGAACACGAGTCCGCCCAGCAGCGACCGGTAGCAGGCAATGGTGATGCCGGGCACCTGTTCGCGGTCGAGCAGCTTGATCAGCGGGCCGTTGAGGCTCCAGAGCGTTGCGCAGAGGATGAGTGCCGCCACCCCGACCCAGGCCTGCCGCGCAGCAGCTTCCGTCCCGCGCGCCATCCGCCGCTATCCGCCGCGCACTTCTTCGATCGCCGCCCGCAGCGCTGGCAGGGCGCGTTCGATTGTCGCACGGTCGACGCAGAATGCCAGGCGCATATACCCAGGCCGTCCGAACCCGCTGCCCGGTACGGCCAGCACGCGGTGCTTCATCAACACGTCAACGAACGCACCGTCATCGGGCAGCGGCGTCTTTGGAAAGGCGTACAACGCGCCCTGCGGCACGTTCAGCTCGTAGCCGAACTCGAGCAGCGCGTTGCACATCAGGTCGCGATTGCCGCGGTAGAAATCGACGTCGCACAGCGCATCGGCACACCGCGCGATCACACGCTGCATCAGCGCCGCCGCGTTCACGAAACCGAGCGTGCGATTCAGCATCGTCAGGGCGTTGAGCAGCAGCGCGCGATCGGGAACGTCCGGCTGTACGGCGATGTAGCCCGCCCGTTCGCCCGCGATGCTGACGTCCTTCGAATAGCTCGAAACGATGATCGTCCGCGCGTAATGCGTCAGCGGTGTCGGGCACCAGTCGAGATCGTAGATGATCCGGCGATACGGATCGTCGCAGACCAGGTAGATCGGCTGCTCCGCTGAGTCGCGGGTGCACAACACGTCCGCCAGCGCGCGGCAGCTTGCATCGGTATACACGGTCCCGCTCGGGTTGTTCGGCGTATTGACGATGATCGCCCGCGTGCGGTCGGTCAGCGCGGCGCGGATTGCCTCGATATCCGGCTGAAACTCGTCGTCCGCCTGAAGCAGGACCATCTTCGCGCCGGCTTGCTCGATATAGAAGCGATACTCGGGGAAATACGGCGCAAGCGTGATGACCTCGTCGCCCGGATTGCAGATCGCCCGCATCACAACGTTCAACGCGCCGGCGGCGCCGTTCGTCATAATCACGGACGCTGCATCGAACGTCGTGCGATACTCGCGGCTCAGGAAACCCGCCACGGCCTGACGTGTCTCGTCGAAACCGGCGTTGGGCATATAGCGATGCAGGGCCGGCTGGCGATCAGCGGCGACCTCGGCAAGTGCCTTGAAGTAGGCCTCCGGCGGCGTCGCGTTGGGGTTTCCCAGCGAGAAATCAAACACGTTCTCCGCCCCGTGCTCCGCCTTCAAACGCCGTCCCTTCTCGAACATCTCGCGAATGAACGACGCGGCCTGCATATCCGTAGCGACTTTGGTTGCGATCGCGTTCGACATGGAAGGTTCCTCGGACGTGCAAATCGAGAACGCGCACCGCCGGCCGGTGTGTTGTCGACGTGCAGCCTAATCCGCCACACCCCCTTGTGCCAACAGCCCCGGCATGAATAGCCCGGCACCGGACCTGATATGACTACTCTTCGTTGAGCGGCTCGTCGCGGATGACCTCATAATCCACGCGAAAGCCGCCGGGTTGATCCGGATCCTCGAAGAAGAAGATCAGAATTTCGTCGCCGCAACTGAAATGCACCCCGAGCAGGAGTTCGAGGCCCTCCGCTGTGCCCACCGTCGGCAGATGCTGCGCGTCTGAGTCCCCCGGCGCGTCACTGAAATTCACAACATCGACGAAGCGGTCAGGGTCGAAAGTGGCATCCTGATCGACCGACGTCAGCAATCCGCGCTCGAGCAATCCTTCGGTCGCCAAGGCAAAGTTTCGCCCGCAGTTCACCGTCACGGTGTCGGCTCGGTCGCCCGCCTCGACGGAAGACTGCTGAAAGTCGAGCGGCCCCGGCGCGTTGTCCCATTCGTCGTAAGCTCCGAAGCTGAATGATGCGCGCACGGTCGTCTCATTGACGAACGTCACAGAGATGGTTCCGTCTTTCTCCTTGGTCAGGTTCAGCCAGATGTCGCCGCAGCCGAAGGGCATGGCCAGCAACAGCGCCGCGCCGGCGATGGCCACCGTTCCGAAGCATGTGCGTTGAACATTCATCCATTTCATCCGTACTGATCCAGCGAAACCGCAGGTCGTGACAGAACACTTGTACGGTCGCCGGCACTGTTTTGTTCAGCCGCGACTGATGGCCGCCGAACGCAGCATTCTAGGGGGACGCCAGCAGTGCGGCCAACGGCGTCCGGCTTGACCGTCGCTGGCGACGCCGCGAATAATGAACCGGATGTCGTCACGCGGACCCGCCCGAGCGCAGACGCGGCGGGGTAGTGGATTCGCGTGTGCAGACAGTCCGATAGTCTTATCGGCCCATCGAGCGTGTCAGCTTGGGCCGCGAAAGGTGTTTGAACATGCGAATCGCGATTCTCGTCGCCGCCGCACTCGCCATTCTGCTGACCGGCGGCACGTGCCTGCCGCTCGTGGACAACGTCAACAATCGTGTCGTTGATCCCGGCGCCCGCAACCTGGCTGGTGCGATTCGGCTGCCGACCACCGATCAGACCCTGGCCGCCGGTGAAACGCTCGAAATCACCTGGACCGGCTCGAATCAGACCGGGGAGGCCGCGAGCGTCTCGATCACCGTCGAGTCGCGCGATGATCTGTCCCGCACGACGCTTGTGTCCGGGATCGCATTCGTCGGTACATCCGACGGAGGCACGTACCACTGGGACACCGCCGGGTTCTCCGGGCCGTATGTGATCATTCTGCGGATTGCCACTGCCGGCACATCGCACGAGGACACGGGCCCCGGGATTATCACCATCGATGCCCCACCCACGTTTGAGTTCCGTCAGCCCACCGAGGACGTGTCATTCGAGAGTGGCGACACCGTCACAATTGCCTGGTTCGGTGGTGACGACAGCGCGACGACCGCGCGAATCGGCCTCGACCCAGATCTCGAACACGACACCGGTAACGAAATCTTCCTCACCGAGCCAAGCCTGTCCAGCCCGGAGGCTTTCGACTCGTTCGAATGGACCGGCAACGACACGGGCGGCGCGGCGGTCGACAGCGGTACGTACAACCTTTTCGCACTGATCAACGACGGAATCAACCCCGAGATCGTCGTCGTTGCCGACGTGGATATCACGGTGGTCGAGCCCGAGCCCGACGAAGGCATCGTCGTCGCCGAGCCTGCTGAAGACACTGACTTCGTCGATACAGACGACAGCGTCACGATCGAGTACCGCGTCAATAAGTCGGCTGACGTGCTGGTCGACGTCAAGCTCAACACCGACCGCAGCCGCACCAACGGTAACGAGATTATCATCGACAGCCAGCGCCTGGTCGAAGCGGACACCGACCCGGACCCGTTCGAATGGGATGGAACGGACGCGAACGGCGATCCCGTCGAAGACGGCATCTACGAAGTCTTCATCTCCGTGTTCAGCACCAGCGGCAGCCCCGAAACGGCCGTCGCCGACGGCCTGATCTACCGGCGGACGACCGACACCGAGCCGCTGATTGGACTGCTTGCTCCAAGCGACGTGCGCACGCTCGACGCCGGTGCTTTCCTGACCATCGAGTGGCGCGATGACGACCCCGGCGAAGAGGCCACCATTCGCATCACGCTGGACGACGACCCCGATCCGGACTCCGGTGAGGACGGCTCCGATCCTGACGATATCGAGGAGATCACCATCCTGGAGGACCGCGCCGCACTCGGCGACGGCGTGCAGGACACGTTCTCGTACCAGATCCCCGGCTCACTGGACCCCGGCACGTACTACATTTTCGCCTACATCGACCAGGATGGGGCCGGTAACGTCTCCGTTGCAGGCGGACGGCTGGTCGTGAACGACCCGGCCGGCGGCTGATCGGTGCCGATTCCGGCCGGCCAACATTTCTACAAAGAATCCCTCATATCCGGTATTGCGTGCCGTATCGTCCCGATGTATTATGCATAAAACAAGTGCAGTGTGTGCTGGCGCTTGGCCCTGCTCTCCGTCGGAGTCGCCCGAATGTCCCTCGCTGGTATGCCCCTCTCCAAAAACTGTCGCGTGACGGGCGTGCGGCCCGGTAATCCGCTGGCGTATCGTCTCATGGAGATGGGCGTGATCGAAGGCGCCGTCGTGCAGGTCCTCCGCCGCGCCCCCCTCGGCGATCCGCTTCAAGTCCGCGTCGGAGATTATGAATTATCGTTACGGCAAAGCGAGGCGGATCTGATCGAGGTCGTTGCCGACTAGTCTGAACCCTGCTTCCTCGAAATCGCAAACATCGTAGACAACACGCCGCCCGCAGAGTGACCACTCCTTCCAGTGCCAGCATCCAACCAATTTACAGCGGCTGCCGCACCGATCACGGAAGCTTCCACAACCCGTGAACACGCGACAATTGCCCTGATCGGCAACCCCAACACAGGCAAGACCACGCTCTTCAACGCGCTGACCGGATTTCGCCGGCACGTCGCGAACTACCCCGGCGTCACCGTCGAGATCGCCCGTGGACCGATCCGTGGTATACAGCGCCCCACTGAACTGCTCGATCTCCCCGGAACCTACAGCTTGGCTGCACACTCGCCAGACGAGACTGTGGTGTGCGACGCACTGCGCGGCCGCGTTCCGGACCAGGCCCGTCCGGACGTCGTCATTGCGATCGTCGACGCCAGCAACCTGAAGCGAAACCTGTATCTGCTCTGCCAACTGCTCGATTCTGGCCACCCCGTTGTCGTGGCTTTGACCATGAACGACGTCGCCGCGGCACGCGGCCTGCGCGTCGACGGCAAGAAACTCGCGCAGCGCCTCGGCGTACCGGTAATCGCCGTCGATGCCCGTCAGCCGCAGTCTGTGGCACCGCTAGCGCAAGCCGTTGAAGACGCACTGAACGTCGTCCCGCCACCTGCAGCCGTTGAGCTGCCCCAGCCCCTTACGGCTGTCACACAGCAACTACTCGACCGGCATCCGGAGCTCCACCGGAGCGAAGCGCTGCGTATCATCACGGACCAAGCCGGCCACGCCGAACAGCTCTTCCTTGGCAGAGGCGGCGATGGCGCACTCGTGAACACGTTGCGCGTCGAGCTCGCCGCACAGAACGTTGACCCCACCGCCGCCGAGATTCGCGCCCGCTACGCTTGGGTCGATCGGGTGTTGGGGGGTGTCGTCGAACGCACCTTGCCGCCCGGCAATTCATGGTCCCATCGCATCGACGCGATCCTCACCCACCGTGTCGGCGGGACGATCTTCCTGCTCGCGCTGCTCTACGTGGTCTTCACCGCGTTGTACAGTTGGGCGGGGCCATTGATGGACGGAATCGAGTGGAGTCTGGCGGCCGTTGGCGACGCGATCAGCGACGTGTTGCCCACGGGCATCATACGCAGCCTGGTCCTCGACGGACTGATCGCCGGCGTGGGTGGCGTGCTCGTCTTCCTGCCACAGATCCTGATTCTCTTCCTGTTCATCGCGATCCTCGAGGACTGCGGTTATCTGGCCCGGGCGGCGTTTCTGGTCGACCGTCTGATGCGCCCGTTGGGACTCTCCGGCCGTGCGTTCATTCCGCTGCTGTCATCATTCGCCTGCGCGGTGCCGGCCATCATGGGCACGCGCGCTATCGCCGATCGGCGCGAGCGCTTCATCACGATCCTGATCGCGCCGTTCATGAGCTGCTCGGCGCGCCTGCCCGTTTACGTCCTGCTCATCGGCGCGCTGGTGCCACCCGTGGCCTGGCTGGGCGGATGGGCGCGACTCGATGCACTGGTGATGCTCGCGATGTACCTGGTCGGTGTGAGCGTCGCGATCCCCATCGCGTGGCTCCTTCGCCACACGACATTTTCCGGACCAGCGTCCGGCTTCGTCTTGGAACTCCCATCGTATAAGCTGCCACGACTGCGAACGGTCGGCCAACGGGTCTACATGGCCGGCAAGGATTTTGTAATCCGTGCCGGCAGCATCATCCTTATCGCGAGCATTGTGATCTGGGCGCTCGGCTACTTTCCGCGCAGCGCAGCCACGCAGCGGGCGGTGCAGGCGCAGCAGCAGAAGCACAACTGGTCGGACAGCGAGTTCGAGACACACCTCGCAAGCGCGTATCTCCGCGACAGCTATCTCGGTCGGCTCGGCCAGACGATCGAGCCCGCCATCCGACCGCTCGGATGGGACTGGCGCATCGGCGTTGGTGTGCTGGCATCGTTCCCCGCCCGCGAGGTCATCGTCGCGACGCTCGGCACGATCTTCAATCTCGAAGCGGGCAGCGAAGAAGACACGGCACCACTGGAGCAGGCCATCCAGGAGGCCGCGTGGCCCGACACGGGGCGCCCGCTGTTCACACTGCCGGTGGCGCTATCACTCATGGTCTTCTTCGCCCTGTGCGCGCAGTGCGTTAGCACCCTCGCCGTCATTCGCCGCGAGACCGGCACCTGGCTGTGGCCCCTGGTCAGCTTCGGCGGAATGACGGCCATCGCCTACGTCGCCGCGCTGCTTGTCGCCCAGGTCGGCGCGGTCCTGAGCTGAATCTCACCGTCACGCCACGCCCCTTTGGCCAACCACACACGACGTCGCTACAATGCCGCCACGCGCGTCGTGCGGGCCGCCAGCACACGCCCAGCTAATCGCGCCATCAGACGGATCTGCAATGAAACAGCGCAACCAGGACTTCGCGCTCGGACTCGCAACACTGATGTTTCTGGCGCTCTTTGTCGGGACCATCATCTTCCTATACCCGCTTTGGCAGCCCAGCGGCCGCGAAATCCGACTCCAGTTCCGGGCCGACCGCGGTATGGCGCCGCTCGAGAGCGGCAGCCCCGTGCTGCTGGGTGGCGCGCTGCAAGTCGGCCGCGTCGAGAGCGTCGCGGTCCGGGAGGTCGAGCTCGACAACGGCGCCGGCCCCGAGCGCGAGGCTGTCTTCCTGGTCACCGTCGAGCTACGCGACGATGTCCCGCTCTACGGCGATTGCCGCATCTCCACCGGCCAACCCACGATCGGCGGCAGCGGCTACGTCGTCATCAATGACGTCGGCACGCCCGGCCAGGAGCTGCCCGATCCCGTGCCCGGCCAACCGCCGCAGAGTCTCGCAGCTGCAATTGCCACGCTCCAGGATCGGTTGCTCGCGGACGGCGGCTTTGTGGATCAGCTCAACCGCGCCGTGGACCCCGGTCGCGAAGACTCGCTGATGGCCAAGATCCTCGCGTCGCTTGACGACATCAACGTGATGACCGGTGAACTGCGCACACAACTCAGCCCACACGAGGAGCAGACGCTGCTTGCCAAGCTGCACCGGGTGATGAACGACGTCGTCACGACGACGGGCGCCCTGCGCACGCAGCTCAGCACCGCTGTGGATGCCTCCGCGATCGTCAAGGTCCACGCCGCGCTCGACCAGTTGGACGCGGCCCTCACGCAGGTTGCGGAGATGATTGCAGAGGACCGCCCGCTAGTGCACAGCTCGCTCACCAGCGTCGCCCGCGCGACGCAGGCGCTCGAACAGGAGGCACTCACCACGATTCAACGCGAGCTCGATCCCGCCAATCCGAACGGCACACTGGGCAAGCTGCACGTCGCGATGGATCGGGTCAACACTTCACTCGCGGACCTGAACGAGATCACCGACACCGGCACGCGCGTCGTCGCCGTCAATCGTCCCGCACTCGAGCGCACCCTCACGAACTTCGTCGACATGAGCAATCAGTTACGGCTGGCGAGCCAAGAGGTGCTGCTCAACCCGTCCAAGCTGATCTGGGGACCGGGCACGCAGCGCGAGGAACAACTGCTCGTCTTTCAGGCCGCCCGACATTTTGCCGAGGCGGCGGGCCAGCTCGACGACGCCGCCAGCCGACTGCAGGCCGTTCTCGCGACAT
>JANQFV010000004.1 GCA_028277645.1 Phycisphaerae bacterium
CGGCGAGCGCCCGGTGACGCTTTACGTCCAGCCGCCACCCTCTGATCTGCCGCGACTGCGGCCGCTCACGCGGCTGCTGTTCAATCAGATCTGGCGGGCGTTGCTTGAGAAGCTCGACACCGACAACCGCGGCCAGCCCAAGCGGTATCGACTCCTCGCCGAACTCGACGAGTTGGCGACGATGGGGCGGATGGAGTTCTTCTCCGTCAACCTGCGCCAAATGGCCGGCTACGGCGTCAAGGCGCACATGGTCGTGCAGTCGTTCAACGACCTGATCGAACGCTACGGACCGCACCAGTCAATCATCGACAATTGCCACGTGATCGCCGTCTTCGCCTGTGCGGATACCGTCACGCAGCAACGCGTCAGCCAGATGACCGGCGTCGCCGTCGAGTACCGCAACAGCTACGGACACCGCCGGCTGCCCTGGATCGCGCCAGACTCCGTCCAACAGGGGGAGCAGGTGCGCCCGCTGCTGCAACCCGGCGACGTGCGTTCCTTGCCGAGCGACGAGCAGCTCGTGTTCGTCACGGGGCACCCGCCGATTCGGGCCAGGAAGGTGCGCTACTACGCCGAGCGCGAGTTCAAACGCCGCGTGCTCCCGCCACCGGACCAGTCCGCTGGTATCGACGCCCCGCGCGCGGCTGAAGCGCATCCCTTGCACGGCGTCCCGCACGACTGGCTCGGCGAGCGCGCCAAGGGCGAGCGCCTCCCCAGCGACGAGATCTTCGATTCCAGCCAGCTCGACGACGAGGAGTGGATGCCGCCGGGCACCGTCGGCCTGACCGAGCACCCAGAGCCCAACGCGGCCGGACCACAGGACCACTACGCGCTATGAGCACCAACCAGCGCAAGATCCAGATGACCGTGCGTCTCGAGCCGGCGGTGTTCCGCGCGGCGCAGGAGTTCGAGCGTCGCACCGGCACGCCGCGCTCGGTGCTCGTGGCCGAAGCCGCCAAGCAGGTGTTCCTGCCGCCGCCACACGAATCGCCCGAGACGCGCATGGAAAACCTCTCCAAACGCGTGCTGACGCGGCTGAACGCGCTGGAGCGCACGCTCGGAACGGAGCTGCAGACCATCAAGGAGCTGCTCGGGCTCGGTCTACGCGCTTACTTCAACCACACGCCCGCCATCCCCGAATCGGAGCGCGACGCAGCCTCGCTCAGCGGTCGCGCGCGTTTCGCCCGACTCATCGACCTGCTTAACCAGAACCTCCACGACGGCGCAACCATTCTCAATGACACGGAGACACACCATGCAACCTGAACAGACTTACACCGGCACAACTGCCGGCGACGGACGGCGACACACGGCGTATGCGCGCCGCCTGGCGAGCATGGCCCACGCCCTGGGTCCAGAGATCGTCGAGGCGCTGCGCGAACCGGTAGTCACGGACATTCACCTGAACGCGGACGGCGTGTTGCGCAGCGTCGGCCACGGCGTGGGCTGCAAGATCCTCGGCGAGCTTTCGCCGGAACGGGCGGAGTCGGTCATACGTCTGCTCGCTTCGCACATGGGCGCCGAGGTAACACCAGACCGGCCGACGGTATCGGGCGTGCTGCCCGGCACGATCGCGCGTTTTCAAGGGGTGGTCCCGCCGGTCTCCGAGCGGCCGATCTTTGCGATACGCAAGCACGCGGACGTGGTCTTCACGCTGGATGACTTCGTGCGCGGCGACGTGCTGTCGCAGTCCGGCGCCGACGCCGTGCGCGCCGCGATCGCGAAGCGTGAGAACCTGCTGATCGTCGGCGGAACGGGATCGGGCAAGACCACGCTCGCCAACGCGTGCCTTGCGGAGCCCGACTTCTGCCAGGACCGGGTCGTCCTGATCGAGGACACGCGCGAACTGCAATGCGCCGCCGCCGATTGCGTCGAACTCGTCGCCGCCCCCGCACTCGAGACCATCACGATGGACGAGTTGGTCCGCACCACGTTGCGGCTCTTTCCGGGCCGCATCGTCATCGGCGAGGTGCGCGGCCCCGAAGCACTCTCCATGATCAAGGCCTGGGGCACCGGCCACCCCGGCGGCCTCTGCACGCTGCACGCCAACGGACCGCGCGACGCGCTCTACCGGCTGGAAGACCTGATCGGCGAGGTCGCCGTGAGCATTCCCCGGCGCACCATCGCGCTGGCGGTCGGGCTGATCGTCTTCATCGAACGCGGCCAGTTCAACGCCGCCGGCCGCCGGGTCACCGGCATGACACGACCGCTGCTGAGTGACGAGGGCGACTACGAGTTTGAGGACATTGCACTGTGACCCGCGGCGACCATGTCGGCCAGGTCACGCAATCACCGGAGGAAGTCAGATGTTCAGTTTGCAGGCCCGCTACCAACATCGCCTTGCAGTCGTCGCGATTGTGCTCGTGGGGCTCTCGCTCGCCGCGCCGGCGAGCGCTGCGACCGGCGGCGATCTGCCCTGGGAGGAACCGCTACAACGCCTCGCCGACAGCTTCGCGGGACCGGTCACCCAGGCAGTCCTCGTTATTGCGATCGTCGCGCTGGGCTTCGCCCTGGCCTTCTCCGAAGGCCCGATCCTCCGGCGCGTACTGGGCGTGATCATGGGCTGCGCCATCGCCGCCACGGCGACCAGCTTCGCGCTCTCATTCTTCGGTTTCAGTAGCGGAGCCACGTTCTAACCATGGCCGACAGCAAGCACATCGAAGGCTACGAGGCGCCGCTGTACTTGGCACTGACGCAACCACCGCTCTTCGGCGGCGTGCCGCGCGAGTTCGGCATCCTCACGCTCGTGCTCACGCTGGTCGTTACGGTCGGATTGCACATGTGGTGGCTCGGCTTGCCGGCGGGCCTAGCGTTGCACGGCGTATCCGTCGCGTTGACGCGTCACGATCCGTATTGGCTGCCCGTGTTCCGCACGCACCTGAAACAACGCACGTTCCTGGACTGGTGAGACCATGTGGAGCCTTCGCGAATACCGCCACCGTGCGCAGCGCCTCTCGGACCATCTGCCGTGGGCGGCGCTGATCGAGCGCGGCGTGCTGCTCAACAAGGACGGCAGCTTCCAAACGACGGTCCGCTTCCGTGGTCCGGATGTGGACAGCGCCACCCCCGACGAGCTGATGGCGCTCCGCGCCCGGATGAACAACGTGCTGCGCCGCCTGCCGTCGAGCTACTGCGTGCAGGTGGACGCGACGCGCCATCCGGTGCCAGCCCCGTCGCCGAGCGAGTTCCCCAACGCCACGGCGCAACGCGTCGAGACCGAGCGCCAGCAGACGCTCTGTGCGACGCCGGCGTTCGAGTCCGTGAACCACCTCACGCTGACGTACCTGCCGCCGCCCGATCACGTCCGCCGCGCCACCGACTTCCTCATGAGTGAGCCGGATCGCACGCGCGATCGCGGCGCGTCGTTCTACCGCGACCAGTTGCAGGTCTTCGAGCGCCACGTTGCACAGCTCACGAACGTCCTGACCACGTTCATGCCCGAAGTGCATCGTCTCGACGACGACGAGACGCTCAGCTACCTGCACGACTGCGTTTCCGAGCGCCAGCTCTTGATCCAGACGCCGCACGTTCCCTGTTACCTCGACGAGTTCCTGACCGATACGCCGCTGATCGGCGGCCTCAGCCCGCGTTTGGGCCGCCAGTACCTCAAGGTCGTGTCCGTGCGGGCGTTCATCAACAAGACCACGCCCTGTCTGCTCTATGCGCTCAACGAACTGCCGGTCGCATACCGTTGGTGCGCCCGCTACCTGCCGATGGACAAGGACGTCGCCGACGCCGAGCTCAAGCGTTTGCGCCGTCACTGGTACGCCCGCCGCAAGGGCGTCGTCACGCTGATCAAGGAGTTCATCACCAAGGAGGAGAGCGCGCTGACCGACGCGGACAGCCTCAACAAGGCCCAGGATGTGTCCGACGCGCTCGAAGCGCTCGGCGCCGACTGCTGCTCGTTCGGCCACTTCACGCTGACGATTACGACCCGGGATCCCGACGAGCGCGCCGCGGAAGAGAAGGCGCAGGCGATCCAACGCGTCTGCGACAGCGTTGGACTGGTCTCGCGCATCGAAGACTTCAACGCAGTACAGGCCTGGCTTGGCAGTTTGCCCGGCCATGCCTACGCCGACGTGCGCCGCCCGATCCTCGCGTCGCTGAATCTCTGTGACTTGATTCCGCTCTCCAGCGTCTGGTCGGGCGAAGCGCACAACGCGCATCTCGACGGCCCGCCGCTGGCGATCGTGCACACCACCGGCTCGACGCCTTTCCGGCTCAATCTGCACCACGGAGACGTCGGGCACACGCTCGTCGCCGGACCGACCGGCAGCGGCAAGTCCACGCTGCTCAACTTCATCGCCCAGCAGTCGCTGCGCTACCCAGGGGCGCAGGTCTACTTCTTTGACAAGGGTCGCAGTTGCCTGCCCATGACCCTGGCGATGGGCGGCGACTTCTACGACCTGACTGCCGACGCCGCGACGGTGAGCTTCCAGCCGTTGGCCGCGCTCGACCACGAAGGCGAGTTGACATGGGCCCACGGCTGGCTCGTCGACATGCTCTTGCGCGAGGGCGTGGACGTCGCTCCGGAGCTCAAGGCCGAGCTGTGGTCGGCCCTGACGAACCTCGCCAGCATGCCCGTCGACCATCGCACGCTCACCACGCTGCTGGAGCTGCTGCAAAGCGCTGCGATGCGCCAGGCCCTGCACAGCTACACGCTGGACGGCCCGCACGGTCACCTGCTCGACGCCGACCACGACGCACTCCGCGACGGTAATTGGCAGGCCTTCGAGATGGAGGCGCTGATGCACAACCCGGCGCTCGTGCCGGTACTGCTGTACCTGTTCCATCGGCTGGAGCAGCGCTTCGCTGCGCCGTTCACCGACCGCGAGGGCGGAACGCAGAAGCCCCGGCCGACGTTCATGTTCCTCGACGAGGCGTGGCTGTTCCTGGCGGACTCGACGTTCGCCACCAAGATCCGTGAGTGGCTCAAGACGCTCCGCAAGAAGAACGTGGCGGTGCTCTTCGCGACGCAAAGTCTGGCGGACATCGCCGACTCGTCGATCGCCACCGCCATCATCGAGAGCTGCCCGACGCGGATCTTCCTGCCCAACCCCTCCGCATTCGAACAGAACACCCGTGCGCTCTACGAGTCGTTCGGCCTCAACGAGCGTCAGATCGCCATCCTGCAGAGCGCTGTTCCGAAGCGCGATTACTACTACCAGAGCCCGACCGGCAACCGGCTCTTCCAACTCGGTCTGGGCCCGGTTGCCCTCGCCCTGTGCGCCGGCGGCTCGCCCAAGGTGCAGGCCGCCATTCCCGGATTGATCGAACGACACGGCCGCGACGGCTTCGCCGACGCCTACCTGCGTGAGTTAGGCGGCGTTGCCACGGTTGACCGAGGAGATACATCCGATGACTAACCGAACCACAACGCGTTCAGCCCGGCGTGCAAGGCGCGCCATTGCCCTTGTCAGTCTCATGCTACTACTGCCGACCGGCAGCGCGCTGGCGTTCTTCGGTGGTTTCGGCGGGATCGTCTTCGACCCTTCCAACTTCGTTGAGAACGTCCGTCAGGCGCTCGCGCTGGTCGAGACCATCGACCGGGCCAGCACGCAGATTCGCCAACAACAACGCATGCTCGCCAACCTGCCGGTGACTGTGGCGAATGCGCTCTCCGATGCGGGCAGCGCGCTCCATGAGACGCTCGCCGCCAGCGAAACCGGCCCCGATGTCGCCGTGCAGCTCGCATCCCGGTATCCCATCGATACACCGGGCAACATCCCGGCCTGGCTGGACGCCATGCAGCCCCCGTGGATTGAGGCGCAGCGCGCCACGCTACTGCACGAGCGCGAGGTCTACAGTGCCGTCGTTTCCGAGGCGACGCCCGCCACCGAACAGCTCGCGCAGCTCGTTGATGCGTCCAACGGCTTCCACCACGCCAGTGAGAGGCCGCCCGGCGTCAAGGCCGTCGCGCAAGCCCATCACGAACTGCTGGCCGCCTGCTCCGGTGAAGCGGACAAGCTCATCGCGTTACGTGTCGTGTGCACGCAACGCCGCGTCGAAACCCGAGCCAGAGCCCAATCGGAGGCAGCGTATCACCGGGCCCGCCGCGCCGCGCTGCTGCGCGACTGGACCACAGCGCCGACCGCGTTCTCCCGACCTGCTGACTACCCGTTTTGATCGAGGAGTGAACTCATGAACCGCACGCTCCGAACAACCACTGCCCTCACCACGATCCTGGTACTGCTGACGCCGCCCGCGCTGGCGGCGGTCATCGTCTTCGATCCCACGAACTTCGGCGTCAACCTGGAGCAGGTGGCCCACCACCTCGAAGTGATCAGCCGGCTCGACCGCCAGATCCGCAACCAGGCGCGGATGCTGGAGAACTGGCGCTTCACGCACCTGGGCCAACTCCTCGCGTCAATGGAACGCATCCACGGCACGGTCGCGGGTGTCGCCGCCGTCGATCTCCCCGGCCTGTACTCCATCGACCCCGGCGCGTACGCCGGCCGCGACGCGCAAGTCATGCAGCAACTCCGCCGGCAACGACTTGAGTCACACCGCGCCGCCGTCATCCAGGCCCGTACCGCCCAGAACCAGGTCGTCAGCGAGATGCCCGGTGCCCAGAACCGCGTGCGCGACTACCTCGAACGCTCACGCAGCGCGTCGGGACAGACAGCGGTCCTGCAGGCCAGCAACGAGACGATCGCCACGCTCGCCGCGCAGCTACAGGACCTGCAAGCGCTGGAGCTGGCCGAGGCCCGCGTCGAACTGGAGGCCGCAGCGCAGCGCCAGGCCGAGGCCGCGTTCCACCGTCAACGCCGCGCCTGGCTCATGCGCGACTGGTTGGTGGAGGACATGTTCGCCACCGCGCCGCAGCGCCCGATTACAGCACCCTTTGGGCACCGCTAGCGCACAATCCCGAACGAGGGACAGCGATGAGCATCATCAACGAGACCTTGCAGCAGTACCTCGACGCGATCAACTCCGGCTTCGGGTTCATCGGCGGCGACGTGCGCTGGCTCTTCAACATCCTCGTCCTGCTCAACATCATCGTCGCCGCCCTCTTCTGGGCGTTTAGCGAGGACCAGGTGCTCGTGCCGCTCATACGCAAGATCCTCTACATCGGCATCTTCGCGTGGATCGTGGAGAACTGGGTCGACCTCACCAACACCCTCGCGCAGACGTTCATGCTCCTGGGCATCAAGGCCGGCGGCGGCCACGTCGATCACGACATCCTGCTCAATCCGGGGCATATCGCCGAGCGCGGACTCACAACGATCACACCGATGATCCAGGCCGTCCGCGATCTGTCCGGGCCGGTAGCCTTCTTCGAGAATTTCGTCGAAATCCTGCTGCTGGCGCTCGCCATCCTGGCGGTCATCGCGGCGTTCTTCCTGATCGCCATTCAGGCGGCCATGGCCATCCTGACGTTCAAGCTGGGTTCGCTGGCCGCGTTCGTGCTGATCCCGTTTAGCCTCATCACGCACACCGCGTTCATGGCCGAGCGGCCGCTGGGCTGGATCGTCACCGCCGGCGTGCGCCTGATGCTGCTCACGCTGGTCGTCGGTCTCGGCGAGGCGATCTTCGCCCGGCTGGAGATCACGCCCGAACAGCTCACCATTCGCGCCGCGCTGGACATCGCGCTCGGCGCCATCGTCCTGATGGTGCTCGCGTTGACTTCGTCACGCCTCGCTAGCGACCTCGCCACGGGCACGCCGCGCCTTGGCGCACTGGACGCAGGTATCGCCCTGGGTGGCGCCGCGGTCACCGCCGCCTACGTGACGCGCAAAGCCGCAGCCGGCGCCGGGCATGTCGCTTCGGGTGCGCGCCTGACCGCCGCCAAAGCAGCATCGGGCATGTCGCGGGCAGCGCGGTCGTTCCGCTCGAGCTCGAAGGACAAGAGCGAATCCTGATGGAGGAATCGACCCCATGAGCTTCCCCAAACACACCACGACCTACGGACGCCGACCAACCAAGGACACGTCCGCGTCACCGTACGACCGGGCCAAGCGTGAATGGGACGAACGCATCGGCTCGGCCCGCGTGCAGGCCTTCCACTGGCGGCTCATCGCGCTGGTGTCGCTCGTCGGTATGCTCGGACTGGGCGTCACGCTGGCGTTCGTCACCATCCGCAAGGACATCAAGACCTATGTCATCGAGATCGACCAACTCGGCAAGCCGGCCCGCATCACGCTGGCCGGCGACCGCTACCGCCCCGACGCCGCCCACGCCGCCTACTTCATCGGCCAGCTCGTTCGGCTGGTGCGCGCCCGCCCATTGGATCCGGTTGTCGTGCGTGACAACTGGAAACGGGCGTACGGTTTCCTGGCCGGAGACGCCGTGCACACGATGAACGCGTACGCAGTCAGCGATCCACCGCTGCGCGCCATCGAGGGACGACCGCTGACCCGCACCGTGGCGATCACAAACGTGCTTCAGAAGAGTGCCGACACCTACCAGGTCCGCTGGCTGGAGACGGCTTATGTCGGCGGCGTTCCGCAGCAACCCGAACAGCGCACCGGTCTCTTTCAGATTGAGATCAAGCCGCCGCGCACTGAGGCGGACGTGTTCCGCAATCCGCTGGGCATGTACGTCGTGTCCTTCAGTTGGAGCAGGGAGTTCACGGATGCCGTCGTCAGCGACCCCCAACCCGCTTCGCAGCCCCACGTACCAACCTCTCAGGAGTCCGATCATGAAATGCCCGAAGACTAGCAGTCTGCTGGTGCTCGTGCTGCTGCTTCCGTGCGGCGGCTGTTTCCTGGCGCGGACCGCTGACCGCCTGGTCGTCTATCGTCAACCGTGGCAGATGATCGACCCTTCGCCCGCTGCACGCCCGCTGCGCGAACCGCCGGATAGTCCGCCAACTTCGGGAGCGCCGGAATCTGCCGGCGCGTCTCAGGGCACGACGCGACGACGTGTCGTACGACCCCCCGCCAGCCAGCCCGCAATTACGCCGGCTGAGGCCATCGCGACGGCGCGCGATGACGCCACCCAACAGCCGACGCCCGGAGGCTTCATCGACGCCGTACAGGTCTACGACTACGAACCGGGGGCGGTATATGAGGTGCTCACGGCTCCGGGGTTCGTCACCGTGCTCCGGCTGCGCCCCGGTGAGCAGGTACTGAACCTGGCCGCCGGCGACACCAGCCGCTGGCTGATCGACACCATCGCGGCCGGCGCCGTCGATCCGCAAGCCGTGCTTTCGGACGACCTGCTGATTAAGACCGATCGACTACCGGACGCCAGAATCTCCGTGCTCGTCAAGCCGCGCCGCCCCGCGCTGGAGACCAATCTCGTGCTCGCCACGACGGAGCGCACCTACCTGATTGATCTGAAGAGTGTGGAATCCACGGCGTACCACTCGGTTGTCGAGTGGACCTATCCGCGCGCGCCCACCACGCCGCCGTCTATCGCCCGTTCGACTGCGCCGGTTCCGGACGGCAACGGCACGCGCAACTATGCCTATCTCATTAAGGTCCCGCGCGACCATCCGCCGCGCTGGACACCGGTGTGCGTGTTTGACGACGGCCACCGCGTATACGTGCGCTTTCCCAAACACATCGACGACCTCCGCCGCCCACCGCTGTTCATCGTGGATTCGGACGGCGCCGTGCGGCTGGTCAACTATCACGTCGAGGGCCGCAGCTATGTGGTCCACGAGCGGTTCGACCGCGCCGAGCTGCGCCTCGGCGCCGAACGCGTCGTCATAGATCGCGTCAAACCCAAGCGCCCAAGTCTGCTGGGTGTTGTCGCCGACTTCATCGGCATCAGGGACTAGGTGATACATGGATACGAAGCCCGACCCGACAACCAAGCGCTCCGCCGACGAAGTGCTGCGCGCATATCCACCGCCTCCGCCGGTGCGCCGGCTCAGGCCCCGCGCCGTCGCGCTGATTCTCGGCGCGCTGGCCCTGCTCTTCTGTGGACGCATGACCGTCAAGCTCTTTGATCGCCAGGTAGCGCCGGACGACCAGCTTAGCGGCGCTCGTCTCCGAGCGTCGGACGACATGCTGCAGCGCGGTCCGATCGGCCAGCTTCCGACCGACTACTCGTTCATTCCGCCGGAACCGCCGCCGCCCGAACCCCTCGTCGAACTCCCGGCGCCCGAGGTCGCCGAAGAACCGGCTGAGCTGACCGCCGAGCAACGTCGGCGGCTCGAAGCCCTGCGCCAGGAAATGGAGGACGCGCTGGATTCGCCCATCTGCTTCGCCGGCACACGCATCACGCAGCCGGCTCCGCAACCGCCAACGGTGGCAACGTCGTTTCCACCGGCCGGGATGTTCCCTAACCCGGACGATAGTCCGCTCGACCAGCACTCTCGTAGCGATGCGCACAACCGGGCGTTCCTGCGCGAGGCCGCCAACGTCCAGACTCGCGTGGATGCTACGTTGGAGCCCCTGCGCTCACCGTATGAGCTGAAGGCCGGCGCGATCATTCCCGCCGCGCTGGTAACCGCGATCAACAGTGACCTGCCCGGCGACGTAATTGGCCAGGTTACTGCCAACGTGTTCGACTCCGTTACCGGTCGCTATCTGCTCGTGCCGCAGGGCGCGCGCATGATCGGCCGCTACAACAGCGAGGTCCTCAATGGTCAGAACCGCGTGCTCATCGCCTGGCAGCGGCTCATTCTGCCCAACGGTAATTCGATCGTCCTCGACGCCATGCCCGGAACTGACGCGGCGGGCGTCGCCGGCATGGCCGATCGTGTCGACTATCACGGCGCAAATCTGGCCGGCGCGACGCTGCTTTCCACACTCGTGGCACTCGGCGGCAATTTTGCCGCCAATGTCAACCGCGAACAGCACGAGCTCGCCATCACCGCGAACACCGTCGCCGAGCAGGCGTCGCGCGTGGCACAGCGCATCATCGACCGTGAACTCGACATAAAGCCCACGATCCTCATCCGCGCCGGGTTGCCGCTCAACGTCTTAGTCAACCGTGACCTCGCCCTTGCGCCCTATGAACCGCTGTCCGACCGCCACTGAATCACGATCTCAGTCGGAGGAAAGAACATGAAAGCCGATATCGCGTTGCGTCCGTGTCACATCACCGAGACCACGCGCTTCACCGTCGAAGCCGACTACGAGCTCGCCGAGGCGTTGCGCCGTTACCAGGCGTACTACCGCGAGGCCTACGGGCACACGGTCACCGAAGCCGACCTGCTGCGCGCGATGGCCAGGCAGTTCATGGATGACGATAGATCCTTCAAGGGCTTCGGCCAGAAGCGCCGGCGTTCCGGCCGGAAGCGACCCGCCGCAGACAGGGGCGACGGTGTTTCCGACGCCAATCTCGGTTTCGAGCAGACAGCGACGTAGGTGCTGACGATGAGCGAAACACCAGCCACACGGCGGAGGCGACTGGACGTGCACTTCGCGAGCACGAGCGGCGAATGGTCCACTCCCGACGAACTCTTCGCCGAACTCGACGGCATCTTCCACTTCGACCTCGACGCCTGCGCCTCCGCGTCCAACGCAAAGTGTCCCCGGTTCTTCACCGTGGAGCAGGACGCGCTCCGCCAGCGCTGGAGAGGCGTCGTCTGGATGAACCCGCCGTACGGCCGCCAGATCGCGGCGTTCATGCGCAAAGCCTACGAGGAGTCACGGCATGGTGCGACGGTCGTGTGCCTCGTACCCAGCCGCACCGACACAGCGTGGTGGCACCGCTACGTGAAGCAGGGACAGGTCGTCTTCTTGCGTGGTCGACTCAAGTTCGGTGGCGCCAGCTCATCGGCGCCGTTTCCGTCAGCCATCGTGATCTTCTGGGGCGGGCGCCTCGGCGAAGCCGTTCGAACCAAGCCCTAACCGCCATGCCCAGCAAAGGACCAAACCGACGCGACGACTCTCGCGACCACCTCGGCCGGATGGCGCTTTCTGCCGCGGAAGTCGCCGCCGTTCTCGGCATCAGCCGTGCCCACGTGTTCAAGCTTCACAGCACCGGGCGACTTCCCCGACCGGTGAAGCTCGGCCGAGCGCTTCGTTGGTCACAAAAAGATCTGGAAAAATGGCTTGCAGCGGGCGCCCCTCCTCGTGATCTTTGGGAGTCCATGAGGGCCTGAGGTGCGGCGCGCCGGCGCCATGTGGCCCGGGAGTTCAATCATGCACGTGTTCAAGGCCACCTACCGAGACCGCAAGGGCAAGACGCGAAAAACCGCCAAGTGGTATGTCGAGTTCTACGATCATAAGGACGACCGGCGACGCATCGCGGCATTCACGAGCAAGTCCGCGACCGAGGAGTTCGGCCGCAAGCTCGACGCGTTGATCTCGTACCACAAGGCAAGCGGCGGCCACATCGACCCGACATTGCACACTTGGCTCACCGAGCTGCCGCGGCAGACGCAGCAACGACTGATCGACATCGGCCTCGTCGATGGTCGACGTGCAGCCGTCCGCCTGCCGTTGCTCGATGCGCTCGAGTCGTTCGCCGCATCCCTGGAGGCTAAGGGCACAACGGCCAAACACGTGGGCTTGCTCAAGACCCGCATTACAAAGATCATCAATGAGGCCGGCTTCACGCACTGGGGCGACATCTCCGGTACGAAACTGCTAGCGACGCTGGAGGAGATGCGACGAGACGAAGTCGATGACGAGGGCAACATCGTCGTGCGCGGCATCAGCGCTCAGACGTTCAACTTCTACATCCAGGCGTTAAAGCAGTTCTGCCGGTGGGCAGTGCGTGAGCGACGCATCGCCGAGTCGCCCGTGTCCCACCTGACTGGGATCAACACGAAGACCGATCGCCGCCACGAGCGTCGGGCTTTAGCGCCTTTGGAGTTGGCGACGCTGATTCGCGAGACTGCTGGCGGCCTCGTGCGGTTCGGTATGACGGGCCACCAACGGGCACTCGCCTACCACTTCGCGGCCGAAACGGGTCTGCGTGTCGCTGAGCTGCGGAGTCTCAGACCATCGTCGTTTGATCTAGGTCCCGACGAGCCAACCGTGACGGTCGCCGCCGCGTACAGCAAACGACGCCGTGAGGACACGATTCCGCTACGGCGTGAGATGGCCGAACGACTCGCCCTTGATGTCGGAATGATCGTCGACAACTCGCCAGTCTTCCGACTGCCAGACAAGCCCGCGAAAATGCTCCGCGAGGACCTGTCCGACGCCCGCGAGCGTTGGCTCAACAAGGCGAAGGCGCCGGATGATCGGGAGCGACGAACGCGGTCGGACTTCCTGAAGTACCGCACCAAGGCGGGCGTCGTGGATTTTCACGCCTTGCGCCACACGTTCATCACAAACCTGGCTCGCGGCGGCGTGCACCCGAAGGTCGCCCAGGATCTCGCCCGCCACTGCGACATCAACCTCACCATGTCGCGCTACTCGCACACTGAACTTGCCGAGCGGGCCGAGGCGCTCGCCAAGCTGCCCGACTATTCGGCTAGACAACCCAGCGACGAAGAGCAGATCAGCGCCGCCGAACAAGCCGACGATGCCGTTTCTGTCTTGGGGTGGCGCTTGGGGTCAAACCAGCGATTTCAGGCGACTTCCATGGACTCCGGTGGACTGGACGGCGCCGAGCCCGACCACGCGCAACTCCTTGCTGCGCTTGAAGAAGTGTTGTCCGCGATGGGAGTTACGGAAAAGCCACCGGGGGGACTCGAACCCTCAACCTGCGGTTTA
>JANQFV010000045.1 GCA_028277645.1 Phycisphaerae bacterium
TCCCGATCCGAACGCCCCGCCGATCAACCGCATCGGGCACCAGGGGCTGTTCTTCGAGCGGCTGTACGTCGATGCGGACGATCCGAACGATCCGAATGATCCGTACGACACGCTGTCGGATCCGGCCCTCTCGCCGCCGACCGATCCGAATCTCGCTACGCCGTTGCCGGGGTTGTACCAGGTGCGTAACCGCGTGCTGATCCCGAACCTGGGTCGCTTCGCGCAACGTGACGTGAATGCGACGGCGTTGCCCATTCTCACGGCACTCGCTACGAACGGGCAGTCGTTGCGTGTGCTCCTTGGTGCCTTTGCCATCGACCGCCACTACATGGCGGGACTGAATCTCTACAGCTTTACGAACTCCGATCCCATCGGCCTGCGTGACCCGCTCGGTACTTTCCCACTAATCGACTTGGCGATGGCTCAGGGCAAGTCTGCCGAGCTCCGTGCTCAGGACGCACGAAAGTCCGCCCTCGCAGCCGCGTTCATCGCGGCAGCCCTCGGAGCCATCTATACTGACATGCAGTGGGGAGTCGGCGGAGGAGTCGCAGCATCTGGATTGGACTTGATCATCCAGGGAGTTGAAGCCACCATGAGTGGCGTCTACGCGTATGGCGAAAACTTGATGGTCGCTGGCGAAACCGCTCTTATCGAGGTGGGGACGTTTATCACGACGCAGCAACGCGCCGTAAGACGCGCGGTATCACTAATGGGGGTCATTGCATACCACTTCGGGAAAGCGGCAACCGGGGGTGATGGCGATTGGGGAACCGGCCGTGACGAATGGAAAAAGCAGATCGAGGGCTGGCTAGACGATATCGAGAGCGTCACTAAGCATATGGGCAAGAAGACCGCCGCCAAGGCCCGAGCATGGATTCAGCTGACGCGAGAGGCGCTGGATGCTCTCATGAAAGGCGGCAATAACATGCCGCCCCCCGCGCCGTTCTGATTAGGAATACACACAATGAAACGATCGTCAAAACCCAACCCGTTGCGCAGGAACCAGGCACGGATCGACGCCATCGGACATTTGCTGAACGCCAATCAGCTACTGGATCACCGTTCGATTCACCAACTCGCAGACGACCTAGGTGATCTAGAGGATGCAGTGCTGATGTTGTTGGACGAATACGATGGATTACGCGAATCACTCGAGCAAGTGGAATCGGCGCCGAAACCAGCGTTTCAGGTTCTTGCCGCCATCCGCGGGTGGTTCATAGAATGCCGCGCGCACATGCGACGCGCAGCACGCCTCATAGACAACATCAGCGACGAAATCATACGCCGAAATCCCGACCAGTTTCCCTGGGCTGAAGAGGAGGAAGATGACTCGTCTTGATGGCAGTCAGATTCACACGCGATGCACGTGACCTCCATGGCGGGCAAGACGCGGTCGCAGTACACGCCAAACTGCGCGATGCGAATGTGCGTCTGCTTGCGTCGTCACAACGCTCGTCGATCGCGGGTATAGTCCTGTGTTAGCTCCTCAGGGCGGACTGGCACGGGTGACCTTCCGCAAGTATATCTGAAATAGCTAGAGACCGAAGTGTCTGATTATCCGTTTCCATCCGATGGCCCCAGCATTGACTTGGCGTTCTACTGGCACAACGAGGACGAACCTGGAAATATGCGCCGCTTGTTGTGCTGGTTGCAGCAACTTGGCTACGAAATTGACGGCGAGGTAATCGGGCTGCGCCTGAACGACGGCTGCCTTCCACGCTACCCCGGCATGTACTACGCGAATCTCCCTGATGAAGTCGTTCTAAAGGCCGACGATCCAAGCTTGAAGGAGACACTCGAACAGCAGTCGTGGGTGGTTGCAGACGCTCGGCTGACAACAGCGAGTATCGAATTGGCTCCCCTAGAACTTGGTTTCGGCCTCATTGGACGCGAGTCCTATGATCAGGGAGAGGCGCATCCAATCGCAATGCGAATCAGTGCCCAATACCACGAACATTGGTTGGATGGAGAGTCAATGACGCCGGAGATGACTGCGCAGACAGCTCGCGCGGAAAGCGCGCGCGCACGGCTTTTTCGTGGCGTGTGCGATGATCTGCAGCCGGACTACGCCTCGGACCGATTGGAGGATGACGGTTTCTACGCTCCCACGTCGCTGCTCGCCTCTGAGCGCCCTGATCATTACGATCGTCTCTACGTTGCGGACAAGGTCGTTGCCGCTTCGGAATTTCGCGGTGCACTCGTCGACAACCCGAAGTGACACGCAGATGATTTCGAACAGGGCGTGTTCCTGCGATTTGGTGGCCATTGGAGTGCCGACACGCCGGCGGCTCTAAGCGGCGCGAAGGCGATCCGAACGCTGCTGCAATCGTGGCTGAAGTCGCGCAAGGCGCGGTAGTGCGACATGCAACCGAGCAACTTCGATTGGGATCAGTTTCACGACTCGCACATTGTCGACATCGACTTTCAAGACTGGACCGAAGTCGTCAGCATCACTCTTCGTTGTCCAAACGCCGATTACTGCGAGCGGTTCTTGAAGATTCAGTTCTATCGCGTCCTCCACTTTGGGTTCGAGACCGCGGTGCTCGGGGAGTTTGGACCAACACCGCCACTTGTCCACAATGTTGTACTGGAGGACGATACGCAGGAGAAACGTGCGTGGCTCGATCGCATCGAGGCCCTTGCGCGTCCGTGCGCGGACTATCCAGAGGGCATGCGGAGCGACAGGTACACCGAGGTGTATCACGTGCTATTTGACTGCATCGACTTCCGAGGCCTTGCATGCCTGCCCGAGGAGCAGGGATTTTGAATCATCTGCCGGGACATCCAGATCATCGACGTATCCAGGGAAATAGCGTGAGACGACCTCCAGCCGTGTCTACGGTGGCCGTAGCCGCGTGCTTGAATCCAACCTGCGGGGCACCGGCTGACGCAGTTCGAACAGGGTGTGCTCGACATGCACGCGCCCGCGATCACGATACCATCGTGCGATTTACGGGCGATCGTCTGTCAGATCGACAAGCAGGGCAACCCGCTCTACTACCTCCAGGACGGCGAACTCGTCGCGTAATGCGCTTACCAATCGTACGAAGGCGAAAAGGGCTCGCGCACGTGTCGGTTGCGCAGCATGGCAGCGCGCTCGATACGTGTCGCCATCATCGCTAAACTGCACACTAAACGTGTCGCCGGCGTCGCATTTTATGAGGTTGCGGACTGCCGCCGGCGCTGCATAAGTGCCCGATATAGAAGCTCAATGCGCTGGAACACAGCCAGCGCGGCATCGTTGCCAAAACGCAGTACAAAGAAGTACCTGTACAACCAAAGCCCCTTGCCTGTGGATAAGTTCCGGCGGTCATGAGCTTTGCAGGATGGTCGCGATGTGCATTGGTCCAGCACCTGAATCAGCTTCGCGCTGCTCGGCCTGCTGCGCGTCGCCGAACAGCTCGCTTCGGATTCTCGCGAGCACGTCAACGCCCTGTGCGTTCGCTTCGCGTGTGCTCTCCTGCCGTGCCAGTTCGCGCCACCAGTCGGGTGGGGTACGGGTGCCCCGCGCCGCTTTGCTGACCGAATCGACCAGATACGCCATCGGGCTCTTGCGGAAGAAGCCCGTACCAAACCGCTCGCGGGCCGCCTGCGTGATGTCGATCCACTCGCCCAGCAGCCGATGTGGATACCGCTTGAGTAGTCGGGCGGCGGCGTTCGGCTCGAATCCGAGCCCGAGCAGCGACTCCCACAGCGGGCTTTCTTCGAAGGTTGGCTTGCACGTACCTGTACGTTGCCGGTCGAAGTACGTTCCGCGGGCCACGCGCACGCGGTAGTTGCCGACGGCCACTTTGACGATCTCGGATTCGGAGATGACCGCGAGATCGGTCAGCCGAGCGAGACATCGTCGCAGTTTGGCTTTCAGATCGCGGGTTTCCAGCGTCGGCGCGAAGCCCAGGACGTCCACGGCGAGGTGCCTCAGCTCCATCGGGGGCAGCTCGCTGCGGCGTGGAAACACCTTGCTCGCGAACAGGAACAGCCGCCGGCTGGCCGGGTCCAACTCACGATAGATTCGCAGGTCGAAGCGGAACTGCCCGGCGACCGGTTCCACGAGGTTGAGGAAGACCGGATCCCAGCCGATCCGCCACGCCCGGCCGGAGTCCGGATCGACCGGCAGGCTGTAGCTCAGGAACCCGAAGCTCACCCGGCGATGTTCGCATCTAACCGGATCGTAGAAGCTGTCGTTGAGGTAAGTCACCGCCGACAGCCTCCGCAGGGCGGTCGCAAACTGCGTGTATTGCCGTCCGCCGCGGCGGGCGTGCTGGTCGATCAACTCCAACCGCCGCAGACACCAGTGCGGCGTGGCCAGTAACTCGCCGCCGTGATCGCGCTGCGCGAACGTCAGTGCCAGCAACCCCCACAGGTAGAGCTCGTCGTTGGCGGACAGCCCCAGCGGGCAGAACACCCGCGCCCGTGCCGTGCGCCGACGGCGCCGCGCGTCGGTGAACTGATAGCGCGCGTCGTGCACCAGGTTGTCGACCAGCCCGCGCCGGGCATCGAGTGGGCACAGCGAGTGCTCCACCAGACTGAGCTGGCCGATTCCGGGGCGTTCAAAGCGCTTGCGCGGGGCGGACGTGGGCATAACGGTCGCACACTTCAAGTTCCTTAAACCAGGTAGCACGCATCCATCAGAGGCGACACCCGCAAAGTTCATCCCCGGGGACCTCCAAGGGCACGTTCGCCGGTTTACCGAATGATTCCCGCCTGCTGCATTCGATTGCCACTGGCAATCGATCAGTTGCGCGCCAGTCGGTGACTGGCTTTTGGGCTTGACGCTCTTCGCATGCGCGTGCGAGCGTAGCCGTTGAGCAATCAACTACAGGTGGGGGATTGCCACTGGCAATCAAGCGGAAGTGACCATGATCCTTGCGTTAATCAACCAGAAGGGCGGGTGCGGCAAGAGCTCCACTTGCTTCCACCTGGCGGGCGCGTTCGCCGCCGCAGGTCACCGTGTGCTGCTTGTCGACGCCGATCCACAGGGCTCGCTGAGCCAGGGTTTCTTCGGCTCGGCAGAGGTTGAAGGGTTGGTGGCCGAGATGACCCTCGCCGTTCTGTTCGACGACGACAGGCTTGTCTCGTCGCCGCAGAGCATCATTCAACCAACTTCCGTTGAAAACGTGTCGCTCGCTCCCGCCAACCAGCATCTGGCGCCGTTCAATACGCCGTCGCCAGAGGCCGCCGGGATGCGTCAGTACGTCTTGCGAGAGTTCCTGGAATCTGCGCCCGGCTACGACATCGTGCTAATCGACTGCCCGCCGAATCTGTACCTGTGTAGCTGGGCGGCAATAGTCGCGGCGGACTACGTGCTGATTCCCGTGCCGCCCGAGGACTTCGGCACGCAGGGGCTCCGCGCCGTGCATCAAGCGATCGAAAACGCGCGGGCGCTGAACCCTGGGCTCCGCCGACTGGGCCACCTGATCACACGCAGCGACCGACGACTGGTGATACACCGCTCGTATGAGCAGCGTCTCCGTGAGCTATACCGCGAACTGGTCCTCGACACGGTCATCCCCGAGGCCTCGGCTTTCAAGGTCGCGCTGGCGTGTCGCACGCCGGTCGAACTGTACGCGCGCGATACGGCGGCCGCAGTCGCGACGCGGACATTGGCGGAGGAGATTCTGGCCCGGGTAGCCGAACGTAACCGCAAGCGGCAGGTGGCGTGATGGCACGGGTAGGATCAACGCTGGCACGTGTCACCGCCAACCTGGATGAGTCGATCGGACTACGGAGCGTCGACGCCACGCCGCAGCTCAGTCCGGTTGCGGCCACACGCGACGTCGGCCGCCGGCCGCTCCGCAACATTGGACGCGTTGAGATCGACCGCGTAGTGCCCGATCCGAACCAGCCGCGGGCTGAGTTCGATGAAGAAGCGCTGGATCGCCTGGCCCAGAGCATTCGGGACAAGGGCCAGCTCGCGCCGATTCACGTGCGCTGGGATGCTGAGCTCGACAAATGGGTGATCATCTGCGGCGAGCGCCGTTGGCGGGCGACCAGGCGCGCCGGCGTGCCAACTATTGACTGCCGCTTTCAGGAGGAGGGGCTGTCTTCATCGCAGGTCCTCGAACAGCAGCTCATCGAGAACCTGCTGCGGGAGGACCTCAAACCGGTCGAACAGGCGCGAGCGTTCGCATCACTGATGGAACTCAACGGCTGGAACGGTAAGCAGGTGGCCGAGGCGCTGCGCGTGCCGCCGTCCACCGTCAGCAGAGCCCTGGCGCTGTTGCGCTTGCCGGAGGATCTGCAACGCCAAGTGGATGAAGGCACCATCGCGGCCCGCTCTGCATATGAGATCTCGAAGCTCCAAGACGAGACACACCGGCGGACGTTGGCGCAGGAGGCGGCCGAGGGGCGGCTCTCGCACGACCAGGCTGCCCAGGCGGTGCGGCAGCGCAAAGGCGCCCGCCGCTCGGCCAAACGAATCAACCGGCTGACGTTTCCGACGGAATCCGGCTGGAAGATCACACTCTCGATCACCGGCAAGAGCACCTACCACGAAGTCGAGCAGGCCCTCGCTGAAGTGCTCGAAGAAGTCCGACACCGGATCGCGAACAACGTCCAGCTCTACTAGGGGGGGCTCGCGCTCCGATTCTCAGCTACGCGCTGCCCGGTTGTGCTCATTCGACGTCCGACAGTCGACAGTAACTAGTCGCGTGATCTCGATCAGTACGTGTCGCTTGCGTCACGCCATGGACGTTGGGCCAGCCATCTTGCGCGCTACCGTCCACCCTGCTAGAGCTTATCCGGATGTCTGCGTCCGTTGTTTCATACGACCCAATCCTCGTGCTCCTCAAGGAGTATGACGCATTGTACCAGTTGGTCATCTTCCGGATGACCTCGCTGGATCGCCGCGCCCCGATCGCGGGCGCGACGTTGGCGGCATCATTGGCGACGGGTGCTGTCTTGCCATCGGAGGTACGGACGCTCTTTCTGATAGCACTCCCCGCGGCGTTGATCTGGTTCCTCCGAACGACAGTAAATCATGCACGCTCGTTCGAAGACGTTCTGGCTCGGCTCGCGGAGATTGAACGCGCGGTGAACGAACGCGCCGGCGCCGAACTGTTGGTGTTTCAGTCGCGCCACCCCAGCCGGAGCATTGCTGTTGGCGGACGAACCGGCCGTGAGACGGTCAATGCCGTATTCGTCACGTGCGTCATTCTGCTGCTGTCAGCGGTCTACCTCACGCACACCTACACAGCGCTGAGCCTAGGCACATACGCGTACGACCTGTACGCCGTCATCGTCCTGGGCTGCCTGATACACGCAATCTGGCACCTGCGGCGCTACCGCTACGCCAGATCCGCACTCGAAGATCACCAGGTGGAGACGGCGCCCGTTACAGAAGGAGAACGGGATGCCAAACAACCGACCCGTCCATGAGGTTCGTTTTGGAGCTGTTCGGGCCGCGGTCTGGGCCAATGAGACCAAGACTGGTGTCATGCACAACGTCACAGTCAGCCGTTTATACAAGGATGGGGATCAATGGAAGGATTCATCCAATTTCGGTCGTGACGACCTGCTACCGCTCGCTAAGGCGCTGGACCACGCACACACGTGGATCTGTCAGCAGCGCGAAGGCGAGGGCAGCTAACACTAGTTCGTTTTCTGCTTCGGTTTGACGCGCCGGCCTCCACCTGGCGCCGTATCTCCCGCTTGCAGACGCCGATCCAGTTCGGCGGCAAACCGAGTGAAAGATGTGTCGATCGCCGCACACCACGAGCGCAGCTCGATCACATCCAGCCGCCGCTCGCCCCGTTCACACTTGCTCACGATCGACTGCGTGGTCCTCAGCCGTTTAGCCAGCTCCACCTGCGTCACCCCCGCCTTGACCCGGCGGGCGCGGAGCAGGGCCAGGAAGGCCTGATATTCGCGCGTGAAGATGGATTTCCGCATGCCGCGCTGATCCCTGAGAAAAACGCAGCATCCAGTCGATTTCCGAATAGTCCAAGATATACTATTTGCTAGGAAGGAGGTCGGAAATGGACCGGCTGGACCAGAGCGGCGTCATCCTCGGGCGGGTCGTCTTCAACCACCAGTGTCGCGTTTCCGGCCGCGAGGCCCTGTCCGATCTCGTCGACGCGGCGGCTGATTACCTACAACGTCTCGGCCGAAGGTGCGACGCCGGCCGTGCAGCGCTGATCAGCCGAGTTCGCGGCACCGGACCGGGCGCCTCGTTTGGGAACTTCATCGCCGCGATTGAGAACGAGTTTCCGTTCGCCCTGCAGAGCCCCTTCGAGGAGTGCGCCACGGCCGCCGGGGCAGTCTTGCCGCTCGGGGCAGCGCTCGGGCAGGAACGCGATGACGCGCTGCTCAAGCTACGTTTCGAAGCCGGGTCGGTCGACCTGCCGATGCACGCCCACGAGCACTCGGCGCGGTTCATCTTTGCCGTGTCCGGCCGTGGGTTCTTCCACGTCAGCAGCCAATCCGTCGACAGCTTCGACGGACGCGACATTCGTTACGTGCCGATCCGTCCCCGTGATGCACTGATGTTCATGCCCGGCACGATGCACACGTTCAGCGCCCCGAACGAGCCGCTCGTGCTCTTCTCGTACCACGCGCCCTATGTCCCGCTGGACGACCCCAGGCAATACACGTTGCCAACGGAACGCGTCTATCCGATGCAGATTCCGGACGTTCCGCCAGGTCAGGTTGCGTGCGACCCCGCTTGGAGTGTGCTGAACTAGGCGCCAAGGAACGTCTGACGCGTGAACTTCGACCATCATCTTGTCGCCGAGAGGCCCTCGGACTCCGGACTTTCCCGGCAGGGACAGTGCGCCGTCCGGCAGCCGTCCATCGTCGGGCTCCACGGGCCTGAACGGCCCTCCGGGGGTGAGAGCCCGACGACAGACGGCTTTGAACGGCAGCGCGAAACCCACGCTGCGTTGTTGCGCCAGTCGATTCGCCTACCCCGGCCGTTCACCAACGTCGCACGAGCAGCAACAATCCCAGTGACACGGCAATCCACCGCGCAACCTCCGGATGCTGGAGGGCGAGGACGCCCGTCAGCGCGACGATGGCGACGACCGAGTTCATGCCCCGGGCATATCACAGCCGCCACCGTGCGCCACCCCATGAAATCCGGTCCCTCGCGACTGCCGGGGTGACGTAGCTCCGCTTGCCGCAGCCGGGGCTCGAATGGAAATATGGCAGTTATTGACATATATTGCCATAACCTGCTATACTCTCCCTAATGGGAGCCTCAATGAACATATCGTTGCCGGAGAACCTGCGGGCCTGGGTCGAGGCCCAGGTGGCCCAGGGCGGCTACGCCACCGCCAGCGAGTACCTGCGGCAGTTGCTACGCGAGGAGCAGAAGCGCCAGCTTCGGGCCGAGATCGATACCAAGCTGCTGGCGGCGCTCGATAGCGGCGAACCGCTGTCGGCAAATGCGGAGTTCTGGAAAGAACTTCGTCGCGAGGCACGGGCGCGTCTCGCTGAACGGCAGGCGGAATGAACGTTGTCCTGCGTCCCGCGGCCCGCCGCGACCTGCTCGAACATTACCTGTTCATCGGCCGAGACAGCCCGGACGCGGCCGAGCGCTTCATCGCGGCCGCCGACCGAACATTCGAGTTGCTCGCCGGAATGCCCGAGATGGGGACGCGTTGGGTCACCGAAAACGTCGCGCTGCACGGCGTTCGACGGCATCCGATCACGGGCTTCCCAAATCACTTGGTGTTCTACCGTCCGACCGAAGATGGGGTCGACATCCTGCACATCTTCCACGGCGCGCGCGACATCCCGACGCTGCTCGACGAGTGATCCTCGGACGCGGGGAGCAGCCTATGTGGAACTACGTAACGTCGAACGCGCGGCTGTCATCGTGAACGGCGAGTTTGGCGTCGCCGCCATCAGATCCGCGATGTCCCCGGTCCCTCTGTCGCTTCAGTATGTCGCGAAGAACGCCGCGGACTTCTCCGGATTGTGGCCCCGCCGGTCGTACAGCCGCGTCGTTGATACGTCCGCGTGTCCGGCGTCGCGTTGCACGTCCTTGAGGTCGGCGCCGTTCTCCAACGCGGTCGTAATCCACGTCGCGCGCAGCGCATGGGCGGCGTATCCACGCTCAATGCCAATCGTGCGGGCGTACTTTCGCACGATCCGGGCAACTCCATCGCTGTTCAGTGCTCGGCGAGGGTCGCTGCATTTCTGGTTGTGCCGCGTGGGACGGAAGAGGGGACCGTCGAGATCGTCGGCGTGGCCGCACACCGCGAGATAGCGCTTGATTCGACCAGCGGTCTGCGGATTCACAATCACCGTCCGCCGCTTGTTGCGCTTCCCGCGGATGCGTAGTGCGTCATAACCGCGGGTTTGGATCAGGTCTTTCACACGCAGTTGGGTGATCTCGGCCCGACGCAGTCCGGCCTGCAAGCCGACCGACAGAATCGCCCGGTCACGCAAGCCCAGCAGCGTGCTCTCGGGCGGTGCATCGAGCACCGCCCGGGCCTGCTTCCTAGCGAACGCGGGTGTCTGACCGTCGCTGTCCTTCGGGGGCCGACGCACTTCGCGGACCGGGTTCACCGTCAGCTCCGTGTGGTCAACCAAGTGGCGAAACAGGCTCGACAGGGCCGCCAACCGCCGCCGAATCGTGGCCGCCGACGGTGGCGGCTGTTCGTGTTCGCGCATGTAGTGGTCCCACGCAATCACGTGCTTGTGCGTGACCTGGCGCAGCTCTACACCGTCCTGAATCCCGAGGATGCACATGAAATGTCTTACATCGGAACGATAAGCTCGCCGCGTGCGTTCGCTCTTCAGTTTCGCCAGCCAGATCGCTTCCTCCGGGATCGCGGCGATCGATTGCACATTCGTCGCCGGAACCGCCGGCGCACGTCTGATGATGAGATTCCCGGTTGTCTTGCTGTGCATTTCCCCCCGCGAGTACGTCGCACGCGATAATCCATTTTATCGCGTGCTAATTATCATCATCAGAATCGCTGCACAAGCCGAGAATCACGCAGGCGAAGCTCACGCACACCGCCGGCTGGATTGCGACGGCTCAGGGAATCCACCCGATCGCTCGAATGCCACGGCGCCATGATGTGGACGTTGATCTTTGCTGCCCAACGTGGCAGAGTCGCCTTATGGCGTTATCGACGGACGAAATTGACTCCCTGCGGCTCCTCCTGCGCGAGCAACTGCGGACTGAGCTCAGGCCCTTTCGAGACGAGGTTAACGAGCGGTTCGACACCGTCTTGCAGCACCTCGACGGTCTTTACCAACACGACCGGAAGCGCGAACAGGAATACGTCGCCATGAAAGAGCGAATCGCACGGCTTGAGAAGAAACGAGCGTAATTCCAACGTGGTACAAGGTCCGCACCAATCCGAAGCCGTTCGTCGTATCCTGGAAGCGGAAGAGGTCCTTAAGCTGCTGGAGAGTGCCGCCGTACCGAGGGTCAAGCGCATCTTCGGTGAAACGTTCATCGTCGGACGTGTGATCAACGACCCGGCCCCCTTCAAGACGCTTGACGCTAACGGTCAGACGCACACCGAGTTGCTCGACGCCTCCGAGTTCGGGGCGTACATGCAACTCAACCTGCTCGGCAGAGGAATACCCGTCAGCGTTTTCTATCCCAGGACGATCTCACCGTCCGAAGGCGAGTTCCTGGCGGCTTTCTTCGGCCAGTTCCTAGCGCTCGCGTGCTCCGTCCTTGGACTGGATGTTCCCGGACGCGTCCGTAGTGCCGACGCATCAAGCCTCCTTGCGGCCCTCAAGGATGCTACGGTTAGCCCAAAATCCGATAGAGACACGACCCGATGGTAGTCGCCTGTCGGCGGTTCACATCTTAACAACTATCATCCTGCGCTTTCCGATTCCCTCCGAAGACCGTGCATTTCATGTCATGTGCCAGGGCCGGCCCGCCGGATGCACGCACGAATTATTGGTTAGATGATCGGCGCTGCGTCGCGTGGCTTGCTCTGTATCGTTTTGGCTACGCGTCCGCCCGATCCGGTTCGGTCGAAGCGGCAAGCCGAGGCCGTGGCGTTCGTCGTCACACTGGCCGTCGGTCTCGATACAGGCACCGCCGTAAGCGACTACATCCAGCTATACAACGGCGACAAGGACACCCTTGGTGCATCCCTCGACCGCATTCAGAAGGTAGCGGCGACGATCATTGAGGCGGTCACCGAGGTAACGCCGGTCAGCTAGACCGCCTAGCTCCGTCGTTCGTCACGCCGCGTGGCTATCGTCCAGGCGCTCAGACAGCGCGGACGGCAGCAGGGCCTGCACCACGCGGCGCCGGCTCCGAACGCAGCGCCAGTCGACCAGTTCCAGCCCCGCTGTCCGGCGGCGCCGGTTCACAGCGCGCAGAACGGTGTAGAGTTGGCGGAGAACGGGACCGTACGGTTCGAACGGCAGCTCTCGAAACATGCGTTCCAGAGCCACCGCGTCACGGCGCAACGCCAGGCGCAGCAACTCGCCGCGCAACGCCCGGAACGAGTCCAGTGACAGTCGGACCGAAACGCGTTCGTCGTAGACGCCGATCGAGTACGGTGCGAACCGTATCGGCTGCCGACGCACGTCGCGAATGACGCTCGCTTCTTCCTCGAAGAGCCTGTGCTCGCCGTGCGTGGCCAGCAGTAGAAAGAACCGCCCGTGCCGCAGGTATTGGACGCTGGCCGACCCGTCCTTCTTTCGTCGGGCGCGCGTCCACTTCGAGACGGCGATGTCGTAGCGGTCCAGCAGTTTCCGGTCGACGGCGTAAGGGTCCTTGCGTTCGGGAATCCGGCCCGGCACATAGAAATAGTAACCGTTGGTCAGATAGCTGACCGCCAGTTGTTGGACGAAGCCGGCCACGCCGGCGGCCTCATAACGGTATTCGGTCACACGCTCCTCCGTGCCGTCGAAGAAAAACGGAGACTGTTCCCGGCACAGTCTCCCAAAGCCGCTCTGTCTCCTTCATACGCAACAAACCCTCCGGGGAATCCTCCGGTGACGAGACCGTTCGTGCGTAACGGTCCGTCGCGGTGATCTCCTTGTGTAACCTGCACCGACCTGTCCGAGCCGATCGGCCTTGGCTCATCCGTCACGTCACAGCGAATGTGCGCTCGCGCAGAACGAACAGTGCAACACGGGGGCGCGGGCTCGTGCCCGCTTGCTTCCCCGTATCGCAGTTGCCCAGCTCAAAGCGGTAGCGCACCTCTCCATCTCCAAACAGAATCCACAGCGCACTGCTCCTCCCGGAGCGGTCCGCAATGATCACGTTGTCCTTCGGCTGGCGCGGACGCTGGGCCTTCCAACCCAGCGACGCAGCGCCGGCCGGTTTCAGCATGTGAAATGAAAACCCGTCGGCCCTTTCATCGTCGCCTTGATACGCGGCACCACCCGTCGTATCGCGAACGAACCCGCCACTGCCTTGCAGCGGCCTCGCCTCCCGAAACCGGAAGCTCTTACTCAGACCACACTCCCCCGCTGCGGCGTTTGAACCACCTCGTCGACCATTACGAGGCACCGGGCACCACCCCGGCGGCCGCAGCGGTTCCCGGATTAGTGTCGGCTGTCGCGCAGACGGTCACGTTGCTAGAGAGCGGCAACTCTCAGGTACGGCGTCGGATGCCCGGACTCCCGTCCGGACACCGTTTACACGAGCAAACGCTGCCCGTGATTTCAGCGGGCCGAAGCAAGAAGCACCCGCTTACCCATCGACGCCGACTCTTCGCGGTTCGGCACCGTCTCCGTCTGTGCTGACCGGCAAGCCTTCGCGGGCCTTTCATGGTTGAGCTCTTCGCGGTCGGAGCTTTCACTCCGATCCCCGAACCCGGTCTCAGGTCCGGTCGCGCGTGTCGCCACGTCGCGAGCTCCCCACGCCGGCCGAGGTTGAACGAGCCTGACGGGCCTTCCACCCGAATGGTCACGGCGACGCGTGACTGCGGCTCGAACCCCCTGGGGGGATTTGGAAAACTGATGTTCCCCTCACCCACTTCAGCCGACACGGCCTGACAGTCCATCGGGCAACCTGCCAGGTGTGTCTCCGTCGCCCCGCCTCCACGGTCCTCTTCAGTCATCGGATAGAACGTCGGGATTGGCCTGCCAGCGGCAGGGTTTACTCCGACGAGCCTCCGTCGAACCGGACAAGCGCGTCGCCACGCATCCGGCTCTACGGGTCGCACGGCGATGCGGGTTGGTGAGACCCGCGCCCTTCGCTCGGCTGGTGAGGTCGAGCTAAACCGGGTGCCGGCGTTTCAACATGCTGACACCGCACGGACGCATGGCACGTCTGCGCGGCGGTGAGCGCCAACTCACCCGTTCGGCGTACCGTACGAGCCGACGGCGTACAAGCCGTGGCCTCGGTCATATCCGCCGTACTGATCGGGATCAGGTATCCCACTGCCCGGGCCGTGGCGATAAATCAAGCGCTGCACGTACTCCGAATCCGCAGCGCTCGTAGGGATTGACCCGGGTCCGATGTAAGGATGAGAGAAGTTGCCGCGGACTGGTGCGAAGATCCGATCGTCAGAGTCGGTGCCGCCGGCGTAGCGGCGGCAGACGCTGTTGCACATGCGGGGGACAGCCCCACGTATCAGCGCCGATTCGACCCCGCCATCTAGACATGCTAGACGCAGCGCAGTGACGGTTGTCTTGAACGGGGGTTTTGCTACGGCCGCGCCGACGCGTTCCGTCGGTGCCATCGAATGAAAAAGGAGGAATCCGGTGCATGAATTGGTAGGCCTCAACGTCGTTCTGGAGCGACTGTACCCGGATGGTACACACCAGATCCTACGCGGCACTGTTGGGCTCGTGGCCGGACACATGATCAAGGTTCTCGTGACGCATACTGGAACTGCGCCGGAGTCGAAGAGCCCCGATGCTCTCGTCAGACTCGCGCTGCTCGATTCCAGCCCGCGCCCCGCGAACGCACCACAACCGGACGCTGCGCCGACCGAGGCGCCGGCGGCCGGCATGACGCCGACTCGGTATCTCATCCCGCTGTGGCTGAACACGCGGGCATCGACGTTCCAGTCGGCTCTGCCCCTCCCGCAGTAGGCCGGGTTCGCGCGGGATACGGTGGGGGTTTTCCAACAACGGCAACCGTCACCGTCCTTATTCCGCGAGTTGCGGCCCGCCCTGCACCGCCTGGATCTCATCCAGAACGGCTTTGACCTCCCGGGTGCGCCGATGATCCGGTCCCAGCCTCTTGACAAGTCCGCGGTGGCTCTCGGCCAGTAGCACAAGACCCTCGGCCCGCCTGCCCAGCGCCGCAATCGTCTCGCCGAGTTTCGCTTGCACCAGAAGCGTGTGCAATGCGTCTGGTCCTTTGACCTCCACGTGGACGCCGTGCGAGACGCGCAGCAAGGTCTCAGCAGACTCGTAATCCCCGGTCTTCATGTCGACGAGCGCCAAGTTATACTTCGTTATGGCAACGATAATGTGATCCTTACCGTACCGCGCCTCGCGGATGCGGAGGCACGCGCTGTGCAGCGCTGCCGCCTCGTCCAGCTTGTCCGCATCCGTCAATACGCACCCCAGTGTGGTCTGAGTCCTCAGTGTCCGTTCGCTCTCGTCGCCGTATTTCTTACGCTTGATCCTGAGAATGTCTCGAAGACCAGTCTCAGCAGCTTCGAGCTGACCAGCGCCGCGCCGCGCGTGCGCCAGCGCCTCCAGCATGTGGAGCCGACGCTCATCGTCCCTTGCAAGGCCGGTCGTCGTAGCGGCGAGCAACGTTAGGTGTTCAACGGCCTCATCGTATCGGCCTGCGTCAGTCAGCGTTCCGGATAACTTCAGTCTGAGATCGACGGTTCGCGGGTGATGCTCACCCAACTCACGTCGCGAATCTTCCAGTGCCGCGGAAAGCTCCTCGATAGCGGGCGCCAGCTCGCCCAGTTCGCGCATCGTCCATGCGAGAGCGCCCCGGGACGCCAACGTGTCAGAATGGGCGGGACCGAGTACCTCCGTTTGCAGGTCGACAAGTTCCCGATACCCGCGCTGCGCGCCGCGCCAATCCCCATTGCGCGCGCGGAGTGCGGCGATGTGCATCCGCACTACCAGCACGTTGCGCGATGCGGGATCGCACACGCCGATGAGGCCGGTCAGGGCGCGCTGGGCCAGAGCCGTCGCCTCGGGCAAGCGATCGAGGTTCGTCAAACGGCACGACTCATTGTGCAGGGTGAGGAAGAAATCGGCACTGTGCTTATCGCGGTGCAGGTTGTGATACTCCATCAACTCCTGAAACAGCCCGTCTGCCTCGGCGGTGCGCTGCAGCATGCTGGTCGTGACGAGCAGATTCGCCTTGAACTGCATCGCACGGTGGGAGTCAGGACCGTCCCATTCGCAGGCGCGCGCGACAAGGTCCCGCTGCAGCTGCGCCGCCTCGTCCAGCCGACCGAAGTTGCGGTACGCGATTCCCAGCCGATTCCCGGCCGCGAGCGTCGCGTCCGCACGAGCACCCAACTCACGGTCGAACAGATCATAAGCGGCCGTTAGTTCGTTAATGGCCTGCTCGTGCAGCCCGGAATCGAGGTGATTGCCGCCAGCGATCCCATACAAGCAAGCTGCTGACAGTGGATTATCCGCCTCCAGCGAGGCCGCAACACCGGCCATCGTCGAGAAAAAAGCCCCCAGAACAGCATTCGTGGCGCGACCCGTTGAACCCGCCAAGTCCTCGCGTGTGGATTCGCTGTCGACTGCGGTCGCGGCGTCCTCAATGTCGCCCCGCGCTGCCGATAGGAGATCGCCCCCGGTAGAGGTCACGCTGGCCAACGCCGCCTCGTATCGCGTGGCACGGCGCGTTGACCCTCGGTGCGCGATTTGCAGCCCAGATAGCAGCGCGATGGCGCCGAGCACGAGCGTGGTGCGTGCGAGCGTCGACCGGAATAGCCCGTTCACAACTGCGGGCAGAAGGCTGCCGCGCCGCACCGGTCCCAGTCGGTTGGTGACGCGCTCCAAGTCGATCGCGAGGCTATCGGCCGATTGGTACCTGTCGTTCGGATCGTGTGCCACACAACGATTGACGACAGCCGCAACATCGCGCGGAACGCTCCCGAAACCCGCGCGGATGGGCGTCGCCGCGACGGTTGCGATCGTACGTCGTTGCTCGTCATCCGTGCCTTGCAGTTCGTACGGCAACCGGCCGGTCAGGACTCCATACAGCACCACGCCCAACGAGTAGATATCTGACCGAGCGTCGGCAGCCTGTCCCCGCGCCTGCTCCGGCGACAAGTAGGGGACGGTGCCAGCGCCGTCGAGCACGGTGTCGCGATCATCGCCGGAGACAACGGGCGCCGCCAGACCAAGGTCCAGGATGCGAATCTCGCGTTGGTCCGTCACCAGGATGTGCGTCGGCTTTAGGTCGCGATGAAGGATGCCTTTGGCGTGTGCGGCGCAGAGCGCTTCGGCGGCTTCCCGGAACAGTGGCAGCGCGCAGGGCCAGAGCGAATGCCGACCACTCCGCACGAACTCGTCGATGCGCTCTCCTGTCACCCGCTCCAACACGAAATACGGATGCCCCTGATACGTGCCGGGCGTAAAGACCTTCGGAAAACGGCGATCGCCGATTTTGCCGAGCGCCTCCGCTTCGGACTGCACGCGGTAGTTCCACGCATGGTCGTGCATGATCTTAATGACGACGCGCTGGCCGGTTTTCTGTTGGACCGCGTCGTATACGGCGCCGTGTCCACCCCGCCGACAGCTGTCCGCATCAACGGTGTATCCAGCAATCGAGTTGGACAACAAGAGCGGCGCCTCCGGCCGCTCGATGCGTCGCGCGATCCGGTCGACGAGCTCCGCGACGTCTGGAAGGTCGTCTAATGCACTCATGCGCAACTCCTAGTCAGGCGTTGCCCGCTTTCTCTCCGTTATCGTGCTGCGCCCGCCGCACGGCATGGAGGCTGGACTGTTATCGGCTACTGAGGATCTCATCGGCCGTGCCGAATTGTGCCCGGATGCAGCGTCTTCCCATCGCCAACCGTCTGTTCAGTGTCCTGACGGAACACCCGAGTTCTTCAGCCGCCTTGTCCAGAGATTGTTGCTCCAGGTCGACGCGCTGCACGGCATCACGCACTGGGTGGCACAACTTTCCAATCGCCTGCCGCACGCGCGCGTCACGCTCCTCGTGTCGGACCGCGCGGCCCGGCGTGGTCGAAGAATTCATGTGCGACTGGACCCTCGAGAGATCGACTCGAGCCCGTCGGCCGCCGCGTTTTTGCGCACTCTGCCGCGTAACCGCTTCGCTGAGCACGTTGTCCGCTATGCTCCGTACCCACTTGAAGAAGGCAGCCTCACTGCGGTACTCAAATCCCGGCAGCAGCTCATACACGCGCATCACTACGTCGGAAACGACGCCGTCAAGATCCACGGCCACCCGAAGAGTATGAGCCACGCGCGACGCGCCAGCGCTGTGCAGGTGGCGCGTCAGTTCACGCGCCACCAACGCAAGTAGATCGTTGACCGATTCTTCCTGCTCATATGCCTTTTGGATAAGTTCTCGCAGCTCCATCCCAGCACTCCATCCCTCGTTCCCGCTCGATCGACGTTACCAGCGCACGGTGAGGGGCACTTCTGACCCCGCTTGCTTGATTGTAGTCGCCGACGCGCGGCAGCCGCGCTCTCCTCCGGAAATCGCCCCACCACCAGCAAGAATGTCGGATTTTCTTGGCCGACTGCCGCCGGCAATCGCCATGAGAGGGTGACGGTTGGAAAGACGCACCGCCCCCAGACCACGCGCAACTGCGTCAAGCACAGCGCGCGTGGTATCGGTGCAATCTGCGACCCGCATGGGTCCGTCTGGACTGCAACGCCGAACGCCAGGATGTCTGGAAGGAGACGCGAAGTTGATGAGAGTTGGCCGAGAGCGTTCCCGCAGGTTTGTGGCTGGCCTGCTCTTCTTCGTCGTCATCACGTTGCGCCTGACGTATGCGCGCCAGTGGGTGCTGAACTTCTCGGACAGTCTCCCGCCCGGCCTGTACACGCGGGTCGACGAAGCGCCCGCTCGCGGCGCCCTGGTCGAGTTTTCGGTTCCGCGTACGGCGCAGACCTACCTCTCACAATGCGGAAAACGCACTGTTTCTGGCCGCACGTTTCTGAAGCCCATCGCCGCTATCGGCGGAGAGTGCGTCGATACAACCGGTGACTGGCTGTGCATCAACCAAGTGCGTCTGGCTCCCATTCAAACGCACGATTCGCAAGGCCGCCCGCTGCCGGTGTGGCGAGCGAACCGTCCACTCAGAGCGGACGAGTACTTTGTGTTCAGCGCGCGCGTTCCGAACAGCCTCGACTCGCGTTACTTCGGCCCGATTCAACGAAACGACATTCTCGCGGTGCGCGCACCGCTCGTGACCTGGTGAACGTGATGGAACACCAGTGCGGGCCGGCGTTCGGCCCCGACGCTCACTGACCGAGCTCAGACAACCGGAAAGCGAATTCATGAGGAAAACCCTGTCCAAATCGGAAGGCAAGATAAAACGGCGGCCTCTCCGCCGCTCCAGGTCGTTGCGCCGCCGGGAGTTACCGGGATGCGCCTGCGGCCGGGAGACTCTCCGGCACGCTAACCCACGGAATGCACGCTGATTGGAGCGATTCGCATGGCTTCGCAGCCCAGCGACGACCTGGAACCGCAGCGCATCGGCCGCTCCACGCGGCGCGGGATGGCGCCGGCAAAGCGCATCCGCGTCGGGCGTGCCGGCACGTCACGCGGGCGCGGCGCGAGCACTGCGAGCAGGGATGGATTTCAGTCGTCGAATGCGCCGGCGTTGCCGCAGCGAGTCGTCGCGAAGGTGCGCGTCGTGCGCCACCGTTCGCCGTCGAAGGGACGCGACTCGATGCGCGCCCACCTGGCGTATCTGACGCGCGAAGCCGTACAGGGCGTTCCGGACAGCGGCCAGTTCTACGACGCTCAGCAGGACGGCGTGGGCGCGAAAGTCGCGACGCGTCCCTGGCGCGACGATCGCCACCACTTCCGCGTGATCCTGAGCCCGGAGAACGCTCATCTGATATCGGATCTGAGCGCGTTCACGCGTGAGGTCATGCGCCGCATCGGGCACGACCTCGGGCCGCTCGAGTGGATCGCCGTCAACCACCGGAACACGGACAATCCGCACGCGCATCTGCTGTTCCGGGGTCGGGCGCACGACGGCGCCGATCTGGTCATTTCGCGCGAATACATCTCGCAGGGAATCCGTGACCGGGCGGCGCAGGTGGCGACCGAGTGGCTGGGGGAGCGGACCCGAGAACAGGCGCAGGTGGCGCTCGCCGCGGAAGCGCGGGCCGAGCGTTACACGAGTCTGGACCGCGCGCTCGCGCGCTTCGCTACCCGCACCGGCGACGCGCTCCAGATCGACCTCAGCCGCGTCACGCTCGGGCGCTTCGCGCTTACGACCAACGAGATGCTGGCCGAGCGTTTGGAGTTCTTGTCCCGCCTCGGACTCGCGCAGTGGGCGGCTCCCAGGACGCGTTCGTTCGGCAGTCGCCAGCGCGTCTGGAAAATCGCCCCCGACTTCCAGGACAAGCTGCGCGAACTCGGCGAACGCAACGACATCATCAAGCAACTCTACGGCGCGCTCGGGAACCGCGCCGCCCGCCTGGCGCCGCGGATCCGGCGTATGGCGTCCGCCACGAAGGAAACGGACCCGGTGACTGCCGCTGTGCGCGGCGTGCTGCTCGCCAAAGGCGCCCTGGACGAGACCAGCGACGCACGTTTCATCGTGGTCGAGGACCGCCACGGCACGCCGCACTACGCCCGTGTCTGGGCCAATCGGGCTATCGAAGCGGCCGAGATCGGCAGCGTCCTCGAGATCGGCCGGGCGGCGCACGCGCGTCACGCCCTGATCAAGGAAGTGGCCGAAGTCGCCCGCGCCAATCCCGACGCCCAGTACTCCACAGGTGCGCACCGACGGCGGCTGCGGGAGCACCGCGCCAACCTGTCTCCGGAGCAGATCGAACGGCGCTTGAAACGCTGCTCGAAAATGCTCGTCCGCCTGCTGCGCCAGCAGGACTCCGGCGTCACGCGGGCCGGCGACAACGCCGTGACGGTCGACGCAGAGACAGTGCAGCGGTTCACGTCACGGGCCAACCATTGGCTCGACGTGCGCGTCATCGCGATTCACTCGCTCGCCACGCAGATCACGGCCGAGGCCTACACGTGGCTCGACCGTCAGATCATCCGCGAGCGCCTCAACGAAGGACTGCCGGACGGCGACATCGTCCGCTTGCCGGCCGTTCGCGACGCCATGCTGAAACGCGCCGATTGGCTCGTTCAACACGGCTTCGCCGAGCGCGACGCCACGCCGACGAATCCACAGGCGGTGCGCTTCCCCTACGGCGCCACGGAGCATCTCAAGACGCTCGAACACCAGGCGTTCGCCCGCCGGTGTCAGGAGCAGTTCGGCAAGAGCGTGTCGTTCCTGCGCATGCGTGATGCGCTGCGCGGTGTCTACTGCGGGACGGCGTATCTGCACCGCGGAACGTACGCCTTGTTCGCCCGGAAAGAACGGCTCTTCGCAGCGCCGATTTCACGGGAACCGCGCATCGACCGCGGCCGATCCGTCACGGCCCGCGTCGTGGCGCGCAACTACACCAAATGGGACTTCGGGTTGGATCGATGAACATGCGCCGCGCCAAATCACTGATCCTCTTGTCGGCGGCGTTGCTGGTCGGCGTCACCGTCGCCACGCAGTTCGCCGCCCACCGCCTCGGCGGCCGGAGCATCGGCCCGCACATCAAGCTGGCCGGCAACGCGTTCTATCCCCCGTGGCAGCTCTTCGTGTGGCAGAGCAGATGGGGAGCAGCGAATCCGGCGGTCTTCCGCGACGCGCGCGCCATCATCGCCGCGCACGGCGTAGGCGGCGTGCTGCTGGTGGCCGTGCTGCACGGGCGCTCGCCGGTGGTCCGTCCGATCGGCGCCGGCCAGTGGGCCACGCTCCGCGCCGTCCACCGCGCGGGGCTGCTCTCCGGCGGTGGAACAGTCGTCGGACGTTTCTGCGGTCGCCTGCTCACGTACGCCGGCCCCGAGCACCAACTCGTGGTCGGCGCCAGTCGCTCCGGGAAGGGCGTCGGCCACGTGATACCCACGCTGCTCACGTGGCCCGACAGCGCCGTCGTACACGACATTAAGGGCGAACTATGGGAAGTCACGGCCGGGTTCCGGTCGCGGTTCTCGCACTGCCTGTTCTTCAACCCCACGCGACTGGACAGCGCCCGTTACAACCCGCTGCTCGAAGTGCGCAAAGGCCGGAACGAGATCCGCGACGTGCAGAACATCGCGGAAATGCTGGTAAACCCGGACGGCTCCAAGGAGCAGCTCGACGTCTGGGACCAGCACGCTTCGCAATTGCTGGTCGCACTGATCCTGCACGTGCTCTACACCGAGCCCGACGACCGCAAGCACCTCGGCGTGGTCCGCGAACGCCTGCTCGACTTGCGCAACACGTTCCGCGACATGATCGAACTGCCGCACCGGCGCAGCCCGACCAACGGGCAGCCCGAGCCACACCCCGAGATCGCCCGCGTGGCGAAGGAGCTGATGCAGCAGGCGCCTCGGTTCGCCGCCGGCGTGCGGGCCACGGCCGCCGGCTACCTCGCGC
>JANQFV010000059.1 GCA_028277645.1 Phycisphaerae bacterium
TCGCCTCGACCGCCTCTTCGGCCAGCGGTGCCCGGCCGAGCCCGGTGTGCAGCACGATGCCGGTGGCGTTGATCACGGGCCGCAGGCTGGGGCGGGTGCGCTCGTAGAGCTGCTGGCGAATCTCGAGCGCCAACGCGGGTAACTCGACGTCAACATCTTCGCCGGCCTGCAATTCGGCCCGGCGTTCGTCGAGCACGGCGCGGATGACGTGCAGCAGCTCGTTACGTGGATAGTCGTCCAGCAGCCGGGCAATCGGTGGCTGGTTGAGCAGTGTATCCACGGAGGGGAGTCGACGCAGGCGTTCCTGCACGTCGTGCGCGCGAGAGGACGTGTCCATGGGGCGTATGATACTCGCGCCGGCGTTGGCGTGTAACTACGGCGGTGGGCGAATCACTGTAGCGTCCGGCCCCCGTGCCGGACGTCGAGCGCTGGTTGCATTCGACGGCCGACAGGGGCGTCGGCCGCTACGCGATCAAAAGCCAGAGCACACCACCCGTTGCGAGTGGAATGGTCAGATTATCGTTCAATTCGAAGATCCCCAAACGTGGGGCGGGTAAGGCCTCGGCCAGCGTTGCGACAGCCGCGCCGATCACGACTGCAGCGGGCTCGTCGGGGAACATCAACCAGAGGATGACAGCCGCCGACAGAAAGCACGCCGCACTGCCCGCGAGGCTCTTGTCGCCAATGCGCAGCCGCCCGCCGAAACGCATACCGATCAACGCCGCCGCGGTGTCGGCGAAGGCGAGTGTGAGCAGGGCGGCGATGGCAATCGATTTCGGGAAGAGCCACACGGCGAGCCAACTTGCGACGAGCACATACGTCGCACCCGTGATCCGCTGCCATTCGCGCCGCCGAACCATGAAGCCGACACCGGTCTGGAACCAGGTCTGAAACGCAGTCGAGCGCCGCCGGCCGACTTCCACCACAACCGCAATCGCCACGCAACACCCCAGCAGCAACAAGATCACGCCGCGCGGCGCAAACGCATACACCGCCGGCGTAATCGCCGACGCCGCGTGCAGCAGCTTGCGATTGAGTTCGACGCGCAGCAGGCTTTTGTCGGGCACGGGGGCTCCGGTGTTGCGGATGTCGCGACGGTAGTCGTTCTCGGACGACGACGTTGGGGTATGATACCCGGGCCGGCAGATCGGACGCTAAGCGCGGGCGGAGCCTCGCAGTGGCGGGGTCCGGATAGAAACCTGCCTGGCGATGCGGGCGGGGGAAGAGTATCAAGGGTATCAAGGTGCGCGCTCAGGGTTTGATACTCTTGGTGCGGGGGGGTGACAGAGTTACAAAGTAACAAAGTGACGAGGTTACAAGACGCAACTTGGCACGTCGCCGCGCGGGTCTGTGCCGGTGAAGGGGGGCGGGGCGGCATCATGGATAGAGTGTTGTCGCGCGTTGGGACGCGTGGTAACCGATTGTGCGCGATTGCTGGGGATTGCGGGAGTCAGACCGTGTGATCATGTGAACAGGTGAGCAGGGGAGTTGTTGCACGGGTTTTCGGAACTTGTTTGTGGGGGCGGCGGGGGGCGGTAGAATGGGGGCATAGTGGCGTGCTCGTGGTTCGCAGGCGTCGTGCGGTCGGCATCTGGGCCGTCGCGCGTGGGGGCGACTGCGAAGCGCGGGACGCCGCCGAGTGGGTGGATGTGATGGGGACATTAACGACAGAACGTGCTACGCCGATCGATCGGCCGCGCCTGTGTTGCGCAACCGCCGCGGCTGGCTGCGTGCGTGCGCCGGTGGTCACGACGGACCTGACATCAGCCAGTTGGCGCTTGGCCAGGGAGACCGGGCCGGTTGGTGAATTGAGAGGAGGAACGACATGGGACGTGGGTTGAGTTTGATGCTGGTGCTTCTGGCAGCGGCGACTGCCGCGCGGGCGAGTCCGTACTGGATCGAGTACGAACCCACCGGCGGCTTATTCCCGGAGGAGGAGGGCTGGACGCGCTTCACGCGCTATGGCGGCGCAGAGCGTTCGTTGGAAGACGGTTGGCTGGTGCTGGACGGTACGGCGAGTGTCGGCATCCAGGACTACTACGTGATGCCGATGGACGGAGCGCTCGCCCCCGAGCCCGGCGAGCTGTTCATTCTGCAATGGCGGCTGAGCGTGGAGCAGTTGACCGGCTACAACGACCCAAGCGTCGCAGTGAATTCTGATGAAGGCTGGGCGGTTGGCCTCAAGATGAGTGAAACTGAAGTGGTGAGCAGTTTCGAGCCCGAAGTAAGCGCCACCTTCGAACCCGGGATTCCTCATACGTTTGAGCTTCGATCGTACGACATGCGGTCGTACACGCTTTCCATCGATGGCGTGGTCGCGATCAGCGGCAGTTTCTGGTTATCGCTCTACCAATCGGATGTTCGGTGGGGTGATGGCGTCTTTGGTGGTGCCAGCCTTTCCCGGTGGGATTACGTGAGATTTGGTGTCGTACCGGAGTGCAGCAGTTTGACATTGGTTGTTGGGCTGTGGGCTGGTGGACTAGCGGTTCGATTCAAAACAGGGAGGTAACCCATGATTTCGTCAGTTTCAGTTGAACTCGTCATTGCGCGTCGCGACTGCCGGCGTGCGCACGTGCTGCGTGTGTGCGCCGGTGGTCACGACGGCCCCGACGTCAGCGAGGTTACGCTCGGCCAGGGAGGCCGGGCCGGTTGGTGAACTGAGAGGAGGAACGACATGCGACGTGTGTTGAGTGTGATGCTGGTGGCATTGGCAGCGGCGACCGCCGCGCGGGCGAGCCCGTACTGGATCGAGTACGAACCGGCCGGCGGCCTATTCCCGGAGGAGGAGGGCTGGACAAGACTCACCAACTTCGGGGGGGCAGAACGGTCGCTCGAAGACGGATGGCTCGTCCTGGACGGGAGAGCCGACCCGCGTATTCAAGACGCGTATCGAATGCAGCGGCCCGGCACACTCGACCCGGATCTCGGGGAGCAGTTCGTAGCGGCCTGGCGACTTCAGGTAGATTCCGTAAGTGCGTACTACGACCCGTACGTTGGCATATTCTCCGATCAGAACTGGGGTGTCGCGTTCACGTTGAGCGACTCAGCGATCTACAGCGTCTTCGAAACCGACGTCTCGGCGCCGTTTACGCCCGGCGTCCCGCACGCGTTCGAACTGCGGTCGAGCGACATGCTGTCGTACACGCTGCTGATCGACGGCACACCGGCCCTTTACGGGGACTTTTGGGAATCGCTCACAACCTCGCAGATAACCTGGGGCGATGGCGCAATCGGCACAGCTAGCCTCGCCCGCTGGGATTACTTCAGCTTTGGCGTGGTGCCTGAGTGCAGCAGCCTGATGCTAGTTGCCGGGCTGTGGGGTAGTGGTCTGTCGATTCGATCGAGACCCGGGAGGTGAACCACGTTGCGATCAGTTCCAGTTGAATTCGTCATGGCGTTTCGTGACTCCCGGCCTGCGCATGTGCTGCGTGCGTGCGCCGGCGGTCACGACGCAGTGGGCGCGGCGAGTGCGAGTCAACCCAGTCATTGCTCGGACATGGCGTCCGGGCAGGCTGGTGAAATGAGAGGAGGATCGACATGCGACGTGTGTTGAGTTTGATGCTGGTGGCTCTGGCAGCGGCGACCGCCGCGCGGGCGAGCCCGTACTGGATCGAGTACGAACCCGCCGGCGGGAACTTTCCGGAGAAGGAGGGCTGGACGCGCTTCACGCGCTATGGCGGCGCAGAGCGTTCGCTGGAAGACGGCTGGCTGGTGCTGGACGGTACGGCCAGCGTCGGCATAGTGGATTACTATACAATGCCGATGGCCGGCGCGCTCGACCCTGAGCCCGGCGAGCTGTTCATCGTTCAGTGGCGCCTGAGCGTTCAGCAGTTGACCGGCTACCACGACCCCACTTTGGGCATCTTCTCTGATGACGGGTGGGCTGTTGGCTGGCATTTGAGTGAGAGTGCTATCGAGAGCGCTTTCGAGCCAGACGTCAGCGCCACCTTCACGCCGGGGGTCGCCCACTCGTTCGAATTTCGATCGTACGACATGCGGTCGTACACCCTCTCGATTGACGGCGCTATTGCGATCAGCGGTAGCTTCTGGCTGTCGCTTGATACGTCCGACGTGCGATGGGGTGATGGGATCTTTGGAGGTGCCAGCTTGTCCCGTTGGGACTATTTCCGATTTGGTGTCGTCCCCGAGTCCGGCAGTTCGATACTGCTGTTGGTGTTGTGGGGGGGCGGTCTATCGATTCGATTCAGAACAGGGAGGTGAGATATGTTGACACGAGTATCATGCGTTCTGTCCATCTGTATCTTGTGCGGAGTCACGATTGCCCAAGTTCCGGAATACGTTATCTATCAACACAATATCTTCTACAATGATCCAGTGGATCCGAACCTGCCGAATCCTTATTACTATGAGATTGATCCCGTCAACAAGTGGGTGACGATCCATCATGCCGTCGCAGGCGAGGTGTTCGAGTTCGAGGCCGTGGTCTGGAACGACGGCGCGTACATCCGGCCCGGGAACATGAACCTGATCACGGCGGATGAGGACGCTGGCCCCGTTGCCATCGCGGTCATCGGCAACATCAACCAGCAGCACGGCGAGCCCTACGGGGCCCGCCATATCCAGGCCCTGACGCTGGACGCCGACGGTGTGACCGGCGTGATTCAGGAGCTCAAGATCGACGGTACGCTCGGCACGACCGCCACGACGGACGTCGACGCCATCGCGGGCGCGTGCGAGACACTGGGCATCGGGCGGCCGCTGGAGGTGGGCACGCTGAGCGGCAGCTTTGCCAGCCCGCAGGCGTTTCTGACACAGCACGTGACCATTCAGACACTGTCGGGATCGCTATCCGCGGTCGGGCTCAGCGACGTGACGATCGGCACGCTGTCGGGCGACGTCGTGACGGAGGGTGCCACCGGGGCGATCTCGATCGGGACGCTGTCCGGCACGTTCGATGGCGGATCCAACAACACTCATATACTTGACGGACCGATTTCGATCGACACATTGGAAGGCACGTTTGACGTTGGCGTCGTTAGCGCACCGCTGGAAATCGGCACGATGAACGGCGGCACATTGAACATGCTCGGCCTCGACGAGTACGATCCGACCGCCGACATCACGATCACCGGTGTCGGGCCGCACAGCGGATCCGTGGACAGCCTTTGGACGCTGGAGGCAGCGCATAACAGCATTACGATTAATGGTAGCTTTGGCGGCCCTATCCTACTCGGCAACTGCACGTCATGTACCTTGTTCGGCCTGCTGGACGTGTCCGGTAACGCGGAGGCGATATCGCTCGGGGGTTTTGTCGGCGCCACAGGACTTGTGTACATCGGCGGAAACCTGCTGGGGCGCCTGGGCGTCGGCAACGATATGGCGGGGACGATTCACATCGGCGGCGATGTGACCGCTGACGGCCGCCTCGAACTGGCCGATACCATTCGGGCGACGGGGTCGCTGAGCATCGACGGCAATGTCAGCGCCGACGTGAACGACGAGCCCCGGATCACGATCGGCAAGCAGGACCTTTACGATATGGAGGGCTCGATTCGACTCGGTGCGAGCGACCAGGTCTTTGACGGCACCTGCGCGATCGACGGCGCGGTCACCGCAGACGCGTCGGTCGAGGTGAACGGCGAGATCGGGAGCAACGGCAGCATCGAATTCGGATCCGACGTGGCCGGAACGCTCAGCGTAACCGGCCGCACGGCTGGCGAGATTTCGATCGCCGGCGGTGTGCCTGCAGGCGGGTCGGTAACACTCGGCGGTTACAACGGCCAGGTGAGCATCGGTACGGACGTTGCCGGCCGCGTATCTGTCACCGGCAGCCTGGATGGCGAGCTCACGGTCTCGGGCAAGGTGGCCGACACTGGCGAGGTGAACATCGATGGCGGGATCGACCGAGCGGGGCAAGTCAGCGTGGCCGGCAACCTGGAGGGCTCGCTGGACGTAGGCGACGATGTGGCGGCTGCGGAATCGCCGCGCATTTTCATCGGAAACGACGTCTACACCGGCGCCGACGTCACCGTCGCGGGCAACCTCGCGGGTGGGATCGAGATTGGCCGGCACCTGATGGGCACCGCGCTGGCCACGGGCGAGGTGCACGTTCATGGCGATATTCTCTACGGCGGGTCGATAACGATCGGCGGAGATCTGCGCGGACTGGTGGCCACGCATACGTTGGGGGAATGGCGCGGTGACCTCGCCGGATTCGTGCACGTCGGCGGGAACATGTCCGGGCAGATGGACATCACTGGGCGCCTCGGGGACGTTACGTTGGCCGGGGACTTTGGCGGCCATGTTCGCGTCAACGGTGCGTTTGCGCCGGTGTTCGGCCAGAGCCCACAACCTCCGGCCCCGCTGATCCACATCCATGAGAACTTCGTAGCGGAGGAGGCCGGATCGATCGGGCCGACATCGTACATCGCTTTCGACTACGACGGGTATCATTCGGGAGACATCTGGGACGTGAGCGCGAGCGTCATCATCGTGGATCCTGAAGATCCGATCCGAGGAAACTCGCCGGAGCAGCACGTCTGGGCGACGACGTCGCCGCGGGGTGACATGAACAACAATGCCGGCCCGGAGGATGAGTTTCCCGGCTTCGACGATATCAACCCCTTCGTGAGCGCCCTGACAGAGCCAGCGACCTTCGAGGTGGATTTCCCCGGTCTGAGCGAATTCGATTCCAACAGCGCCGAATTCGTCTCGGGCAACGTGATCTACCACGGTGATTGCAATTGCAGTGGCGAATTCGGCTTTGATGACATCAACGCCTTTGTTGCGCTTGTGTCGACGCACACCGTGGACCCGGGCTGCCTAGGTGAGGGTGCCGGTGCGGGAGCGCCTGCGCCGCCAAGTATCCCAGCGGTAGTGGTTGCCCAGAAACTCGAGGCCCGCATCGCGCCCAGCCTCAAATCGGGGTTGTTAACTGTGATCGCCGAGGCCATCAAGCAGTACGAACAACCGGCCATGCGCGCTTACTGGCAGACTGTGCGCACCGAGCTCACGAAGTAAGCCGGCGGTAGTCTATCGAACGATCGTCAATCTCAGTCGAGCTGCTTCGCTGGGTTGCCGCGGGATAACCCCCGGCAAGGCTGGCGGCGGAGTACAAACTCCGTCCATGTTTCTAACGGACAACACCGCTGCGGCGCGAGACGATATGGTGCTTGCCGGTTATTCTGTGCGCGAGTTGATTCTGGCCCGGAGGATTGCCTGTCGTGTGTCCGCGTTGTCGTGAGCCGCTGATTGTGATGGAGTTCCAGGGGGTCGAGGTAGATCATTGCCTCGACTGCCGCGGGACGTGGTTTGATGCGGGCGAGGTCGAGTTTCTCGCTGAGACCGCCGGTGTCGAGCCGGGGAAGATCGAGTCGGCAATCCACGCCAGCGGCCAGCAGACCGGCGAGCTCAAGTGCCCGCGCTGTCGTCGGCGGATGCAAGTGCTCAAAGTCGGCCAACAGCCCGCGGTCGAGGTTGATCGTTGTCCGGCCGGCGAGGGGCTGTGGCTCGATGCGGGCGAGCTGGCGGCGGTCGTAAAGACCTTCGGCGGCACGCAGGATGCTGCCCTGGCAGAATTCTTCGGCGACCTATTCAAGCACGAACTTTCCGACGCAACGGAGGATGCATAAATGGGACCCCTGACAATCGGCCTGATCGTGGTCGGCGGCATCGTCGTCCTGGTGCTGTTCTGGTTCATCGGGATTTACAACGGCCTGGTTGCAATTCGCAACGAGGTCAAGAACGCCTGGGCGCAGATCGACGTCCAGCTCAAACGCCGGCACGACCTGATTCCCAACTTGGTCGAGACGGTGAAGGGCTACGCGTCGCACGAGAAGGAGACGCTCGACGCCGTCATCTCGGCCCGCGCCAAGGCGGTAAACGTCGCCGGCGGGGGCGCGGCCAAACAAGTGCAGGCCGAAGGCGAGTTGTCGCAGGCCCTGGGCCGGCTGATGATGATTGCCGAGGCGTATCCGGATCTGAAGGCGAACACGAACTTCCTGTCGTTGCAGGAAGAGCTGACCTCGACCGAGAACAAGATCAGCTTCGCGCGGCAGTACTACAACGACAGCGTGATGAAGTACAACACGCGCATCCAGACGTTCCCGCAGAACGTGGTCGCGGGCATGTTCGGATTCAGCGAGGAAGCGTTCTTCGAGATTGAGGACGCAGCCCAGCGCGAAGCGCCGCAGGTGAAGTTCTAGGCGGGTGTACTGCGGGAGATTCGTGGCAGCGATACATGCAGCTTCGCTGCCACGTCATTCCGAGGAGTGCAGCGACGAGGAATCTACCTGTGACCCCTTGCACCGCTGCTAGGCAAGATCCCTCCTTCCGCTGGTCGTCGGGATGACGCGGCCGCGGCCGTCGGGCTAACAGAGTAAGGCCAACCACAAACGCATGTTCGAAGCCATCGCCGCCAATCGTCGTCGTTCGCTGGTGCTCATCGCACTGATGGGGGCTTTGCTGGCGTTGCTCGGCGGCGTGATCGGTTGGATGGTCGCGCTGTATGCCGATGATGTCGTCAATGTCGTCGGCGAACGGTCTGGCCAGGCACGGCTGACCGGTCAGCTTATTCGCACGCAGACCGGGCTGTATTGGGGCATCACGATCGCGGTTGGTATGTGGCTCATCATGTGGCTGGCCGCGATCAGCCAGGGCGAGAGCATCCTGCTGCGCAGCGCGAAAGCACATGAGATCACGAAGGCGGACGCACCACAACTCTGGAACACGGTCGAGGAGATGACCATCGCCTCGGGCCTGGGCAAGATACCGCGCGTGTTCATCATCGATGACGCGTCGATGAACGCGTTCGCAGTGGGGTTGAAACCTGAACGAGCGGCGGTCGCGGTCACATCCGGGCTGCTCAAGCGGCTCAACCGTGACGAGCTCCAGGGCGTCATCGCGCACGAGATTGGTCACATTCGCAATCTCGACTCGAAGTTCATGACGATGGCGGGCGTGATGGTCGGCGCGATTGTGCTGATCTCGCAGATCTTCTTGCGCGGTATGTTCTACGGCAGCATGGGCCGGCGACGCTCGTCATCACGCGAGGGCGGCGGGGCGGCGATCGTCATGCTGGTGATCGCGATTCTCGTGGCGATTTTGGCACCGATCGCGGCGCAGATGCTCTATTTTGCGTGCTCGCGTCGGCGGGAGTACCTCGCCGATGCCTCGGCGGCACGCTACACGCGCTTTCCACCCGGACTGGCGTCGGCGCTGGAGAAGATCAGCCGCAAGCCGGCAGCCGCGAAGGACGTGAACAAGGTCGTCGCGCCGATGTACATCGTGAATCCGCTGCAGGCGCAGTCGGCGCTGGGCCTGATGTCGACGCACCCGCCGACGAAGGAGCGTATTCGAATCCTCCGCTCGATGGCCGGCGCCGGCTTCGCGGCGTATGAAGAGGCGTTTCGGCAAACGCGCAAAGGTGAGCACTGCATCGGCTCGCAGACGCTCGCGTCCGACAGCGCGGTCGATATTCGTGAAGCTTCGAAGGAGAAAGCCGCCAAGAAAGCGGAGGCCGTCGAGCGCGCTCAGCAGGTCACCGGCCTGCTCGACCGCATCATCAACTTCACGATCATCCCCTGCATGTGCGGCGTGAAGCTCAAGCTCCCGCCGGAGTTCAAGCGCAGCGCGCTGGACTGCCCCCGTTGTGGCCGGACGCACCCGGTGCCGGGAGTCGGTGGACATGCTGGAAAGCTACCACCGCCGCCACCGGAGAAGATGACCTACCACCGCCAGGGCAAAGGCTGGGAGGTCTTCCAGTGCGGCGCTTGCGGCCATAACGTCCAGCTCAGCCCCAATTTCGCGGCGAAGTACACAAACTGTCCGAAGTGCAATCGGCGCATTGAGATCACGTAGACGTCGGCCCTCATAATGCTCCGACTACGAGACGTCATGAGAGCCGTTGTTTCACAATGCTGACGTGATGTCGATGGGCTGCTGTACCGGCGCTGCGTCTAGCACGGTGTACTCAGACTTTCTCCATCCTGGGGCGGCTCAACAGGTACCCGAGGATCACGGTGATGCCGGTGCCCATGGGGAGGTACCAGGGCCAGGCGATTCCCTGCGGTGTGTCGACGCCAGCAGTCACCGTCCAGGTGTAGCCAAAATGGACGTACAGGACCAAACCGGCTCCGGCCAACACCCAGATCGTCCTCGGGATCTCGGCCAGGAGGACATACCAGGCGCGGCGTACGTACTGGTCCTGGTCCTTGATTTCGTTTAGCTCCTCGATTTCGTGGAAGAGCGAGTAGAACCACCCGGCGAAAACCAGTACCACTCCCAACACTACCACCCAATCGGTCCAAGGGTCATGGAGACTCGTGCCGAACGCCGCCAGGGCGGCAATCGGTGCGGCCAGCAACAGGCCGCGACCGTCACGATGGTGCGGCACAAAGGCCAGCAGTAGCGCACCCAGCAACGCACCATACGTGAACGTAGTCATCTTGAGTGCAGAACCGACGACGACGTCGATCAGGACCACCGAGTGGCAGTACAACGCCACCAGCGCCAGGAGCGCGCCCCAGCCAAGCGTATGCCAGCGCGCCCGGTGAACCTGAGCCTTGTCATCACCGGATACGGTGGAGTCGCCGTTGGGGCAGGGTGTTGTGGTCTGTGCCAGGGCCGCCAGAGCTGAGTTCAAACTGGAGATGGCGGCGGCGAGCAATCCGATGATGAGCAGACCTTTCAGGCCGGCGGGCATCACGGCCGCAATGAAGAGCGGGAAGGCATGCCTCTGGCCGATACCGACTGAGCGATCGATGAATTCCTGAGCATGCTGTCCCCAGTAACAGAACAGTCCCAACCCCAGGCAGAGCAGCAGTAGAACCACCACTTGGCTCAGGCCGCTCCACAGGATGGCCTTGCGAGCGTCACCAGCATCGCGGCAGCAGAAGAGTCTCTGTGTATTCATCTGATCCGCGCCGTGCGACGCCAGGACATTGAACGTGCTTCCGAAGAGGCCGGTCCAGATTGTGAGCTCCAGCAGGTGATCGAATCGGAAGTCGAGCAACTTCAGCTTGCCGGCTTCGGATGCTGTTCGGAAAATCTCAGCCATTCCGCCGCTGGTCTGCGCGATCAGGAAGATTCCCGCGGCCACGGCAGCCGCGACAATGACAACGATCTGAATAACGTCGGTCCAGACTACGGTCCGGATTCCGCCGATGACCGTCCACAGCACCGCGAAGGCGGTGATGACCAGGATAGACCAAAGCACGGGGACACCGGTGATTACTTCCAGAACGACGGCGACGATGAAGACGCGGACGGCCTGCCCGAGAACGGCCCCGACCATGAACAGGACTCTGCTCATGCGTTCGGCGCCGATGCCGAGCCTCTGCCCGATGTACTGATAGGGGCTGTAGAACTCACCATTGTAGAAGGCGGGGATGAAGTAATAGCCGATGATGAAGCGGGCCAGGATGGCCCCGATGGCCAACTGAAGATAGACCAGTGACCCGCTGAACGCCCCGTAGGGGACGCCGACGAATCCGGCGGCGCTGATCTCCGTTGCGATCAGCGACAGGCAGACCACGACCCAGGGGAGGTCCCGGTTGCTCAAGAAAAAGTCGCGCACCCCGGCTTGGCGCCCTTTCATCATGATGGCGAACAGGGTGGATACCACGAGAAAGACGACGATGATCCCCACGTCGAGGCCAGCGATCCCCCGTCCGAAGCCGGTAGCGGCCAACAGGTTCAAGTCCGCCATGATATCGCCCTCTTTCGATGTGCGTCGGCAACTGCGGCAGCAAAGACAAGACCACGCCGCCGGTCTGGTCCGGAGCGCGTCGCGCCTGCCGGCGCGCGTCGTCTGTCGACTTTGCAGCCTGTTGCCTGTCCGGGTTACTGCTCCACATGCACAACATGCAGGGCAGCCATCCAATTGTTGGGGCCATTCTGGGCATCCCCTCTGCGCGTGTCAATGCGTCTCGGCGTCTGTCACACGCTCAGTGTGCGTGGCAAGATTGGGGCGCCCCGCATTTCGCCCGACGGCGCTGACGCTGCTTGAGCAACACATACACCATGGGCACGTGCTGCGGTCAATTGCGCGCACTCCGCTGATGATCGGAACGCCTAAGTGGGCGATACGATGTCGGCGAAGGCGCGACGGTGACGCGAAGACTGGGCTACGGGCACGCGATCGGATTTGGGTTCGTCGTCAACAGTGCGACGAATGGATTAATGTCGTCGAAGCCGACTACGCCGTTCTGATTAATATCGGCGTTGTACCAGTTGCAGCCGGGGTACTGGGCGTTATAGCCAGCCTCTCCCTCGACCAGAGCGGTAACGAACGGGTTGATGTCGTCAAAACCCACGACGCCGTTGCAATTCATGTCGCCGACCAGCCACTCGTTGGACGGGCCGATGTACAGATCCCTGATGTCGACGAAGTCACCCGAGCCTTCGAGGAACCAGTCGTCGCCGTAGAACTCGACGCGGATAACGCGCGTGGGGTCGAAGAGCTCGTCAGCGATCTCGAAGGCCATGATGTCCTTCTCCACCGTCATCCACTCCGGATACGGAAGCTCCGGCTGCGGACCGTAGAGCGTGCCGAGCTCGGCGTAGTGGCCGTCCTCGTCGAGCAGCCGCACGTTAATCGGCGCATCCCAGTACGGCGCGCTGTTGCCGTTGACATCCTGGTGATACCGCGCGGTGAAGCGCAGCACAGTCCCCGGCGGCGTGACGTCCATCGGACCGTAGCAGGCTAGGCCGAGGTCGACGTAGGGCCCTTCGAACCGACCACTGTAGATCTGCATGCGCGTAAACTGATTCACACCGTCGTCGACAAATTGCGGCGGTGGGTTGTCGGTGCCGGCCGTGATTGCGTCGAACTGCGGCTCCAGCAGCGGATGCGGGTTGATCTGTTGACTCAGCGGGATGTCCACGGGCAGCGGCACCGGGCCCGTGTCATATTCGACCGTGACGGGGAACGGTTCAGCGGTTTCGGATACCCAATCACCGTCGTACTCGGCGTGTACGGTCAGCGTGATCCAGTGTGTGCCGGGCGGCAGATACTGCTCGGTGTAGGCCGTTTCCGTTTGGGCGAGCAGATAGCGCTGATTCCGCCACTCGTAGAGCTGAATCGGCCCCGTGCTCGGCGTTCCGTCCAACGACGTTGGCGTTGTCGGCGTACACGGCGGGGTCGGATACGGCGTCGGCACCGGGTAACTCGGCGGTGCGGGCGTGGGCGTCGGATACGGTGGCGTGACAACGTTGATGCACACCCAGCACGTGAGCGGATCCCAGTTGTCCGGCTCCGAGTACAACCCGTCATCAAGCACGTCGACGTTCAGGTAATACAGGCCCGGCGAGGGGCACACGTGCACCAGCGTCTTGTGAGCCTTGCCCCAGACGTCCGTCGAGAACTGCTTGTCGTGACGAACCGTATCGCCGTCGTTCTTGTTCGGACATCCGGCGCCCAACTCGTAGTTATACGTCGAGAAGTAGTGGTAGGTGCGGGTCCGGCGACTGTCGTTGTCGATGATGTAGACCGGCTGCCCGACGTAGTAGACGGTGCGATCGACGTTGACGACGATCTCCTTCTCCGGAACGTAAAACATGCACGTTTCGGAGTAATCCGGATTGTGGCCGTCGCCGTCCGTGTCCTCGCCGCCGTCGAAGTCTGCGTCGTTATCCGAGTCACAGTCGAGTTCCGACATGTTTCCGTCGCCGTCGATGTCGTACAACGCCTGCGGCAACGCGCCGGAGTGTCGAGCACAGTACTTGAAGTGGAAGGTGTAGTTCTTGATGTCGTTCTTGTCCTTGACCTGATCGAGGTCGGAGTCGTCATCGGTCTTGAGTGAGTCGAAACGCTCGTCCTCGTCGAAGTCCATGATGCCGTCGCCGTCACCGTCCAACTCGACGCGCGGGTCTTTGTTGCGGCCGGTCAGGCCGGCGTCCGGAATCCAGCAGTGCGAGAAGTTCTGCGCACCTGCGCCCCGCCAGTAGTACCAGCGGGCGCGGCCGTTGTTGTCCGTGTTCAGGAACCACGCGCACAACCGGCCGTTGATCCACTTGTAGCCGCTGACAACCATCGCGTGCGCGCCGGAGGAGTAGCGGATCGGGCGGTCCGCCTCGATATAGGCGATCAGCTCGGCGCCCGTCGGCTGCGTCGTCGTGTAGTGCAGTTGCGCCGCGCCACATTGCAGCGCGAACTCCAGTGATTGTTGCTGCCGGGCCAGATTGTGCCCGCGGTTGTGGCCGAGGTCCTGCTCCGGGCCGCCGCCTTTCCAGATGTCGTACGAAATCTCCTCAATGTACACGTCGCCGCCGCGGTAACGCGCCAGCATGGCGGCGGCGGTGGGCGTGCAGTACATCCGCTCGTGCGTGCCCCACTTGGCGCGGGCAGTGTGCGACCCGTCCCAGTGATGGTTACCTTCGCCGCGATCGATTTCGTGGGGGTACTCGTTGCAGCGGTCGATGCAGAGCAGGTTGCCGTCTTTGCGGGCGGCCAGAGACGGGACGCCCAGCACTTTGCTCTGACCGTCGAGCGAGAAGTTGATGCCGCTCGTATCGCCGGTGACGTTCACGTTCTGCTGGTCGGTGGTGTACCCGTTGCGCGAGGCCATCACGACGGTCGGGCCGGACGGGATATCGCTGATCGACCAGTTGCCGTTGGCGTCGGTCGTGACGGTCGGTCCGCCAACGCCGACCTGAATAGTGACACCCGCGAGGCCCCGGCCGTTGAGATCATCCGTTACGCGTCCGGACAACGTGAATCCCGCCCGATCGCCGCCCGGCGGCGTCGCCGGGGGTGCCGGCGCGGGTTCGGCGCTCCAGCCGGTGCTGATCTCACGACCGGCCGACCATGGGCCGAGTACGCCGTACGTGTCGTAGCATCGCACACGCCAGTAGTAGGTCCCGTCCGGCAGTGGCGCCGAATCATACGCGCCATGCGGGACGTTCGGATCGTCAATGTCCGGCGAGCCGAAGCCGGCGTCATCGTCGAGTTGGAAGTGGTACATCGATGCGCCGGGGACGGCTGTCCAACTGAACGTCGGGGCCGTTTCCCCCGTAATCAGGCCGTCGCCCGGCAGATAGAGCACAGGCACGGGCGGTCCGTTCTCCGCACCGGGCGATGCGTCGACAGGGGCGTACGCCACCCAATCGTCGCGCTGGACCAAGCCGTATGAGCCATAAACGCCGATGGTGCCGTCCGGCACGAGTTCCGCCGCGGGACCTTCGATCGGTTCGGCAATCTGCACATTGACCGTCGTGTCTTCACCAGGCCAAAGTCCGGCCAGCACGGCGTTGGCTGCTTCCGGCCCCGGTTCCAACCCCCATGCGACGAATGCCTGGATCGTGGTTTCATCAAACACGCCGCTATCGTCGTACAGCGCTACCTGGTCAACGATCGGATCGAAGGGGTCCAGGTCAGGCGCGTGCAGTTCTGCAACGTTGTCGCCGAAGTCGTAGTCGTCTGCGCCGCTGCCGAGGCCGTCGAAGCGGATCAACACGAACGCGCCCGGAGGCACCGCGGGCAGGGCCACGGGGATCGTGTAGAGCAGGGGGCCTTCGTTGGAGACGATGTAGCCGGCAAGCGTGCGTGGTCCGGCGGCGGCGTTATACAACTCCACCCATTGCGCCTCGATGCCGGGCGAAATGCTGACCTCGTTGATCTGAATGCGCGGCTGCGCGAACGCGGAAACGGCGCATAGCGCCGAAGCGAGAAGACCTGCAGAAACTGCCAGACGCGAAGTTCTCATGACCATCTCCGAGGAGGTGCGGGGGCGATAGCGTCGAAGTGTGCTTGGCGACATTCTGGACCTTCAGCCCAGGTTATCTATTTAATGCCCGTGCAATACGAGCAATCATCGGCGTCGGCCGGCGAGACGAGAGGACGATAGCGTGGGCGCCCCTCGAAGTGCTTCGGCTTCAGTATACTCGATCGGCAGGGTGCGATGCGAGCGCTGAGCGGTGTCGGCGTGTACAGCTAACTGTTGCTGGCGAAAGTGGTTGACGAGATGACGCCGGTGACGTTCCGTTGATTGACAGTGTACTCAGGACCGCTACACTGCAGTATTCTGGATGAAGTGGCGGCTTCGTGCCGCCCCGATTTGCGGCCGGTGTAGCTCAGCTGGCAAGAGCGCCTGACTGTGGATCAGGAGGTCTTGGGTTCGAATCCCAACGCCGGCAGTTATCGACGTTGCCCCAGCGTCGTATTGGGGGAGGGGCAAAGTAGGCGCTTTGCCTTGCTTGCTCACTGGAGGAGTCGAACGTGACGCAGACGGTCGAGCCGCGAATTCTGCGCGGCCTGCGGGACTTGTTTTCCGAGCACATGCATGCCCGGCAGTGGATCATTGACAGGATCCGCAGCGTGTACGAACGCTATGGCTACGTCCCGCTGGGGACGCCGGCGCTGGAGTATCTCGATGTCCTGCTCGGCTCGGCGGGCGAGGAGAGCGACAAGCAACTCTTCGAGGTGGAGGGCCCGGACGAGGAACAACTCGGGCTGCGCTTCGACCAGACTGTGTCGCTGGCGCGCGTTTTCGCGCAATACAACGATCTGCCGCGGCCATACCGACGGTACCAGATTCAGCCGGTCTGGCGTTGCGATAATCCCTACGAGAAACGCGGCCGTTTCCGCGAGTTCCTCCAATTCGACATTGACGCGGTCGGCGTCGAAAGCGAGGTCGCCGACGTCGAGATGATCACCGCGATGTGCGACACGATGAACGCGCTTGAGGTCGGCGGCTTCCGCGTTCGCGTGTCGAGTCGGCGCGTGCTGAATCTCCTGATGTCGTTCGCGGGCATCGCGGAGGAGCGGGCCGCGGACGTCTTCCGCGTCCTGGACAAGCTCGACAAGCTCGGAAAGGACAAGGTCCGTCTGGAACTCACGACCGGGTACAAGGACGATTCCGGCAGCCCGGTCCCGGGCCTGGGCTTCTCGGACAAGCAGGTTGCCAGAATCGAGCAGTTCCTCGCGATCAAGGGCGATACGCGCGACGAGGCGCTCGCGAGCTTGCGCGCGCTGTACGAAGGCGTGCCGAACGCCGCCGAGGAGCTGGAGCCGCTGGCCCGCATGTCCGGCCAGCTCACCCGGCTCGGCTACGCCGACGACATCGTGCAGTACGACTTCAGCATCGCCCGCGGGCTGGCCTATTACACCGGCACCGTCTTCGAGACCGAATTGCTCGACCTGCCGGAGTTCGGCTCCGTCTGCTCCGGCGGGCGCTACGACGACCTGGTGATGCGGTTCTCGGGCGAACGCGTGCCGGCGGTGGGGACGTCGGTCGGCGTCGACCGGCTATTGGTGGCGTTACTCGAACTCGGCCGCGCGCCGCTCAAGAAAGTGACCGCCGATGTGCTCGTCACTGTGTTCGATCAGGAAATGATCGACCACTACCTGGAGATGACCTACGAGCTCCGCCGGGCCGGTATCAACACCGAGCTCTATCTCGGCGGCGCCGGCCGCGTCGGCAAGCAGATCCGCTACGGCGATCGCTATGAGGTCCCGATCCTGGTCGTCTGCGGTTCAGACGAACGCGACAAAGGCGAGGTCCAGCTCAAGGACATGTCCGTCGGCCGCCAGAAGACGGACAAGATTAAGGACCGTGATGAGTGGAAGGCCGAACGGCCGGGGCAGTTCAATGTGGCGCGGTCGGAGCTTGTGCCGGAGGTCAAGAAGCTCCTGGCAGTGATCCGCGGTACGGGTGCGGGAAGGCACGAAGGCACTTAGGCACAAAGGCACGAGGGAAAGAGAAGAGCCGCGGACTTCAGCCCGCGCGGTTGGCCACTACGCCCCTTCGTCCCTATGTCCCTGATCCCGGCGCGTTTAGAATGACGCAATGAACGCACCGCTCCCCAACACCATCACCCTCACCGGCGACTCCCTCACCATCCCCGACCTCGTCCAGGTCGCGCGCGATCCGCGTGTGAAGATCGCTTGCGCGCCCGACGCGCTCGAGCGCGTCGCCCGCGGCTGGGAGCAGATTCGCACTGTGGTCGACGAATACCAGGACGCCCTCGATACCGGATGCCCGCTGCCGCGCGTCTATGGTGTCACGACCGGTTTCGGCGAGTTCAAGAGTCGCCGCATCGCCCCCGAGCACTTCGAGCAGATGCAACGGAACATCCTGCTCTCGCACGCGGTCGGCGTCGGTGAGAACATCGACCCGAACGACCCGGTCAACTACTTCCGCGTCGAGGTCGTGCGCGGTGCCTTGCTGCTGCGGCTCAACGCGTTCCTCAAGGGTCACTCCGGCGTACGCCCCGAACTGGTCGACTGCATCGTGCGCATGCTCAACAACGGCATCGTGCCGCTCGTGCCGATCCGCGGTTCGCTCGGTGCCAGTGGCGACCTTTGCCCGCTCGCGCACCTGTTCGTTGTGCTGCTGGGTGAAGGACGTTACTTCCGCGTGGAGACGCCGGACGACTTGGTCTACGACACGTATGCGGGGCTGGAGATTCGCGCGGCGCGCGAGCATCTTGCCATCGACCTGGGCGTGGAGGAGTTGCTCGAGCCGAGCTTCAAGGAAGGGCTCGCGCTGACCAACGGCAGCAATTTCTCCTGCGCGATGCTGGCGTTGACGGTGTTCGACGCCGAGCAACTCGCCAACAGCGCCGACATTGCGGCGGCGATGACGCTCGAAGCGATTTGCGGCCGGTCGCGGGCGCTGGATCCGAAAGTACACGCCGCCCGCGGGCTCGACGGCCAATGCGATAGCGCCGCCAATTTGCGTTCGCTCATCGCCGGCAGTAAGCTGATCGACACGGCCGACGACGTGCAGGATGCGTATTCGGTGCGCTGTACGCCGCAGGTTCACGGTGCAACGCGCGACACGATCGCATATGCGCGCATGGTGGTCGAGCGTGAGTGCAACGCCGCCACGGATAACCCGCTGTTCTTCCCCGACGCCGGCGAGCCGTGGGACAAGGCGACATTCCACGCCAACCGCCCCGAGAGCTTCGCGGATGTACACGCCTATTCGGCCGGCAATTTCCACGGTCAGCCGCTAGCGCTGGCGGCGGACTTTCTGTGCATCGGCGTTGCGGAGTTGGCCGACATCGCCGAGCGACGCACGCAGATGCTGCTCGACGCCCGGCACAACCGCAACCTGCCGAGCAACCTGATCGCCAAGGCGGGCCTGAACACCGGGCTGATGATCGCGCAGTACACGGCCGCGAGCGTCGTGTCCGAGAACAAGGTGCTGGCCCACCCCGCGGCGGTCGACTCGATCCCCTCGTCTTCGAACACCGAGGATCACGTCAGCATGTCGACGCTGGCGGGACGCAAGCTACGCACCGTGCTCGGCAACGCGCAGGCTGTGCTGGCGATCGAGCTGCTGGTGGCGGCGCAGGCGCTCGACTGGCGGGTCGGCATGAATCGCGATCCGAATCCGCGGACGGATGATCAGTGGAAGGGCGGGGCAAGCGGCCTCGCCAAGCCCCCGTCGGAATTGCTGCCAATTGAGGGTGAGGCTGCGGAGGGGTTTGTGGGATCGGTGCCCGACGCGCCGGTCGTGATGCCCGGCGGCACGGTTAGCGTCAGCGACGAAGAGTGGCAGGCGTTTCGCACGGCGACGCAGCCCGAGAACCGGGACAAGATCGCCGTGCGGATCGGTACCGGATCGGCGGCAGGGTACTGTGCAGTCCGCGACGTCGTTGAGCCGATGGACGCTGACCGGGTGGTCGAGCCCGACATCCGCGCCGTACGCCGGATCATCGATGACGGTACACTGCTGGCGCGCGTGAACGCCGCACTCGGAGAGTCGTTGCGCTCGGCGGGGGTGCTGACGCAAAACGCCGGCACCGAAGGTGAAGCGTAGCGCAAAACGCCGAAATCTAAAGCCCAAAACCGAAAACCCAAAGCCCAAAACCAGAAGCCCGCGCCCGAGCCGGGGTGAGTGGTTACGTGCCGTACGTGAGTGCCGCTGTGGATCGGGTACACTTACGCCATGCTGCAGGATTCACACTCCGACCGCTCATCCGACCAGCGTATCCCGCCGCGGTATTGGTGGTTGAATCGGATTCTGCTGGTGTCGGCGGTGTACGTGCTGTTTCTGGTGGGTCTGCGGCTGTACTGGGGCTGGGAAGCCGAGCGGCGGCTGAACGCGAAGATCGAACACTATCGCGCGCTGGGCCAGCCGGTGCTGCTGGAAGACTTTCGCAAGCCGCCGGTGCCGGACGAAGAAAACGCGGCGATCATCCTACGCGACGTGGCGGCGAAACTGATGGGGACGTCGGTTGATACCGATGCGCTTAGGAGACGCGTGTTGGCGGGGGATTCGGATGCGCTGAACAGCGCGAAAGTGGTACTCGCTCAACTCGATGTCGTGCTACCGGATATTCGGGAGAGCCGAACGTTGGAACATTGTGACCTACCTTTCGCGCCGAACACGCCGCTACTTAATGTTCCGCTCCCGAACTACGCCGAGCAGCGCGAGCTCGCACGACAGTTGCTTCTGGGGGCCGCAGTGGCGTTCGTGAATGGGGATCACGATGAAGCCCTGGAATACGTGATTGACGTGTACAAGGTAGGTGCGCGTGCCTGCGCCGGTCGACCGGTTGTGATCGCGATGCTGGTCGGAATCGCCACTGACGAGCTCGCGCACGACGTCTTGCACCGGATACTGCCCGACCTGATGTTCGTCCCTGCGGCGGCGGACAACCCGCGGGTACGGGCGATCGACCGTCGGGCCGCGAAAGACCTGATCACACACTTGCTCGACGAGGAGGTGCTTAACGTTGGATGGGAGCGCGCGTGTCAGTTCGAGCGGCTCTACATCGTTGAGTACTCCGCGGCGCTGCGTGCCGGGACGGTGGGGCTGCCCACACCAGCGTTTGTGGTGACACCTCCGCCTGGCGCGTTGATGCGTGCGCTGATATCGCCGATTTGGCTCACTGATGCCGTTTCGAAGATGGCGTTGGTCGACGTCACCTCGAGTCGGCTTCGGGCGAAGACGTTCGCGGAGGCAGCGAGCTATAGAGTTCCTGTGTTCGATCCGAACGAAGTGAACCTGATTGAGTACAGCGTGTACCACTTCACTGGCTCACTGGTATATACGCTCAACCGGTTACCTGAACTAGCGTTTCGGGCGCGCGCCAGCCGACGACTCACCGTATTAGCGCTGGCCATCCGCTTGTACGAAATCGATGTCGGCGAGAAGCCGCTTGCGTTGGAAGACTTGGTTCCGCATTACTTGCCGCGTGTACCAAGGGACCCGTTTGATCCCACAGCGGCTCGAATGCGTTACCTGCGCAACGATCGTTTCCCACGGGTCTACTCGGTCTGGACGGACGAAGTGGATGATAACGGGGCGTTTGAGCTCTACGAAAGTGGCACCATTCGCCACGCCACGACGAGAGATTTCCCGCGTTTCCTGGGACTAGACCGACCGGACGTCCCCACGCGGACCGTTTCGCCTTCCACCGCACAGCCAGAATGAACTGTGCCTACTGCAGCAGGCTATACACGATCAGGAGTACGTAGAAGACGCTTAAGGGAATGAAGAGCAAGACGGCGCCTAGCGTGATGCTGGTTACCCAAACCAGTATTCGACGCACAACGCGCATCACCCACGATGCATGCAACAGGCGTCGCAGAAACGACGCAAGCAGGCGATCAGCGACGAACAGGGATCCCAGGAGAAGGCACGGCGTTAGGACTGTGACGAAGTCGAGCAACATCGAGGGCATGCCGGCTGCGAGGAGTTGCACCTCGTCCGGGGCAAACGCTACGTTCGCTAGCCACGTCGCTACTGGCGTAGCGAGAGCCGGCAACACCGCCCACGGCCCCCACGCGTAGTAGCTCAGCGCCAACACTCGATCTTCAACTGCTGGCGCGAGCCGCTTCGACTGAAAGAAGTAGCTTGCCAGACCGGGCAGTAGTGCCATCCACAGCCCGGACCACAACACGAACCCGCCCGCGTACCACCAGTAGGCATCGCCGGTGTCGCCCGCGGCGATGCTGCACACGACGAACGTCACAGCGATCACAACAAACGCCGCCCACATGTGCGCGAACGTCACCCACCGAAACCGCTGGCTGTCGGCGTAGCTGACCGGGCGGGCGACCTCCAGGCAGACCTGGCTCGGCCGCCGGACGACCATCCAGACAGTTCTCCAGTACGCGCGGAACCAGCCGAGTTCGGCCCGGTGCGACCAGGGCAACAGCGATTCACGGCTGCGGATCGCCGCCAACTCGAAGCCGCATTCCGGACAGCGCTCCGACGTCGAGCCGCGTAGGTCGTAGCCGCAGTCGGGGCAGAGAGTGCCATCCGGCAGTGGCGCCGGCGTTTGCGGTTCGGTTGGTGGCGGAACAGAGCCCATCCAGAATTCCAGTCATCTCCGCAATCTACGCCGGCCGCAGGGGACCGGCGTTACTTCGTCAGCTTCACAATCGGCACGCGCGTTCGCTTGTGCGCGCCGGTCGGATCGTTCGTTATCACGTACAGCGACGCGCCTTTCGGCGTGTCGGCATAGCCGGGCATACGCACCCGCACCGTCCACGCCGTCAGCAGCTCGCCGCGTCCGACCACCGATGACGGCTCGGCTACCCAGTCGAGCTTGCGGTCGTTCAGGCGAATCTCGGTCACGTTGATCGGGTCCGCCTTGCGATATTCGATGCGCAGCCGGGCTTCGTGACTCTGCGTCTGCTGCGGGCTGACCGAGAGCTTCCGCGGCGTCAGCACAAACCGCGGCGGCACATGAGCGGCGAGTGATACGTAGTAGATCGGCGCGCCCGCGAAGTCCGTCGCCAACTCGACCTTCACGGTGTTCCAGCCCTCGTGCAGCGACGGCTTCGTACGAACGTCGAGCGCGTACTCGTGACCAGGCTTCACTTCGCGCAGATCGACGACGAACCCGCGCAGCTTCTGATCGGGCGGCAGTTTGAGGTGAACCGGGTCGTCGTGGTTGTTCGCCAGCGTGACAGTCCGTGAAACAGCTGAGTCGAGATCGAGATCGTGGAAGACGACGCGGTCTCCGACGTCCATGGTGAACAGCGGTCGAATCTCGCCGCGAACGGGGATGATGACCTTCTCTTGATCGGGGTCGTTGGTTGTGACGATTATGCTCTTGCTGGCGTGACCGGGGCGCTTTGTGTCGTACGTCACGGTGAACGTCGAAGACTCGCCCGGCGCGAGCGGTGACCGCGGCTGCGTGGTCACGGTGCAGCCGCAAGTGCTCGTGACCTTCAGCGTCAGCAGCGAGTGTCCGATGTTCGTGACATTGAATTTCCTCGTGGCCGTCATACCCTGCCAGATCTCGCCAAAATTGAACTCGCGCGCGTCGATCTGGAGTTTTGGGGGGGTGGCATCGTCGGTTGTATCGCCCTGCGCCAGCGCAACAGGCACGTGCCCCAGCCAGACGGCAAGTAAGGCTACGCACAACACAATTCTCGACATTCAGGTGCTCCCGACTGGTGGTAGCTTGTGCGGATGCAACTGTAGCGTGCGGGTCCGCCCGCCGTTTCGTGATTGTAGCGAGCGTGGAGTAGCACACCAGCGGAGCCGACATGGCACTATGCACCGATGGTCATAGGCCTCTACCCTCCCCCAGCCCCTCCCTGCAGGGGAGGGGGGTATGTGGTAGTTTCTAGTGAACTTTTCACGCTGACGGCGCGACGTATCGGGTGAGGACGCGTACGCGATGGACGATGCCTTGAATCGCCTGGAGCAGCTTTATCGGGATGAAGGCCCGAGCCTGTTGGCGTACCTGCGACGACGGCTCGCTGACGTACACGCGGCCGAAGATCTGTTGCAGGAGACGTTCTTTCAGGCGGCCCGGCGCGTGGAGCGCGTATCGCAGGCGGTGTCGCCACGGGCTTGGCTGTTCACGATCGCGCGGAACGTCGCGAGCACGCGGCTGCGGCGATCGCGACCGGTGCAGGACCTGCCGGTGGAGCTGGCCTCATCAGAAGCAGTCGAGGATCCGCGACTGGAACGGGTGCGGCAGGTTATCGCGAGCTTGCCCGAGGCGCAGCGCGAAACGCTTGAACTGCGGCTGCGCGATGCGTTGACGTATGAGGAGATCGCGAACGTGCTGGGCATTCCCATCGGGACCGTGCGATCGCGACTGCACAACGCTCTGCGGCATCTGCGGAGCGAACTGGCAGGCGAATAGGCCGTTGAGCCGCGCGTCGTAAACGCGCAATCGCCGGCGAACAGAGGTGTGTTATGGATACCAAGACGCTGGAAGCACTGTTGCTCGATCGGGCGCTCGGTGCGCTGTCGCCGGAGGTGGAGGCGCTGCTGGATGCCTACCTGGAGCACGACGCCGTGGCAGGGCAGCGGGCAACCGAGTTCAGCGACGCGGCAATCGCGGCCCGCCGCGCGCTGGCGTCGAACGCCGCGGCCGATCTGCCGGCGTTTCCACGGCAGCAGATCGAGGCGCTCCGTAAGACGCGTCGTCAGCTTGCCTGGGTTCGCAACGCCGGCGGGTTGGCCGCTGTAATTGTGCTGGGCATCACGATTGGGGTCGCGTTGCAAGATGCGATGTCGACTTCTGAACGCACAACGGTACAAGGCGAGCTCGTCGTGGTGACGTCACGTGATGCCGCCACGTCGGCAGCGTCGAGCAGTATCTGGTCTTCACGGCGCATTTTCGAGCGACTGCAACAGCCGAAGGCTGATGCGAGGAATGTGATCTGGAAATCTGCGGTCGAACGACCGCAATTAGGAGGTGCGTGATGAAATGTCGTCTGGGACAAGTAATGGTGTGTACCACGCTGCTCACGCTTGCATCGTGTCTGCCGGAGGAACGCGTCGTCTGGTCGCCCGATGGACAGTGGGCCGCGTTGCGGGCTGTCGATGGCCTGCGAATCTGCGATGTGGACGGCGAGCTCTCCGAACTGCTGGCCGAACACGTGCGGGCGATGTCGTGGTTCCCGGATTCACGCCGCCTGGTGTATGTGCAGGAACGTAAGATCACGAACTGGGAGGAGATTCGCAGCGCGTTCGTGGGGCCGTCCGCGGAAAGCCTGGAGCGAATTCGAGATATGGCTCACTTGCTCAGGGAGGAGTTTCTCGCGTTTGACGGTGATCCGGACGACTTCGAGTCGGAAGTCGTCGACGAGCTCAGCGAGGGCGAGATTGCAGCCGCCATACTCTACGTCCGGGACGAGAAGCCCGAAGGTGTTCGCGAGAAGTTCGGCGAGAAGTGGGAGTGTATGGATAACGCATCGGCGGATATCGTGCAGTTACGTGTGGCGACCTACGATGGCGAGCGTTTAGTGGATGATCGCGCACTGGTGACCCAGCTCTCCGAGATGACCGACCCGCGCGTTTCGCCCCATCAGACTGCGATTGCGTACGTGAGTCACCGCGGGCACGATCTGGGTGACGTTATGGTCGTGCCGGTCGACGGTTCGTCAGCGCCGCGGAATGTCGCGGAACTGACCGCCGTTTACGTCGACTGGTCGCCGGATGGGCAGTGGCTGGCCTATGCCCGGACTAAGACGCCCGGCGGCGACGATGGCGATCTGCGCTTGGGCGTTGTCGAGCGCCGCCGCGTGTGCGGCGACAGCGGGGCGTTGTTGGATGAGTTCGACGGGCCAGATGAGTTGGCGGGCACGGCATTCCAGATCTTCACGAAGGTGCGGTACCTGCCGGACGAGCGTGTCATGTTCGCTGCGCTTGAGATGAACCTTCCGTGCGTCGCCGCCGACATGCCGGAGGACGTGGGGCTGTTCGCCGTCGATCTGAGGCGACAACCGACCGTCGTTCGGTTGCTCACGCGGTCAATACAGCGCGAACTTGGTGAAGGCACGCTGTGGTACGCGGTCAGCCCGGACGGGCAGCGTGTGTGCGTGCCCGGAGAAGACGGTCAGGTCTTCATCGTGCATTTGGCCACGGGGAATGTAGCCCACGGGTTGGCTGACGAGCACTTGTGCGGCGGGATGGATGTGCTGCCCACCTGGCGGTCGAATGACGAACTGTGCGTGGCCGCGGAGACCGATCAGAATGAGGACCGCGGTGAGCTCGTGCGCCTACGTGTGATCGGTGCAGATGGGCATGATGATCGTACGCCGATTGTGCTCAGCAGCGAGTGGCCGGACGAGGCGGTGCACGGAATTCTGCTGGGCGATGATGAGTCTGGCTCGGAAGAGGATGAGAACGACGACTGTTGCGAATAGTGCTTGCTCGTACGACAAGCGTGAACTACGCAATGAGGACGCCAGTCGCGAGTGACTGGCGCCCTTATTGCAAATGTGCTTGGCAGCGACGCTGACGCGGTACTAGGACTTGGGATCGGGATCGGCCGTCGGTTTCGGACCCACGGTCGTGTCGCACAGGCGTGTCGCGGCGCGGCGGTAGCGTTCCTTGAACTCCGCCGGCGACATGTGTGCGGCCACCGCCAGCTTGGCGACCAACACCGGGTCTTCCAGGTCTGACGTTTCCAGGCGAATCTGGTAGGCGCGACCGACCATGTACTCGTCCGACTCCGTGTCGACGAGCCGGGTGGCGATTCGGTTATTCTCCGGGTTGATGATCTCGGCGAATTGCAGGGCCTGCAGATTGCCGTTCACCAGCGCCACCATTGCGCCGGCATGTCCTTCGCTGTCGGTGAACAGGCGAATGCTCTGATAGCCCAACGCGCGGCAATAGGCCATGTCGTGCGGTGTCGGATCAGCGGAACGTAGCTCGTAACCGATATTGTGCGTGACGAGCGGCAGGCGCTCGCCGCGAGCACTGAATCGAGCTTGGAGCTCTTTTTTGAGCAGCTCGAGCAGCGGGACTTCGGAAAGGCGCGGATGGCCGGCGGCGTCCAGCGACACTTCGTGGCCGAGGATGCGTTCGAGTTCCTCGACGTCGCCGAGGCTGTACGCGAGCCCCTCCGCAAGCACTGCAACGCCATCACAACGACCGAAGACATGGCGCTTCAGGATGGCGCCTTCGAGGACGTCGGCGATGCAGTTAATTGAGGTTTTCTCGCCAAACTCCTCGGGGATGAGCGTCACGGTCGCGCCGGCGGCCTGTCCGATCTGCATCGCCAGCCAGCCGGCGGAACGCCCCATGGCGCTGACGAGGTACCAGCGACCGGTCGTCTGCGAGTCGCGCATGAGGTTTTTGACCAGGCCGGCCCCGTAGAAGCGCGCGGTCGAGAAGCCGAAGGTGGGCTGGTTCTGCGGCAACGGCAGGTCGTTGTCGATCGTCTTGGGGACGTGCACGACGCGGAGGTTCTCGCCGCCGGCCTCGGACAGGAAGCGTGCCGACAGGGCGGTATCATCGCCGCCGATCGTCAACAGGCAGTTGATGCCGAGCTCGCGGAGTCGCCCCAGGGCCAGCGAAACCTTGCCTGGGTGGGGCTGGACCTTCTCGGTTTCCTTGATGGCCACCGGATCGAGCAGGTTGTGCCGAGCCGTACGGAGGATCGAGCCGCCGTCGAAGTGGATGCGGGCTACGCGGGGAATATCGAGGCGGGTCGTGTGCGTGGGTGGGTCGAAGCTGTCCGCCACCAGCCAGCGGAAGCCGTCGTAGAAACCAATCACCTCAAAGCCGCGGTTGATGGCCTGAATGGTGGCCGCTCCAATTACCGCGTTGATGCCCGGAGCAGGGCCACCGCCCACGACAATTCCAAGTCTCTTCGCCATCTTCGTAGCCCTTTCTCAGGGACCGCGTGCGAGGATTCCGGAGCCGTCCCGGATTCCAGCTTTGTGTTCAGGGGCACATCGGTGGGCGCCGATATGCCACGGATCGACGCCCTGCCTCAGCGCCGGGGATACCCCGGCGGTGGCTTCGGGCGGGTACCGAAAGAATCGGTATCATAGAGCGGTCAACCCACGCGACGCAACGGGAATGCGGACGAAACCGCCTCCGGAAATGAATTCGGCGGGTAGACTTGCCCGGCAGGGCCACGATGGTATACTACTTGGCTCGACTTTAACGCAGGGATTGCAGCGATGAACAAGTTCAAGACCCATAAAGGCATCAGCAAGCGCTTCAAGCTGTCCTCCAAGGGCAAGCCGCGCTACAAGAAGTCGTTCGCCGGCCACCTGATGAGCGGCAAGTCCGGCCGCCGATGCCAGCGTCTTCGCCAGACCGCCACGCTCGAGGGTGCCTTGGCCCAGACGATCCGGCGGGCGTTGCACGCTGAATAGCCCGCTGCCCGGAAGGAGCTGACCATGCCGCGTGTTACACCCGGCCATGCGACTCGACGACGACGCAAACGCGTGCTGAAGGCCGCCAAGGGCTACCGCGGCGGGCGCAGCAAGCTGTTCAAGACCGCGAAGCAGGCCGTCATCAAGGCCGGCCAGTATGCCTACCGCGATCGCCGCAACCGCAAGCGTGAGTTCCGCGCGTTGTGGATCATCCGCGTGGCGGCGGCGTGCAAGGCACGCGATATTTCCTACAGCCAGTTCATGGGCGGTTTAAAGAAGGCCAACGTCTTTCTCAATCGCAAGATGCTCAGCGAGGTCGCGATTGCCGATCCGGCCGCGTTCGACAAACTGGTCGAACTGGCCAAGGCCTGAGTGCTACCCGCTTGCACTGCATCAATAGTCTGAACCAGCAACTGGCCGATCCGCACGGGTCGGCCATGTTGTTGCGCCTGTAGAATCCTGTCGGGGTGCTAACAACGCCGCCGTGTGGGCGAATACGATAACGAGTAGTTTGGAACGGGAGGTCGAATGTGTTTAAAGCACTTGCAGTGGGAATGTTGCTGATGATGACTGCACTCGCCAGCGGTGGTGACGTTGTCGTAACCATTGAGACCGAAGACGGCGCACGGCTGGCCGTGAAGCGCAAAGCTGCCCAAGGAACGCCAGTCATTTTCCTGCACGGGCTGGCCGTCAACGGCGATATCTGGAACCTACCCGAAATACGCACCGAGGAGTTCCACTACCGCAGCTTGGCGCAGATGCTGCACGAGCGCGGACACGACATCTGGCTGGTGACACTGCGCGGACTGGGTGGCGAGGATTTTCGCAGCATGCCGCCGTCGGGGCAGGACGACTGGTGCGTCGATCACTTCGTGCTCTATGACTTGCCCGCCGTTGTGCAGCACGTGCGGAAGGAGACGGGACGAAAGCCGTTCGTCGTCGGATCGAGCATGGGCTCGATGGCGCTGGCCGGCTATGTGCAGGGGGCGCGCCTGCGTGGCGAAGGTAACGCGCAGCGGATTATCGCCGACCTGAAACTGGCGGCTCAGCGGCAGCAGGAGTTGGCCGGTTGTGTGTTCACCGAGTTTCCCGCGGCACTGCGCTGGCCCTCGTCGGCTTACGACGAACGTGGTCGGCTCGACTGGCAGCGCCTCGTCGACGCTTGGTGGCAGAAGTCCGGCGACACGAACCTGCCGTTTGAGCTGGCGGCCCGGGCGGATTGGCTCCGCGCACTGGTGGCCGCGGCGGGTGAGGTCCCGCTGTCCAAGATTCGGGGTAACTCGGAGGGCGAGCGGTGGTATCAACGCTTGCCCGAACGCTGGCGCGAGCGGGCGGCGGAGCTCGAACTCCGTACGACACGGCTGATGCTATCCGCCGCAAGTCGGTTCACGGGCGCGGTCAACCATCGTGCCGAGGTCACGCTGCACGGGCGGCGGTACGCGTTCGACGACATGAAGGCCGGCGTGCTGACGCAACTGGCCAAGTGCGTGCGCCAGGGAGCGTTTGTCAGCGAGCTCGGCGTGCGCGACCACGTCTACTCCGAGCACTACGAAAGCGTCGTGCTGCCCGTGCTGGTCGTGCAGGGTGGGCGTGATCGAATTGCCAATCACGAAGTGACCCGCGCAGCGTTCTACGACCGCATTCGGTCCCAGGACAAGATGTGGCTGTTCGACGTCGAGATTGCCCACGGCGAGATTCAGGCGGCACCGGTGGCGTGTGAGCGGCTGTACCCCAAGATGGTGCAGTGGATCGCGGAGCGATCGGATTCGAAGTAGAATTCGTTCGCGTTGCTGGCGGATTAACAACTACTCCCGGGGAGCAGCAGATGGCAATCGGCGACACGGCGCAGGTCGAGCAGCAGGTAACGGGTTTTCGTGAGAGCTTTCAGAAACTGCGCGACGAGATCGGCAAGATGATCGTCGGACACAGCGACATCGTTGACGGTGTGCTGGTCTGCCTTTTCGCACGCGGACACACGCTGCTCGAAGGTGTGCCGGGGCTGGGCAAGACGCTGCTGATTCGCACACTGTCGGAGGCGCTGAGCCTCGACTTCTCGCGGATTCAGTTTACGCCCGACCTGATGCCGGCGGACATCATCGGTACCAACATCATCACTGAAGACGCCGAGACCGGCCGGCGCGGATTCCAATTTCAGCGCGGTCCCGTGTTTGCCCAGATGGTCTTGGCCGACGAGATCAACCGCGCTACGCCCAAGACGCAGTCGGCCATGCTTGAAGCGATGCAGGAGCACGCCGTCACGTCCGGCGGCACCCGTTACGCGCTGAAAGAGCCGTTCTTCGTGATGGCGACGCAGAACCCGATCGAGCAGGAGGGGACCTATCCGCTGCCGGAAGCCCAACTCGACCGCTTTTTCTTCAAGCTGATCGTGGGCTATTCCGACCGCGACGAGCTCAAGACGATTCTCGACCGCACGACGTCCGGCTACAAGCCGGATATCCAGCCTGTGCTGACCGGTGAGCAGATCATCACGGCGCAGGACCTGGTGCAGAAGGTCGTCGTCGCGCCGCACGTGCAGGACTATGCGATTCGTACGGTCCTCGCGACGCACCCGAACGGTCAGTTTGCCACGCAGAGCGTCAACAAGTACGTCCGCTGGGGCGCCAGCCCGCGCGGTGCGCAGGCGATCACACTCGCCGCCAAGATCTACGCCATGCTCGACGGCCGCTACAACGTCAGCTTCGACGACGTGAAGCAGGCCGCGCTGCCGGCGCTGCGCCACCGGTTGCTGTTGAACTTCGAAGGCGAAGCGGAGGGACTGAGCACGGACATCGTGTTGCAGGACATTCTCACCGAGCTGCCCACCGCGGAGGAAGCGGCGGCGTAAGGGTGTGGGAAGGTGGGAAAGTGGGAATGTGGGGAACGGGCGCGGTGCTCAGCGTAAGGCGTACGATTTGTCGTCAACGCCCGCTGCTCGAAGTGTGCCTCGGAGCCGAACAATGTCGGTTACGAGCGCGCCTGCGGCGGCGATGGGAACCGGGCGATTGGGCGTTAGACGCTGGGTGAGTCGGATCAGGTTGGCGGCTTCAGTGTGGGTTACGTAGTGGTCGTTGATGGTCAGTGTGCCTAACGGCGTCAGCTTCACGTCCAGGTGCAGCGGCTGGGCGGCGCGGATGATCATGGTCACGCGCGTGTCAAGTGCTGGGATCGCTGCGGTTCGGGCCAGACACCATAGCTCGCTGTTGTGACTGGAATGGCGGCTGGAGAAGCTGATCAGGCTCTCGGGAAAATCGACCAGCGCTACGCCGGCACCGGTCGTCGCGCAAACGAGACCGTCGTGCTCGTCGCGCAGGCTGCCGCTGAAAATCCAGGGGCGTGGCGCGGCGGGGCGCGAGTACTGGACTTCCTGCAGCCACTCGTACGCATTGACTGTGGTGACGCCATCGGCAGTGGGCCACTCGAACGTAATGTCGACCAAATCGCCGGTCGGGGGCTCGTAGGTCTCGCGATCAGGATTCCACCGTGGCGGATGGCCGGGAGTGAGTCCCATCAGGCCCAGCGCCTGGTAGACGTGCTCAGGCTCGGCCTCGATCCGCGCGATGCTCTCGTGCTCTTTGCCGGAGAAGCAGGCGAGGAATTCGAGCGGACCGCGGCGTAAGACGACGGTCGCATTGATGCGTACGACTCCATCTTGCCAGTCGAGCTCGATGCCAGGTTGGAAGGGGCGGGGTTGCGAGGTTATCGGCGGGGAAATATCACTGCTCAAGAGCAGTGGTACTGCGGCGGCGGCCGCCCAGGCGATCCAGAGAGCAAAGCAAACGCCCGCCATCCGGGGAAGGCGGGCGTTGTTGATGGTCAGTGCGTTCACCGCCTGCGAGAACCGATTACATGCCGGCGTGCGAGAACGTCGGGAAGGCCTCTTCCTCGGCCTCGTTCTGAATGATGATCTTGGTCTTGAGCAGGATCAGCAGCGTGCGCGTGTCCTTGACCATGCTGCGATTGCTGAAGGCACGCTTGAGGACCGGGATCTTGCTCAGGATCGGCACGCCGGCCTCGACCTCGATCTCGCCGACCTGCTTCAGGCCACCCAGGAGCACCGTACCGCCGTCGGGGATCGACACGGTCGTCTGGATAATCGCGAAGCTGAAGTCGGGCAACAGGATGAACGCACCCGGCGACGAGCCGCTGGCACGCTGTACCTCGAACCGGAGGAACGACGGCTCTTCACGCTGCTGCACGTTAACAGTGGTCGTGACGTAGCGGCGATCGGCGCTGATCGTTCCCTCGACCCAGAGGCTCACGCCGCTGTCGGCCGTATTGATCTCGGGTTCGAAACCGACCGCACCCTCGGCCAGACGCGGCTCGAGACTGGAGACGTAGGAACGCGAGCGACCAACCGAGATTGACGAGGCCTGACCGTTGAACAACACGAGCCGCGGGGCCTGCACGATGCTCGAACGGGCGTTGGCCTGCGTCGCGCGGATCAGGAAGTCGACCTGGAGATTGTCGAGGAAGGAGCCGGCGATGTTCAGGGCCGGGGTCAGGGCGGCCTGCTCGGCAAACGAACCGGGTACGCCTGTGCCGCGGCCGGTCAGATCGACCAGCGACAACGAGCCTTGCTGCGCGGTGACCGGCGTCATCTCGTCCACGTGCGGGAAGATGCCGCCGCGGGGCGGGACGAAGGCCGCCTGACCGTAAGGCTGCTGCGGGACCGTACCCACGTTGAACGGCGTGCCGAATCCTGGCGGGCTCGCATAGCTGCCGATCCGCGAATACTGGCGGTCCACGAGAATCGGAGCGCCCGTGAACGGGTCGGAAAGTACGTTACCGTTGGCGTCGAGCACGCGGTCGTAGCCGGCGCTGCCGGAGTTGAACACGAAGTCCAGATCGACGCCGAACTCTTCGAGGAAGTTCGAGACGACGTTGAGGAAGCGGGCCTCGACGCTGATCTGCAGGGCGCGAGTCTCACGCAGTTGCGCGAGCAGATTGCCGACCTGCGAGTGGGCCGCAGAGGTGTTGTAGACGATGAGTTGTCCGTTGAGCTCGCGGATGGACGCTTCGCCGCCACCCGTTTCGCGCCAGGAATCGGGCTCAACCGTTTGGCGGATGATGTCGAGGATTTGCTCGATGAGCTCCTCGTTGCCGATGCCCTGCTGGTCTTCCTGACCCTGCTGATTCTGCTGCTGATTTTGCTGGAACATGCCCTGGCCGCCGCCACCGCCCTGGCCGCCCTGGCCGCCCTGGCCGAGGCCCTGCGTGACGTCGAAGGCCTGCGTACGCATGGCCCGGGGGATGTTGACCAGCAGATCGCGGATGTCGTAAATCAGGATTAACTTGTCTTTGTCGAGCTTCTCTTTGGTTGCGACGCGGAGCAGGCCGTCGCCAATCGCGTACGCGAGCTGAACGTCGCCACCGACCTGCGAGATGACCTCGTCGAGAATCGTACGGAACGACAGTCCGGCCAGGCGGACGGTCACTGGTTTGTCGCGCTCGATGCCGTTGTCTTCAAGATCAGTCCAGTCGACCGCGATGTTGATCTTGGTGAGCTCGCCGAGAAACTCGACCACACCCTCAAACGGCTGCTCTTCGAAGCGGACTTCGGGCAGCGTCTCTTCGAGCTTGCGATTGAGTTCGACGTCTTCCAGTTGGGCGGCGGTGCCGCGTTCGCCCAGCGACGAGCGCCGCGCGGTCAGCTCCAGCCAGTTTGTCGGGTAGAGTACGTCGACATCCCACGGAATCAGCGCCTCTTCGGCGTTGACAATGGCCTTGCGCTGCTGCGTGTACACGTCCTTCTGCCAGCGCTCCTGCTGGCTGAATGACTCGTAGTCCTCGACGACCTCGAGCTGGTAGCGGGCCTTTGCATTGCCGGGGTCAATCCGCAGCACCTCGCGCAGGACCTCGGCCGCTTCACCGAAGCGCCGTTCGTTGCGTAGCTGATTCGCGGAGCTGAAGAGCTGATCAACCTTCTCGGCCTTCTGCGCCTCGTAGCGGCGCTTGCGCTCGGCGATCTGCTCGGCGATCTCGCGGCGTTGATCATCTGCCCGACGGATGTTGTACGCTTCGGCGGCCTGACTGAGTTCGGTGCGCAGGGCGGTCAGACCGTCGCGAGCGGAGTGATACTTGGAAACGGGCTCGGCGTAGCCGCGGGCGGCGTCGACGGCCTGGAACGCCGTGTCGAGCAATTGCCGCGCCTCGACGTAATCATCGCGGCCCATGGCTTCGCGAGCGGCGTCGGCCAGAGCCTGTGACTTGGCCACGGCCCGTTGCCAGAGCAGCTCGTCCCGAATGCGAAGCTGATCGGTCGGCGTCAGGCGCCGGGTGTCTTCGACTGGTGCCGGTGCGACGGCCGGCGGCTGCGGAGCCGGCTGCTCGACGGGTTCGGTTGGCAGCGGTTCCGGCTTGGGCGCGGGCTCCGGCTCGTCCTGCGGAGTGGGCTCCTCAGCGACCGGTTCGGGTTCGACTATGTCGGTCGGGGCTGCTGCGTCGGCCAGCGCCTGCTTCTCGCGAATCCGCGCGATTTGCTGGTCGGCGTACTCGCGGGCGTCGTCCGTTACATAGGTGTTGTTTTTGACGGCGGCGTAGTGCCCGGCGGCGGCGTCCCATGAGCCGGCCTCGTACGCCTCGTCGCCCGCGGCCAGCTCCTGCATGCCGCGTTCTTTGGCCTGAATCGCGATCGGCACTTGTTCCAGCAACGCGTCCAGGTGGGCCTGCTCGTCCGCACTCAGTGCGTCGCGATCGATCTCGAGCAGCTTGGCCTGGGCGTTCACGTACTCGTGACGCTCAAAGAGCTCGACCGCGGCTTGAAGTTCCTCGCTCTGCGCCATCGCTGCCGGCACTGCCAGAGTAACGATGAGGAGGGCGACCCCACACGATACACGCATCACAAATCTCATCCGGAGCACCTCCGCGTTCGACACGCCGAACTCACGTTCATCGCGAGTTGGCCTGCCCGCCGTCACGACGCCGCGGGAGCGTTGTCGTGCGGCCATCCAAAACCACCGAACCCAACCAGAATACACCGTTCGGGATGGATGAATGAATGAGGCCAAGTATGGACAGACCATACTGCATAGCGGCGGTGAGTGTAGCCCCACCGGTGGGGGGACGCAACCGGAATCCGGGACTGATTCCTGTCGGCGATCGGCAGCGTCAATCGGCGGGGATCACGATCGGCGTGACGGCGTTGACCGTGGCGGGAAGCGGCCCCGTCTCATCGCCGGGGTGGAACTCCGGCGGCGGCATCACACAGGCCCCGGGTCGCACCACAGCGAGCAAGTAGGTATGCTCGTACGTGCCCGGGTCGAGTTGATCCACGTGGTAGCTGAGCCGATCCGAGCGATCGTCCAGCCGCAGCCCGATGGGCTCGAACTCCCTGGGATTGGCCGGTACGGATGCACACGTCGCGGTGATGTCCTGGACCCACGTTCCTGCCGGGAGCGGCTCGGCCAGCGTGAAACGCTCGCGTACCTGAAGGTATTGTCCGACGCTCAGACGCGTGTCGGGATCAACCGGAGCCCAGAGCCAGTCAGTGTCGGCCGGGATCAGTTCGTCGTCAGGCGAGTTCGGACGGGGTTTCCGCCAGCGGGCTTGCGTCTGCTGACGAACCGCGCCGCGCGTAAGCGCTGGCCGTTGCTCGCAGTCCTTCAGGTACACGGCGGCCGGATGGGCGGTCGTTGTCCAGAGTGATACGTCGCGCTCGATCTGAATGAGCGACTTGCCCGCCGGCTCAGGTCGTGTAATTACGCAGGTCGAATGGACGTCGACGGCTCGATCAAGTGCCCGCACGGTCGCCCCCACCGTGCTAGTGCCGGCTTTGATCGCCTCAAACTCGGCGTACAGCCAGACGTGCTCGGACGGATCCAGGTGCACGTGGTGCCGGCCGTCCGTCAACTCGACGGGCGTCCGTCGTGTTTGCCGCTTCGAGCTCAAATCTTCGATGCTGAGCTGCTCCCCCCAACTCGGCGTGACCACCACGTCTACGGCGTGTGTGTAGCCGTTTTCTATGCGGAAAGACAACTCGCCTCGATCACCTACGGTTAAGCGGCGCGGTGTGGCGACGCGCGCACGAATGCCGCGGCGGGCATCGAGAATCGTCGCGGCGCTGGAGGTGCGGCCGTCCCGCGTGCGGAAGTTCACGAGCAGCTTGTAAAGCGCGGGGATGCCGGGCACCTCGACGTCAATGTGCCCGGGCGGCACGAAAGCCGTCGCCGTCGTCCAGAGTGTTGTTCCTTCGTGCGATGCTGACGAAGCGCCTCGCGAACGATCCGGCGCGGTTTGCATGTCGACCGCTATGTCCGCGTTTGCCGCGAAGCTTAAAGATGTCGTCCCGACGGGGGCACTTACAGCACCTGCTTCGGGGGACGTTCCCACTGGGGCCGCGAATCCGGTGTCGGCCGCCGGGATCAAACGAGCGGTGAGCAATCCGACCTCAGCGGTTGTGGATTCGACGCCGATGCGGACGCGTGTTCCCGGCCAGGTGTCTCCGCCCGGTGGAATGAGCTTTAGCTCGTCGGCGGCGTATCGATCCCGGATCGACGCTGGAGCGCACGCATCGCGCAAGCAGCCGTCACGAAGATCGAGGATCCGTACGTGGGCATCCGCGGACAGGGCATCGTCGAACGCAATGATTGCATCACTCTGATCATCTCTGGCCACGAGCTCCGCGGCGGCGACTACGTCGTCGTCGATGACCAGCACCAGCGCGGGATCGTCGGACAGACCACTCGCGCTGACAGCGACTCCGGGAATCTCTGATCGAGGCGTCAGCGTCGCCTTGCAGCGCGCGATTGGCGTCGCGGCTTCACCGGTCGGCGGCGAAAGCACAGTGAGCGCACGCGTCACGACCAGAGGGGCGCCTTCCAGATCCGGCACGACAACGGACGCGACGTATCGCCCAGGCTCCGGTGGGTACCACGGCAGCGTTTGCAGACCTTGCGGACTGGGCACAAGTTCCAGGCGCTCGATGACGTCGTCCGCTCGTCGTATTTCGATTGGCGGCATCACCGCGACGGCGCGCCCGCCCGGCTGAAACCACCCGACACGGAAACGTACAGGCAGGTGCGTCCGAACTTCCGACGGCTCGTGTAGTAACCAGGCGTGGACCGGTTCCGGGCCGACTAGGAGCTCGGCGGTTGTTCCGCCGCGCCGGTCCTCCCAGCTCACCGCCTCAGCTTCTGCGAACACCGCCTGCGGGCGTGAGGTTTTCGAGAGCTCATCGGCCGTGATCCAGATCGAGGTACGGCCGCGCGGGTCGACACGGGAAGTACGAAACGTGCGGTTGATCGCCTCCGGCGGTATTGGGCTGGTTTCGTCCGGTAACGCCACGACGTGCAGGCGGTGGAACACGCGAGTCAGGTGTGGCGGCGTGCCCCACGGATACGTGACCTGCACTGCTCCGCGCAGGCGATCTCCGGGCAGCAGGTGGGTGGGCTGGGCGAGATGCACTTCGAACCGCGCGTCCTCCACTGGTGGAACGCTAAAGACGCAGTTCTGGAGCCGGTTGGGCGCCACTTGGCCGTCGCGGCGTAGCGTAGCGCGCACGTGCTTGCCGGAGAAGGACTCGTCGATGGGCAATTCCACGGTGAATGCGCCGACTGCGTCGAGCGCGATTGGAATCACACCTGCGGGCTGGTCCAGCGCGTCTGTCAGGGTAATCTCATATTCCGCGCGATCTGCCGCGGGGGTTCCATTTACCGGCGGCGTGGTATGCCCCGAAATCCACAGGGTTTCGCCCACGCGTGGTTCCGGTGGTCCGCACAGCAGCGCCACCGGCGCAGCACGCGGCGCGGCGCGGGCTGCGTCGGGCAGCGCCCCGCGGCAGATCGCGATTTCATCGTTACACCGCACGACGCAGATCCACTCGAGGCTGCGGGTAACGCGGCTCTCAGCGGGCAGTCGAAAATGCGCCACGCCGCCGTTGAACTGTAACGCTGTGGCGACGAACGAGTGGCGCATCCAGAACTCGCCTGTGACCGGGGCGCGCAGCGGCTTGCACCGTTCGCCATTCGCGCGACGCGTTACCCACAACACGCCATGTTCGGTGCCGGTGGCACAAACGACGTTGAGCGACGACACCGTGACAAGATGCTTGCGGGCTTCAACGTTGCCGTCCGGCGCGTTGGCACGGGCGACGACGACGTATGCGCCGGGTTCCGCGGTGAACGTCAACGGCTCGGAAAGTTGCTCGGAGGCCCACATGCCCAGTGGGTCGGGCGTACGCGTATCCAACGTCCACGCGGCGCGCACGGAGCCGGTTATCGGCAGATGCGCATCGATGCCGCGCTGACCAGGCATTCGTAGCCATGGTTCCGGGTCAACCTGGCGGACCTCCAACACAACCTGCGCGTAGCCGCGGGCCGTAAGGTTGATTTTGGTGGCACTACACTCCGGCGAGCGGGTTGTCGTCAGCGCCAACTGCGGGCGCGTCCACTGCTCGCGCAGGCGTGTCGCCTCACGTGCCACCGCACCGCCCGCGTCACGCTCAATCCGGTCCAGCAGGTGCAGGGCGGCCTGCGTTTCACCGAGGTCCTGGTAGAACTCGCTGAGCAGAAGAGCGGCCTCGGCACGCGGTCCGCGGGTGCGCTCCGCGCGCAGCAGGGGCTCGAGCGTCGCTACGGCCTCGCGCGTGCGGCTGGTGCCGGCGAGCAGGTTCGCCAGCGCACAACTTGCTCGTAGCAAGGCGGTCTCGTGTTCGGGCAGCCGTCGGATTCGGTCCAGCACGGCCTCCACCTGCGCGAAGCGCACGCGGTGGGCCTCGTCCGTCGACAAGGGGCGTTCCACCTCAAACTGCGGTGGCGTCTGGTCCCATTCCGCGTGCAGCGACCACACCTCGGCCAGCAGCGCCAGCGCGACCAGCTCGCGCGCGGGCAGCTCCTGCGCGGCGAATCCGCGCGCGGCGCGGTCCAGATCAGATAGGGCGCGGGCGGTCTCGTTCAACTGCAACGCTGCCCGGCCCAGCGCCAGATCGCACTCAGGCTCGTCCACGAGCGACGGATCGATGGATACCAGTTGGGCGAGCCGCCCGCGCCCCTCAATGCACGCGTCGCGGGCCGGCGTGCTGGTGAGTGCCAATGCGTGGAGCAGAGCGGCGTCCTGGGCGATGTGCGGTGCGGTGCGCGAGCGTAACAACACGCGGCATTGCTGCTGCGTCGCCACGAAGTCGTCGGCGTAGTACGCGAGCAAGGCGGGCTTCACGTCAGACGACCAGGCCCGTGGCTCGGCGTTCTGCGCCGTCGCGGGCAGGGCGAAGAGCGCGCCGGCAATGAGCGTACCGATAGCGTAGGTGTTGCAAGACTGAGGACGGCCGCTGCATGCTGGCATAAGAACGCACTCCGCATAGGCGCAAGGGTCACGGCTTCGGCGTCGTACGGGTGACGACGGCCCTCATTGTAGGGCGTCCCGAGTGCGACGGCGCGGGGGCGGCGAGATTCTGACCGCTATCGCGCGCGGACGAAGTGCTGGATCGTAACCCCGGCGGCGGGTAGCAGGGGATCGATATCACGCAGGAAGCGTTGCGCGTCCTGGTAGTAGCCGGCGGTGGGGGTCAGATCGGGGGACAGCGTCTGCCAGTAGGCGTTGAAGCGCGCCATCAGGCTCTCGCGGACGTACTTGGCCAACATGCTCGCCAGCGCGATCGGCAGGTGCTGTTGATCGCCATCGACCGTGAAGCTGATGTGCCAGTCGTTGTGTTGCGTGGACAGCCGGTAACGGCTGGCGGCGTCGCTCATTTCCACGATGTGCAGGTGGCGGTCTGCGAAAGCGTCCATCAATGTGCCACGATAGTCAGCCCGACCGCCCAATCGGTCGACGAGCACGTACAGGTCGCTCTCCGCCGCGTGGCTGGCGCCCCACTGAATGAGACGCAACACCGCTTCGAGCAGGACAGCAGCCTTGTTGTGCGTGTTCGCGACACGCCGGTTGTAGGCGCCTTCGGTGAGGACCTCGGTGCGCAGGCTGAGGCAGGTGACCTCGTGCTCCGCGAGCGTCTTTGACAGATGTGCCGCCGCACCGGCAAACGCCGAGCGCGCGGGATCCTGTGGCAGATCCAGATTGAGGTCGCGGTACCAGGGGCACGGTTCGGACTGCGGCGTCGGAGCGAAGCCCAGCGCACGCAACAGTTCGCCGAGTGTTTCGCAAGGCAGGCCGGCGGCACTGCCAAACGCGAGCACAGTGCGCTCGAGCGTGTGCAGTCCCCGTTTGCGATCATAAATCTTCTTGGAGTCGCCGACCGGCAGCCTCGACGATGCGCGGTCGACCTGGCGACACACGGCCGCGTCCAGCAGGTCCCACCAGTCCGCGCTTACCGCGCGCGGCGGCACGCGCCAAAGCGTCGCACCGATGACGAGCGGGCCCAGCAGCGGCCCGTACCCCGCCTCGTCGATGCCCAACACGTACGGCATGTCACCAGAGTTCCAGCGAGTAGAAGATCACCGCAAAGAGGCAGTCGGCCCCGATCAGGCAGACAATGCTCTTGACGACGGTGGTCGTGGTCGCGTGCCCGACGCCGACGGCGCCGCCGGTGACGTTTAGGCCTTCGTAGCAGGCCAGTCCGGCGATGATTGTTCCGAACACGAAGCCTTTGAACAGCCCGGTGAAGTAGTCCGTCAGGGTGAGGGCGTCGCGCGTGAGGTCGATGTAGGTGATCGGGTTTACGCCGAGTACGCCGACGCCGATCGTGAACCCACCGGCCACGCCGACGACATTGGCCAGTACGGTGAGGCCGACCATCATGATCGCGGTGGCGAGCACACGCGGCACGACCAGGAATCGGATCGGATCCAGCGCGTGGGCGCGGAGGGCCTTGATTTCTTCACCCTCGACCATCGCGCCGAGTTCGGCAGCGATGGCTGCCCCCGCGAAGCCGCTCAGGATCACGGCGCTGAACAGCGCGCCCATTTCGCGGAACATGGCGAGCGCGATGACGGTCGCGACGCGTTCGAGCTGGCCGAACTCATCGAGCGGGCGGGCCATCGCGAGTGCCAGGATGATCCCCACGAAAATCTGGACGATTACGATGATCGGGATGCTCTGCACGCCGACCCGAACGGCCTGCTGTACGAGGTGTTCGACGCTGATGCGGTCCGTACGGCCGCGGTATACGCGGGCCAGCCGGAGCGAAATTTCGAGAAACAGGTTAACCACGCCGCCGACGTACGCTACCGAGTCGGCGAGTTCCCGCCCGCTGCGGCGGATCGTGCGGCCGACCGCCTCCGGCCCGCGCCACCAGAACGGAGCCGCCGCGTTGGGATGGGCTGCACTCATTACTCAGACAAGTCCTCTTCGTTATCTACGATGGTGAAGAACTTCTCGAGATGTGTGATCTCAAACACACTGCGCACACGAGGTTGCAGGCCGAACAGCACGACCTTGCCGCCACGGCGTTCGATTTCGCGCTTGGCGAAGACCAGCGTGCCGACGCCTGATGAGTCCATGTAGGGGACTTTGGAGAGGTCGATGATGAGCGGTCGCGACGCGTTGACCGGAGCTTCGAGCAGTCGGCTGCGCAACTGCGGCGACGTCCGCAAGTCGATCTCGCCGGCGACTTCGAGTGCCGGCTGTCCGCCGCGGGTGATCTCCGCCACTTGCAGTGCTGGATCGTTGTGATTCATGGGCAGCCCTCCCGGTCGTCAGACCGCGTGGCCCGGTGGGATTTGTACTTGGTCATGATGAGCAACATACCGCCTCCTGCGGCACGTTTGTACGTGGCAGTAGTGGTCATGGAACGAATAATATGAACGCCGAGGCCCCCGGGGCGGACATCGTCGAGATCTCTTCCGCAAATGGCATCGGGGTCGATCTGCTGACCGTAGTCGCGCACGGTAATGCGTACGCCGTCGCCTTCGGCTGCATCGGTGATAATCTCCGCCGCGACTTCGATGGCTTGGCTGGGGTCGTTGTTGTAGCCGTGCCGAATGACATTCGCCAGGGCCTCATCGAGCGCGAGTACGTACTCGCACGCGCCGTCCTCTTCCCAGCCGCGCGCGCAAAGCCACGCGCGAATCTTGTCACGCGCCTCTGGTAGGCAAGCCGGGTCGCTCGCCAACCGGAGTTCGAGTCGCGCGTCAGTGTTCATCGTCTTGCTGCCCATGTCCGTGATTTCACGGGGCCGTGTCGGTGATCGACGCCAGGTCATCGCGTCGGTTGTCCGTGAGCGTTAATTCGCCGCGGCGAATTGCCTCCCGCCAGGTTTCAATACTGATCTGCCGCGCCACGGCGTCGGCGTAATAGCGGTAACCGAAGTCGTTTCCGCACAGTCGCCGCAGCGCGCCGATCGCGTAGAACCGCACGCCGGCATCCGGATCGTCCAGCAGGTCGACGAGCGCGTGTACCGCCTCCGTGTCACGTTGATCCGCGAGCGTGACCGCGGCGCGGGCGCGGTCGAGTGGATTACCCGAGCGTGCGTCGCGCGTCTGGCCCATGCCAACACAGCCCACGACTAGGCTGCACGCGAGCGTCACGCTGATAAGCATGCCTGAGAGACCGTTGCTGGAAGTCCTGAACACGGTTCGGATTATACGGGTCGTTCACGCGGGGCCAAGGGTGCGCGTGCTGCCACAATTACTCCTTTGATAGAGTCAGGATCCTGTTGCCCGACAGGGCTTGCAGGCTCGGCACTACGAGATGTGCTTGCCCGACGCGTTCCGGCGGACCAATGCCAACGACCCGCATTCCGGCGGCAAGGCCGGCCGAAACCCCCGCTTCGGCGTCTTCGATGACCACGCACGCCGTCGGTGTAACGTTCAACGCCTCTGCTGCCGCGAAAAACACCTGCGGGTCCGGCTTCGAACGCGGGGCAGTGTTTGCGTCTACAATGACGGCGAACTTCGCGCGGATTTCGAGCTGCTTCAATACCGCTTCGGCGTTGCGGCTGGATGATGCGACGGCGAGCGGGACCTGGGCCGCTTCGAGCTCGACCAGCAGCTCGGCCGCGCCAGGCAACAGATCTGCGGGGGTCATGCGCTCGAGTAATTCGAGGTACAGCTCGTTCTTGCGTACGAGCAGGGCCTGCTTCTGATCATCAGTGAACGCATCCTGGTTCGTGCCGAGGAGCAGCGCGAGGCTCTCCGCTCGTCCCAAGCCGCGCATCGGCTCGTACTGTGATCGTTCGAACGGGATCGCGAGCTGGTTCGCGATGATTTTCCAGCTTTCGTAGTGCAGCTCGGTCGTTTCGACCAGCACGCCGTCGAGATCGAAAATCACCGCCTCGACGCGGCAATGCTGTTCGGCGGAATGGTCCTCGCTCCGTTCGTTGCCTGCCTCGATCATGCCATGCTCCGGATTCGCCAGATCGGTGCAGCATAACGGCCAATCGCTGCCGCTCGGCACACCGGTCGAACAGCGGCGGTGTGGAGGTCGACACACAATGAGAATGAGTGTGCATATGCAATATATCATCGCGTGCCGGCGGGCGCCGGTTGGGGAAGAAAAACACCACAAATGTGCGGAATATGTTCGCACTGTCGCGAAGCGGTGTTATACTCCCCTTAGAAATCGTACCGAATAAGTGCTGAATAGTCCCTCGAATGGGAATTCTGCAACTTACAGGACGGTTTCACGACTAAGCCAGGCGGAGTATCGCCGTGGGCCTGACAAATCCAGACCAAGAAAGTGCGATCTGGACACTCTCTCCCACGTAATACTTATACAGAGCCGGGCTAGGTACCAGATAACAGGTGGTTTGCCACCGGTTAGGGAAGGCGAGTGGCCCATGACCCGCAAGAACCCCGCAAAACGACGTACCGCGAGCAAGGCGGCTACCAAGACCGTCGTGCGGCGGTTGAACCCGACCTGCAAGTTGCCTACGCAGGCCGTCCTGCGAAGACTCACTGCGCTGGAGGGTGACGAGCTCGAAAGGCTCCTAACAACGCCCCAGGAATGCGTTTATCACCCGAGCTTCCGCTCGGCGATTGTCCCGGGGTCCGCCAGCGACGAAGACCATCCGGTGGTCGAGGAGTCGACTGCCGCGCTGAAATTCACTGGCGGTCCGACCGAAGTGCTGACCGCAGACGAGGAGCAGGTGCTGTTCCTGCGGTTCAACTATTGCCGGAATCGCATTCTGCGCATTCTGCGCGAGTACCGCGGCAAACGGCTGACTGCCGCCGCCGCTCGCGACCTGCTGCACTGGTCACGCCTCGTGGATCAGACCCGCGATTACATCGTCCATGCCAACACCTCGCTCGTGCTGGCGATGGCCAGGCGTTCGCGGAACTCCGGCGTTGAGCTGAGTGAATTGGTCAGCGAAGGGAATCTGGCGCTGCTGCGTTGCGTGGACAAGTTCGACGCGGCCCGCGGCTTCAAGTTCAGCACGTACGCGTGTCGCGCGATCCTCGCGAGCTTCTCACGGGCCGGTGCCAAGGCGACGCGTTACCGCGTGCAGTTTCCGACGACGTACGACCCGGCACTCGAGCGCAGCGATTTCCTCGACCTCCGTCGCGAGCGGGTCGAGCACGAGTGCGTTGACGAGCTGAAGCGGATTCTGCTGGATAACGCCGCCGAATTGAGCACTGTCGAGCGACGCGTACTGGATGCCCGCTTTTCGCTGCGTGAGCCGGAGACCAGCCGCAAGCTGAAACGCAAGACGCTCGATCAGGTCGGCAGTCAGCTTGGCGTAAGCAAGGAGCGCGTCCGCCAGATTCAGAACCAGGCGATGAGCAAGCTGCGCGATATGCTCGAGGAACGGCTGCTGATCGCATCGTAACGAACATTCGCCGCCTCCGCGGCGACTCACAGGCGTTCTTCCTCGTCGAGTGCCTCCGATTGGGCACGCCGCATTGAAGTGTGCGGCGTGCCCTTTCTATTGCAACAGTGCGAACGCTGGGCACTGCGGTGAATGCGGCTACAATTTGTCGCCGACGTGAGGAGCACACGCTTGGCCGAAGCAGGTTTGTCGCATGTGGTGGACTGGAGCACCGGTGATGTTGTTCGCCGTGCGTGGGCTCGGTGCGCTGTCTACCTGGAGCTTGGCAAGGCGCGGCTGAGTGTGCTGGTGTTGCTGACGACCGCCGTCGGCTATCGATTGGCGTCGACTGGCGCACTCGACTGGGGGCGGTTCGGTTGGACACTGCTGGGCACGGCGCTGGCGGCGCTTGGCGCGAACGCGTGCAACCAGTGGCTCGAACGCGTGCGCGATGGCCGCATGGACCGCACGCAGGGACGCCCACTGCCGACGCGACAGATCAGCAGCCCGGCGGCGTTGGCGTTCGCAGTCTTCACCGGCGCGGGCGGTGTCTTCCTGCTCGCGACGCGCGTGAACGAGCTTGCCGCGCTGCTGGCGCTAACGACTTACCTGCTGTACGTCGTGCTCTACACGCCGCTGAAGACGCAGACGACGCTGAACACGCTGGTCGGCGCGGTCGTCGGCGCGCTGCCGCCGATGATCGGCTGGGCGGGCGCTACCGGGCAGCTTGACGTCGGTGCGTGGGTTTTGGGCGGGATTCTCTTTGTCTGGCAGATTCCGCACTTCCTGGCACTAGCCTGGCTTTATCGCAAGGACTATCGCCGCGGCGGTATGCGGATGTTGCCGGTGCTCGATGAGGCGGGGCATCTGACGGCGTGTGTCGTCGTCGTATACACGCTGGTGCTAGTGCCGATGACGCTGATGCTGACCGCGGCGGGGATCACTGGCACGGTCTACGCCGTCGGATCGCTGCTGCTCAGCGGCGGGTTCCTGCTGCTTGCAGTTCGGTTGGAGCGGCAGTGCAGCGCGGTCGCCGCGCGGCGGGTATTTCTCGCCAGCATCGCGTACCTGCCCCTGCTGCTCGGTCTAATGGTGCTGGATCAGCGGGCGCTGCCCGACGTCGACCCACGCATCGTGCACCAGCCGCCGGCGGAGACGCGCGTTGAGTCGACCTGACGACGGCAGCGCGGATCGCCGCGAGGAGCGGCTGCTCGACTTCTGGAGCATCGGGTGGGTCTTTGTACTGATGGTGGTGGTGTGCGGGGGCATCTTTCTGTGGTGGCTGCAGGGGCGACTGAGCGCCGACGCACGGCCGATGATCGGCGACGGGCGCGATGTTGCGACGTACGGGTTTGACCTTTCGACGTGCCTGATCCCGCGCGAGCAGATCGTAGCGTCGGGTTTGCCGAAGGACGGTATGCCGGCGCTCGTGAATCCCGAAGTGCTCGACGCCGCCGGGGTGGAACAGGTGGCGAAGGAGCTGCGTGCGGCGCACCAGGGCAAGCTGCTCGTTCCGGGCGATCGCGTGGTCGGCCTGTCGATCAACGGCGAGGCCCGGGCGTATCCGCTGAAGTTCATCGCGTGGCACGAGGTCGTCAACGACACGCTCGGCGGAACGCCGGTGGCGGTGACGTACAGCCCGCTGTGCGACAGCGTCGTGGTGTTTGACCGACGCGTCGGCGACCGCGTGTTGGAGTTCGGCCATAGCGGGCTGTTCTACAACTCCAACCTGCTGATGTACGACCGTCGGCCGGACGGCGGGGCGGTGAGCCTGTGGTCGCAATTGCTGTTCGCGGCGGTCTCCGGTCCGGCAGCCGAACGCGGCGATGTGTTGGAGGTGCTGCCGGCGGCGGTGACGCATTGGTCCATCTGGCAAGCCGCGCATCCGGACACGACCGTGCTCGCGCCGGTCCGCGAACGCATGCGCGTCTACAAGCGCACGTACTCAGCCTACTTCGCGGCGGACAAGCTGCTGTTCCCGGTCGACCCGCTGCCGCCGGACGAGCAGGAGTACAAACGCCGCATCATCGCGCTGCGGCTGAACGACCAGTGGCACACGTACTCGCTCGACCAGATCCTGGCCGAAGCGCGATCCGACGGTACGTGGGCAACGACCATCGGCGATCGGACGCTGATGCTCCGGACGGCGACGCATCCGACGGTCGTGTGGCAGGGTGGTGGGGCGACAGAGTCGGCTGACCAGGTGGAGCCGTTGCCAACGGTGTATGGGTTCTGGTTTGGGTGGATTGCGGTTCATGGGGGTGAGTGATCAAGGGTGGAGGTGGCGTTAGGGGCGGGGACGCACTCGGACCAAGGTACGCGGAGAGATTCCCGCCGCCAAGCGATAGCCGCACGAGGGGGCTCTCCCTCTTGCGCTGGGGCTTCGGAATCGCTATGCTTGCGACACGGTTGTTCGCAGTAGGTACTGGCGGTCGTGTGATGCTCGTGACACACGCCGAATGGTATTAGGAGTACAATCGATGAATAGCCAAGCTGGCCAGACGAAAGCTGCTCGTCGCCAGCATTACATCGCGCGGTTCTATCTGCGCAATTTCGCTGACCCGATGTTCAGTGAAAATCTGTGCGTCTACGACATGGATACCGGACGTTGGAACAAGCGTTCGTCCCACGGCGTGGGCTGGTTTACTCATCTCTGTTCATCGATCGACATGGACGGCCGTCGCAAAGATGATTTCGATAGATTCCTCAAGCAGGAGGTCGAGGATCCTGCTGCGCCGGCTATTAAGAAACTGGCAACGGGCCAGCCTCTGGACGCGAGAGAGCGATCCGCCGTCGCCTTGTTCATTGCTCTGACGGCAGCGCGGTCGCCGAGAATGATGGAAGATGTGATGAACACTTACTTAGCCAAGCTGGAGCCATTGGAGAGAATAGACCTGGATTATGTGTGCAGGCTGTGGTGCCAATGGACGGGGCGGACATGCGGTCCCAAGATGAGCAGCGAGTTTCTGAAACCTAGCTCGTTCGGTGCGATCTGGCTGTGGGCGCAGAGCTTTCGGCAGCGGTTAGAGCGATGGGATTGGTCGGAGATCTCGACAACGATCGATCAGCCATTCGTAACCAGCGATCGGCCGGTGTTTGCTCAGCGTGGTGACGCGTCCGGAACGCATCTAGTGACGTTCCCGGTGTCCTCGGATCGCGCTTTGGTCGTCGTGGGGCGCGGTCGCCTGAAGGATGGTAGCGGTCGAACGGACGATGTATACGCAATGAACGCACAGACGATCAGCCGCGCCACGGAGTTTGTCGTTGCAAGCAGACCGTCATTCCCCGCGGATGAACTGCTGAAGCGGGGCTTGGCGGCGAGCTAGTCGCTAAGGTCTCGGTTGGCCGGAGGTGGGCCATTAGAGTTGGCGGATTTCGGCGACGGAGCAGTTGGAGCGCGTTCGCGCTGCGTCACGTTCGCGATTGCCAGCTTGCGTCTATGCGCGAGTTCTCTCGCTGCGAGCTTGCACGCCTCGTCGAAGTCGATACCTTCTGCGGTGAAGCTGCAGATGGGCATATATACGGTCTGCGTGAGGTCGGCGCGAGGGGAATACTCCGCTGAGACGGTGACGTCCAGGACCGTGTTCCCGTGGGCATACTTGTAGGTGCATGAAACGCAGGCGTGTCTAGTGCCGTTCCTGTTGCAGCGTGAAGCCAGGTGGCGGTTGAACTGTGTCCGCTGTTTGAGGGACTGGGCCTCGTCCGCAGTGTATTCGCCATCTTGCAGCACGGACACACAAGCAAACGTATCATAGAGAGCTAGCAAGTCGGTGCTCATCCATATCCGAGGGGGGCGGGGTCCAATGGGTGACGAGCCCTTCGGATTACACTTCAAGTACTGATTGCAGAATTCCTCCACCAATTCTATCGCGACCTGCTGCAGCTCAGGAGCGGCATAGTTGACCACGATTCGACTGCGCTTCCAAAGCGGAGCTTCGGTAAAGTGACCGTTTCGTGGTAGGATTGCGTACTCAGTCAACTCCACTGACGCAACCGCTGCGTTCTGAAGCCTGTTGACCGTGACGTATAGCCGGGGGCAGTGAGCAGCGTCATATTCCTTGCCGGTTGGCTTTAGTACGGCGATCCTGCTCTGTCGTAGACGCAGTTCGACCCTAGCACACAAGGACTCCGAGGCCGCGTCGTCCTCTGCAAACGCCGTGAGGACAAGCACACCAGCATGACCACGAAACGCATCGCACTCGATTATCTCCCGCCAGTCTTTTTCTTGGGCTGATGCAGACAACACGCAACAGGTGGCGCCTAGAAGGAGAGTCGTGATTCGCATGATGCACTCCCAATCTTAGTCATTGTTTGTATCGAGTCGCCAAGTCGCGGCAGCAATCAAGCTTAAGAGCATTCGATGCCATGCTCAAGATTGGCTGTATCGCGAACAATGGGCGGCGTGGCCTCAACACAGCAACGCGCCCAACGATGGCGGGCAGATTGTCACCGTCGCTGCTTGATGGCCCGCGACCCAAGGAGGGCCGGCAGGTGCCGGACATATTGGGATTCAACCCTCCCCCAACCCCTCCCTGAGAGGGAGGGGGGTGTAGCTACCGCAAATACAAACTCGCCCAGCTCGCCAGGACTTCGGCTACGTAGCGGGCGTCGGATTCGCGTTCGATCAGCGGGTGGTCGGCGCCGTTGAGGGCGATGAAGCTCTTGGGGTGGCGGGTGGTATTCGTATGGCGTTCGGGATCGCCGCCCAATATTCTGCCCAATTCGCGTTGCGGCGCGCGTCGTTTACGTCCGTTTGCACGCCGTCAGCATACCGGGTAGCCGGCTTCGTGGCGTGTTCAGGTTATACACGTCCACGCTGCGATCCACGCCTGACCCAGCGCGATGCCGCCGTCGCCAGCGGGGACCTGACGGTTGTAGAGCACGGTCAGCCCGGCTTCTTCGAGCAACTCGACGACGCGACTGAGCAAGAGCCGGTTGGCGAAGCAGCCACCCGAGAGCGCGACAACAGAGATGTCCGCCTGCTCGGCCGCTCGTCGCGCCAGCGCGCACAAGCCCTGCGCGATCGTCTCGTGGAATCGTGCTGCGCATTGCGGCGCATTTGTGTGACGGTCAGAGTCATTCGCCAGCGTCGCGACCATCTCGCGGAGCGACAGCACGAATGCGTCAGCGGCTTGCTCGATTCTGAACGGGTACGGCGTCGCCGGTCGTTCGTCATGTCGACTCGCCGCGGCTTCCAGTGCCATTGCGGCTTCCGCTTCGTGGCGGTTACGCGGACACAGCCCGAGCAGGAAAGCGACCGCGTCAAAAACGCGGCCGAGCGACGACGTCGGTACGGCGTTCAGGCCGGCGGCGAGTTGTTGGCTGAACAGTTCCAACGCGTTGTCCGGCGGTGCGAGCGGCGAAGCCTGCACTACAGATCGCCACTCGTCGCCGCAGGCGGCGTGCAGCAGGGCGGCGGCGGGACGCCACGTCTCGATCGCGGCGGCGTCTCCGCCAACCTGCGGGAAGTACTCAAGTTGTCCGAGGCGCTGGAAGTCTCCGCGCTCGCAGCGCAGCACTTCGCAACCCCAGGTCGCGCCGTCCGTGCCGTAGCCGGTGCCGTCGCAGGATAGTCCGATCACCGGACCAACCTCGCCGTGCTCGGCCATCACGCTCGCGATGTGCGCGTGGTGGTGCTGCACTTCGACGAGCGGCAGGTCCAGTTGCCGGGCGAAGCCGCTGGCGAGATACCGCGGGTGCAGATCGCACGCGACGAAGTCCGGGTCAAATGCGAATAGCTGCCGCAGCCGTTCGACCGACTGCACGAAGTGGCGATACGCATCGGGATGCGACAGATCGCCAAGGTGTTCGCTGACGATCGCTTCCGTGCCGTTGAGCAGACACACCGCCGACTTCAGGTCGCCGCCGGTGGCGAGGATGCGATTCGTAGCGCCGGGCGGCAAGCCGTTCAGGCGTAGCGGCTGCGGCGTCAGACCGCGGGCTCGCCGCATCGGAATCGCGTCATCGCGGAACGTGAACACGACGGAATCGTCGATCGGACGATAGATCTCGCGATTGTGCGTCAGGAACGCGTCGGCGACGTCGGCGAGTTGTGCCGTGGCATCGTCGTCCCGGTAGGTCAGCGGTTGGCCGGAGATGTTGGCTGAAGTCATCACCAGCGGCCCTAGTCCCGCGGCGAACAGCAGGTGATGGAGCGGCGCGTAGGGGAGCATCAAGCCGAAGTCGCGGCAGCCGGGTGCAACGGATTTCGCCAGGCCGGCATCGGGGCGCTGCGGGCACAGCACAATCGGTGCCCCCGGCGGTTGCAGCGCTGCTTCGTCCGCAGGTGTGAGGTTGCACAGTCGTCCGGCCGTCGCGACATCCGGTACCATGACGGCCAGCGGCTTACCGTCGCGGAGCTTTCGCTCACGCAGGCGGCTGACGACATCTTCGCGGTCAGCCCGACACGCCAGGTGGTATCCGCCGATGCCCTTGACTGCGATGATGCGACCGGACTTGAGCAGTTCGGCCGCCGCCTCGATTGCACTCCGGCCGTGCAGGTCCACGTCGGACGCGGTCAGGCGAACCTCCGGCCCGCAGACCGGACAGGCGTTGGGCTGGGCGTGGAACCGGCGGTCGCTCGGCGCGTCGTACTCCGCCTGGCAGGCGTCGCACATCTGAAACACGGACATCGTCGTCTGCGGTCGGTCGTACGGCACGTCGCGAATGATCGAGTAGCGCGGCCCGCAATTCGTACAGTTGATGAAGGCATAGCCATGACGGCGGTCTGTGGGATCGTGCAATTCACGCAGGCAGTCCGCACACGTCGCGGCGTCGGGCGTAACATCCGGCCGCTGGTCATCGTCGCTCGCCGACACCTCAATGCGGAAGTGGGTGTCTCCGGTCGGTGGCGTTTCCGTCCGCTGGATGGCGCTAATTCGTGCCAACGGTGGCGACTCTGTAACGAGGTCACGCTCGAACGTCGCGATGGTTGCGGCGGCACCTTCTACCTCGATCCACGCGCCGTGCGTGTCGTTGCCGACGGCGCCGGTCAATTGATGGCGGGTCGCGAGGCGATAGACGTAGGGTCGAAACCCGACGCCCTGCACCTGTCCGCGGACTACTAGTCGTACCCTCGTGATCTTGGTCATTGCTGTGTCTTAGCCAATCTCCAAGCGCGCGTTTGTAGACGATAAGCGCGTCGCGCGCATTTACATCGTAGCGACGAATTGGTATCTTTGACGATCTTATTGTCGGCTGCGACGTAAGCTGCACCCCCCGCCCACCGGAACAGGAGCATGCCTCAATGAGAGAGCGACCGGTCCCCCAGATCAACTGGAAAGAACGCCGCACACGGGTCCCCTTCACCGGACGACGAGTTGTTCGCAACCCAGTAATTAACAAGGGCTTGGCCTTCACGCCTGAAGAACGGGACATGTTCCGGCTCCGCGGCCTGCTCCCGCCGCGCGTTCAGACCATCGAGGAGCAGGTGGCTCTGGAAATGGAGCATTTGCGGGAAAAGGGCACCAACCTGGAGAAGTTCATCGGGCTCGCCGCGCTCCAGGAACGCAATGAGACGCTCTATTACCGCGTGCTGTGCGAGAACACCGCCGAACTGATGCCGATCGTCTATACGCCGGTCGTCGGCGAGGCCTGCCAGAAGTACAGCCACATCTTCCGCCAGACGCGCGGCATCTGGATCACACCGCCGGAGAAGGACCGCATTCCGGACATTCTGCGGAACTACCCGTATCAGGACGTGCGGCTGATCGTGGTGACCGACAACGAGCGCATCCTCGGTCTGGGCGACCAGGGTGCCGGCGGCATGGGCATCCCGGTTGGCAAGATCGCGTTGTATTGTGCCGGGGCGGGCATCCATCCCACCAACTGCCTGCCGATCAGCCTGGACGTCGGCACCAATAACAGCCAATTGCTCGACGATCCGTACTACATCGGGTGGCGCCACCGGCGCATTTCAGGTGATGAGTACGTCGAGTTCATCGAGGCGTTCGTCGAAGCCGTCAAGGAGGTTTTTCCGAAGGCGCTGATCCAGTGGGAGGACTTCCTCAAGAACACCGCCTTCGCCGTGCTCGACCGTTACCAGAAGCGCGTGCCGTGCTTCAACGACGACATTCAGGGCACGGCCGGTGTAGCACTGGCGGGTATCTACGGTGCGCTGCGCATCACCAAGCAGAAGCTGTCGGACCAGCGGATCGTGTACGCCGGCGCCGGGGCAGCGGGAGTCGGCATCGGCCGGCTGGTGGCCAGTGCGATGCGCGAGGAGACCAGCGACGAGGCGAAGATTCACAAGGCGCAGGCGTTCCTGGATTCGCGCGGCCTCGTCACCGCGGACACCGAGATTCGCGATCCGCACAAGCGCCCGTTCGCGATGACCAAGGCGGAGATGGCCGAGTATGGCTTTGAGGGTGAGGGTCCGTTCGACCTGCTCGAGGTCATCAAGCGTGTGAAACCAACCATTCTGCTCGGCACGACCGCGCGGCCCGGCACGTTTACCGAAGAGATCGTCCGCGAGGCTGCCAAGCACGTGGAGAGGCCGTTGATCTTCGCGTTCAGCAATCCAACCTCGAAGGCCGAGTGCACGCCCTATGAAGCGATCCACTGGACCGATGGCCGGGCGTTGGTGGCGACCGGCAGCCCGTTCGACCCGGTCGAACACAACGGCAAGACGCACGTCATCGGCCAGGGCAACAACGTGTTCATCTTCCCGGGTGTCGGCCTGGGTGCGATTCTCGCGGAAGCGCCGCAGGTGCCGGAGTCGTTCTTCGGCGTCGCAGCCAAGACGCTGGCCGAGTGCATTACGTCCGAGCGGCTCGAAGCGAATGCGTTGTATCCCGACCAGGGTGATCTGCGCACGATCAGCGGCAAGATCGCCGCGGCGGTGGTGCGCGAGGCCAAGCGTCTCAACCTGGGCCGCCTGATCCCGGACGACGAGATCGACGACTACGTGCAGAGCAATATGTGGTGGCCGGATTACGACGTGTATGAGTTGGCGGAGGGTTGAGGATCGCGGAGTGAGGATTGGGGATTGGAGATTGAGGGTTGAGTGTTGAGGGTGCGGACACTCTTGTTCGCGCCTTTGCTGCTCAGGGAATACGCTGTTCTGCTGGGGCGGTCTGATTGGTGGGGCCGCGCGGGCAGTGGTGGGGTGTGCCATGTCGGACGGCGAGCTTGCGCAGGACCTGGTTCGGGTCGTGAACGGCGATCGCGACGCGTTGCAGCGTCTGATCGTCCGCTATCACGCTCAGCTTCATGCCGTTGTCGCGCGACGAATTCCTGCGGCCCTTGGCGCCCGCCTCGATGCCGAAGATGTGCTGCAGCAGACGTACGTGGCGGCGTTTCGTGACGTGGGGAACTGCACATTCGAAACGCCGGCGGGGTTTCGCAAGTGGCTGGAGGCCATCGCGCTGGCCCGCCTGCTGGACGCCCAGCGCGCCCTGCGTCGTCAGAAACGCGACATCGCTCGGCAGGTTGATCCGGGGCCTGCGCTGAGCGACTCGTGTTCGGACCTGCTGGCCCACTTGGCCGCCGGTGACTCGACGCCGAGCCGCAAGATTCGTCGGAGCGAGGCGGTTGCAGCGGTGCTGAGCAGCCTGGCACAACTGAGCGAAGCCCGCCGGACGGTTATTCGGCAGGTCTATCTCGAGCAGCGTTCGGTGCGCGAGGTGGCCGAGCGTCTTAACAAGTCCGAGGCGGCGATCCATCAGCTTTGCAGCCGGGGGCTGAAGGACCTGCGCGAGGTGCTGGGGGCGATCACGGAGTATCTGACGCACGGGTATCCAAGTCGAGCATTAAGGCGTCCCAGACGACGGGGGCGTGCGCGGGAAGCTGGTAGAGGACCTCGTATACGGAGCTGGTTCCGCGGCGAACCAACACGGCCTGCGGGTTCTGCGGATCGATGCGCACATCCCTGACTCGGCGTGAGGACGCGTTCTCCCACCGTACAGCCCAGGATGCGACCAGCCCGAGCGCAGCCAGCACAAGGGTAAACAGCACACGTCGGCGCAGCATACGCCAGACGCGCGGCGATGATGTCGTTCGTCCGGCGCGGAGAGCAACGAGTGTGTCTCCTGCAGAAGGAACGCGGTCTTCGGCCCGTTTCTCCATGAGGCGTGACGCCAGTGCGGACAGCTTGTCGTCCGCAGCCGATTGTGTCTCACGCGGATCGCGCGGCCGCTCGTGTAGGATTCGGTGCAACGTCGCTGACGGTGAATCCGCCCGAAACGGTGATTCGCCGGTCAGCATCTCGTACAAAACCACGCCGGCAGAGTAGAGGTCGGTGCGCTGATCCAGGTCTTTCTCGCCGCGGACCTGTTCGGGGCTCATGTACTCCGGCGTGCCGAGCAGAGAGTTGGTGTGCGTAAGCGACGTCTGCATCGAACGCAGTTTGGCCAGGCCGAAATCCGTGATCTTCGCGGTGAGCGATTTAGGGATCGAGGGTTCGAGGGATCGAGAATCGGATGTAGTGGGCGCGTCCACTTCGACTGTTGAGGCGCCGACACCCTCCAAGAGAATATTGGACGGCTTGATGTCCCGGTGGATCAGACCTTGTTCGTGTGCCGCCTCCAGGCCGGCGAGGATTTGCTCGAAAATTGGGCGTGCTAGGTGTGCGGACAAAGGACCGTGCGCGCGGATGAACTCCGCGAGATTCGTGCCCGGTACGTATTCCATCGCTACGTACGGGACGCCGCGTTCCTCGCCGACCGCGTGCAC
>JANQFV010000031.1 GCA_028277645.1 Phycisphaerae bacterium
GCTGTTACCGGCATCATCCGTCGCCGTGCAACTACGCGAGATGATCCACTCACCAGGGCAGTTGCCCGGACTAATCGCGCTGATGCACTCGATCAGCAAATTCGGATCGCAGTTGTCCGTGAACTCGGGCTCAAACGGCGGAGCATCCTCGTCGCACTCGATCGTGATGTCCGCCGGCGGACATTGAGCAACCGGCGGTGTGTCGTCGTAGATCGTGATATTGGCATCGCATCGATCCCACAGGTCGCCGCCATCGGTGATCGTCAGCGTTACCGTGTGATCACCGAGGCCGCAGATCTCGACGGAGTCAACGCAGCCGACGGGCACACCATTCACCGCCGTGATGCAAAGGGTATCGATGTCGTTTTCCGGGTCGTACGAGCCATTGTCTACCATTGCGACAGTCACAGTGATGCAGCAGTCATCACCCGCTGCCAACAGCAGCCGGTTGCACTCGGCCACCGGCAGGTCGTTGCAGATGCACACGCCGAGTGGATTAGCCAGCGCAGCTTGAAGGTCGGGGTGAATCGAAGCCGTGCCCGAGTTCGTCCCGCCGCCCGCCGTGCAGCCGCCGTGCGTGTGGATGCCGATCGCGTCATTGGTTCCGACGATGACGACCGCGGAACCCGAATTGCCGCCGGTCGTGTCGGTCATGTATGCCACGATGTTGCCCACGAAGGCCGCGTACGGCCCGGCGTGCGTCTTTTGCACTTCGTTCCACGTGAGCGGCGGTGCGAAATTGGGATCGATGGTGCCGTAGCCGGTGATGCGGATGATCTGATTTGCAACGGGCGGAGTATCTATGAGGTTGTACCAGGCGCCTTGGGCATCGGCTGGTCGCAGACCGGTGTTGGAGTTCTGGAAGCAGCCGAAGTACATCCAGTCATCTCCGCTGCCGTTATCGGTGAACTGCACCGAAGCCTGATCGATCGGGTACTGGTCGTCGGGACCGGGGTGGTTCTTCGAGCCATCCGGGTCGGACAGCGGTACGTTGAACTCGACGACGGTCCGCCCCGCACAGTGGCCGGCGGACAGGAAACAGTGGCTGCAGTCGTCAATCATCCAGGCGGTGCAGCCGCCGGGTTCGAGTCGACCCGAGCGGGGGTCATTGGACAGCACGCGGTCGTCGGTGTCGCCGCAGATGGTCCGCGGGCTGCTCTTGATCTCGTCGATGTATACCTCCGACACGCGTACTCGGTTTAGACCGGTGTTGGGGTGAGCAAAGAGCTCGATCGTTACGCCGTCACCGTTGAAGTAGGCCGACGTATTGCCCCACTGCTGGGCGCTGGTTGCATCGAGGTACTGATGGGCGCCGTCCTCGTGTGAAGTGATCAGGAGGTACGACTCCGTACCACTCCCGACCGTGCCGCTGAGGAGCACGTCCTCGAAGACGAGCCGGATCCAGGGGGCGCCCGGCACGGTTACGTCCTGACTGAAAATGACGGCAGACTGCGTGCCCGTGTTTTCCACCTGGCCCGAATCCACCTTGACGGGTGCAGTGACTAGCTGCACATCCACTTCCTGAGCCGTTGCTGTCGCCACGGTTCCGACCGTGAGCGTCAGAATCAACAGCGCGGCTGGGAGCTTCCCAACCAATTTTCTCTCGGTTTGCATGTCTTTCCCTCGTGTCCCCGGCGTCAACGCAAGTGCAGCACGCCTGACTTACGCCGCGCCGACTCGGCCTCGATTTTCTTTCTCCCAGAAGCTGTAGCTACGTGCTACGCGTTGCGCGCGAGACACTGCGTCTAAGGACGGGTGCGACTGCGTTGGAGATGTGACACACCCTCGCGTTTCGTGCGCAGTCCCGGGACTGGTCCCGGTACCTATAAGATTATCAAATCACCCGTCCGAAAACGAAGGGAAATCGTTGTGAATTTTGCACTTATTACAGGAGCCGCAGGGGTGATCGGCCGCTCGGGCCCTTTATCGGTAACGACCGTGTCGAGCCCCTTCGCGTTTATCGGATCGTGCATCGCGACGTGTGCACTCGGCACCTCGTCACGCCGGGCGCGAGTCGCTATGCTGACGTGCGGCAGGAGCTTAGGAGTGCCAATGAAGAGAACCAAGAGCGGCAGCCCCGTGCCCATGGTGGTCGTCGTCGCGCTGACGATCCTCGCGCAGGGCTGCGCGCATCGCACGTCAACCGGAATATCGGACCACGATGGACTCGACGACCCGCAACGCACACTCACGTTGGATCTCGGGCAGGGTGTGGAGATGGAGCTGATTCGTCTGCCGGCCGGCGACGACGACGCGACCAGACTGTACGTTGGACGCCACGAGGTCACGCAACCTCAGTGGCGCGCCGTGATGGGCAGCAATCCGAGCTGGTACCCGGGCGAGTCGCTGCCGGTCAACAAGGTCTCATGGTTTGACTGCCAGGCGTTCTGCAAGGCGTTGGCCGATCGCTCCGGGTACGAGGTGCGGCTGCCGTCGCTGGAAGAGTGGGAAGTTGCGTGTCTAGCCGGCAGCACGAGGGCGTACTGCTTTGGCGATTCCGTGGACGAACTCGGGGCGTACGCCTGGTACGAAGACAATTCGCCGCGCAAGCCGAATTCTGTCGGTCAGAAGCTGCCGAACGCGTGGGGACTGTACGATGTCCACGGAAACGTCTGGGAGTGGACACAGGACACGCACACGGTGACCGAGTCCGGCGAACAACCCACTCCAAACGCACGACCAACTCATCGTGTTCTCAAAGGCGGCGCATGGTTCGGCGATGCGCAGGCCTGTCGCGTTGACGCGCGCATCATCCGCCCAGCCGCGATGCGCAGCGGGTACATCGGCCTCCGCGTCGTCGTCGAGCTTCACTGAAGATCAACCAGTCACATCCTGATGTGTACGCACGAGGAGAGAACGTGCCCGAGCGATCCTCCATTATGAGACGTTAGCGGTGATCTGGGACAGGCTCGGCGGCGTGATTGTCACCACGTGCGGCGCGGGAGCATTTCGTTGCAAAACCCCCAAAAATCAATTACGATACCGGTTCCGAAAAGCACTGGAGTACGCCCCAATGGGAGCGGGTGCTCTGGTGGGGCCGCGGGGCAGTTGGTGGCTTGTCATGGGTCCGTAAACTTGAAGGTCAAGATACAAGGGCGCCGGTGAGGAGTGAGGCCAGTCCCTGTTATGATAATCGCATTGTCAATAAAGCGGTGAGGTAGACGACGTGCACAGTTGCTGGATGAAGTTCGTGTCTGCGGCGGTGCTGGGGGTGACGCTTGGGATTACGGCTGACGCGCAGACGTGTGTGCCGGGATGGTCGGACGAGTTCCCGTCCGGCATCGACGGCGTGGTTCACTGCAGCGTCGTGTTTGACGAAGACGCTACCGGGCCCGGTGCGCCCGCTCTGTTCCTGGGTGGCAACTTCGAAACGGCCGGGGGCGTCGCCGCGCAGCGAATTGTGCGGTGGGACGGAAACAACTTCACGCCGCTTTCGACTGGTATCACGGGCAGTAGCGTCTTCGCGCTCACCGTGTTTGACGCGGACGGCGACGGACCGGGGGATCCGGCGCTGTACGTCGCGGGAAACTTCAATCAGGCCGGCGGGATGAGCGCGGCCAACGTTGCCCGTTGGAACGGTAGCACTTGGTCGAACCTGAACTTCGGCCTCGGTGGCACGGCTTACGCGCTGGCCGGGTACGACGCGGACGGTGACGGGCCGATTGCCCCCGCGCTTTACGCCGCCGGGCTCTTCACGACAGCGGACGGGCTGCCGGCGCGGCACATCGCCCACTGGAACGGCGCATCATGGGAAGCGCTGGGTGAAGGACTGAATGACTTCGCCTACGACCTGGCATCGTACGACCCGGATGACGGCGGCCCGCTCAACCCGTCTCTGTACGCGGTCGGAGCCTTTACGACGGCTGACGACCTCGATGCGCTGTTCATTGCGCGGTGGGATGGGGCGGCGTGGTGGCCGCTGCAAACGGGCCCGACAGAATTTGGCTTCAACGGTCGGGCGTATTGCCTGAAAGTGTTTGACTCTGATGCGAGCGGACCGGGGCTGCCAAGACTCTACGTAGGTGGAACGTTTACGTTCGCGGGCTCCGTACCCGCGCAACACATCGTGTCATGGGATGGCTCCGGCTGGTCGGCGGTAGGGGTGGGAGTCAACGACGATGTCTGGGCACTGACGTCACACGATGAGGATGGCGATGAACCGAACGTGCCGGCGCTGTTCGCTGGCGGCGGATTCACGACGGCGGGTGGGGCGGCGGCGAACTACGTCGCGCGCTGGCATGGGGGGGCGTGGACGCCCGTGTCTTCCGGGCTGAACGCAACCGTCCGGACGCTGACCAGCTTCGATGACAGCGACGGCAGCCTGCCGCCTGCGCTGTATGCCGGTGGCGAGTTTACCGCGGCTGGTGCGACGGCGTCCGGGCACGTTGCCCGTTGGGGCTGCCCTCCGGAGAACGAGGCGCCCTCGATCATCATTCAGCCCGAAAGCCTGGTGCCCTGTGAGGGTGACGTCGCGCAACTCACCGTCTGGGCAACCGGCACGCCGCCGCTGAGCTACCAGTGGTACAAAGATGACGAACTGCTCGTCGGCGCGACGGGTCAGTCCTTCACGATCACCAGCGCCGGCCCCGGTGACGTCGGGACATATGACGTGATCGTGACGAACAGCATCGGCTCGACCACGAGCGCACCGGCGACGGTTGACCTCGGTATCCCGCCATCGATCACGCTGCAACCGCAATCAACGGCGACGTGCAAGAACTGGGCGGCGGTGATGCAGGTGGAGGCGGAGGGCACCGGGCCGTTGACGTATCAGTGGTACCACAATGGGGAGGTTGAGTACGGAGAGGTTTCGCCAACCTTCACGATACACAACGCTCAGCTTTCAGACGTCGGTCAGTACACCGTAATAGTCACTGGTAAGTGCGGCTCAGTCACGAGTGATCCTGCGCAACTGTCCGTGGGGCTCGGCCCCTTCATCACCGAACAGCCACAGGGTGGTTTTCCGTGTACTGGCGAAAGCCACACCTTCTGCGTGACGGTGCTAGGCGAAACGCCGCCAGTGTTCTACAAGTGGTACAAAGACGGCATGCCGATCAACGGCGCGGACGCAGCGTGTTATACGATTGAGTCGGTTACGATGTCCGACACGGGGCAGTACTCGGTGCGCGTCGACGACGCGTGTGCGGCAGTACAAAGCGCAGAAGTTACACTTGCGGTTGTTGCGGGGCCGGTAATCGAAGACCATCCCGCGAGCCAAACCGCATGTATAGGCGGAGCCGCGACGTTCTGCGTGACCTTGTCGGAAGGTGCGGAACCGCTCACGTATGAGTGGTACAAGGATGACGTGCTGATCGCCGGGGCGCCGAACGACGCGTGCCTCGTGATTGATCCGGTCGAAAGCGGCAATGCCGGCACGTATCGCGTGTCGATCTCGAATTTCTGCGGCGCCGTGGACAGCCAGAGTGCAACGCTGACGCTGGCGGAAGCGCCGACGATCAGCGCCAACCCGGTTGACGATACTGTTTGCGTCGGAGATGCGGCGACTTTTTGTGTTACGCTCGCAGGTGGTACGCCACCGTTGACCTACGAGTGGTTGAAGAATGGTGTACCGGTCTCCGGGGCGCCGAACGACGCCTGTTTTACAATTCCGTCAGCGGACGTATCCGACGCAGGACAGTACTCCGTGGCTATCAGTAATGACTGCGGAAGTGTGACGAGCGTCGCCGCCGAGTTCGTGGTTGAACTGCCGCCGGTGATCGGTAGCGGTCCGGCCGACGCGACGATCTGCGCCGGCGAGACCGTGGAATTCTGTGTCACCGTATCGGGCGGAACCGCGCCGTTTGCCTATGCCTGGTACAAGGATGGCGAACGCCTCAGCGGCGCCGATGAGCCGTGCCTGAGCATCCCGGCGTCCGATGCGGGAGAGTACTCTGTGCATGTCAGCAATGACTGCGGTAGTGTTGCCAGCAGCACGGCCACGCTCACGGTTCGACCGTTACCGACAATCGACCAGCAGCCGGGCGATCTCACCGTTTGCGTCGGCGGTAACGCGACGTTTTGCGTGACGCTCGACACGGGTACGCCACCGTATACATACGAGTGGCACAAGGACGGTGCGCCGATCGTCGGCGCGCCGAGCAGCTTCTGCTATTCGATCGCGTCAGTCAGTCTTGCGGATGAGGGCGAGTATTCCGTTGTCGTGACGGACACCTGTGGGAGCGTGGTCAGCGCGGATGCGACGCTGACCGTGGGAGGTACGCCGCAGATTGTCAGTGACCCGGTGGACCAGTTGGGGTGCGTTGGTTTCCCGGCGACGTTCTGTGTGGATGTCATGGAGCGTGGCGTGCCACTGGTGTATTCGTGGCTTAAGGATGGAACGCCGATCAACGACGCCAACGAGGCCTGCTACACGATAAACAGTGTCTCGCCAAGTGATGTTGCTGCTTACAGCGTCGAGGTCAGCAGTATCTGTGGGAGCGCGGTGAGTGCCGCTGCGACGTTGACGCTGGGCACGGCGCCGCAGATCGGCCAGGATTTGCAGAACCAGACTGTGGTGCTCGGCGACACCGTTGAGTTCTGCGTAGACGTTATCGACGGTACACCGCCGCTGAGCTACACGTGGTACCACGATGGCCAGCCGATCGCGGGCGCACCCGATGCTAGCTGTTTCAGCATGGCGAGCGCGGGCGTTGCGGATGCCGGCGATTACGCGGTCGCCGTGTCGAACGCTTGCGCGACGGTCTTCAGCGCGACGGCCACGCTGACCGTCGCGGAACCGCCGACGATCGATGATGACCCGGTTGCGGAGACGGTCTGCGCGGGCGATGCCGCAACGTTCTGCGTGACGCTGGCGGGTGGTACGCCACCGCTGACTTTTACCTGGTGGCGTGACGGCGCCGTCATCAGCGGCGCGCCAAACGCGGATTGTCTGACGATCGATCCGGTCGACCTCGTCGATGCGGGCGCGTATTCCGTGCAGATCAGTAGTGGCTACGGCAGCGTCGTGAGTACCTCGGCGGTGTTGACCGTTAACGACTGTCCGCCCCCCGCGACGCCGGGCGACCCGAATCCGGCGAACGGTGCGGCGAACGTCACCGTGAACGTGGCCATGCAATGGTCCGCCGTGGCCAATGCGGATGAGTACGACGTTTACTTCGGGACGAGCGCCACACCGCCGCTGGTGGTGACGCAGACAGACACAAACTGGTCGCCGAGCACGTTGCAGTACGGTCAGCGTTATCACTGGCAGATCGTTGCGGTCAACGCATTCGGCAGCAGTGCGAGCCCGATGTGGACGTTCACGACTATGGACGCGCCGTTGTTACCGCCGGGAATGCCCAGCGGTCCAAGTCCGGCTGATGGTGCTACGGAGGTCGCGATTGACGTTGAGCTCGACTGGAACAACGCACCGCGCAGCAACATGTACACGGTGCGGTTTGGCCAGAGCACCGCTCAGCTTGACGAATTGGGCACGACCGCCGCCAGTGGCTGGAGCCTGGATGAACTGACCTACGGCACTGTCTACTTCTGGCAGGTGGTGGCGGAGAATGCGGCGGGCTCCGTGCCGGGGCCGGTGTGGTCGTTCGAGACGATGGCCGATCCGAACAGCACGCCGCCGGATGACGAGCCGAATGATTCGGGGCCGCCTGATCCAAACACGTCGGATCCAAATGACGTTACGCGGCCGACGCCTTCGGCGGGCGTCTGTCCGAGCACGGCAGTATTGATGTTGACGCTGACCGTCGTGGCGGTGGTGCGGAGTCGACCGCGGCGGCGTTGAACGTCTGGTTTGACGTCCATTCCAAAGTGAGGAATCTGCTTGCGGATGGACTACGGTCATCGTCCGGAGGTAGATTCCTCCGCGCTGCGCTTGTCGGAATGACGGGGTAACCATGGGGACTCTGTCGTGGAGAAGACACTGCTCAAAGGCAGTGGTACGTCGGACGTGATTACGACCATACGTCGGCCGTCGGACGCTAGATGTCCGCGTATGCGAAAGGGCCGTTCGCGGCGAACCGCCGAACGACCCTTCCAACTATCTTGAACCGTAGTGCCGAGTTGGTGACTCGGGCTACGGGCGGCGTCGCAGCAGGATGGTGCCCACGAGCCCCAGCAACATCAGCGAGCCCGGCTCAGGGACGATGCGGACGGTGCCGATACCGACGAGGTCTTCGGTTTCATCGTCACGGCCCAGCGCTGTGGTCCCGTCGAAGCTGCTGTTGATCTCGACGGTGTAGTCGCCCTCGGTGAGACCGGTCGTATCAATCGTGACGGTACCGAGCATCAGGCTGGTGCCCACGGCGGTGGGGTTGTTGCCACCGACGAAAACATCGTGCGTGTAGAAGCCAACGTCGTAGACCGGCGCGGTCACGTTTGCGAACGCGGCCTGCCATTCGGCGCTGTACTCGAACGTGAGATCGGTGACGGCGTTGGCGCCGATAATGATGTCGGCGACATTGAACTCGTCGAGCGTCTCGACCGAAACGGTGACGTCGAACTGCGCCGGTTGCCCGGCGACGACTTCCACCAGGTCCGGTGCGAACGTTGCTGTCCCCGCCAGCGCGACCGCCGGTGCGCTCAGGGTAACAAGGGCACCAATCCACCAGCTACGCATCATCTTGCCCCTTTCCGTGCTCCACACTTCGTGGTTCACTTTCGGATGCTCCTGTCGGTCCCGGACGGCGGCGCTGCTTCACGCCGCGGTCAGCCAGTGGCGAAGGCATGCAGATCGCGCGCACCCTCCACCTCGACGCCGTCACGCGGCGTCGCTGAACGGGTTTTAAACCATACTCACAAAGCAAGTTACGAATATGGCCGGGCTGGCCTTTCCCCGACCACTAAATACTAGGCCCGCTTGATCCGCAGAGTCAAGCGGGCCCGAAAATGCTACCGGTTCAGGTATGCTCAGTGTCCGTCGGGCTTTGCGACCGGAAACGACGGGATGTTGCCGTTGGCGACACCGACGTCCGTGTTCAAGATGCGTCCGTCGCCGTTGACGTCGCGTCGATCGCCGTCTGACGGGAAGAAGTCCGGAATCGCCGGGTTGATGAAACCTACGTCCGTGTTCAGCACGCGGCCGTCGTTATTGGCATCACCCACTTGTACAACGTAATCCACGCGGAAGGGGGCCACGCCGGCCCAGTCGCCAATCTGCCGCACGGTATACCATGTGCGGTGGACCAGCGTAGGCACTACCTCCTCGACGCGCAGGATGCGCGGTCCGCTGCCATCATCTTCGATGGAGAAATCGAAATTGTCCGAGAGATCGGGACCGAAGTCACCACCGCTCAACAGCTCCTGGATCAGGATGTTGCCGTTGTTGGGGGCCGTGACGTCGCCGTCAAACGTGAAGCGCATCACGTTGCCGGCCGAGCGGGGCAGGCTTTCGTCCGCGCCGGGCACGCTCGAGACCAGGGCGGCTTGCGCGGTCTGCGTCGCCAGGAAGCGGATGTCGGCGATATCGGCCTGATGGTCATCGTCCACCGTGATCACGATGGAACTCTGGCCATCGGGAACGCCGTCCTGTACGTGCTCAAACTCGTAGCCGGCCTTGGACGGCGTGACGGTGTACTCGCCCTGCGGAACCTGCGAGATGCTCCACTCACCAGCGTTGGCGCCGCCGGCTGTGATGGGTGTGAACGTACCGCCAGTACCTTCCACTGTCACGGTCACATCAGCCAGACCGCTATCCAGCGGGAATGCGAGGTCGGTGAAGACGAGTCCACCGACCGGCAGCGGAGGCGCTGACGTGACCGTGAGCTGCCATTCCTCGTCATCGCTGCCGCAAGCATTCGTGGCCCGAATGATGATCTGGTGGACGCTGTCCGGGGGCTGCGGATTGTCCCAGCGGACCAGGCCGGTCAGTGGATTAACAGTCAGGTCGTCTGGGCCGGCGACCTTGGTCCACGTCACAGGTGGCGTGCCCTCGTCGAGCAGCGGCGGGCGCTGATAGGAGTTACCCGGAGACGTGCTCTGGTCACTGAGCGGGGCGATTGTCGGCGCGTCAGCGAGTGAAAGGCTGGCGGACGCGCTGAATACCGGTCCGCCGCATGCGTTACTGACCGCAACCGAGTACTGTCCCTCGTCGGCTGCCGCGACGTTGTCAATTGTGTAGCAGTCTTCGTTGGGCGCGCCGGCAATCAGCGCACCGTCCTTGTACCACTCAAAGGTAAGCGGCGGCGTGCCGGTGACAAGCGTGACGCAGAACGTCGTTGGATCGCCTTCGCAAACGGAACGACTCAAGGGGTCGTTATCGATGATCGGCGCGCGCTCCACGGTCAACGTGGCGGCGTCGCTCCGCACCGTGCCGCACTTGTTGCCGACATCGACTGAGTACGCTCCGGCATGACTGGGCCCGAGTTCATCGATGGTGTAGCAGGAGCCGTTTGCGCCGATGATCGCCACGTCATTCTTGTACCACTTGTACGTGAACGGTGCTGAGCCGCTCGCTACCGTCACGCAGAAGGTGGCTGGCCCATCCTCACACGCGGAGGCGTCCACGGGGTGATCGCCTATGACTGGGGGATCAGCGATTGACAGCGTCGCCGGAGCGCTGAAGGTGCCGCCGCAGTCGTTAATCACCTCGACCGAATACTGTCCCACGTGCGTAGGCGTGACCGCGTCAATGAGGTAGCAATCGTCATTGGGTGCTCCAGGGATGACCTCGCCGTCCTTGTACCAAATGTACGAGTCGGCGGGCACCGAGGTGCTGAGGGTCACGCAGAAGACCACGGCGTTGCCCAGGCAGACCGATTGACTGACAGGTTCGTCGGTGATGACAGGCACGGGCTCGACCGTGATCGTGGCCTCGGCGCTGAGCACGTCACCACAAACGTTGTTGACCTGTACCCAGTATTGGCCCGCGTCAGCCATGGTCGTGGTGTCGATGGTGTAGCAACTGGCGTTGGGTGCATCTGGAATGATTCCGCCGTCCTTGTACCACGTGTAGTCGAACGGCGGTGTACCGGTCGCGAGCGTGGCGCAGAGCGTGACCGGCTGTCCCTCGCACACGGAGGTACTGGCCGGCTGCTCATCGATCACGGGGCCAGTCTCGACCGTGAGCATAGCCGGATCGGATACCAGGATGCCGCATGCGTCGGTGACTTTGATGGAATACTCCCCGGCGCTGGCGGCGGAGACGGATTGAATGGTGTAGCAGCTCTCGTCGGCGCCAATGATCGGCACGCCGTTCTTGCGCCATTCGTACGAGATCGGTGGCGTGTAGTCGGCGGTGGCGCAAAACGTCACGCTGCCACCGCTGCAAACCGTCTGGCTTTCCGGGTTGGTGATGAAGCTGGGACCGATCGACAGGGGAGCCGGATTGCTGGTGACTGATCCACAGGCGCCGATCACCGTGACGGTATAGACACCCGCGTCTGCCAGTTCGACCGGGAAGATGGTGTATGTCGATGTTGTGCTGCCAAAGATGATCTGGCCATCCTTGAACCAGCGGTACTCCAGCGGGCCGGTGCCCTCGGCCTCGACGCGGAAGATCGCGATGCCGCCCTCGCACGAGCCGACGGGATCCGGGTGGTCCGTGATGATGGGGGCGACGCCCATGATGACGTTCGCGCCGGCACTAGTGACGGAACCAAAGACGTTGCTGACGACGACGGTGTATACGCCTTCATCGTCGGGATCGATGGCAGCAATGGCGTAGGACGTTCCGGTTGCTCCCGGTATCTCTACGCCGTCCTGGTACCACTGATAACTGATGGGCGCTGTGCCGGTTGCCGACACGCTCAGTACGTACGGCTCACCTTCACACACGATGGCACCGGTCGGCTGAACCACGATCGTGGCGGGCTCTGTCTGCGGCGGGCAGCCCCAGCGCGCGACGTGGTGCGACGGGAGACCGCCCGCGGTCACGAACTCACCGCCGGCATACAGAGCATCGGGGAGAGTGGGGTCATCTTCAAACGTGGCAAACGTCCGGACCGTGTCGTCCGTTCCGCTCCCGACGGGCGACCAACTGCCGTTGCTCCATCGAGCGATACCGTCCGCAGCTCCGACGCCGGCAATGGAGAAACTACCGCCAACGAAGAGCGCGGGTGCGTCACCGCCGGTGCCGTCCTCGTCGTGGACGTGCATCGCCCACACGCCGCCGTTCACGCCGTTGCCGAGCGTGGCCCAACTGGTACCGTCCCAGGAGACGATGTGGTTGGCGAAAGTCGCCAGACCGGCCTGCGTGAAGGCACCGCCGACATATAGCTTTTCTCGTCCGGGACCGGTGTAGTCGGGGTCGTAGATGGCGAGGCTGTAGGCGGTGGCGTTGACGCCGAAGTCGATCGGCGTTTCCTGGAGCGGATACCACGCCGAGCCATCCCAGCGGGCGATGTACAACGCATCCGTATCGCCGGACGCAGTGAAGCCACCAGCCGCGTAGAGCGACGGAGGAAGGGGACCAGACCCATCTGAATCAAACTCAATGAGGTCGTAGACGAAGTTGTTCAGCCCGTCGTCGAGTCGAGTCCAGTTCGAGCCGTCCCAGCGAGCAACGTGTTGGGCAGACGTGCTGTCCGCGGTGATGAACAGACCGCCGGCATAGAGCGCTTCGGGAGCGGGACCGGCACCATCAGGGTCGTACGTCGCGAGACCGTAGCAGGTGCTGCTAAGCCCGAAGTTGCCGACCTTGCTCCAGTCGCTGCCGTCCCAGCGGGCGATGTTGTTGGCGCTGTATAAGCCGGCCTTGGTGAAATTACCCGCGACGAACAGCGCCGGCTTGCTTGGTCCGTTGCCGTCCTCATCGTAGACGGCCATAGCGAAGACGCTGCTGCCGGTCAGACCCAGGCCGACGGGTGTGAACGACTGACCATCCCAGCGGACGATTCGCGCTGCGGGCTCACCGCCCGCAGTCGTGAAGTTGCCCCCAAGGAAGAGGGCTGGTGGGCTTGGACCGATCCCATCCTCGTCATAGAGGATGGAGGCATGGACCACCCCGTCAACACCGGCCGCAAATGCATCCGACCAGGTCGGATCACACGGCTGAGCGGAACCGTAACTCGTGGATGTCAGCGCGACTAGAACCATCGCGAACGCAAACTTTCCCCATTTGGCTTGCACGTGCCCGCCTCCATGATGAATTTTGTTATCGGTGCGGCAAACTGTCGCCCTGCGGGGACTTATCGGCCTGGCTTCCTTCGGGCGGCTCCGTTATTGACAACCTTACGTGTCCCTGACTGTTCCGTCCGGGAGCCGCGCGTCAGCCACCCCGATCCGTTCCCGCCCATAACCCAGTTCCCTGGAACTGGTATCGTACCGTTTTCTAGGACCAGGTTCAATAACAAGTCGGGGGTGAAAAGGGCGATCGTAACCGGTTCGTTGGCTAACGAACCGGTTACGGAACCACGATCAGCCGGTCAGATAACGAGCGCACCAAGTGTTCGCTTATGAAACACTCGCTGCGCCCCCAAGCCCACCATACGGTCAGACCGCGTGCCGTTGCAACAGTTTCATGGCGAGCGGGTTGGGGTTACCGCGTCAGCCAGACCAACATGCCGGCCGGAATCTCGGGCTCGGCCTCTCCTGGGCGCGTTGCCACGATGCCACCGCTGCCGGCGATGATATCTTTCGTCCCGTCGCCGTCGACGTCAGCCAGGGTGATGCCCCAGGTAAACGGCAGACCGGTGGAGGGCAAACCGCTGTTGCGCTCCCAGGTCCACTTGCCGGCGCCATCGCCCCGCAGAAAGAACACGCCATAGACGAAGCCAACTTCGCGCTGCATGCGGCCGGAGACGACCATGTCCAGATGACCGTCCTGGTCGAGATCAGCGACGGCTACGCTGTACGACCCGCCGAACATCTCCGGAAAGACGTCTGGCGTCTTGTTCCACTTACCGTCGGATCCCTGGAGGTAGACTTCGGGACCATCGACCCAGTTGCTAACGATCAAGTCGGGGCGACCGTCTTCGTTGACGTCCGCCACACGCAGGCCGTGATAGAGACCAAGCAGGGTGGGGGAGGGCAGGCCATCGAACGCGGGGGTCACGTTGTCGCGACCGGCTCCGTACCACACGCGTGGGCCCGGATGGTGCGATGCGAGAATGTCCTGCACACTGACGGCATTGACAACAGCCACGAGCACGCGGTTCACGACACCTTCAATCGGAAGGCTGAGCAGAGCGCGCTCCCAGTTGCGTCCCGTGCCGTCGCCCCAGTACACGGAGACTCCGCCACCGACGTCCGCACCGCCGGCGACAATGTCGAGATGGCCATCGCCGTCCACGTCGGCGAGGGTCACGTCCTCGGCTCCGGTGAACAACGCAGCGTCCTCGTTGGCGGGCACGATGAGCTCGGGATACAAGCCGTCTACGACGAGCTCCCAGTTACCGGCACCATCACCCAGGTACACGAATACGCCGCGACAGTGATCAGCGACGACCAGGTCGAGCTGGCTGTCTTCGTTGACGTCACCGAAGTCCAGTCCGCCGCCACAGGGCGTGTGTTCCATGACTAGGCCGTCCGAGGCGTCCTGCCAGGATCCGTCGGCCGTACCAAGCCAGACGCGTGGGCTGTCACTGAGGCGTGCATGCGCGGCGATATCCATGTGGCCGTCAGCGTTGATGTCAGCCACGACGGGATCACACTTCCAATTACCTTCGAGTGGTAGACCGTCGCGCTTCAGGAGAAAGGTCACAGTCGAGGCGGAATCCGGTTGCGGCTCGCCGGCACCAGGGTCGCGGCTTCCGGGGGATTCACAGCTTACGCAGACGACAATCAACGGGGCAATGATCAAAGTTCGGAACTTCACTGTGCGGGCTCCTTCTGCTCGATCTGATCAGGGACGCGATCGAGATACCACTCGCCGTCGCGCCGCACCCAGAACTCGATGAGTTCGGTTTCTTCGGGGGGCAGTTTAGTCAGACTGGGATCGGTGATCTTGCGCGTGTAGACCACGCGAATTCGCGCGCGGTCCTTTCGGGCCTCAATCCAGCGCAGCTTGAACGACAAGTAGTCGGCAAGTTCTTCTCCCGCCGCAATCTCCTCGACCGACGCCGTCTCGCGGTCGCGCGGATCGACGAGCTGGTACAAGTCATCCCAGTGTTTCGTCTGCCGCGCCTGCCACGTCTGGTCGAATCGCGTGCGCAGGACCTTCTCGGCAGCGAGATCGCGTTGCGCGGGGGCGCTCGGAAACGCGTCGATCGCCTCGCGTGGAATGGGAAACCAGTTGCCGGCGGTGAAACGCCACTTCTCCCAACGCGTCAGCTCCTGCACCGGCGCGTTGGGAGCGAGCCGGAAGGAGGTTTTCACGTGGATTTCCATCCAGCCGAGGTTGCGCGCCGTGTCGACTTGCGCACGCTTCAGCTCGAAGGCGTGCGTCTTGAACGGCTCGCGGCGTTTGTGCCAGTCGACGTATTCCTCTTCGGAGATTGCAGCCCGTTGGGCGGGCTCCTGGAGGTGGTAGGTCGTGCTCCAGTCCTCGTCGAGGCGGGCTTGCCACAATTGCTGTGCCCGGGCGCGAAGCCGCTCCGGCTGAGCTAGCGGTTCCGACGGCTCGGTGGCTTTCGGCGGCGTCTTGCAGCCCAGAATGAGCAGACACGGCAGGAGTGCGATGCAGCGGAGTTCCAGACGCATCAGTGTGCAACCTCCATCGTCTGAGAAGTTTAGCGGATACTAACGAGCCGGCCCGGAGGCGGCAAACTCGCGCACCACCTTGCATTTATCGGTGTCCCCCGATCGGAACTGAGGCTACGTTGCGCCGTTTAAAAGAGCGGCGGGAGTGAACCGAGCTGATTACTCGGTCCGCTCCCGCCGTGATGAACTTTCTACCACTTGCTAAGCGCTAGTTTCTAGCGATTGGCGGTGGCATTCCGACTGATCGGCGCCTGGCCTTGCGGCTGCGGCGGCGGGAAGTCGGTGGTGTCGTACAGGACCTGGCAGCCCTGATCGAAGATACCGGCACCAACAAGGTGCGTGCCCGAGGCGGCCATGTCAGAGCCGACCGTCATGAACTTGGCGATGACGCCCAGGAGCGGGAAGTCCTGGCTCGCCGGGCAGACGATGCTCTGGATGCCGGTCACGCGGGCGCGACCGAGATCGGTCTGGAGATTCTCGACCAGGAAATGGCCGCCGAGAGTGCTCAGCAGGACCTGGTACCACTTGCAGAAGCAGAGGTGCATACCGGAGAAGCTGACCTCGTTCTCATTCCAGATCTCGAAGTTGGCCTTCGTGCAGTACGGGCCGTAGTTGTCCTGACGCAGATCCTGGCAGGCGATCATGAGAGTCAGGTCGGTCTCGACACCGACGTCATAACCCGGGATCGACAGGGCGTCGGTACCCGGTGCGAAGAACGTGAAAAGCAGGTTGCGGAACGCGTAGTCGAACTCGATACCGTTCAGGTTGAGCTCGCCGTACGGAGCCGGCAGCAGAGCGCCCGGCGGGCAGTCAACGTCGCCGCCCGGCAGGGCCTGGAACGCGTACGCGCTGTACTCCCACGCATAGCCGTTCGCGTAGTTGATCAGCGTGGCGCCACCGTAGAGGTGGTTCCAGCACACTTCGCGATTGATCGCATCGACAGCCCATGCGACGACGTAGCCGCGCATGATCATGTCGCCCGAGCCCTCGGGATCCGGATACGGCTCGCCGAGGACGGTCCAGGGCGAAACGCCCTTGGGCAGACCGGTCGAAGCCGCCCAGAAGCACGGCTCGTTCATGGTGATGTAGATGTCGTTGTCGACCCACGTGCAGGTCTCGCTCACGAAGTAGAGCAGGACCTTGGTGTTGGCCGGCCAGTCGTTGGCGAGCGTGATGATGGTATCCTGGAGCAGGTTACCCTGATCGTCCCAGCGGATCTCGACCTTCGGGTAGAAGAGCAGCGTGCCCTTCTCCGAAGTGCTGACGCGGTCGTCGATATCCTGGGCCTGCGCCGCCATGGTCACACACAAACTAAGAATTACTGCGCCCAATAGAGCCTTTCTCATGAGTGTCCCTCCAAAATGTAAGACATTCCGCAAAGGTTAAGACTCGCTCGCGCTCCACACCCGTGGAGCGACGAATTACACTGCATTCTGCTGAACCAAATTCGACATGTTCCCTTGGTCGAGAGACGTTTTTGCCTTCACACCTCTCGCGTGCACAGAGCATCGTCGGGTCTGCATCGCACCTCCTTTCCCATTGATCGCTTGAGGGCTCAAGCACGCGAACCTTCGTACTGCAACACACCTAGCTGCAAAGCCCCAATGATGGAAAGACCCATGCATGCGTCGAAGACCTGCGACACTCACGGAACACGGATACTCGGCATTGACCAGCCGATTCGCGTGCATTCCATCGGGGCGGTACCCCATCTCAAAACTCCCTCGCAGCGCCTTGGCTCGTAACCGCGCTCGGAGCGGTTCCCGGAACCCCACACGAGCACCTGAGCCTTGGTCCGTAAACGCTGCTACCGAAAACAAGTGCCACTCGCACCCTACGCGTTGCATCCTATCGGAACCGTTCTCGGTCTGCAAGGCTTTTTGGCAAAAATCTTGGCTCCGGCAGCTTGGGGGCGTCGCCGATAACCGCTGTAAAATCGCTGTTATTGGTAACTTACGTGCTCCTTCCTACGGGGCGATAACCGGCAGCTCGGCCGGCTCACACGCCCCGGCAACCATTGTTTACCGTACACGCGCACGAAAACAACTTGCTACTTGGCGGCCCTGCGGTGCCGCCAGGTCGCGCGCCTCGTTGGCGAGCGCTGCTAGTCGTCGTGCCGGATACTTCGCACGCAACTTGCGTGCCCCCGACTCACTCGGCCGCCCGTCTCTTACTCGAAATTCGTGCAAGGTGCAACACTGTGGCCAACGAAACGCACATGGATTCCGATGAGCAAAAATCGCGTCGGCGCAGTGGCCGTTCGTTCCAAATCACGTGCGTTAACAGCGCTTTACTGCACCTGTGATCAGGCGAACGGTTGTTGCCGTGAGCCACTTCGTTCGCGGTGCTCAAATCGTGTGAGAGTGCACTCCGGGTGCGACAGCAAGGCGCGCGCTACAGTTGCCGCGGGCTGGCGGAGAAGGATTGTTCGGCGACCTTGTGCGCCGCGCACGAAGCGCGAGTTGCCGGCTTCCAAACAGGGCGTTCCGTCTGAACAGCGGCGCCGACCGGCAACGCAGAAGTCGCGAAGCGAGTAGCGGTAAACCCGACGGTGCGATTCAGAGAGCCTGTGGCGCATTGTCGGCAGACGAAGAGACACCACCGGATCGCGCGGGTTCATCTGTTGAGGCGCGCGCCGATAACCGTGGGGCGGCCCTGCGTGAAGTTCCAGGGACGGTTTCCTGGTCGATCATGGTTTGGCGCGACAGGTTGCCATCGTAGAAGTGACACGAGGCGAGCATAATCATCACGCACTGGAATGAGGAGGAGCGTCTCAGAACCCGACGAATCACTATGAGCCGCCGTGTCAGGTATTGTTAATCGTACTGGCAGCCGATGTTACTGTGGAGGGCGCCATTACCGGCGGATTTGGTCGCCGTGGTGCATTGAACGTAACCTCGGGACGATAAACCGGCAATATGCCCAGACCACCAGGTTCGGGAGCGGTTTAGGGTGCGTAGATTGACAGCTAGGGTTTGACTAAACTAAGGTTCGAATTGAAGTGTAGGACAAGCGGCTCAGTCCGCGCTGCGCGTACCGCAGCGCATGGCAGAGCGTCATTGCAGAACCGATAACGGTTTGCTACTCTGCTCGGCTGAGGAGCCCGGGCCGCCCGAGTTTCTCGCCGACGGAGAGGAAAGATGCGCTGGGACTGTTCCGCGCCGGTATTTCGGCGGCTTCACTCTGTGAAACCGATTCAGAAGTGCAGCAACATCTCCCTGTGGGTGACGTGCATCTTGTGCGCGTGCGTCGCAGCGGCACCGAGTCCAGCCGAAGCCTGCGACGGGAATTTTCCGCCGCGCGCGGCCCTCTCCGCGGTCGTGGTCGCTGGGGGGACGGCGGAGTTCACGTTCGACGGGAGTGGTAGCTGGGATACCGACGGGACGGTTGTCGAATACTGGTTTGACTTCGGGGATGGATTCAACACTGGCTGGCAGTCTAGCGCGTCGGTCGTGCATATCTACGCCGAGGCCGGCACGTACTCGGCGCTCTTGTGGGTGCGCGACGACTGCGACGGGATCAGTGGATACGACTGGGAGACCATTCAGGTCACTGCACCCGGGGGTGAGTGGGAGGCACTACCCGGTGACTTGAACTGCGATGGTCTGGTCAGTTTCGCGGACGTGACGCCGTTCGCGACGGCGGTGCTGGACCCAGGTGCCTACGCGGTCGCGTATCCCGATTGTGACATTCGGAACGGCGATATCAACGGTGATGGCGAAACGGGCTTTGACGACGTCAATCCGTTCGTCGAGTTGCTGGAGGCATCACTTCCTCAGAATCAGGCGCCGTCGGTTGACGCGGGGCCTGATCGTACGGCGACGCTGCCGAACGGCACGGTTCAGCTCGCGGGCAGCGTGAGCGACGACGGTTTACCCGAGGACGACACGCTTTCGATCACCTGGTTGAGGTACTCGGGACCGGGCTATGTCAGCTTCGCAAACGCGAGCGATCCGCAAACGGCTGCAACGTTCACTGTGGCCGGTGAGTATGTGCTGAAGCTTACGGCCGACGACGGCGAGTTTCTCGCGAGCAGCATGATGACCGTCGTGGTGTACGCCGAACCGGTGAATGCGCCGCCGACGGCGAACGCCGGCGCGGATCGGCAGATTGAAGTGGGGCAGGCGGTTCTGTTCAACGGCATTGGCTCGAACGATACGGATGGCACGCTCGTTGCTTGGGAATGGAACTTCGGTGACGGTTCGCAGGCTGTAAACGGGACCGGGGCGCCCTACAGCTACGAATCGCACACGTACACGCAGGCTGGAACGTATTACGCGACGCTGACCGTGTGGGACAATGATGGTGCCTGGGACGACGACACGGCAAAGGTCGTCGTTGTAGAGCCTGAGCCGGACAATCTGCCGCCGACCGCGAATGCCGGGCCGAATCAGACTGGCGAGGTCGACGTTGCCGTTCAGTTCAGTGGCAGCGCGAGCGATCCAGACGGCGTCATCGCGTCGTGGCGGTGGCAGTTCGGCGACGGTACAAGCGCTGACGGAACGGGTAACTCGTTCGCGCCGGCATCGCACACGTATTCGCAGGCCGGCACGTACTACGCCAAACTGACCGTTTGGGACGATGACGGCGACTGGGACGACGACACGGCGATTATCACGATCGAGGAGCCCGTCGGCGGTGGTACGCTGGACGCGGTGTTCGAGGTGCAGCACTACGTCGTTGACGAGTACGGCAACGGCTCGTGGGAGCAGATCACGAATCTGAGCGTGCCGATCGAACTGGGCCTGCAAGTGCGGTTCGACGCGTCGGATTCGACGGGCGCGTATCACTACCGCTTCAAGTCCGATGGCGAAGTGATCGGCAGCGGGATCGGCAATCCCTACGCGGTCTACGCGTACGACAGTCCCGGCTGGAAGACGATCGAATTGACGGTGTACGATGAGACGTACATGCAGACGGACGTCGTATCGATGCAGTTGCAGATTGCAGAAGGCATGCGGACGCTATCGGTGATGCCCGTGCCCAGTCGCGTCTTTCGTCCGGTGAAATGGGCGCTGCACGGCAACGACGTCTGGGCGATCTCGGAGGACTACACCGACATCGGTGTTGCCGATATCTCCAACCCTGAGAACCTGCCACGTCTGCAGATTGTGGCGCAGGGTGTTGGAGGTGTATCCCAACTCGTAGCGGCCAATGGCAAGCTGTACCTCAACAACGGTGGCAACGGAGTCAAGGTGTATCGGGCGGATCGTAACAACTTCGAGTTGTTGCAGCATCTCGATACGAGTGATCTCGGAGGCGCTTGGGCAATCGGCGTAGCGGCAGTTGACGATGTGCTCTATGTGTGCTGCACGATGCCGGAGCAGTTGTTCGCCTTCGACATGTCCAACCCGGCGCAACCCACGCTGCTGAAGACCATACCGCTGAGTGGCGGTGTGGCCTGCATGCGGCAGGTCGGCGATGACTTGCTAACTATCCTGGCGTCCTCGTCTCGTACGGTGCATCTGATCGATGTTCGCAATTCCGCGAATCCGGTCAAGCTTGCTTCCCCGCTTCTGGTGCCGAGCACGTTCGCCGATCGGATGGAGGTCTGCGACAACGTACTCGCCGTTCGTACACTCGACGGGATCGCTATTTGGAAAGTCGAGTTTGGCGGATCATCCGGTCCCTGGCCGGGCCTCAGCGACACTCCGCACATGCTCGATACGGAACTCGGGTTCCCCATCGGAGCCCGGAATGACCGGCTGTTCATTCCCAGAAACAGCACGGTGCTGGACAAGTACAATTGGCAGGTTGCTTCCAATATGTATCTCGCCGATATGGTGAACCCTGATGGGGCAGGCATGTTTGGCGGCTTTGTTTTTGACCCGGACGGTGTGACTGGGCCGGGTGAACCGGTTCTGATGATAGCGGTCGAGGGTTTTGGATTCGCCGCCGTGTCGGCCGGCTTCCCAGCGGTTACGCCGTAACTCAACGCTCGGACACCAGATCCCAAGAATACGCCGTCCCCGCGCGTCGGTTGCTCCGGCCGCGGGGACTTCTATTGCACGATGGCGCGTAGTTGGCGAGGTCCCCCCCACACGGCAGGGGTTATCGGCCGCTGAGGATGGAGCGAAGTGCCTCATGGTCCGGAACCGCTCCCGATAAAACTACTTGACTGTGGGACCGAAATCGGTTTCTATAGGACAGAGCGGGTTATAAATGGGGACGCGCACAGAGGGAAAGACGCGATAGCCACCTCGCACGTGCCCCCTTCACGAAACGACGAAACCGTCAACAACGCGGGCGTAAGGAGGCTTGACGTGTCAACATCTGGGGTTTTCAACAAAGTGACCTTGATCGCGGTCTCCGCGATCGTCGTGGGCAGTTCGGGCGCGCTTCCAGCCGCGGCACAGTGTCCGCCAGTGGGAACCGCGGCGGACATCATCGCCGACGGGATTCTCGATTCAGAGATCCGGCTGGCGCTGGATTGCGACGGCAACGGGATTCCGGACTTGTTCGACAATCGGCCGGGTGTACGGGCGGCCGGATTGCTTCGGCTCGATGGTGTCCGAACGTTCGACATTGATGGTCTGTACACGGGAGCCGGCCCCGACGGGTTCCGTGATGCCGGACTCCAGGATCGAGTGGGCACGAACCAGCCGCTCGGATGTACGATGTGCGTGGACGGTAATCCGGGCTTCAGTCCCGTTCGGAGTCCGATCAACTCGGGTCGGCTTACGGTGCTGTACTTGGCGGATACGGACGGGTTCATCGACTCTGGAAACCTGGGCGAGGATGACAGCCTTTTCTACGTGGGGATCGATATTTTCAACAACAACCCCCGCACGGTCGGCGATGCGGCGTTCGACTCGTGGGACGTCGACATGAGCATCGATCCAATCTCTGGCCCGACCCTCTGCGACAACGGAGTTCTGGCGGACTTTCCAGGGGGCACAGTGGGAGTCCCGTTTGACGTTGATGGTGACGGTCTCACTCAGGCTGCCACTCGGTGGGACCAACAGATCATTCAGCCCTGCAATATCGAGCAGGTCCACTTGTTGGACATCTCCGACGAGGAGTACCGCATAAGCTTCTTTACCTGCGCTCCATCGCTTGAGGACCTTGACACCGGCGGAGCAGAGCTTCCACTGGCCATCGGCTCGATCTTTGTGGAGTTACGCGAGGGATCGCTGAACGTAGCGTTGGATCAGACCGGAAACTGGGTTTATCCGGTCGGTTTCGGCCCGACGGACTTTCTGGAGAGCTATCCGTTCGACGGTCAGAGCAACGTCAGCGTCGAGTCGCTGGCGTTCAACAATGGTCAGACTGACGTGGAGTTCATTATTCGCCACGTCGACACACTGATGTACGCGCAGTGCGATCGCGCGGATGTTGACTGCTATGGCGACTTTGTGGTTGACCGCTTCCGGTTCGCGCAAGGTGCCATCCGGACGCGCAGCGATGCGGACGAAGACGGCGACAGCGAGGACTTTATCACGGCCGCGTGGTTTGCGCCGATCCCCGATCTGGAAGTGAAGAAGGAAGTCCGTTGCGAGGGCGACGACATCTGGCTCGGTGCTGACCCCAACGGGTATCCGACGCTGCCGGTGGCTCCGCCCGCGACGGTGGAGTTCCGGCTGACGGTCGAGAACACGGGCAACATCCCGCTCGACGTTACGCTGTTGGATGAAGTAACGAAGGCTTGTGACTTCGCCGATCTCGACCCGGTTGACGGTTCGCTGCAGGTCTTCCTGACCGGTCAGCGCACCGTGATCATGGATGGCGGTAATGGCATCAACGAATCAGCGCTGGGTGGCGACGACGCGCCGCCGTGCCCGGCCGGTCCTGGTGCCGTGCTGATCACGCCTGGTGAGAATTGCGTGCTGGAGTCGACGCCGGGCGGCGACGACTTCGTCATGGCGATGATGTACGTCGACGAACCGATCACACCGGTCAATGCGGACTGCCTGAGCTTCGACTTTGGTTTCATCAGCGGCGGTTTCTTAGAGGACATTCGAAACGGCGTTCCCAGCCACCTGGGCTGGCTCTGCGGCGTCAGCGCCTGCGCCGAACCGGCGATGCTCGGCGACAAGGTCGAGATTATCTTCAAGGCCGAAGTCACCAAGGACGACGATTTCTGCACCGAGTGCCCGGAGCCGACAATCGACTTCACCAACGCTATCACGGCTTATGGCGATTCGGATGGTGACGGCGTCTTCGAGGTCGATGATGACGACAACGACATCGACACGCTGCGTGAGAACGGTCAAGGTTACGACGACAACGTGGTCTTCATCGATGCGCAGTGCTTCGAACTGCGTTGCACGAAGGAGTGGAACGCTCGCTGGGATGCGGATGCGGATTGCGAGCCCGATCCCGATGCGTGGGTGCCGGGACCGACCGGTGACCAGTACACGGACCTGCTCGACCTGCGTGACATCGTCTTCCCGGCGATCATCACGATGCGGATGACGGTCGAGAACTTCGCGTCGGCACCGGCCGACGTAGTGGTTACCGATCCTCTGCTGTGCGGTCCCACCGGCTGCGTCAATACGACGCCGGGCGTGTCGTTCGTGAATCCGGCGACGTGCGAGATCTGCAACGGCGTGCTAAAGACCATCGCGGGCGGCGGCTCCGAAGTGTGGACGTGTTCGATTCGCGTGGACACGGCCGAGGCGATGCGTGCCTTGGCGGACTGCGACGGCACACCGGGTTACTCGATCATCGAGCCGCCGCTGGGCAATGGCACGGCGAACTCGACTGCGATTGATGACGACGAGCAGAAGATCAATCCGGGGCAGGGCACGTTGCCGGGCGACGTCATCGTGCGGCCTGGACCGGACACGCTGCTGGCGACGATTCCGGGCGGCGACGACATCGCCGTGATGATGTTCGAGAACACCGCCGAGGCGAACGGCGGAGGAGCGAGCATCTGCGGCAATCCCGATGGTGTGGCGACCTGCGAGGCCAAGATCATCGCGCCGCCGCCGTGTTCGCTTGAGGTCATCAAGAAGGTGATCTGCATTGATTGCGAGACCGGTGCGGAGATTGACCCGCCGCCGAGCGATAAGATCGAACTCGCGCCGGGTAGCTGCTTCCGCTACATCGTGACGGTGCAGAATCCGGACATGGCGATCGTAGAGCCGCTGGTCGGCGACGGCCTCGCCAACACGACCGCCCAGGGCGACGACGTTCAGATTGTCGATCCGGGTGCGGCCGTTATGCCGGGCTACGCCATCGTGACGCCGGGACCGAACGGCGTGCTCGACACGGCACCGGGCGGCGATGACATCATCAAGGACAACCTGGCCAAGCTGCCGCGCATCTGCATCGAGGACGATCTTGATTGCAAGAGCTGGCGTCTGACCGGCACCTGCGCGGCTGAGTTCAGACGCTTCGGCGGCAGTACATTCGATGTCACGGGCTGCATCTGCCCGACGTTCAGTGCCGGCCTCGGCGACGGACAGGAGAAGTGCTACTGGTTCGACGGGTTCGGCGGCCAGCCGTCGTGCGGCATCGGCGATCCGTGGCTCGCCCCGGGCGACCAGCTCGAGATCTCGTTCGACATGCAGGTCGATCCGGACTTCAACACAGAAGGCGCCGATCCGGATTGCGTGAACCACGTCCGCGTCGAGGGCTACACCGAAGCGTGCGTGCCCGGCGGTCAACCCGACGAAGACTGTGCCGAGGTCGAGGCCGAGGCCGAGGTCAACGTGCTCGTGGCGTGCGTCAGGTGCGAAAAGACCGTCGCAGTCGACCTGGCCTACGATCCGAACGACCCGAATGCCATCGAGTATCCCGCGGCCGGAGTCGTATCTCTCGGTGAGATCGGGGCAGCAGATTACCCGATTCGTCTTATCTATACCTATGACGTCACGGCTGGCTGTGAGTTGCCGCTGGCGTCTGTTGAGATTTGTGACATTGTTCTGTGTGATGCAGTGACAGCGTCAGGCGCATCGCTTGGCACGTGTGCCTTTGACGCGTCGTGCTGTGCGAGTGTCGGGCCACTAGATCCTAACCAAAGTGCTTCGATAACCTGCGAGGTAGTCATAGCGAACGAAGCACAAGGCAGTCTGTTCTTCACTTCGCTTTCCGAGTGCAACGGGAACCCTGGGTTCACAAATGAGGCGCAAGTAACGGCTACGCCGAACTACACCGGGATTTGTCATTCGGGTGACGCGCAGTCTGTCGGTGCGCGTTGTTCGGCAACCGTGTGTTTGAGTCCCATTGACTGCTGCCCGCCATTGTTCAAGGCCAAGTTCTACATCTGGAATCAGAACGAGGTAAGCTTCTCCGGGACCGAGCGTTGTATCTGCTCGTGGGAGCAATTCTTCCTCAGTGATGAGGGCGGCCACTTCCTGTTGCCGAACCTGCAGACTGATTTCGGTCGCGCTCGGGTGGACGGCATGCGCAGCATCGTCTGCGACGATCCGCCGTTCTTCAGCGAGGACGTGCCGCTGCTCGGCGTTATTGCCAAGCTGATGGAGCACAACTCCGACCGCCTGTGGTCCGGCTCGCCGCTGATCGGCATGGGCCTGGAGGCCGGTGAGTTCATCATCACCGAGGCTGGTCCGGTACCGCCGAACCCGGCGCAGAGCGACGGCTTGCCGCCAGAGACGTTCAAGCGGTTCGACGATGAGTCGCCGCCAGACACGCCGGAACAGCGCAGCGGCATTGACCGGGCCGACACGGCCGAAAAGGGCAGCCTCATCGTGTACCCGAAGGTGGAAATCCGCTGGAACGCCGCCGGCGACATCATTCAGGACACGTTCATCACGCTGGCGAACGATTGGCCTGCGGGTGTGAACATCAAGATGGTGTTTGCGAACGGTAACGGCGCGCTGTGCAACTGGGTCGACAACGAGATCGCCCTGACGATGAACGAGCCGGCCTACTGGTCGGTGTTCACCGGCTTGCCGAAGGGCGTCTCGCCGTTCACGGTGCTCGACGGGCTTGGTGAGCCGGACGACGATCCGACCAACCCCGGTGGCCGCAAACTCCGCGGCTACATTTTGGCTTGGGCCGTCGACGCGTTCGGGCGCGAGATCAGTTGGAACCACCTGCACGGTAACGCGACACTGCTGGACTACAGCAACGGAGCGGCGTGGGAGTACAGCCCGTGGAACTTCACGGCGCTCGCGACCGCGACCGAGGGTGCTCTGCTGAACGTGCCATATGGGCGGCTGGATCTGGACACCGTCGAGTACGAAGCGGTCCCGGATCAGTTGGCCTTCACGTTCTTCGCGCCGGGTGCCGTCGTGCAGTCGGACGGCCAGACCGTCACGATCACGGACACGGACCTGACGCTGATGGCCGGCAAGCAGAACTACGCGATTCGCCCGAATTAGTTGGGTAAATACGCCGCACTTTGTCCCGTTGCGATTACCGTCGCACGGAACAGAGTGCGGCGTTTTCATGCGCGGACATCGCGAGCTTCGCGCGACCGTCCTACTTTCTCCGCCATGCCAGGTGCAGGCCGACGAGCGTCACGGATAGCATCGCTGCAGCCACCAGCGGACAGACGCCGCCCGTGGGAGCGGGGCGGGTCGGATCGTTAGGATCGGCCGAGTTTGGATCAGACGGCTCCGGCGACGTTGCAGCAGCAGCCGTCGTGAACGACCAGATTGTGCCTTCGCCGACGACGCGTCCGCCGGCATTTGACGCGATGATCGTCCAGTAGTACTTGGTGTTCGGTTCGAGGCCATCGATGGGCCATTCGCTCTCGCTCGTTGATCCCAGTCGTGCGAAAGCCCTGTCACCCAGGTAGACGGTGTAGGACGTCGCACGAGCGGCATCAGACCAATCCAGCATGAAGTCGATCGGTACGCCGACCGCATCGATTGGTGGATAGACTGCGAGCGGGGCGTCGGGGGGCACCGGTTCGGGCGTTCTCGCGGCGGTTGTGAAGGTCCAGACCGGGCCGGCGCTGGTGCCGAAGTCGTTGACGGCTACGACTTGCCAGTGATACCGTTGGCCGTGCAGCAATGGCGGCGGCGGCCAACTAGTACCCGGTCGAATCGCCACCAGCGGCGGGGCATCATTCGTGCCGAAGTAAATCCAGTACTCATCCGCATCGGCTGCCGGTGACCACTGCAACGTCGTGTTCACTACCACGTCCACGGCGTCGTCCGCCGGATTTGGATTGCTCGGCATGGCGGGATGGGAGCAAGCATTGACCGTCAACGGCGCCGTGGTGCTCACCACACTGCCGTACGCGTTGCTGACCCGTACAGAATACGCACCGACATCGCTCAGTTCGATGGGATCGATCGTGAAGCAGTCCGCGTTCGGCGCACCAGGGATGGCAATGCCATCGCGTCGCCAGGTGAAGGTGAATGGCGGTGTGCCGCCCGCCAGTGTAACGCAGAACGTTGCGGCGTCACCGGCACAGACGGTCTTGGTAGTCGGATGATCAGCGATCGTAGGTGGTTGAGCGATGGTTAGCGTGGCGGTCGCACTGAAGATCGTACCGCAGGAGTTTGTCACAGCGACGGAGTAGTTGCCCGCGTCGGTGACGGCCGTCGACGGGATGGTGAGGCAGTCCGCGTCGGGCGCTCCCGAGATGGGCTGGCTGTTGTGATACCACGTGTAACTCGGCGGCGGCGTGCCGCCGGTCACGTCGACGCAGAATGTAGCCGGGTCGCCGAGCACTACAGTTTGATCCTGTGGATCCTGGCCGATCTGCGGTGCCGATCCCAGCGTCAACGTCGCCGCGGCGCTCGTCGTGCTGCCGTACGCGTTCGAGACGCGCACGGAATACGCGCCGGCGTCTGCGGCATCCGTTGGATCGATTGTGTAGCACGCGTCGTCAGGCGCGCCCGCGATCGGTGTGCCGTCGAGCAGCCACTCATACGTCAGCGGCGGCGTTCCGGTCAGGAGTGTGACGCAGAACGTGGCGACGTCGCCGGCGCAAACCGTCAGGTCGTCAGGATCGTTGGCGATGATTGGTGTCTGATCCACGGTGACGAGGGCCGCATCGCTCTCTACAGAGCCGCAGGCGTTACTGATCGCGACCGTATACGAGCCGGCGTCCGCCGGTGACATTGCCGCGATAGTGAAACACGCGTCGTCGGGCGCACCAGCGATTGGTGTTCCGTCGAATCGCCATTCGTACGTTAGCGGCGGCGAACCAGCCGCAAGCGTCACGCAGAGCGTGACGGGATCGCCCTCGGACACAGACTGGCTGGCCGGGTGTGTGTCAATTGCGGGCGGCTCTTTGACGGTCAGCGCAGCCGACGCACTGACCGGCGCCGCGCAGCCGTTGCTCACGGACACGCTGTACACGCCCGCGTCCGCAGCCGTCGCCGGGTCGATCGTGAAACACGCGTCGTCCGGTGCTCCGGCGATCGGTACGCCATCCTTGGACCACGCGTACGAGAAGGGCGGCGTTCCGCCGGCGAGGGTGACGCAGAACGTGGCTGATTCGCCGGCACAGATGGTCTGGTCGGCTGGAGGAACATCGATGACCGGCGCTTCGTCCGCCACTGTCAGTTCAGCCGTGGCACTGTAGGCCGTACCACAGCTATTCGTCACCGCTGCCCAGTATTCGCCCGCGTCAGTGGCGGACACCTGGTCGAAGACGTAGCAGGCGTCGTGCGGGGCTCCCGGCAGGATCGTGCCGTCACGATACCACTCATAGGTAAACGGCGGGATTCCCGTGTTGACGCTGACGCAGAACGTGGCGCTGTCGCCTTCGCACACAGCATGGTCGGCGGGCTGGTCGAGCAGCGTGGGACCGATGGTCAACGTCGCTGGCGTGCTGGTGATCGTGCCGCAGCTTCCGGTCACACTGACGGTGTAATCGCCGGCGTCGAAGATTGTGATGTCCTCGACCGTCAGCGAAGGGACGGTTGCGCCGAAAATGACTTGGCCGTCGTGGTGCCACTGGTACGTAAGCGCGCCGGGGCCGGTCGCGACGACATTGAACGTCACGTCATCACCTTCGCAGGCATCGGTCGACTGCGGCTGCGTGTCGATGATGGAACTCTCGCCGAGCGTAAGGCTGGCAGTGACACTCGTAATGGTGCCATGGTCATTGGTGACCGCCACGGAGTAGGCGGCAACATCATCAGGGCCGGCTGAGGGAATGGTGTACGACGCGGCCACCGCGCCGTCGATCACTGTGCCGTCTTTGTACCACTGGTAGCTCAGCGGCGCCGTGCCGGATGCCCAGACGGTGAAGGTGGCAGGGCCGCCTTCGCAGGGGGCCTGATCCTCGGGCTCGATGATGATGTACGGAGCCTGCGCGCTGGGGAGGCAGCCCCAGCGGGCGATGTGATTCGACGTATACGCGCCGCTGAGCGTGAAATCCCCGCCGCAGTAGAGTGCGTCGGCGGATGCTTCAGCGTTGTCCGGAAACGTGGCCAGCGCCCGGACCGTGTCGTTTACGCCGGAACCCAGAGGCAGCCAGACGCCGCCGCTCCAATGCGCGACACGCGCGGCAGGAAGTCCGCCGGCGGTGACGAACGTGCCGGCCGCGCACAGCCCCGGCAGCCCGGGGCCGGCGCCGTCTTCGTCGTACTCGAGCAATGCCCAGACGGTGCCGTCGACACCACTGCCGAGGGCGCTCCAGTTCGTTCCATCCCACAAAGCGACCGAGTTGGCGGGCACCGTGCCGGCTTGCGTGAAATTGCCGCCGACGCAGAGGGACGGGAGGCTGGGGCCGCCACCGTCAGCATCGAATACGGTAAGGCTGTACGCCGCACCGTCCAGGCCGACGTCGCCCGGTGACGAGCGTAGCGGCACCCACTGCACGCCGTCCCAGCGTGCGACATGGAACGTGAGGTTGAAGGCGGACGCGGTGAAGCCACCTGCGGCGTAGAGCGATGGCGTATTCGGGCCGGCGCCGTCGGCGTCGTATTCGATCAGATCGAAGACAAAGTCGTTGAACCCGGCACCGAGCGCGGACCAGCTCGTGCCATCCCACTGGGCCACGTGTGGGGCAATGACACCGTCGGCTGAGCCAAACAGACCACCGGCACAGAGTACGGCCGGCAAGGGACCAGCACCATCGGGATCGTGAACCGCCAGCGCGTACGCAGGGTTACTAAGACCGAAGTCACCGACGCGTGACCAGGAGCTGCCGTCCCAGCGTGCGATGTTACTGACCGGCGTGCCGCCCGCGGCCGAAATGCTGCCAACGGCAAAGAGCGCCGGGTGCAGCGGCCCGTCGCCGTCCTCGTCAAACACCGCCAGATCGAAGACGGTGCCGGCTGTGAGGGAACTGCCGAGCGGAGTGAACACGCGCCCATCCCAGCGGGCGATCTGGTTGGCGGCGAATCCGCCGGCCGCTGAAAATCCCCCGGCAAGATACAGCGCGGACGGATTCGGGCCGTCACCATCGTCGTCGAATACGGCGAACGCCTGGACGGTGTCGTTGACACCCGTGGGGAATTGATCCGACCAATCGAGCGTACAGGGCTGGGCGCGCAGGGCCGCCGTTGCGAGCGCCAAGATCGACAGCGCCACGGCGAGTGTACACCGGTGCGTAGTGTGCATGTTGCCGCCCTCCTAATCGCGCGGCTCGGCCACTTGCGGGAGGTTGCCGGACACCGAATCGTGACCGGTTCCGAGGCTCCCGTAACCGGTATCGTAACACTGCGCAAGTGTCCGTTCAACGAGATTCGGACGGATGGATTCAATGTAAGTTGTTGTATATCAGTCGGATAGGTGTTATCGGCCGAGTCGGGCTGCAGTGCGAACGCTGCAACATAAATTACGGGACGAAGCAGGACAGATGAGATGTTCCGGATCAAAAAAGGCAGGGCGGGACGTGTATGCCGCACGCCTCCTGTCACCTCTTGCGTGACGCGCGACCGACTGGTTGCTGAGGACGGCGATCACCCGCGCGTATCGTGCTGGAGGCAATCTGATGCCAGTGAGTGTTGAGCGGATCGGTGTAGCCGGAGTGACAACCGCGTTCGTTGCGATGACGGCGGTACACCTACTGGCGCACGTTGCGGCGGTGGTCGTGGGGGTTCAGGAGAGTTCGCAGAGCGTACGGCTCACGTACGTGCTTGGAGCATCGCTGGTGGCGATGCTGCCGGTCTGGCGCTACACGCGAGTGCGTATGAGCGGCCTGATCGGCGCCGCGGTGGGAGTGGCCGGAGCAATCATCCTCAAACTCTGGAGCGGCGTGTTCGATGCGGACGCGGCCGCGCTGTTGGTAGTGACGCCGACCGCGTTCGCTACAGAACGTTGGCTTGCAGACTGGCTGCCGGAAACACTCGATGGAACACTGCGTCGCCGGCCGTTGCGCAGCGGATTGTGGGGGACGATGGGGCTGGTCGCGGTGGTGCAGATTGCCCGACTTAGCACCTACATCGCGGACCCAAACTTCAACTGGTGGCTGACGACCGATCATCCGTTCTGGGCGCGGCACGCGTGCATGACGGCTTACGTCTATGGAGCCGAACTACAAATGCGCGGCGAACTGAACCTGTATCACGCCGAGCACTACCCAGGCCTGTGCCGTGAAGCCGAGCCGCACACGTGCGTAGCCGGCCTGACGGTCGAGGATCCGTACCAGTATCCGCCGCAGTTCCTGCTGCTGCCGCGCCTAGCGTTGGCGTTGACGCACGACTTCGAGACGATTCAGATCACGTGGTTTGTGATTCAGGTGTTGGGCTTCGCTGCCGCGGGGTTGATGCTCGCGCGGCGGGTCGGCGGCGCTGCAGGAGCGACCATCACGTTGCTCATGCCGCTGGTATATGCCTCGATACCGGCGTTGTACAATTTCCAATATGGGCAGTTTCACCTGCCGACGATCGTGCTGGCGGTCCTGGGAATGCTCGCGGTCGAGAGTCGGCGGAACGTCTTGGGCGGTGGACTGCTCGCGGCGGCGATTCTGGCAAAGATCTTCCCGGCGTTCCTGATCGTGCCGTTGGTGCTGCGTGGGCGCTGGAAAGCGGTCGGTTGGACCGTCGCGTTCGGCTGCGGGATTACACTGCTGGCACTCGTAGTATTGGGGCCGACGCCGTTCGAAGCGTTCTGGCATTACCACCTGCCGCGTTTGCAGAGCGGGGCGGCGTTCGCATTCGAAGATGCGTGGCCCGGGTCGTGATTGTCGCCAACCTCGCGCCGGCAGCGTTTGTCCGGAAGCTCGAACTGCTCAGGTTGATGTCGGGCCACGAAGGTGCGGCGCGCGTGGTCGGACTACGTGCCGGCCAGCAGTGTGTGGCTGCTGACGCTGATGGCGTTCGAGGCACGCACAGGCTGGCGGTGGGCGATCTGGTTGTCGCTCACAAGTTCGGCCGCGCTGATGTTGTTGAATGGTTGGGTGCTGGGGCGATCGGTTCGGTGGCCGCGGACCGCAGATCGTGCTATCAGTGCGACGGTGCTCTCTGATGCGCGCAACGGTAACGTCGCCTAGGTCGAATTTGCAGGTCAGTCTCTTCGTACGAAGGCGGTTAGAGTGCGCGCTACGTGCGTGGTTGGGTCACACTGTAGTGGCGTCCGCTAGGTCCGCAAGCTGCTCGATGGGTGGTAGCGTCGCTGGGCTTAGCTAGGCGTTTAGGAGGGCGATTTGCTCGCTGGAATCGCAGGTGATGACTTGGGCTTTCTTTCGGGGTGGGTGATGAGCACCTCGTTCGTGCCGGGGAGGGCGACCTGTCAGGTGCTGGAACGAGGTCTTCCGCCGGCCGTCCACATTCCGGGCAACGAGGTGTGACCAGACCACGCAGGTCGTAGCCGCAGGCTAGACAGATCGGCACGCTGCGCGCGGTGGCGCCGGCGTGCGGAAACGCCTATAATTGCGACAGGTGTAGGGACGCAGCACAGTATCCGCCTTCCATGCTACTGACGTGATCAAGGAGACTGGCATATGACCGTTATGGATGTAATCCGCAGGTCGCTCGAAACCGGGGCCGAATGGGCTCGTGGCGTTGCCGAGGACATGAAGGACGCGCCACTTACGTCGCCCACGCCGAAGGGCGGTAATCATCCGCTGTGGGTGCTTGGCCATCTCGCGTTTGCGGAGGGCGCGTTGTCGGGGATGATCAATGGCAGGCCAAATCTGTACGAGAAATGGCGGCCGCTGTTCGACATGGGCACCGAGCCGACGACGAACGCCGCCGATTATCCACCTTATGAAGAGGTCTTGACCGCGTTCACGCAGGCGCGCGAAGCGACCTTACGCTTGCTTGACGAGCTCGGGGATGCGGGGCTCGACCAGAAGCCGTCAGCGGTACCGGAGGAAGCGGCCGGCAACGAGCACTTTCAATCGAACGGTAGGCTGCTGCTGCTAATCGCGATGCACCAGGCCTCGCACCTGGGGCAGATTGCCGATGCACGCCGAGCCGCGGGGCGTAAGCCGTTGTTCGCCTAACGCGTCCGCGCTGTGTGGCCGGGCGGGCTAGTTAGCCGGTGGTGGCAGGTCGCTGTTGGCGGTCAGCCGGGCGATTCTCCATTCGCCGGTGGGTTGCTGTCTGAGGATGAAGACGGACTTGCCGGTGTCGGTGAGGGTTTCGCCGCCGGCCTTCGGCGTGGCAGTGATTGTGTACGTATGCCAGTAGTACGCCCAGTCTCCGGCTATGGCGTAGTCGATCATCTCGCCGCCGCCCTCGACAGCGAATTCGTTCAAGACGGCCGTGTAGATCTCACGGATCGCGTCCTTGCCGCGAATGGCGGGCTGATTCTGCGGAAGCAGCGCCGGGTCATCGTCGCCGTAGAGGTTGACGAGCGCATTCGCGTCGCCAGCGATCCAAGCGTGTCGCCAATCTTCAGCAAGCTGTTTGATAGCCGTGACGTCTGCGGCTTGTTGCCGCGCTTCCGTGTTGGCGCCACGATGCTCCGCGACGTTGCAGCCGCACACGACCAGCAGAAAGGGGGTAGAAACGAGCAGCGGAATGAGCGTGTTCATGGGTGGCCTCCTCGGATGCGGATTATCACACGCCGTCGGAATGAAACAAGCAGGCGACGATCCGACCGGCATTGGCCTGAAGTGACCGCCCGCGGCGTGTTGGCGTGTCATGGCTGCACAAATGTCTTGATCTTTGGCGCTCCGTTGGCATAATGAAATGAGCGCGTGCAGACGGACTGCGACGCAGAAAGGAGGTTGTCCGTGCGTATCGTTGCGATGACGTGTTGCGTGGAGCCTTCTTGCGCAATCAGCGGTCGCTGATTCCTCTTCTTCGGCCGGCTGGGCGCAGCCAGGCTCCTTCCTTCTGAATCTCTCGTTGAGTTCAAGACCCCACTGATGGTGGCGCTCTGCGCGCTACCCTGATCAGGGAGCTTATATGACTTCGCACAAGCGAAAAGAATATGTGCTGCGCGCACCGTGCGCGCAGCTTCATCCGGATGATGGTGTCAACCCGCGCGACGATAAGCGGCGTGACGCCGAATTCATGCAGACTACGGATCGCAAAACTCGACAGCTCTGCAAACAAGTAGGACAAGCCGTTCAACTCGCGCTGGTGACGCTGCCTGGGGCTGATGAGATGCTGGGCGTCTTCGTACGTGAGGTTGTGCCCGCGCCGAACGCCGGGCGGCTGCGGGTCGTGATCGCCACGCAGAATGCACGGCTACAGCCGGTGTTGACGGAGATGGTTCAGTACCACGCGGCGCGTCTGCGGGGCGAAGTGGCTGCGGCGATCTCACGCCGCCGAACGCCGGAACTGACTTTCGACGTCATCGTGGAAGGAGGAGGTCGTGACTGACGAAACGATCGTTCGGCGGTGGGTAGGACGACCTCCAGATTCCGCCGTTCAGCAGACACTCGACCGCTTAAGCCGAGCCCCCGGCGTGGTCCGTGTCGCGGTGATGCCGGATGTGCATCTGGCGGCCGGCGTGAGCAATGGCGTGGCAGTTGCCACCGAGCGACACATCTACCCCGCTGCGGTGGGTGGCGACATTGGTTGTGGCTACGCAGCGGTTGCGTTCGATTGTGGCACAGACGCATTTAGGCGGCGCCGCGCCGCGGAGAAGCTTTTGGGTGAGCTGCCTGCTACGGTCCCGATCATGCGCCACAACCGCCGCTCGGGGCTGCCGGAGTTGCCCACTGAGATTGCAGCCGAGCAGCTCAGCGCCGATGAACTCGCAGCCAGAGCGGCGGGCGATGGACGTTTGGAACTGGGTACGCTCGGGCGTGGCAACCACTTTCTGGAGTTTCAGCAGGACGATGACAGCCGCCTGTGGCTAATGGTACACAGTGGCTCACGCGCGATGGGACAGCACATCGCGCAGTTTCATGGCCAGCGTGCAAACGCTGTCGGCGGTGGTCTCGCCTGGCTGGATGCGGAGAGCGAAGCGGGTCAGGCGTACTTGAGCGACGTCACCTGGGCGCGGGCGTATGCGTCCGAGAGTCGGCGACGGATGCTGACGGGCGCGGCGACTGTGTTGGTGGCGCACACTCGCGCCGAGCCAGACTGGTCGACGCTGTTGAACACGGATCACAACCACGTGCAGTCTGAAGAGTGTGCCGGCCGAACGCTCTGGATACATCGCAAGGGCGCCAACGTCGCGCGAGACGGGACGCTGAACGTCGTGCCGGGAACCATGGCGACGCACAGCTATCACGTGTGCGGGCGCGGCGAACCCGAAGCGCTGCACTCCAGCTCACATGGTGCCGGGCGCAAGCTGTCGCGCGGCGCCGCCCGAGCACGGATCAGGCGCAGAGACTTCGAACGGCAGTTAGGCAATGTTGTGATCGACCCGCGCATTGCAGGACGGCTGATCGACGAGGCACCCGCGGCGTACAAAGACATCGATGCGGTGATGCGCGCCCAGCGTGATCTGGTGCGAATTGTACGGCGCCTGCGTCCGATCCTGCTTCACAAGGGCGTCTGACTGACCGATGTGTAGCGACGCCTTCGACAGTGCTGCCGGGCGCGGTCAACCCGCGCTCAGCAGTGCGTCGTAGTCGTGCACTGTGCCGTTGTTCAGGCAGCACTCGATAATCTGGCGCCCCAGCGGATCGAGGTCGGACTCGGCGAGGTAAGGTTTGAGCTCCTGGTGGAAGAAGTCCGCGAGGATGCGTGCGCCCGCATCGTAGCCAGCCGGGCCGACCTCGGGCTGGAACTCGACCTGGAGGAACCAGGGGTTGATCTGCACGCCTTCGACCAGCATCGACACGAGCGTCATGCCCAGCAGCGGGCAGCGCGCCGGCGTGAGTTGATCGGGACGGAATCTCGCACCGCCGCGACGGCCGATGTACTCCCGGCTGATCCACTGCGGCATGAAGCCGACGTGCCAGCAACCGATGTGCTGATTAGGCACCAGGACGTAACGCGTCTTGGGCGTGCGGCGGATTTGATCCAGCAGCAGATTGGCCTGGAGCACCTGCCGGCCGGTGGCGAACGGCCAGTACGAGCCCACGCCCTCGCTGCTCAACGCTTCAGACGCGGTGATGCTCGGGTTCGCGTAGCCGCGCGGCGCGACCAGCCGCCAGATCCACGCCAGCGCCGGCGGCAGCACGTGCAACATGCCGACGATGCCGTAAGAGGGATTCTGCGCAGCAAATGGCGGCGTGCGGATGCCGAAGCTGCGGACGTCGACTTCGACCGGGTCGTGCACGATGCCGGGAACAGCCCGGCGCGGCATGATGACGCGGGGGTTGGGGCAGGGGACGCCGGGCTCATCCTCCGTGTGCTCCCAGATCAGACACGTCGCGTTCGGTACGGCGTGGAGGTTGAGGAAGAGAAGCGGCTCCGTCGGCTGGACGCAGAGTTTCTCCAGGTGCGGATCGACGCCGTAGCGGTTGATGTGGTTGATGCGCAGGAACCAGCCGTCTTCGGCGTCGGTGACGACGAGGCGGCCGGAGTCGGTCTGAATGCCCGGATGGCACGAGGTCATGTCGTCGGTAACGGGCTGAAGCCGGCAGCCGCGCGGCAGGGCGAGGTGAACTTCTTCCTGCGTGACGAGATTGCGGCCGAGGCAAAGGCGGCCGTCGTCTTCGCGGTGCGCGTACTCGAGCATCTCGCTCTTGCCGCCGCCGCTGGCACCCTCGTGCATGATCGTGGTCATGTTGTCGTAGGGGGTAACGACACGCACGGTGGAGGCGTGGGCAGTAACCCAGCCCTCGCGGGCGCCGATTGCCAACAGGACGCCGTAGACGCCCTTCTTCGCGCTGGGACCGGGATAGAGATTCAGGGCAAAGACCTCGTGCAGGTCTGCCAGGCGGTGGTGGATGACGACCTGCTTACCGCCGCAGTGCGTGTGCCGGAAGGGTGGTGCGACGTAGATTACTGCCCGGGGCTCGAATCGCTCGGGGAGGTCGCCGGGATCGAGCATTCCCTGGAGGTCGGCCAGCGCTGCCGCGAAGAAGGCGGCGTTGGCAGGTACGATGAGCAGGGCGTCGTAATTGGATTCGCGGTGTCCGGCGCGGAAGGGGAGCGCGATCAGCGATTGCTCGACCAGCCACGCGAAGATCTCCTCTCGCCATGCGTCGAACGGCGTGTCGAAGTGCTCGGCGAAGCGCGGCTTGTCGGAGGGCGCATCGTCGGCGACGTACATGCAATTCGGATCGCGACGACGCATGTAGGCTTCGGGCATATTGACACCCACGCCGTTGCGCACGCGCACGACCTCAGCCTCGACCACGCGGCCTTGCTTCGGAATATCGTAGGCGACTTCAAAGCGGTCCTGGGCTTCACCGAGTGACAGATCGATCAGCTCCGCACGGTTATTGGGTACGATGATCTTGCGTGCATCGTTCTGACGGAGGACGGTTTCGGCACCCGCGGGGAGGGGTATGTGGGCGAGAAGTTCATCAAGTTGTTGGCTCATGGATTGAGTGCCTTCATTCAAGTACCAGTATTTGCACGGCCCAGCACTTCCGAAGATAGCCAGTACTATGAAGCGCTAGCTGGGCGTATCGGCACGAACACCGCTACCACGCTGCGCATCGGACCGTGCCGATCCGCGCGAGAGCCCCCAATCGAGTCGACAGACCGCCTGGGGCTTCAGCCGCGAAACATACGTAAGTTTACGAGTGATGATCGTGAATTGCCAAGCGGGATCGACAGAACGGGGCCTTTAACCTGCGATATTTAAGTGCGTCCGGGATACAGGTCGATGTACACAGTGAAAGTACGCAGCGGGTTTATGGCGCCGCGGTGGGTAGATCGAGCGCGTCAGCTCGGTCTGGCGTCAGGTCCATTGGATACGAATTACTCCGCAAGCCTCCGATTTTCGAGGAGCACATAGCGATGGCCCATAGATATGCACTGACACTCTCGGCGGTGATGCTGATCGTGGTGGCGGCGAGTTCGGCTCGCGACCAGAGCGGCGACAACTGGTATTTCGGCTACTCTGGCGGCGTAACGTTCGTGAACGGGGCGCCCGAGCCACTGGCGGGCGGGCAGATCAATCAGAACGAGGGATGTGCGACGATCTCCGATACGTCGGGCAACCTGCTCTTCTACACAGATGGCATCTCAGTCTGGAACGCCAATCACGACGTGATGCCCAACGGCACCGGGTTGAAGGGAAATCCATCCGCAACGCAGTCGGGGATCATCGTCCCCAAGCCAGGTAACAGTGACACGTTTTATATCTTCACCGTCCCAGCCACGAATAGTTCGGACGGGTTGAACTACTCCGTCGTCGACATAACGCTCGACAGTGGCAACGGCGACGTGGTCAGTGGTCAAAAGAACATCAATCTGATGGCCACCTGTTCGGAAGAAGTGACCGCCACGGCGCATTCCAACGGCACCGACATCTGGGTCCTGGCGCGGCCGTACAACTCGAACGAGTTCCACGCGTTTCAGGTCTCTTCCTCCGGTGTCAATGCGACGGCGGTCGTGTCGGCGGTCGGAACTGCGACCGACATCAACGGATCGATTGGGTATCTCAAGGCCTCACCCAACGGCGACAAGCTGGCGATGGCGTACTACTTTCTCAACACCGGCGAACTTTACGATTTCGATGCCGCGACCGGGCAGGTCTCCAACGCGGTCAACCTCGGCACGCTCACTGACGCGTACGGGCTGGAGTTCTCGCAGGACGGCACGCGGCTGTACATCGCGCGCTTTATGATCAATGTCGTTCAGTTTGACCTGACCGCCGGCGACATTCCGGGCTCGGTGGTTCAGGTGAGCACGGACAGCAACGCGTCGGCGATGCAACTCGGCCCTGACGGCAAGATATATATATCCCGTGGCGGTGCATCCAAGCTGGGTGTGATCAATAGCCCGAACAGCCTGGGCGCCGCTTGCGATTATCAAGCCAGTGGTCCGGACATCGCTGGTACCTGCCAGTATGGCTTGCCAAGCTTCATTCAGTCGTTCTTCGCAGCGTCCGCGGACTTCACGACGGAAGAAAACGTCGCGTTGAACTTCGCGCAGGCGGATTTTGCGACGCCCTACAACGACGTGACGAGCGAGACGTTGATGCAAGTGCAGCTTACGTCCGTGCCGACCAATGGCACACTCACCGTCGGCAGCACGCCGGTGGCCAACAATGACGAACTCGATGTCGCGGATCTGGACAATCTGACGTATACGCCGGACGACTACTTCAACGGCAACGACACGTTCGAATGGCAAGGCAATTCGGGCGGCAGCTACAACTTCAATGGCACATTCACGGTCGAAGTTACGGCTGTTGCTCAGGAGCCATCGGTCACGCTACCGACCGGGGCCAATATCGGTGAACAGACGACGAATGGACTGGTAATCACGCCGAATTCGAACGACGGCAGCGAAATCACGCACTTCAAGATCACGGAAATCACGGGCGGGGTACTATACCTGAACGATGGCACTACGGAGCTCAGTAACGGCAGTTTCATCACCGCGGCGGAAGCAGCGGCGGGGCTCAAGTTTACGCCGACCAGCCAGTCGTGCGGTTTCACGGTTGCGGGCGCAACGAGTGCCGACGATGCCGATGTGTCGGCTAACATCCACGTTGTGAGCTTCACGGCACTGCCGGTTTTGCCGGTGGTCACGACGGCGAGCGTTAGCGACGTAGACACGAACACGGCAGTGTGCGGTGGCACGGTTACGGACGATGGCGGTGGCGCGATTTCGGCACGCGGCGTTTGCTGGAGCACCTCGGCGGATCCCACGACCAGTGACAACAAGACCACGGACGGGGTCGGTACGGGAGCTTTCGAGAGCGAAATCAGCGATCTGGATTCTGAGACGAAGTACTACGTACGGGCCTACGCTACGAACGGCGCCGGTACCAGTTATGGCGAAACGAAGACGTTCACAACCGCGGCAGACGATTTCCTGCCGGATCTACGCGTAATGGTTACAGCGATGAATGAGTCTGCGTATGTGGGTGACGAACTCTCGTTCATGGTGGATGTCGAGAACGTTGGTGACGCGACGGCAACAGAAGTTGAACTGCACTTCCCGCTGCCGGTCAGCGCGATTTTCGTAGGTGCCTGGCTGGTTGAATCCGAGACGGCACAGGCGCAACCGCTCGATGCTGAAGTGGACGGCGATGAGATCGTTCTGACGCTCGGCGAGGTCGAGGTCGCCGAGGGAATGACGATCGAGGTTGTACTCGAATCCGGTGTTGCCGGTGCGGTCATGCTGAAAGCTACCGTGAGTTCGGCGGAGCACCTCAAGACTGCGACGGCCCAGGCGGATGCCGCCGTAGATGACGAATACTGGCAAGTGGTCGAGACGAGATCGCCGGTTCCGATCTGCGGTACGCTTGGCTTCATGTCGTGTTTTCTGATTACGTTTGGCTTGATTGCCATGAAACGGCAGACGAGACGTACATTCTAGTCACGCGGCCACGCCGCCGACCGACAGTGAATGGAAAGGTGAGAGTTCTCATGAGACGTTCGAAGGTGATTCACATTGGGGCCGTGATCGCGGCGGCGGGGCTATTCCTGGCGAGTACGGGTTGCACAAAATTGCTCTATCTGAGCACGGGCACGTCGTTCGTGTCGGGTCTGCTGTTGGGCAACAACCTCACGCTGACATCTGTCGAGCAAACGTGCTATCAGAACGGCGTGCTGATCAACTGCGCCGATCTGCCGGAGGATCTGGGGCAGTAATGCGGCAGCGACCGTTTGGCGCAAGCGCTACGTAGAGCCCGTAAAACGCGACTGAAACTCCGCGAAATCGACGGCGTCCACGTCGGTGTCACCGTTGAAGTCGAAGGCGGTTTTACACCGCTTAATCGTGGGCGGTGCTGTTGGTTCGGGGGCGACGCTGGGGCCGGCCATGCACTCCTCGAACCCGATGAAATCATCGCCGTCCACATCGGTGTCGGCGTCGAGGTCACCGTCCGGCGGGCGCAGGTTGAAACTGAAGTAGTTGACGTTGTGCTCGAACCCCGCATCGCCACCAGTGACGAAACGCATCTTTCGTTCACCGGCCGAAAGCAGTGCGACGACCGTGGCCATCGTCCAGGACTGCCACCCGCCGGTGCTCTGCGAAGCAACGCGCAGTTCGACATCGTGGATGCCGGGCAGCACAATTGGCGTGGCTACTCTCGGCGCACTCGCCTACTCGATGCGACGTGTCCGACGACCCAGCGCCCGGTCTCGTACATGGTGATCAGCACGAAGAACAGATGGGGCATCTCACCGACCGATGGCTAGCCCACGTGCATTCGACAGCGTCGCGCGAACACCCAGATCAGTACTGCGAAGAGCACCGCTGCGAACAGATGAGGTGCCTGAGGCGCCGCGCCAGCGCCGAATCCGATCCACTCGGCAAGCCGCTCTGCCCAGCCGTAGCCGACTTCGCCCGGCAGCGGCAGTTTCTCGCCCGGCGGCGCGCCGACGCTCTGCGCAACCACCACCCCCGCGATCGCAACACCGAGCAGGCCCTCGCCCCCGACGAGACCTGATCCGAACAGTACGCCACGCTCGCGGCGCTCCGCTCGATCTTCGTTCGACGACAACACCCTCCGCTCCATCCACCAGCGCAGCAGACCGCCGAGAAACACCGGGACCATGGTCGAGACCGGCAGGTACACTCCGACGGCGAATGGTAGTGATGGAATTCGCAGCAGGGCCGCGACGACCGCAATCGCTGCTCCGATGCCCACCAGCACCCAGGGCAACTGCGCGTTGAGCACACCTTCGATGACGATCTTCATCAGATTGGCCTGCGGCGCTGCCAACGCCGTGTCCGGGTCCGCATCGAGTTGGCCCGCGAAGCCGTACGCCTGGGCCAGCAGTGTCAACGTCAGGCAGACAAATACGGCGGACGTGAGCACGCCGATCAGCTCACCGACCTGTTGTCTTCGCGGTGTCGCGCCCAACAGGAATCCCGTCTTGAGGTCCTGCGATGTGTCGCCGGCGATCGATGCCGCGATGGCGACGACGCAGCCGACGGTGAGCGCTGCGACCTGCCCCGTCATGCCGGTCCAGCCCAGCAGATGAAACGCGACCGACGTACCGATCAACGACGCGATTGTCATGCCGCTGGTCGGGTTCGACGTCACACCCACCAGGCCGACGATCCGTGACGACACCGTCACAAAGAAGAACGCGAATATCACCACACACACGGCGGCAACCGCGCGCACCGGGAAGGTCCCCACGCTGCCGAAGACGGCCGGAACGAACGCCATTACGCAGGCAATGATCAGCAAGCCGATGCTGACGGTCTTCAGCGACAGATCGAGCCCGGTCCTCGGCACCGCACCCGACGTGTCTTCAAGTCGCTCCCGTAGCTGCTGCGTCCCGATGCGGAAGCTCTCGATCATGGTCGGGATGCTGCGGATCAGCGTGATGAGGCCGGCGGCTGCGACTGCCCCCGCCCCGATGTAACGCACGTAGTTCGTCCAGATCGAGCTCGCATCCATTTGTGCGATGACCACGTCCGTCGCGGGGAACAGTGGCTCGGTCCGTTCCGCGCCCCACAGCGTGATGGCCGGGATGATGACGAGTGACGACAGCAGACCGCCGCTCACCATCACCGTTGCGATCCGCGGGCCGAGGATGTACCCGACGCCAAACAGAGCGGCGGACATCTTCATGCCAAGCCCGACGTTCAGCTTGTTGTGCAGGGTGACGCTGATGTTCTTGGGAAAGAGCTTGAGCCACTCAATAAGCACACGAAAGCTCGCCCCCGCGGCCAACCCGAGGAACACGTTCGTCGCCTTGGCCCCACCGACCTCGCTCGCCACCAGTACTTCGGCGCAGGCGGTGCCTTCAGGATACGGCAGCTTGCCGTGTTCGCGTTCGATCAGGAAGCGTCGTAGCGGGACCATAAACAACACGCCGAGCAGTCCGCCACACATGCCCAGCAGCGTCATTTGCAGCAGTTCCGGCGCAACACCCCACATGAAGAGGGCCGGCAGCGTGAAGATGACTCCGCTGGCGACCGAGCTCGAGGCAGATCCAATCGTCTGGGAGACGTTCGCCTCAAGCAGGCTCGCACGGACCCCCACGCCGCGTAGCGCCCGAAACGCAGCCACGGTCATGACCGCGACAGGGATCGAAGTGGAGATGGTCAGTCCGGCTTGCAGACCGAGGTATGCGTTGGCCGCCCCGAAGAGGATTCCGAAAACAATGCCGGCCGCTACGGCCTTGAGTGTGAATTCGACCGGCGACTCGCTCGCCGGCACGTAGGGCTCGTACGCCTTGCCCTCCGGCAACATCTCGAACGCCTCACTTCCTAGCCCCTTCGACGGGTCCATAGCCACTCCAACCGCGACGATTTCCATCCCCGGCCGGCTCAACCCCGGTACCATACTCCGGCACGATCCAGCCGCACTGCCGGAGGCTGGCGTCAATCTGTTCGCGTGCCTCCTGTTCGGGGGCGAGCATTCCGTTAACCCTCCGAGGAACGTCGGCGTGCTACAGGGGAGGAGTTGTCAACAGAACTGAGCCAGTGTAACGGATAACGCGGGGACGGCGAACCGGGCCGCAGTCGCTCCCTCAACCACTGTCTGGTCAACTTGGTGGATTGCTAGGCGTCACCGTGTTCCGATCGTGACCGTTCGTGGCCGCTGTTGGCCGCCGGTGGTGGGGAGGGGGTGTTACGGTGGTGCCCCGTAAACAATTGCAGTTCAAGCAGCTAGGGATCCTACGGGCTACAGCCCCCCCGTAACGCAAAGCGGGCGATGGGATTCGAACCCACGACGTCCAGCTTGGGAATTCTGTGTTCGGCGCACAAGCACCTGTTTTGTAGGCACTTACATCGCGTTTTTCGGCCAAAAACGAGGGTTACAACTGGGTAGCAAGTCACTGAGGACTCGATCACAAGTCACCACCAAGTGACGACTGACCAATTCAGTGACCAACTTGCCTCACGAATTTCGGCGCAATCTATCCTACACGAATCACCTCGGTCGAACGGAACGGACGGCTAAGACCTGCTTCATCGGCTCCACTCGTTTGATCGATCGTGCTGAACGTATATCCTCAGGTCATGGATCAGCCACGAGGTGTGCGCCGGATGAGACCATCCCCGCAGCTTGCACAGGCGAGGCCGCTTTCTGCGCGGGGCGCTGCGGCAGAGTCGGAACTCGTGTCGAGCTCGTCACCCTACGCGAGCCCAGTAGTGGCGCATATCTTAGCGCGGACCAGAGAGCGATTGCCAGCGGCCATGCTCTGATCCACTGCTTTGGCGATTGTGCTCTGGACGGAATCCATTGAGCATAGGGTGGCGGGTATGCGATCCGGTTGAAACTCGGTGGTGTGGCCGGGCGACTGGAAGGTCAACCAAGCCACCCCAGGGACTGCGACTGATGCCGACGTGTTTCTTCGTCTCTGATCTCCACGGGAGATCAAACCGTTACCTGAAGCTGTTTCAGCTGATCGGAGAGGAGAGGCCGCACGCCGTCTTCCTTGGTGGAGATCTGCTGCCGTCGGGGCTCTCGGCGCTCGAATCGTTGGATTTCGATCACGAGGACTTCATCAACAGTTTCCTTGTTCGGCAGCTGAAGAAGCTCCAGGGGAAGCTCGCCGAGGATTATCCACGGGTATTTGTGATACTCGGAAATGACGACAGCCGCTCGGAGGAGGCGGCCATTATCGCAGCGGCGACGGCCGGCGTCTGGGAGTACGTCCACGATCGCCGCGTTTCGTTCGAGGGCCACGAGGTGTACGGATACGCTTGCGTACCGCCAACGCCGTTCCTGCTGAAGGACTGGGAACGATACGATGTGTCGCGGTACGTCGACCCGGGTTGCGTTTCACCAGAAGACGGGTATCGCTCGGTTCCGGCCCCCGAGAATCAGATCAAGCACGCCACCATCAAGGATGACTTAGACAATCTGGTTGCTGGTCGGCCGGTAGATCAGGCGATATTTCTCTTCCACTCGCCGCCCCACAGGACGAAGCTGGATCGTGCGGCGCTGGATGGAAAGATGATCGACCACGCGCCATTGGATGTGCACGTGGGCAGTGTCGCCATCCAGCGATTCATCGAGCAAACGCAGCCGCTGCTCACGCTGCATGGCCACATCCACGAGTCGGCTAGGATCACCGGCGCTTGGTCGGATCGTATCGGCCAGACGCACTGCTTCTCAGCAGCTCACGATGGTCCGGAATTGGCACTGGTCAGATTTAATCCGGCGAATCTTGGGGCCGCGATGCGCACGCTCATTTAGCCGGCGGGGTGGAATTGCCAAGCAGCAACTCACGTGCAGCATCTGTTATGGCGCCGATTTTCACCGCGTAGCTCGTTCGGTTGGCGATGTCCTCGTCCGTAACGATGTGAACATCAAGCAGGCTTTCGGTTCGGTAACCGGTTCGCAGGTAGTTGATTTCACTAAGCGAGAGGCTCCAACCCTCAAACCACTGCTCAAGCGCATGCCGCTGTTGGTCAGTCCCGACAAAGTGCACCAGCAAGTCGATGTCACTGGCTGGGCCGGCGGTGGCGTTCTTCGTACTGCCAAATAGATAGAGCGCTTTTACGCCGAACCGTTTGCGGTCGAGGCGGGCGGCGACGCTCTCGGCCATGCGGGTGCGCCATCGCCAGTCCTGGCCGTCTGTGGTTGCGACGGCCTGTCCACTAGCGTCATCATGCTCTGCCTGGCCGGCCGGGTCCGTCAGAACCGCCACGGCCTCATCGAGATCGGCATTCATCAGGACGTACAAAACCTGGCCGTCCGCCGACCGTGGCACGTCGATCACGCGAATGGTGTCGCCCAGTGACTCAAATTCTGGCGCAAGCTCAGCCAGCAGATTCGGCGACCGCGTGAAGAACGCCTCGTTGAACGCAATGCCGTCTTCATCCGGATATAGCGGGAGATATCGGATTTCGGCTTCGACCAGATCTTGGAAGAAGTGAGTGCCGAACGACACATCTGGCGTGTAATCGCCGGTCTTGCGGGCGATCTCGATCAGCATCGCCGTGTTATTGATGTCGGAGTACGTCACCGGCACACCGAGCTTGATGTCGCCACGACTGCCCCAGCGGCCGGGCCCCATGAGGATGAACTGCCGTTTGGGGAGCAGCTTGTTGAGCTTGCCGACCGCGCGGCCCACCGAAATCAGCTCTTCGCGGCTGCCCAGTTGGCCATATTTCTCAGGATCGACGTATACGACGTGTGTGATGTTCGGCGTTGTTCCGTTGCTCACGTAACGCGTGGCGGAAAAGAGCAGCCGGGAGTAAGCGATATCTCTGGGAATCGGCGCCGGTTTGGCGTGCTTTGCGGGGGCTTGCGCGCGACATTGGAGCAAGTAAAGGTCCTTGCCGTCCGAGGCGAATTCGATGTCGGCCGGGTGACTCAGTTCTCGTTCGAGCAGATTCAGTAGCGCGCCAATCTGCTTCACGAACGGCGTACGGTTCAACAAGCCCTCAAAGGTAACGACCGGGTCGTCCCGCTCAAAATCGACGCTGCCAAGCAGGGGCTGCCGCAGATTACCATCGGCGTAAACCGAGACCAACTGCTCGACAGCCGGCATCTGGTCGCCGACTTGGCGAAGAAACTCGGCGACATCAACGGTTTCGAACTTGTTGGTGTTCAGATTGATGACGTCCATGTACCGCGGCGCGTAGCGGACAACCTCTTCAGGCGTAGCGTTTGCGCGCAGACCCGGCTGGCCGGGGGACACGAGTATCGGAAAATCATCGCCCAATCGATCGACCGCCCGTGTGCCCAGCCCGGGGACCAACCGGGCCAACCCGTCCTCCTGCTTGATCCGCGGCGACCAACGGAATTCGTTGTGGCTGAATGCGACGCCCGCAAACGCCGGCAGGAAGTAGTCACCAATCTGCGTGCCGACAACCTCCTGGATCAGCACGCCCATACCTTCCTGGAAATCAACGAGATTTCGTTCGGTGCGATACTGGATCGGGTCCGGGCCGAACGTCGAGGCGTATACCTCGGCGATGGCGTCCATCAGGGCGTCCATGCGTTCCTGCTTCGTGCCCCGATTGGCGAGAAACAGGCTCTTGTATTTGCCGGAGAACGCGGCCCCAAACCGGTCCTCCAGCAGGCTGGAACTGCGGACGATCAGCGGCTTATCGCCCAAGTCATCGAGCGCGAGGGACAGACCTTTGACAATCGTCGCGGAAAATTGCGAGTTCTTGAAGACCTGCACGATGTCCGGATATTCCTGGCGAACTTCATCAATCTCCTTGTACTTCTGCGAAAACACGTCTTCCAGGTGATTGCAGTAGACGAAATCGTGCATCCCGTCGGACGTCAGGTACCAGGTCTTGGGCGTCTTGATCTCGGCGAGGAGTTCGTTTTCGTCCCGATGCCGCTGCACGATTTGGCAGGCGAGGAAGAGTCCGGCGCCCTTGCCGCCGGTCTTGCCGTGGCCATGAGCGGGGTAGATCAGTCGCTGGATGAGTTGGTGAAAATCGGCGATCTCGACGTAGCGTTTGGCGACATTGATGTACTCCAGCTGATCGGAGAGAAAGCGCCGCACCAACGATACCAGCAGGCCTTTGCGCGTGGACGGCGAGAGCTCTACCTCGCCATGCCCGGCGTGCTGGTAGCGTTGAATCGCATCGCTGACTTCCGAGATCGCCGTGTGGTAGTTTTCCAGCGTGTTCACAAGGAAGCTGGCGCGATCCTGTTTGATCCAGTTGTGCACGCAAGAGATGATCTCGTCGTCGCTAAGGTGCTCCCCGGCGAGCTCGAAGACTCGGTCCGCCAACGCGGTCGCCGACGGCGGCATGTCTTTCCCGCGCGGCTGGTTTGATTCAAAAAATACCTCTGGTTCATCGGAAGTCTGATGGGGTCGGAAATCCTGCAGGAGGCGCCGCGCCGCTTTTACACCACTCCAGCAAAGGTGGTTGATCATCTTGCGCGACACGCGCATCAGCAGGCTCTGATCGGTGCGGCGCAGGAGATCAAGGATGGCCGACCATTCGCGTCCAGCACGTCGCGAAGTATGCTCGGATTCCTGCATACTCTGCATCGTTTCCAGGAGTCGTCGGTGCGTGATGCAACTTCCAATGCGCTCCGCGATTGTCTCCAGCAGCTTGCGCTCCTCTTTCAGGAACGGTCCTTCGTCGGCCTGAGGCATTTGCTCCAGATAGGCCACTTCCAATGCGCCTACCGGCTCACCGTAAACGCGAATGATCGCCTCCTGCATCCACTCGGTTTCGCGGAAGTCGCCGAACGCGAAGCCCTGGTCACCGAACTGAATGCGTGCGACACAGATGTCGGGGTACTGCCAGCCGGGGGGAATGGCGTCGATTACGCCTCGGAAGACGTCATCCAACGTCAGATCCTCGGCGTTGATGATTTCCTCGATGCGATACAGACAGTTGAGTTCCTTGGCTCGTTCCTGCAGAGATCGGAGAATATCGGTTACGCGGTCGTTCTGCTCAGTCATCAGCGTCCTCCGGCGTCGTTGACGCTCATCGGTGGAGAATCACGCCTCGGCCATGGCGACCATCGACGCGGATCTCCAGCGGCGCGGTCAGCCGAACGTGCCGCAGGAACTGAGTCTCCGACGATGCGGGCTGCCGGTCAAGCCAATCCCACGCGATCGCGTACTCTCCGCTATGCCGCACCGTGAAATACTGCACCTGGAAGCTGATCATGTTATGGAAAAAGTGCGAACCTTGGCTGGCGTCTACATTCATCTCCGGTAGCGTGGCCTCGACGATCACCCGCGCGCCGGAAATCTGCGGCCAGGTTGCAGGTATGCCGAGCCATGGGTCGCTGCTACCCCACCGGCCGAAGCCGATCAGCACGTACGGCCGATTCTGTGAGCGGAGTTCCCGGTTCTGCCGCTCGACCTCCGTGGCAATCTGCTGCGTGTACTTCGCTTCAAACGTGGAGGGCTTGACATAGACCACGTCTGCAATCTGGTTGTTTTCTCCGTTTCCGAGAACGGTCTCGCTGGCGACCAGTGCATGACTGCTGGTCAATTCGTCCCCATCTACTCGCACCGACTCGCGGGCGACCATCATCGGGCGCACCTGTAGAAACCCGAATCGCGCGGGCAAGCCGCTGCGACGATCGAGTGTCAGGGCAAATTCGATTTCCACGTCAGCTTGAAGCGCGTCCTTGCAGCGTGTCGCCAAATGCTCGACCACATCGTTGATCGGCACATCGCTCAATTCCAGCATGCGGCTGAACGTCAGGGCGCGTGCCCCCGGAACACCCGTTCCGATGGTCAGACGATCAGATTCCGCGTCGTACGTCGAGGCTGTAAATCGCAGGACGTCGTCCCACTCGGCCACGTCCAGCCCGGACTGCACGAGATATTCGGCTTCGTTGACCGGATCGTACGTCGCGGTCCCCATGCTGACCGCCCAGAAATTCGTTTGCGTGTTCTTGAGCAACTCGCGCGTCGATCCGAACGGAGGCCGATGACGCGGATAACGTGGGCAGTATGTCCACGTAACGCCGCCGTCGACGATTGTCTTGCCCAGTCCCAGTGCGAGGTTCACTACGCCGTCTTCCGCTTCGGCGTGACCGGTGGGATAGTAGTTGTGGGTGCGAATGACACCGGAGACAATCGGATAGAAGCGCTCGCCGAAGCGCTCGCCCAAAACCTCCTGGATGATGACGGCCATCCGCTCTTCTTCGATCGGATGTTCGATCGTACGCATGTAGGCCTTAGCGTCTTTGAAGAACGTCGACGCCCAAACGAACTTAACGGCTTCGACCAGCTTCTTGAAGCGGTTGCCAACCGAGGCCTCGTTATTGGGAATCATCTTGGTGGCGTACACGCCGGCGAAGGGATGTTGAAGTGCGTCTTCCAGCAGGCTGGACGAACGCACGGCCAGCGGTGTGTGCGCGGCTGCGATCAGGGCGCGCAAGTCGCCGACGAAAACTGGCGGGAGTTCGGCCTTCAAAAACGCGTGCGCGATTCGCTCGTCCGGCAGATCAGCCAGGGCGACCTCATAGAGATCATTCTGGCCCATGAACTGCTCGAAGACAGACGCCCCAAGCACGGTCAGTCGGGGGATGCTTATCTGTACGCCGGCGTGGTCGCCCGTCGGGCAGGCCTGTTCCAGAATCTGCTTCGCTGAGGCGAGCCCGAGGGCCTTACCCCCGAGTTCACCGCCACCGAGGACCGTAAAATCTTCGTCGGAGTCGAAGAACTTGCGGTCGAATTGCGGGTACATGCCTCGTTCGAGCTTCCTGCTCATCGACCTCTCGCCGGTTCATCTGATCGGGACGGCTACACCCATCCACGGTCCTTACAGGCCTGGGCCACCCTCGCGATGGCGATCGTGTAGGCCGCGTCGCGCATATAGAGCTTGCGTTTGCGGGCCATGTCGCTCACGCCGATGAACGCTGACGTCATCATTACGTCGAGCTTGCCGAGCACTTCGTCCTTTTCCCAGAAGTAGTTCATATTGCTCTGCACTTGCTCGAGATAACTGCACGTTACGCCGCCCGCGTTCGCGAGGAAATCGGGGATAACGAAGACGCCGCGCTCGTGCAGTACATGATCGGCGTCCGGCGTAGTCGGGCCGTTCGCGCCCTCGGCGATCAGTTTGACCCGCTTGGAAATCTTCGACACGTTGTCGGCGGTTATCGAGTTCTCCAGGGCACACGGGAACAGGATGTCCACGTCCTGTTCGATCCACGCCTCGCCAGGCAACTGCTCGTAACCCAACTCTGCAGCCTTCTGCTTGTTGATGCCGCCGAAGCGATCCGTGATCTTTCGCAATTCGGCGAGATCGATGCCGTCGTTCTTCCGGAAGGTGTACGGTTGCTGGTCCTCCTGGTCCCAGCAGGAGACGGCCACGACCGCGCCGCCGAGCTGGTTGTACAACTCGATCGCGTACTGCGCGACATTGCCGAATCCCTGGACAGCCGCGATCGTGTCATGTGGACGGACGCCCAGTTCCTTGAGGGCCTCGCGAACCGTGAAAACGACGCCGTATCCAGTGGCCTCGGTCCGCCCGAGCGACCCACCCATGCCTACCGGCTTGCCGGTGATCACACCGGGATAGTGGCCGCCGCGAATCTGCTCGTACTCATCGAGCATCCAGAGCATATGCTGGCCCGAAGTCATCACATCGGGCGCGGGAACATCGCGCAGCGGACCGACATCCCGCGCGATTTGGCGCACAAATGCCCGACAAATGCGCTCCTGTTCTGCCATGCTGAGGTTATGCGGTTCGCAAATCACGCCGCCCTTTCCGCCTCCCAGCGGCAGTTCAGCGACGGCGCACTTCCAGGTCATCCACATGGACAGCGCCCGTACGGTGTCGGCGGTTTCCTGGGGGTGGAACCGGATGCCGCCCTTGGCCGGACCGCGAGCGTCGTTGTGTTGCACACGATAACCCTGAAAAACCTTGGTCGTTCCGTCATCCATCCGGACGGGCAGGCTGAAATGGTACTCACGCATCGGATTTCGCAGCAGATCCTTGGTCCCCTGGTCGAGACCGAGCGTCTCGGCGACCTTGTCAAACTGGGCCTGCGCCATCGCGAACGCATTAAACGGTTTAGTGCTCATATAACCGATTCCTCATCTCAAAACGGAGTCGACTGCGGTACACGCTGCCAAAAAGCGGCCGAAGATTACCAGCGAGACAGCGTCCGACTACATCCCCGGTCAACGCCCGCGTGTACCGCACGACGCGTGCCAAGTTGCCAACCAAGCTAGTGTAACAGGGTCATGCGGTCCGGAGAAGGCGGCCAACCTGCGCCCCGCGCTCGTCCACCCTTGGCCATCAAGCGGACGAACTGGGTCCGGCGTCTTCCGAACGATGGAGCTGCCTGCAACGGCGTCGGTAGACATGTTGACCGTGGTGCTCGAGATTGCTACGGCAGGCGCGCTTAAGCGCATGGGGCGGTGGCTTACGATTGCTCGCACCTATGCCCGAAATTTCGCTTGGCAGTACGAACGGCACAATCGCGCCGCACCGAAATGACCAACTCTGACCTGGAGCTGGACCGAGTGACCAAGAAATGACCAACTTGTTCGGTGAACGGTTGCGGAAGCGAAGGTAAAACCTGTTACGCACGATACTTACGGGTGGTTTCCGAATTAGGCGGAAAGACGAAGCCCAGCTTCCGGTATGGGCTTCAAGAAACGCCGTTTCTGAGCCCGAAACGCGGTCTCGGAACCTAAGGGCCCGTGGAACCACGTCCAGGGCAATCACGGTAACCTATTTCCATAAAAAAAGAAAGCGGGCGATGGGATTCGAACCCACGACGTCCAGCTTGGGAAGCTGGCATTCTACCACTGAATTACGCCCGCAAACGCGGTTTTGCACTACATTTCGGTCGAATCGGGGCGATGGCTCGTTCCCAATCGACCGCATGCACTACAAAGTACCAATTCGGCTATCGAAATCAAGCCGCACGACCTGGAAACGGCGTTTTCTGGGGACGGACAGCTCCACAATCTGGCATTCTTTGCGGCCCCGGAGGCGCCCTGGCGGAACAGGGGCTTGCGCCGCTACTGTGAATATAATGAGTGGCGGCTCGATCGCCAGCGCTCCGCCCCAGAATCACCCGACTGGCTAGCTGCGAACTTCTACCGCAACCGGGCTGCCGTGAGTGTGACGAGCCCTCTCCAGCCCGGTCAAGGTAAGAGACATCACGGATCTGACCAGCGCTTGCGTCGGACGAGTGGCTCCTTAGGATGGCGCACTAGAGCCATGGCGGCATTCCTCGTGGTCCGACTCTGCGGTGGACCTGCCGCCCGGTGCAGGCCGTCTCCGGAATGGGACGCCGATGCGAGATCCGCAATACGTCCTCAGGAGTCAGGGGAGCGGAGGTAAGAAACGCGGCGATTGAGATTCGCCGCTCTGGGCTGGAGAATCGAGGGTGGGGTGATGCGCAGGCATTGCTCCCCTTTCGGACGTGCCCTTATGGTCTATCGGCACCAAACCGTATTTCCGCGCAGCTACAACCATGACAGCGCTATCTGGCCAAAGAGAATATGTGGTCCTCTCCGTTCCCGAAGCTAGTTTTCGAGGGAACGAAGCCATGTCCACTGCGGCCGCGCCTTCGTTTGCTTTCCGCTCGCTGGGCCCCGAGGAATTGCTTTCAGTTCAGAAGGGGCCGGGCTTCATAGCTGCGGCCCCATGCGATGTCCCGGTTCAGCTCGTTCGTCCTGCTTCGCTTGCGGAACTTGACGAAGTTGAGCCGGACGCCATCGGATGGGGAATACGTCGTATCCGCGCTCAACATAGTCAGGCCACTGGCGCCGACATAACGGTCGCTGTCCTCGACACCGGCATCGATGCGGATCACGAGGCGTTCCGTGGTGTGGATCTCCTTACTGAAGATTTCACCGGAGAGGGAGATGGCGATGGCGATGGCCATGGAACACACTGTGCCGCGACAATCTTCGGCCGCGATGTATCAGGGCACCGAATTGGGATAGCGCCACAACTAGGGCGTGCACTCGTTGGCAAGGTGCTACGTTCATCTGGTGCCGGCACTCTTGACGCTCTCCTAAGAGGAATTCAATGGGCTGTGGACGGCGGCGCCGATGTCGTGTCTCTCTCCCTGGCCATAGACTTCCCGGGTCAGGTAGCTCGTCTGCATGCGACTGGCCTACCTGTCGATGTGGCCACCTCACGCGCTCTAGTTGACTACAGTTCCACCTGTCGCCTCTTCGATCACCTGTGCGCGTACATCGACGCCCGATCGGTTGTTCAGAATCGCCATTGCGTGGTCGTGGCCGCGGTGGGGAACGAAAGTCGCCGAGAACAGAATACCAGCTGGACGGTTTCCGCCGCGTCCCCCGCCAACGCGGAAGGGATCATCAGCGTTGGCGCAATCGGTCAATATGCCGATGGCCAAATCTATGTTCCGTCATTCTCGAATACTCATCCCGTCCTGGTGGCACCCGGCGTCAACATTGTCTCGGCTCGCAGTGGTGGCGGCCTTGTTGCTATGACCGGAACAAGCATGGCTGCGCCTCACGTGGCAGGCGCGGTCGCCCTGTGGATCGATCACCTGCGAAGTGTTGGCCGACACGGTCTACCTTCGGCAGTCGCTACGCAGCTATTGAGCAACGTTGATCGTCAAACACATCTTGCCGAGCAGGATGTTGGCTACGGATTGGTTCAGGCACCTCCAGGCAACTAACGCTTGCCTGAGGCCGAGCCACCTTCGGCACGTATTGAATGTCTGCGGAATCGAAGTCATCCTCTGGCACTGGACCTAATGGACTCGGGTTCTTACCGTCGGGGATTCCGTGGGTGGATCACGTCCGCCACTACATCGTTCGCCGTGAGGATACCGCTTTGGAGGCGGCTGCACACCATTGCGGCGATGAGCGAATTACGGCATTGATCAACGACACACGAAGGGAGGGCAGAGTCGCCCCATCAATGTACATGCCCATTGCCGCCGCTCTTGCGGAAGAAGGGCGCCCGATTGAGGGTGCAGGAACGCTACTTGTCGGCTGGCATTGGTTCATCCCGCTTGCCGAGATGATCGGGAGCCTTAGCCCGGACTGGCAAGCCCTAACGCTTGATACCCTTTCGGAGGCTCGCGGATTGTGCGCCAGTCATCGCTTCAGGGAATGCTCACTTCAGTTCGGTTATGCTCTGGCTAATGCGCTTACTAGTCTGGGACACGGCCAGGCAGCTCTTGACGCTGCACGCACTGCACTCAGCACTGGTCTTCGTATTGAGCGTAGCGGCTACCCTGAACTGCGTCGCACCACAGCAGCCACGGCCCTGTTGCTTGGACAGCTCTACACAGGCGCTCGCAAACCATCGGCTGGCCGTCGCTACATCACAATGGCCATACGTGCGATTGCTGGCGGGGGAATGGCGGAGCCGCTCGCGACACTGTCGCTCGCTACGGCCTATGATGCACTCCATGTCGCCTACCACGCTGAGCGGTTGTTGCCAGAGGCACTTGAGTCCGCGGAGCGCGCAATCACACAATGCCGCCATCTCTGCAAGCAGTATGGTCAGCAGTTCACAACGTATTTGGCAGGCATGCTCCACAATCACGCTGACACACTCTTTAGCTTAGGCGCTTATGACGATGCACTACCTGTCTACAGAGAAGCACTTGCGCTTCAGCAGCAGGCAGGAGTCGTTAAGGTTGGTGCCCAAGCGCTTCTCGGCACCTACCTCGGACTCACGAATACACTGTTGGTGCTTGATCAGCTTGATGAAGCTGGCGCTGTAGCTACAGCTGGCATGGACTATGCCTTAGCAGAAGTGCGTGCCGGGCGCCATTCCGTACATTTGGTTTTCGCAAAGCTCCTGGATGTGTCCTCGCGTATTATCTTTCGGCGCGGCCTGCCCCAGCAAGCGTTAGCATCTTCCCGAATGGCAATGAAGTTACTCTCTAGGGCACGGAGTGCGCACTTGGCTGAACGACTGAGGTTAGCAAGCGGCGTGTTAACGCGAATGGCTGAATGCGCGTTTGCTATGGGTAACCGCGATCGAGCCCGCGTACTGGCCCTGCGTGCTATAAGGGTCGGAGAAGGCGGCTCGGTTCCCTTGAGCGATGCGAGAGCGATCTTCGCGAACGCTTACCGTATAGTGCTAGATACGCCGCGGATTACGGATGAGGCAGTATGGCGAAACCTCCTTCCGCTCGTAGACGGTACGCTGAATTCGACCAATCTGAATGTGTTGGGAGAGTTAGATGCGGTTTGCAGGTGCATCGGCTCATTAGCGGAGCAGGTGCGCAAACCAGTGGCCCTGGTGCTGGCAACTGAGATCGCTCCCAACAGCCCGCTCTTCGGGATCATCGAGAGCTCGAAACCGTGCCAGTCGCATTACGTGCGTGCCCAGACTGCCGCACCGTTCCAAGAGCTGCGCGATGCTGCAGGCGTCACAGCCTGCAATGCCGACATCGATGACACTTCCCTTTTGCTGGACCGGCTGCGGGCAATGGGGCAGGCGGCTTGGTCAGCATTGCCCAAGGAGGTCACGCGCCTGTTCACCTCCAGCGACAGTGCTATTGTGTTGCTGTGCTGCGATGAGGCTTGGAGCAGTTTCCCCTGGGAGACACTGCATACTGGAGAACACTCGCATTCGTGGCTCGGAATGAGCCACGCGCTAACGCGATTGGATAGCTTGCCGAGGAACACCCGTCATTTCGCTCCTAGACGAATTGGCCGAGATCGAGATAAGACGGCTGGACTTATCGTACCCTCGACAGGCACGATCGCGTCAGCTGGGCACCTGCGCCACGCAAACACCGAAGCGACATTGACAACAAAGCTCCTGAAAGAGCTAGGATTCGCTGTGGTGCCGTCACCTGACGGGGTCAAAGGAAGGGCGGCGCGGCGCAGTGTGTTCCTGAACTTGCTCGGCGAGACGCTGGCGCTACTTCATTACGCAGGTCACTGCGAATCTAGGGAGGGTGAACAGTACCTGCTGTGTGCTTCAGAAGACGGAGGTAGGGAGCCCAGTCGGGTGTCTGCGCGCGATCTACGCGAGCTGTCTCTTGGGCATGGCGGTATCGCAGCACATAGGATTGGGTTGGTTGTGCTGAATGCATGCCGAACTGGTCAACTAAGGGAATTCGGCGGCATTAGGGAGGATATAGCCGGGGCGTTTCTGCATCACGTGGCCGATTCAGTGATCGCACACCGATTCCCGATTGGTGATGCAGCTGGTAGTGCATTCGCGGTGTTATTCTACTCGGCGTCAAGTGGTGGGGATGTCGCCGTCGGCGAGAGATTGTGCTTTGTGCGACGAATGCTCCTGCTATTGGGCGAGCGAGTTGCACCTTCATTTGCCCAGTCCTGGATCGGGTTGGTGTGCTACGGAAACCCATATGCAGAGCTCGCCACTCGAACGACTGAAGATGGTGGCGGGGACGGGAGTGAAGATGTAGTTGTCGGTCATCTACTGGATGCTCTCGGCGTCTCAGAGCATCTCACCGCAGCGCGCATGACAATCGCAGAGGCGCTGAACGAGGCCGCGAGTAGCACGGCTTGGCGGTGAAGCGTCCAGGGTGATAGGACTGTTTGCGCGGACATTGCGTCGCGGAGACGCAGATACGCGAGTCCCGTATTCGGTGGAAGCTAGGTGCCACTGCCGTTCGCCATAGGCACGCGCTCTCTCATGTGCCCTCGACCAAATGCGGGCATGTGCGCGAGTGAGAGTTAGGGCGGAGTTTTGGGCACTACTTTTCGGGTCGAACCTGCACTACATGGGACGACTAATCGACCCATCAGCCGATAGGGCGATACGCCGTAAGTGTCTATTCGAAAGAGGTGTGCGCAAATCTTGGGCGGGCTAAATGTAGTGCCTGAGCGCCTTGGAAAGCTGGCATTCTGCCACTGAATTACGCCCGCAAGTTATTATTTGGAAACGACTTAGAGATTCCAAGTCTCCAGTTTTGTAGTGCAAATCATGCACTACATTCCTTACCGCTCACATAGTATACGCGTTTGTTATCCCTTGAGAAGCGATTTTTGACCGCCACCGTGCCCCGACCTCGTGAGGGCCTCCAAGAGTCATCTCGCGACAGATCGGAGCAAAAAAAGGGCTAATCGCCACGGCGGTCCCAGCTCGCCGAGCTGATCAACGCTCGGCGATGGGTTTGCTGTCCTCCGGCCCACGACCGAGTGCAGGCACCTACTCTAGGCTACGCCTAATGGACGTGACTGGTCTTCGACCTTGACTTGCGAGACGACCGGTCTAATATAGGAGTGTCATGAGCGGTAGGGTAATTGATACGAAGGAACGCATCCTCGAAGCCGGGCTGGCGATCATCGCCGCCAAGAGCTTTCACGGCTGCGGATTGACGGAGATTCTCGAACGGGCAAGAGTGCCGAAGGGCTCCTTCTATCACCACTTCCAATCGAAGGAAGATCTCGGTGTGGCCGTGATCGAGCGCGCAGCGGAAGCGCACGTACAGTTCATGCAAAAGCGCCTGAGCGATCGGAGCCTATCACCTTTGAGCCGCGTGAAGCGGCTCTTTCGTGAAATGCGCGACCAGTACGCAGATAGCGGTGGCGCCCTGGAATGCCTTGTTGCTAAGCTGGCTCTGGAGGTGGCACAATTGAGTGAGCCGATGCGCGCCACGATCAAGTATGCCTACGACCACTGGTCATCGGTATTGGCACGGACGCTGCGCGAGGCACAGGCGGCAGGCGAGTTGGGAAACGACCAGGACCTAGATGAGATGGCGGCGTTCATGATCGCTGCTTGGGAAGGTGTGACCGTGCGCATGCGGATTGTCCGTAGCGTGAAGCCGTTGGACCAGTACATTGACCGCATGAACCGGATGCTGCCGGGGACCTAGTGAGGGTCTGTGAGCAGTCTCTTTTTTTGCCGCCGCATGAGACGACCGGTCTAATCAGAAGGATTTATAGAGGATCGCCTTCACCACGGAGAGCTTGGATGAGGCCAAAGACAACGATACTTCTCAGTGCCGTTGGGCTAATCACGATCGGCGCGGCGGCTTGGCGAAACCTGCCAGGGTCGCTCGCCAAGAATGCCGAGGATGCCGCCCCGCCAGCGTCGAAGTTGCGTCCGATTCCCACCGCCGCTGTATGTCCGCTCTCCGGCGTTTGCGTGCGGCAGTTTCCGGGAAACGTGCGCGCGACACGTCGCGTGCAGTTGGCCTTCTCCGTGCCCGGGTTGCTGGAGGAGTTGTATGCTCAGGAAGGAACTGCATTTCGCGCAGGCAACGTCCTCGCACGGCTCGATCAGCGTGATTACCAGCACGCGCTTGACGCGGCGCGGGCGCGATACACGGACAGCCAGAAGCACTTCGCGCGGCTGACGTCACTGCGATTGCAAAACGTCGCCGCCGAGGCGGAGTACGACGAGGCGCAGGCCGCCCATGACGTCGCGAAAGCGGAGCTGCGCAGCCGCGAGAAGGCCCTCGAAGACACGGTGCTCCGGGCGCCGTTCGACGGCGTCGTCGCTAGGCGGTACGTCGAGAACCACGAGCACGTCGAGGCCAGGCAGCCGATCCTCTCGCTTCAGGACATCTCGGTTATCGAGGTTGTCATTCAGGTGTCGGAGCGGCTCATCGCGCGCAGCGGTGCGGCAAATCTAGGAACATTGCAGGTCCGTTTTGATGCGGACGCCGAGCGGTGGTTCGATGCCGAGGTACGTGAGTTCAGCGTGGAATCGGATCCACTGACACGCACGTTTGATGTGGTGGTCGGGCTGGCGCCGCCGGCGGATCTCGAGATTCTGCCTGGCATGACGGCAACCGTGCGAGCGCGGGCATCGGAGTCCGTGGATGTGCGCAATGGCGAGGACCAGCGTGTGCTGGTGCCCGTTGAAGCGATCGTCCGCGACCCCGACGGTGAAACGTACGCCTGGATCATCGACCCGCTGGGAGGTGCGCCGCGTAAGCAGCCGGTTGACGTCGGCATCCTGCACGAGAACGGCCTCGAGATCCTGTCGGGTCTGCAGCCCGGGCAGCACGTCGCGATCGCCGGACTGCACACGCTGCGAGACAACTTACTTGTTCGGCCGATGGTTGCCGGCGGGGAGGGGCTCGACGGATGAATCTGGCTGGCTACGCCATCCGACACAAGACCGTGACGCTGGTGTTTACGCTGGCGATCGCGCTCGGCGGCGTACTGGCCTACCAGAATCTGGGCCGTCTGGAGGATCCGGAATTCACCATCAAGGAAGCGGTAATCTCGACGAGCTACCCCGGGGCGACGGCTCAAGAGGTTGAGCTGGAGGTAACCGAGCCGCTGGAGACCGCTATCCAGCAACTCAAGCAGTTGAAGGAGGTGCGGTCCATCTCCCGCCCCGGCGTCTCGATCATCTTTGCCGAGATGCAGGAGATCTATGACAAGCACACGCTGCCGCAGGTCTGGGACGAATTACGGCGAAAGGTTGCAGCCACTGCCGGTGAACTGCCGCCCGGCTGTCACGAACCGTTCGTCAACGACGACTTCGGCGATGTATACGGCGTCTTTTACGCACTGACCGGCGATGGATATTCGCAACACGAGTTGAAGGAAATCGCGGAGGACCTTCGCCGCGAACTGCTGCTGTGCCACGACGTCGGGCGCATCGATTTCTGGGGCCTGCAGCCAGAGCGGATCTACGTCGAGATCGATCGCGCCAAGCTCGCACGCCTCGGCCTGCAACCTACGGTGATCTTCAACACGCTCAGCCAGCAGAACACCGTCTCGGACGCCGGTGCGGTCCAGGTCGGCACGGAGCACGTGCGCCTGCGCGTCACCGGAGACTACAACCGCGTCGAGGACCTGGGCGAGCAATTGATCGAAGGCGGCGCGGAAGGCCGCATGATTCGCCTCAAGGACGTGGCGCGGATCGAACACGGCTACCTAGATCCACCGGTAGAAGCACTGCGCTGGAACGGTCGGCCGACCGTCGGGCTGGGCATCTCCACAATCGCCGGCGGCAACGTGATCGCCATGGGCGATTCGTTGAAGGCGCGCTTGGCGCAGTTGGAAACGCGGATTCCGGTCGGCATCGCGATTCAGCCGATGACGGACCAGGCCGCAACCGTGCGGAGTTCGGTGCGCGGCTTCGTCACGAATCTGGCGGCAGCAGTGGCCATCGTGATCCTGCTGCTGGTGGTCTTCATGGGACCGCGCGAGGGCTTCATCATCGCCACGGTCCTCGTGCTTACGATCGCGGGCACGTTCGTCTGTATGCAGATCCTCGGCATCACGTTGCAGCGCATCTCGCTCGGCGCCCTGATAATCTCGCTGGGCATGCTGGTGGACAATGCGATCGTCGTGGCTGAGGGCATTGTCATCAACACGCAGCGCGGCATGCCGCGCGTGGAAGCCGCCGAGCGGACCGTGCGCGAGACACAGTGGCCGCTGCTCGGTGCGACCGGCATCGCGATTCTTGCGTTTGCCGCGATCACCCTTTCGAAGGATATGACAGGTGAGTGGCTCAAGAGCTTGTTCCAGGTGATCTGTCTGTCGCTTGGGCTGAGCTGGGTGCTGGCCATCACGGTGACACCTTATATGTGTGCGACCCTGCTGCCGGAGGAGCGGCGCGGGCACAAGTCGGCCCACACCAATCGGTTCTATCGCTTGTATCGCGGCCTAGTTGGAACGTGCATCGATCATCGCCGCCTCTTCTTGGTCACGATCGTGGTCGTGCTCGCGGTCGCCATGTGGGGCTTCGGCTTCGTGAAGCAGGATTTCATGCCGGATATGAACCGCCCGCAGTTCACAGTCGACGTATGGCTACCGGAGGGAACGCACATCGAAGAGACGTCGCGCGCGGTGGCGGCCATCGAAGAGCACGTCCGCACGCTTGACGGCGTCACCGCGGTCGCGAGCTTTGTCGGACGCGGGCCGCTGCGGTTCCTGCTGGTGTACGAGCCGGAGATGCCCAATCCCGCATACGGCCAGCTTCTTGTGAGTGTGGATGACTTTCGTCGGCTCCATACGCTGATCCCGGAGCTTCGCGAATACCTGGAAATGCACCACGTCGAGGCCGTGACCAGTGTGGACGCGTTCAAGCTGGGCCCCGGCGGTGGAGCAGTCGAAGCGCGCCTGAGCGGCCCCGACGCCAACGTCCTGCGTGGACTCGCAGAGCATATCAAGGCCGTCATGTGGACGCACGCCAACACGCGCAGCATCCGGACGGATTGGGGCCAGCCGGTGAAGACCGACTGTGTGCGCATGGCCGACGCCCGGGCCCGCGAGGTGGGCGTGACCCGGCCGGAAATCGCGCAGTCGCTGGCCATGAACTTCTCAGGCGCCGTCGCTGGGCTGTACCGCCAGGGTGACGACCTGCTGCCGGTCGTGCTGCGCCCGCTCACCGGGCAACGAACGGGCATCGACAACCGCGAAAACGTGCATGTGTGGAGCGCGGCGTGCGGTCGGTGGATTCCCCTACAGCAGGTCACCGATGGCGTGGCCACGGAGTGGGAAGACCCGGTGGTCCACCGCCTGAATCGCATCCGTACGTTGTCGGTCTCGTGTAAGCAGAAGACCGGCACGACCGACGCCCTCTATCAGCAGTTACGCGCCCCGATTGAGGAAATCGAGCTACCCGAAGGGTATCTGCTGGAGTGGGGTGGCGAGCACGAGGAGCAGGTCGAGGCCAATCAGAAGCTCATGTCGAACGTACCGATTGCTTTCATGGGTATGTTCCTTATCACCGTACTACTGTTCAACACGCTGCGTCATCCGCTGATCATCTTCCTGGGATTGCCGTTGGCGGTCGTCGGCGTGGTCTGCGGAATGCTTCTGGCGGACAAGCCCTTCGGCTTCATGGCCATGCTGGGCTTTCTCAGCTTGTTCGGCATGCTAATGAAGAATGAGATCGTGCTGCTCGACCAGATCAACCTCGAACGCGCGACGGGCAAGCAGCCCTTCGAGGCGGTCGTCGACTCAGCGGTGAGCCGCGTACGCCCCGTCACCATGGCCGCCTTCACGACGGTGCTCGGCATGACGCCGTTGCTTTGGGACGCGTTCTTCTCGCCGATGGCCGTCACGATCATGGGCGGCCTGACGTTCGCCACGGTGCTAACGCTCGTCGTGGTTCCGGTGCTCTACAGCACACTGTTTCGCGTGCATCGTGCGGAGGCGCGCACATGATTTGTACAGGCGTTGATTGTGCGTATTGTCTGTGTAGCTTGGGGCCTGATTGGCACCTGGCTTTGGCCAAGTCGTGGGCTCAGCATCTGCCGATCACCATTGCCCATGTACTGGAGCTCGGTGACGGCCGGTTTTCCCGCGCGTGAGAATCCAAAGCGACGGGCGACGTCCTAGCGATGGCTGCTGCGGCAGAGGGAGTGGAGTCAGCCTACCGAGGAGTCTGTTAGTGTTTTGTTGGCACACAGGCATGCACTACTTTTCGGGAATATCCTGCACTACATAGGTCGACTAATCGACCCAATCGTCAGCGGCAGAAGATCGCGTAAGTCATTGCAGCGCAGCAGGGTGTGGCGATTTTGAGGAGCTGGGATGTAGTGTAAAATCGTTTTGGGAAGCTGGCATTCTACCACTGAATTACACCCGCATTTCTAAGCCGTTTTATTTCAACGACTTATGGAAGCTCGCCGCCCCCTCTTTTTTGAGTTTTTTCCCTTGATATTTTCCCTTTTCGGGGGATCAGGTAGCGGCTTCCGAGCAATGCGGCAGGATACTACAACTCTGGCCGCTTGGCAATACGCCGGTCAACCGAGACGGTTCGTGCGGTGCATCCCCGTTGGGGTGGCGAATCTGGTCGCTGGTGGGCCTATACTGGCCGGTGTATGGGGCGTGAAGTCCAGAATTCTTCCCAGGTGCGGTTGATCCGTTGCCCGATGAGAGCCTCATCGCGACGGCTCCTCTCTCGCTCCACTGAACAGAACGTATCATGTTCTCCTGCTTTTCCAGGGCTTGAAGACGGAGATGAACACAGCGGCAACAACAGTCAGATTTTGGAAAGCCCCTCCCCATAAATTCATGGTCTTTGCCTGCACATAGATTGGATTCGAGAGAGCGGCCATCCCTTCCGCTTGGGAGATTGGCGGCAGTGTGTTCAGCCACCGCGCAAGCCAAAAGGTACCGAATACAACCCCGAATACATTGATACACCATTTCACTATGATCCAGCGATGCTTGAACCAACCCCACCGCGTAAAAACAGAGTACATCACCCCCGTAAGCAGGCACCCAATCGCCGCCGGAGCGACCAGCACGTCATCGATGAACTTTTTCGCCATATCGACTCCATGAAGCTGCAATCCATCTGTCGGCCGAATGAACAGCGACATCAGCGTCAGGCTCACACCACAGCTAGCCCATGCACAGCCGAACAAGATATGGAAACCCTTCAGACATTTCTGCCCCGTGGATCCCATCATCTTCATATGCCTACTCCTCTACGTCTATGTCTGCGACAAGGCGATCCTGTATGATCTCGATGGTCCGCAATGTCACTTGCAATTGATGGCCTGAAATTCCTTCAACCATCCGGTTCGCCCAGTTACTATGCAGGGAATCCATCTTCTCGTATACACACTTACCCTGCTCGGAGAAGGCGATCAGCGGCGATCTCTTGTGGCCCGGATTGGGGTGTATCACCAGCAATCCTTCTGCTACCAGTGCATTGACCTGTTTCTGAACGCCCTGGCGCGTTATCCCCATAGCGTTGGCAATCTGGGGAACTGTCAGCGGCTTACTAGCGAGCGCGACTGCCCCCATCACCTGCCATCGGGCACTCGTGAGCCCCAGCGGCTGAACCAGCCTATCGCCAGCCTCGAGCAGAGCCCCGTTGAGACGGAACACTGCGAGAACGACTTCCGTAAAAACGTCTGCTCGAGGAGCTTTCATCGTGGCAACCTCTTCCGATCCGTTCACCTAAGCATAGCAGGATGACAACCCGTTGTCAATCTCCGCGTCCGTCCGTACCTTCCCCAATCCCGGCAACCACGCAGTAACGCTGACCGCCAACGGCCCACCCGACCACGCCAAGGCGGAACCCGGCAACGCCCCTGATTCACGCCGATAGCGGGTATTGCCCGGAAATATACAGCTCCGTATTTTCTCCCGCGAGAATTACGACCCTAAAAGGAATTTCGGGACGATTGCTTGACTTCTCGCAACGGAATTCAATACTCCAGTAGGGATCACCCGATCCGCATACCGATACGATTTGTTACCCCATACCCATATCAATGCCGATCCCTGTCCGAATTGCGTTCTGGGAACTATGATTCTTTTTGAAAGGCCACGATAAATTCGGCGTAAGTTTGGGGGCGCATTCGGGAAGTTCTTCGCAGGGCATGCATGACCGTCCCTTTTGGGGTGGCAGAGAACGCGCTCAGCGATATTGCCTGTTTCGTCAATGGCCTCACTGAGGACACTCCGTTGAACAAACGTAACAGTCTTACAGCCCGCACATTCAACGATCTACCATTTCAGCCACAGAGTGATGTCATCGTTTACCCTTAGTTCGACTGTGCTCCTTAACGATCCGATGGGCAATCGCTCACTGGCAGGCGAGGCATCGAATTGTCGCTTCCTCTTGGGAGCCGGTATCAGACATCTCGAACACTGAGGCGACAATAATAATCGACGAGCAGTACGAAACTGCCAACCGCCGTCCAAGAGCAACTCTACAAAATATCGCTAGCCCAATCCGTAAGTCCTTGGTTGTCAAGCTGCAAGAAATGAGCTCAAATTTCACTAGCATTTTACCACTGAAATACGCCCGCGAACGGCGAAATCCCCTATCCAGTGGCGTTATCGAGGGTTGCGCTACCACGGTCAAGACCGACGGCGACCCGGACCAAGCACTGGTGTCGGGTTCGGCTGGTACGTGACAACCGAAACGTTAGCGGGTCACTAGGTTCGAGAGCAGCTCGGTCGTCCTGACCAGATCCTCCGAGAATCGATTGACCCATGCCGGATCGCGCGCGTATCATCCCGACCCACGATCCGTGGTCCGGACCAAAGTTGGACATTGGTCACGCCGCTGTTCGCGCGTATTGAGGCAGGGAGAGGGCGAAGTGTACCAGACGATAATGCGTTCGATTACGGCCGCGGCGCTGTGCAGCGTTCTCGTGGAGCGTACCAATGCGGCAGATTCATTCACGATTGTCGCGCTGCCCGACACACAGAACTACGTCAACAACTCGGCCAACGCCGGCCTGTTCACACAGCAGACGCAGTGGATCGCCGATCAGATCCTGATCCACGGCAATCCGCGCAACATCCAGTTCGTCACGCACCTGGGTGACGTCGTCAGCAGTGGAAACAGCACGCTGCAATTCGACCGAGCCGACACGTCCATGAGCGTGCTCGACGGCGTGATCGAGTACGGCGTCCTGCCCGGCAATCACGACTATGCGTCGACCGGCAACAAGAGCACCGGCACCGCGCTTTATGTTTCGTAACCTCGGAGGGAGCCGTGCCGTCCGAATTGCGTGTGTTCTGGGACTACATCGCCAACTGTAATCGCGACGAGGCGGTGGACTTCGCAGACTATGCGGACTTCGAAGTGTGTGTGGCCGGTCCTGATGTTGGTGTCGGATCCGAGTGTGACTGCTTCGACTTCGATCACGACGAAGACAGTGACCTGGCGGACTTCACCGCATTTCAAGCGTACTTCATCGGTAACTGATGGCGCGGCCGCGCTTGCACGGCGATGACGCCGGCACACCCGTTGGGAGTTATAGGTCCTGCGGCGCACACGCGGGCGCGGCGTCTACGGTGGCTTGAGGCCCGCGCGGCGTCCCTCGCCGTCCTGAATCCACGATGTGGGGGCCCATTGTCGAATCAACGTCAAGGGGGCACGCAACTGGTCGATAACTCAGATAGCAGAGCAGCGGTCGGTGCGCCGGAGAGGTGGTGTACACCGTCTGCCCACAGGAGCATTCGTTTGGGAATCTGGGATTGGCTGTGTGAGACTTTCGCTGGCCGTGACGTGTACACGGAGAGGGACGAGCCGGCCGTGGCTACGCTGGAGCCACCGGGGCACAAACGCGCTGCCGACGAGTCAGAGTGGTGGGAGCGCGACGGCGAGTTACTGACCGAACTGGAGGTACCGCCGCGTCCGCGGCTATCCGATGCCGCGCGAGCGTTCGAGAACTCGCTGATCTCACAACTTGATGGACACAACCTCGAATTGCCGCAGATGCCGCGCGTGCCCGAGCAGGTACTGCGTCGACTGGGCAACCCGAACTGCAACTTCGACCGCCTGGCGGAGTGCATCGCAGAAGATCAGGTAACGGCCACCGCGGTGTTGCGCATGGCGAATTCGCCGCTGTACCGCGGCGTGGACAGAATCGCGTCGCTGAACGTGGCGATCGGGCGGTTGGGCACCAAGGCGCTGCGTGTACTGATGATGAGCCAGTCCATGCGCGCCGTCTCCGCCGGGTGTAAGGGCGATGATCGACGGCGGGCTGAGATGATCTGGCTGCGATCGCGAGCCGGCGCGGCCATCATGCGCAGCTTGGCCACGTTCGTCGGCACGGATGGCGATGAGGCGTTTCTGATCGGCCTGTTGCACGACATCGGCAACGTCATCGTCGTGCGAGAGCTGCGCGAGCAGAAGCGCTATCTCAAGGGCGTGGTTGACGACGAGATCTTCGAGTACCTCTGTTTCGAGTGCCACCAGGAGTTTGGCGAACTGATCGCCGAAGCCTGGTCTCTGCCGCCGAAGCTCCAGGCGCTGCTTAGCGATCATCACCGTTACCCGGAAGCAGATGACCCGCTGCGCACGGAGCGTTTATTGCTGCACCTGGCGGACATGATCTGCGCGTTGCTCGGCTATGCCCCGGACGCGCCGTACGATCTGCTTGAGGCCCGCGCGGCACAGGACCTGGGACTGGCCGCACAACCCAACTTCGAGACCTTCCTGCGTGAGCTGCCCACGCAGGTCGACGAGGCGATCGACTGCCTCTAAGCAGCCGAAACTCACTTACAGCCCTAACGCGTCGAGTCAGTCGTGCGAACCAGTGAATACCCGCTGGAATTCCGCAACATCCTCGACATCCACGTCTTCGTTCCCCACAGTAGTGAGGCGCGCAGCGCGATACCATAGGCAGGCGCTGCATCAATGCGCGACTCACGTTGCCTCACACTGCCCGAAACAGCAACGACGCAAACACGAACGCCGCAATTACGCCCATGACGTCTGCCAGCAGACAGGCGTGCAGCGTGTGGCGGATGCGCTTGATGCCGACGGAGCCGAAGTAGACCGTCAGGATGTAGAACGTCGTCTCGGTGCTGCCCTGCATGACCGAGGCGGCGTAGCCGATGAAGCTGTCGGGGCCGTGGTGCTGGAAGAGGTCGAGCATGACGCCGCGGGCGCCGCTGCCGGAGAGCGGCCGCACGAGTGCGAGGGGGATCAACTCCAGCTCCTGCACGTGCTGCTCCAGTCCGGCCCAACGCAACCCGACCGCGAGCACGGCCTTGGTGTCTTCGAGTGCGCCGCTGGCGCGAAAGACTGCAATCACCATCAGGATCGCCACCAGGTAGGGGATGATCATGATCGCGATGCCGAAGCCCTCCTTGGCACCCGTCACGAATGACTCGTACATCGGCACACGGCGGAACGCGGCTGTGACGATGACAATCAAGATGATGCCGGGGATCGACCACTGACTGACGAGATCGGCAAGTTCGAGTAGTGATGACATCTACGCGTCCTCCTCGCTGGTCGTGCTGGTGGTCGCCGCGCCGGTGTCGGACGTGGTAGGGGGGCTGGAGGGGAAGAACCGCTGCAAAGTGCGCGTCGCGATGATGGCGACGATCGTGCTGCACGTGGTCGCCAGCAGCATTGCCACGACGACACTGGCGGGATCAATGCTGCCGGCCGCCTTGCGATAGGCAATCACGCTGAATGCCACGATCGAGATGCTGCTGGTGTTGATCGCCAGGAACATCGCCATGCTGTTTGTCGCCGTGTTCTTTCGGGGGTTCAGCGACTGAAGTTCCTTCATCGCCTTGAGCCCCAGCGGCGTAGCAGCGTTGTCGAGGCCGAGCATATTGGCGGCCATGTTCATCACGATCGCACCGCCGGCGGGATGATCACGCGGTATGTCCGGGAACAACCAGCGCAGCACGGGCCGTAGCACGCGCGCGATCAACGCCACCAGCCCGGCGTCCTCCGCGATCTTCATGATCCCCAGCCAGAGCGCCATCACACCGATGAGTGCGATGCACAGCTCGACGCTCGTCTGGGCGGAGTCGATCGCCGCGTTCGTCAGTGAGCGCCCCATGGTGCTCATGATGTCGGTGCGCGTGGCCTGCTCGGCGGGTGGTTGCGACGTTTCGTCAGCGCTAGCGGCGGGCGGCGGCGAAGATTGGCCCGGATCGACGACCAACGCCTTCCCAAAGCCGTACAGCAAACCGATCGCGAGCAGCGCAAACCAGATCTTGTTCAGCACGAAGCACCTCCTGGGGAGTCGTTGTTCTCGTGAGGCGGAGATGAAGCAACGTGCGCGCAGCGTAAGCTTGCATTCGTCGACGTCAACGTACGCGTGGAATATCGCACCCGGCGTGCGGTGGATGTACCTTGGTCCGAGCGACAGTTCAGAGGGTCTTCGGTGAACATATGGCGGCCGACGCCGATGTCAGTCTCTGAACGCGTCTGACGTGCCACACTCAGTGGGGTGCGCTGGATGTGGCAAGTCTGCACTAATGCAGCGCCAGTTGGTACTCCGAGAAGTCGCGCAAGTCCGTATCGCCGTCTTCGTCCGTGTCGGAAAGGCACGTTGACGCTGCCGCCAAGTCCGGCCCTTTCAAACACGCTACGAGCTGCTCTAAATCGCCGGACGAGATCGTACCGTCGCCATCCAGATCTGCGATATGGAAGTCGAGGTGCGCCGCCACCAGCGTGTCGGAAAGCACGCTGGCGTAGGTACGATGGAGCAGGTAGAGGCCCGGTGCCTGGTCGTCTCCATCGGGCCCCGATCCGATCAGCACGTGTGCGGGGCTGAACGGAAGCAAGGTGCCGTCACCCGTTGCATCTTCAACCTCGCTGGTTGCGCCGAAACGCACGCGGAAGTCGATTTCGTTGACGGACTTGCGCACGACGAATTGCAAGGGACGCTCACGGAGGAAGTACACGGGCATACTCTGCGCTGCCACGAGGTCGCCGCCCGCCCAGGTCTGGATCAGCTTGAAGCAATCGTCAGACGGATCAAACACGAACGTGACGCAGTTCAGCTCATCTTGCACCCATGCCTTGAACACTCGGAGCCCGGAATCGGCGTCGATGCTGTCAAAATCCGGACGTACGCACAGAAAATCGGCCCACTCGTCCGGCCAGTCGACCGCGAGGCGTACAACTTCACCCGCACGCGAGGATCCTCCCGGCTGCCAGCTCGCGCCAGCCAGCGTGGTGCTGATCTGGACACCGTCGATCCACACCCGGTAATCGTATTCGGGCCACTCCGCCGCCGGATGCGTGCAGCGCACCAGCAGTTGGATCTGGTTATCCGGATTCGTGACCTGCATTTCTGCGTAGACGTACGCCCAGTCATCATTGGGCGCGAAATTCGTGTACGGCCCATTCTCGTATCTGGGCGTTCCCGTGTCGCGAAAGTGGAGGACCATCACGCCTTCATCGCCGCAGGCTCGGAGCTGCGCGCGGACGACGGTGCCGACCGGGAGCGCAGCTGGCAGGGCCGGACTGAGTGCGAAGACGTTGTCGGAACCTCCCGGATTGCTGATGAGCAAAGAGCGTTGTCCGCAAAAAGCCCGTTCCGCGCTCGTGCTAAGCGGCACCGTCGCTACCCATTCGTGCAGCGAGGACTCAAAGCTCGCGGCGCACGCGGGCAACAGGTTAGTCACCGGTGCTTCGATGCGCAGTCCCTGGCAAGTGATCACGCGCCCCGGACGAAAGCGGAGATGATGCGCGTCGCCCTCCCAGGTGGTCGTGTACGCGGCGTGGAGCCAGCCTGCATAAGGACCGACCATCTTTGTGATACCATAATCCGTGTAGGGGAACGCCCGCAGCCAAGCCCAGTGCAGTCCGTCGTGTGAGACCCACAGCTCGTTGTTCCCGCGTTCTCCCGAGTACCCGGCGGTGGCGGCGTACATGATGGCCTCGGTTGAGTGCATGCTGTAGGCATTCTGGGCGATGGACTTGCCGTTCTCATAGCCGCACCACGGGCGGCAAGGAACGGTCCAGCGCCCCGTGGTCGTGTCATAGCGCACAACGATATTGCCGCCCGTCCCGTCATTGCCCCAGTAAATGGCATCCGAGCGGGCGCACGCGCTCACTCCCATGTAGAAGTTGTGGATATTCTCCCAGGTCGCACCGCCATCGCACGAACGCAGGTTCATCTCCGGCACATGGGCGTACGCCTGATACACGCAGCCGTGCCACGGATCTGCAACGATGGCGTGCATGTGGTGACCGGGTAAGAAACCCTCATCATACACTACCACCCAACTCTGTCCGTCATCATCGGAGCGGTAGATACGGCGTGGATTGTCATCACTGCCCGGATAACCGTACTCACTGACGAAAAGGAGGTTGTCAAGGACCGTGTAATTCCACTGTACTGCAAAGCCTACCAGCATTGATAGCACTGGTGTGAGGGTGCGCGCGCCGTCTACGCTGCGGTATAGGGTACCGGGGGCTAGGTAATCCGGCTGCCGAACGCTCACGAGCAACGCCCCGCCCGGCGTCGCCCAGCCAATCAGCGGTTTGCAGGGTGTTTCTGCGAACGTGTAACGCCACTCAAACTGTATGCCGTCGCTGCTGGCCCATACGCCCCCCCAATGATCCCCCGCGATCAACTCTTCGCCCACCACGGCAACCGGATAGAGGGGATTATTGCCGTCGACTTCCCCCCAGTCATAACCCGTTGCGATCGCCAGCTTCTCAAACCGCGGCACGTGTGGTGCGACCATTCGACCAGTGTTGGTGTACGCAGCGCTGTCGCGCAGAAACTCGGCCGTTTGCCCAGTGACGCGGTCGGTAAGGTCGCCGGCCAACGGAACCGCGCTGAGCAACTCTTGGCCCAGAGCCGCAGAACTGCCGAGCGCTAACAACACAGTGCCCGATACCCATGTCGTACGCATGTCACCCACTCCTCCCTATGAGTCCCCACCAGCCGCTCGGCGAACGGGGCGATGTCGTTGCCCGACATTTCCCAACAGCCGCGCGCCCCGCAACGGCGCCGAGCACACTTGACTTTAGTATACTCCTATCTAATCTCCACACGCAACGCGCGACGGGTATGGTCCGGATGCAAAACTGAAACAACTCACATTCAGTTACTTCTTGACTGCTGCGAGTCACGCCAGCGTCGCTCGATGAAAGGGGGCCAAGAGGCGTGCACGCGCGAGGAGGCGCGACTGGTTCCAGGGTCGGCGACGACTGCGGCAGGCTGCACGAACCCACCGGAATTACACCACGCTGAGGTCGCGGGTTTCTGAGGAAAATGGCGCGTTGCGGAGAGCGTCGAATGGGCCCAGTTGGATTCGAACCAACGACCGGCAGATTATGAGTCCGCTGCTCTAACCGACTGAGCTATGGGCCCGCGCGCCCGCGTGGGGCGGCGCAATTCGCATTGTACGCGGGGCCGGCGTTTCAGCATAGGAATCGCCGCTCGCGGCCTGACCTTCCCACGACCTACCGCACGCCGCTTGGGGGGCGTAAGATGCTGCCTTGAAGAAACGCAGGTTGAATGCGAGGTCGTGTCGTGCGTCAGCGATTATCGAACAAACGCCGGTTGCTCATAGCGCTGGCTACGTTTCCGCTGCTGGAGTTGGGGACGTGCCTGGAACTCACCACTGAGTCCGTTATCACCGGCGCCTTCGATGCGGTGACTGGCCAACTCGTCGATCTGGTCGAGGATGCGACCGGCCTCTCGTCGAGCTCGACAAGTACCGCGAAGTCGGTCGTACCGATTCGCCGTTCGTAAACTGGGTAACAGCAGACACGAACTCCGCCGACGGCTGCACCCGAAGCTCGGTCAGGGCAGCGGCGGAATCAGGATCTTTTGCACAAAGCGATAGCAGGGAGTCGCAACGATGAAGCTTGGAGTCATGGGAGCCGGCCTCGGCGGTATGACGTGGGAACAGGCGCTGGATTACTGTGAGGAGGTCGGGCTCGACGCGATCGAACTGCCGGTCGGCTGCTATCCCGGCGTACCGTGGTTCAAGCCGGCGGACGTGCTCAAGTCGAAGGCGAAACAGCGTCAGATTGTCGAGGACGTGAAGGCCCGCGGGCTGGAAATCATCGGTCTCGCGGTCCACGGCAACCCCGTACATCCGAGCAAGACCTTCGCCAAAGCGCACGAACAGGCACACGATCACGCCGTTCGGCTCGCGCCGTTGCTGGGCACCAACGTGGTGATCAACTTCTCCGGCTGCCCCGGTGGTAGCCGACAGGACAAAACGCCGAACTGGGTCACGTGCGCGTGGCCGGATGATTACGGTGCCGTGCTCAAGTACCAGTGGGACGAGGTGCTGATCCCGTTCTGGCAGAAGAAGAACACGGCGGCGGCCAAAGAGGGCGTGAAGATCGCATTCGAGGCCCATCCGGGTTTCTGCGTATACAACACGGAGACAATACTGAGGCTTCGCAAAGCTTGCGGCAAACAGCTCGGCGCGAACCTCGATCCCTCGCACTTTTTCTGGCAGGGTATCGATCCGATCGAGGCGGCTCGCGTTCTTGGCGACGCCAAGTGCATTTACCATGTACATGGCAAGGATACCGGTATCGATCCGCACAACACGAAGGTAAACGGCACACTGGATACGAAGAACTATGGAGACCTTAACGGCCGGAGCTGGGTGTTCCGGACGTGCGGTTACGGGCACGGCGACGAATTTTGGAAGCCGTTCGTGAGCATGTTGCGGCAGAAGGGCTACGACGGCGTGATCAGCATCGAGCACGAAGACAGCTACATGAGCATGCAGGAGGGGTTTGAGAAGGCGGTGGAGTACTTGCGGTCGGTTTTGATACACGAGAAGGCCGGCCAGGCGTGGTGGTTTTGAACAACGTTACTAACGCAGGTCGTCACGATCCGGTTAATGATGACTGTCGGCAAAAAGTGCGCAAACTGCGCTTGCCAACGACTGATCCCGTGCTAAACTAATCATTGCTCGAGTGGCGCGCGGCTGCACAGGTTTCCCCCCCGGCCTGTCGGCCCCCCCTCGAGCGTTTTTCTGCGCTCACATCTCACGAACGCGATGCGGACAGCGTAACCTGCCGACGGGAAGCTCCTTACGCGGATTTGTGGCAATTCGTCGGACGTCCGGTGATTTCCGTTGACGTCCTCCGACAATCGTAGTAGACTTTACTCCGACGCCTGTAGGAGGGCGTTCAGCCGAGCAGGAGCGCAGCGGTCATGTCCCAACGTGAATACGAACCGGCAGCCGCAGAATTGGAGGTGCTGAAGGTCCTCTGGGACCACGGCGCCAACAACGTGCGCGGCGTCATGGATTTGCTCCACAACCAGGGCCGCGCGGTCGCGTATACGACTGTGCAGACCATGCTAAATCGACTCGAGCAAAAAGGCTTCGTGAAGTCGGACCGCTCAGGGACGGCGTTCGTTTACCAGGCGTGCATTACCCGCGAGCGTATCAGTCGGTCGCGCCTTCAAAAACTGGTGGATCAGCTCTACGACGGCGCGGCCGGCGCGTTGGCACTCGAGCTGCTGCGAACGCAGCGGCTGAATTCTCAGGAAATCGACCAACTGCACGAACTGATCGAGCGGTTGGATCAGGGCAAGGATTGAGTCGGGCCGGGCCGAAGTCCGCGACGCACACGCGGAGGAACAGCGATGCTCTCATTGAGTAATCTGGGACCGCTGATCTGGGCGAACATCTGGACCATCGTCCTACTCGCACTGGGCGCCGCGGCGATCTGTCGGTGGGGCGTTCGGCGACCTGTGACGCGGCACACGGTTTGGGTCGTTGTCCTGGTCTGGGTACTGGTGCTTCCGCTGCTTCCGATGGCGCCATCTGCCGGCGTGATCGACGGGCTGGTCGCCGCGAGTGATCCTCGACCGGACGCAGGCAGCAATGACCAAGCTGCTCCCGAGACCGAAGTCGAATCGCATCCACCGCTTTCGACGCCCCGCATAGTTACGCGCAAACCTGAACAGGCGGTTGAGAGCGACAACGTAGTGCCGAGCAGGCCTGCGCCGAAACGCACTCCGCGTCCCACGCTCCGGAAACCCGAGCGGCCCGTCGCGAAAGACGGCGCGACCGCGCCCGCGGCGCCGTTGGATAAGACGAATTCAGTCGGTAAGCGCACAGCGATTGCGAATCGCTGTGACCCCGAGGAGGCCGACAGCGCAGCGGCGCTCACGCAAGCGACGCCCACTGCGATCCCGCCGAAACACCCATCTCCCGCCACCCCAACGCCGACTTACGAACCCCCCGTGGTCGCCGGCAGCACCGACGCGGCGGAGAGCAGCGAGAACTGCAGGCGAACGAACGTGGCTGCCATGAAGAGCGAGCCGTGGACGGCGACCGGGCGCGCCTGGCTGGCAACGCTCGTCGGTTTGCGCGACGTGTTGCGCAGCATCCCACCGATTCCCGCGTCAGTATGGCTGGCAGGATCGGGTCTGGTCGTGCTGTCGTACCTGCTGGGGGCCGTGTGGTTTTACACTCGCGTCCGCCGCGGTCCCGCACCGCCGCGCTGGGTCACGCGTGAAACGAAACTGATTGCGCGCCGGCTGCGCCTGCGACGTGCACCCGAGATCATCATGGTGCAGAATCAAATCTCACCGATGGTCTGGTGCGGAGCACGGCCCCGGCTGCTGCTGCCCATGAAGCTGTGGAGCGAGCTTGATCGCCCCGGTAGACGGGCAATCCTGTGTCACGAGTTGGCACACCTGCGACGTTACGATCACTGGGTACGCTGGATCGAGTTGGCCGCCGGCGCGTTGTACTGGTGGCACCCGATCATCTGGTGGGTCCGTCGTCGCATCCATGACGAAGCGGATAGTTGCTGTGACGCGTGGGTCACCTGGTTGATGCCGCGCGGACGTCGAGCATATGCGGAAGCGTTGCTCAAAACGAAGTCCTTTGTTGATTCCGACGCGCCAACGGTTTGTGCCGCACCCGCGATGGGTGTGGTGACGCGGTCGGGTGCCCGGCGCCTGGCCAGGAGGATCACGATGGTGATGACGCAGAGTAACCGACCTCGACATTCCGTTACGGGTGTGGCGTTCGCATCCACGTTGGTGCTCGCTGCCTGGGTGCTGGCGCCGATGTTCGCGGGGACCACTGCCGCAAATGCTGCACCGGTGGACACCGCCAGCTTCGACTCGGCCGGCGTGGCGAACGACAACTGTGATGAAACACCCCGCGCGACGTGCTCTACGAAGAAGCGGGACAACCAGTGTAAGAAGACCTGTGAGAAGAAATGTGAGCATAAATGTCCACCCAAGTGCAAAGAGCCCGCGGCGCCCCAGCGTGTCACACCGCTGGCTACGGCGATTGCCACACCCGCACCGCGGGTCCACGCAGTGTTCAGCGACGCCGCACCGCTGCCGTCTCCGCCACGCGTTCCGCGTGCGCTGACATATGGAGGGACCAGTGTCCCGGCGCCGTTGGTCTTCGTGGGCGACGACGATGCTGACGCGGGGTCGCACCGTGTGCTGTTGTCTACTCTGGGCAAGGAAGAGCGCGTTTACCGCCTGTCCGAGGGTAAGCTCGACGCCTTGACCGGGATCATGGTGCGTGATGACGTGCCGATTCTGGTCGAGCCGGTCCCCGGCGGCCTGAAGGTCTATGCGACGCCGGATCAGCACGCCGCGTTCAAGGCCTTTGTGCTGCTCATCCGCGATGACCGGGAAGGGTGGACCGAATACGAACTGCCCGAGGGCAAGCTCGATGCCGTCAGCGACCTGATGATCCGCAGTGACGTGCCCGTGTACGTACGGACGGACGACGATGGGATCAGCGTTCAGGGCAACGCTGCCGTGCAATACGTATTCAGAAACTTCGTCGAGCTGATCCATCCGTCGAAGTCCGAGCGGAAGATTGCCGGTCTGTCATCACGGTACGAAGCATTCACTGGCGGCCGCGGGTTCGCGTCCGGCTGGCGTCCGCAGGAAATGGAAGTCGTGCGAGAGTCGCTGGCCCAAGCGGTACGCGCGCGGCAGGAACGTCGTGCAGCAGGTATCGAGCAGTTGCAACGCCAGATCGAGGCGCTCGAGGTGCAGATGCACGCCCTGGAAGAGCAGGCCGAGGAGCTGCGCGTCGAGGCAGACGAAATCGGTGAACATGCCGAGGACGCAGACCATCCCGATGGCCAGCGTGCTCTGGAGCGGCAGATGCGCATGCTCGAGCGGCGTGTTCGCAAGTTCGAACGCCAAGCCGAACGGATCTCACGGCAGGCAGAGCGACTGCAGGAAGAGGGCGAGCGTTTGGAATCGTCGCACGAGCGTGGCGCGGATCGCATGGACCGAATGGAAGAGTTGCTCGACATGCTCGAAGACCTGCTGGACGAAGAAGCGCTGAGCGATGTTCCCGGCGCATCGGCAGGTTTGGATACCGCCCTCGCCGCGGCTGGATACGTGGCGGAGGCGCGTGCGTTGTCTGAGCTGTGGCGGGCGCCGGACGCCCCCGCGGCTGGCATTGTCAGCACGGAGGCCATTGAGGCGTATGCCCAGGCTCTGTCCGAGGCGCACGTCGCCGAAGAACAGGCGAGCGATCGTCGTGCAGAAGCAGCGCTCGGTTACAGCCGCCCGCCGCGTGAGACGCCGCCAAGACCTGATCGGCCGGAGGAGCGCTAACACGGTCGCGTCATAAAACAGCAACGGCTGGGACCTCGGGCCGGATCTGGCGCGCGGTGCCGGGGCCCAGCTTTTTGAACAACACCTGGTTTCCCGTACTTCCGACGCGTTTTCAAAGAGCACGATCAACGTGGAGGAGGCGCTATGCGCGCTGCCCGCATCGGTTCGACTGCGCTCGTACTCGTCGCAGTCGCGGTGTCGCCCGCACAAACGGTCGACGCGACTGACAGGCTGATTGCACATTCCCCTGAGCTGCGCGACTACATCAGCGCTACCGGCCTCCTCAATCGTGGCATGGATGCGCTGGCGGCGGCGGAGTACCGCAAGTTCCTGGCAGCGCATCCTGATCACGAGCGAGCACCGTCCGCTCGCTACGGACTGGCGGTGGCACTCTATCGGCAACAGGCGTTCGGCGACGCAGCGGTGGAACTGGCCGAGATCAGCGAGGTGGACGATTTCGAGTACGTGGTCGAGTCACTGGCCATGCTAGGCCAATGCCAGCTTGCGACCGGCGAGCTCGAACCGGCGTCAAAGACACTCGCGCGCTTCATGCGCCGGGCGCCCGATCACGAGCTAGCACCGGACGTGGCCGTCATGCAGGTCGAGATCGCGTACCGTCAGGGCCAACATGCGTTGGTGGAATCCTTCGCGACGGCGTTCCTGAAGCGCTGGCCGAACGACGCTCGCCGTGAACGCGTGCTGCTGTTCGCTGGGCTGGCTGCGGCCGCGGTGCCGGACTGGGCGATGGCGCAGTCACGCTTTGAAGAACTGCTTCGCGTGTTCCCGCAAACGGCACATCGCAGCGACGCCGAGTTCATGCTGGCGCAGTGCCACGCACAGCAAAACCTCGTCGATCAGGCGATACGGTATTACCGCCAAGTCATGGAACGTGTGGGCGGCTCGCACGTTGACGATGCAACGCTTGGTCTGGCGGAGCTGCTGTATGCACGCGGGGAGTACGCCGAGGCGGAGAAGCTCGCTCGTCAATACCACTCCGCTCATCCGGATGCTGGGCGGAGCGTCGAAGCGACGGTGGTGCAAGGACGTTGCCGGTACGCCATGGGCGCGATTGAAGATGCCGAACGGATCTTCCGCCAGCTACAGCGTGACGAGGCCGAGCCGGCTGACGAGATCGCGTACTGGCTGGCCAAATGTCTCATGCGCGCGGACGATTCTCCGGCAGCGGCCAAACTGCTTCAGGAGACGCTGAAGGAACACGCGGACAGTGCCTTGGCGCCGGAGCTGCGCTACGAACTCGCAGCGTCGTTGGCGCAGGCGGGTAAACTGGAGGATGCGATCGAAGCAGCGACGACGTTCCGGAAGCGACACTCCGAACATGAGCACGAGCCCGACATCGTCTACCTGCTGGCCAGCCTCGAACATCGCAGCGGCAGTTACGAGCGCAGCGGCGAATACTGCACCGAGTTCACCCGTGGCTACACCGACCACGAGCTCGCACCCGCGATCGCGTTTCTGGCGGCGGAGAATCACTATCTCGCTGGCGATCAGGACGCTGCGCTGCGTGCCTTCGCGGCGTTTCGGAGTGCGTACCCGGAAGACACGCGTAGCGCGCTCGCGACGTATCGTGTCGGGCAGTTGCTCTATGATCTGGGACGGCTGGATGAAGCGGCTGAACCGCTCGCCGCTGCCTGTGCGGTATCCGAATCGGACGAACGACTGCACGGTGCGCACCTGTTGCTGGGGGACGTGCATTACCAGAAATCAGAGTGGGACGACGCGCGGCGGGCGTTAACGGAGTACATCGCGAGCGGCATCGAAGTTCCTCAGGCTGACGATGCGTTGTTGAAACTCGGCCTGATTGCGCAGCGACAGGGGCGACACACGGACGCGATCGCCAGGTTTGAGCAGATCCGGAATGAGTTCCCGGACAGCCCACGTCGGGTACACGCGCAGTTTGAGTCGGGCCAGACTCATCTGGCCAATGATGACGCTGAAGCAGCCCGCGCGATGTTCGAGTCGGTCCTGGAAGATGACGATGATGGGCGTTTTGCGCCGTACGCGCTGCAACATCTCGGGGTACTGGCGCTGCGCGCAGGCGACCATACGGTGGCGAGAGGCTATTTAGAGCGGCTCCTCGACGGTACACCCGACGACGCGCTGCGTACCGGTACACTGTCACACCTGGCGCAAGCGCTGCTCGCATTGCATGAGTACGACCGCGCCCGGGACATACTGCACGAGCTAGCCAGGCTAGACGACCTTCCGGGCGAGGATCGCGCGCGACTGGTGGTCGCTTTGGCGCGGCGCGGCGAGCGAGAAGAGGCGCTCGGTGAAATTCACAAGCTCGAAGGTGAGGAATGGAGCACACTTGGCCAAGACCTCAAGGCGGCGATGCTGTATGAAAAGGCCTGGTGCCTTCGTAAGCTGGACCGCACGGACGAAGCTCGCGCCACGTACAACGATCTCCTAACGCTCAACACCTCACGCGTCGAGCTTTATCACGCTTTGCTTGAACTCGCGGAACTTGAACTGGCTGCGGGGCACACCGATCGCGCGCTGCCGCGCCTGGAAAAACTACGCACGCTGGCCGCGGACGGCGGCGCTGTGCCGAAGGGTGTTCTGGCCCAGGCAAATCTGCGGGCGGGCATCGCGCAGTTCGAGGCCAAGGACTATACCGCCGCGGCTACGACGCTGACGAGCTTCGTGTCCACCGCGCCCAACCACGAACAGATCCTGACCGCGCGCTTCTACTGCGGCCGCGCTCTACGCGAAACCGGACGCCACAAACAGGCCGCGGAGCAATTGAAGGTCGTTGCTGAGCAGGGTGGCGAGCAGCCCTTCGTCGGCCCGGCGCTGCTCGAGTGGGGAGAGTGCCTGGCAGCGATCCAGAATTGGCCGCAGTGCGAGGAAGTTTTCGCGCGGCACGTTCGCGAACACGCAGAGTCCGAACAGTGGTATCAGGCCCGCTTCGGGCTCGGCTGGGCGCGCGAGAACCAAGGCCGACTGAACGAGGCACTCGCCGAATATCGGCAAGTCGTCGAGCGTCACCAGGGACCGACTGCCGCCCGGGCGCAGTTCCAGATCGGCGAATGTCTGTTCGCACAAAAGAAGTTGGCCGAGGCCGCCCGCGAGTTGCTGAAGGTCGACATCCTCTACGCGTATCCGGAATGGAGCGCTGCCGCGTTGTACGAAGCCGGCCGCTGCTTCGAGCAACTGGGCCAGGCGGTCGAGGCGCGCCAGCAGTATGTCGCAGTTCGCGACAAGTACGCAGAATCACGTTGGGCGGAACTGGCCGCGCAGCGCCTGACGCACGTACAGTCCGGCGGTTTACCGGGGCGGGGCGGATGATGACTCTCGATACTCGAATCAACGGCGATCGGCCAACGGAGTACCGCGCATGATATCTCACAGCATACTCAGCCTCGCAGTCCTGGCGCAAGCGACGGCAACGCCCGGAGCGCCCGCCGCCAACCTGGTGCAGTCCGTCTGGGACTTCCTCGTGAAGGGCGGGCTGTTAATGATCCCGATCGGGCTGTGCTCGCTGGTGGCACTCGCTGTCATCGTCGAGCGTGCTATCAGCCTGCAGCGTCGGCGGGTCATTCCGCTGGACTTCTCCGCCGGGCTGAAGGCTGCGCTGGGACCGGACAGTAGTGATACGACGACGGCGCAGGCGTACTGCGAACGGTCGGACTCGCCCATCGCGCGGATCCTTGCTGCCGCGTTGCCCTGCGCCGCGCGTGGACGCGAGGCAATGGAACGACGTATCACGCAGGCTGGCGAGCGGGAAGTGTTCCGGTTGCGCAAGTACCTACGGACACTGACGGTCATCGTGACCGCCGCGCCGATGCTCGGTCTACTGGGAACGGTGTTCGGCATGATCGAGGCCTTCCAGACGGTGGCGGCGTCGGGTGAGGCCCTGGGTCGCACGGAAATGCTGGCCAAGGGCATCTACGAAGCGCTGGTGACTACGGCCGCGGGCCTGCTCGTCGCAATCCCGGCGTTGATTGGGTACCACTGGGTTTCCGCCAAGGTCGAGCGCCACGCGTCCGCCATGGACGCGGTGGCCAGTGACGTTGTGAACTCGATCGTCGACAGCGCCACCATCCCGCAGACGCCGTCCGAATCAGACAACGGCGACGGGGACGGCAAACTGCGAATTACAGAAGAGGACGAGGTTTCCGAATCCGCTGCCGAACCGGCCACGGTGTGAGGGCGAACACGATGCTGATCAAGTCTCAGGAAGTGCGTGATGACCGGGTTGCGATGGAAATGACGCCGTTGATCGACACGGTGTTTCTTCTGTTGATCTTCTTCCTGGTCGCAACGACGTTTCAGCAGGCCGAACGTGAGATGCAGATCGCGCTGCCGATCGCATCTTCGGCCGGACCGATCAGCGCGACGCTGCGCGAGATCGTGGTCAACGTTGATGATGCCGGCGAGATCATCGTCAGTGGGCGTCGCATCTCGGCAGAGGATCTTCAGGCTCTCGTTGCCGAGGCCGTTGAGATCAATCCGCAGCAGAAGGTAACGGTGCGGGGCGATCGGAACGTAGCGTACGGTGCAATCGTCACCGTGCTCGACATCTGTAAGCACGCGGGGATTCAGGAACCGTACCTGGACACGGTGCTCGAATAGTCATGTCGGACTCACCGGACAAGTCGTACGATCGTCCACGGCGGCGTTGGCTGTGGGTACTGAGCTCTGCGGTCGTGATTGTGAGCGCGGCAGGGGGGCTGTTCCTGCTTTCGCGCCTGCCCACTACGCAGGCATACTTCACGGACGCCGATCAGATTCGTGAGCCGGCAGCGACGACCACGCCGCGCGACGTGTTGTGGCAGCCGCCGGTGCTGTTGAGTGAAAAACTCAACAGCGGTGACCAGGATTACGAGCCGCGCCTGAGTTGGGACGGGCTGACGCTCTACTTCGTGCGTGGCAAGGCAGGCGAGGGGGCGAATATCTACACTGCGCAGCGCGCAGTTGACGGCTGGTCTGAACCACAGCCTTTGCACGCGGTCAACAGCGACGCCGACGAACTGGGCCCGGAGCCGACACGCGACGGCACCGCGCTGTACTTCTACAGCAATCGCGACGACGGATTCGGCGGCTACGACCTGTGGGTTGCTCGCCGCGAGCATGACACGTGGCAGGCGCCTCAGAACCTCGGGCCGAACGTCAATTCCGAGTTCAACGACTACGGCCCGGCCATCACGCCGGACGCTACGACATTGCTGTTTGCGTCCAATCGTCCGCGGCCGGCCGATATACGCCAGCCGGACCCACAGGCGTGGCAGGCAACGGTGCGAGAGGATCTGTTCAGTCGCACCTACGATCTCTACGCCGCCCGGCTGACCGCACGCGGGCCTTCGCCCGCCATTGCGGTGGATATTCTCAACAGCCCGGGTAATGAGGGTGCCCCGTGCATATCGCCCGCCGGCAACTTCGTGTACTTTGCCTCAGATCGTCCGGGCGGAGCAGGGGGCTTTGATCTCTATCGCGCCTGGCGCGTGCGCGGCGACTTTCGTTCACCAGCGAGCCTGGGGCCAACGATCAATACGCCGGCGAACGAACTCGATCCGGGACTGGGGCGCCTGGGGTATGAGCTGGTGTTCAGCTCAGATCGCCGCAGAGTCGACGGTCCGTCGATCACAGATCGCAACAACTACGACCTCTATCGCACTGTCTCGCGCGAAGTCTTTCGCGAAGTTGAGCGCACCCCGCGGACACCGATCGACTTTGCCGCGCTGTGGCGGCAGATTGGCCCGCACCTACTGTGGGCATTGCTGGCGCTGCTCGCGTTACTGTTGCTGTGGGCGCTGATGGGCGATGTGCGTCGGCGACGCTTGGGATTGCTGACGCGCTGTCTCCTGGCATCGCTCATGGTACACGCACTGCTGATGGTGCTGCTGAACTTCTGGGAAGTCACAGCGGCGGTCGTCGACGCCGTGCGCGGACGGGGCCAGATACGCGTGTCGTTGCTCCCCACCGCGCAAGCATCCGAGATCAGCGCGCAAGTCCGCGGCGACTTCACGAACGTCTCGCTGCCAGAGATCGATACCGCTGAGAGCCAGCAGCAGTCCGCTGTCGTCGAGCCCACTGACGTGCGTATCCCGATGCAGCACTTGGAAGCTGCACCGGGCAAACACGAGCTCGAGTTGACGATTGTGCAGCCGGCCATAGTGGCGGAATCAATGTTGAGCCGGGCGTCTCACGCGGTTCGATTACCCGAATCGCTCCAGACCAGCCCATCGCAGCTCGACATCGCGGAACTGCCTGACCATACGCCGATGACTGCACGCGAGACGCCGACACCGGTGCAGCCTGCGGTTGACGCGCGCACTGCGCGGCACAATCCCATGATGCCGGTTTCCGTGACGCCTACGCCAGCGCGCGTACACGTGCCGCAGACGGAGGCGCTGACGGACGGTGCGCCGAGGTCATCGCTGGCCGCGTCGGAGCCAGTGACTACCTCCAACTACTCGACCGCGTCGCCGCGAAAGGTCGTGCCGATCGCCGCAGACGTGGCAGTTACTCCGGCTGACGCGCTGTCCGTCGCGCTACCCGCGTCGCTGGCACCATCCGCCAAACGCGAACGGGAAGACACAACCGTCGACGTGCCGTTCGCGCAGGCCAGCAATGCACCGCCCGTCGACGCATCACCGAGAGCTGTGGAATCACCACATTCTGTCGCCCAGCAATTGGCCGTCGTCGGCTTGGGCAACGAGAGCCTGGTGGAACATCGGGATCACAGCGGTTGCGATAAGCTGCTAACCTCACGGGCTGTGTCGGACTTGCATGCGGATATCGACGTGGAACTACCCACGAGTTCCACGCTATCCGTGGCCGGCCCGCGAGTCTCCGCTCCGGGTGCGACGACTGAGTCAGCGCCGACTATGCCCGCCGTGCAACCTGGATCGCGCCGCGCAGAAACCACTCCGCCGGTGACGGCTGCTGCATTGTTACTCAAAGCCGACACCATACGGACACCGGTGCAGCCCGCGCCGATAGCGCTCACAACGCCGTACGTGGCAAACACACTCCGGGAGATCGATACCAGCCGCGTTCACCCGACGCTTGTCAGGCTGCCGACTACGGACGTGAGCCCCAGGCATACGCCGTCGCCGATCCTGCAAGTCGCGTTGCCTAGTCTGGCGCCGACGGCGCTCGTTCGGCGCCCGTTGGCCGACGTCGACAGCCCGGATGAAACCGAGGCCGCGATCGCCCTGGCACTTCGCTGGCTGGCGAACCACCAGCAGCCGGATGGGAGTTGGCATGGCCGTGAATTCGACGCGCGCTGCGGCGGCTGCGACGGCGTCGCGGAATATGACGTCAACGCTGCACTGACCAGTCTTGCCGTGCTCTGTTTCGTTGGTGCCGGCCACACGCACACGGAGCCCAGCCCATATCAAGAGGTGGTAGCGTCGGCGATCTCGTGGTTGGCCGAACACCAGGGTGACAACGGCGACCTGCGTTGCGGCGAAACGATGTACAGCCACAGCCTCGCTACCTTGGCCCTGTCTGAGACGTTAGGCGTCACACGAGACGCCGCCCTGCGCAGCGCAGTTCAGCGCGCTGTCCAGTTTGCGATTGGAGCCCGTGATCCGCGTGCGGGCGGTTGGCGCTACGCGCCGCGCGACGGCAGCGACACGCTGATGACCGGCTGGCACACGATGGCGCTCAAGAGCGCCGCGTTGGCCGGTCAGGCGGTGCCTGCGGAGGTGTTCGCTGGCGTCGAACGCTGGCTGCGGATGGTCGAGGATTCCGACGTTCCCGGCCTGTGTGCCGATCAGCCCGGGATGGACGTAAATCCGACGGCCACTGCCGCCGGCATGTTTATTAGACAGATGCTCGGGAGCCCGCGCGATGACATACGTCAGATCAACGCCGGTCGCGTACTGGCGGAGATTACGCCGACCTGGGACGCGAACCTGGACACGGCCCTGTGGTACTTCGCGACACTGGCGCAACTGCACCAGGGCGGCGCGGCCTGGGATACATGGAACGCCGCGCTCTCGGCCGAACTCATCGAGCATCAGGAGACCGAAGGACCGCCGGCTGGCAGTTGGCCGGTCGCGGACGAATGGTCGCGCGTCGGTGGGCGTGTCTATCAGCCGGCGCTGTGTACACTGATGCTCGAGGTGCAGTATCGCTACCTGCCGATGCACCGCACCGCACCGCCGGTGGGACCGCCGGGCACGATCTCCGGTCTGATCACAGATGTCGACACTGGGTTACCGATCGCCAATGCAACCGTGCGAGTCGACTTGTCGGCGTCCAGTGCGGCGGAGGCGATTACGAACGACGACGGGCATTACGAACTGACCGTGCCGCACACGCCGGACCATTTCGCGATGTCTGCTTCACACCCACAGTACGTGCCCGAAAGCCACAGCATTCCGACCGAGACATTGCGGGAGCATGGCCTGCGGCTGGATTTCGCGCTGGCGCCGCGGTCGTTGCGCGCGATCGTGATCGAGGCAGTTCCGGACGTCCATCATCTGGGAAACGACCGGTTTGACGGCCGTGTGAACAGCCAGTTCCAGAAGCGCAGCGAGGGTCGCTCATACGTCGCGGAGTTTGAGATCATCGAGCTGCCGCCGCCGGGGACGCGCGTCCGGTTGACGATGTTGACCAAGGGCGTGCAGTGTCCCCATCCAATCCGCATCAACGGTGAAATGCTGCGCACGCGGATGCGATCGTCACCCGCGGACGGTTCGTTCGGCGAGTTCGTTGCGGCCGTCGACCCGGCACTGTTACAGCCCGGCGTCAACGAAGTCCTCATCCGCACGAGCAGTTGCCACGGCGACCTCGATGACTTCGAGTTCGTGAACGTCCAACTGCACTTCGACGACGAGTAGCCCCCCTTGTCAGACCTCTCCCCGGTAGCGGGGAGAGGCTTGTCGAATGCCGTTACAAGCTTCGCGAGTCCAGACTAGCCTTCCTTGGACTCCGCGCCCTGCTCGGCTTGTTTGGCCTTCTCGGCTTCCTCGGCGGCCTTGCGGGCCTGCGCCTTGCGAATTGCTTCCTCGATCTGCTTCTTCAGCGCCTCGGCATCGGGGTTCGACGCGGGCTCGGCCGGCTTCTTTGGTTGACCAGCGCCCGCGGTGCCGGCGGGTTTTGCCGGTGCGGGCTGGGCTGGTTGACGTCCACCGGTCGGTACGACACCCAGATCAGCGCCGCGCATTGCGGGGCCCGGCTGACGACGCTTGTCGGCGGCGGGCCGGCGCTGCGCACGGTTGTCGCGTTTGATCACAGGCACTTCCAGCTTGGAGTACTCGGGCTTCTCGGAACTGGTGTAGACCTGCACACGCGGGTTGCGATCGGGAATCTCGCCGTAGGGCGGCAATGTGATCTGGAGTTGATCCCACGCGGTCTTGCCCGTCTGCGGAGCTTGTCGACGCTGGTTGTCCAGGACTTGCCACTCAACGTCTTCGTTGCCCATTGTCACCTTGGTGATTTCAATGGGTTCATCCTTGCGATACTCGAACCGCAGGACGCGTTTGATCGGCTTGTCCATGCTCGGCGTGACCAGCAGCGTAGACGGTTTCAGTGCGGCGATCGCCGGCACGTCCGCCCGCAGGCGAATCGTGATCGACGGGACGAGCGGCAAGCCCGTATCCAGCAGCACGGAGGCGTAATTGCGACCGGTCTGAAGCGGTGGCTTGGTGGTCGCCTTCAACTCATACTCCGCACCGGGCTTGACCTCCTTGAGTTCGACATCGAAACGTCCGAAGTTCTGTTTCTCGTTCAACTTCAGATTCACCGGCTCGTCAAACTGGCAGACCAGCTTGATGGTGTCCGAGGCAACCTCGCCAACTTCGATGTCCTGAAAGATGATCTGTTGCGTGGGCGTGATCTCGAACAGCCCCTTGACCATACCGCGCACGGGGATATCGAAACGCGGATTGGCCTTGTCATTGGTCTCGAGATAGACGTGTTTGTTTGCCTTACCGAGACGCTTGGTGCTGTAGGAGATCTTGAAGGTGGTTTCCTCGCCGGGCGCGAGCGGCGACTTCGGCTTCGTCGCGACCGTGCAACCGCAACTGCTGCGGGAGTTGATCGTCAATGGCGCCTTGCCGGCGTTCTTCAACGTGAAGATACCCTCTGCGGGCGCGCCTTCCCAGACCTCGCCAAAGTCGAACACCTGCGGCTCGACGACGAGCTTGGGGCCATCGGGATCCGCCGGCGCGGCCGGCTGGGCGGCTTCCTGGGCAACCGCAACAAACGCAAAGCTGAGTACCGCGGACAGTACCGCACTGCTTGCAGCCATGTTCCAACGCATGTTCATATTCCTCCTGCAGTGACGATCGCTACTGCTTGATGTTAGGACCGTTCGTTTACTCATCTATCGAGCGTAGACAGCCAGCGCTCACTGCCTGATAGTCGCGGACGCGAAAAACCGCCCGCGCCGCTGGATTCCACTACTTCGTCGCGCAGAATCTGTGCGCCACTCCCGCCCGTCGGCCGGCGGTCCACGGTGAATTAGGCAAGTTAGCGGCTAACGTCTTTCATGTCAATCTGTTAGCTCGACTCGTGGCGACACAGGCTGCCGCGTGCGCGGTTCCGGGATCTCCGCGCATCCCGTCGCAGCGGATCTCCAGCGCAGATACAATTCGATTGCACGCTGAGATCGATTGCGATCGCCACTCAGAGCGGATTGAGAGGAGTTCTATGAAGACGCGCAAGTTAGGTCAGTCGAACGAGCAGGTGTCGGCCATCGGCCTCGGCTGCATGGGGATGTCCGAGTTCTACGGTCCGCGGGACGAGGCGGAGTCGGTCGCGACGCTCCAGCGTGCGCTGGATCTTGGCGTCACGTTCCTCGACACCGCCGACATCTACGGGCCGCACACCAACGAGACTCTGGTGGGGCGAGCGATCCGCGACCGCAGGAAGGAGGTCTTCCTCGCGACAAAATTCGGCATCATGCGCGACCCGGATAGCAAGGAGTCTCGCGGCGTGAACGGTCGGCCAGAGTACGTGAAATCAGCCTGCGACGCGAGCCTTCAGCGACTGCGGGTGGATGTGATCGACCTGTACTACCAGCATCGCGTCGATCCGCAGACGCCGATCGAGGACACGGTCGGCGCGATGTCCGAGCTGGTGCAGACGGGCAAGGTGCGCTACCTCGGGCTGTCGGAGGCGGCGCCGGCGACTATTCGCCGGGCGTGCAGCGTCCACCAGATCACGGCGTTGCAGACCGAGTACTCGCTGTGGAGCCGCGATCCGGAGACCGAGTTGCTCGCGACGTGTCGGGAATTGGGCGTAGCATTCGTTGCCTACAGCCCGCTCGGCCGCGGGTTCCTGACCGGCCAGATCAAGAAGCCGGAGGATCTGGCAGAGGACGACTGGCGCCGCTTCAATCCACGCTTCCAGGGCGACAGCTTTGTGAAAAACCTGGAGCTCGTCCACCACATCGAGCGGCTCGCCAGCGACAAAGGCTGAACGGCGGCGCAACTTGCGCTGGCGTGGGTGCTCGCGCAGGACGAGAACATCATCCCGATCCCCGGCACGAAGCGCATCAAGTACCTCGAACAAAACGCCGCCGCGGTCGACATCGAGCTGACCTCCAGCGAGGTCGAGACGATTAACGAAATCGCCCCGCCGAATGCAGCCACCGGCACACGGTACCCGGAACTGATGATGGGGTTGTTGGACGCGTAGGGGAGCGCTCGGGTCGCGCGCGGAACACTCCCGAGAAATGGCAACGGCCGACGCGGAGGTCGGCCGTTGCTTCGTGCCTCCGTATCTATCCGACCACTTTCTTGATCGCCGCTTCGAGTTGGCCCGGCTGTTGCTCTTCGAGCTCGTACAGCACACGCGTGCTGGGCTTGTTGATGTTCAACATGCGACCGAGGTCGATCGGGGTGCCGATGATCACCGCGTCGCACGGTACGGCATTGATCGTATCCTCCAGCTCCTTCATCTGTTTGTCGCCGTAACCCATTGCCGGCAGGACCTCGCTCACGTGCGTGTACTTCGCGTACGTGTCCTTGATGGATCCGACGGCGTACGGCCGCGGTTCGACGATCGTCGCGCCCAGATTCTGAGCTGCGACGTGGCCGGCACCGTACTTCATTTCGCCGTGCGTGAGTGTCGGGCCGTCTTCGACGACGAGCACCTTCTTGCCCTTCACGAGTTCGGGTTGTTCCACCGTAACGGGCGAGTTCGCACGCACCACGGTCGCGTTCGGATTACACTCCGCGACGTTGCTCAGCACAGTATCGATCGCAGCCTGATCGGCCGTGTCCATCTTGTTTACGACGATCAGATCGGCCATGTACAGATTCGTCTCGCCAGGGTAGTAACGGCGCTCGTGTCCCGGGCGGTGGGGGTCCACCACCACGATGTACAGATCCGGCTGGTAGAACGCCATATCGTTGTTGCCACCGTCCCACAGAATGACGTCGGCCTCCTTCTCGGCCTCGCGCAGGATCTTCTCGTAGTCGATGCCGGCGTAGATCACATTCCCGGCGGCGATGTGCGGCTCGTACTCCTCGCGCTCCTCGATCGTGCAATCGTGCTTGTCGAGGTCGCTGATCTCCGCGAAACGCTGGCAGATCTGCTTGCTCAAGTCGCCGTAGGGCATCGGGTGACGAACGGCGGCGACCTTCTTGCCGAGCTTCTTGAGAATGTTCACGACCGCCCGCGATGTCTGGCTCTTGCCGCAGCCGGTGCGCACGGCGCAGACGGCGATCAATGGCTTGGTGCTCTTGATCATCGTGTGGCGATGGCCAAGGATCACGAAATCAGCGCCACACGAGTTGCACAGCGACGCCTTGTGCATGACCTCTTCGTGCGGCAGATCCGAGTATGCGATCGTGCACAGATCGACGTCGTGCTTCTTGATCAGGGCCGGCAGTTCGCTCTCATCGTAGATCGGCACACCCTGCGGATACCGTGGACCGGAAAGCTCCGGCGGGTACGTCCGGCCCTCAATATCAGGGATCTGCGTGGCGGTGAACGCGACGACCTCGTACGCGTCGTTGTCCCGCCAATAGGTGTTGAAATCGTGGAAATCGCGCCCGGCGGCGCCCAGAATGATCACGCGACGCTTTGTGTTGCTCATTTCTCAGCTAACCCAGGATTGAAACGTGTGACGGGCAGGGCACTTACGGGGCGATCGGCGAGCCCCACCGATCGAGCTTCCCGCAGCCGCTTCCTGCCTGGGGTCTCCAAGATTAGCCCAGAAGCGCCGCGCACTCAAGCGCGAAGCGCCAAACGACAATGTCCGGGAATCTCGCGCGTAGGGCGGGCTTGTCGGTCACCGCGGCGCGGGCTACGATTCCTGCATTGAAGCTGGTTTGCGGGAGATTTCGTATGCGACGATGGCGCCGAGTTCTGGGGCACCTGCTGCTGGTAACCGTGGTGTTAGGCGGGCTCGTCGTGCCGGCCCAGGCCGAGGACGACAAGGAGCCGTGGCGTGAGCCCGGCATCCGCTACCTGAAGTACCAGAAGCCGTACATCCCCTGGCTGATCGGCAGCGGCATCATCATTGCCTGCCTGTTCGTCGCCTTCAAAAACCCGCACCGCAGCCACATGGACTGATGTGTCCGCGTGCTCCGCGCCCCGCGGCGAAGCACGCTACGTTTGTATAGCGCGCACCGCTCCGCGCCGCAGGCCCCGCGCCGGACCGGCGCGCCTCATCCACTCCCGGGCCTGGAGGTTCACCATGCGAAAGCGAACCTGGTTGAGTCTATTGGTCTGCCTCAATCTCGTACTGCTGGCGGCCACCATCCTGGTCGGTACATCCCCACGGACGGCCCACGCCCAGGGCACCGGGCTGTCGGGCAACTACCTCGTCGTCTCAGGCGAGATTCAGGAGGAGTTTGACGCGCTCTATATGGTCGATCTGCGCGAGCGGGCGCTGCACGCCTTCTATTTCCGGAAGGGCACCCGCGACATGCAGTACGCGGGCTATCGCAGTCTCGAACTGGACTTCAGGAACAACTAGGAGGCCACCATGCGCGAAGCGACCCACATCCGCATTGACACGCACAGCCTCCTGATCGGCGTGCTCAGCGTCACCGCCTGCATCCTCTTCGTGGGCCTGATGCTCGTGACTATCCAACCCCGCGAGGCGCAGGCCATCGGCATGATGGACCGCGGCGGCGACTACATCCTCGCCACGCAACAGTTCTCCAACTCCAGCGAAGCAATCGCTGTAATCGACGCTGCCGCGAAAGTGATGATCGTGTACGCCTTCGACTACAACAACAAAGTGCTGGAGATCCTGGAGCGCGTGAACCTCGAGATGCTCCCGAGCCCCGGCGCCCGCAACGTACAGCCCGACAACCGTCGACGGTGAAGTCAAGGGAACAACGCCACCCGACCCAGTCTCGCTCATGCGATATTTAACATAATATATCTTATCGGACTTTCGATATCGACGAGAATGTCGGGCCGGAGGTTGCCTGTCTGGACTTAGTCGCCACTCCCCCCGAATCAGGATCAGCCGCGCAGCTTGGGTGTTTGGGCACGACCGCTCAACCCTGAATCCCTAGATCCTCGAATCCTTCTTCCTTCAATACGGCAACACCGGCAGCGGCTGACCGGCCCGGTCCTTCTGCTCGGCCGGACCGGCATGCTTACGCTTGGGACGCTGCCGATTGAGTTGGACGCGGACGGCGGCGCGCCCGGGGTGGCGCTTCCGCGCGGACTTGGCGTGGCGGGCGTGCTTGGACTCGTCAGCGAGGTGTTCCTTTACGTACGCATCCAGGTGCTCCGGGGCCGTGAAGTGTTGCTCCCAGTCGTAGTCTCCGGAGTGATAGTCGCAGTTGTCCGTCGTGTATGCGCGACAGATCTTCGGCCGCGTCTCGTAGATACCGCAGCGCCAATCATCCTGCAAATGCCGGCAGGCCGTAGCAAACGAGATGAACCACTCATCGTCCTCGATGAAGACCGAGACGTTTTTGTGGATCAGGTACCAGCGGATGTCGTCGAAGTCCTCGCGCGTATCAGGCGTCTCGATTGGGAGGGCGACGTACTGACAACATGCGGCGGTGCAGTGTTCGCAGAGAATGCCGGGCATTGCGGACTCCAAGGTTACGTTACAAGACGTTAGCCGCTCGCGCCCGCTGCTACCCCCCTGCCGCTTTTGTGGCGTGCGCGCTCACGGATTCCGTGGTCTTTGCGTCGGATGATAGCGAGTCACGGGCTGTCAGTCACCCATGCAGGTACCGACGGCGCGGGCCATCGCGATTAGCGGGTCATCGAGCGGCACGGTGCGTTGCTGGTTCGCGACCGATTCGATCGGCACGCTGTCGACGGCACCGTTGCGGTATACCGCCATCTGGTTCCACTTGTGCTCGGCGAGCATCTCCGCGGCTTTGAAACCGAAGTGCGTGGCCAGCACGCGATCAAACGCGATCGGCGTACCACCGCGCTGCACGTGGCCGAGAATCGTCGCGCGGCTCTCCAGGTGTGTTTCTTTCGAGATCTGCTCGGCCAGGACCGTGCTGACACCACCGAGACGTACGGGGTCGGGGCTGTCATGGACGATTTTGTCGACGACCTGCTCGCCGCCCTTCTGGCTGGCGCCTTCGGACACCGCGATGAGCGTGAAGCGTTTGCCCTTTTGGCTGCGGCGGACGCACGTGGCACAGACGGAATCGAGGTTATACGGGATCTCGGGGATGACGATTACGTCCGAGCCGCTTGCGAGGCCGGCCTGCAACGTCAGCCAGCCGGCGTTGCGTCCCATCAACTCGACGACCATGACGCGGTGATGACTCGACGCGGTCGAATGAATCCGGTCAAGACACTCGGTGGCCGTCTGCACCGCGGTCGTGAAGCCGAATGTCAGATCGGTGTGCATCAGATCGTTGTCGATCGTCTTGGGCACGCCGACGCAGCGCACGCCGCGGCGCACGAGATCGGCCGCGCCACTCATCGTGCCGTCGCCGCCGATGCAGACGATCGCATCGAGCTCGCGCTCTTCGATGTGCTCGATGACACGATCGGTGACATCTTCGAAGACGGTCTTGCCTTCAGTGTCCTTGCCGACGGCGAAGTGGGCCGGGTTGGCCTTGTTGCTGGTGCCTAGGATAGTGCCGCCGCGGGTCAGGATGTCGGACACATCATCCATTCCGAGCCGCCGCATTCGATTGCGGATCAGGCCGAGGAAGCCGTCCTCGATGCCGTAGACGTCCAGTCCGAGCTGGGTGATGGCGGCCTTCGTGACGACACGTATGACCGCGTTGAGACCCGGGCAATCTCCCCCGCCAGTGAGCACACCGATACGTTTGATACGATCCTGCGACACGTCAAGCCTCCATGCGCGTACGGACACCACGCTGCACTTCGCGCAGAGTCTATCGTCGATATCGGAACGTGTGAACGCGGAGCTTGACCGCAACTACATGTGCAGGCCGCCGTCGACCGAGAGCACCTGGCCGGTCATGTAGCTGGACGCGGGGCCGGCGAGGAACGCGACCACTTTCGCAATCTCCTGCGGCTGGCCCATGCGCTGCAGTGGCACAATTTGCTTGACGCCTTCTTTGATCTTCTCCGGCAGGACGGCAGTCATCTCAGTATCGATGAAGCCCGGCGCAACGGCGTTGGCGAGCACGCCGCGTTTGCCCAGTTCCTTCGCGACGGACTTGGTCAGACCGATCACGCCGGCCTTGCTGGCCGCATAATTGGCCTGGCCGGCATTACCCGACAGGCCGGAGAAACTCGCCATGTTGATGATGCGCCCACCGCGCTGCCGCATCATGACCTTGGCGGCGGCGCGCGTGCCGAAGAATACGGCCCGCAGGTTCACGGTCAGCACCGCGTCCCACTGCTCGTCGCTCATCGATGGCAGTAGGGTGTCGCGTGTGATGCCGGCGTTGTTCACGACGATGTCGAGCTTGCCGAACTTCTCGACAGCCAGATCGACTAAGTGCTCGACCGCCTCAGCATCCGTGACGTTGGCTACTTCGACTTCGCAGCCGACACCCTTTTCCTTTACGAGCCGCGCGGTTTCGTTCAGTTCATCGGCGAGCAGGTCGGTCGCGAGGATGTTCGCCCCCTGCTCAGCCAACTCGATACAGATCGCCCGCCCGATTCCGCGTGCGGCCCCCGTCACCAGTGCCCCCTGTCCCTTCAAATCTGCCATGGCCCTTCCTCACTCTGTTGCTGACAGTCAGCCGGTCTTCTCGAACGCGGCGACCGTGCTGACGTTCGTCGTCTTCATCTTGCGATCGATCTTTCGCATCATTCCGCTCAGGTGGCGGTTCGGACCGATCTCCCAGAACTCGGTACAACCGTCCGCGATCAGACGTTCGACACAGGCCTGCCAGCGCACCGGGCTGACGACCTGCTGATAGAGCAGCTCGCGAATGGCACGCGGCTGATCGTGGTATTGCGCGTCCACATTAGTGACGACGCGCGTGGTCGGCACCATGAACGGCGTCTCTTCCAGTGCGGGCCGCAAGCCTTCTGCGGCCGGCTGCATATGCGCACTGTGAAACGCGCCGGCCACGGGCAGCATCACCGCGCGGAGACCTTCTTCGCCAGCAACCTCGGCAGCCAATTCACATGCCGCCTTGTCGCCGGAGATCACAATCTGTCCCGGGCAATTGAAGTTCGCAGGTTGCACGACGCCACGTTCGCGCACGCGCTCACACAGAGCCAGCGCCTTTTCTTCGTCCGCTCCCACCAGCGACACCATACCTCCGGCCGAGGCTTCGGCGGCCGACTGCATCAGCCGCCCGCGAATCTGCACCAGGCGCAGCGCGTCCGCAAATTCGACCGAACCCGCCAGGTGCAGCGCGGTGTACTCGCCCAGGCTCAGGCCCCCCATCGCGACAAAGTCCGCGTTAGTGAACAACTCTGCATCCAACGCCGCGCGGAAGAGTGCGACGCTCGTCGTGAAAATCGCCGGCTGCTGAATATCGGTTGCGCTGAGTCGGTCTTCGGGACCCTCGAAACACAATGTCGACAGCTTGAAGCCCAGGATGTCATCGGCCTCACGAAACGTCTCGGCGGCGACGCTGAAGCGCTCCGCGACGTCTTTCCCCATACCGACCAGTTGCGCCCCCTGCCCCGGAAAGATCGCGGCGAACTTCGACATGCGTCAGATCCTCAACAGTGCAGAACCCCAGGTCAAACCCGCGCCGAATGCGACCAACAAGACCAGATCCCCCGGCGCGCAGCGACCGCTCTGAAGCGCTTCGTGCAGCGCCACCGGAACCGAGGCCGCCGACGTGTTGCCGTAGCGATCGATGTTGACCAGCACGCGCTCCATTGACAGCCCGGCGCGCTTACAGGCCGATTCGATGATCCGCAGATTCGACTGATGCGGGACAATCAGCTTGACGTCGTCGATCGATACGCCGGCGTCAGCGCACGTTTCGCGAATGACCTCTTCCATTTGCGTGACGGCAAACTTGTACACCTCGCGTCCGGCCATCTTCATGTAGTGCATACGCTCGTCGATCGTCGTATGCGACGCCGGATGCTTCGACCCACCGGCGGGAATCATGATCAGCCGACCGCGATCTCCGTCGGCCCCCCAGCGTGCGGCCAGGATGCCCTTGTCCGGATCGTCCGTCTTTCGCAGCACGACCGCCCCGGCAGCATCACCGAAGAGAATGCACGTCGCACGATCCTGCATATCCGTGATAGTCGTCAGGCACTCGGCACCAACCACGAGCACCCGCTCGGCCATGCCGCAAACGACGTGCTGGCACGCATTCAGCAGCGCCCACACAAAGCCGCTACACGCGGCCGCCATGTCGTACGCCGGTATCCAGCCGCAGCCCAACTCAGCCTGCAGAAGTGTCGCTGTCGCGGGCAAGGGGTGTTCGGGCGTGATCGTGGCCACGACGATCGCGTCAAGATCCTGCGGCGTCGCGTCAGCGGCTTTCAGCGCCTCACGGCTGGCATCGGTCGCTAGCGCCAGCGTGGACTGTCCCTCGGCGGACCAGCGACGCTGGGAAATCCCTGTACGCTGCACAATCCACTCGTCGGAGGTGTCCACCGTTTCCGCAAGATGGTCGTTCAGCACGACCCGGTCCGGCAGACAGACGCCTGTCGAAACGAGCTCGATCGGCCAGGCTAACTTCATACCGTGGCCTCTTCGGACGCTCGCAGCTCGCGTGCAATCGTATCGTTCAGTTTCTGCCGCACCTGCTCAGTGCCGACGCGGATCGCGTTCATGATGGCGCGCTGGTCACTGCGACCATGACATATGATCGCCACCGTCTTTGCACCGAGCAGCGGTGCGCCCCCGTACTCGGCAAAATCATGCCGTTTCCAGATGCGCTCGACCACCGGCTCGAACTTCGGGACCAGTTCATGGCTCTCTTCCTTGATCTCGTTGACGATCGTCTTGAAGAGACCCTCAGCCAAGCCCTCGGTGAGCTTCAGAATCACATTGCCCACGAAGCCATCGCAAATCGCGATGTCGCATACGCCGCCGAAGATGTCCCGTCCCTCGAGATTACCGACGAACCGCAACGACGAATCGGCCCTGATCAGAGCGCTGGCTTCCTTCACCAACGGGTTGCCCTTGCCCTCTTCCTCGCCGATGGAGACTAGTCCGATGCGCGGTTGCTCGCACTTGAGAATCAACCGCGAGTAGCACGTACACATGCGGGCGTATTCATACAGGTGGTGCGGCTTCGGCGCCACATTCGCCCCGACATCGCACACCAACACCGGACCGGCGAAGGTTGGCATCGCAACGCTGATGCCGGGCCGCGACACACCCTCGAGCGTGCCAATCTTCAGTTGGCAAGCCGCTGCAAACGCGCCGGTGTTGCCGGCCGAGAGAATGAGATCGAGCTCGCCCTTGCCCGCGGCGACCGCCATTCGGTAAATGCTCGAATCGCGCTTCTGCCTCAAGGCCTCGACCGGGGCGTCGCTCATGCCGATGACATCGGGACAATGCACAGTTTTGACGCGCGGATCGGTCAGCCCCGCTTCGTGAAGCTGTTCCTGAATAGCGTCCTCACGCCCAAACAGGAGGATCTGATCATCGTCGTGGAGATAGCGCAGCCCCGTGTGGGCCCCGCGCACGATCTCGCGCGGGGCGTGGTCGCCACCCATCGCATCCATGCCGATCCGCATGGAGCCCTCCTATGACTCGTCGGAACCGACCTTGATCTTCGTGTGCGCGTTTACGTATCCGCAATTGGCACAGGCGGCATGAGGAAGCTTCGCCTGGCCGCACTGGGGACACGCAACCAGGTGAACGGGGCGCAGCGCGTGATGGCTACGCCGCGTGCGTTTGCGCATCTTGCTGGTCTTACCAAATGGCAGCATAGCTACTCCAGAGCTATCTGTCGGGGGCCGCGCGAGCGCACATGCCCACCGGGTGCCGGTTTCGGAGCCGGCACACGACCTTCAGCCCCACTCTGCGAATTCATAAAGTTACGCGCTCTATGCGCACGTGTCAAGATGCGCTGTGCCTCCCTGTGGTTCCACGATATGCAGACACAGCCGGAGCTTAGGACACCCCGCCCCGGGTGAAGACATGAGCCGGTGCATTGCGACGACAACCTTGGGCAGTCGTCGATCCACGTCGTACCGTCCACCGGCAATATCCCGCCGAATCTGGAGCAGCTTACGGACGGCTGTGAATCGAGCGCTGGGTACGCGCCGCTGCCTTCGTCGCCTCCGTTGACTGTTCACCGTCATGGCCAAGTGTCCTGCGCTCCATGGGGTTCCAAGCCCGTCTTGCCTCAGTCAGCTTCCGACACTACGGTAGCGCGTATGTTGGGGCCACCATTGTGTTTATCGGATCCCCCCAGCAGGTCGCTTGACGGTCCGCGACCATCGCGTCAACCCGTCAGGCCGGCGTCCCAGGCTACAATTCCTGCTCCTCGTAGCCCTTTTCACCCGGCCGCAGCGGGGTCTTGCGGTCTTTTGTGAGCTTGAACTCGCCAACCGGCGCAACTCGGCGATACCCGAGGTAGAGCACAAGGTCCAGGATCTCGGTCAATGTGGGGAACGACCGGTCGTTGACGCGCTTGTACTCGTCCACAGCCCGCAGGAAGTCGAGCTGCTCCTCGGTCATGTGGCCCTCTTCGGCCGCCCGCCGATAATCCGTGCGACGGCGCCCCGGCCCACGTCGTCGGTCGAGCTGCGAGCGACGATCGGTCGACTTGCGGCGCTCGACACGGCGATCGTCCAGGACCCCGGGCGGCGTTGACGCGTCTGAATGACGCACGGTGGGCGCATCGGTGGATGGTACGGTCTTGGAGTTCATACCCCACATTATCGACGCCGAATAGACGCCGGCTGAAACGCTATTGCGGTCGACGGCACCCCTACTCTCACCGCACCAGGTCAGTGATCAGCCAAGAAGCCCCTGGCAGACGGAGCCCGCACGGATTCCCCGTCGGTAATCACAGGTCGTCGTCGTCGAAGTCGTCCCCATAGTCATCGTCGTCGTCGTCGTAATCTTCGTCCTCGAAATCTTCGTCCAGATCGTCGTCGAGGTCGTCGTCGAAATCATCGTCGTCGTCGTCGAAACCACCGTCGTCATCATCGTCGTCATCAGTCGAACGTCGACGTCCATCAGCGACAGTGGTCAGCGTCGTGCAATACGCGAACGTATCGTCTTCCTCGATGCAATCTGCTTCATCGAACCCCGGATCGTCGGGCTGGCTGACGAACCTGTATTCCTCTTCTGCCAACGCCAGTTGACCGCGCTCTTCCAGCGATGACGACGCGCCTTCCTGCGGATACGAAAGCATCTCCGGGCTCCTTATGACCATCGAATTGCTGCACGCTGCGCGGCTACATACTTGCCGATACGCCGCGCGTCAAGAGCGCCGGCCAATCTGCCGCCGCGGATTCGCGCAACGGGCTCGCCCTGTCGGTATAATCAGCGGTTTCTGAACTGGAAGGAGATAGCGGAATGAGCGGCTCAGATGACAAGCTCAGCAAACGGTACGAACAGCGGCAAGAGAACAAACGCCGCGAGTCACTCGTGGTATCCGAAGACGACGCGCCCATACCGGACGCCCCCGTGGAACAGGCGCGCTCGGAGGGGCAACCCGGGCGGAACGACCCCTGTTCCTGCGGATCAGGAAAGAAGTTCAAGAAGTGCTGTGGCAAAGCATCGTGAGCGATTCCGGCCAGAAGCTGCCCTGGTATTCTGGCGGCCTGTCTTTCGCGTGTATCCGCTGCGGAAACTGTTGCGGCGGTACTCCGGGCTACGTGTGGGTGAGCGTGCCGGAGATTATTCAGATCGCTGAGCACTTGCGGATGGAGCCGAGCGAGTTTGAGCGGCTGCACGTCCGCCGCGCCGAACGCCGGCGCAGTTTGCTGGAGCACGAGAACGGCGACTGCGAGTTCCTGGTGCGCCACGCTGACGGCAAAACCGGGTGCCGAATTCACTCCGTCCGGCCCGTACAGTGTCGTACGTGGCCGTTCTGGAAATCGAACCTGGACTCCCGCCCGGCGTGGAAGGCCGCGGCGAAGGGCTGTCCGGGAATAGGCCAGGGCCCGCACTACCCGCTGCCGGTTATTGAGGCAGCGTGTGCGGAGAACGGCGACCTCCCACTCTGATCGCCAGGGTCACGATTGCGCTCCCAGCAAGGGCGACGCCTCCGAACGCCAATACGGTGGATGCGAACGCCGGTGCATCAAACGCGCCTGTTGAACGGATCACAAAGAGCCCGGAAATCAGCAACCCGGCACCAACCACTCGACGCCCCCAACTTGACCAAGGATGCATCAGCAGAGCAGCGGTCACACAGACCAGCACCAACTCCCGTACCAGTGGGAACACAGTAATGCCGAAGGCGAGCGCGTGGCCGGCGTTGTCGATGACGGATGCCAAGCTCGCGCGCGTCCCCTGCTCAGTCCCGACAAGTGTCTTCGCACCCGTACCGGGAGACATCAGCTCGCATGCAACACTCGAATCCGGATCACGAGCAGTCACCCAGGTGTGTTTCAGGTCCGTGACCAAATCCGCTTCGTACCCAAGCTGACGCAACACGGCCGCCGCGACCACTGCCCGCCCGTCGCAATCCTCCTGCCCGGCCGCAAAGACTTCATCGACGGTCGGCAGGTAGTCCATCACACCCCAGGTGTCCCAGTCATAGGCGTAGGGCACGGCATGGTTAACAAGTTCTTCGACGGCAACCACTACCATGGGTAGTTCGTCCGGCGGAACAGCAGTGGCGCGCGCGGTCGCCGCCAGTTCGGCCACCCACGGGTGGTCGGTGGTCAGCACCGCGTTCATATCCGCCAGGCGCCCCAGCCACCGTGGTATGATCCAGGGCCGGGGATACAAAACAAGCACCAGCGTGGCGATAAACACAGCGGACTTGAAACCGGCGCGGACGCGCCAGTCCCAGCGATGCACGCGGCGCCAAGACTCGATGGGAGTTTTCATAGCCGTTGCCTGCCGATCCAGTGTGTTTCGCACTGGCGCAGTCCAGATCGCCGCATTGCCGCCCCGCTGCCGACCTAAGGGTATTCACCCGCGGGGAAATCCCCCAAATCTCAGGTGAACACCGGTAGCAGCTTCAGTCGAAGACGTCTGCACGACCGCAGTCGACCGAAGTGGAGCACGCGAGCGTTTAGGGATGCGACCCGCATCGGGAGTGCAGAGCGTGCTGAAAACCCTAACGCAATCCGCACAATGGAGGTGGACTCGCTGGTGCGAATGCCACTCTCTCTCGAACGGGCTATCTGGCCAGGTAATCGGGCACCATGGACGATGCACGGACCGCCAGTCGTAGTCACAGGAACGAAACGCGTCGCCGATCGCGACGTTCGGTTCCAATCAGCGGTGCATAGGAGGTGTCGGCATGGCACGGTATAGTCCATCGGCGAACGAAATTCGGGATCACGCCCTGCTCAGGATCGTGCGCGTTTTGCCTTCTTTCGGACCGGCGGAGCTTTGCGCGTTGGCGGACTACCTGGAGCAGCGCGCTGCATCGCAGCGTCGGCCCCGGCAACAAACGCTCGGACATCGTCGGCTGAGGCGTCCGCGAAGCGTGCCTCCCACTCACGCAGGCGATTGAGCGCCCGCGTGCGGGTACGCGCGTCCTCGATCATCATCAGCAATCCTGCCGCACAAAGTCGGGTCACCCAATGCCCCGCCAACTTGGCTTCTTCGTAGAGCAGTTTCATGGGTTCGTCGACCTGGAAGTTGATTTGCGGTCTGCGCCCAGGCATGCGCTTTCCTTTCAAGGATAACCGTGAATTCTAGGACATCATTCTGCGCGCCCGGCGTCGAATTGCAACCCCCTGCGGCGGACCGATTCGCTCGACCGCGCCCGGTCACGTCGAGTACCATGCTGATCTGCGTTGCTATTCGTCCGTTTTCTGCTCAGATCGGCAGGCCCCCATGCCGAACTCGCACGCGTCGCACACACCCTCCGAAGACTCCGCTGACGCACGTGCGCGAAGATCGAGTAGTGCGTCCAGCAGTACGGATGATCCGACGCGCGTCGGAGGCGACAGCCTCGGCGCCGGACACAATCGCGACCCGATCCCGCTGGGACCGAGCATTGAGGGCTACGCGCTCAAGAACGAGGTACACCGGGGCGGGCAGGGCGTGGTCTATCGTGCCGTACAACTCGGCACAAAACGTGAAGTCGCGCTGAAAGTCCTTCTGGAGGGACCCTACGCCAGTGAAAGTGCCCGACGGCGTTTCGAACGCGAGATCGAGCTCGCTGCGGCGCTGCGGCACCCGAATATCGTCACGATCCTCGATTCCGGCCTGAGCCTGGGCCGCTACTTTTTCGCGATGGAGTACATCCGGGGGCAACGCCTCGATCGCTACCTGGCGCAGCAACGCCCCGGATTCGACAAGACGCTCGAACTTTTCGAACAGGTCTGTCAGGCTGTGAATTACGCACATCAGCGCGGTGTGATTCACCGGGATCTGAAGCCGCCGAACATCCTGGTCGACGATCAGGGCGAGCCGCACATTCTAGACTTCGGCCTAGCCAAGCAGATGCCGGCCGCTGGAGACGAGACCACGTTGCAGGTGCTCTCGACCAGTGGCCAGATCCTCGGCACGGTTGCGTACATGTCGCCGGAACAGGCGGCTGGCTCGCACGACGTCGACGTGCGCAGCGACGTGTACTCGCTCGGCGTCATCTTCTACGAAGCGTTGATAGGTCAACCACCCTACCCGGTATCCGGTCCGTTGGGTGAAGTGCTGAATCGCATAGCGCGCGACGATCCCATGCACCCCAGGGCGGCCACACAGCGATCAACGACACGGCCGCTGGTCGACGATGAAGTGGCCACCATCCTGCTGAAGACGCTCGAGAAAGAGCCCCAGCGCCGCTATCAAACGGCCGGCGATCTGGCCCGCGACCTACGGCATCGGCTCAACGGGGATCCGATCGAGGCAAAGCGAGCCAGCGGACTGTACATGCTGCGTAAAGCGCTGCGACGCTATCGCCTCCAGGCAGCAGCAGCCGGCACAGTGCTAATGATGCTGGTTGCGTTCCTCATCATCTTCGCGGTGCTGTTTACGAGGGAGCGAGACGCGAGCCAGCGGGCACGCGAACTGACGAAGGATTTGACCGACGCGCTCGACGAACGGCAGGTAGCGCTCGATGACGCCACGCAAGCCGAAGCGGATCTGCGGCGTGCGCTGATGCGGCAGCACATTCAGCGCGGCGACCTCGCGCTGACGCGTGACGACCCGATCGAAGCCCGCGACAGCTACTGGGCAGCCTATGACCTCGTGCCCGGGCCAGCCGCGCAATGGGCCTTGCGCCGGTTCTACCTCGAGACAGCCAACGCCGGCTCGTTCGTGCTGGCGTACGAATCGAGGGCGCGTTCGAAGCTTTCACCCAACGGGCAGATCGCCGCAGTTGCGACAACGGACGGCGCAATCGTCGTGCGCGATTTGGGCAGCGGCGCTGTGCTGAACTGGGTGCGTTTGCCGCTGCAACCGAAGATACTGGATGTGAAGGACAGCGGCGCGGTGGCTGCCGCGGGCCCGGATTGGCTGCGCGTCTGGCAACCCCGCGAGTTGCGACCGGTCCTGGCGTCCGAGCTTCCGAACCTCCTCGGCGAGCCGTTGGCCGTCGACATCCTGCCGGATGACCTACGCGTCATCGTCATCACCAGTCAGCAGGCAGCGTTGCTTGCGGCTCCTAACGGGCAACTGATCAGCGGTCTTTTCCTGCAGGGTAGGAGCAACGGGCGTACGACTTATCAACCCGACCTTGGGCACGTCGCCGTCGCAACCGACGCGGGCGTGGAGTTGGTTACCGTTTCCGGAGATAGACTCGCCGCCCAGACGGTCTGGCCCAACGACGGTCCGCCCCGGGATGTGCGCTTTGATGGCACCGCTGCGCTGGGTGTGCTGGTCGACGATCCCGATGCGGCGCGCAGTAAAGTCCACATCGCACCGGTCGAGGGACTGATCAACCAACTGTGGCCCCAGACCGTCGACCTGTCGGGCACCTGGGAGTTAATGGACCTCGACTCGGAGTCACAGACGATCGCGCTAGCCGATGCGCGCGGCCGGCTTGCCGTCTATCGCGACGGGGAGTTGCTCGGCGAATGGCAGTCCAGCGGCGTCGCGTTCGAGGAACTGCAACTCTCGTCACGGCATGCGACGCTGGTTACGCGTGACGATCAGAACACCGTGAACCGCTGGGTTCCGGCGCAGTACATTGAACAAAAACGTGAAATCATTGACGACGCTCCGATCGCGTCCGCCGCCTCCGCCGACGGGCGCGTCGTGCTCCTCGGGTTTGAACGCGGCCGGGTTTCGATGTACCGGCCGGCGCAACAGCGTGTGCCCGATACGCTGGTCCGTCCGCGTCTGTTCAATCTTGGCAGTCAGGTCGAACTCGATGTGGACGCCGCAGGCAAACGGGCCATGGTTCTCGACGGCTCGAATCTGCGCTTCGTTGACCTTCAGACGCGTGAGGACCGCGTCCACCCCTGGCCGCGCAGCCGACGGACGTCCCCGCGCAAGGTCATCATGAGCGACGACGGGGCATACGTGGCCGTCATGGCCGATCGGCGGGAGGGCGAGAGCCAGTTCCTGACAGTACTCTCCTGGGACGACGAACCACGCTCACCCTTCGCTTCGACGGAGTTCATCGGCGCGGTTGTTAACGATCTCGTGTTCATCCCAAATACGCACGAGTTGTTAATAGCACGCTCCAACGGCGAGTTGATGCGGATCGACGTTACGACCCTGATGGACGCGGAGACTGAGAACTCCGAAACAACGATGTCCCGACGTGTTCCCCCGTGGCTGACACTCGATGTTGCCGCGCGGCAAATCCGATGCAGCCCGGCGGGCGACAGCGTGGCCGCGGCGTGCGAAGATCAGACGTTGCGGCTATTGCACCTCGCCAATAACGAGCGCCCCACCCGCGTCTCGCTAGGCAGCGAACCCCGGACGATGGCCTTTCATCCGAGCGATGACCTCCTGCTGGTGCGCACGGCAGACGGCGCCGCGCACCTGCTGGCGACGGACACCGGTGAACGCGTATCGCGCTGGAGATTGGATGCGGACACCCAGACACGCCCATTGGCGATCTGGATCGGCACCGGCGACGCAATGCTGCTGGGTTACGGTGACGGCGTCTGGGAACATCGCTACCAGTTCGCCGACCAACTCATCGAGTTGGGTCGGCCGCTAGCGCGCCAGCGCGAGCTTGCAAGGCACCTGGCCGACCGTGAGTTTGCGCGTGCTTGGGACACCGCGCGCGACCTGACCGCCCTTTCCCCCGAACTCGGTCACAATGCCGAGGTCTCCGTGCTGGAGGCGACGCTGCGGGCGGCTTCCGAGATCGTGCCGGCCGAGTGGACAGACCGCGCACTGGCCGATGCGGACGCCGCGACGTTTATCCGCCTGGGACACGCAGCCTACGACGGTGGCCGATTTGAGCTGGCCGCGCGCTGGCTCCGGAGGGGGCGCGACGTGCAGCCGCGTGTCGACGCGTTCACTGCTTGGCGCAGCGCCGCGTGTACCTATCTCGCCGACAACTACAGCGCCGCGGCGGATGCCTTGGCCAGCGTGGCCGAACGTCGCGACCTTGCCTCGGCTTTTCGCCCGATCGTGGCAATGCAGCAAGTGGCCGCCCTGACATTGGCGGGACGGTCGGCCGAAGCCCGGGCAGTCGTGGCACGCATCGCACAACCCGGCCCCGCAGCGTCGCGCGGGCGCCGTCGCGCAAACTCGGAGCAGGCCATCCGCGGCATCGTCGCCACGCAAGCCGCGCGCGTCATCGGCCGTCTGATGACGGACCTGTCGCCGGACAACTCCGTCGAGGCGAATTGGGACACACTGCTTCCGTCGTTCTTCGAGCGCGAGCGTCTCGTCAGCGCTTATGCCGAGCCATTGCTCCAGTTCTACGATGACGTACACTTCTTCACCGCCGAGGTGGCCCGGCAACGCGGGCACCTCGCCGAGGCGGCAGTTGAGTACCAACGTTGTATCGATGTCGCTCGCGACACCTGGCCGGCTGACTGGGCGGCGTACCGGCTAGCCCAGCTCGCCGACGAATCGAACCTGGCGTCAGCGCCGGAGGAGTAAGTATGAACGTGCTGGTGATTGGTTCCGGAGGACGCGAGCACGCCATCTGTCACGCGCTAAGACGCTCACCCGGCCTTTCGAAGCTCTTCAGCCTGCCGGGCAATGCCGGCACCGATCAACTCGGCACCAACATCCCCGGGGATGGAAACGACATAAACTATGCCCTGACGGTCGCGCGGCAGGAGAACATCGACCTGACGGTGATCGGGCCGGAAGAACCCCTGGCCGCCGGCATGGCTGATGCCTTCGAAGAATCCGGGCTGCGCGTATTCGGGCCACGGGCCGCGGCGGCACAGATTGAGGCGGATAAGGCGTTCGCGAAGCAGCTTATGCGGCAGTATGCGGTGCCTACGGCGGATGCACGCATCTTCGATGACTTCAAGCTGGCGCGCGAATACATCGCTACGCGCGACGAGGCAGTCGTCGTCAAGGCGGCGGGCCTCGCCAAGGGCAAGGGCGTCATCGTTTGTGATGATCCCGCCGATGCGATTCTGGCGGCGGAGCGCATCCTGGTCGAACGCATATTCGGTGATGCCGGGGCGCAGATTGTTGTTGAGGAGCGTCTGCTCGGGCGCGAGGCTTCGTTGCTGGCGATTGTTGATGGGCACACGACGTACGTGCTCGAGCCCGCCCAGGATCACAAACGCCTGCGCAACCACGACGAAGGCCCCAACACCGGCGGCATGGGCGCGTACTCGCCGACTCCTGCGATCAACGAAACACGCATGGAGCAGATCGAAGAGCAAATTATCGTGCCGGTGCTCGATGCGTTCGTACGCGAGGGGATTCACTATCGCGGTGTGCTGTACGTCGGCCTGATGCTCACCGCCGCCGGTCCGAAAGTGCTCGAATTCAACTGTCGTTTCGGCGATCCGGAGGCGCAGCCGATTCTGCTGCGGATGCAGTCCGACTTCCTGGAGTTGCTGAACGCTACCGTAGACGGTGAGTTGGCCGACTACGATGTGAAGTGGGATCCGCGACATGCGCTGTGCGTGGTAATGGCGTCCGGCGGGTACCCGGACAAGTACCAGACGGACATCCCCATCGACGGACTTCCCGCGGACACGGACGACGCCGTAGTGTTTCACGCCGGCACGCGTCGCGAGGGAAATCAGGTGGTCACGTCCGGCGGACGCGTGCTCGGAATCACGGCTCTGGGAGACACGCTGGCCGGCGCGCGCGAGCGTGCGTACGAGGTAGTAAAGCAGATCGAGTTCGCCGGCGCGCATTACCGTACAGATCTCGGCATTTGACGCCCACCATCGGCGGAGACCTGCGAGGTGCGATCGTGAATCAGCTCTTCGTTGGCGACATTCACATCTACGTCAGCGACATCACGCTGGCGCTGCGCTTCTGGTCCGACGGGCTGGGCCTCGAGATCGCGGAGCAGGAGGTCACGCCACACAGTGCGTATGCACGCCTCGATTTTCCCGACGGTGGCTCCTCCATCCGCCTGCTCGGCCCGGTTACGCCGAGCGATCCCGAGGATCGACCCACGCCCGGCACGGTGCCGATGGTCCTGTTCGACATCACGACTGACGCGTTCGATGATGTCCTCGTGCGTCTGATCGATCACGGTGGTCAACAGTTGGATGATATCGAGACGTATGGCAGCTTGCGCAGCGTCACGCTGGCCGACCCCGACGGCAACGCGTTTGAACTGCTTGAGATCACAGAAGAAGGCTGAGCGCGCCGCACAGCCTGTCCGTGACACGACTCCCCCGCCCCGCTAGACTCCCGCAGATCATTTCACTCATGGCATGATGAGGGCCGTCATGAAGCTGCACAGTCTCATCTTCGTAGGCATGGCCGTAGGTGTGCTGCTCGGACTGGGGCTCTGGGCGCTTGGCGAGTCGGCAGAAAAGGCCACAGACCCCCAGACGGCCGCGAGCCGTCAGGCAGTCTTCGAACACACGCTCTGGTGGCTGAACCTGTGCGGCCCGACGATCTTCATCAGCATGCTCAAGATGATCATCGCGCCGCTGATTTTCGCGAGCATTGTCGCGGGTGTGACCAGCTTGCCGAACATGACGGAGCTGGGCGCGATCGGCTGGAAAACACTCGTGTACTACGTGGTGACGACGACGATTGCTGTCACCATTGGGCTGATCTGCGTGCTCACCATCCGTCCCGGCAGTCAGGCCGCGGGGCAGACCCTGCACGACCAACGTGCTGCCGAGCTGGATGCACTCCGCGCCCGCTTCGTTACTGAGAAAGGTGATGAGGCACTCCGCCCCGATGGCTCGCCGCGTGCTGAGTATTTGGCGTGGCTCGCGGAGCAGCAGGGCCGCGAATTCGCCACCGGCTCCGAGGCAGCCAAGTTCTCCAAGCTCGCCGGGGCGCGCGAACGCACCGCCGGCGACATGTTCAAACAGGACATCATCCTCCCGCTGCTGACGAACCCCTTCGCGTCGTTGGCCGCAAACCCGCCCAACGCGTTGGGACTGATCTTCTTCGCATTGCTCATGGGCGTCGCGTGTACGGTGGTGGGTGAACCGGCCGCACCGGTGATCCGCTTTTTCCACGGGCTCAATGCGGTCATCCTGCGTCTGACGAGCTGGATCATGATGATCTCGCCGGTCGCGATCATGTGCATCGTGGCCTGGCTGGTGGCGGACAAGGGCCCGCTCGTCTTCGTCAATCTGGGCTGGTACTGCGGCACGGTGATCGGCGGCATCGCGATCCACATCGGAGTGCTGCTGGCAATCGCGTACTACGTCGGGCGCGTCACCCCGCTGCAACTGTGGCGCGGCCTGCGCGAGGCCTGGATGATCGCGTTCACGACGCGCTCCAGCGCCGCCACCCTGCCGGTGACCATCGCCTGTACGACGCAAAAGCTGGGCGTCTCGCCGAAGGTGGCCAACTTCTCGCTGCCCGTGGGTGCCACGGTCAACATGGACGGAACCGCGTTGTACGAGGGCGTGGCCGTCATCTTTCTGATCCAGATTTACGGCGGCCTGGACGACGTCAACATCACCATGACCGCGATGGCGACGTTCCTCGTGTTCATCACCGCCGTTCTAGCGTCCGTCGGCGCAGCCGCGGTGCCGGACGCTGGCCTGGTCACCATGGTGTTGGTCGCGAGCGCGGTACACCTGCCGATTTACTACATCCCGCTGATCTTCGCCGTCGACGCGTTTCTGGATATGTTCCGCACTTCGACGAATGTGCTGGGTGATGCAGTGGGTGCCGTTGTGGTGAATCGGCTGGAGCGTGGGAGATTGGGGGAGGCGTGAGCGTACGTCATTCCGAGCGCAGCGAGGAATCTACACCAAGCCATCAATATACACACGGCCTTGGCAACAGCGCCCGACGCCTCGGCCTCACGAAAGACATGCCAGGGCCATGAGTAACTACTACGTATACATTTTGACCAGCAACTCGCGCACGCTATACGTTGGCATGACCAGCGATCTCGCCCGCCGCGTTGCCCAGCACAAGAACAAAGAACTGCCTGGGTTCACGCAGAAGTACAACGTCGGCCAACTCGTGTATTTCGAGGAGTTTCAACGTCCTCAGGATGCCATTGAACGTGAGAAGCAACTGAAAGGCTGGCGGCGCGACAAGAAGATCGCGCTGGTCGAGAACGAGAATCCAGGCTGGACGGACTTGGAGATCCCCCTCTAAGAGCCGTCATTCCGAAGGAACGCAGCGACTGAGGAATCTACGCCCGACTGCCCAAAAGTCCTCCGGGCACAAGGGCGGTTTGCAGGATAGGAACCTCTTGCGTGTCGCGGCTAGATCCCTCACTTCGTTCGGGATGACATAGCCTACGGCCGTCCCTCACGCTTGATTTGCCCGTAGAGCTTGAACAGCTCCTTGAACGCCCGCAGGATGACCTTCAGATTCGCCCCGGTTTGTTCGCCGGCGGTGCGTGGGTAGTGATGCACACCCATCTGAGCGATCTTGAGGTTCAGGTTGCGGGCCTTGGCGAGCATCTCGGTGTCGATCAGCGCGCCCGTGCTGTGCATCTCGATCACGTCGATGAACGTCTTGGGATAGATCTTGAACGCCCCGTCAATGTCGCGCAGCTTGATGCGAAACAGCAGGTTCACGAGGGTCGTCCACGCGAACGCGTTCAGTTTGCGCATGAACGGGTCTTTGCGGTCCAGCCGGTAGCAAGACACGATGTCGTGGTCGTCCAGCAGTGGCAGCACGCCGGGCAATTCGCCCATGTCGAACTGGCCGTCGCCGTCGGTGTAGAAGATCCAGTTCTTCGTCGCCTCACGCATGCCGCGTGACAGCGCCCCGCCATACCCGCGATTGGGATTGTTGTGAACGGCCCGTACTTCAGGGATCTCCGCCGCGAGGTGATCAGCGATCTCGCCCGTGCCGTCCTTGCTGCCGTCGTTGACGATCAGCACTTCCAGGTCGTCCGCGACCTGCCGGCCCACCTCGACGGCGTTCCGCGTCACGCGCTCAACATTGGCTTCCTCGTTGTAGCACGGGAATGTGATCGTCAGTGAGAACGGCTTGAGCGGCGGCTTTTCCACGGTGCGGAACTCCTGTGACATGCGGGTGCGATCGTGCGCCCGCAGACGCGCCACCTCGACTCTAACGAGTGACAGATACGACTGCAACGACACTCGCGCACCGCCTGATAATGCCGGTCCTTGCCGTCAGTCCACCCGCTGCGTAAGCTGTCCGCGTGAACACATCCGAGCCTGACAGCGTGATTCCCGGGCTGCGCGAATGGCTGGCCAGTGAGCGCCGCTACGGCATTACGCATTATGGCGAAGCGCTCGTCTCGCCCGCCCCTGCTGCCGCACTGTCAACGCCAGAGACGGTCAGCCCGGCGGCCAAAGTGACGCCTAGTACTCCGTCGCGGTCGCAACCCGCCGCCACCGCTGAGATGTTCCCTGATGACCCGGACCTGCCGACGTTCTGCGCGGAAGAGCTTGAGTCGTCGGCCGCCGCCGCAGCTCTGGCGGATCTGGACGTGCGCTTCGTCAAAGCCTGCACCAAGTGTCGGCTGCACGAGCACCGTACGCAGACCGTATTCGGTGTAGGACGCCCGCGGCCGGACCTGGTATTCGTGGGCGAAGGCCCCGGCGCCGACGAAGATGCCCAGGGTGAGCCCTTCGTTGGACGAGCCGGCCAGCTCCTCACGCGTATGATCGCGGCTATGACCCTGACGCGTGATCAGGTGTACATCTGCAACGTGGTCAAGTGCCGACCGCCCGGAAACCGCACGCCGACTGAAGAAGAGATGCACACTTGCGGTCCGTTCCTGTTCCGGCAGCTCGCCATTCTGCGCCCGAAGGTCATTGTAACACTCGGCCGTCCGGCGACGCAGACGTTGCTCGCTACGAAGGCGCCGATCGGCAAGCTGCGCGGCCGGTTCCACGATTTTCCGCCGCCTGAATTGGCCCATTTGCCGCTACCGCGCATTCCACTCATGCCCACGTTCCATCCGGCCTACCTCCTTAGAAGCCCAGGTGAGAAAGGTAAGGCCTGGGAGGATTTGCAGGCCGTCATGGAGCATCTGGGTCTACCGCGACCCGTTTGAGCGTCGGCACCGTTCGATTCTGCACTACAGGTGTTTGCCCGATGACGCGCCTGCGCGGGTCGTCTATTCTCTCGGTGTGCCGCTCCGGGGGCTATCGCCCCCGGGGATTCACCGTTTCGGACTTCGATCACTTTGGCCGGGGGTCGCGATGGCGGCCAAACGCAAACCGTTTACAGCTCGCGTATGCCTCGTCGCGCAGGCGGCGCTGGACCTCGATGCATACGGCCTTCTCTTCGAACGGCGGTTATCGATCAAAGTCGCCGCGGAGAGCGACTTCCGGGCCACGTCGCTTTGGAACGCGATGCGATCAGAGCCGCAGTACGTGTTCGTCATCGCTGACACCGCATCCGCGGTGGTACAGGAGGCACTCCAGATGATCGCCCGCCTACGCCCCGCGGCGCAGATCGTCGCCGTCAGTGCAGCCTTTGACCCGGAACAGATCGAGGCCTGGGGCCGCTGCCCACTCAACGGGTACATCGTCAAGGACGGCGGCGTCGAAGAGTTCTTAGCCGCCCTGGACAACTTACGCGCGGGGCACGACTACTACAGCAGCGGCGTTCGCTCGGTGCTGGACCGCTGCGCACAACGTCAGGACGGACTCCGGCGACTCTCCGGACGCGAAGCGGAACTTTTGCCGCTGCTCGCCCGTGGCATGACGCTGCGCGAGGCTGCTGAGAAGCTCGAGATCGGCTACAAGACCGCGGACTCATACCGCACGAGCCTGCTGCGGAAGCTGGGACTGCACGATCGCGTACAACTCGCCCGGTACGCCATCCGTCAGCGTATCATCGATCCCTGAACCCGTTGCACAGCCCCCTATCCACCCTCGTACAACGCTCGGTCTCGCAACTCGAGCGCGCGGTTCACGACCTCGTTTACCACCGGCTCGCCAGCAGGCTCCAATTCGAAGACCGGCAACGTGTGCTCGTCCCGAATCACTACCGGCACGAGCGTTTCCGAAACGAGGTCGAACGGCGGGTACTGATACCATGGCGGATCGATGCGGTAGTGGGTCTTGAGTGTCTTAAACCCCGGCTTGCGCAAAATTAGATCGTAGTCGCCGTACCACAGGAACGAGAAGCGCACCGGGCTGATGCCGACCTCTTCGTCGTTCACGATCACGTGTGCCCCCGGAGGGCGAGTCTCGATCCGGACGGTGCGTTCCACGCACCCGATCCCCGCAGTGACGCACAGAAAACCAGCGATGATCAGAATTCGTGTAAGTCTGCGCGTCATAGCAGTACCTCTACAATCTCCGCGGCCAACTGCTCCAAGTCAACGACGGCCACAGTGGCACGCCCCGTGAGCCAGCCGCAACACTCGCCGGGGTTCACGAACAGTGTGCCGTCTCGATTCTCGACGGCGACTTCGTGCGTGTGACCGGTGAGCACGACGTCCATCCCGGAAAGGTCATCGGCTCGGCACCATTCCAGGGCATGGTGCAGCAAGATCCGCCGACCGCTGATTTCGAGAACCTGCGGTCCATCCTGAATCTGCGGCAGAATGGCCTTCAAACCGCGGCGCTCGCCGTCGTTGTTGCCGTAAGTGACGTGTACCTGCCCCGGAAACTCTGCCAGTGGTCGGGCTGCAAACGGTGCCACAATGTCACCCGGGTGCAGAATAACACCCACGCGGGCCGTGTGCTGAAAGTACTCAAGCGCAGCCCGGATGGCCGGCAAGCGATCATGGGTGTCGGAGAGCACGCCTATACGCATCTCTGCGATTCCGTTCGCAAGTCCTTCGTCAGCAACCGTGGCTCAAATCCTAACGCAGTGCCGCCCGATAGTCATCAACAGGCGATGTCGGGCCTGTGCGCGTGCGAACCAAGACTTCCGGCGGGCACTCAGCAGTGATGATCAACGGCACAACTATGCAGTTGCCCACGGTGCGGGGCGCACCATCGCAGCACCGGCATCCCGGGACTAGGTCCGTCTGCCCGACCGTCTGCTTCGTCGAAGACGCGATCGGCGACGAAGCGATCGAACGCTTTCTCAGCTCCGACATTCACACAACGCTGTACCACTCCCCGGCCTGGAGCCAGGCCCTCGCATACGCAGGAATCGGGCGACCGCTGTACCTAACCGCGTGCGTGGGACCGGAGGTCGTCGGGGTCCTGCCGCTGCTCGAAACGGACGGACGACTGCGATCGAAGCGAATTACCGGCTTGCCCGCTTCGCCCGTCGGAGACGTCCTGGCGCACGACCGGACTGCGCGCTGGGCGCTCGTCAGCAGTGCGCTGCGAATGGCCGCACGACGCGGCGTCGACCGAATCCGCGTGCGATCGTTCGGCGCAATGCCAGGTCCGTCCATGGCCGACAGTGTCGTTCTGGACTGGTGCCGTATGCCCGTGTCACTGGCGCGGTGGATCAGCGGCCAAACGTCGCAGGAGCGTGCTGCAGGGCTGCGCGCAGTTGTCGTGGACCGGTGCCCCCGCGGCATCCCGATACGTTCGGGAACCGGCATTCCGAACGACGTGCTGCGGTTTCTTGCGTCGCACCCGCGTGCATCGTTGTACGGTGCTATGCGCACCTCTGACCACGGTAGCAGGTGGCTCGGGCTGTGGATAGCCTCCGGACGTCATCTGCACGTGCTCTGGCTCGCAAACTGCGGGACTGAGGTAGCCCCCGTTCTGCGACTGGCGCTCCAGGTGAGCGGCGACGGCGGAATAAGCGACGTGGATCTCCCCGGTCTGCCTCCCGGCCTGCTAAATCGCATGTCCGTGGACGCCGGCACGGCCATGCGGTTCACGGTCGAGCGCACGCTGACGCTGACGGATTGCCGCACGCTCTAAGCGACCGGGCAAATCTGATCGTCCAGGCGATTTATGGGGGCACATTCGCAGCCGGCTCAGCCTCATTCACAGTTTATCCGCGAGCCTGATTGGCGTGCCGACACTGCGTGACCAGGATCTTACCGTTCCGAAAACGAAGGGCGTCAGTGTCCCGTCGGCCGACAGCCAACACGGCTCGCGAGCGCAAGCCTTGCCGGTTGTACGCCACATCGGATCTTTCGGGACGAGCCGCTTTGCCCCCGCTACTCGATCGGCACCGATCGCCCGAATAATGCCGCGTTCGCGACGCTGCCGCACCGCGTCCGGATTTCGACGACTACTGCGATCCTGAAGGACCGGTCTGCGTTCGACGACGTACACGCCGGGTCAAACCGACCCGTGTGAGGATTGGACGTGGAGCCGCTGTACCTGACGGAACGACGTGCCCAGAACATGCTCTTGGCCGACGCCTGCCGGCGGCGACAAAGGGCGCGCGTCATCGTGCCGGGAACGGACGGCCCCGTGACCGTTAACACGCGCTTCGATGCTCTGGAACTCGACGGTGTCTTGATTGAGTGGCCCTCGTATCGCTCGGATGAACCGCCCGCCTACGGGGAGCTTATCGAAGTGCAACTTACGAACGACGGCGAACACTACGCCTTCCGGGCGAGCTCGCGCGGTGCCGTGTTCAAGCCGACACCCGGCGACGACCGTTGTCTGCTGTGTGTTGAACCGCCTGTACGAATCCAGCGCCGTACTACACGGATGAAGCTGCGCTACTCACTGGCGGGACGACGGCCAATCCCGGTGCACTTCGCGCATACGTGTGATTCGGCGCGGGTGCTGGTCGGCCGGCTGACGAACATTTCCGTCGTAGGCGTGGGCGCGGTGATACCGGGCGGCCCATTTCGCGTGTTGCCCGGAGAGCTCTACCGCGTGTCGTTCCAACTACCGGTAAGCGACGGACCACTCGAAATGGTCGCGCGGATCGCACACGCCAATCACATCAGCGACGACATGCGACTCGTCGTTGGAGCCAGCTTCTGCAGCGTAGACGACGAAACGCTGCGAATGCCACAATGTCAACTTATTGAACAGTACATCTGCACCTGTCGACGGGCCGGCAGAGGACGAAATTCTCGGCCCCGCATGCACGGAGAGTGAGCATGCTCGTAGCGCTGGATCTCACGGAGCGACAAGCCCATCGCGTCCTGGCGCAGGCACGCCAGCAGCGCGCGCGAATGGAGATCGAACCCCGCCCGGAACACTGGACCGCACTGCTCTGGGGCACGGTCGTCGACGGCGACGAACACCAGATGCGCGTCGACGTTCAGGGCCTGGGGCCCGATACGGACATCACCCCACTATTGGGGGCAACGTGTGACGTGCGAGTCATGCTCTCGGACCAGCTCTACATGTTCTCGACGTTCATCGTCGACGTGCGTCGTGATGCTGCCCCCCACTGGCTTTCGCTTGCCAACCCGCAGATTATCCAAGTGGCCAACCGACGTCGCGTGCTGCGCAAAGCACCCACCGAACCCATTCCTGTACGTATCGTGCCGCCCGACTCGCAGCAGGGCCAACTCGGCGATCTCGCCAACATCGGCGCCGGCGGCATCGGATGCCGGATGAACCGCAAGGACGTCGGCGAGTTGCTGCTGATCGGGGACAAGGTCCAGGTGGAGTTCGTGTTGCCTTGGACCGGCGAGCTTTTCACGTTGCCCGCGACCGTGTGTACCAAGTCCTCCGGGTCCGACCCCGAGCAACTGGCAGTCGGTTTCGAGTTCGTGACTGCCCCGGGTGGAGCGTCCACGTCCGATCTCGATCGGCTGCGGCGAGCCCTGAACAGTGAGACGTCGCGCCTGACGGAAATGAACGGTGATCTATGAGACCACGCAGACTACTGGTTCCGCGCGATACCAACGAGATCTTCGAGCAGGCGGTCCGTGAGCGTGCGCTGGCCATCCTGACCTTCCAGGTCGGCAACGAGTGGCAGACGTTCAAATCACGGTTTCTCGAAGTTGACCCCCGTGGTCGGTTCTTCGTGCTCGACTATCAGCAGGTGACCGACACGCCTCTGCCGCCGGTAGCGCCGGGGCAGTACATGGGCATCAGCTTCCGTCACAAGAACCGCAAGATCCTGTTCGCGACGGTAATCGAGGCCAAGGGCCACTACGTGCTCGAGGACAAAACCACCGTGCCCGCGGTGCGTTATCGTTGGCCTAACAGTCTCACCGAGCTACAACGACGTGCCTATCACCGCACCGAAGTCCCCGAGGACGCCAAGCTGATGGCGACCCTCTGGTTGGGTGGCCTTACCACACGGCCCGCGGTGCAATCTTCGGAGGTCGAGAGCGTCAGCGGCGAGCTGGCCGACATCTCCTGCGGCGGCGCCATGGTCCGGCTGCACAACACGCGCCCGCCGGCCTGGAGCGAGGATGACCTGCTGGGCGTTGAGCTGCAACTACCCGACCACCGAACGCCGGTGCAGGTCAACGCCCGCTTCCGAGGCTTACGGCAGGAGCCGAACGAGAAGCTGGGGCTGGCGGTTCAGTTCCTGGGCCTGGAGGTGGCTGCGGATGGCCGGGCTGTTCTCCAGCGTCTGGCCGCGACGGTGCAGCGTTTCTACCGTCAGAACGCGGGAGCCGGACGGAGGGACTCCAACTCCGGCACGAATCTCTGACAACCAGCAATCGATATGACCCTCTCATCCGGGCTCAGCGATCGGCGGGCCCGGACTTTTTTTGTGTGTCGCGCGACACTTCCGGGCCGATCAGGTGTTAGATATTAACGGAACGCTTCAAAAGCCCATCCCAGCGCATGGGTCTCGGAATGTCGCCGCACGGTGCATTCGAGGCCCTTTTTTATTGGCCACGCCCCGAAACCGGTTCCGGCGGCTGGCGCTGAGGATTACGCCAAAGCCGCTGCGGCGCAGGTAACGTGCGCCAAGCCCTCGGGGTCCACGGCCTGGTGATACCGCAGCAGGTGGAAATCGGTCCCCTCCAGCACCCTTCGCAAAACATAGATGCACCCGGCACTGCACACATGCGTCCGGTTCTGCGTCGTGCCGAATTCGGCCAGGAACTCGTCGCCATGATCTCGTTCCAGGGCCGACAAGTACGACCGGTCCACCGCCTCGATCATCGCGAGGAAAGCCCGGTCGGCCTCGACCTCGTCGCCGAACCGCGGGCCTACGTGGCTCAGATCCGCTCCTGCGATGAAGACGGTTCGCCGGTCGCCCATCGCCGCCAACTCTCGTAACGCCGCAGCGAGTTTGGTCAGGTCCTGCACGCGATTGACGCCTGCCTCATCACACGACTCGGGGCTCGGACAGAGAATCGGCACGATCTCGAAGGGTCGTTCGCCGAGCAGCACTTGAAGAAAGTGTACTTGCAGTTCGATCGAATGTTCGACCGCGTGATCGGCTTCGTCCGCACAGATCTCACAGTCAAGTCGTTCCGCCAACGTGTCGACACACGCGACATCGACCGGAGCCAGCCCCAGCGGCGTCCGAAAGGGCTTGGTTGTCGCAACGACGCCCGCGTCCCAATTCGCATGGTTGGTGCCCAGCAGGACGTAGCGATCCGCCGGCAGTGCCGCGGCCAGCGTCGCATAGGCGTCGGCGTAGCACGGCGCGCCCCGCGCGTAGTCCAGGTGCGGTGCGACGATTCCCCACACGTCGTCTAGTTCTGCCGCTGTACCACTCGCGATGATCCGTTCAAGCTCGGCTCCCAACTCGTCCGCAGCGGAGTAACGCTCACGATTGTCACGTTCGGCGGCAGCGACGTACGCCATCCGAAACTCGCGCCGGGCCGTTTCGAAGCGTGGCGTTTGCAGGAAGAGCCCGCCATCGAGCGCGGCGACCAGCTTCTCGATCTGCTCGGCCGGCATATTGACGCCGACTTTCTCGCGATAGAGACGCACAATATCTGCGCACGTGTGCTGCCCGTCGAGGTGAGACAGTGCGACGTAGGAAGCGATGGAGACAGCAAGCGGCCGTGGGGCGATCTGCGACTGATCGTGCAGCACGAAGTACGCCTCGCCGTCGGGGCCCTCGGTCTGCACGACGTCAAGTGGGCGCAGCGCCGGCAGCTTCTCACTTGTCGGCACGTTCTACTCCTGCGGTGACATCAAAGGCCCAACGTGCGCGCGACGCCCAGAAGAAGTGTATGCCAGGATCGGTCAACGGCCGGTCGAAATGGAACCGCAACCGGCTGATCCCTGAATCGTCCCCCTCCAGCACTTCGATGCGGTAGCCGCGGCCGGTGACCGTCTCCGCGAGATCAGCCGCCGGCATCCCGGTCGCGCTCTTCACCAGCAGCCCGAGTGGCCCCTCGAAGAACCGATCGCCGGCCACACGCAACTCGACTGTGCGATCGTCGATCGGTACGCGCTCGGTCGGTGAAGCCGGTCCGAGCAGTCGTGGAGACCACGTGAGCGCCACCACGCGGATGTTCTCCAGCCCGGTCCGCTCCGCCACCGCGAGTTGCGCATAGTGCGCGAGCAATGGCAGATTGCCAACGTAGAGCGTATCGCCATCCTCCAACCCCGCCGGCGTCGAGACTATCTCGTCGAACATGCAGTCTTCGACCTGTTGCCCCACGTCCATCGCGAGGCCGAAGTAGTATGTCGGCGCAGCGAAACCGCCGAGCAATAAAACGACGCTCGTGGCCCGCACCGCGCGCCAGGCCCACCGTCGTGCCGTAAACCACTTGTCACCCAAGTCGCTGAGTGACCGCATCAGCAACATGGCGCAGATCGCCCAGCCAATGCCCGGCAGATACAGGTGATGCGGCGAGGCGAATGCCGGTAACGCGGGCAGAAAGTACACGACGACCCACACCGGCCCCAGCAATTCCACGCCCCGCCTCCAGCCGCGAACCGTCATCCAGACAACGATCGCGATCGCGATCAGGGCCAGACCGTAGAACGCGAACGGATGCGCCCGGAAGTACGGCAACCCACCGATGGGCACGCACGGCACGAGCAGGAACTCGCCCATGAGGTAGTAGCACGCCTTGTCGAAAATGAAACGCAGGAAGTCCGGGTCGGTCGGCGGGATCACGTACGGCCGCGGCGGTAGCGCCACACCGCGCAGGTAGTACGCGCGCACCAGCAGGTAGACAACCACCAGCGCGAACAACACGCCGTGCATCGTCAGCACGGTCTTACAGCGTCGCGGCAGCCGAAGTTCCAGGATCGCGAGCAGCACCGGAAACATGATCGCGTTCTCACGGCAGCCCAGCGCACAGACGAATAGCAACAATGCGGCGATTGCGTATCCCAGCGAGCCGCGTGTTGCTACCTCCCGGTTTCTCGCCGTGAACCCGGGCCAGCCGCGAAAGCATCCCCAGCACAACGTCGCTCCGAGCAGCAATGTCGTGACCATCAGCTCAGTCTGGCACGCAATCCACTGTACCGTCGCCACGTGGCCCGGGTGAATTGCGAACATCGCTGCCACGATCAGCGATAGCCATCGCCCCGCTCCGAGCCGTCGCAACAGCACCATGAGCAGGCCGGCAGCGGTCAAATGCCACAACAGCGACGCCCAGTGCATGGCCGCCGGACTCCAGCCGGTCACCGTGTACGTCAGCTTCATCAGCCCGAACGAGAACGGCCGGAAGAACCGCAGCGTGCATTCCGGTAACCACCAATAGTCGACAATACCGCCGACGAGTTCGAGCCGGCAAGCGTCGGTCAGCCCGCTGAGCGACCAGTCGCACTCGCGGAGTTGGCGGAAGTGTGCCCAGTCATCCATGAACAGACCGTAATCCAACGCGCGGCCATGTAGCGCGTAGATCAACAGCGCAAGCACCGCGCAGGAGAGCACGTCGAGGAATGCTCCGTAGAACGTCGACTGGCGCTCAAGCGAAGGCGCAGTCATGATCGTGTGGCCGAGGGGCTCGGAACCGGCTCGCCGGCGGCATCGCCCGCCAGTGCGACCGTTTTCGGAGCGCCCTCGTCCTGCTGGAGTGCTTCAAGCTCATCCTGCTTCGGCATGTGGGCACCGAGCAGCGGGACCAGCACGCCGGGTATCGCCCAGACCAGTTGGATCAGACGCACCGCGACAGCCAGGGCCACAGCCTGTGAGGCCGTGTTCGCTCCGCCAGCGGTAAAGAACAGGATGTAGAAATACTCCATCACACCGACGGCCTGCGGTGGAGAAATGGGCAGGGCCGCGATCAGGAATCCGATCGCGACGTAGATGAAGAAGTAGTGGAACGTCCCGGTCATACCCAGCGCCCACGCCATAATCGTGGCGCTGATCATCACGACCGTTTGCAGGACGAGCGTCAGCAGCAACGAGCTCACGACCAGCGACTTGTGGTCGCGCATCGCGACGGTCGCCCGGCCGATCCGCAGTAACTGCTCGCCCATGGGCAACTTTTCCGCCAGTTGCGGCAAGTGCAACATGTGCCGGAGACGTTTGCTGAACACGAATGCACTGCCGACCGCCAGCGCAGCGCAGATCAGCGCCAGCACGCGAATCATGCTGCCGAACCGCTCGGGATCCCACGCCAACAGAATGGCCACACCCGCGAGCAACACCAGTCCGAGCAGACCGATCGCGCGGTCCAGAACGACCGTGGTGACCACCTCGGTCTTCTTGTGCGTGTAGTACGTGACGTAATAGGCCTTGATCAGATCCCCGCCGGTCATCCCGGGGAGTGCGAAGTTGAAGAAGTTCCCCGCGAACGTGAGCTTGACGGAGTTCCACCAGGTGAGCCGTACGCCCTGCACGCGCAACATCAGCACCAGCCGGTACGATTGAATTAGTGGTACGGGCAGGAACACCAGCGCTGCCAGCAGCCCCAGGAGCACATTGATCTGGAGCACGACGCTTGGAAATCCGAGGACGATCTCCGGCACGCGCTTATCGCCGACCTCCACGTGGGCGACCTGGTCGTACGTGATCCGCTCCGGCTGTTCGTTGCGGTGGATGATCAGATGGTCGTCGTGTTGCTCCTCCAGCAGGCGATACCAGCCGGGATCGTGATCATCGACGTGGACCCGGTCGTGCCACGGGACGTTGTAGACCAGGTAGATCAGCGCAGCGATGCATAACCCGTAGCGCACGAATATCAGCAGCCAGCGAATCGGCCCTGACCGTGACTGAGTCATGCAGAACTCCCATAACGGCGAACGCTCCCTGCCGGAGGCGTACGTCGTCTGACGCTCACTGTTCGCTTACCGCATAAACCTCATAGGCCGCCGGCCCCGCTTCGGGCGGCGGTTCACACCGCACGAGCCCGGCCGGAGCCAGACTCGCAACCCACGTGCGTGTCACCAGATCCGGAAAGCCGTAGGACCCGCGCAGCCGCGCGATCTCCGGCCACGAGAATACCACATGTGTCACGTTTTCGGTACGCAGCCAGTCGACCGTCTCCTTCGGCGTTGCCTCCGCCGCATACTCGATCCAGGGATCCCGGTTAAAGACGACCGTGTAGTGGAACTCGCGGTCGATGTAGAACACCGCGGCGTCGCCGACCAGCCACAGGCGCGCGTCCTCACGGATAACCTCGGGCTGATTCAGCGGGTGGAGCCGGCGGTAGAGGCTATGACCGTGGACCATCACCTGGGCCAGAGAGATCTTCTCCCGTTGTCGCCAGCTTGCGTCCTCTGCAGCCAGGACTCGCCAACTCCTGATCCCGCCGTAGAGGCTGAATCCGAGCGTGACAACGACCAGCGCCGGCAACGCAACACGCTGCGGCATCCCACGAGCCAGAACGCAGCTCCGCAAGGCGTCCCCACACAGGTACGCCAGCGGCACTACCAACGGTACGGCGAAACGCCCCGGCACGTGAGTGAACGTCGCCCACGCTGCGAACATGAGCAATGCCCAGATCGTGAGCAGCAATGCTCGGCGCGTGCCGGCGGTAGCGCCGAGCAGCGCCAGCAGGAAGATGCCGGGGCCAAACCTGGCAGATAAGAGGGACTCGTCAATTGCCATGTGCAGACGGGCGGCGAAGTTGCCATCCTGAACCGCATGCCCTGCCGCCCATTGGGCATCCTGTTCGGGGCTCCAGACTTCGCCGCCGAACCACGCATAGGCGAATGGATACACGGGGTTGCCGGTGAATACCGCGTTTCGGATCAGCCAGGGGCTGAGGGCGACCAGCGCGCCGAGCGAGAAAACAACGGCGCATACAGCGCGCCGCGCGGGCCTAGCCCGCATGGTGACCAGCCATGCGGCTGCCAGCGCAACGGTCACCAGAGCCAATGCAGTGTATTTGCATCCGCCGGCAAACCCTGCACAAAGCCCTGCCGCGAGCGTGAGTCGCCAGGACTGCGTTTCGTCTTTGTGAAGGCTGTCCAGCACCAGTCCGCTGGCCACGGCGCCGAAGAAGAGCACACCGCACTCCACATATGCCAGGCAACCGACGTATGCCAACCAAGGGACGCTACCCAGGATCAGACCCGACACCAGTGCGCTGCGACGCTCATTCCCCCACCAACCAACGACGGCCAGCACGGTGAGGACGGTCAGCGTCGCGTGCAGCAACTGGGCACCGACTGCCGCACCGTGCGCGCTGCCTTTCATATGCATCAGGAGCAGGTAGAGGATCTCCACCTGTTGCGGGAAGGAGGCGTAGACGTTGTGCGGCAGGAAGTGAATCCGGCCGGCTTCGAAGTATTCACGCTGCGCCTGCAAGTGGTATTCGAGCACGTCATAGCCGCGCGCTTCCTCCGGCCAAAGCGTCCCCGGCGGAACAGAGGCAGCGAAGACCAGACAACCAAGCGGTAGCGCCAGCGGCAGCCACAGGCAGGCTCCCGCCCAAGTCACCGTGGGCCCCTCCCGACGTGTACCGCGCTCCACGTACAGCCACACGATCCCCGCCAGGATTCCGCAGGTCACAACGCCCCAGGCGGTGTACTGCGTCAGGAAGCCCGTGACACCAAGTGACAGAATGATGACAGCCAGAACACCCAGTCCGAATGCTGTAACCGTGCAGAACGCCCAGAGCGGACGGGACGGGTCCAGCCTCAGCCCCTTGTGCAGCCAGATGCCGCAGCCCGCCGCGGCGGCGATCACAGCTACAACTGCCCGCAAGTCATCCAGAAGCACGACCCAAGTCCACGGCGACCAGGCCGTCACGACTAGCGCAGCGCTCACGCCAACGATGACTGCCGACCGCGGAATTCGGCCCCGGCGGGACGGCTGGTGCGGTAAATCGGCCTGAGCATGATCCGGCGACATGGGGCCACACGTTCCGCGGTGGCCAGGCCCGCGTCAAGTGATCGCAGAACGCCTCATTGTCACGAAATCTGGGTATTACGTTGACATACGCCTGGCAGCCTGTAGGATAATCAGGTGGCAGGCATCAGTATGCGCCGGCCGAGTTCAAATGGAGTCAGTCGCGCCCGTGATGCAATCGCGTCGCCTGATACTGGGTTACGTCGTGCTGGCCCTGCTGGGGCCGACGCTCGTCGTGCCGATTCCCAAGTGGCACCACCATGCCGACTGCGCCGATTGCCCGGACACACCTACGTGTTGCGCGCTTGATGAACACCACGCGGACGCCCCGGACGATCTGGTAGGCACGTTCGCACCGGTAGCCGATGAAGATTGCCGGCTTTGCCACCTGGCATCCATCCACAACGTCTGTGATGTCGCAGACGCCGTGCCGGCCGGCTGGAGCGCTCCGGACTACGCACCGGTTGCTTCGACCGAGCTGACCCAAACGCACACACAACTACCGATCCAGCCTCGCGGCCCGCCGCTCAACACGGCGTAGCTCACTCCGTCTCACACAACTTAAGTGTTCAGCGAGCCACTTCTTCTGGAAGGAGTGTGCTTTGTATCGGTTGCGAGGTAGTCGCGCGCGAATGCGCGCCGGTTTCACATTGATCGAGCTGCTGGTGGTGATCGCGATCATCGCCGTGCTCGTATCGATCCTGTTACCGGCGTTGCGCGGGGCGCGGGTACAGGCCCGACAGGCGCTGTCCGCCAGCAATATGCGGCAGCTCGGCCTGGCGATTCAGATGTACGCCGACGATTACCGCGGCTCGTTCCCGCAGACCACGCACTCGAATCCTCATGAGTGGTCGTGGGTCTACACGCTCGCGCCGTATGTCGCCGATGTGGAGAAGATTCGCCTGTGCCCGTCTGATCCGCTGGGTCCGCAGCGGCTCGAGAACCACGGCTCAAGCTACGTGACGAATGAGTATCTCGCCGTCCCGCTGGTCGTGTTCCCGAATCGCGTGGTCGAGGACTACCGCAACATCCACAAGATTCGCCGCACGGCTGAAACCGTCTCGGTCTTTGTGGGCGGCGATGAGTTGCCGGCGCACGTCACCTCGGACCATACGCACTCGCGCAGTTGGTACGTTCCGGAAGAACCGGAGGAACGCTGGACTAAGGTCATCGGCGACATCTCACCCGACCGCTACGGCGGCGGCGACGAGAGTCACCTGCGTGGTCGCACCAACTTCCTCTATCTCGATGCGCACGTCGAATCGATTCGTGCGAAGACGATTCGGCAGTGGTGTGAAGACCCAGCGAATTTCGCCAAACCACCGGAGTTCCTGACGCTTGAGGAACTGGAACCTCCGGCTAACTAGAAGGTGCACCTCATGGCATCAACGAGAACGCTTGCCGTCCTGCTCTTAGGCGTAACGGCAGCCGTCGCGTGTGCGGGAACTGAACCGCCCGTGCCGCCCCCTGCGGGTAGCATCTGGGCCACCAGCGATCTGTATACGTACTACTTCGGGATCATCGAAGTCTGGCCGGAGTTGCCGGGATCTGCAGAGCCGGTCCTGGTCGACAACGATCATGCCGGCATACGGATCTCTTACAACGGCGGCCCGGGCGATTTTTATGTCTATGTAGGTCCGTTCAGCCTGATAGGTGGCGTGCTGTATGACCCCAACACGGCGTTTCTGTACGGAAATGCTTCGACGGCGTTCGACGTGGGGCCAGGCGGCTTACCGGCCGGGTTCGAGTTTACCGGTGCGGAGCCGAACAGCACGTTCTACAACCTGGAGCAGAACCAGGTGCCGGGCATGATTTTCCTGGGCTATGAAGCACCAGGTACGGCCCCGCGGCTGGTCGAGTGGAATCCCGGAGATCCCGCGAAGTTCGCCAACTTTGACAACGCCTGGCTGCAGGTTGATCTGATCGACATGCGCTGGGCGCCTGATTGGGCCAGTGTGGACCAGATGGTCTCACTGAACGACCCCAACGTACCGGCGGACTTCTCGCTGTTCCAGTATGGGAGCCCACCGACGCCGTACATGTCGACCTTCTGGGGCGGCATCGACAGCGACGACCGACTCTATTTCTCGTCCGGCGGACATGACCACTTCAACTGGGGCTTCACGATGCCCGGGTTGTATGAGATGGACATTCAGGTGTCGACGTTCGTCGTGCCGCAGGTGGGCGATTTCAACTGTGATGACCGGGTGGACTTCGCCGACATCAACCCCTTTGTGGATGCCCTCACGAATCCAACGCAGTACGCACAGGACTATCCTGACTGCCCGTTGGACGTTGTGGGCGACGTCAATGAGAGTGGAGCTTTCGGATTCGACGACATTAATCCGTTCGTCGACCTGTTGTTGGCGCAACCCTAGCGCCGTCTTCGAAGCGAAATGAAAGAAGCGCAGCCATATATTGGCTCTCTGGAGGATTTATTCATGAATCGCAGCACTATGAAGTTTTTCGCAGTTATCGTGATCGCACTCGCCGGTTCCGCCGTCCAGGCCGAGAACCTCTACACACAAGGCCACGGCGATCTTGGGATCGGCTACGACGCCGGAGCCTTCGATCTGCACGTGCACCTTGAGGGCGGACTCGTCAACGGCGTGCTGCAGAATGACGTGGAGTTTGAGGCCGATGACCTCATCATCGTCGTGCCGCTGACGACCCTGGAGCCCCGTCCGGCCGACGCGGCCTATGCGCCGATCGGTGTCGGTGCGGGCGTCAACTACTGGAAACTGCCGCAGACCGAAGCCGAGGCGGACGCCGAGTTTGCCCCGTTCCTGGGTCTGGGCACCGAAGAGCTGGATCCCGGCAACTGGGTCACGCCGCTGACCATCGAGGTGACGTCGGTCACGGCCCCCGCCGGATCCGAGTACTACTCGATCTTCCAGGAAGGACTCTCGCCGACGTTCCAGGCGTCGACGTTCGACCCGTCCGCAACAGTGAACGGTAACAACACGTTCAGCTTCGGGGCTGGTGGCCACGACCACTTCAATCATGCGTTCACTGCCCCCGGCGACTGGCTGGTGACGATGGAGGCGACCGCGGAACACGTCACTGACGGAATCGTCAGCGGCAGTGGTACCTACACGTTCCGTGTAGTCCCCGAGCCTGCCACGGCGGGCCTGTTCGGCCTCGGCTTGTTTATGCTCATGCGACGCCGCTAAGACACATCGGTTGGTAGAGCCCGCCCTACGTGATCTGCGTAGGGCGGGTTTCACTCGCCGACCTCTCGTCCCACTCCGAATGCCCGCCCTGTCCTACCCGCGGAAGAAGATGAACGTCAGCACGACGAACAGCGGGATCAAGATCGCGCCCGAGTAGGCCATATAGCCGAAGAAGCTGGGCATCTTCACGCCGGACTGCTCGGCGATGGCCTTCACCATGAAGTTCGGGCCGTTGCCGATGTACGTGTTGGCGCCCATGAAAACGGCTCCGCAACTGATTGCGATCAACAGCGGCAGCGGGATCGTGCCGGTCGCAGTCGCCACACCGGACATGATCTCCATGTCGGGCATATTCAGCGTACCGGCCGTCTCAAAGTACACGACGTACGTTGGGGCGTTGTCGAGGAAGCTGCTGAGGATGCCGGTCGCCCAGAAGAACTGCCACGGCTTATCCAGCCCCAGCTCGGCGCCCTTGGTTTGCAGGATCTCGATCGGCACCTGCATCGTGATGAAGATGCCGATGAACAGGCAGGCCACTTCGCCGATCGCGACGAAGTTGAACTGATTCTCGCGCCGCAGCGCCATACTCGTCGTGATCCACGACATCAGCGCCATGACCAGTTGTACACCTTCGCGCAGGTATGGCGGCGCGTGCCAGTCCGTCCCGGGGAACGGCTTGGACGGATCCAGCGTCGCCACGGCTCCTACGACACCCAATAACCACAGGACGTTCAGCAGGCCCGTGACACGCAATGGCTGAATCCGCGTCTCGTCGAGTTTCAGCGCCTCCGGCGATTCGCGCTTATATGCCCAGGTGTCCCACAGGAAGTAGATCACGAGCACGGCGCTCATGGTCACCAGCCAGTACGACCACAGCCCCAGTGTCCAGAAGAACTCGACGCCGCGCAGATAGCCCAGGAACAACGGCGGGTCGCCGATCGGCAGCAGCATCCCGCCGATATTCGCCGCGACGAAGATGAAGAAGACGACCGTGTGAACCTTGTGGCGTCGCTCAGAGTTGGTCTTAAGCAGGAAACGGATCAGCAGCATCGCCGATCCGGTCGTGCCGATGAAGCTCGCCAGCAGGCCGCCGATACCAATGATCGACGTATTGACCAGCGGCGTCGCCTGCACGTCGCCACGGACGACAATACCACCCGCAATCACATACAGGCTGAACAGCAGCACAATGAACGGGACATACTCCTTGAGCACAGCGTGATCGAGCACTGCCAACACGGTTTCCCAGCCCGTGCCAGTTCTGTGCACGGCGTGCTCTTCGTGTGCGTGATCTGCATGTTCCGTAGCCGTATGCGCATCCGACGCCGCATCGTGGGCGTCCTCGGCGTACTCGTCATGGTGTTCTGCGTCGGCGAGATGCGGCACATCATCCGCATCATGTCTGGGTGTCTCGTCCACGTGCGCTGCATCTGCGTGTGTGTCCTCGTCGCCGTGGTCGCCGTGGACGGCAACACCGACACCACGGAAGCCGTAGTACAGCAGCGTAACTGTGGCCAGAACGACGGCCACGAGCAATTTGCTGCGGTTCTCCTCCCACCAGTGGTGCGTCTTGCGCAGCAGGGGAAGGATCGCAATCGCGAGCAGGATCGCCACGAACGGCCACACCCAGAAAAGATGCGGCACGTACTTCGCCGAATCAGCGAGCATGAGAAGCATCAGGTAGATTCCTCTTGGCGTGGTTGCGTCAATCTGACCGCACCACACCTCCGCGCCAACGGATACGCCGGTGATTCTATCGGCAACCCGGTCGCCTGCAATGACACCGAAACCCCTTGCGAACATGCCGCTCAGGGCCGATGCTGCTGCACCGGACGCGGCGGACGGCTCCGCGCGTCCGCCGTTGCTGTCAAGTGGTGCCGGATGAACCTGCCCGCGTGGGCGATGAACGTATTGAGCCTGCTCATTGGCGTCGGGATTCTCGGCGTCGGGGGGGAGATGCTCGTGCGGGGAGCGACGCGTCTGGCCAAGTCGCTGGGCGTTTCCACGCTGGTGATCGGGTTGACCGTCGTAGCGTTCGGCACCTCCGCACCCGAGGCAGCAGTCACCGTGTTCGCGGCCATGAACGACGTCACGGACCTGGCAGTGGGCAACGTCGTCGGCAGCAACATCGCGAACATCCTGCTCATTCTCGGCTTGGCCGCGCTGGTTCAGCCAATGCGGGTGTCGCGGAATCTCCTGCGCATCGACGGACCGGTGATGCTATTAGCGGTGCTGGCGTTGTACGTAATCGCGCTGGTCAACCAGCGAATCGACCGGATTGCGGGCGCCTTCCTCGTTGCGGGGCTCTTCACCTACACGCTGACGACGTACTACGCCTCGCGCGGGCTGCGTCCGCACACCGCCGAGATCGAGGAAACGTCGACCGGCCTGGCGCAGCGCTGGTGGTGGAACGGGCCGCTCGTGATCGCCGGCATCGCGGGGCTCGTGTACGGGGCCCAGTTGATGGTTCAGGGCGCATCCGGACTGGCGACGTCTTTCGGAATTAGCCAGCACATCATCGGCCTGACCATCGTCGCGATCGGAACCAGCCTCCCCGAGCTGGCCACGGTCATCATCGCCGCCCGGCACAAACAGCCCGATATCGCCATCGGCAACGTCGTCGGGAGCAACATCTTCAACGTGCTCTTCGTGACCGGAGCAGCGTCGCTGGCGAACCCGTTGCCCGTGCCGGCGGCGGTGATCCACTTCGACGCCCCCCTCATGGTGCTCGCGTGCGTTGTGTTCTACCCCATGGCGCTGTTCGGGCGCAACGTGAATCGCTGGGAGGGTGCCCTGCTGTTGGGCGGTTACATTGCGTACATCGCATGGCTGACGATCCAGGCGACTTAAATGGCGTCAGAGCGTACGACACAGGAGTAGCGGCCGTCGTCCCTCCGTGGTCTACGGCCGGTCGGGAGACCGGCCGCTACAGGACTGACCCACGCTACGTCGTCGCCGCACCCACCAAGGCGTTGCGAATGCTCACTATCTCCAGCTCCAAATCGTGGCCGTCCAGCGGCACCGTCACGCGATCGCCGGTGTGCAGCCCCATGATGCGTTGTGACATCGGCGCCATGTAGCTGTAAACTCCCTGCTCAACGTCAGTCTCGAAGGGGCCGAGAAAGGTCATTGTGCGCTCGGCGCCGTCAGCCGTGGTCCGCAGGACAACCTGCGTGCCGATGCCCACGTGGTCCTCAGGAATCTCCAACGGCTCAATCACGGCGGCACGCGAGAGCTCATCGTTGAGCTTCGCCAGTTGGGCACGCAGGAAGTCACGCTCCTCCAGCGCGAACTTGTATTCCGAGTTTTCGCTCAGGTCGCCGTGTGATGCCGCCTCGCCGATACGCTTGGCGTTTTCACGCATCTTGACGTTGAGCAGCTCATCGCGTTCGGCCACGCGGCGCTCCATGCCGGCCTGCGTACACCACAGCGTCTCTGGATCCTCCCACGGCTCGATCCGTTTCTGTTTGACCACCCAGAGCACGGGGTGCGTGTCACGCAGCGCGTCCAGCAGCTTCGCCGGCGTGTTGTCCCCCATGCCTTCCAGCCGCTGCAACTGATGCTTGACCGTGATCGCCGCCTCTTCGCTCAGCCGTTCCAAGCACGCACGGGCTTTGGCGTAGCTGCGCAGCGCGAGCGCGGCGCGCATCCGCATACGAAACGTGCGGACGATGACGTCCTCCGCCGCCACGCTGCGTCCGAGCGTGCTGATCGTATCCAGGATCATGCGGAACAGCTCGTCATCCGACGGCCGATCGAACGACTTGGCGTGCTTCGGTCCCTTCCACAGCCAGAAGAGCAGTTCGGGATGCTCCGCCGGCTCATTCAGACCGCGATCGATCAGAGCCTGAACCGCATCGCCGCGACCCGCCTCAAGCGCGTCGGCTGACAACGCGTCGAGCAGGTTGGCCGGCGCCACTTCGAGCCACTCCACCACGTAGTCTGCCCAATCGTCCGGCCGCGCAGTCTTCAACGCCGCCAGCGCGCGATCACGCAGGTTGTCCTGCTCCAGTGACATCAGCATTTTGCCGGGCGCCGCGGCCGTGCGCAGCATCTCCACCGGCAGCGCGCGGCTTTCGTCGGTCGCCGGAACGCCCTTCTCCTCGAGACGACCAATCGCCAGCGCGCAGGCCAGTGCCTCACTGGGGCGGACGTTACGAATCGCGTGGATGTAACGCACGAGATGGTCGTAGAAGCGTTGCAACAGGCTCGCATCCGGCTTCTCACGTCGCGCTTTGACTTCCCGCAAATAGCCTTCCAGCGTCGAAATCCACTGGCCGATGTCCCGGGCCGCTTCGATCGCCTCCCAGGTTTCTTCTTCCAGCGTCATCCCTTCGGCGTGATACGTCAGAATCATCGGGGAACGACCCTCGATGACCACGTGGGGATTACGCTTAAGGCGGGTGCGGGCCTTGGTCCACCAGCTCGACCAGTCCTTGGGGTCGATGTGGCGTGGAACGAGGTCGTGCTTCAGCACATCAGCGTCGATGTGCTCGCCGTGGGCGTGAATCAGGCCGACGACGACTTTGACGGGATCATCGTGGATCAGCTCCTTCAGGCTTTCCGGTCGGAGTTGCCGTAGCACGCGAAAGTCGTCTGAGGCGATGCGGTCGTACTCCCGCACAACCTCGAGCGTCGGGCGTGTTGTGACCCGCCCCGCACGCCGCAGTCGAAACAAGCCGTGCGTGCGATCGACGCCGACGACCTCGACCACGTGATCGTCGGCGCGACTGATCAGCGTGTCTCCCTCCTCCAGCGTCAGACCGATGTCCAGCAGCTTCAGCGCCATCCGCGGCGGACGACCGCCCAGGAGACCCGAGGAGTCCATGATTGCGTCGAAACCAGGCGTGTCACCGTGACTATGGCGATACAGATCGGCCACCAGCTTCTGAACCGCGGCGTCCTTGGGTGTTTGGACAAGCGCACGGCAAGCGAGCGGCAAAGCCTCTTTGGCGCGCGCGGGCAGTTCGATGTTCTCGCAGATCATCTGTGTCAGCGTCGCCAGCCGCTCGCCCTCCCCCTTCTTCTCCAGCTCATCAAAGGCGGCGGTCAATTGCGAAAGCCGCAATTCCCCCTGTTCGAGCAGTTCGAGACAGCGGGTCTCAAACTCGCTGTATTTTCCATTCTGCGCCATCTCCAGCAGTTGTGATACAGGCATCGCGTCCTCATGGTCCAAGCTGAATTCGCGCCGCCCGCACCATCCGGCGGCGCTAGTCTTCGTCTTTGGTCATCTCGTCGCGTGCCCGGCGTTTGGCACGCAGGAGGCGCGACGTATAGTCCGCCTCCGATTCCGCCGGCTTCTTCCGGGTCGGCCGGGCCACTACCGGCTGCTCCATCTCACTGGCGCCGCCCAGCGCGCGGCTGAGATCTTCGCTCGCCTTCTGGTCGGGCGTGCGGGGCTCATAGCGCGCGGTCGCATCGGGTTGAGCTGCGTCGTCGCGCTGCTCATCCCGCACGCGTTCGCGGGCATCCTTGAGTGTCGAAAGCACGGCTGCCGCCTCTTTGCCTTCCTTGCCGAACGCCGCCGCCTCTCCCAGACGCCGGCGCGCCTTGCGATACAGTTCCAGCGGATTGATGGCAATCCGTCGGATGGCCACGTCCACGAGGAACATGAGCAGCATCCAGTATATCAGGCTTTCCCAGATGGAGCGCCGGGCCTCGGCGCGCCGCAGGCCGGCGCGGTCGAACACGGCTGCGGGCTCCTGCTCGCCGAGCATTCGACCGCCGGCGCGCTGGCGCAGCTCCTCCAGCAAGGGCAAATTGGGGCGCAGCTCGCTGAATTCCGGGGAGTAGGCGACAGAAAGGCCGGTTTGGAGCGTGCCGGACACCGCCTCGGTTCCCCTTCCCATGCGATATCGCAAGTCGACGATGTAGTTGCCGCGATCACGCGCGTCGAACTCCGCCTCGTATCGCCCGGGACCAGTCTGCGTAAGCCGCAACGGCGTGCCTTCATTCGCCGGATTCACGAGCCGGCCGGCTATCTCCATCAGGTTCACTGCCGAGGCGTTCTTGTCAACGGCGTCGATCTGAATGCGGGCCTTGCCGCCGTGAACCGTTGTGCGGACATCGAACGCCGCCGCCTCGGATTGCCGCGAAGACCAGCGGACGAGTTGGGCCCAGAACTTGGTGAACTTGGGCCAGTCGGTCCAATGCGGTCCCCAGCGCGGCCAGAGCCCGCTGGTAAAGGCGACGGTCTTGCCCAGACCGACGCGCCAGTGTGCGAGGATCGGGTCTTCGTCACCTTCTTCAGTCACGCGGCTGAGTGGGACGTCCGCCAGTTCACGCGCTGTCGTCAGCACGTAGCCCCCGAGAATCGGCACGGGCTCGCCGGTGAGGCCCTGGACGATTGGCGATAGCGGGTTCACCAGCCGCGGCTGGAACTCCCCTTCCTGCACCAGCGAACGGCGAATCTCACGCGACTCCTTGATAAAGATCTGCGGGAGCTTGCTCGTGTCGTTCGTGCGGTAGAAACGCCCACCGGTCTCCTTCGCAATCGAGTCAGCGAGTCCCTCATTGATGAAGTGCCCGCCGTAGCCGATCGCGATCGTGGAGCAGGTGATCCCGCCGCGCTTCATCATGTTGATCAGGTCAGGTCGCGGGCCTTGCGGGTCGAAATCGGACACGACGATCATGTGCTTGGGGCCGACATCTTCGCGAGCCAAGAGTGCCTTCACACCGGGTCGCATGACTTCGTCGAGATCAGGCAGATCCCCCATGCTCATCTGGCGGATCGCATTGATGATCGGTGTGCGGCGGCCGACCTCCTGTAGCGGGACGGTCCAGTGTCCCTGAGCGTCGCTCTGCCATTTCCACGCCAACACACCGACCAGATCGCGACTGCTGAGCGTCTTGACCGCTTCGATCGCGCAGCGCTCGCCGAGGTAATTGCCGCGCTCTACCTCACACGCGTGCATCACCAGCACAAGCGCGCCCTTGAGGAACTGCTTCTTGTGCTTGACGTCGAACGCGACCGGCATGACTTCTTCGACTGGGCTGCCGAGCCAACCACCAGCGCCGAATGACTCATCGCCGCCCACCATGATCAGTCCGCCGCCCAGATCGCGAACGTACGTGGCCAGGGTCTGCTTCTCATCGTCGCGCAGGTCGTCGGCCGGCACGTTATCGAGGATCACCGCCGAATATTCGAGCAGTCGCACCTGATCCAGAGGATTCGCACCGGCGACCTCAACCTCGCAGACCAGTCGTTCACGCTCCAATGCGCGTTTGAGAAGCAGCGCAGTAGAACGGCTTGATTCCAGGTCCTCCGGCGTTGCGAGGATCAGGATCTTGCCCTGCCCGGAAACAACCGTGAACGCCCGTCCCTCGTTATTGGAGAGGATGGTGTCGGCATCAGGATCTGCTGGTCGAAATTCCGCGCGGAAGCGGTGTGCGCCCGCGGCCCTCAGCGGGACCGGGACAATCTTGCGATTGGGCCCGGGCGCCAGGTCCACCGGATAGCCCGCGTCGCGCTCGTCCTCAGGATTGAGGTCAATCAGCGCGTCGTTGTGGTACAAGAGAATGCTGCCGCGTGCTGCACGCTGTGAACGTATGACCATCTGGAGGTTGATCGTCTCTTCGGCCGTCGCGGTCGGCGGTGCCTGCAAAGCCTCAAATACGACCTCGTCCGAATGTTCATACTGAATCGGTAGTACATCCACCGGCACACCCGCCGCCTGAAACTGCTCCGCCTCCGACAGCACAGCACCGATATTCTCGTTTCCGTCGGACAGCAGCACGATGCGACCGGTGGCGTCTGAAGGCAGCAATGCCATCGCCAGCCGCGCGGCGCCGGCAATGTTGGTCTGATCCGGCGCGTACGGCTTGCTGATCGCATCGACGGCGAGTGCGGCCATCGGCAACTGCTCTACCTCCGCCGCTCCGTCGAACGCGACGATGCCGAGCCGGTCGTCCTGCCCCAACTCGTTGGCAGCCCGTGCGATGTACTCGTACGCGCGGCGCTGCAGATCCTCCGGGACGCTGCGCGAGCGATCAAGCAGAAATACGACGGATAAGTCGTCAATGGTCTTGGTGCGCTGGGCTCCCGCCAGTGCCAGGATCATCAACGTCACGACGACGGCGCGGGCGGCGATTGCCAGCCAGCGCCGCACCGGCCCCAGCCCGGCCAGCGAGCGATAGCTCATCACAACCAACAGCGGCAGGACAGCCAGCAGCGCCAGGTAGCCGGGCTCTTCGAAGCGAATCAATGCCAGCGATGCTACGATCATGGCTCTACTTTAGTGTACGCGCTCGCCGTTGTCGTACCGCTTGCAGCCCGAACCACGGCGGCGGGAACCACCTGCACGCGATTATTGCCGGAATCGATCACGAAGATATCGTCCTCTTCGCCGACCGCCACGGCCCATGGATACGCCAGCTCGCCGGCGCGCCGACCGGCCCGCCCCCAGATTCCCAACGACCTGCCCTCGCGATCGAAACGCTGGATGCGGTTGTTGCCGTATTCAGCGACGATCAGCGTCCCATCGGAGAGCCAGTCCAATCCGTACGGAAATCGCATGGCACCTGGCTCATCGCCGCTGCGTCCGAACGTGCCCAGCAGCTCCCCATCTCGTGCGAACCAGCAGATTCGGTGGTTGCACGCATCCGCGACCCAGAGATTCCCGTCCGGTCCCCAGGTGAGACTCTGCGGGCGCGCCAGGGCCGTGCCTCCGGATTCCGAACCGTCGAACGTCATGATGAACGTGCCGTCCGCGGCGAACTTGCTGATTCGGTCGTTGCCGCTGTACTCGCCGACGTAGATGAAGCTCTCGTGATCGACAGCAACATCGGTCGGCAGGAGGAATTCGCCGGGAGCCGTGCCGCGCGTGCCGAACGACATCACCAGTACGCCGTCCGGCTCGTAGACGAGCACGCGAGAGTAGTGCGTGTCGGCGACGTACAACCGGCCGTCCGGACCGAGGCCCAGGCCGGTGGGCTTGCCCGCGTCGGACTCAGGCAGTTCCCACGAAATTACGGGTTCCCCTGCGTCGTCCAGAACCTGGATGCGTCCGCTCTTGTCAACGATGAAGAGACGGCCTTCATCGGTGCGTGCCACTGCCCGCGGATAGCTGAACTCGCCCGGACCGACACCAGTGCGACCAAAGACGCGAATCGCGCTGCTCCCCGTCAACTCCGCATCGCAGCCGTACAGCGCCGCACACGCGGCCCAGATCGCCAGCGAACCTGTCGTCCGCCGGCCGCCCATCATGGCGACTCAGCAGCCGACGCCGGAGCGACCTTGGCGCGTGCGCTCTGAAGATCCCTGATGATGCGCTCCACAGAGATTGGTGCCTCTGCCCGTGACAGCATGCGACCATCTGGTGCGATGATCGCGTAGGAGGGCACGCGGTCGAGTCCCCATTCCTTGGCGAGCGGTCGATCCCAGTCATACTCCAGTGGCACGCAGACAATCGCATCCGTCTCGCGCAGCACGTCCGGGTGCTTGAGAACCTGCTCCTCAAACTCCGTACACTCCACCGAGTACCAGTTGCGAAAATAGACGAATGTGGGCTTGTTCTGGCGCTCCCCTTCCGTCAAGCCAGCGCTCGGCGAGCCCACTTTCCAGCGCACACCGCGCTGGCACCCCGACACGCCGAGCACTATGAGTAATCCCAGCAAGGTGACGGACGTGGTCATGCAAGCTCGCCGCGCCGCGAGGGCCGCACCGCTGGCACGATCGAGTCGCCGCCTATTACCGACATACGTATGCTGCAACCCCGACCGTCCTTCTACTTCTGTTTGGCGTACTTCACACTACAGCCCCAGGGCGTCGTCTCCGCAACGGGTACGTCCTTGTCGGCCAGAACGGTGGCCAACGCCTCGTCGACGTAGTCGCGGGCCTCGTCCGTACTCTTGCGACCGTGCTGATTATTATTCAGCGCGCCAGCGTACACGAGCGTGCCTTTGTTGATCACGAACATGTGCGGAGTTGTGCGAGCGCCATACGCCCGGCCGACTTTTCCGTCGGTGTCCATCAGAATCGGGTATTCGATGCCCTTGTCACGCTTGAATTTGATGTTCTCGGAGGGTTTGCGCCAATGTGTGCTCTCAATGCCCAGCCAGACGACGCCTTTCTCCGCGTACTTTTCCTTGATTTTCTTGCAGATCGGCAGGGCCTTGATGCACCAGGGGCACTGCTGGTTCATCCACTCCAGGACGACGATTTTGTCCTTCAGATCCTCCAGGTTGTGCTTCTTGCCCTCGCAGTCGAGCAGTGTGAACGTCGGAGCCGCTTCGCCGACTTTCGCTTTCGCCTTGACGGCTTCCTGAGCCTGCTGCGGAACGGCCCACGCAACTGTGACCATTCCCACCGCCACAATCGTCGAACTGGTTAAGAGCAATGTGCGTCGATTACGCATTACAATGATCTCCTTCGAATTCGGCTGCCGTGGAACACCCGGTCGGCGGATTCTATAACGCTGAATGCTGTTCTGCCACTCCTGCGACGCCGGGAGACGAATCGCGACGTGCCTGATATCGCACCACTGGCTGCATCGGAACTGCCCACCGCGTTGGGCCTTCTGCTCGCACCACCGGGACGCGAGCCGGCCAGCGCGCGCCAGCAGGTGCGGCCGGTACTGGCCTATCTCAACTCCGGCCTGGTGACGTGGCGGGCCTGGCGAATCGGGCCGCTCGAGCAGCCGGATGCTCTCGTGCTGGTCCTGCTGCTCCCCGGACGCACGGCAACGGTCATGCTCCCGACGCCCGGCGAGAACGGCATCGACCCGGGCGCGCTGCAACACCTGCTGCGCGCCGTCTTGGAAGACCTGCAAGACGACAAACTGCACTACACGCAAGCGCTCCTGCGGCCCGATGCCCCGGAACAGCGTGACTTGCTCCTTCAACTCGGCTTCGTCCACCTGGCGCCGCTTGTGTATCTGGAACGCGATGCGACGTATCCCTGGATCGAGCCGCCCGACCCCACGCGTGTCGCGTGGCAGGCATACACCTCGTACCGCGAACGAGAGTTCCGCTCGGTCGTCGCCGCCACATATGAAACCAGCCTCGACTGCCCGGAACTGACACGCCTGCGCCCGGTCCAAGATGCCCTCGCGGCGCACCGCGCCTCGGGGCCTTTCGATCCTGCGTTGTGGGAGCTGGCCTGCATCGAAGGGCGCCCGACAGCATGTCTCCTGATGTCGACGGCGATGTACACGTCAGCCGTTGAGATCGTCTACATGGGCGTGCACCCCAATGTTCGCGGTACCGGTATCGGTGACTTAATCCTACAACGTGCATTAGAGCACACACGCCGAAAACGCGCACGCAAACTCATGCTCGTCGTCGATGACCGCAATGAGCCAGCCAAACGCTTGTACGCGCGCTTCGACCTGCGCCCGGTTGCGCGGCGCGATGCTTACTTGTATCGCTGGTCGAATGCCGACTGACGCGGAATGAATGCCTGCGCGAAGCTTCGGGACACGTTGTGGACAAGTTGTGAAACTACATTTTTTTAGGGCGCGTCATCGGTTGCGAATGCACAGTTTACAGCGTTGTCACCACATTTCGCTAACGCAGACCATTGCATAGCGCTAACACTCGCGATACTATTCCGATCGCAGGTGACTTAGCGGGAGTTTGTTCTCGTCAGCCCCCAACGCCAGCTCAGCTCTTTTCGAGCGAAGCGGAATTCGATCAATAGCCGGTAGTTCGTCATTGAGGTGAATCGTGGACCCAATGATCGCGGAGAAGGTCTGTAACATACGCGAGAAAGTCGCGGACCTTATCGGGCCCAGCCGGTACCGCACATGGTTCGGCGACGCGACGCAGTTTCACCTCGATGGAGAGAGCCTAGAAGTCACCGTGCCCAACCCGTTGGTCGGGAACTGGATCAGCTCGAACTTCATGCCGCACCTTGTCGAAGCTGCGCGGTCCGTGGTCGGAACTGACCCACGTGTGCGCGTGCAGGTGATGAGCACGTGGGACCCGACGCAAGACGCAGCAACAATAACAGAACCACCGATTTCCGCCGCCACAACGACAGAACCCGTGCCACCGCCCGCACAACTGTCCGAACGCCGTCGTGATCTGCGACCGGTGCTGCGCGGCGAACTCGGCACATTCGTCGTTGGCAAGTCGAATGAGCTGGCCTACTCCGTCGCCAGCGCCGTTGTGCAGCAACCCGGCAGTTCCTTCAAACATGTTGTGATGCACGGCGGATGCGGACTGGGAAAAACGCATCTGTTGCAGGCGATCTGCAACGGCGCGTCGCGCAACCACCCCACGCTGGAGTGGCAGTATCTGTCCGGCGAGGAGTTCACGAACGAATACATCTACGCGGTCAAGTTCGGCCGGGTCGACCGCTTTCGCGCGCGCTTCCGCAACGTGGATTTGCTTGTCATCGACGATATTCACTTTCTCGCGAACAAAAAAGCCACGCAGGAAGAGTTCCTGCACACGTTCAACGCGATCGATGCCTCGGGAAAGGTCGTCGTACTCTCGACGGACCAGCACCCGCGCACGATCGTGGAGCTCTCCGAGCCGCTGCGTAACCGTCTGATCGCGGCGATGGTGGTGAGCATCGATCCGCCCGACTTCGATACGCGCCGCCAGATTCTGCAACGGCGGGCGCTATCGATGGCCTGCGAGCTCTCCGACAGCGTGCTCGACTTTCTCGCGCACCAGATCACCCGCAACGTGCGCGAGCTGGAGGGCGCGTTGTACAAGCTGGTCGCGTACGCTTCACTGACGCGCGATCCGGTATCGCTCGATCTGGCACACAAAGTTGTTGAGGACTACATCGCCGGCACCCGTTCACCCGACACTAATACAATTCAGGCGTCGGTGGCGAAGTACTTCGGTGTATCGCGCGAGGCGCTGCACTCTACGTCGCGCGACCGTACGATCACGCAGGCCCGCGGCTTCGCGATGTATCTCGTTCGCAAGCAAACGCGGCTGAGCTTTCCAGAGATCGGCCGCCTGATGGGCAACAAACAGCACTCCACAGTCCTCATGGCAACCCGACGGATCGAGAACCTCATCAATCGGGATGGCGCGGTTACCTGGAAGACGCCGTTCGGCATGCGGGATGTGCCCGCGAAGACTGTGCTCGAAGAGCTCGAGCAGAATCTCGCGCGGGGGCAGGACGCGTCCTGACCGGTGTACCTGCCACGGTTCTGCGGCGGCAAGGAGGCCGCCCGTCTTCCTTTCCATTTTCCGACACACATTTCTCGTCCGGCAACCGCGGGTATAATGACTGCAAAATGCCGACACGTAATCGGTGCAGGTGGTTTGTGCCGACCCGATCGTCCGAGACTTGTGTTTCGAGCTGACCTGTGACAAGTGCAACAGGACCCGCGCTGATCGTCCGCTCGCGTGAGGGTGAGTGGAACACGGTGCCGTTATCCGAAAAACCCATCACTCTGGGCCGCGCGGTGAACTGCGACGTGATCCTGCGCGATGACGGCGGCGTATCGCGCGAACACGCCCAGGTCTGGCTAGACGGTGCTGGGCGCGTACTCGTGCGCGACTGCGGCTCGAAGAACGGAACCCGGGTCGATTCTGGTGACGCCTTCCGCAATGCGACGCGTTCCGCGCTGCGCTGCATCCGCATCGGCGAATACGAGATGGAATTGGCGGGACTTGAGCCCCTCCCGGCGACACCCAATCAGCAACAGCAGGACAACGTGCGCTTTGCACCAGACGAACCCGCGCGCATTGGTGACACCCGGTTCTTCCCTTCGTCACGGCGACTTGATCTTAACCTGCAACGGCTGACGCTGTTGATGAGCCTGACCGAGCGGATCGGTGGTGCTTTTGAACGCAAGCAACTGCTCGAGCAGGCGATCGACGCGTGCTGTGAGGCGTTGGGATTCGAGCGCGGGTTGATCGCGCTGAAGACGACGCGCGGCGATCCTGAACTGCCGGTGACTCGCAACATCGAACGCGACGAAACCGGCGCCTTCAAGGTCAGCCGCACGTTGATCAACCGCGCGCTGGTTCAGGGGCAACGCGCGGTGGTCAACAACCCTGCGACCGACCTCGTCGATAACCTCTCCGAGAGTCTCGTTCGCTTTCCCATCTGCTCCGCGTTGTGCGTGCCCATTCTGCACCGCGATGAGATCCTCGGCGTGATCTACGGCGATCGCATTACGCAAGCCTCAACGTACACGAGCGAAGATGTCGATTTTCTCGCAGCGATTGCGCAGCAGGTCGGCGTGGGACTCGCAAATCTGCGCCTGTTCCAGGAGCACTTGCGCGCGCAGAAGGTTTATCACGAGTTGGAACAGGCGCGATCGATCCAGCAGCGCCTGCTACCCAGCCAGCCACTGCAATGCGGGCGCATTGTGCTGGCCGGCTACAACGCGCCGTCCTCAGAGGTAGGCGGTGACTACTTCGACTACTTCGAGCTGCCGGCCGGCGGTATCGGCATGATCATCGCCGACGTCACTGGGCATGGGCTTCCCGCGGCACTGATGATGGCCAACTTCCAGGCCGCGTCGCGCGTCGCACTGACCGACGATATCCCCCTGCCGGACGTAGCTCGGCGCCTCAATCGACTGGTTTGCGGCAACACGAATTCGAATGTATTCATCACCGCGATTGTCGGACGTCTCGACCCCACCAGCGGTGCGATCGAATACGTCAGCGCGGGGCACCCGGGCCCCGTGTTGCTATCAAGCGGCGATGCGGTCGCGCGTGAGCCCGACAGTTCACTGCCGCTCGGAATCAGCGCAGACGAGTCCTTCCGCGTCGAGGAGATTCGACCGGGGGACGCTTTGTCGGGAGCGCTCTTCTTCACGGATGGTCTCATCGAGGCGGAGAGCCCCGACGAACGTCTGATGGGACTGGCCCCCCTCCTGACCACGCTGTCCACGTCCACCGATTACGCACCTGCCACGGTCATTCAAACCGCACGTGACACGGTCCGCACGCACACCGCAGGCCACAAGCTTTCCGACGACTTGACTCTGCTGGCGATCAATTTCAACGCGTCAGCGAACGACGCCGCGGCTCAGACGTAGCACTCCACCGGAATCCCAAGCGGCCAGATCGCCGACGCTACTGCTTCGAGTTCATCCAACGCCGCGGGCGTGACGTGTGCGACAGCAGTACGCCGGGCGACCGTGTACACCTGTACCAGCCGGATCGAGCCGCCTGCAGCCAGTATCTGCTCGAGACGCCCGACGTACGCGCGAATCTCGTCCGGGTCGACGGCCACACCCTGGATACGCATGAACAGGGATTGAAGGACAAGCGGTCGTTCGCGCGCTGCGTCGGTAATGTTCCGCACGATGTCATCCAGTGTCGCTGAGCAACGGTTGACTTTGCGGAAGTAGTCTTCCGTCCCGGCATCGAGCTTTGCCCAAATCTCTCCGCCGAACGCGTCCGCGCGCGCGAGCGCCACACGCACCTCGGGGCGCGACAGGAAACCCGCATTGGTGATCGTCACGATCTTCGGCGCCGCTAGGCGCAGGCTCTGCTTGACGCGTATGACAAGATCGACGGCGTTGGGATACACTGGCGACGCGGTCGGCTCACCGTCGCCGGAGAACGCAATGTCGTTCAACCGCCGGTACGCCGTCGGAACGTGTGCGAACTCGGGGCGTTCGAACAAGTCATCCACACTGGTGAGCGTCGTGCGCAGTTCCTGTTCGAGACGTTCGAGATCCACATCCTTTCCGCTGGCCGCGTGGGCGTCCCGATCGACCTGGCAGTAGACGCAATTGAAGTTGCAGGCCTTGTCCGGACTCAGATTGATGCCCACGCTCAGGCCGTGGGCCCGCCGGGAAATGACCGGATAGACATAGCGAAAATCCTGCCACACACGCGAATGGGATGTGAACGGGAACGAAGAGTCAGACACTATCGTCTCCGGCGTCGCTGGGGCTGCTCAGAATTGTGCGTTCATCCGGGAATAGCTCCGCGGCTACGTCGGTTCTTACCGGCAAACGCAATCTTCTCCACGCGTGTGGAGAGGGGTTGGCGGGATGTTGCTCGGCTCGCCCTTCCCGTCAACACTTTGGACCCGTCTGTTTACGCAGACGGGTCTTTCTTTGCACCTACTCTGCGGGAGCGGTTTCTGAAGCGCTGGCCAGTGTCGCCACGTGTGCCGGAACGCAACGCCGCAGCACGTCGTGGTTGTATCCACCTTCCAACACGCTGACCACGCGGCCGTTCGCGTGCCGCTCCGCCAGTTTCACAATCTGCTCAGTCATCCAGGTGTAGATCTCGTCTGAAAACTCAAGATTTCCGAGCGGATCGTCCGCGTGTCCGTCGAACCCCGCGCAGATGAACACGAACTGCGGTGCGAAGCGCCCACACGCGGGCACAACGCGGTCCTTGAATGCGGTCCGCACAGCATCGTCGCCTGCTCCAGGTTCGAGCGTGATGTTCATGGTATAACCCTGCCCGACCCCCACGCCGACCTCGCTCTCAAAGCCTGTGCCCGGGTAGAGGTAGTTCGGATGCCCGTGCAGGCTGATGAACTGGACACCCGGATCCGACAGGAACGCGTTCTGCGTACCGTTGCCGTGATGAACGTCAAAGTCCAGGATAAGAATCCGGTCGAAACCGAACTCGCGCCGCACGACTTGCGCCGCAATCGCCGCGTTGTTGAACAGGCAGAATCCGAGCGAACGGTCTGACTCGGCGTGATGACCGGGTGGGCGAATTGCACAGAACGCCCGCTCCAGGTCACCGCGCGCCACGCGACGGGCCGCTTCGACCACGCCCCCGGCGGCCAGCAAGGCAATCTGGTAGCTCTCCGGGCAGATCGCGCTGTCCGGGGCGTCAATGTACGGATAGCCCTGGCGGCAGGCGGCATCCAAACGCACCAGGTAATCGTGCGCATGCACGGTCTGAAGGTCAGTCTCCGAGGCGGGTGTCGCCTCGATCAGCGTGCACGCGTCGGCCAGACCGACCGTCGTCAGACCGTCTTCGATCGCCTCCAGTCGGGCGGGAGCTTCGGGGTGACCCGCACCGGTGGCGTGCCGGCGATAACGCGGGTCCAAAAGTAATCCAGTAGGCTTCATGCGGTGCAGTTTAGGCGCAGATTCCGCGCCTTCACAAGGTCAATGACGGCGTGTGCCCCGCTGGCGCGAGCGCCGCTTCGGCGGCCTCTGCCGTCCCAAGGCAATTCTCCTGAATCAACCGGTTCTTATCGGCCGATAGTCTGCGAGAAGGAACAGGTGTTCCCACCGGCAAGCTCGCTACGGAGGCACGATAATGTTGCAGACGAATCGCGTTGTGATCTGGGGCGTCATCCTCACCATCGCCGCTCTTACCGGTTGCGCTCAGAAGAATGAACAGGCGCGGGCGCAGCGCGGCAAGCAGAAGTACACAAAGCAGGACACGAACGTCGCGTGGAAGAAGTACACGCAGCAACGCTCGGGCCAGGCGGAGCAGACCTATCCGCAGGGTAGCCCGCAGACAATGCGGGCCCAGCTCAAGGCGGCTTACGATCAGCTCGACGCGGTTCACGGCGAATTGGCGAGTGCGATCACCGAGTCGACGATGATGAAGCGCAGCATGCAGGATCACATCCGGCGACTCATCGAGGACGAGCAGCAGGAAGAGCAGGTTCGTGCCGATCTCAAGCGGATGGAGCGCGACTTCAAATCCGGCCGCAAGTCCGCCCAGGAGTTGACCGGGCAGATGCAGCATCAGTTGGCCGCACTCATTCAACTGCGTAACCGTCAGGCGATCGCCAACCAGATCATGAATGCGACGAAAGACCGGATGATGGAGACGCTGCAGACGCAGGACAAGCGCTTCGCCAATCTGCAGAAACGCATTCAATTGCTGCAGCGGAAGATCAAGTCGCTCGAGACTCAGGTCGGCCAGGTGAACTGACGCCCGCTGACAGTAACGCTCCGAGAACGAAACGCTGCGCACGTAGGCAGCGCCTCCGGCAGGGATCAACCAGTCCGTTGATCCCTGTCGGTCTTGCGCCCACCGCACACCTTCCCCTACATCAGGTCGATCGCATCCACGTCGATTGTCACGCGTTGCACATTGGGCGACAGCGCTCGGTCATCCCGCGCTGCAGCGATGAACTCACTTACCACCACGCTGTGCGGCACGCGGGTGAGCACTTGATATCGCAGCATTCCGCGCAAACGCCGGATCACGCACGGCTCGGCCGGGTCCACGCGAATCCCGACGTGTACGCGTGCTGCACAAGTCCGCAGCTTCTGGCATGATTCATCGGCTGCAGCGCGGGCGCGTTCGGGACGCTCATCGGCACACACCAGCCGCAGGAGGCGACAGTACGGCGGATAGAAGAGGTGTTTACGGGCAGCCAGTTCGCGGCTCGCGAAACGCTCGTAGTCCAGCCGCAGCGCATCGTGCAGGATTGCGGGTGTGTGTGCAGTCTGAACGATTGCCACAGATCTGCCCGCACGCCGCCCGGCACGCCCGACGACCTGTACGATCAACTGGAACACTCGCTCGCCGGCCCGAAAGTCCGGCAAAGCCAGCGCCGCGTCTGCGTCGATCACACCGACCAGACGGACGTGTGGAAAGTCCAGTCCCTTGGCGACCATCTGCGTGCCCAGCATGATGTCCGCGCCACGTGATTCAAAGCGTGCCAGGGCACTTTCGTAGTCGCTGCGTTTGCGCATCGTGTCACGGTCCAACCGCAATAGACGCGCTTCCGGCGCAATCCGACGCAGTTCCTCTTCGAGCCGCTGGATCGCCAGCCCCGCCCGCGTCAGGCGACCGCCACAGGTTTCGTCGAGACATTGCGCGGGCACAGCGGTGGTTGTGCCGCAGCGGTGGCATTTCAGCCGCCGCTCCGACTGGTGATACACAAGATGTCCTCCGCAGCGGGTGCAGTCCACGAGCAGCCCACAGCGTGTGCAGCGCAGGAACGTGGCGTAGCCGCGGCGATTGTGCAGAAGAATCGTCTGTTCGCCAGCGGTCAACGTGCGCTGCAATTCGTCCCGAAGCTGCCGCGAGATGATGTGTCCACCATCGTCCGGCTCTGCGCGGTGGGGAATCAGCGCGACGTTCGGGAGTTTTGCGTCGCCCACCCGTTCGGGCAAGCGCAATAACGTGTAGTGCGATCGGGTCTGCGCGTTGTGCCAGGTCTCCAGCGCCGGCGTCGCGGAGCCCAGCACCACCGGGGTGCCCTCCAACTGCGCACGCTTGATCGCAACGTCCCGGGCGTGATAGTAAGGCGCAGCGAGGTTCTTGAAGCTCGTTTCCTGCTCCTCATCGACGATGATCAGGCGCAGCTCGGGACACGGAGCAAACACCGCGGTGCGCGTGCCCAGCACCACCCCCACGTTGCCGGAGGCGATCGCCTGCAACGTCGTCCGTCGAACGCGCGCCGTCAGTTGGCTGTGCAGAACGGCGGCGCTCGGGAAGCGGCGCCGCAGACGTTCGACCAACTGTGTGGTGAGTGCGATCTCCGGGATGAGTAGAATCGCCTGGCCGCCCTGCTCGACTGCCCGGCGTATCGTCCGCACGTATACTTCGGTCTTCCCACTTCCCGGCACGCCGAACAGCACATGAGCATGAAACTTCCGTCCCCGAACGGCGGTTGCGATCGCGTCGCAGGCGGCCTGCTGTCCCTCGGTCAAACAGAAGCGATCCTCGGACGCGTCTGCTAACGCAGGTGCCGTTGAGAATCCGCCCACCGCGGCCGGTGTTTCGTGCCGCTCAACGCGCTCCAGCACCCCCTGCCGCACGAGCCCGTTGACGACCGCGGCGGTCACGCTGGCCTTGGTGAGCAGGGCGTCGCGCCGCAGTTCACCATCACCCAACGCGTCGATAACCGCCGAGCGCGACGGTGTGACACGGTTCGGTGCCTGGCCCGTAATGCGGTAGTAGACGACCGGCCGCTGGCGTTGCACGCGCAGGGCAGCCGGCAAAAGCGCAGTGAATGTCTTCCACGGTGGGCACGCATAGTGCTTGCTGACCCACAAGCCCAATTCTGCCAGCGACGCACTTAACCACCCGAGGGCCGGAGCACAGGCGAGAATGGGCGGCCGCGTATGGTCCCACGGTCTCTCGGACAACCGAACGCAGAGGCCTTCAACAGCGCGGTTCCCGCGCCCGGCCGGCACGCTCACGATGCTGCCGGGTCCGATCGTATCGTGAAACAGGTCGGGCACTGCGAACGGCTGCAACTCCATGGAACGCGAGTTCACCGCCACGTCCACAACCGAGCCGTGGCCGCGGGGCCCCTCGCCGGCAACGAGCCATAATTGTCGGTCGCGTTTCGCCATAACCACGCGCGCAGATTCCAGGCATCTCAATCGGACAGTAAACCCGATAAGTACCGCGCCAAGCTCCCATATTCCACCGTTGCCCGCCGGCCAAATCAAATTGCGGTTTCTGGACCTGGTTAGTCGGACGAGAATGCTACCGCGATGCAAACCACTCCCTGCAGATGGCCGATGCGAGAATGTAAGCGGTGACGGTCTTGCCGCCCGACCGGCTGACACAGTCATCTCACGGGACCTCAGGAGTAGTACAGGCATGGTCGACGAACGCCCGAATCGAGTAGTCGTCATCGACGACGACCAAGCAACAATTAGGCTGCTCAAGCGACAGCTCGAAGCGGCCGGCTACGAAGTTGCGACGTTCGCGGATGCACGTTCGTCGATGGAATCGATCATCGAGCTCGGCACGGGCATCGTCATTTCTGATTGGGAAATGCCCGACATGAACGGCCTAGAGTTGTGCGAGGCCGTGCGCGGGCTCGAACAGATGCAGGCGGTGCAACAGATCTACTTCATCCTGCTCACGGCGCAAAGCGGAAAAGACCATGTAATCCAGGGGTTGGACGGCGGCGCCAACGACATTCTCGCGAAACCGTATCACCAGGGTGAACTCCTCGCGCGCATCAAGGTCGGCGAACGAATGCTCCGCTTGCAGGACGAACTCCTCCAGCGCAACGTGGAAGTGCAGAAGGCCAATGCGCAGATGGCGCTGCTTGCCCGCCGCCTCGACGAACAAGCGAAGACGGACGCGCTGACGGGGCTGTCCAACCGCCGATTCCTGTTCCAGCGTCTCGCGAACATATGGAAGCAGACCCGCCAAAGTGAATCTCCGCTCAGCTGCATCATGCTCGACATCGATCATTTCAAGAAGGTCAATGACACCTACGGTCACGCCGCGGGCGACCACGTGCTGCGGAAAGTTTCCACGCTGATCCGTCAGGCTGCGCGCCGTCCAGACTTGTGTGGACGATTTGGTGGCGAGGAATTTGCGGTGCTGTGCCCCGGCATGAATGCGTCGGCCGCAGCCCAAGTCGCCGAACAGATCCGCGTCGCAGTCAGTGCGGAACCGATCGACTGCGACGGCATGCAAGTCCCCGTTACGATCAGTTCGGGGACGGCGGAAATCTGCGACCGCATCACAGAGGCGGAAGAACTGATCAAAGCCGCGGACACTATGCTGTACGCGGCCAAGACGAACGGTCGCAACTGTGTGTGGGTCCTGTCCGCAGGCAGTGAAGGTGTCCAGTTCGACCCTCACAACGCACCGGAACTGTCTAGCAGCGTGGCGGGAGCCTGAGCCGCAACAGCCGTCTCGATCTGCTACAATCCCCGCGTGCGGATTCTCATCACCAACGACGACGGCATCCTCGCACCCGGGCTGGCGGCGCTGTATCACGCTACCCACGACCTGGGCCAGGTCGACGTCGTGGCTCCGGCCGACGTCCAATCGGCAACCAGCCACGCCATTTCCGTCAAGAAGCCGATGGCAGTGCAACGGGTACACGTGAACAACGACTTTCACGGCTGGAGCGTTGCGGGCCGGCCGGCCGATTGTGTGAAGCTGGCGATGATCGAACTGCTCGACGCCCGTCCCGACGTCGTACTCAGCGGGATCAACGCCGGTGCCAACACCGGTGTGAACGTGCTCTACAGCGGCACCGTCGCCGCGGCGCGGGAGGGCGCACTGTTCGGCGTGCCGTCGGTGGCGTTCTCACTGGAGTTGTCCGAGGAGCTCGATTTCACGCGCGCGGCCAGGTACGCGCGACAGGTTCTCGACGCGATCCTGGCCTCGGGCCCGTCGGACGGCAG
>JANQFV010000054.1 GCA_028277645.1 Phycisphaerae bacterium
CCGCAAGTACAGCATGGGGCTGTTCGGCTTCATCTTGGGATACTGGCTGAGCTGAGTAACGGCGACTTCGGCAGTAACACCCGTGTGGAGACGCTACCGGCGGTTGCGTCGGGTGTGGCGTGCGGCAACAACACATAACTCTTTTCGTGGAAAATAGATATGATCGACACCCGACTCGGCACACCGACGAATCCGCCACCCCCGAAGATCTCCTGCTCCCATATGCTGCCCCCGCTAGTTCATTTCCATAGCCTGCGCGAAGGCGTGTTTCCCGATTAATTGTGACCACACGACACTCGGGGCTGTGTGTCGGGCGATGCGCGCAGCGTCGAACGCGTTCTCATTCTCTTGGGGGAAGCACGTACGTTCCCCCGCCAGCGCGCATCGAGGTACCTGCTCAACTCGTCCCGGAGGTATGTGCGGCACCTGTTGTGCCACATGTTCAACATGCAGAGCAACGAAAAGAACAGGCAACTGCTTGTGAGTTCGATAGGTCACGTGCAGCCAACCACTTGCACAAGACGCGCCTCGCAAGGCTCAAAAGCCGGCGGCTAACGCGACCCGAGATCAGCCGTTGCAGAACCTGCGCAGAAAACGGGTCTCGTCCTCAACCGTCCCGATCAGTACGAGCTCGGCGTCGATTGGCAAGGGAACATCCGGATCCGGATTGATCTCCATCGATCCCTGCCTGTTGATCGCGATTACGCTGCAACCGGTGCGCTCTCGGATCGAGGATTCCGCCAGCGTCTTGCCCTGCAGCGCGGCAGGAATGGCGATCCGCAGTACGTCCAGCCCCTCCGCTACCATCAGGATGTCGCTCCGCGCGAGCAGGTTGAACAGCGTGTTGGCGCCCATCGACGCATACGACATCACGAAGTCGGCCCCCGCCCGGTGCAGCGTCGCGACGTTTCGCTCCAACGTCGCCCGGCTGATGATCTGTACGTCCGGCCGCAACCTGCGACAGTAGATCGTCAGGTAGATGTTGGTGTTGTCGTCGTGCGTGGTCACCATCACCGTCGGAGTCTTGCGGATGCCGGCTTTTTCGAGAACCTCGATCTCCGCGGCGTTCCCTACGACTAGCTTCTTCGGATCCAATCCCGCAGTCGCGTCGGGGTCCACAACCACGTAGTCGACTCCGCGCTCCCTCAGCGCCCGCGCCGTAGCCCGTCCGACCCGCCCGCCACCGATGATCAGTACCGGCGCTGCCGCGACGTTATAAATGGCGAACTGTTCATCGTAGTTCAGTAGCTGTTCGCGCGCGCCAGCCAACACCAGTACCGTGTTCTCGCTCACCAGCGTATCCGGCCTGGCCGACTCGAAACGCCCGCGCTCCCACACTCCGGTCACCGTCACGCCCAATTCGCTCAGCCGGTTCTCGCGAAGCGTTTTGCCAACCAGCGGAGTCCTTGCCGCGCCAGCTTCAGCGATGAGCAGTTCTTCGACCTGGCCGATGACGTGCGTCATTGCGTCGATTCCGCTGGCACGTCGTGCCAGGGAGCGCCCCATCATCTCGTAAAGCTGCAGAACGCGTGACGCGCCGGCGAGTTCCAGGATATCCGTCGAGGCCGGGTCTTCGGCCGTTGCGATGACCGACACGTCCGGCGCGACTCCGCGCACGGTCGCCACAACATTGGTGTTGATCGTGTCCATCGCCGTCGTGGCCACGAGCCCGGCCTGTTCGGCCCGCGCGCGCGCATAGGTTTCCGGGTCATCCAGGTCTCCCAGCACGACATTCAGACCCAGGTCGTGCAGGCGCAGCGCCTCGCTCAATTCCTGAACCACCAGCGAGTACGGATACCCAAACTGCGTCAGCTTATTGATCAGACTGGTCGTGACCGGATCGTAGTTCGTCAGTAGCACGTGCCCCGCGGTACCGGCCGGCAGTTCGCGTGGAGCGCGCGACGCCGCCTGCGCCTCGACCCACGGCGCGTAGAAGAACTGGATGAACGTGAAGGGTAGCAGGATCAGCATGAACATTGTGCCCGTCAGCAGCACGACGATCGAGAACAGCCTACCAACATCGGTGTGGAACGTGATGTCGCCGAAACCCAGCGTCGACATCACCGTCAGTGTCCAGTAGAACCCCGTAATCCAACTGTACTGCACCTGCTGCTCGTGATGTCGGTACTCCCACAGCATGATGTAGTGGAATATCACGCTGTAGATCGTCACGAGCGCCGCCAGCACGGCCAGCATCTGGAGCAGCAGGCGGATGTTCCGCCAGCCGCGCCGGGTGCGAACGAACGAGCTGAACTGGGCAGCGAAGGTCTTCATTTCAACGAGCGTGGCGAAACGTCGGGACACCGAGACCGCGCGTAACCAGTATAAGCGCCAGCCGTGATCGCCGCTGGCACTCGTGCAGCCTCGGGCGAGCCAGTTTACACGACGGCGGCCGACATCACGGAAACGGACGCGGCTCTCAACCAGGCTATCCGGCCGGCGGAGCATGAGCCGGCAGCCTGAACTGGTCCGGCTAATCAGCGTACACCCGCGTCGACCCGGCTCGACCGGGCAATTGCCAGTGACCGTTACCGGGCGGAGGGCGCCGGCAGGGTAATCTGCCTAGTGTAGATGGGACGAGGTAGCATGTGTCGCAGCACACGGGGGGTAGTCGTCAGCGTCAGTTATTTCGCCAGAACCGCCGTGTGAACAGCACGATGATTGCGAATACTTCCAGACGACCCAGAGCCATCAGAAGACACATGAGCAATTTGGTCGGGGGGGTGAACCAGCCGTAATTCTCCACCGCTCCGACCTGCGCCATACCCGGTCCCACATTGCAAAGCGTCGCCACGCACGCCGACGCGGCGGTCGCCAGGTCGCACTCGCACTCCCCCCCTGCGTGTTCGAGCAGCATGATGGTGATCGTGCCGCCGGCGAAGAGCAACGCGATGATGAGCAGGTACGCTACGGCTCCCAGGCGGAGTTCGGGCTCCACCGACGCGCGCCCGACGCGCACCGGCCGCACAACGTGGGGCCGGAATACCTGCTCCACCTGCATCCACAGCACCTTGAATGCCACCCATACGCGGATGATCTTGATCCCCCCCGCAGTTGAACCGGACGACCCACCGACGAACATCAGCCCGATCAGCACCGCTTTGGCCAGCACGGGCCACAAGTCGAAGTCACTGGTGCAAAAGCCGGTGGTGGTTTGAATTGAAACGGTGGTGAAGATCCCCTGCCGGACGGACTCACTGATTGTCGACGGCACCTGCTCGCCGGTCGTCAGCACTATCGGATTCGGGCTGAGCGCGACCGCCCCGCACACCAGCGCCGCGGCCACGACGAGCACGGCTAGGTAGACGCGCAACTCCACGTCCTGGAACACGTTGCTGAGTTTGCCGCGACACAGGCGGTAATACAGCCCAAAATTGACGCCGGCCAGCACCATGAAAATGATGACGATCACGTCCACCGCGGGCGTGTGGTGGTAGGCGCCTACGCCCGCGTTCATCGTGCTGAAGCCACCGGTCGCCAGCGTGGCAAACGTGTGGCAGACCGCCTCGAAACCGTCCATGGGCGTGAGCACCCACAGCGCTGCGATCTCCAGTAACGTCAGCCCGAGGTAGATATACCACAACCAGCGGGCCGTCTCGCGCACATGTGGCTGCAGGCCTTCCGGTGCCGGGCCCGGCGACTCGATCTGAAACAGGCGCTTGCCACCCACACCCAGCCCCGGCAGCACGGCAACAAAGAGCACGACAATCCCCAGACCGCCGAGCCAGTGCGTCAGGGCGCGCCAGAGCAGCAAGCTCGGCGGCAAGCCCTCGATGTCGGTCAGCACGGTGGCCCCTGTGGTCGTCAGACCACTCATCGATTCGAAGTAGCAACTGACGAACGACAGAAACGGATGCGCCGCACCTGCCGGGAAATGCAGGTAGGCCCACATCCAATAGGGCAACGCCCCCAGTAGCGCGCCACCGATCCAACTCGTCGACACGAGCAGCAGCGCCTCGCGCCGTCCGAGAAACCGTGAACCGCGCCGCCCGAAGTACCGCAGCGCCAGGCCGGCGAGCAAGCCGAAAATGCCGGTGACGTACAGCGCCACGATGGCGGCGCTATCGACTGGATCCAATTGATACCACTCGATGGCCAACCCGATGCTGGCCATGGTGAGCATGATGACGCTCAGCAGGATGCAGAGCATGCCGAATTGGGCTGCGACGACACGGTAATTCATAGTGACTTACGGGCCGATCAGTAACGGCACCAGCTTGTCCTGCTGTCCGCGGCGCCCGATGAGCATGGCCTGGTCCCCGGGATTCAGCACATCGTCGGCGGCGGGCACCCACGCCCGGTCGTCTCGGCGCAGGGCGCCGACAACCCAGTCCGGTGCGAGTTGGATTTCTCGTAGCGATTGTCCCGCGGCCTCGGCCCGGGGGCCGATCCGGACGAGCAGCGCATCGATTTCGCCGGCAAGCGTGGCCAGCAGGCGCAGCGGACTATCGTCCAGCATGTCGAGGAGCTCTTTGGCGGCTACGGTGCCGGGACTGTAAGAGCGGTCGACGCCGATGTGATAGAGCAGATCCAGGTACCGCGAGCGTTGCACGACCGCAATCGACTCCGTGACGCCGTTGGCCTTGGCATAGACGGCACCGACGATGTTGTCCTCGTCATGGTCCAACAGGGCAACGAAGGTAGCGGCCAGGGCCAGTTGCTCCTCAGCAAACACGCTGTGGTCAGTGGGGTCCGCATTCAGGACCGTCACCCAGTCGAGCTTCTCGGCCAGTTCCTCAGCACGCGACCGCCGCGTCTCGAAGAGGCGGATCGACCAGACGCGCTCGCGTAGCGCGCGGCACAGCCACACGGCCATCGGGCTGCCGCCCATCAGAACGATCTTCCGCAGCTTGGGCTTTTCCGTGCGGAACAGCCGCCGGGCATCGTCGAACACGCCGTGTGCGCCAATGAGCACGATCCGGTCGCCGGGCTCGATGCAAGTGCCGGCCTCGGCCACGAATACGCTGCCCTCGCGCATGACCGCAGCGAGCCGCGTCTGGGGCGGCATGCGCAGGTCGGCGAGCGGCTGGCCGAGGGCCGGGGCGTCGGGCGTCACCTTGAACTCGTGTACGTCAATCAGCCCGCCTGCGAAGCTCTCAATGGCCAGGGCCGCCGGGTTACGCAGCGCGCGGGCGATCGCCGTCGCCGTCGAGTATTCCGGGCACATCAGTCGATCGATATTGAAATGCTGCTGATAGTCCAGCTCACCTTGCTCAAAAAACGCACGGTGGTGAAGTCGTGCGATCGCGCGTTTGGCGCCCAGGGCGCGGCCGATTGACGCGGCTACGAGATTCACCTCGTCCCCATCGGTCGCGGCAACCAGCACATCCGCGTTGCGCACGCCGGCTTCAGCGAGCACGCTGGAGCTAGCGGCGTTACCCTCGAGCGTGCTGACGTCGAGCGTGTCCGTCATCGTCCGCAGGCGGTCCGGATCGGTATCGATGACGGTCACGGAGTGCCCCTTGGCCGTCAGGACGTCCGCCATGTGACCACCGACCTCTCCGGCTCCACAAATCACAATGTCTAACGCTTGCAAAGGTACGACCCCTTCGGGACGTGCTGTGGGATTGTTCTCTGATGGCGCACAGGATATTGCCCGACGTGACGACGGCACAAGCCGATCTCAGCAGTCGGCCCCAAAAAGCTGCCGTCTGTTTGAGAGGCCACGCCGCGGGGGCAAGTCGCACCGCCAGCGCAGCCTCGCCTCCACGCTACCGACGCTGTCAAGGGGGCGCGTGCAAACGGCCGGCTGGAGAGGCCGGCCGCTGCAGATTTGCCGAAACCGTACTAGCGACCTGCTATGGCAGCGGCGCGATGTCCTGGTACGTCACGCGCGATTTCTTGCCGTCTACGGCAACGATTCGCAGGTACTGCGAACCGTCGAACAGGTCCTTCTTCCCGTTCAGATAGATCACTCGCTCGTACAGGTCGTCCTGCCCCTCGACCGCCGCGAAGTACTCGCTTTCGCCGTGCAATGGGCTCTTATCGGCGGCGTAGAAGCCGGCCGGACTCACACCATTGATGTGCGTCGTGGTGGAGACACGGTCGAGGCCGTTGATCCCGGTGGCCCTGACGCGCACGACCAGAGCGTCGCGGGCGTCGTCAAACCGGTACGCCACTTCGCTGATCGTCGGGAAACCGGTTCGTGCGCCGGCGCCGTCGCGCAATACGTAGATGTGGTTCAACGGCTCGCTTCGGCAGCAATGGAATACAGCGGCTAGCACACTACCGTCATCACTGAGCTGATGTCCGGAGGCGCTACCGTAAAAGTAGTTGGTTCCGGCCATACGACGCGTCCCGGTGTCAAGGTGGTACAGGACGGTCGCGCCGCCCGGCCCGAGATCGCCGTTCGCCTCATACGAGAACCACGCGACCTGACCATTGTCGGAAAGCCGCACGTCGTACGTGGATTTGGTGTGCGGCGGCCCCGTGGCGGTCAGGTCGACCGTACCGCCGGCCCCTTGTACATAACACCAGTTCCCCCCCGCCTGGCTGTGATACGCGACCGTCGCGGCGGCGTCGGCCAGGCAGAAGTACGGCGCGATCAGGCCCTCCCGAGCCAATGCGATGCCCTGCGTTGTCGGCGGCAACTCGCCAACGCCGGACGCAAGTTCCCAACGCGAAGTCTGCGTGTCCTGGTCCCAGAAGCGGACATTGATCATCCACTTGGAGCCGGCGGCGTCGATGTCGAAGGAGTTGAATTCACCGCCGGTGACGGGTTCCCACGGGCCGTAGAAGTTCAGGTGATCGACCGTGCAGACCTGTGAAGCGGCGCCGGGTGCTGCCGGGTCGCTCGCCCAGAGATTGGACGCGTTGATCCAGAAGAACTTGGTGGCATCGTCGTTGAGTCGCAAGCCGCGGCCGCCGCTACCATTCGGCGGTTTGTCGGTCGTATCGTACACCAGGACGGCGGACCCGCCCGGCGTGCAGTGGAAGAACCGCGAGGCGCCGAATTGAGAGAACGTGTCAGGGTGGTACACAACGGCGAGTTCGACGATCGCGTCTGAGCCGTCGTGGTCGGTCGCGAGCCCAAGGAATGGCGACTTCCAGCCGGGGTAAGCGTCGTCGAGTGGAATGTCGGTGCGTTGGAGTTCGCTGCCGTCGATATTCATCGAGTAGATACGCGCCCAGTCATTGGGCGTGTCGGGGCCGGCGCTCCAGTGCCAGTAAGTCAAGAACCAGACCTTTTGGCCGTCGCCGCTGAGTACGAATCCGCCGAGGTTGAATGGGTGGTCCAGACGGAACGCGACCGAGGGATCGATGTAGGTGCTCGGCCCGACCAGCAACTCTTCCGTGCCACTGTGCGCAATGGCCGCCAATTTGAACCCCGCCGGCAGTTGCTCGTTTGGCGTCTGTTCCGACGGCGGTGGCTCGTTCTGCGATTGCTCCGATGGCGGTTGTTCGGCCGGGAGCTCTTCTGAGGGGGGCTGCTCACCGGCTGGGCTCGCGCCGGCCGGCGCGCCGAACGTCACGACCAGTTCCTCGATGATCAGTTGCACGTCCACTGTGCAGGTCACTTCCAGGCAGAAGCTGAACACGCCGGTGATCGCCTCGGCCAGTGCCGCCGGCGGCAGATCGAGCGTCGAGTCGGCAATGGTCACAACGCCGTTGGTGATGGTCAGCTCGTACGAACCGACGTACGTCCCTTCTTCACAGGGGTTGGTCGAACCGACGTCGGCGATACGGACGGCAACCGTCGCCGACCCACTGACGGACTGGTGGGTCAACGACTTGGCTGCGCCGGGCAGCGGCAGGGCCTTGACCTTACCAGGCTGAAGCGAGAGCGTGGCACTTGCCGGTTGATCGGTCGGCGTCTGCTCGAACGGCAGCGCGACGATACCCGCCTTGCGCACCGCCTCGGCCGCCTTGGTGAGGAACTTCCCGGTCTCTTCAAGAACGAAGCTGAACGCCTGATAGGCGATGGTGTATCCGACGACTTGGACAGGGGGCGGGCAACCCGCGATACTGCAAAGACTTATGGCCGTCACCAGAATCGCGATCACCGCCCTGTTCGTGTGCTTCCGATTCATGGCAAACCTCCTGAGCTTCCAAACCACGCGGCCTGGCTGTCGACGACATCGCGACAGCACCGCTCAGAACGGGTACACGGAGCTTTGCCATGTCTGACACGAGATCTGAGAAAAATTGAGTACCCACGACCGCCTGCCCAGCAGAGCGACTGCGCACAGAACGACCGAGCGTCCGTCGAATGGGCGGAGGTTCCTCAACCGCGCTTGACGGCGAAATGGTGATAGCAGAGTCTGGTCTTCGGATCCCGGGTTCCAATGGGCGCGGCACTGGCCGCCGGGCAGCGGACTCATCTGAATGGACCCAGCGCAGTACATTAACAGGCCTGAAAAGAACTATGCCCCTGTTAACCGCTAGCCGAGCATAAGGTCGACATGGTCAAGAACAAAATTCGCCAAACCATGGCGTGCAAGCCCGGCGCGATTCGACACGAGGAATCCCACATCAACGTCGATCAACGTCAGTTAGAAGTTCTTCGTCCCAACGGAGGAAGTTATCTGGTCTCCTGTAGGTCAACCGGCGTTTGGTCCATCACTTTGACGCAAGCCGACCGCACCATTCGATGCGCATATCGAGGCGCTTGCGAATAAGAACCAGCGAGAGCACGGCCATGTACACGTACGGAGACTGCGTCGTCTATCGTAAGACGAAACACAAAAGCCGCCCCGCTCGGCGCGCGACCAAAGTTCACCCAACACCGAAAGGAGAAACGTACACCTATTCAATTGATAAGTACTGCCGCGTGGTCGACGTCGATCGCGACGGGCAGGTCACTCTCCTGACACGCCGCAGTGGGCATATCACGGTCGACGTCAACAACCCGCGGCTTCGTCGGGCCCGCTGGTGGGAGCGATGGCTTCGGGCCAAACTCTTCCCGGCGTGGCCACCGCCGGGCGCCGATACGCAGACCGACCGAAATGCCGGCCAGCCATAAACACCGGCGGTCGCGGGACTGACCCTGCGCGTGGTTTCCACGGCGACCGCACGCCGATACGAACACCACGGTCCAGTCTCGCTCGCTGACGGCCGACAGACCAAATCCAGCTCTGAGTGATCCGGGCCGCCTGATCTGCGAGGGTCCACCATGCGTTACCTGTGCTGCTAAAGCACAATGCTCGCCCCCAATGAAAATGTCCCGTGTCGCAGCAGATGTATCTAGGCGTTGCGACGACGAGAGCGATTAACCTCCCCAAGCATCGACGCAGTACATAGCGTCTAACTTTCTGACCGATAAGATCGACACCTCCGCTCCAAAAACGTCAAATTCCAGTATCCACGCCGGACAGTTACGTCGCGTTTCAGAAACATATCAAATTCGCTCCCGCGCATGAATAGACCTGATTTTCCCGAGTGAATACCGTTTTGCACTTGGACTCCATCCACGTTGACTGCTATACTGCGCGCAAGACACTCTTGATGTTTCAGAAACAATTCAGCCATCTTTCAAAAAGGCCGGGAACTTGAGCACCGCAACCGTCCGTGATATCGCCACCGCGTTGGGAGTTTCGCCGGCGACCGTGTCGAGATCGCTCAACAACTCCCCGGATGTGAGTACCCCACTCCGCGAACGCGTGCTCGCCGAAGCCCGCCGACTCGGTTACGAACTGCCCCGCCGCGGAACGCGCACCGGGCGCATCGGAATCATTTACTTCAACGAAACCTCCGGACCCAAGTTCAGCGGCTACGACGGTGTGATCTGGGGGGGCGTAGCCCGCGCGGCCCTGGCGCTGAAGTACGATGTGAGCGTCGTCGACCCGCTCGATCGCAAGCCCGGCGAGTCGTTCAGTGCCTTCGCCATTCGTAAGGGGCTCGAGGGCCTGGTCCTCCGTGTCGACGTCGAGACTCGGCACTTCTGCCAGAAGGTTGCCGAGGACGGCGTACCGCACGTCGTCGTCGCCGACCACTTTGATGACGAGATCGTCAATTACGTGTGCTGCAACACGTCTGCCCCGAGCCGCGCCGCCGTCGAGCACCTGATCCACCTGGGTCATAAACGCATCGCCGTCTGCCACAACGCCGTCCTCGATACCGACCACCGCGACCGAATCGAGGCGTATCACGCGGCATTGACCGAAGCTGGCATCACACCCGAACCCGAACTCAAGATTTCCGTGAACGCGGAGATCGCCGGCGGAGCAGCGGCATTCAATCGCCTGATGTCGCTACCCAATCCGCCGACAGCGATGTTCATCACCGATCCGGCCCTCACGGTTGGCGTGCTCCGCCGCGCTTTGGAAGTCGGCATTTGCGTGCCGGACGAGCTCTCCGTCATCGGCGTGGACGACGAACGCCTGCGCAAGATGACGCACCCGATTTACACCGCAGTCTGCCAGAACGCCTCGGACCTGGGACACCAGGCCGGCCGTTGGCTCTGCCGTCAGCTCGCACACCAGTCCGCGAGCCGCCGCGCTACTCCACGGCTGCAGATGGAAATCGAGGGGTTCCTGGAAATCAATCAGACCACCGCCCCGCCGCCGGCGAAATCGGTGCGTGTTACGCCCACCGGACAACGCCTGAACGGCGACCACGACGCGCTACAACAAGCGATGTAAGACGAGGTGCATGATGCTATCGACGCCGCAGTTTCCGAGAAGCCGAAGGTCCGCCGGGTTCACGCTGATCGAACTGTTGGTTGTGGTGGCGATCATCGCGCTGCTGATCTCGATCTTGCTGCCGTCACTGAGCCGCGCCCGGCGACAGGCCTCGCGCGCCGTCTGTCAGTCGAATCTGCGCCAGATCTTTCTTGCGACCGAAGCGTATGCCCGGGACTACGGAGACCGGTACCCCCTTGCAAAGAATCTGCACGAAGACCGGGAACAATATGCAGCACTCGGCCGGGCGCAGTATATTCAGGATGCACTGATTCCGTACGTGGGCGGCCAGCGAGCAGCAGATCTGCCAGTCGGTGTCGACGAAACCGCATTTTCGCCAATATTCCGCTGCCCGGATGTCGTCCGCGGAGGAGGCGTAGCGGCCTGGGGCGTCGACTCCGAACATTGCCACTATCGCTACAATTTTCACAAGGCGATTATCTATTCGAACGATGACAAGCGCCGCGTCGGAGTTGGACGGGTAACGTCTTCCGTCCGCATCCCAGCCATCGCTGTGCTGTATTTCGACATGGCTTGGTTGGACTGGACGCTTGACCAGTTTCCGCACAACGTCGGTAAGCCCGGCCTCAACGTCGGCTACGCTGATGGCCACGTTGCGCCAATAACCGCCGAGGAATACAGAGCTCAGAACCCGCCAACCGAGCCCGGGGGCGAAGAAAACAACTTCGACAAGGAGCCCGAGTACCGCTTCCTCGGCAACGGCTGGGACGGCTATATCAAGGATCCTAATGAACCGGGTGGTAAGTGACCGCTCGAACGTCGCACATTCTGACGGCGGCCGCGCTAGTCGCATTGGCCGCAAACATGGCGGTCGGCGCGGAGCCGGGCGCCCTGCACCTCTCTGGGCACCGGCTGGTCAATGCCGCGGGTGAGCCGGTGACGCTGAAGGGCTGCAACCTCGGCGGCTGGCTGCTGCTCGAACCGTGGATGCTGGGGATCCGCGACAAACGCATCCGCGATCAGTGGGATATCGTCACGACATTGAATGATCGATTCGGCGCGGACCGGGCCGAAGAACTGCTCGACGCGTTTCGGCACAATTGGATCGGCCCGCGCGAGATCGCGCTCGCCAAGTCGTTCGGCTTTAACCTGCTACGCGTCCCCTTCCACCACGAATTGCTCGCGACAGAAGATGAACCACGCACACTGCGCGGCGACGCCTTCGAGTGGCTCGACCGTGCGGTCGAGCTTGCTGAGCAGGCCAGCATGTACGTCATCCTGGACATGCACGGTGCGCCCGGCGGGCAGAGCATTGATATGCCGACCGGCCGCGTGAATCAAAATAAGCTGTGGACGGACGTCGCCTGCAGGGAGCGCATGGCTTGGCTGTGGCAACGGATCGCCGAACGCTATCGTGACCGCAATGCGGTTGTCGCGTACGACCTGATCAACGAGCCGTGGGGCGATTTCCGCACGGACGTGCGCCCCTACCTGCTGAAGATCGTCGGTGAACTACACGAATCGATCCGCGCGGTCGACAACGACACGCTGGTCCTCGCTCCCGGAGCGCTGCAGGGCATTCGCTTCTACGGCGATCCACGGGAGCGCGGCTGGCGCAACGTCGGCTTCACCGAGCACTTCTACCCGGGCCTGTTCGGCCAGGGCGCGCCGACGCTCGAAACGCACGCCCGCTTCCTCGGACTGACGGTCGCGTCGCGCCAAGTGTGGATCGAGAAAGTAAACGTGCCGTATCTACTGGGCGAGTTCAACGTGGTTTTCGAGGCCGCTGCCCAGCCCGAAATGATGCGCCGCTACTACGACGCGTGCGCAGAAAACGGCTGGCTCACGACGATGTGGAGCCTGCGGATCATCGACACGCGCGGCGGCATCGCGGCCGACAATTGGTACCTGATCACGAACGAAGAACCGTTCTCACTGCCCGATCTGCATTCGGCATCATTCGACGAGCTCGAGCGAGCATTCACGGCGCTGGGCACGCAGAAGTTGGTCGCCGATACGGACCTTCGCACGGCGCTCACCGACCGCGTCGCCCCTCCGTTAGTGCTGGCCAAACATGCTCCGGTAACACGCGGCGCACAACTCACCAACCGGAACGCAGCATGGCAGTCCGCGGACGTGGGTGACGCACATCCGACCGGGGCCATTCGTTCTGACGAAAACAACCTGGTCGTTTTCGGCGGCGGCAACGACATCTGGGGCAAGCGCGACGCATTCCATTTCGCCCACCGCCCCACAGCCAGCCAATTTTCAGCCCGTTCCTGGCTGACCGAATTCCGCGCGCCCTACCATTTGGCCAAGGCGGGTTGGATGCTGCGCGAGAGCGTGGCGGCTGACGCGGCACACATTTTGATTCATGCCTTTCCCGATGGCCGCGTCATGCTCGCCTGGCGATCCGAACGCGGCGCTGCGACGCAAGAGCGCACACTGGCGATCAGCGGACCGCCGGTCGGCCTCGGCATCGAGCGCCGTGAAGCTGGCATTGTGGTCCACTACACGAATTCGGCCGGCGAGTGGTTCAGCGAACCTGTTCCGGAGATCGCCGCCCTACGCACCGACGGTCTTGTCGGCTTGGCCTGCTCGTCGCACGACGAATTAGCGCTCAGCGCCGCGACGTTTCAAAACAAGCGACCGTCCGACGATCGGCTTCCGGACGCGATCGCCGGTTCCAATAATCTGCTCGCCAATGCATCGTTCGAAGATGCGGCTAGCGACGTAGCGGTCGCACGCGGGTGGCACCGCTGGGGTGCGCGGTTGAATCGCGTCGTAGACGACCGGTCTTCGCGCACGGGTAATTGTGCACTTGCATATGATGCTGGAAAGCACGCGTCACGCGACAATGTCGGCGTGTGGCAGGATCTGCATGACATTCAGCCCGGAGAGCAACTCACGCTCGGCGTTTTCGCGCATCGCGATAGTGCGACGGAAGATAGTCCGGGCGGCGGCGCGATCGAATTGCGCATCGAGAGCCCGGGCGACGATCGAGTGCTTGCTGTCACCGCACAAAAGTTCAACGCTCGGGACATCGCAACGGGCGATGACTGGAGCCTGCTGCAGGTCTCAGGCACCAGCCCGAGCAGTCAGTTGCGTGTATTGATCATCGCGCACCCCGGCGCGGCGGGCGCTCGGGAGGCGACATTGGAGTTCGATGATGCGTTTCTCCGCGTGGCGTCGGAGCAACAGCTTTTGGTTTCGACAATTCGCCAACCACGTCTCTGCACAGGAGGAGAGAAATGACGCGTAGTTTGTTCCGAACGGGTTTGCTCGGAGTGCTGGTAATCGGCATCGCCGCACCGGCGTCGGCAAACCTGCTCACCAACGGTGGCTTTGAAGACGGTGATACCGGCCAACTCGGCTCGGTCGCGGTCCCCAGCTGGAACAGTTGGGGCGGCAGCGGCTGGCACCACGATGACGTCGGCAAGGTCATCGACACCAAGGCCATGAAGCTCTGGTGGGACGACGCCGGGCTGTACCAGGATGTCACCGTCACCGGCGGCGGCCTGTACGATTTCAGCGTGCAGGTCTTCAACGCATCGGATGACCAGCTCAACCAGTGGAACGGCTTGATCAAGGCCGAGTTCTACGACAGTTCGATCGGCACGGACCCGGGCGATGCGCTCGCGAACGTGGAGTTGGAACGCTACTACTCCGCGACTGATCCGGTCGACACGTGGGTCGAGATTGGTAACACGATCACAGCCCCGGCCGGTGCGGACATCGGGCGCATCGTGCTGCTGATCGTTGACTGGCAGCCCGATCCCAGTGGCGTGCTGAACTTCGACGAGGCGTCGATCACACTGGTCCCCGAGCCGGCTGCGTTCGCGCTGTTGGCGATCGCGACGCTCGTGTTGCGCCGCCGCGCGTAGCGCGTACGTCGTGCAATCCGGCGACCGCTGACACGCAGAATCGTCTCGCGGTGGCTGGAGGATGAACAGAAGCTGTTCTCTACCCGGCCCGTATGCCGGTCATGTATTGTTTGCTCACAGAATCTGGAGACTCGAGATGCGAATGACACGTCTTGGCCTGCTGACCGCTGTCGCGCTGGGACTACTCACCAGCCCGGCCGCTTTGGCCATCGACAACCTCCTGTACAATCCGGGTTTCTTTTCCGCCGACCCGAACGACCCCAACTCACCGTACGGCGACGGCTGGAGTATGTGGGGTGCAGCCGACCACAACGCTTTCTGGGGGCCCGCGAACCCGCACGCCAGCATGTACGGCAACTGGTTCGACAACGTTGGCGGGCACTATCAGTCGAGCATTGCCGGACTCGCCGGCACTACGTACCAGCTCGAACTGAGTGACGTTCGCATCGAAGTGGCCTGGGACGCCGACCTCTGGTTCGGGTTCGAGTACTACCTGGCCGACGACACCACCAAAGTTGGCGAGTCGCTCGTGCTGATCGACACCGCCGCGCGGCTGGCAAACGGTCAGACTGACGGCAACGTGTTCAGTATGCAGGCAACCGCTGTCGCGGGCACGGAGATCGTGCGGCCCATGTTCCGTTTCGACAACGTCAACGGTGCCTACGAGAACATGCCTCAGGCCAACTCCTTTGTGTTCAACACGCACATGAGCGTCGCGCCGGCGCCCGGCGATGAATACCTGAAGAACGCGGACTTCTTCGACACGAACGGCGACGGCGGCTTCGGTGACTACTGGGGCAAGTATGGCAACATCGACTTCAACGAGTTCTTCGGTCCGAACAACCCGCACGCCAGTCTCTACGCCGACACGATCGGGAACAGTGGCGGCGTCTGGCAGCAGGGCATCCTCGGCACGCCGGGTGAGGACTACCGTCTTGATCTGACCAATGTGCGTGTCGAGGCAAACTTCGATGCCGACCTGTACGCTGGTCTCGAATACTACGGAGCCGACGATTTCGCCAAGATCGGCGAGAACATCGCGCTGCTCGACACGAGCGTCACCGGCGACGGCCTGTCGTACAGCGTTACCGGCACCGCCGTCTCGGGCACCGCCTACGTCCGCCCGATCTTCTTCTTCGACAATGTTGCCACTACCGGCGGCGAGCAGCGTAACGTGTTCATCTTCGCCACCTCGCTCACTGAACTCGACGTGCAGATTCTCGTCGGCGACCTGAACTGCAACGGCGAAGTGGGCTTCGACGACATCAATCCGTTCGTCGACCTGCTGGTGAGCGGCTACGACGCCTGGCAGGCGCAGTACCCCGACTGCCCCGGCGAGAATGGCGACATCAACGGCAACGGCGATTATGGACAAGACGGCTCGGCTGATTTCGGCGACATCAATCCGTTCGTCGAGTTGCTGACCGGCTCCTGACGCCGGCCGCGAGCAGGGTCTCCAGGACGCACGCCAGTTGGTTGCGACGCTGTACCGACTGGCGTGCTCTCGTTACCGGTCGCGCAGCCCTCGGGATTTGCCGTCCCGCGCCTATACTGAGCATGTAAGACTTGACGAATACGCCGAGGACAGCGTGAAGCAGCTAGCCGTACTCCTGATCGGACTCACCCTGGCCGTCGCAGTCGCATCAGACGTCGACGTGTGGCTGACTCGCGGCGATGAAGTCAGCCTGCTCGAACAGCGGCCAACACTGACGTTTACGACGGGCAGTGGCACGCACGCCACCAAGATCAACGTTGACGACACGACGACATACCAGATGATCGATGGCTTCGGGGCCGCCGTCACGGACTCGTCCGCCTGGCTGATCTGGAACGAGCTGAATGCAACCCAACGTGCGACGCTGCTGGACGAGCTGTTCTCGTCCGTTGATGGCATCGGTATTAGTTTTGTGCGCATTCCGATGGGCGCCTCGGACTTTGCGCTGAGTGCGTACACGTACGACGACATGCCGCCGGGGCAGACCGATCCCAATCTCGAGAACTTCTCGATCGCGCATGATCTGGCCTACATCATTCCGACGCTGCTGGAAGCCCGCAATCGCAACCCCGAGCTGAAGGTTATGGGCTCGCCGTGGAGCCCGCCAGCCTGGATGAAGACGACTGAGTCACTCTGGGGCGGTGCGCTGGAAACACAGTACTACGACGAGTACACCGAGTACTTTGTGCGTTTCGTGCAGGACTATGAGGCCGCGGGTATCCCTATCCACTCCGTCACGCCACAGAACGAACCGCTCAACGACACGACGGCGATGCCTGCGTCGACGATGCAGACGTATCAGCAAAGCGCATTTGTCGGCGATCATCTCGGCCCAGCGTTTGTTGCCACCGGCATCGACGCAAAGATCATCATCTTCGACCACAATTGGGCCGATTGGAGTTATCCCGTCACGGTGATGAACGACCCCGAAGCCGGACAGTACGCGGTGGGTGCCGCGTTCCACGGCTACGACGGCGACGTCTCGCAACAGTCGCAGTTTCACAACATCCACCCCACGGCCGAGGTGCACTTCACCGAGATAACCGGCGGCGAATGGGCCACCAACTTCGCCGACAATCTCGTCTGGGGCGTGGGGAACATCATCATCGGCACCACGCGCAACTGGTCGCGTAGCGCCATCTACTGGAACGTCGCTCTCGATCAGAACCACGGCCCACGCATCGGCGGCTGCCCAGATTGCCGTGGCGTCGTGACGATCAACACGGGCAACGGAGCGGTGACGCACGAGGTCGAGTACTACATCATCGGCCACGCGAGCAAGTTCGTGCAGCCAAGTGCAGTCCGGATCGCCTCTGACTCACACGAAGGTACGCTCGAAACGACTGCCTTCCGCAATCCGGATGGTTCGATCGCGCTGATCGCGCTGAATCCGTCGGGTTCTTCGCGCTGGTTTGACGTGCTCATGGACGGCGAATACTTCGCGTACCGCCTGACCGGTCGTTCGGTTGCGACGTTTGCCTGGGGCGGCACACTTCCCGCCGGCGATTTCGACAGTAACGGCGTCGTGGATTTCGACGACATTGACGATGGAACGCAGGGCAACGCCAACAGCCTGTTCGATTACTTGGGACAAGCACCGCCGCGGCCTGAGGACGACGTGGACGCCACCGGCGATTCGGCGGGCGTCATCGACGTCGCCGACCTGTATGTCCTGGTCGAGCAGTTGATCGGTTCGCTGATCGGCGACCTGACGCACGACTACTTTGTCGATCTCGACGACTTCGAATTGCTCGCCGCCGCGATGGGCACGGCGGACGGATACTTCAGCGGCGATCTCGATGGCACGCTGGCCGTGGACGTATTTGACTTCGCCGTAATGCAACGGAAATTCAGCCCGGCGCCGTCGATTCCGAACCTGATTAGCAACCCCGGTTTCGAAGACCTTAACGGCGACGGTGACTTCGGCGATTCCTGGGGGCGCTGGGGCGATACCAACTTCAACGATTACTGGAGCGGCAACGCGCACGCCAGCCTCTTCGCCGACGCGTTCGGCAACAACGGCGGCATATACCAGCAGGGGATCCCGGGCACGGTCGGCCAGACTTACCAGTTTGACCTGCTCAACGTACGCATCGAGGACAACGCCGACGCCGACTTTCGCTTCGGGCTGGAGTTCTTCCCCGCCGACGACGCAACGCTGATTCAGGAAGTGTTGATCCCGCTCGACACAAGCACCCCCGGTGACGGCCTGACCTTTAGCATGTCCGCGCCCGCCCCCGCCGGCACGGTCTACGTTCGTCCGATGATCCGCTTTGACAACGTGCAGTCCGTCGCCGGCAACCAGGATAACGTGTTCGTCTTCGACACAGCGCTCCACGCAGTTACGCAATAAGGCCCCGGCCCAGAATGTCGGTCATCCCCCGTCGCGTTTGCGGGAGAGCTACTCACGCGCACGACCGGCACATCCCGCCAAGTGTAGGGGCGCAACCTGCTAACGCGCGAACTCAGTTGGACGGTTCGCTCTCACGAAGCAGGCGGATGGCACGCTGGATTTCGGGGGCCTTCATGAAGATCTCCCAGCACTTGCCGGTGCGGTGGTTCTCGATCATGGGGGCGATGGGGCCGACGTCGATGCTGATGTACGCGTTGGCGCACCAGTCCTGCGTCAGGTTGAATGCGTCGTAGAAGCCGAACGGGCCCCACAAGCGCTTGCCGTATTTCGTGAACATCTCGACAAGCGCGGCGCGCGACTCGTCGGGAAGATACGGCATCGAGGCGAGCGCGGCGGTTGGTGTGATCGTTCCATCGTCGCGTTCGCCGGGGCCGTGGGCCTTGTAGCCGTCGCGGTTGAGGCTTGCGGTCAGACCCCAGAGCGGACCTTCGTAGCCTTTGAAGTCTTCGCTGCGCGAGCGCATGTAGCGAATCTGCGCCTGGCACCATAGCCGGATCGAGTCGTAAAACGACCGGTCGCGATAAGACAACGCGCGCGGATCAAATCCCAGGTACGAGTAGTGTCCGCAAAACAGCGGCAGGTCCGAGTTCCAGTGCATCGTGACGCCCTGCCACTGCTCACTGCGCCAGGTGCCGATCTTCTCGTGTTGCCAGCCTTCGTAATACACGCGGGTGGGCACTGGATGAGTCGGCGACGCGACGGCGAGTATGTAGACGATGTGCGTTTCGTTGAAACCCGTGCAGCCGAGGTTGATGGCCCACTCGTGCTCGGGCGACCAGAGCCAGTTGATGACGGACGAGCCGTCCTGCTCGCGCTGACGCACAAACCAGGTCCATTCGACCTCGTGCCACAGCTTATCTGCCAGCGCGCGGATTTCGAGTTCGACCGGGTCGTCGCGATCGAAATACTCGCGGGCCGCAATCAGGCCGGCGATGGCGAACGCCGTCTCGACGCTGTCGGCGCCGTCATTACGCGGTGCGAACGGATGCACCTCCCCCGTCTCGCCGTTCATCCAGTGCGGGAACGCTCCGTGGTAACGCGTGCCCTTGGTCGCGAGGAAGCGGGCCATCTTGAGCACCCGCTCGGCGGCCTGCTCGCGCGTGATGAACTCACGTTCTACGCCGACGATGAGGTTGAACGACGCGAACATCACCGACGCGATCGAGCAGACGTTGCGGTTCCAACTCGGCAGCATCTCGCGCGGCAACCCGGAAACGGGATGGGCCGCGTCGTAGTAGTAGCGGAACCCAGCCTCCTGCACTTCGGTCACGAGCTTGTCCGCGTCGAACGGCTGCGGCGAGCCACTGACCGGCGACGACCAGGGTGAGGCACGGATGATGCGCTGCGGCGCGCCGGCGTGTTCGCCCGAACGCTGTTTGCTCTTCTTCGTGACTTCGACCATGCGCACACGGTAGTGAAACTTGCCGCCGGCTTTGCCGTGGAAGTCACTGTGGGCCGCCATCTGGAGCCAGCCATCGTGCAGCGGTTCAAACGGACCGTGCGGGCTGGGCCCTCGCTCGAGCTGGAAGTTCCACGTCTCGTGGTTCCAGAAGTTCAGCGGTTCGTCCCAGTAGAGATCGACACGCCACTGACGCGAGTACGCGCGCAGGTTCGTCGGCGTTGGTAGCTGGTGAACTTCGTCGGTAGTAGTTCTCTGTTGTGCGGCGGCGGGTGCGACGAACAACATCCCCGTCATCACGATGAGCGTTACCGTGCGGATGAGGTGGGCGATCAGTTTCTGACTCCTGATGTGAGTGTTGATGGCATCAGACGTGGACTTCAATGATGTTGCTGTCAGAGTTGAGCGCAGCGCGAAGCGCCTCGTCATCCAGCACGGCGCCGCCGGTACGATAAGGATTCGCCTCGCGGGCAAATGACTGGTCGACGCCGTTGATACCGATGCGCGTCGGGCCAACACGATCGGCGGCCGCGTGGTAGACGATGGCCACGGGGCGATCGCAGAGTATCCAGTTGACGCGCAGCCCGCTGTACTTGTTGGGGAGCACCGGGTCGAAGACCGTCTTGTTGAGACGGTGCCGAATGCCGAGCAGATGCCCGACCACAAGTCGCACGAAAATGCCCGGACCGCTCGAATAGACGCGCCAACCACCGTGCAGTGGGATCTGGCCGGTCACCAGCTCGTCGTAACGCTCGTCGACCTCGTAGCGGCTGGTCAGGCGCGCGTCCGAACTGCTGTAGTAGCAGTTGGACTGCCGCAAATCGGCCATGGACACAACATCGCGCAGTCCGATGGGAATGACCTGCTGCAGCGCACGGGCGAACGCGTCGGCCCGCCCCAGCCGGGCTAGCGCCTCGGCGTAACGCAGGTGCGCGTGCGTGTACATGAGCCCGATTTCGCGGCCGAAGAAAGCGGCCGTCTCGCCGCGCTGAAAGTAGGTCTTCTGACCGCCGCGATACCGTGGCGGACGGTCCATCAGTCGCGCGCCGTCCGGGCCGAGCAGCCGATCGGCAATCACATCCGCGTGGTGCGCGGCCTGCGCAGGTGTGAAGATCTCGCTGATAATGCCGCGAATCATGGGCAATAGACGATAGTGGATTCCGGTGGCATCGTCGCTCGGGTGCAGGAGCAGATCGAACTCGCTACCGCCGTCGAAATGGCCGTAGCCGGCCACCACATCGTCGCGCACCAGGTACTCATCGAAGTCACGCTGAATCCGGTCGCAGAGCGCGGCAGTCTCATCGGCGACGGATTTGCGTCCCGCGATCCGACAGACGTCGGCGTAAGCGCGCAGCGTCTGGTAGCACAGGCCGACAGTCCACGCGCTGACCAGACGATTCTTGAGCGCCGCATCGGCCGGCTGCATCGCGTCGTTCCAGTCGCCTTCCCCCAACGCGACCAAGGCCGTGCCCGCGATCATTTGGTGCTGCGTAATGTGCCTAATCGCACGGCGCAGATGCTCAGCAACCGGCGCGCTGTCCATGCCCAGCGCGTCGGCTGTATAGAACGGCACATCCACATCGAGGAACGCGATGTCGTCGGCCGCACGAATGTATTCACACACCGCGAGAATCGGCCAAAAGATGATGTCGCCGTGGGCGTCGCCGGCCCGGATGTGGTGATAACGGTCAAACATCCACCATTGCGGCCAGCCGCCGTCGGGATTCTGGTTGACGAGCACGGTGCGCAGAATGCTGCGCGCCTCACGGTAGTGGCCCATGCTCAGCAACAGCTCGAGCGGCCCCTGGCAAATATCGCGCGTGCCCCACGCGCCACCGCCGTGCTGCTCGAGCCCGTGCGGCGTCAGCAGATGAACCAGCGCGTTCTGCGCGAACCAGGGGAGAATCTCCGCGAGACGGCCGAGTTCTTTCGGCTGGGCGGCAGCACGCGCGTCGAGCGCGAGGCCACGGCTCAGACTCTTCCACGACGCGGCCGGAGACTTCGCATCCGGGGCGGTCGCCCCGTTCGCTTCTGGCAGATGTCCACTGATCCGTACACACCACGATTCCGCCGCTGCGAAGCCCATGACAACGCACGGTAGTTGGCGGCTCTGGCCGTCGTCGAACAAGCGTTCGTCGCCGCCGATTTGTACGTTACCAGACGGACACTCCGCGTGGAGCCGGAAACCACCGTCGGGATACTCGTTGCGGAGGTCGGAGTCCGCGCCGGGTACGAGTCGGACGCATTTGCCCCCCGGCGTATTGTCAACCTGCTCAACGCGCCAGCCATGCTCCGCCGCCAGATCGCTGGTCACGAGCCAGTCCGGGGCATCGCCGCTCAGAACCCGTGCCTCCAGTGTGAGTTCGGGGCGCTCGGATGACGCTTGCGATCGCACTTCGAAGCAGGACTCGCCCAGCTTGTAGATCCAGCGACAACCGTCGTGATGCATCTCGAACGCCGACGGTACACCGAGCTGCACGTAGCGACCGTTGCCGTGGATGAAGATGCGCTGGCCAGTATGGCGCACGAGTCCGACGGGATCGTTGAAGACCGAGAGCAGTCGGTTGTTGTTGACGTTGCCCTGTGCGACGTGGGCGTGAAACACGCCCAGCATATACGCAGTCGAGTTCAGGCTGCGCTCGTCCGGCGTCAGCTCGATGCCGGTCCGCATGATGTGACCATGCGGCCGGTTGACCAGCAGCTCCTTCTCACGCAGGACCACGTGCTGACCGTCGGAGCCGAAGAACGAAAGCAGGCGACCATCGACGAACTCGGCGTGCCGACGACTCGTCCCGAACAGTGCGTCAACATCGGCCGCGGTCAAGGCCTCCGCCTGGAGCAGCGGCGCAGTCGCGAACAGGCTCCGCGCCCGGCGGATTTCGAACACCTCGGCCGTCGGTGTCGACACCGCCGCAGCCGTTGTCAGTTCGCCGACCGCAGCGTCGACCGCGATCAGGTCGCCAGCATTCGTCGGCACCGGATGATCGCGCTGGAAAACACCATAGAAGCCAAGGCGGTGACTCGCGCCGGGTTCCAGCGTCACTGGACGGCTCTGCAGCACGACGGCTGCCAGCTCTCCCTGGAGCTGCCCCGGCAGGTGGACTCCAACGCGCCCCGCCGCCATTCCGGTGGATCGAAAGTCGGAACCGTAGAACTGAAGACCATCGGTCGAGAAGCTGTCCACCCCGCCAACCGCACCGAGCGCCAGCCACGGTGTGCAGCCGGGGCCGTGGTGATTCTGCCGACAGCAGACAATCGCGCCGTGGTCCGAGTGCTCCAGCACCGTGTAGTCGATGTACTGGCTCAGTACATGGATGTTCTGGTCACCAGTGTTCGTCGGGCCGAGACCGACGTCCTGCACATGGATCAGATCGAACGTGCCGGGAGCGTCGCCTCGGTTACGTACAACGACGTCCCAGAGCCAGGTACAGTACCGCTCCGCCAGCACGAGTCGCGCCGCAAACTCCAGCCCCTGCCACTGGCCGCGCGTGGCTGCCGTCCGGCCATCCGTGTACAGGGCACCGGGAGCCAACGGGCCGAGCAGCGGAATCGACGACGCAGTGCCAGCGGTTGCTCGTCGTCGGAGGTATAGGTTCGCCCCGACGTCGCTGAGCGGCGTTCCATCGACGAGATTGATCCGCACCCGGCCATCGTCGATGGTTTCCAGGCCACCGCTCTCGGCGAAGACGAATCGCAGGCCGACAGGGTTCTGTAGGGTTGACCCAACGCAGGTACCCGCTGCGACTGTGGTAACATCACATGCGCTCACGCCAGATCTCTCCACGACGTAGCGATTGTCGGGTCAGTGCAACGAGACGGTATGTACCGCCACATGAAAGCGCTTGCAGGAATTCATCGTACCGCGCCGAGCCGTGCTGCTCAACACATTTCCCGACCGGTCCCAGGCGGTCGAATCGCCTCTGTGAGGCAGCGCCGCCGCAAAGCTGGGGGCCGCTTTGCAAACGCTTTCAATGGGCGTTATTATCGCTTCCATGTGAGTTTCAGCTTCGCCTGCCGCACCTGAAAGTCCCGCAATTCGGATACCCTGCCGCCCATGGCCACGGACGACGCCCACCATCAGACCGCCGACGCCGACCGAATCCCCGTCGCGCAGAAGCTCGCGTTCGGGTTCGGGATGGCGACGCCGATCGCGTTCGTCAACTCCGTCGCGCAGCTCACCAATCTGATCTACAACATTGGCCTCGGCGTGAGCCCCATCCTGCTGGGCATCGCGCAGATGGTCCCGCGCCTGTGGGACGCGGTGTCCGATCCACTCGCGGGCTATATTTCCGATAACACGCGCAGCCCATGGGGGCGCCGCCGGCCCTACATCATCGTTGGCGGCGTCGCCGTCGCTGTGTTCTTCATCCTAATCTGGACCGTGCCCAAAGGGCTCACCGAGTTTCAGACGTTCGCCTACTACCTCGGGATGAGCCTGCTGTTTTACACGGCGATCACCGTCTTCTCGGTACCGCTCGTCGCGCTCGGTTATGAGCTCAGCGACGACTACCACGAGCGCACGCGGCTGTTCGCGTATGGCAGCTTCATCGGCAACGTCTTCGCGATCCTCACGCCGTGGATCTACCACCTTGCCAACCGGGACTGGTTCGAGAACGAAGTCGAGGGAATGAAGGTCATCGGCATTTGTGTGGCCGCAATCATCCTGGTTTCGGCACTGACAGCCGGGCTGGTGTGCAAGGAACGCAAGTTTGTCCAGGTGCGCAAGCAGCAGAAGATCCGCTTCTGGTCGAGCATGCAGGCCACGGTCAAGAACCACACGTATCTGCGGCTGATCGCAGCCGTGTTCCTCGTGACCGCGGGCTTCAACTTCGTCAACGGGTTCGCCAATTACATCATGATCTACTACCTGTTTGACGGCGTGAAGAGCAAGGCCTCGCACATCATGGGGATCAACGGAACGGCTTGGGCCATCGCGGCGCTCATCGCGGTGTTCCCGATGGCCTGGTGCAGCAAGCGGCTGGGCAAAGCCCGCACCGTACAGATCTTCACGCTCTTCATGGTTTTGGGCAGCGTGCTCAAGATCGTCTGTTACGACCCGGCGAATCCGTGGCTGACGCTGATTCCGACGGTGCTGATCTCCACCGGCATGCTCGCGCTGTACACGATGGCCGGCGCGATGATCGCAGACATCTGCGACGAGGACGAGTTCGACCACGGCGTACGGCGCGAGGGTAGCTACTCGGCGGTCTATAGCTGGTGGCTGAAGTTCGCGATGTCGGCGGGATACCTCGTGACCGGATTTCTGCTTGTTTCGACCGGCTTCGACGACAAAGTGCAGGCGCAGACGACCAGCACGCTCTTCTGGTTGCGCTTCTGGGAAATCTCGTTGCCCGCAGTGCTTTGCCTGGCGGCAGTATTCCTGCTGCACCGCTATCCGCTCACCGAACAGCGTGCTTACGAGGTGAAGGCGCTGCTGGCCAAGCGACAAAACGCCTGCGGCAACTGTGGTCACGATCTGACGGACAGCGGCGGCGAGTTCTGCCCGCAGTGTGGCGTGCAACGGTCATAGCACGTTTGGCGCGTGAATGCAGGCCGCGTCCCAACCTCAATTCCAACGTGGTTCACGCAACATCGGGGTGGATCTGATAGTCAGCACGGCACGCAGGCTGCGGAGCACTACGCGCCCATCCACGACCTCAGGCGCCGGATCGCAGTCGCCGGTAACGTCAACTGCCACCATCGTCCCCGGAAACGCCAACACGAATCCCCCGCGCGGCACTTCGTCGGCAGCCTCGAAGTCGAAGTGCAGGCCCTGAGAGTCACGCCACGCCCGGTAGCTAACGGTTCCGTATGTGGTTGGAAATCTACGCACGGTGACGCCGGCCGCTAGATTCAGCCACTCTGATTCTACTCCGGCACCAATCAGCACGGCGCCATCGTCCTCGTACACGAACATGCTCCGCGCGGCACTCAGGAAATCCGACCCGACCCAGGTGTGCGGCAGATCGCCGATGAACTTCGGCGTCCAACGCTCGCGCCACACGACCTCGGCCCATTGGCACCACGCCGGTGGCCGGCGGTCCTTCATGAAGTATTCGATCAGTGCGTGCGCGCGATGGGGCTGGCCCAAGCGCACGAACGTACCGATCACGCGCACTTCGTATGGCGTGTAAGCTTCCCACTCCAGGTGCCCATCGCGCCGTTGCTTGAAGAAATCAAAGTAGCGGTCGAAAGTCTGCTGTAGCGCCGCCGGCGGCAGGACACCTTGCGCCTCGCACGGATAAAGCGCGATGGTAGTCGACGTCGCATCGAAATCGCCCAGCTCGACGCAGCCGGGAATGAAGTTGATGTCGTGCAATTCGAGCGTACGTTCAAACGACGTGGCGAGGTTTGCACGAAACGTATCGCGCAGTCGGCTGAACCGCTCTTCGAGATCCCCGCGGTCAAGCTCATTTGCGATCGCCGTAGCGTCGTTGAGCCCGCGCAGCACCCAGAAGTCGTCCCAGTACGAGTGCATCGGCTTGGCCGAGTAGCCCTCGTGGCTGATCGACTCCGGCACAAGGCCGTAGCAAGCCTGCTGCAAGGGTGTACCATCGCGGTATTCGTCGGTCATCCGCTGCGCACACAGCGACTCGATGTAGTCCACTGCCTTCTCGACGCGCGGCAAGTATCGCTCTAGCAACTCGCGATCGTGCGTGAACTGGTAGTACCGCCACAGCAGGTAGATGTACTCGCCGTGGCTGTCGTGCTCGGGCACCGGGTCGGGTCCGCGGCGATCGACGACGCACGGGATCTTGCCGTCTTCAAACTGCGCGGGCGAAAACCACTCAATGAACTCGCGGACCGGCTCGGGATGACCGGTATAGAGCAGACCGGTTGAGGTCAACGCCCCGTCGCGAATCCAGCTTCGGCGATATGTGCGCGAGCCGGGCTGAATCGCCGGGCCGTCCATGTTGATCAGGATGTAGGCCTGCGTGGCGCGGAAGGTGTTCACGAACTCGTCCGCTGAACGCGGCAGTTCCAGTTCCACATGATTCAACTCGGTCTTCCACCACGTGCTGACACGCTCCAACGTCGCATCGATAGACTCGTTCGGGACATCACGCTCACGCGGGCATGCGTCGACAACGACGTCTTGCGGCTCGTCGGTTATCAGCGGAAAGTCGAAACGCCAGCACCCGCTCGCCAGGCCGTCCGCGTTGGTGACAGACACCTTCGCCGGCAGGGCATCGTTCGCGAGGTACTCGACGATCTCGCCGCCGGCGTGTGTGGTGGCACCGTACGCACTCGCCGCCGGCGTGTGTGGTGGCACCGTACGCACTCGCCGGCGTGTCCAGTTGCAGCGACCACGTGTCGTCGATGCGGCCGCCTCTGGCATCCAACTCAAGGTTTTTTACGCGCGTCACGCCGCCGATCAGGTTCAGGTCTTGCCAGGGCGGCAACACCTGGAACGGGCGCACGGCGAGCAGTAGCGACACGTTTCGCACTTCTCGATCTTCCTTTGCTCGCAGCCGATAACGCAGCCGCAGTCGTGTATCGCCGGGCTTGCCGTGCGCGACCGCCGTGATGTCGAGCGCCACGTCGCCGGCCTGCCAAGTCACGGTCGGGATCGGCAGGTAGCCGCATTCGAGCGATTGGCGAGTTTCGACGTCGGCCCAGGTCACGAGCTTGCCATCGATCAGCAGGAACGGTTCGAGCCGCGCGCTGCACTCGTCGAACTCGACCGCACCGTCGGTATCGACCAACGCCTCGCGTGCATCCTGTGCCACGCCGACGATCGTCCACTCCGGCTGCTCGCGCAGGAAGTAGCGTGGGTAGTGGCCGCGTGGAGCATCCTGGGCGATGCGCGTGTACATCGCGTTGCCGGACGAGCCGAACGACACGTCAAGAACCTCAAGGGCTTCGAGCGTGACGCCGCTGCTCTGATTCGTCGCGTCCGTCACCACACGCAGGAAGCGCCCTTCAGCATCGGGCAGTTGCACGTAGCGCGTTCCGCCGGTGGCGCCCAGTACCGCGGCGACGGTGTCCCACACCTGCTTGTCGTTGGACAGTTGCACTTCGTACGACGTGGGATAGCGGTCGTCGGCCCACTGCAGCTTCAAACCGCCCAGTTCGCGCACGACACCGAAGTCGAGTGTGAAAGACTGCGCGTTATCAGCCACAGAGCGCCAGCCGACGTGTCCATCCGACTTGACCCGCCACGTATTCGCGTCCGACGCATCGAGGTTGCTGGACACCTCAATCGTCGGCGGTTGGGTCGGCACCTGCGGCTCGGGCAACTCTTCGAACGTCAACTCGTCAAACCAGAACGTGCCCTTGCCACCGGCGTTGGCTGCGACCGCGAACTCGATGGAACCGATGCGCTTTAGCGGAGCACCGCCGGACGGCCCCCACGCGAATACGAAATGCCGGGCGCGCTGACGCAGCACCTGCCAATCGCCGGTTGGCTCGAACGCCCGGCGATTCACCCACCAGACGTTGTCGCCGGTCGGATCCACGAGCTTGAACTCGAGGTTGTTCGCCAGTCCGTCGCCCCGCACGCCAACCGTGAAGCGGTAGTTGGCCGGCAGATCTAGTTGCATCGGCAGACGCAGCGCGCAAAAGCCCGCGCCGCGCGTGAAATCGTAGTCCAACCGCAGGCACTTTCCCCGCGGACTCACTGCGGGCGTGACCTCGGCCTGTACGCCGTCAGAGCGGATCAACTCCCAGCGCTGCACATCGGAGAAGTCGTCCAGCACCGTCGTCTGCGCCGCGGCAACAGCAGTAACAAGTATTCCGGCGAGCGCGACAGCGCACTGGATGCAGCGCCGCTGGAGCAACTCCAACGACGTCGAACGTCGGCATAGCATCATCAGATTTCCTGGAAGGCTGTCGTTTGCGGGAACGAGCGCTCTACGGCACACTGGCGAGCGTCGTCATGATCACAGCGTCGTGCAAATCCACGTCGCCGTCGTTGTCGAGATCAGCGTCGGCGAATGTCCCGGACGAACATCCGCCTGAGAGGATATCCGGCCCGGCCATGCAGTTGGCGAACACATCCAGATCAGACGACTCGACGTAGCCGTTGGCGTCAAAGTCACATTCGTACAACATGCCGATCGCCACCATCATCGGTGCAATCTCTGGATTCTGCATGAACAGGTCCCAGCACAGGCCCGTACGATAGTTCTCGATCATCACCACGATCGGTCCCTGATCAATCGCGATGTGCGAGTCCGCAAACCAACTTTGCGTCGGATTGAACGCATCGACAAGACCGTACGTGCCGACGATGTCCGGCGTGTAGTTGTCGAGCATGTAACGCAACGCTGCGATCGACTCGTCCGGCGTGAACGGCGTGGATGAGATCGCGGCGGTCGGCGTGATCGTACCGTTGTCGTTGGTCGGGCTGTGCGCCGTGTAGTACGTCGGCGGCGGCGAGTCGCTCGCGGTCAAGCCCCAGCACCAACGGTGATAGCCGGTCCACTCATCCGGATTGTCGATACTGTAGGCTTGGTGGATCAGCGCGATGTTCCGGCTGTTCTCGAAGTAGTTGCAGTACGCATCGCGCTTGTACCGCGGATCGAAGCCGAGGTACGAATAATGCGTGAAGAAGAGCGGGCCGCCGTAGTCCGATCCCACCCAGATCGTGTGCCCGTAGAAGTCGTCGCCATTCGTATACGAGGCGTTACCGGCCCAACCATTGTGATAGCTGGACGCCGGCATTGGGTACGTCGGCGAAGCGATCGCGAGCAGGTACGTGATCATCGTCTCGTTGTACCCGCGGATCTGCATGTTCATCGCCCACCCGACATTGGGCGACCAGTGCCAGTAGAGCACGTCGCTACCAGGCCAACGGCGATACCAGTCCCACTCGATCCCCTCCCACATCGTGGTCGCCCGCGAACGAATCTCGGTCTCGGTGGCGTCAACCGAGTCGAAGTACTGCCTCACTGTGAGCATGCCCTGCGCGAAGTAAGCGGTCTCCACCAGGTCGCCACCGTCATCGTTTGGCGAGAAGGGAATCGTGGCACCGGTGGTTCCGTTGATCCAATGCGACCAGGCGCCGTGATACCGTGTCGTCTGTTCGTCCATGAAGGTAAGAATCTGCAGCACGCGCGCAGCGCCTTCGCTGCGCGTGATGTACCCGCGCTCCACGCCGACCACGATAGCCATCAGACCCATGCCCGTACCGCCCAGGGCGCACGTCTCGCTCCCGCCGCCCATGCGTTCTCGCGCCAGGCCGCTGACCGGATGGCCGAAATCCCAGAAGTAGCGGAACGTCTGGTACTGGACCCAGTCCAGCAGCCCCTCGTCCGTAAAGCCGTCGTATTGCGCAGAGACGATCGTCGAAGGCGCGGACTCCTCGCCACTCACCACCGTCGTAACATAGTAGTGATAACGGGGACTGCTCGGCGAAACCGGGTCGAAGTACGGCACGTCCAGCACCGGCGTCGCCGTCACCCGCGCGTACGGGCCACCTTCGTCGTCGGCTCGGTATACGTGATACCCCTCGAGGTCGACCAGCGGCACGTCCTTCCACGTGACGGCGTTCGCCTCGCCGAACGCGATCGCGGCGACGCCGGTGGGGCCGTCGGCAGTACCGGGCTTGCGGAAACGCAGGTTATCCACATAGATCACACCGCTGGTGCTCACCAGATTCTCGAACACGAAGGCCCAGATCTGGTCGAGGCCGGTCTGTTCGCGTGAGGACACGTCGAACGAAACAGTAATCCACTCGTCCGTGCTGGTCGGAACCGCGCTGGCGGGCTGCCACGCATCCGGTGGCGACCAATTACTGCTCCAGATGCCGACGACACCCGGAACGGCACCGGCCGACGCGAGGTACACGTCAGCGAGCAACGTGTTTTGCTCGGCCAGATCGTACGTTGTGCCCGACCAGAAGTGACGGAACTCGATTTTGCGGTCGGATTCGCCGGCGACGTCCAGACGGACGATATATGCCCCATCGGTGGCGGCCGGCGCACCGCTGACGCCACCCTCCACGATGCTGACGGTCAGACCGGCATCGCCGGCGCTGGCCTCGACAGCTAGGTCGGCCTCACCAGCCTCGTAGCTCGCGAGAGGGGTGTAGACATCGGCCGCGGCCGACGAGAGGATAAGGAGTGTCAGACCTGCTGCGAACGTGCGTCGGATCACATTGCACCTTCCTCGCCCTGTTCGACGGAGCAATCGCCCCGTCGATGTAGTATTTTACCGTGTACGGAGGCCTGACGGCGCGCACCGTTCGAGAGCCCGCTGACGTACTTCACTGTCTTGAACATAACAAGCATTGAAAGCGCTTGCAATCCCACCTCAGGATTCACGGGGATTCCCTCGGTCGGGCCGGTCAGCAGGCGGCGGCGCGGACGAGTAAACAGTTACCAGATGCGGTTGAAGACCCCATAATACTTCCACGAAAGCTCGGGGGGGTCACCTCCAGCCGAGTTGCTTGTCAACGCATGGGTGTGGGAACAGTCGCGTGCCTACGTTGGCACCGATTTTCTGTTCGCGGGACACAATGCATAGAGAGTGGAACCATGAGACGAATTGTGTGGATGTGTGTCGGTGTTCTGGGATGCCTGGCGGTAGGAGGCGGGACCGCACACGCTGACTACCAGTGGATTTCCGAGGTGGAAGTGGAGTGGACGATCGATCCAGACCACGAGATCGTAGGCCCCGTTGTATGCTGTGCGATCGCCATGGTGTTCGGAATCAACTTCAAAGAGCGCTGTGACGATTGCGACAACTGCTATCTTGACGGCTATTGTCTTAACTTGCACCACGACGCGGACTGCAACATCAATGGTGCTTTCGCGAGTGCTGGGCAGTGGGACAACCACTGCGGAGGAGGGCCTGGATGGTGTGATTTCGACTGCTCACACGAAGGTTACGCTGAAACCCTGGCGACGACGACATCTCTGCGTTCCGCCTACGGCATACAGAGCTGTGAGTGGTTGTGTCCGTGTGACATGGGGGCTGTAGGTAGCGTATCGTGCGCTACTTCAGCCACGTGCTCGTTCAATGTTCAGCCGATCAGTCCACTTGCGCCCCCTCCGCTCCGGAGCAGCGCTTGGACAGCCGAGGCTACGGTGACGTTCCAGGAGCCATCAGCGCCCGATGAGAAGCTTCATCGCGCAGTCGCGCTCATCCCCGGTGATGGCTGCGGGCTCTGGTACAATGATCGTTTCTGTGTCTCCAGTAATAGCAATGTCGCATACGAAGGCTCCCTGGGTGATGAGGAGAACCTCGCATTTTCCGTGTCCGACCCCAACGACACGTGGATATTTGTTGACCTACAAACAACCGTACCCGCCGACGTGAGCATCGCACGCATCGTCCTGGTCAACGCGCCCGATCCCGCTGAAACGGGGGTTATATACTTCGACGACGCCCACGCCGGCGTGAGCGCCAATCCGAACGACAATCTGCTTATAAACAACAGCTTCGAGACCGGGTCCGGCGTTCCGGACGGTTGGACCGCCTTAGGCGAAGCAACGAAGGATTGCTTCAACGCGCACCGCACGGGCTACTGCAGCGCCCTTACAGAGGGGACAACCCTCGCAGGGATGTACCAGCCGATTAGCGTGACGCCAAGCCAGAACCTGTACGTTAGCGCGTGGGTGCAAACGCCCTGGTTTGGTCCGATCACTGGCCCCGCAACGGTAGCCGGCGTCAGAGTGGAATGGTGGAATGTCGACGAAGCCGGTTGGTACGGTACGTTGAGCACGGAGGGAGGGGCCGGAGAGACGACGATCTCACTTGATAGAGCCGATTTCGACGACGCGCGCATGGACGTGTCGGGGTACCTGTCGCTGGACACAGAAGGACGTTTTAATGAGCTCGACGTCGCCGCGCTCGAGACGCTCTTGGGATCTACGACGGCAGACGATCTGGACCGGTGGGACTTTGACGCTAGCGGTGTAATCGACACAGCCGACGTGGATTACCTGCAGCGCCTGGTGGATGAACAGTTCGACTCAGGGGTGCTAGGCGATCTCGACGCGGACAGCGCGCTGACGTGTGCCGACGTTCTTCTGATGGTTCCGTTCGCCGAAGTGGTCATCGGTGATCCGGCGTACCGCATCGAACTCGATGCAGACCTGGACGGCGACATGGACGCGACCGACGAAGCCGCGATCATGTCGCACTTCTCCGCCAAGGACTGCACCGGCAACGGCATTCCGGACCAGTGTGAATACCTGACGGGCGACGCGGACTGCAACGGCGAGATCAACTTCGGCGAGATCAACGCGTTCGTGGATTACCTCACTGATCCAGTTGCCTGGCAACAGGCCCATCCGGACTGTTCGCCGCTGGTCTGCGATGCCAACTGTGATTGCTCGGCCGATTTCGACGACATCAATGCCTTCGTGGACCTCCTGAGTGACTACGAGGCGTGGGCACAGCAGTATCCCGACTGCGCCCAGCCCTGACGGGATCTGAACCTCAATTTGAGCCGGGTGAGCTCCGTATTATCAGACTCGCCCGGCTTCTCCCGGAAGAATGCCGCCGACACTCTGTCTCGATACTGCGACAGAGGATTTGGCGCATCAAGCCATGAAAGCGCTTGCAACGCCGAATTTCCCGCGGTATACTCCCTATGGTGCTACAGAAAGCGGGATCATTCCGGTTCTCTCCGGGGCCCGCGCTTCCCGTTCATGTCGCAATCTACGAACTAGGAGGAAGGAAAATGCGGACAACCAATCGTGCCGTGTTGGCGGCGGCCGTTGCATTTCTGACCGGCAGCATGGCGCTAGCCACGCCACTGATCGACAGCGCCGTCATCAACGAGCGCATCTGGAACGACGACTCTGATTCCGTCCTGACTACCGTCAACACGTATCCCGGTTACATCTCGATCTTCGATGACCAACTGGATGGTGATGGTGCCGGCGGCGAGTTCGCCAACCTGCACACGTTCCGCCTGTCGGCCAACGGCGGCATCAGCGAGGCCGTGTTCGCCAACGGCGATGCCTTTGACTTCTTCTCCGACGTCACGATCTCCGGCAACGGCAACGGCGAGGGCGGCCTGAACGTCTCGCCCTGGTGGTCGCAGCAGTCCGACGGCCGCTTCCAGGTTCGCACCAGCGATGGCGAGGTGGCCTGCTTCGGTGGTCGCCTGCCGTTCTACAGCTTCACGGGGAGCCAGAGCGTCACGTACACCAAGGGCACGACCGTACGCATGGGCGTCATCTACCGCCCGAACAGCCTGTCGATGGCAGACCCGGCCACCATCGAATACATCTATGACGACGGCACCGTCTACACCAGCGGCGCGCTGGCGTTCGACGAGGGCAACCCCGGCGAAGACCCACCCTACGGCCTGTGGGGCATGTTGAACGACGCCCGCGTGGGCGGTTTCGGACAGTTCCTGATCGACGTCGGCAACCCCGCCAACAACGTTCAGATCGAATTTGAGAACATGACGTTTGTGCCGGAGCCGGCGGGCCTGGCGCTGCTGGCGTGTGTGGGGCTGCTGGTCTTGCGTCGCCGATAAGCTCAATAGCAGGAGTGGACCCGGGACGGACAGGAGGTCAGACAGACATGCGGTACACGCTTCTTCAAAGACAGAAACAGTACCACCGTCACGGGTTCACTCTGATCGAGCTGCTGGTCGTGGTCGCGATCATTGCGCTGCTGATCTCGATCCTGTTGCCGGCGCTGAGCAACGCGAAGAACACCGCCAAGGATGCGGTGTGTGCGTCGAATCTTCGACAGCTCGGCCTGGCGACCGAGTATTACGTTCAGGACGAAAACGGACGAATCCCGTACATCGCGGCGGAAATCAAGGCCGGCGGCCGCGTCTTCTACCAGTACCACCAGATCTTCAACTTCTGGAAGTACGTCAAAGAGATGGATGTCTATCGCTGCCCGCGTGCGTTCGGCGTCAACTCGATCGAGCAGATTGACAGCGACCCGACCGTAAACGGACACTACGTAGCTCTAAGGGCTGACCCCCGCTTCAACAAAGCCTACAAGGATGGCTGGTGGGTCGACATCGAGCTGACTACAAGCCCCACAGTCCCACAGATCTACACCGATTACTGGCAAACTGACTGGCAAGCTGAGGAAGGCCAGGAGGCCCACGACAACGCCGACTTGCCTGTCCCGGCCGTCGGCGGAAACGTCTATAGCAAGATTCCTAATCCACAGTACGCCGTTCTAATGACAGATGCCGGTTGGTGGTTGGACGCAGATGAGCTACGGCACAGCGGCGCAGGCCAGTTCCTGTTCCTCGACGCCAGCGTACGCAAGATCAAGCGGTTGAACTATCTCGACCCGAACGATCCGGATCCGCCAGCGCCCCGACACGACGCCGATCCGTACGACTGCTTTCCGTTTTACGCTTGGGGACTGAGCAAGAACGGCATCGACGGCACGGGCGACTAGCCGTAAGCCGCCGCTGAAACAAGACTGTTTCGCAACGTGGGCGCCGTCCTTGCGCGGCGCCGCTAGATTAACCAAGAAAGGTAGTCACATGAGCGCCCGCAGGATCGTGTTGGTGCTATCGGTAGGCGCACTGCTCTGCGCGCCGGGGCTGGTCAACGCGCGACAGAACATCGTGCTCAACGGCAGTATGGAGCTCGGTCCCGGTGCCGGATCGATCGATCCGCAGGTGCCGGCCGACTGGGACGAGTTCGGCATCAACGTCGAACGCTCCCCCACGGTCAATCACACGCCCTCCGGCGGCTGGGCCCTGAAGGCCTTCGGCGACGGCGACGGATCGTTCGCCGGCGCGTCGCAGATCGTCAGCGGCGTCTCACCGGGCCAGAGCGTCACCGCCAGCGTGTGGCTGCACACCCCCTCGTTTGACAAGCTCGGCGGCACCGGCGAGGCCGGCCTCGTGTTCGAGTTCCTCGATTTCTTCGGCGGGACGATCTCGCTGCATGACGACTACGCACTCACCGCAGCATCCGCCGCGGACACCTGGATCGAGGCGACGGTCGGACCGCTGACGGCCCCGACCGGCACGATCGAGGTCCGCGTGGCGTGCAGACTGCAATGGTCGGGCGCCATCAGCGGCGCGGCCTATTGGGACGATGCCCAGCTCTCGATCGACGGCGGCGGCAACGCGCTGCTCAACGGCGACTTCGAAGAGGCGGGCGTTGGCACGGGACAGTCCCCGCTGGGTATCGACGACTGGACCGGCTTTGAAGACCAGGAGAAGTCGGACGCCGAAGCGCTGTTCGGCGACTACAGCCTCAAGCTCGGCGTGACCGGGGCGTACAACGGCCTGTGGCAGAACATGGCCGAGCTCAGCCCCAACGAGAACATCGTGCTACGGGCGTGGGCGATGAATCCCTCGACGGATCCGCTGCAAGAAACTTCCCGGGCCGGAATCAAGCTCGAGTTCGACCCGGCGGTCAATGTGCCCCCGCCCGAGGAGAACCTCGCGTTCAGCGTCGCCGATCCGAACGACACGTGGGTGCTAGTTGATCTGACGACGACCGTGCCGGCTGAGGCAGCCGTCGCGCGCATTGTACCGATCGCGGTTGCCGACCCGGCAGAGACGGGCGTGATCTACTTCGATGACGCCCATGCGGGAGCCACGGCTGACCCGAACGACAATCTGCTTGCCAACAGTAGCTTCGAAGACGGGATTTCGGTGCCGGACAATTGGAGCGTCTTTGGCACGGCAGCCAAGGATTGCCTCCTCGTGTACCGAACAGGCGACTGCAGCGTTTTCACTGAGGGCAACTCCGTCGCCGGCGTGTTCCAGGAGATCGCCGTCACCCCGGGCCAGAACCTGTACATCAGCGTGTGGGTCTACACGCCGTCGTTCAATCCCATCACCGGCGCGAACACGGTCGCCGGCATTAAGGTCGAGTGGGCCGCCGGCGGCGTGCCCGACGATATCGATATTGGGCCGGGCAATAAGATCGACGACACGACCCCCGTCGACACCTGGACGCTGCTCACCATCGACTACACGATGGGGCCGGATGAGAGCGCTCTGGCACGGTTCACCAACCTGTCCATCCGCGGTACGGCCCAGTCCGGCAGCGCCTACTTCGACGGCTGCGAGGCGGTCATCACCAATCGCTTCGACGGCACGGACGTGGACGGCGACTTCGACGAGGACATGATCGACGGCGTCTGGTTCCAACGCACCTTCAACGGCGCCGGCGCCGGCACGCTGCTGTTCAACGGCCTCACGTTCGACCACGACGACGATAACGACGTCGACATGGATGACTACGATTACTTCGAGCCGCGCATGACTGGTCCTTAGGCCTGCGGGATTGCATCGGCGTACGCAAAAGACCATAATCAGAAGAACCAGCAATGACGGAGATAAAGATGCAAGCTCGACCTCGACACGCGCTCTGGACCCTGGCGGCACTGTGTGCGACATCAGCAGCGTTTGCGGCCGGCACGGTCACGCTCACTCTCGAATCGACTCAAGACGGCCAGACCGTCTCGGCCGGTGCGACCATCGACTGGACCATCAAGGTGCAGGTCTCGACGGGCGACAATCTAGGATTGGCCGCGGTCGCGACCGATCTGGTACACGATGCCAATAACCCCGCGACGTTCGATATTCCGCCGGCGGATATCGGCAGCATCGACGCGACGATGCAGCAGTTCAGCCGCCCGCTGGGTATTGCCAATCCCGGTGAAGGCGGCGCGAGCACCGGCTACATCGGTGTGCAGCGCGGCAACAGCGGCGAGATGATTCTCAAGCAGATCGGTGGCGCGGTGAATTCTTTCGGCGTTGCGGGCACCGTGATGGGCACTGACCCAACCGTGCCGCCGGGCGTCGGCCAGAGCGGTGCGCAAATCGTCGCGTCGGGTTCGTTCCTCGCGCCGTCCACGGCGGGCACGTACACGTTCCGTCTCGATAACGCTGTGGTGAACGTCTTCGACGCCATCAATTCACCGCCGAACTTCTCGCCGGTGAGTGCGGCGACGGTCGACATGACCGGTGGTTCTTTCTCGTTTACGGTCGGTGGCCCGGCCATCTGTCTGGGTGATCTGGACTGCGACGGCGAAGTTGGCTTCGGCGACATCAACCCGTTCGTCGACCTGTTGGTGGGTGGCTACGCGGCGTGGCAGGCACTGTACCCCGGCTGCCCGGGTGAGAACGGCGATCTGAACGAGAACGGCGATTACGGCCAGGACGGCTCGGCGGACTTCGGCGACATCAACCCGTTCGTCGATCTGTTGACCGGCGGCGGCGTTCCGATCCCTTGCAACTAGCGACGCCTGGCGAACCGAAACGAACTACGACAGTTCACGGATGACCCGCGGCGAGCGTAGGCCTTGTGCTTCGCTCGCCGCGTTCTTGCGCGCCGGGTTGCGGTCGGCGTAATTTGTTCCGGTCCGCCGCGACTTGACGCGTTCCCACCACCCTGTTGTCATGGCCGAGTTCCATTCCAGACGACAGATGAAGCCTGACGGCTTCTCTGCCAGTGATTCGGAGAGGCACACACCATGCAGCGGACACCACCTGACCAGCATCAAACAAGCACGAGCGCCCAGCCGCGTGGACGGGATTCCCACAACAGCCGCACCACATTGCTGCGCGCTGCGCCGGCCGTCGTGGCGCTGTGCGCAGCGCTGGTCTGCGCATCGACGTCGCATGCCGAGCCGCCGTCATTTCTGACCGCGCAGGGAACTCACTTCGTCGACGCCCACGGCAAGCCCGTGATCCTGAAGGGCTGCAATCTCGGGAGTTGGCTCAACCTCGAGATGTGGATGCTGGACGTCAAAGACGACGTTCAATATCCGGATCAGTACACGATCGAGCGGATTCTCCAGCAGCGCTTCGGTGCGGCGGAAAAAGACCGCATCATGGATCTGCACCGCGCGAGCTGGATCACTGAACGCGACTTCGAGATCATCCAGTCGCTCGGCTTCAACTGCATCCGCGTGCCGTTCCACTACAACATCATCGAGGATGACACGAATCCGCTGCACTTGAAGGAGGGTGCGTGGACGTGGTTTGACAAGATCATCAGACTCGCCGACGAGCACGGCCTTTACGTCATTCTCGACCTGCACGCCGCCGCCGGCTGCCAAAACGAATTCGATCACTCAGGCAGACGGGAGTGGAACCGGCTCTGGGACGATCGCGCCTACTGGGAGCGCACCGCCTGGCTGTGGGAGCAGATCGCGCAGCGCTACGCCGACTCCCCCACCATCGCCGCTTATCAGCCCATCAACGAACCCTGGGGCGGCTCGCTCGAGCAACAGGTCGAGCTATTCGACTACCTGCACGATGCCATCCGCAAGCACGATGACCGCCACGTCATCATCGCCTCGGCCCACTACACGGGTTTCGGCCATCTCGGCAACCCGCGGGAGCACGGCTGGACGCACGTCGGCTTCTCGCAGAACTTCTATCCCGGGCTCTTCGGCGGCGGCTCGATCAGACCCGAGACACACCGCAACCACCTGGCATGGCTCGACGACTGGCTCAAACCGAAGCTCGACGAACTCAACATCCCCTTCCTGGTCACGGAATTCAACGTCGTCTTCAACGCCGCCGGCAACGGCCCGATGATGCGTCGCCACTACGACGCATACGCCAAGCACGGCTGGGCTGCGACGATGTGGAGTTACAAGCTCATCACCAGTCCCAGCCGCAAGAACACCGGCGGTTGGTGGCTGCTCACGGACACTGGTCAGGAAAAAACCGGTGCCTGGTGGATCGTCACCAACAAGACATCCCTGCCGCCGGTCGAGTTCCGTACCGCGGGCAAGGCCGAGATCGAAAACTGGTTCCGCTCATTCGCGACCGTCGAATATGAGATGAACGAAGGGCTGCGTGCGGCGCTGACGGCGAAGGATCCGCCTGGCCCGATCTCGCCGGCGATCACGCCGATCATGACCACACCGCCGGCGCGCGAAGATCTGCCGGGCTGGACCGCGGTCGACGTCAATCACGCCATGCCCGGCGGTCAGAAACTGCTTGCCGACGGTGCGATCGAGATCTATGCGGCTGGCGCCGACGTCTGGGGCAAGGAGGATCAGTTCCGCTTCCTCTACAAGAAAACGTCTGACGACTTCACGATCACGACCAACGTGGATGCGTTTACGTACACGGATACGTACGCCAAGGCCGGCCTGATGGTCCGGCAGTCGCTCGACAAAGACGCGGCGTTCGCAACCGTGGACACATTGCCCGACGGTGAAGTCGAGTTCGGCTGTCGCCCAGCCAAGGGCCAGGACGTGTGGACCAAGCTCGTGCTCGGCCCCGAACTGCCGAACGTGCAACTTAAGCTCGTGCGCAATGGCAATGTCATCGAACGCTACTTCGCTTGCGGCGGTGCGTGGGACCGATTCGACAGTGTGACCGTCGGCAATCCCAGCGACGAGGTCTACGTTGGTCTGTTCTGCACAAGCCACGATAATCAGAATCTCGCGACCGCGCGGTTCTCGGACATCACGTTCGAGACGCGCGCGGCCACGTACGCAGCGGGCGGTCAACCCAACTGCAAGCTGCCCAACGGTCAGTTCCTGCTCGGTAACAACAACTACCCCGCCATCTCGTACTCCGGTGACCGCAAGGTCGACCGTACAGCAGACAACACCCCAAGCGTCGAAGAGATCCGTGAAGACCTGAAGATCCTCTCGGCGATGGGCGTCAAGCTCCTGCGCACATACAACACGGCCGAGTTCCCGCAGTCCGAACGAATCCTCCAGATCATCCGCGAGATGAAAGCGGAGGATCCGAACTTCGAGATGTACGTCATGCTCGGCGCGTGGATCAACTGCAAAGGCGCCTTCACGCCGAAGACAGACCACAGCCAGGAAGACGCCGTCTGGAATAAGGGTGAGATCGACAAGGCGATCGAGCTGGCCCAGGCTTACCCGGATATTGCCAAGATCATCGCGGTCGGTAACGAGGCGATGGTTCACTGGCAAGCCCACTTCGTACACCCGTCGGTCATCCTCAGGTGGGTCAGGTATCTCAAGCAGGCGCAAGCCGACGGGCGCCTGCCCGGTGAAACGCTGATCACCACTTCCGAGAACTGGGCCGCGCTGGGTGGCGAAACGCAGTATCGCAACGCCGATCTGCTGGAACTACTCAGACAGATCGACTTCGTCTCGCTGCACACGTATGCGTTTCACGGAACACACTACGACAAAGGCCTGCTGTGGGGCGCGACACCCGACGAGCTGAAGTTGCCGATCGCCGAGCAGGCGCGGCTCTCCATCGAACGTGCGGTTGCGAGACAGAAGTGGGAGTTCCAGGCCGTCGAGCGCTTCCTGCAGGAGAATAACATCAACAAGGCCATCCACATCGGCGAGACCGGATGGGCCACGCTCGACAATGCGCTCTACGGACCTGACGGAAGCTGCGCCGGCAATGAGTATCTCTCCAAGCTCTTCTATGATGCGGTGAAAGAGTGGACTACCGCCAAAAACCTGACCTGCTTCTACTTCGAAGCGTTCGACGAACCCTGGAAGAGCGGCGGCACGGCGGGTTCCGAGGGACACTTCGGACTGCTCACCGTCGATGGCCAGGCCAAGTACCCGCTCTGGGACTTGGTCGATGACGGTGTGTTCGATGGCCTGACGCGCGGCGGCAACTCGATCGTGAAGACGCATAACGGGAATGAGGAAGTTGTGCTGAGCAAGCTGAAGATGCCGCAGGCAAAGACTGGTCGAAAACTCGAGGTTCACCTGACCGCTCGCGATACCGACGATCGTCTGGCGGCGCTACCCGCCCTGCCGTTGCGCGAGGGTACCGGTGCGCCGGCCGCGGGACACGCCGTAGTCACGCTCGATCCGGACCAGACCTACCAGACCATTGTCGGATTCGGCGGCGCGTTCACCGAGGCGGCAGCGTACACGCTTTCCCGTATGCGCCCCGAGCTGCGCGACGAAGTGCTCAAGGCCTATTTCGACCCCAAGGAGGGCAACGGCTACACCGTCTGCCGCACGCACATCAACAGTTGCGACTTCTCCCTCACCAACTACGCGTACAACGAGACGCCCGGCGACTACGAATTGAAGCAGTTCGACATCTCCCGCGACAAACGCTGGCTCATCCCGCTGATCAAGGATGCCCAGGCCATCGCGGATCAACCGATCCGACTGGTGGCCTCACCCTGGAGCCCGCCGGCGTGGATGAAGACCAACGGCCAGATGAACCACGGCGGCAAGCTCAAGCCCGAGTGTCGCGCCGCCTGGGCGCTGTACTTCGCCAAGTACATCGAGGCGTACGCCGCCGAGGGCATCGACATATGGGGTGTAACCGTCCAGAACGAACCGGCGGCGACACAGGTGTGGGACTCGTGCCTCTATACGGCCGAGGAAGAGCGCGACTTTGTACGCGATCACCTCGGCCCGATGCTGGCTGAGCGTGGCCACGAAGACGTCAAGATCATCATCTGGGATCACAACAAGGACATCATCTACGAGCGGGCTGAGCCGGCGCTCTCCGATCCGGAAGCTGCGAAGTACATCTGGGGCGTCGGCTTTCACTGGTACACCGGCGATCACTTCGACCAGCTCGCTCGCGTTCACGACGCGTTTCCGCAGACCAACCTTCTGTTCACTGAAGGCTGCCAGGAAGGCGGTCTGCACCTGACCGACTGGGCGGTCGGCGAACGCTACGGCCACGACATCCTCGGCGATCTGAACCACTGGACCGTGGGCTGGATCGACTGGAACATGGTCCTCGACCAACGCGGCGGCCCCAACCACGTAGACAACCTCTGCGACGCGCCGATCATCGCCGACACGGTGCGGCAGAAACTGTATTACGAGAACTCGTACTACTACCTCGGCCACTTCAGCCGGTCCATCCGCCCGGGCGCGGTGCGGATCGGGAGTGCGTCAAGCGATGAGAATCTGGAAGCGACAGCCTTCCGCAATACGGACGGTCGCATCGCCGTCGTTGTGCTGAACCGAACCGACGATGCGATCGACTACCAGCTACAAGCCGGCAACGAGTCCGCAACGCTACAAAGCCCAGCGCACTCGATCATGACGCTGCTGTACGATCCCGAGTAGCGCGATGCGCCTTCCTGCCACCGCTCTTGAGCAGTGCGAATTAGCCGCCGAAGTTACTGCTGACACAGCAGTGGCACACCGCTGTGCTATGTGAACTGCCTAGTTATCGCCGCTCCGTGTGAACTCGACGTAGTCGAGGTTGAGGCCCTCGCTCTCTACGACCATGCGCAGGACTTGTTCCCCCTTCGCCAGGCTCACGCCGCGGACTACGACGTCTGTGAAGTTCTGCCAATCGCCGGTGTTCGGAATCGGCAGCGGACCGGTGATGTTCGTGCCGTCGAGTTCGAGGTGGATGCGGGCCGTGTCGTTCGGCGACGCCACGCGACAGCGCACGTCATACTTCCCGGCCTCCGTCACCGCGACCGTGTAGCGTGTCCACTCGCCGGCGATCATCCAGCCGAGGTTGAACCCCCCAGCACTGCACGGCTGGATGTCGACGCCGCAATCCAGGCGGTATGCACCGCCGTTGTTCGATGCATCGGTGTCGAAATACGCATCGTTCTTGCGGCTCTTGTCGAAGTCTTCCGCCTCAATGCGCCCTGGAATCGCCGCCGGTCTGCCATGAAACGGCGTAGGCGGGCAGCCCTTGCCGACAATGATCTCCGTGTTGTCGCTACGGCCGAACCCATCTTCGTCGACGGCCCGGGCGATTACGTCATAGCAGCCGTCCGCCGGCGACCACTCGAACGAAAACGGCTCATCGCGGTCCAACGCCAGTCGCTGATCACCGCTGTAGAACTCCACGCCGACAAGATTGTCATCCACATCCGACGCGTCCGCGCGGAGCGTTACGCTTTGGCCGGCGGACATGTTCGCGCCCGGCGCTGGGCTGATCAGCTCCACTTCCGGCGCGCGGTTGCCCTGCGCCTGGTAGACTCGAATCCAGTCGACTTCCATCGAATAAGGCCAGTTGTCGAGCTGTCCGGCATCAGGCGCCTCTACCGCCAGGCCGATCGCGACATAGAAGGGTCGGTCAAATGGTGCGGGATTGGGCGCCGCAGATGACCACCAGCGATCCTGCACCGCAGTCAGCTCATCGTCCACGTACCAGCGGATTTCGTACGGCTGCCACTCGACGGTGTAGACGTGAAAGTCCTCGTCCGGCTTAATCCCTGCAGTCTTCGGAGAGCGGTTCTCGACATGTGTGCCGCGCGGCCCTGATCCTCCGAAATGCAGGCCGGATGTCACTACACCGCCCGCAATGTTAATGTTAACGATGTCGATCCCGCCACTGGCGGGCCAACTGCCGTACGTCAATTCCACCGGCAAGAGCGACACCTGCGGCCGCAGTCCGGGCACCGCCGGCGCTTTCATCCGCACAGACACGCGCCCGTACGTGAGCGCACGCTTGCCGTATGTATGCACGCGCGCGGTCGTATACGCAGCCAGGTCATACGCCTCCTTCCGCGCCACGATGGTCAGGTAGCCATCGGAGACGCGCACGTTCTCCGGACGACCCGTGTAGAAACCGGCATCTCTGGCCGACCGCACCACACCGTGGTATGTGTCGCGTGTCCAATTCGCCGCTTCGAGCGACACTCCGTCGAACTCATCCGCCCCGAGCAGTTCGTAACCCGCCCGGACCGCGGGAACGGCCACAGCAAGCAGGGTCACCAGGATCAAGAGTCGCGTCGTACGCATAGAACTGCTCCGAGTTTCGTCATCCAGTCCGCGCCATCGTCGCATTCTCGGAAAGTCGGCAGTCTTCGGCAACCACCAACACGGCTTCAGTCACTCCAAAAATTACACCAGCGATTCGCGGAACCGCACGAGAGGTGCATCGTTCATTCAGCCAACCGTATCTCCTTCCGACCGCGGAATCTCCAGCAAACGACCGTACCGTATGGCTCTGGGAACAGATCGGCGCGCTCTCAGCACCCCGGTGCCGTCGCCGCGCCTGGGTTCGACTCTATCGCTTGGGCGCTTGACGTGAACACCTACAACGCGAGCCCCAATAGTGGACTCATCTTCGGCGGTTTCGGCTGGCTGCAAGGTGGCCTGGGTGGTTATATCGACATCGCCGCCACTTGCAGTTGGGAAGGACTCAATGGCGTCAGTTGGGAAGGCATCGGTGGAGCCGGCGGCTCGGTGGCAGTTCCCAGCTTCCCGGGGGGGTACACCGGCTCTCGCGCCCAACCCGTCGCGAGTCTTCTTGGCCGTCGGTGCTCGCGGCGGCGACGGCGGAATAGCCGTAGTTGCGGCCGGCAACGGCCGACTAAGCGGGCGGCTCGAATTGGCTGGAGGTCGTGGCGGAGACGGACTGGCGTATGGTGGAAACGGGGGTCACGGCGCCACGCCCGGCAAGGGCGGTCGCGCAACCGTTTCGATAATCGTCGGCGGACGTGGCGGCGACGGCGCGGCCACGATTGTCCCGACGATCACTTCTCCCGGAGTCGATGGATTGACCGGCGAGACGTTCGATCCGGCGACCGACTGCTCAGAGTAGACGAAATCGTTGCGACCCAGGATCGACGCGCGCCTGAATGTTGGGTGTCTGCATCCACTGGTTCCTGCGCGGGCAGGAGAGCGGCGTGATCCAGCCGAACATCCACCACGCCACAGCGTGCGGACGATACTCTCCGCATTGACAGTTGTTCTTGCGCCCCCGACCTCACGCCCAATGTACTCCTCCCGACCACTCCGACGAGATTGCCCGAACCACATCGCTTAGAATGCGTCGGCCGGCGCCACTCGCCAGTCAAGTATGCATCGCCATCCGCGAGGAATCAGAATGCCCACCGTAGCCGCAGCAGTGATGACCGCGCCGCACAAACCGATCGAAGTCCGCGAACTGCCCGAGCCGGAACTCGAACTGAACGCAGCGTTGCTGCGAACAACGCTCAGCGAGGTCTGTGGCACAGACGTACACCTGCTCGAGGGCCGGCTGGCCGGCGTGCCATACCCGATCATTCCGGGACACGTGTCCGTCGGCGTGCTCGAGAAGATGCGCGGCGAGTTGCGAGACGTGCATGGTCGCCCGTTTGCCGAAGGCGACGCCGTCACGTTTCTCGATGTCCACGGGACGTGCCACGCGTGTTGGCACTGCCTGGTCGCGAAGGCATCAACGCGTTGTCCGGAACGCCGGGTGTACGGGATCACCTATGGTCTGGCCGACGGCTTGACCGGTGGGTGGGCGCAGAAGATCCATCTGAAAGCCGGCGTTCATTGCATCCGGCTGGATGGCGTCGAACCACGCTTATTCATGGGCGGCGGTTGCGGGCTGCCGACGGCGCTGCACGCAGCGGACCAGGCAGACATTCAGCTCGGCGAAACTGTGCTGGTCCTTGGTGCGGGCCCCGTTGGACTGGCGGCAACAGCGCTCGCACACCTGCGTGGTGCCGGACAGGTCATGTGCATCGGCGCACCGGTAGCACGGCTCGCGGTCGCCGCACGGATGGGCGCGGCGGCCAGTCTCGACATCACATCCGCCTCAGAGACGGAACGGCAAGACTGGCTGCTCGAGCGGACCAGGGGACGCGGACCGGACGTGGTGATCGAAGCCACGGGCGCCCCGTGCGCAGTCGGACAGGCGCTGCGCTGGGTGCGCGACGCCGGTCGCGTCATCGTTGTCGGTCAATACACGAACACGGGCGCGGTCGAAATCAACCCACACCTCGAACTGAATCGCAAGCACCTGCGCGTGCAGGGCGTCTGGGGATCGGACTTCTCACACTTTTATCGCGCGGTGCAGTTGCTGCGCGACCCGCGCGCCGCGGCAGCATTCGCCCACGTGACAACGACCGAACACCGGCTCACACAGATGAATGAGGCGCTGGCCGAGGTGGCGGCAGGCAACGCGATAAAAGCGCTGGTGCGGCCCGACGCTTAGTGTTGGCACAGCGTTCTCATGGTGCCCTGTATCTAAGGCCTCTTGACGCCCGGGACGGGCGTGGACTGAAATGGGCCAGCTCGTTGCTCGACGTGCCGAACACTCAGAGCAGGAAATCGAACCGGCAGGCTCATTGCACATGAACTGGCTGTTCCGGCTATCCAGGTGGATTCACAAGTACGTCGGCTTGCTGCTGATACTCTTCGTGGGTTGGATGAGCATTTCCGGCATCGTGCTGAATCACCCCGATTGGATCAGCGGCCTGTCCGTGCCACGCTGGTTGGTTCCGCCACAATACCGCATCCACGATTGGAGCCGCGGCGCGCTGCGCGGCGCTGCCTTCTCCGAGCATAATCCGTCGCTGGGTTACATCGGCGGGAGCCAGGGCGTCTGGAAGACCGTCGACGGCGGCCGCAGCTTTCGACGCCAGGACAATGGGTTCCCAACATCGCACGTCTATCGACAGGTCGCAAGCCTCATCCTGTGCGAGCAGACGCCGGCTCGATTGGTCGCGGGTACGCGTGGTGGATTGTACGTCTGCGAGGTTGGCAACGAAGTGTGGCGCCACGTGCCGCTGGGGCCGGAGCGCGAGCCCGTTCGCAAGATTCTCCGCGTTGGCGACGAGTTGCTGGTCTTCACGTCATCACACGCGTATCGCGCAGCCGCCACAGCCTCGTCAATGACATTCCAGGAGCTCCCCCTGCCGCGCGCGAATGAGTCCGCGCGATCTGTACCGCTGATCCGGCTTTTCTTCGATCTGCACAGTGGAAAAATCTGGGGACTGGCCGGGCAACTGCTCTTCGACCTCGCCGGCCTGCTGCTGGTATTCCTGTGCGTGTCGGCGTTCTACATCTGGTACTGGCCGTGGAGGCAGCGGCGGAGGCGCGACGTCTCGACCGTGCCGCGTGCGGGCGTGTATCGCTGGCTGCTCAAGTACCACCTAAAGCTTGGCATCTGGAGCGCCGCCGTCCTGTTGATCATCGGCGTCACAGGGTTCTTCATGCGGCCGCCGATGCTCGTCGCGCTGGCTCACGGATCGGTTCCTGCGAAACTCTACCCTGGCTTGCTGCCGGACAATCCGTGGCATGAGGACATCCACAACGCGCTCTACGACGCGATCGACAACCGCATTCTGATCGAGACCCGCGACGGATTCTGGAGCGCTCCGGCGGACTTCAGTGAACCGTTCGTCGAAGCCGAATTCCCGGCGCCGATTTTCGTTATGGGTTCCACCGTGCTCGAGCCGTACGAGACCGGCGGTTTTCTGGTGGGCTCCTTCAGCGGCATCTTCCATCTGGAGCGCGAATCAGGTGCAGCAATCGACTTGCTCGCCGGCCGTGACACGCAGGATGTCTCACGCATGCGGCCCGCCGAGTTGATGGCGACGGGGTACCTTCGAACGCCGGACGGCGAAGAGTTCGTCGCCACACACCACAATGGACTGCTGCCACTGGGCTCAGCGCAGCGTGACGGTCGTTTCGGAATGCCGGCGGCGATGAAGCAGGAGTTCCGCCTACCGCTGTGGAACTTCCTGTTCGAACTCCATAATGGCCGGATCTTCAAGGACGTGATCGGGGCGTGGTATGCCTTGGTCGTACCGCTGGGTTCGCTGTTGTTCGTTCTTGTGCTGTTCTCCGGAACTTACGACTGGTGCTACGCGCGGTTCCCGGGACAGCGTCAAAATCTCCGCAGATAACGCGGTGCGGTGGGAACTTGGCGCCTGCGGAAACGAGCAAGAACCGTGCGCACTAACGACAGAATGCGCGCGGCGCGACGCTGACTTCCCTGAGCTACTCAGGTGACGCTTATCAAGGAATCGACGATGCATGCAGAGCCTGCTGCGCGAGCGCTTCCAATGCCAGCGCGGTCGTGAACGCTTGGGAGACCCATTCAGCGCGCGTATCGGCATCCAATTGCCCAAAGAAAAACACCTCTTCCGGGAAGCCACCCGTGTAGGGATCCTGCGCAACCCGCAGGTAGCGGGCTGCCGCTGCGGTCTCGGGAGATGCCCCCTCCATCGCCAGCAGGGATAGCATGGCAAAACACGTATTGATGATCGGCGTACCACGATCCCAGTAGAGTTCGCCACCGGGTCGAGGTTGGGCACTTGCGCGAACGTCAGCGAGCAGCGCTTCCGCAGCAGGCGCGAGATTTTCCACCTGGCCCTCGATGTGGGCCCGCACGACGAAGTAGTGAAACGCGAAGTTGTCGGGGTAATAGAGACTCAGCGCATCGGGATTGCGCAGGTGTACACTGGCACTCGTAATGGCGTTCAACAGTGCGACAGAGTCGGCGACGCCCGGCGTTTCGAGCGCACCGTAGCGCCCCAGGACGTAGAGCACGTTGGCGACCACAGGCGGATCAACATCGTTCGGTGAGGCAGTGCCGCCGGGCCCGTTGGCAAGCCACGTGAGAAAGGCACCGCTGGCCGGGGGAAGCCAAGGTTGCTGATTTCGCTGCGTGACTGAGCCGTCATCGCGCCACGTGCTGAAGACTGCTCCGATGTCGATCGCGGGTTCCGGTCCACTCTCCAGTCGCGTATTGTCGAGCAGCACGGCGTAAGTGGCCGCAGTCACGTCTGCATCGGGATATACGGAGAAGATGCGCGGAAAGGCCGAGAAGTTCAGCGGTGACCGCGTACCCGCGAAACGCGGTCCATTGATGTTGGCGACCATTAAGGCCTCGATCAACAGATCGCCGGGGCGCCACTGAAGCGTTCGGAGCGGCCAGAATCCGAAGGTCCCCGTTTCAGACGCACGCCCCTCGAAGCGCCTCATAAACGCCACTGCCTTCATACGTGTGCGCCGGGCGGTGTCGATCTCGTCACGCGTGAGCTCGAGCCGATCCTGACTCGCTTCGGTCACCTGGGAAAGCGCGTGGTGGACAAAGGCCGCGATGAACGGACTCACGTCCCGCACCAGAACCGCGCCATCGGGATCGGCCGTGAAGCACTGTGGCCAGCCGCCGGCGTAGTCAAACCCGTCCAGCCGGAATTCGTCGTGCGCGATTTGCGTGGTGGCCAGGAAGTATATCGCCTTACTGATAGGCGACTGATTCGCCCCGGCCACGACGGTCACATCACCCTGACAGTGCTCGCGTACAACGAACGTAGGGGGACATCCCACGCTCAGCATCGCCAGCCCTGCGACACCGCCAGCCAGGAGAGTGCGGAAAATCGTGTTGATCGGCATCGGACGAGGCTCCCTGGACGATCACCGGTGACTCCGGTCTCGCCTATTGTCGTCAGATTCTGACTCGCGTCGATGAGGCAGCAGATACCCAGGCGACCAGAATCTCGCACATCAGTTCTGCCGCACGCTAACCGCGACCGTCCGGATCCCGCAGTCCACTGAAACCCTGAGCGGGATGGCTGAGATGAGCCCCGTCGGTTGCTCTACATGTGAAACACACGCAACATATCAAGCGATGAATCGGACACCCTATCCGGTCCGGAGCCCGAGTCAGCCTGCGTTCTAGTATCACACGTTCCGCATATCTCGTCGCCACCGTTGGCGCGAAGATGGTCCGACCAGCTTGCGGACAACTCGGTCGCGTCCGACTCTGACCCACTGGCAGAATTGGTGCCGCCATGATCCGCATCGCATTGCTATCCGCGCTCATCTGCGAAATCGCATGCCCATCTGGCTACGCCGACGATCGCAGTACGGTCGTGCCTCCGCTCCCGTCGCCGAGCGAACTGAAGCAGGCCAGGTCGTTCGGTCCCGACGAACGCGTGATCGCTACTCACTACTTTTACTGGTACAAGTGGCCCACCGAGCATTTCTTCGACGACGACGCGCGCAGCGACGATGCCCTGCGCCACCACTTCCCCGACCACCGCAACGTCTCCTACAAATCCACCGCTTGGCACCGCCGTCAGATGGAAGACCTCAACGCAGCCGGAATCGACGTCGCACTCCTGGTCTACTGGGGCGCTCCGAATCAGTATGACAAGCCCGACATCCGTTTCTCGGTTCGCGGCATCCCGCCGCTCGTCCAAGCCCTTGACGAAATGGCTGAGGCGGGCGCACACCCGCGCGTCGGTCTGTTCTACGACACGTCGACGCTTCTCGGCCGACACGCCTTTACCGACGAGCGTCGCGCGAACGTCGACCTCCGCACGGCCGAGGGAAAGGACATCTTCTACCGCACTATCCGCGACTTCTTCTGCTTTGTCCCACCAAGACACTGGGCCTGCCTCGACGGCCGCCCGATCGTTCAGCTCTACAACTTCTCTTTCGCCACCGGGCACGACCAATCCACGATCGACTACGTTTACGAGAACTTTGCCCGCGATTTCAACTGCGTCCGCCCCTTCATCATCGCGGGCCCGACATGGTCGTTTGCCACCGACGCCCGCACCGGTTGGGGCGCCGCCATCCACGGACCGATCCTTGCCGAGCAGTTCGCCCAGATCGGCCCCGGCTACGACGACTCCCCTGTTCCCGGCCGGACGACGCCGACGCGTGCGGGAGGACTATGATGGGTTTAGGTGCACGGCCTGAAGCGAATCTCCGACGTGAGCCAGAGCGAATCCCAACCCGTTGACCTGCCCGTGCTCGGCCGCGAACGCGGTACGCCCGGGCAATCACCGCGGCGTTCGACGCGCGGACGTTGGCGCGCGCTGACGCTGACGCTCGTGTACGTTGCGATGCTGGTGCATATCCTGCACTGGTGGATCGCGGGGCGCACGTTGAGCCCGGTTGAGCCGAGTGAGGCCATGCAGACGCTCGAACAGGGTCTCGTCAACGCCGGCTTTGTGTTCTTCGCGCTGGCGATTCTCAGCACGCTGGTCCTCGGCCGCTGGTTCTGCGGCTGGGGCTGCCACATCGTAGCGTTGCAGGACTTGTGTACGTGGCTGCTGAAGCGTGCGGGAATTCGTCCGCGGCCGTTTCGTTCGCGACTGCTGGTCTTCGTGCCGCTCCTCGCAGCACTCTACATGTTTGTTTGGCCGACGGTCCGGCGGATATGGCACGCCGAACCAGCGCCGGTGTTCGTCGCGCACTTCCTGACGGACGACTACTGGGCCACATTTCCCGGCGTGACGGTTTCGCTATTGACGTTTCTCGTATGCGGGTTCTTGTGCGTAGTGCTCCTCGGAAACAAGGGGTTTTGCACGTATGGCTGCCCATACGGGGGGTTCTTCGGCGTGGCTGATCGTGTTGCGCCGGGCAGAATTCGTGTTACAGATGATTGCAGCGGCTGCGGCCATTGCACCGCCGTCTGTACCTCAAACGTCCGTGTTCACGAAGAAGTTCGGCAGTATGGAATGGTCGTCGACACGGGCTGCATGAAGTGTACCGACTGCGTGAGCGTCTGCCCGCAGCAGGCACTCTACTTCGGGTTCGGCCGGCCCGCGCTAGCGTCTGGACGTTCGAGAGCACCTCGCCGACGGTTGGCGCCGCAATATTCATGGCCCGAAGAGTTGATCCTGGCCGGCGTATTCGCTGTCGCGCTGTACGCGTTTCGCGGGCTGTACGACGCCATCCCGTTCCTGCTCGCGCTGGGGCTGGCCGCGATTTGCGCGTTTCTGTTGCTCCAGGCCGTTCGCCTGGCCTACGTGCCGGCGGCACAGCTACGCGGGGTCAGACTGAAGCTCAACGGGCGCTTGACGCACACGGGTAGGCTGTACGGGACCGGTGCGTTGTTACTCGTGGCGTTCGTCGGGCACAGTGCACTGGTGCAGTACCACGCGCGCGAAGGCGCGCGCCTGCTGTCCCAGGCCCGGACGATGCAGGCGTCCGGTTCCGCAGCGACACACACCGCGGTGGCAGACATTTCTCGCGCGGCACTCGCGCACTTATCGTGGGTAAACCGCTACGGACTCATGACGACACCGCGCTACGAAGCGCGACTCGGCTCGTTGCACCTGCTTCTCGGACAGAGCGGAGCGGCACACCGGCACTTTGCACGGGCACTCGAACTCGAACCCGATTACGCCATAGCGCGCTACAAACTCGCCGAGTCCCTCGCGCAGCAGGGCGAATTAGCGGCGGCTGTACAGGAACTCATCCGCACACTTCGTGACGATCCGAGTCTGGCCGATGCGCGGCGCGATTTGATCAGCGCAGCGCGGCGTATCGATGCCCTGCCCACGGCGGTGAATGCGCTGGCGGCAATTGTCGAACGTACACCGCACGACTCCGCGGTGCGCCTCGATCTTGCTGTCGTGCTGGCCGAGCTCGGACGCGCGCAAGCGGCCGAGTCCGAAATCCGGTACGTGCTCGCCGACGACCCGGACGACGCGGAAGCACATTTCCGCCTGGGTCTGCTCCTTGCAGATCGGGGTGACGCGAGCGCGGCGGTCTCGGCACTTGAACGCGCCGTGGCACTTGATCCGAAAGCGCCGCACAAACGCCTCGCGCTGGGCTGCATCGCTTCGTCGGCTGGTCAGAACGATCTGGCGTTGGCCCAATTGACCGCCGCCCGGCGGTTGGCTCCGCTGAACGCGGAAATCCTCCGCACGTGGGCAGCGCACGCTGTACGGACCGGAGCCGATGAAACGGCAATGGCCACTTTGGAGCCCGACGGCCTGAGCAGCGCCGAGACCCACTACGCCCGTGCGTTTCTTCATGCCGCTGCCGGCCACTCGCAGGCGGCGAAAGCGGCCTACGAGGAGGCGTTGCAGCACCGACCCGACCTTTCAGCGCCTTGAAGGCCCGAGATTGACTAATTGCAAATTGATTCTTAACAAAAGAATCAGTACGAATATCGTCCTATTTTCGTGGACAGTTCTTCTCCCACGCGGTATCATCGAAACACGTGTTCGGGTCCGTGAGAGTTGTTCAAGCGGGGCTCTCGGATCTATCTGCAGGCGTTTGTTAAGAGTTAGCTTGCGAATGATGAGCAAGCACACTTGGCTGATCCGGAAGTGCTGGATGGTCCCTCGGCGAGCCACTCGAGCCGCGTGCATACTGATCTTGGCGGGCGTCTGCTCTGTCGCCACGGGCTCGGGGCCGCACAGTAAACGCAGCGTCGGCCCGGACCTGATTACGAGTGACCTGCACGAGTTCCTCTACTGGGGCGCGTCCCCCGATGGCACTATCCAGGCGTATTCGTTCGGCACGTGGGCCTGCAACATCGGCGACACGCCCGCTGTCTGGGACGGCAGCACCGACCAGCATCCGGTGATCGGCCAGAATCTGTTCCGCGTGACGGATCAGCGCTGTGAGCAAATCGGACAGAGCTGGCTCAAGTGGGGTTTCCAGGCGAACAACACGGACGACTGCGGCGACTGTAATGACCCGGGCACGACCGACCTGCTGGGCGTCAATTGCGCGGACGCGTATTCGGCCGGCTTGAACGGATTCCAAACGGCACTAGGACCGAAGTCCGTTGTGAACCCCTTCACCGGTGAGTTTCCTGTTAGCCACGCCACGCCGTCGATGACGACAATTGGCGGACGTCTCCAGGTTCCGACCGACGCGCTCAACACTCCGGGAGCCACGTACTTCGTCGAAGGGCAGTACGTCAGCCCGGACGACTCAGCGGCCGGCAACAACCGGAATAACACGTCGTATCGCGCGGTCTGGTTCCTGCCAGGTTACAACCCGACCTTTGTCAGTCCAGGCGGGACGCCATCGTCGATCGTACAGCAGCAGCCGGGCATCGCAGCGTGGGCCGAGCAGGATGCGACGGTATTCCTGAGCTCGACCGACGTTCCAGGCGATGGGCGGCTCTACGCCGCGCGGAAAGCAACTGACCTGGGCGGCGGCACCTGGCACTATGAGTTGGTGATTCAAAACGTGAACGTCGACCGGGCAGTCGGCGGCGTGCTAGTGCAGCTACCGTCCGGATTCGTCGCCGCGAACTTGGGTTTCCACGCGGTCCCCTACCACTCGGGCGAACCGTACGACGCGGCACCGTGGATCGGGAGCACGACGGCAGCCGGCGTGCGGTGGGATACCGTGTCTTACGCGACGGATCCCAACGCGAACGCGCTGCGCTGGGGCACGATGTACAACTTCTGGTTTGATGCCGACGTAGCGCCCGAACTCGTGACCTGGGCGACACTCGCGCTGTTCAAGCCGGGTGCGCCGGCCGAGGTCGAGGTTGCCATCGGACCGGGTCTTATGTTGCGGGGCGACATGAATTGTGACGGGGTTGTCGATTTCGGCGACATCAATCCATTCGTGTCGTACCTGGTGGATTTCAGCACCTGGCAGGCCGCCTATCCGGACTGCCCGGCGAGCAATGGCGACATCGACGAAGACAGTGTCTACCCGTCGTTTCAGGATATTAATCCGTTCGTGGAATGCGTAATTCAGAGCGGATGTCCATAGACCTAGCGGCTTGTACCAAGCCGCACATGCGCGCCATTCGGTCGGGCCGGAAGGGCGCGCGACGCTTTCCGCGTCAGCGGGCGTAGGCTCACTTCGCCCGCCCTAGGTGTAGTGCTCCGCGAGGCACGCGGCGACTGCGCCATCACGTCTGCGAGTATGTGAGTGTGACCATCTGCGAAGGGAGAAGGCGAATGCGCACACGACAGTTGGCTGTGCTGGCCACGATACTGGGACTCACTGCATCGTGGGGGCACGGGGGACCACTGGGATTGCAGTCCTTCCAAGCACTGGGGGCAACGCGCGACGCGGCCGGCGTCAATGTCGGCGCGTGTTGTTACCATGATGACTTCGGCGTGCCGCAGTGCGTCGTAACGACCGAGGTCGACTGTACACAAGGTCTGCAGGGCCTCTACCAAGGTGACTTCACCAACTGTAATCCGTCACCGTGTGACCTCTTGCGCTCCGGGGCCTGTTGTTACGACGACGGCTCCGGTACCGGAACGCTCGTGTGCGAGGTTCTGTACGAGCAAGAATGCGAGTTCCTCGCCGGCGCGTATCAGGGAGATTTCACCACCTGCAATCCGGATCCCTGTGTCCAGACCGGCGCCTGCTGCTACCGCGACCAGGCAACCGGCCAGTGGTTCTGTGTCGAGGTGTCCTTCGACGAGTGTGAGACGCAGTACGGCGGCCTCTATCAGGGTGACGGCACCGACTGCGGCCCTCCGACGCCGTGCCAGGGTGTCGATCCCAAGGGGGCCTGCTGTTACGAAGACGCGATCGGCGTCATCCAGTGCATCGTCGTCAGCGCGTACGAGTGTGATCAACTCTACTTCGGCACGTATCAGGGCGATGGAACCACATGTACGCCGGTGGATCCTTGTAAGGACACCGGCGCTTGCTGCTACATGGAGCAGGGCACGGAATATTGCGTCGTAACGACGCCCAGTGACTGCACGTCGATTTACATGGGCACGTTCCTGGGGACCGGCACGCCGTGCGGCCCACAAGGCGATTGCCCGGGGCAAGATCCAGAGGGCGCCTGCTGCTATGAGCAGCCGCCGATCTGCACCGTAGTGACCCAGGACGAGTGCGAAATGCACTTCGGCGGCGTCTACATGGGCGACGGCACGACCTGTTCGCCGAACCCGTGCGTGGACCCGCAAGAGGGCGCTTGCTGCGTGCTCGATGACACCGGCAACAGCATCTGCATCACCGCGACGCTGGCCGAGTGCGAGCAGCAACTGCACGGCGTCTTCTACGGCGTCGGTGTGCCGTGCGATCCAGATCCCTGCCCCAATATTCCGCCGGAATGTGATTGCCCGGGGCGCTGCGACAACCGGACGCCATCGTATGACGACCAGGGCTTTGCGCCGTTCACGGGATCGGCGGCCATCTGCACGCACTACGACTGGTTCGTGACCGGCTACTCGCTGGTGTGCGTCGACATCAAGGACAAGAACACGGCCCCGCTGAACACGAACTGGAACGCGACGACGCTGTACAGCCATCCGTCGTGGACGCTGGCCAACCTCGGCACGGTGTTCGGCGTGACCGCAGATAAAGACGGGCACGTGTACGTCACCGCCTCGACCAGCTTCAACGGCAACGTACTCGGTACCGGCGGCTGGGGCACGGTGTACAAGATTGACGCCGTCTCCGGCCTGCCCAGCGTCTTTGCGACCCTGCCGAACACCGGCCCGGGTCTAGGCAACATCTGCTATGACGGTGTCAACGATCAGCTCTTCGTGACCAACTTCGAGGACGGCCGGATCTACCGGCTGGACATGAGCGGCACTTGTCTGAGTTCGTTTGACCACGCCACGGCAGTGATCGGAACCTGTGCACCGGAAGCGGGTGATCCGCCCGGGTTCGTCGCGCTCGGCGAACGACCGTGGGGTATCGACGTCTGGAACGGCCGCGTGTACTACGGTATCTGGACCGAGGACACCGGGCGTCCGAGTGCAACCGCGGCGAACACCGTCTGGTCGGTCGCACTTTCGGGCGGCGATTTCACAGGCACACCGCAACTCGAGATCACGCTGCCCGTGCTCGGCACCGGATACAACTATTCAAATCCGCCGTCAGCTATCAGCTTCTCCGAGAATGGTTGCATGCTCGTGTCGGAGCGCAGCATGTATGCCGACAGCAATCCGACGGCACACCAGTCGCGACTGCGCGAGTACCGGCTCGTCGGTACGGTCTGGTCGCCGAGTGCCGTGACGTATGACGTGGGCACGCTGGCCGGCGGAAACAACTCCGCAGGCGGCGCCGACTACGACGAAGACGGCGACGTATGGGCCACCGGTGATGCGCTCCAGTTCGGTCCGCAGGTCATCTACGGCTTGCAGGGGCTGCCGTGCACCGGCGGCGACGTGACCGACAGCATTCTGGTGGACCTGAACGGCAACCTGTCGTTCCAGGACAAGACACAGATCGGCGACGTCGAAGTGACCTGTTTCGCCCCGCGCGGTGCGTGCTGCTTCGATGGCCCGGCGGGGCTCGAATGTGCCGTAATGACAGAGGATGACTGCGAGCAGTTGCAGGGTCAGTACTTCGGCGACGGCACGGATTGCGACCCCGACCCGTGCGTTGAGACCGGCGCCTGCTGCCACGGCAGCCCGGTAGTCTGCACGGTCACCACGCAATTTGACTGCCTCGACATCCTGTTGGGAACCTACCTGGGTGACAACACGTCGTGTACGCCGAACCCCTGCCCGCCGGAAGAGGACGGCGCCTGCTGCGTGCATGACAACGCCGGCAACAGCTTCTGCGTGACGGCGACGATTTCTGAGTGTGAACAGTTGCTGGGCGGCATCTTCTTCGGCGTCGGAACGCCCTGCACGCCGGACCTGTGCCAGGATCCGAGCGATGACTGCGACTGCGCCGGTCAGTGCGACACGCCAACGCCGTCGTATGACGATCCGAACTTCGCGGCGTTCACCGGATCGGCGGCCGTTTGCACGCATCACGATCCGTTCGTGACCGGCTACTCGGTGGTCTGTGTCGATCTGAAAAACAAGGGTACGGCGCCGATCAATACCAACTGGAACACGACGACGCTTTACAGCCATCCGTCGTGGACACTGGCCAATCTGGGCACGGTGTTCGGCGTGACGGTCGACAACATCGGTCACACCTACGTGACTGCGACGACCAGCTACTACTCTGATGCAACCGGTACCGGCGGCTGGGGCACGATCTACAAGATCAACGCCTTCTCGGGTCTGCCCAGCGTGTTTGCGACATTGCCGAACTCCGGTCCGGCGCTCGGCAACATCGTCTACGACGGTAACAACGACCAGTTGTTCGTGACCAACTTCGAAGATGGTCGCATTTACCGGCTCGATATGGCCGGCACCTGCCTGAGCACGTTCGATCATGCGACCGGCGTCATTGGCACGTGTGCCCCCGAAGCGGGTGACCCGCCCGGGTTCGCCACGCTGGGCGAGCGTCCGTGGGGCGTCCACGTCTGGAATGGCCGCGTGTACTACGGTCTGTGGACTGAGGACGGCGGCCGACCGAGCACGGTGGCCGCGAACGAGATCTGGTCAATCGCGCTGGCTGGCGGCAACTTCAGCGGTACGCCACAGCTCGAGATCACGCTGCCGACACTCGGCTCGGGTTACGACTACTCGAATCCGCCGTCGGACATCAGCTTTTCGAAGGAGGGCTGCATGCTGATCTCCGAGCGCACGATGTACACCGACACGAATCCAAGTGCGCACTCGTCGCGCGTGCTCGAGTACCGCCAGATCGGTACGGTCTGGTGGCCGAGCCCGGTGACATACGGTGTCGGCGTGCTCGGACTGGCCGCTAACTCGGCCGGCGGTGCCGACTACGATGAAGACGGCGACGTATGGGCCACGGGTGATGCGCTCCAGTTCGGCCCGCAGGTCATCTACGGCTTACAGGGCCTGCCGTGTACCGGCGGCAATGTCACCAACAGCATCCTCGTCGACCTCAACGGCGATGTCACCTTCCAGGACAAGACGCTGATCGGTGACGTGGAAGTGACGTGCTCTAACCGCTGCGCGCTTCCGCCGCGCAAGATGGTGGCGTGGTTCCCGTTCGATGAGCCGAGTGGTAGTACGGCATACGATATCGCCTGGGGCAACAACGGAGTGTACTCCGGTGCTGCAACCACGGCGGGTATGGTGCAGGCTGCTCGCAGCTTCGACGGCATCAATGACTACGTGCGGGTGCCGAACGCAGCCCAGCTCAACTTCGGCACGAGCAATTTCTCCATCGACCTCTGGATGCGGACGACCGACAGCGGCGGTGGTGTATCCGTCATGGTTGAGAAGCGTTCGAACCCGACGCGCGGCTACTCGCTGTACCTGTACAACGGGCAACCGGGCTTCCAGCTCGCCGACGGCGCGGGTTTCTTCAACTGGAATACGACCACGAACGTGGCCGACGGAGCCTGGCACCACATCGCCGTTACGGTTGACCGCTCGTCAACCACGGGCGTCAAGTTCTACATCGACGGTGCGTTCGTGCAGGCCTACGACCCGACGCCGTACTCGGGCAACACGACCAATGCGAGTCCGTTGTGGATCGGCGTGCGTGAACCGGCGCTCGGCGGCGGTGGTTACTTCGAAGGCGATCTCGATGAGATCGAGCTGTTCAGCCAAGTCCTCACGCCGCAAGCCATCGCGAGCATCTACGGAGCCGGTCCGGCCGGTAAGTGCAAGGAACGGGCCTACGTACCGCCGGTTACCTCGTACTGCCCGCAGGACACGGTCAAGACCGTGCCGTTCACGATCTACAACGACAGCACGAATACGTACTCACACAACTGGTACATGTTCGGCAACACGGACTGCGCGGTACCGGGACCGCCGCCGAGCGGCTTCTCGCCACAGAATATGGCCGGCGTCGTCATTCCGGGCCTGAGCAACCTGTCGTGGCCCATCGACATCACGCGTCCGGTCGGGCTCGTCCCGCCACTGACGGCGTGCTACGACGGGATCGTGTTCAACACCACGATCTCGCACAGCTTCGGTACGACCGGCACGCTCAAGGCGATCAACTGGATCTGGTGTTTGATCATCCTCGATCCGATTGACATCGACATCGTGAAGGTCCCGTTCCCCGGCTTCCGGTCAGTGTCATTCGGTGCGACGAATACCGGTGCCGTAGAGGAGCTGCTGGACTACCAGATCGTGGCCCGGGCGTCCGACGGCGGCCCGGATAACGTCGTGAGCCTGGATGGACTTCCGCCGGGCGAGCCGCTCATCCGCCAGATCAGTGTCCCGCCGGGCGAGACGGCGGCCCTCACAGCCGACGTTTCGTACACGGATCACGAACCATTCGTGTTCTATGACATCATTCTGATGGTCGATCCGGACGGCGACGGCGAGTTCGAGCCGGCAGAGGCGATCGGTGTGCAGTCCGTCGCCACCCGCCCGGGCGACTTGAACTGCGACGGTTTCGTCGACTTTGGCGACATCAACCCATTCGTGCAGTATCTGGTCGACTATGCGGCGTGGCAGGCCGCGTTCCCGGATTGCCCGCCAGAGAACGGCGATGTCGACGGCGACGGCGACTTCCCGTCGTTCGGCGACATCAACCCGTTCGTGGCGCTGCTGGTCGGCTGATCGAACGGTTGAATCCTGAATAGCAAACGTGGCCAGCGCTGGGTAAACGCTCAGCGCTGGCCATGTTCTTTTTCAACCACCGGCGCCCGAAGAACCTGGGCACCGTACCGAACGTCGAGCGCAGCAAATGGCTGACAGCTTACGGCTGACGGCTGATAGCTGACAGCTAACAACCTCCCACTACAGTGACCAGCCGTCGCGATATTCCCGCCGCAGCCACGCGTTCACCTCTGGGGCGTTGGTGATTTCCATGCGGGCCGGGTCGAATTGGATACGCCGCTGTGCGCGAAGCGCCACGTTGCCGAGGAGCACCGTCTCAGTTAACGGCCCGGCGTACTCGAAGCTTGATCCTGGGCGAGGACCGCCCTTGCAGGCCGCGATCCACTCTTGATGGTGCCCGACGGACCGTGGCAGTCGTTTCGGCGGGCGCTCGTACGCCTGCATGGCAGATTCGGGAATGATACGCAGGCCGTCGGCGCCGTGAGCCCCGCTCAGGATCTTGCCCTTGTCACCGATCAGGAGCAGGCCACCGAAGGTGTTTCCCATGCGCCGCGTTTCTTCGAGCTCGGGCGGCCGCTCGGGCATCAAGCCTCCGTCGTACCACGTGACTTTGAGCGCTGGTCGTTTCCCCTGGGCGGGGAAACGGTAACGGACGATCGATGCCCGCGGATAAGTCTCGTCATTGAATGGCTTGTCCCAGCTTAATCCTTCGGGAATGAACGTCGAGTAGCTGGCCTCTACGCTCTCCGGGTAGGTAAGATCAAACGCGTAATACAACGGATCGAAAATGTGGCAGCCCATGTCACCGAGCGCCCCGGTTCCGAAATCCCACCATCCCCGCCATGTACATGGCAGGTATGACGGATGATACGGCCGTTCGCGCACCGGCCCCAGCCAGAGGTCCCACGCGAGTGTATCCGGAACCGCTGGGGAATCGGAAGGTCGGTTGATTCCCTGCGGCCAGACTGCGTGCGGCGTCCAAGCGTCAACCTCTCGGACAGTGCCGATTGCACCGTCATCGAGCCACTCCTTCAGGATTCGCATGGTCTCGGCCGCGTGCCCGTGATTGCCCATCTGCGTGGCAACACCGGCTTCGCGTGCGGCCTCAGTCAGCCGGCGTGTTTCCTCGATTGAGTGCGCCAGCGGTTTCTCCACGTAGACGTGCTTGCCAGCCCGGATCGCTGCCAGCGCTGCAACCACATGCGTGTGATCGGGCGTGGCCACCACAACGGCATCAATGCCCTTCTCCTTCTCGAGCATGACGCGAAAATCGCGATAGCGCCGCGCCTTCGGATAACGTTCGAAAGTGGCAGCGGCATGTCGCCAGTCCACGTCGCACAGCGCAACGATGTTCTCGCTTTCAACGCTTTGCAGGTCGTAGGCACCTTGGCCACCAACGCCGATGCCGGCGATGTTGAGTGTGTTGCTGGGTGCTTGGTAGCCCGGGCCACCCAGGACGTGGCGCGGCACAATCGTGAACGACGCCGCGGCGCCGGCGACCGACTTAATGAACTGCCTGCGATTCACCGAAGCCATGGCGTCTCCTTTCCTGTACCGCCGAAGTGCGCGAGCGCGCCACATGAGGAATCACCTGAGACGCTCAGTGGCCGGGTTTGACGCTCGCGCTCGTCTGACAGAAACTTGCCCGCAGAAGGAGGTGCTGACATGCGAACGATGTGCATCACGCTGCTCCCGTCGATCGCCGCGTTTGCCGTTTCCGCCGCAGTCGCTCAGGAACTCGTCAAGAGCCGTGACGGCGTCGCGGTCGGCTACAAAGATACCCCAATTCTGCCGTGGACCAAGTACCACAAACACGACCCGGATCGCCCGTTGCCGCCGCAGGTCCAGCCCGGGCGACCCAGCACGCAATCGGACGTCGGCACCGCACCCTCCGATGCCATCGTCCTGTTTGATGGAACCGACCTCAACCGTTGGCAACCGAGCACTTGGCAGATCGAGAATGGGGAGCTCGTCGTCACGGAGGGAAACCTGGAATCACGACAGGCTTTCGGCGACTGCCAACTGCACCTCGAATGGCAGGCCCCGAATCCGCCGCGCGGACCGCAGATGAACCGCGGCAACAGCGGCGTATACTTCATGAAGCGCTACGAGGTGCAGATCTTCGACTCGCATACCGAGAAGATCTACGCCGACGGCTCTGCCGCGTCCATCTACGGCGAGACGCCACCGCTGGTAAACGCCACGCGGCCGCCTGGCCGGTGGCAGACGTACGACATCATCTTCACCGCGCCCCGCTTCAAGGACGGCAAGCTCGAGAAGCCGGCCCGCGTGACGATGCTCCACAACGGCGTGCTCGTACACCTGAACACGGAGATTCACGGCCCGTGTGCCTGGCGGGAAATCAAGCCGTACGAGCCGCACACCGCGCTCGAACCGTTCGTGTTGCAGGCGCACGGAAACCCGGTGCGCTTCCGCAATGTCTGGATTCGACCGCTGGCGCCGGAAAAATCTGCCGAGTGAGCGAAGTCGACGGCCGAGGATCGTCTATTTGTACAGGAGGTACTTCTTCCGGCGAGTTTCGAAGTCGCCGATGTCGTCTGCCCAGAACTGCGCGTAGTTCGTGGGTTCGGTCGTCGCCTTCACGCGGTCGAGCAATGCCTCGTTCACCAGCAGCCGGTTCACACGATCCACGTCGAACGCGTCAGGGAACAGGCCCTTCAGCTCACGCACAATCGACAGCCCGGTCTGCATCGGATCGAACGCATCGCGGTCGAGCAGCAGGATCTGGACGCCGCCACATTCCTGACCTTTGTGCTTGCTGGCGGTCGGTTTGAAGCGGTACGGAAGGAACCGAATACCCCGCAATCCGAGCTGATTCAGACGCCGGGCCAGACGGCGCTCGTCCATCCACGGGGCGCCGAAGCGCTCAAATGGTGCGTCCGTACCCCGGCCGACCGACAGATCGCAGGCCTCAATCAACCCGATCGTAGGATAGAGCGTCGCCTGCGTGAGCGAGCGCATGTTCGGCGACGGGTCGACCCAGGTCAGGAGCGTCTCGTCGAGCCACATGCTGCGCCGCCAGCCCTCCATCTTCACGACGTGAAGATCCACGCCGATGTTGCGCTCGACGTTGAACATGCGCGCCAGCTCGCCAATCGTCATCCCATGTACGAGGGGGATCGTGTGATAAGCCGTGAAGAGCCCGTCGCGATCGTTGAGCGGACCGAACACGCGTGTGCCGGTAATGGGATTGGGGCGGTCGAGCACGACAAATCGCAGCCCGTGCCGCGCCGCCTCTTCCATTGCGAGTCCCATCGTGGAGATGTACGTGTAGAAGCGCGTGCCGATGTCCTGGATATCGAACACGAGCGTATCAACGCCCGCCAGCATCTCCGCCGTCGGGCGGCGGGTCTCGCCGTAGAGACTGTACACCTTTAGCCCGGTCAGCGGATCGGTCGAGTCAGCCACACGCGCGTCCAGCACGCCCTTCAGACCGTGCTCGGGACTGAACAGCACCGCCAGCTTCACATGCGGCGCCTCGTGGAGCAGCTCGATCGTGGATCGTCCGAAGCGATCGAGTCCGGTGTGATTCGTGATCAGGCCAATCGTGTGGCCTTCGAGCGGCGCGAATTCGCTTTGAACGAGTACGTCGATGCCGGTCAACACTTCGTCGCAGGGCTCATCCGCCCGCAGCGGAACTGCCAGCAGGTTGATCGCGAAAACCAGATACACTGTGTTTTTCAATGTTCGATGCTTGCGAGGCATTATCCGCGCTCCTTCGATTCGATGCCGACTTAAACCGGCGGCCACAGCAGATGGTACAATCCGCGAATGCAAACAAATTCCCCAACTATCGTACCGGAAATTTCACGAACGCCGAGCGCACTCGTGCTCCTGTTGCTGGCGTGTTCGCTGACGCTGCTTCCCGCCTGCACCGCACGGTGCGGCGACGTAAGCGCGCGTGCGACCACAGCAATCAATCGCGGCGATTTCCAACGTGCCGAGAGGCTGCTCCGCAGACACGTTGGTGCCGAAGGTGAATGCGCCAACGAATGCCGCTGGCTGCTCGAGCAGATGCGCCGCATTCGACTCGACCACCCCCTCGACGCCGATCAGATGCTCACGCGGCTGCGGAAATCGATTCCGGACGTCACTGAGGCCGATATCCGGCGCTGGACAAAGACGGGAACGCTGCAGCACCGCGTCATCGACGGCGAGGTGCGCTACTTCGGGCGCGCCGCCGGCAATCTCATCCGCTTCTGCGACGAAGCTCGCCGCAGGCGGGTCACGTCACCGCAACGCGCGGGCTGGGAATTCGACCTCCCCGCGCATTTGATGACGCTGGTATCGGAGGCGCAGGCGCGCGACGAAGCGCTGGTCCGTCCGGTGCGGCAGCGCGTGCGCTACGAGTTAGCCGTGAACCCGGATCACCCGCTGGTATGCCCGGGGGCCGTCGTTCGTTGCTGGCTGCCGTTTCCGCAGGAGTATCGCCAGCAGCAGCACGTTCGACTGATCAGCAGCAGTCCCGTGGGCGCGGAGATCGCACCGACCAGCGCGCCGCAGCGCACCATATTCTTCGAACACACCATCGATGACTCGGCCGAATCACCTTGCTTCACAGCCGAATTCGAGTTCGTGACGTCTGCGTTCGTTCCGGATCTCGAAGCCGACCGCGTGCAACCGTACGACGCGGATAGCACGCTGTACCGCACGTTTACGGCGGAGCGACCGCCGCACATCGTTTTCACGCCTGAGGTGCAGCGCATCGTGCAGGAGGTCGTTGGGGACGAGCCCAATCCACTGCTGCGCGCACGCCGCATTTTCCGCTGGGTGTCTGAGAACATCCCCTGGTGCGCGGAGATGGAGTACAGCACCATCCCCAACCTGTCAGCCAAAGGGCTGGCGGCCGACCGCGGAGATTGCGGCGTGCAGGGAATGGTGTTCATCACACTCTGCCGCACCGCGGGCGTGCCGGCCCGCTGGCAGTCCGGCTGGCAAACCAAGCCCAACGACTGGAACATGCACGACTGGTCCGAGTTTTACGTCGAGCCATGGGGCTGGCTGCCGGCAGACGCATCTTACGGCCTGCAGATGCACGCTGATCAACGCGTGCGCGAGTTCTACTGCGGGCATCTCGATCCTTACCGTCTGATCGTCAACCTGGACTATGGCCGCACGCTGCACCCACCGAAGAGTGACTTCCGTAGCGAGCCGGCGGACTTCCAGCGCGGCGAGATCGAGATCGACGGACAGAACCTCTACTACGACGAGTGGGACTGGGATCTGACACTGCGCACACTGCCCCCGGCGGACGGTCTGCCGGTGCTGGAGGAAGCGCTCGATGCCATCATCCCCGACCTGCTCGTGGCCGACGATGTACCCGGCGCTGTCGTGCTGGTGGGGCGCAAGAGCGGCCACGAATACGAGGTCTGGCAGAAAGCGTATGGATTCGCCCAAACCGATCCGCAGCGCTTGCCCATGCCTGCGGATGCCATGTTCGATCTTGCTTCGCTGACCAAGCCGATCGCGACCGGCACAAGTCTGATGCTGCTGGTCGAACGGGGCGACGTGCAACTCGACGATCGCGTCTGTGAATACCTGCCTGAATTCTGCAACGGAGCGAAAAGGGACATCACGATTCGCCACCTGATGATGCACACTTCCGGATTGCCGCCGTACATCGGCCGCGCCAACCGTGAACGCATCATCGCCCAAGCCGGCTTCCCTTGCCCTGATGAAACGCGCGCCGCTGTTCGGTCGCTTGATCTGCGGCATTCGCCCGGCGAGCGCGTCACCTACAGTTGCCTGAACGCGATCGCGTGTGCCGAGATTGTCGAAGCTGTTTCCGGCCGGACGCTCGGCGAATTCGCTCACGAGCACATCTTCGAGCCATTGGGCATGACCGACACGATGTTCCTTCCGCCGCCTGAGCGGCAGGCACGCTGCATTCCCACCACGCGCGCTGCCCGGGGAGGAAGCCCGGAGCACCTTCTCCGCGGCGAAGTTCACGACCCCCTGGCCGCGATGCAGGGCGGTGTATCCGGCAACGCCGGCCTGTTCAGCACCGCCGGCGATCTGTCACGGTTTGCCCAGATGCTGCTCAATGGCGGTGAACTCCATGAGGCTCACATTCTGCAGCCCGACACCGTCGCGGCCATGCTCCGCCCCGACGATGAGAATGCAGAGCGCGCCCTGCTGTGGGACTTGTACGTCGAGGATGACCCACAGGCGCCGTTCTCTATCGGCCACACGGGATATACCGGTACCGCGTTACGGCTTTATCCCGATCAGGGCGCGTACGCCATCCTGCTGACCAATCGCGTACACCCGGACGACGATGGCCGTGTTAAACATCTGCGCGCACAAACCTGGCGCACCGTGGAGCATGTGCTCGACATGCGACCATTGACCAATCTCACCCTGCTGCGGCCGTAAAGAAAGCCCTGGCCTCTGAGGGCTGCACGACCGCGAGTCACGCCTACTTCAGATGGCCGGCGATGAAGTCTGCTGCGTCGGTGACAGTCTGCACCTCCAGCGCCTTCTCCTGGTCCATGTCGATATCGAACTCCGCCTCAAACCCCAGCACGAGCTCGACGCTCTGACTCGATTCTGCGCCCAAGTCAAAGATGAAGTTCGCCTCCGGACTGATCTCTGCGGGGTCCAATCCCAGAACACGACTGGTCACTTGAATGACACGATCGAGAGTCTCTTGGTTCGCCATGTTGTCTTTCTCCCGTTTGCCAACTGTGCAGCATCTAGTGGGCCGGAATTTCGTTGTTGTCCAGGCGTATGCGCACGTCCGCTACATGGCAGCCCTGCCCTTGCGGATGAACGATCAGTGGATTGATGTCGAGTTCCGCGATGCGCGGGAAGTCGTGCGCTAGCTGCGATAACCGCTTCAACGCATCTTCCACGGCAGGAATGTCACTGGGTGCTTCGCCGCGGAGGCCCTCCAGCACACGAATGGTACGCAACTCGCGAATCATTTTGCCGGCGGCAGATTCCCGAATAGGCACGATCCGGAATGTGACATCCCGGAATGCCTCGACGTAAATGCCGCCCAGCCCGACCATCAGCATGTGCCCGAACACACGATCACGATTGATGCCGAGGATCATCTCCTTGCCGGCGGCGATCATCGGTCGAACGAGGATACCCAGCAGATCCTCCTCAGAGATGTGGCGCAGCACATTATCACACATCGCGCCGTACGCCTGCCGGACCTGATCCGCGTCTTGCAGGTTCAGAATCACGCCGCTGACTTCAAACTTGTGGATGATCTTCGGCGAGACGACCCGCAGCACAGCCGGATACCCGAGCTCCTCGGCAAACTCGACGGCCTCGTCCGCCGACGTCGCCAGCCCGTGGCGCACCACAGGGAATCCATACGCCGCCAGTACGTCGAGCGCCTGCGGTTCGGGCAGGTAGCCGTCCGGTTCCGAGTGCAGAATGGCAGCCGCCGTCTCGCGATCAACGTCGAACGACTTGATGTCCGAAATTTCACGCTCTTTCCAACGCCGATACCAGCTCGCGTGCCACATCGCATCGATCGCCCATTCCGGCAGGATGTAGTGGGGCACGTGGTGCTCCTGGAGGATTCGCACACCGTCGGCGACATCGCGCGCGCCCATGAACGAGCACGCCAGGGTCTTGCCGGCGGCGGCCGCGCGGTCTTTGAGTCCGCAAATCGTAGACGCCACCGAGCTGATGTCGGTCATCGACTGGGGGGTGAGAATCACGAGCACCTGGTCAGCCCCATCGTCGTCGAGAATGGCTTCGAGTGCGGCCGAATAACGGTCCGCGTGCGCATCGCCGATCAGGTCGACCGGATTGCGCAGGCTCGCCGTCGACGGGAGTGCGCGCTTCAGCTTCGCCTCGGTCTGCTCGGAGAATTGCGCGAGTTGTAGGCCGCGCGCGATCGCCGCGTCGGTCGCCATCACGCCCGGGCCGCCGGCGTTCGTGATGATCGCAACCCGATCGCTCTTAGGCAGAGGCTGATTGGCCAACAACTCCGCCGTGTTGAACATGTCCTCGATGGAGGAGCAGCGAATAATGCCGGATTGCTCGAAAACACCGTCGCACACCTCGGCACTTGCGGCCAATGCTCCGGTGTGGGATTGGGCGGCCGCCGCGCCGGCGGCGGTGCGACCGCCCTTGATCGCGAGGATCGGTTTCGGGTTTTCCTGCGACGCAGTGATCTCGCGCGCCGCCTTCATCAGCGCACGGCCACGCGTGATGTCCTCGAGGTACATCAGTATGACGGACGTCTGCGGGTCGGCTGCCAGGTATTGCAGGAGATCCACTTCGTCCACGTCGGCCTTGTTGCCGAGGCTTACGAATTTGGAGAATCCTATTCCGCGCCCGGCGGCGTAGTCGAGTACTGCCGTACACAATGCGCCGCTTTGCGAAAGGAATGCGATGCTCCCCACATCGGGCATCGCACGGGCAAAGCTGGCATTCAACCGAACACCGGGCTCGGTGTTGATTACGCCGAGGCAGTTCGGCCCGATCAGTCGCATGCCACCAACGGATGCAACCTCCCGCAGACGCTCCTCGCGTTTCGCGCCCTTCGGCCCGATCTCGCGAAAGCCGGCCGAGATGATAATGGCGGCCTTTATGCTCTTCTCCTGGCATTGCGCCAGCGCTTTGTCACACACCGCACCGGGAAACACCAGAATCGCCAGATCAACCGGGTCGGGAATATCCAGGACGTAGTCGTAAGCCCGCACGCCAGCGATGTGCTTCTTGCGGGGCGCAACCGGGTAGACGACACCTTGGAACCGTCCGTCGATCAGATTCCGGAAGATGTCGTGGGGAACGGTCCCCGGCGTGTTCGTCACGCCAAGCACGGCGATCGACTCCGGCCGGAACAGCGCGTTGAGACCATCGCCGGCGCCGCGCTCGCGTTCACTCACTGCACTCATCGTCATCGTCGCATTCGCCGTCATAGGACTTCTGGCCTCCTTCCTGAGTACGAATTCGTGCCTGCATCATCGCGGCCGAAGAACTGTTTGTGATTCGTCGATGACTCAGCGCGCCGCGAACGCTTTTCGCGCCCGCGCGAGGTGTACGTTTCGGTCGTCCGCGGTCAGCTCATAAACGTGCCGCAGCAGCGCCTCGTCCATCTCGTGCATGTCCACTTTACGCCGGGACATCGCGATGCGCGCCGTCTTCAGCACGGTGCTGAGCCCGAAGCCCTTTCCAATCCGCCCACCCATGAACCAGGTGTACGGGGGGATGTACTTCGGCAGCGGAGCGCCTGTCGCCACCAGAATCGCCATTGTGCCGACAATGGTGCCCGTGTTTAGCAGCGTCCCGATGCTGGTCTTCACGTGGTCGCCGATGAAGCTGCCGACCTTGTTTGAGCCGGTGTCCAGCGACTTGCCGTTCATCGAAACACTGACCGCTGAGTAGTCGTTCTTGAGATCACTGTTGGTCGTCAGCGCCCCCAGGTTCACCCACTCGCCGACGTACGCGTGCCCAAGAAATCCGTCGTGGTACTTGTTTGAGTAACCGTGGATGATGCTCTCTTCGACTTCGCCACCCACTCGGCACATCGGCCCGATGCTGCACCCTTCCCGAACCTTCGCGCCGAGCAGCACCGTGCCCGGCCCGACATAGCAAGGCCCCTCAATACGCGTGAACGGGTGCACCTCACACCCGGCCTCGATCGTAACTGGTCCTTCGCGCGTATCGATGCAGACGAACGGATGAACCTCCGCACCGGGACCGACGTAGAGTTGCTCACGCGGTCCGAATACCACCGCGCTGGGGTGGACGTCACCTTGAACGCCGCGATGATCCGACGCTTCAAAATCGGCGACGAGCTCCTTGGGACTTGCCAGCATAAGGTCCCAGATATACTCGAACCACGGACCCGAGTAATCGACGCGGTCCGCGTTCGTGGCGGCAGCAACCAGACCGTCATAATCAGCGATGCTCGCAATGTCGGAACGTGTCCGCCATGCTGCCAGTCGGTCCCCGTGCCACAACGCCACGTTGCCGTTGGGCGGTTTCCAGTCGGCCCCGGCAACACGCGCGTTCACGAACAGCGTCTCGTCACCACCGAGCCCACTCAGATCGTTGACGACGACGTCTGCGGCGCGCCGTTTCAACGTCGGCACTAGATAGTCGCGGACGAGATACGCGCTCACCGCCTGGCCACACGCCCGCGTGATTTTCTCCGCCAGCGTCGTCGCACCGGTTTTCAGCTCGAAGACGCCGCGCAGCCAACTGATGGGCTGGAAGCGGTCAAACTGGTCATCTTCAAACACAACGAGTTTCATGAACGATCTCCGAATCGATGGTCAATCACCGTCACGCTGACAAAGCGGTGGCGCGTCAGCTCCCAGTAAGCACGGCCCGCGGGTTTGCCCAAAAGCGCTGACACACTTTCGCCGCCCCGCCTACCGCCCGGTCGTGCATCACGACTTGTCCTTGTGCAACCTCCAGATTGCGATCCTCCCAGTCCAGGACCATCCGCCGCAAAGCCCGACATACGTCATTCCGCAGCGTCATACTCCGTTCGAACAGATATCCACCCAATACGAGTAACTCAGGGTCGTACGCCGCGACCGCCATCGCCGCGCCCATAGCCAGGTATTGGGTGACGCGCTGTCGCGTGTTACGCAACGGATCGCCAGCGCCTCGTTTTGCCCGGCTGAACGCAGCGCCGATGATCTCTTCCGGTTCCGCATCAGCATTGGGACGCAACAACCGTCGCAGATCGTCAGGCAGTCCATCACGTTGAAGCCGTCGCAGCGCGGCGACGATCGCCGGCCCCGATGCTTCCGCCTCGAGGCAGCCTCGGTTGCCACACGGACAGCGCGTGCCGCCCGGGGCCACGACAACGTGGCCCAATTCACCGGCCCGCTGAGTGGCGCCCACGAGCGGCTGCCCCTGCCGAATCAGCCGGGCACTGATTCCGCGGCCCGCGTGATAGTAGACGAAGCTGCCCGCGTGGCGCCCCACGCCCAAAACGGCCTCGGCGGCAGCGCTCGTTGCCGCGGATGCGCCTTCGACCAGCACGTCGCACTGGTATAGCTTCGCCAGGCGGGAGCGCACCGGTTCGTCGTGCCAGCCCAGGGCGGCGCTGGTGACCACTACGCCGTTCTCGTCCACTACGCCATTGACTCCGGCCCAGATACCCAGGAGTCGCTCGACTCCGAGCCCCCGCCGTGAAAGAAGACCGCGCAGGTGCAGGTCCGCCTGCTCCAACACCACCTCGCAGGACGTGTCGTCGGCCAGTCGCGACGCTGCGTGATCCAGCAACGTTCCGTCTGCCGCCACCACGGCGCAGTGCAGTTCACGAGCGGCGATCTCCACGCCGGCGAAGCACCCAGCGTCTTCGTTCACTGCGAGCAGGATTGCCGGGCGCCCGCGCCCGCGAACAGCTTGCCCGACGCGCCGCAGCCAGCCCGCTGCCAGCAGCCGCTGGACGGCGCCATTCACCGTAGAGCGCTGCCGTCCGACCTGCTCCGCGAGGGTCTGCTGTGGCGGCGTCCCGAGCCGGTGTACGACCTGGAGCACTGACCAATCGAACGGCGAAACGCGGCTGGTAGTCATTGTTCCTTATAACGAATTTAATTATCTGGCTGTGACTCCAGCTTACGGCTGCAGGAACGCCGCTGCAAGCACAATGAGTTGATTTTCGTCGGAAATCGGAATAAATTACAATTCGAATCACTGGCGCGGGTTGTTCGCGCTGGTGCGTCCTTGGATCAAGACAGGGAACACGCCGCATGGAAATCATCATCGCCGACAACTACGAAGAAATGAGCCGTGTCGCAGCGGACATGATTGAGCGTCAGTTGCTTCGCAAGCCCAGCAGCGTGCTCGGACTCGCGACCGGTTCGACGCCGGTGGGGCTATATCGCGAACTCGTACGACGACACCGCGAGGAAGGCCTGGACCTTTCCAAGGTGATTACCTTCAATCTCGACGAGTACCTCGATCTCTCGCCGTCGCACCCGCAGAGCTATCGCTACTTCATGGACGAGAACCTCTTCAAGCACATCAACGTCGACCCCAAGAACATCCACGTGCCCTACGGCCATGCTGAAGAGATCGACGCCTTCTGCCAATGGTACGAAGATGAGATCAGCCGCGCGGGCGGCATCGACATCCAAGTGCTTGGTATCGGAGCTGATGGTCACATCGCTTTCAACGAACCCGGCTCATCACTCGGATCGCGCACGCGCCTGAAGACGCTGACCAAGCAGACGATTGACGACAACGCCAGATTCTTCGACGATCCAAACGAGGTGCCGCGCTTCGCAATCACCATGGGCGTCGGCACGATCATGGAAGCACGCGAGGTTCTGCTGATCGCAAACGGTGCGAAAAAAGCTGAGATCATCGCTCACGCCCTGGAGGGGCCGGTGACTGCACAGGTGACCGCCAGCGCGCTTCAGATGCACCGACATGTCACCGTCGTGCTCGATGCCGAAGCCGGCGCCATGCTGAAGCGGCTTGACTACTACCGTTGGGTATTCGAAGAGAAGAAGCGGCTCGTACCCCGACTGATCGGTAAGGTCACGTGACGCCGCGGTGGCGAACGGGCACGCCCGGCGCATCCCCCCGTCAGGAGTGCAGCGTGTACGGAGCACGTCTCGGCCGGTCCAGCCAACGGGCTGCGTAGTCGTCACCGACAATTTCCTCGCGCTCCGGATCCCACCGAATCGAGCGGTCCAGCCACAGGGCGATGGCGCCGAGATGACACACCGTGGCCGAACGACAGCCGACCTCGACGTCACAGATCGGCCGTCGTCGTGTGCGAATACAATCGAGCCAGTTTTGATAGTGATTCGAGCTGCGGTACAAACGCACGTCGCCAGTTCCGAGCGTGTACCCGCGAAGACTCTCCGGCCACGCCCTCAGCTCGCCGCGGTTGACGCCGATCTTGCCTTCCGTACCGACAAACAGAACGCCGCTGGTGCCATCTTTGACGACTCTGACGCCGTTAGCGTAGCGGTACTCCAGGCCCCAGGACGGATCGAGCGGCGAAGCCCCGGTGCCCTCGATGATCTCTGGAAGTGGTCCGCGGCTGGGCCGCCGCGGCGGCGGCGAAATCTCGATCGGCCCACTCTCGTCCATTCCGAGCCCCCACTGCACGATGTCAAAGTGGTGAGCGCCCCAGTCGGTCATCTTGCCGCCGGAGTAGTCGCGAATTCGCCGCCAACCGTCGTTGTAGTACGAACCGACGCGCAGCTTGTTGTACAGCGCCCACGGCGCCGGACCGAGCCAGCGATCGTAGTCGAACCCGGGTGGAACCGGCTCCTCGGGTAGGCAGACCTCCTGCGACACCGGACCAACCTCGACGTGTACGGTCTGCACCTCACCGATGTAACCGTTGCGAACCAGCTCGCAGGCGCGCCGGAACTCCCAGCTCGAGCGCTGCTGGCTGCCGGTCTGAAAGACCGTGCCATAGCGACGAGCGGCGCGAACCATCTCGCGCGCCTCGCAAATCGTCAGCGACAGCGGCTTCTCGCAGTACACGTCCTTCCCGGCACGGCACGCGGCGATCGAGATGATCGCATGCCAATGGTCAGGGACGGCGACGATAACGGCGTCGACATCGTTGCGCTCCAGGACACGCTCATACTCGTTGTAGGCACCGCAGCCACGATATGAAGCGGTCTCGCGCTGCGCGGCATAGTGCGCCTCGACACGCTGCCTGGTCGCCTCCAGCAAATCACCACGGACGTCGCAGACCGCAACGATCTGCACATCGCCGTAGGCGAGCAGGTTTCGTACGTGCGCGCCTCCCATCTTTTTGAGCCCGATCACCGCGAGGTTGATGCGCTCCGCTGGTGCCCGTCTCGTTCGCGTTCCGAGCGCGGTGCTGGGAACGAAGTACGGCGCAAGAGTGATGGCCCCCATACGCTTGAGAAACGCGCGCCGTGACGGCTGAGAGTGTTCAGTCATTGCCTGCCTCGACAAGAATACGATCTCGCGCGTGACCGGGTTCAGTCGCCCTTTTGTTGACGGGATTCGAGGTCCATGATCCAGATATTCCGAAAGCGCACGCGATTCCCGTGATCCTGGAGCAACAGCGGGGCGCTCTCCGAGCCTTCCGGCCGGCCAGCGCCAGTGTGTCGCGGAATCTCAACATCGTCATGGATGCGCGTCCCGTTGTGATAGACGGTGATGCGGGCACTGGCCACCTTCTGCCCGGCCGCATCCCATCGCGCGGCGCGGAAGATTATGTCGTAGATCTGCCACCGACCGGCGGGCATGGTCATCGCGTAGTCCGGCGCCTTGACCCCGTAGACGGCACCGCAGTTGTCGCTGGTCGGCTTCTGCCCGGCCGAGTTCAGTATCTGCACCTCGTAGCGCTGCTGGAGGTACACGCCGCTGTTGCCGTCGGCCTGACCGCCTTTGTCGTTGTTATCAACGTTGAACTCCACGTGCAGACGACAGTCACCGAAGCGCCGCTTTGTTACGATGCTGCCCGCGCCGGGCTGAACCACCAGGGCGCCGTCCCGGAAGCGCCAGCGAACCTCCGAACCGGGGTTGCCCGCCTGTTCCCATGCTGACAGATCACCGGAGCCGTCGAGCAACACGATCGCGCCGGGTAGCGGTTCGCGACCATAAATCCCGAGGTCCTTCACGCGGATATTCCGCCAGCGGACTTCCATCGGTTCGGTCTCGCGCGTGCCGTGAACTTGCAAGCCAATAAACCCGGTGCGCGTGAGATCGTCCTTCAACTCCGCGGCCGGCACGCCGTTGATCCACGTCCGGATCGAGTTGCCGACCGCGACGACACGATAGTGGTTCCACACGCCATTCCGGAACGCCCGGCGCGCGGCTTCATTGTGCTCGAGCGTCTGAAGCCAGCCGCGGCGGCTCTCGTCGTAGATGCCACCGGACCACGCGCGCGTGGATGGATCGATCTCGATCTGGTAACCATGCACCACGCCGTCTCGATAGCCGGGAACGCTGTTGCTGCGAATCTGAATGCCGGAATTCAGGCGCGGGTCGACCTTGACCTCGAGAGCGAGCTCAAAGTCGCCGAACACACGCTCGGTGCAGAGGAAGGTGTTGGGTGTGCTTGGGGCACTCCGGCCGATGATCGTTCCGTTGTCGACACGATATTGCGCCGCACCGCCACGGCGGACCCAACCGTCGAGGGAGTTCCCCCGAAGCAGCTCCTCCCAGCGCGGCTCATCCCCGACAGCGACCAACGTGCATGCCGCGGCAATCAACATCGGCGCGGCGATCCACCGGAACTTCAACCTAGCCTCCATCGTGGTCCTGCCTCAAGCGGTTTGGCGACTAGTGACGAGGTGCCATAATACTGCTCTCCGGCATCGGCGTCTCGCGATACGTTGCCGATGACCCTCCTCGCCGAATTCAGTCCGGAAGTCGAATCCGACAACAGACTACGCAGGGAGGGGAGGCTGATGCGTGCCGACTGGGCGCCCCGCGCTTAGACACCGCCGAAAGCGCGCTGAAATGCGCCAAGGTCCATGGCGTCGACATCCATGTCGGCATCGAAGTCGAACCACACGCATTCGCCGGGGACCGGCCCATTTCCCGGTCCCGTCAAGCAGTTCGGCAGGTAGAAAAAATCGCCGAGGTCCACTTGGCCGTTGTTGTCGTAATCGCCGAGCGGACGCAGCACAACGAAGTCGAAGTAATTGATGTTGTACTCATCCGCGCTGGCGGCGTTGGCGAAGCGCATCGTGTGAACGCCGGCCGGCAGATACGCGACTGCGTTGACGGTCACCCAATTCTGCCACCAGCCGGTGCTGGGCACGCTGATGTCGCCAGTGAGATTCTCGCCGTCAAACTCGATGTGGAATGTTCCGCCGGTGGATAGTGATGCGACGCGGCAGTCGATCCGGTACTCGCCGGGAACCGTGACATCGACGGCGTACTCCAGCCATTCGCTGCTCGACATCCAGCCGATGTTGTACCCGCCACCATCGTCAGTGCAGATCTCGATATCAACGTCTTCGGCGGGCCGGTATTGGCCGCCGTTGTTGCCGGTGTCGGCGTCCTGATAGGCCACGCCGTTGCCGCCGAAATCGAAGTCCTCGGCCTGAATCACGCCTGGGATCGTGGCCGGTGCGCCGTGGAACGGGGCCTGTCCGTCGCATCCCTCTCCGACGGTGATATCGACGCTGTCCGTGCTCGACAGCTCCTGATCATCGATCGCCTTCGCGATGATGGTGTAGCAGCCGTCGCTGACGCCGTTCCACGTGAAGCTGTACGGCGAGGTTGCGTCTACGCCGAGGTAGGTTGTACCCGCGTAGAACTCAACACGGTCCACCATTCCGTCGCTGTCGGTTGCAATCGCGTCGATAATCACGTCGCCCGTCGGCAGTGTTGCGCCATCCGCGGGGCTCGTGATCGTTACGCTCGGAGGAACGGAAGAGTAGTCCAACCCATAGCCGTAGGGGAACAGCGGATTGTACGGGGTGTCGCCGATGTTGATCGGCACCTGGGCGATGTTCACCGGCCAGCTATGCGGCAGCTTGCCTACAAAGTCGTAATCACCAAACAGCACCTCGGCTACACCGTCGCCTTCCGTCCCCGGCAGCCAAGCCGCGACAAACGCGTCCCAGTTGCTCAGATGGTCGCTAATCATCATGGGACGGCCCGAGACCAAAACAACAACAGTGGGGATATCCGCGATCTGGTTCAGGCAGTTGATGTCCGTCGCGTCGAGCGCCAGGTCGTTGTCGTCGCCGACCCCCTCCGCGTACGGCGTCTCACCGATCACGACGATGGCGAGATCGTGTCCGGCCGAGCCGGTACCATCCTCGCTGAACGTGACGGAGCCACCGTGACCGGCGACCGCGTCCTGGATTCCCTGCAGAATCGTCGTTCCGGGGGTGATGTTGCCGCTACTGCCCTGCCAACTGATGGTCCAGCCGCCGCACTGATTGCCGATGTCGTTCGCATTCTTGCCGGCGACGAAGACGTTGCTGCTCTTGGATATGGGCAGCACGCCGTCGTTCTTCAGCAAAACGAGCGACTTGCGAACGGCTTCACGCGCGACGGCGCGGTGTGGAGCGCTGCCCAGCGCGCCGCTGTTGACCAGCGTGCGGTCGGCCAGGGGCTCATCGAAAACACCGGCCGCGTCCTTGATCTGCAAAATGTGCCGGACCGCGTCGTCGATGCGGGTCATACTGACATGGTTGTTGTTGACTGCCGACTTCAGCGTAGTGATGAAGTTCTGCCAGTTATACGGCTCCATGGTCATGTCGACGCCAGCGTTGACCATCAGTACGACCTGGTCGTAATACGTTGGCCCAGAGAGCTCGTAGACCGCCTCCCAGTCGGAGATGATGAAGCCGTCAAACCCGAATTCGGTCTTCAGCACGTCGGTCAGCAAGTACATGTTCTCGTGCATCTTGACGCCGTTCCAACTGCTGTACGACGGCATGATGGTTCCGACGTTGTTGTTGATGGCTTCGAGAAACCCGGGCATGTGGACGGCGCGGAGTGTGGCCTCGTCGACAATCGTGTTGCCGCGGTCGATGCCGCCGCTCGTACCGCCGTCGCCGGCGAAGTGCTTAGCGCACGCGATCACACGTTCGCCGCTCATCGTCGCACCCTGAAAGCCGCGAACGTAGCTGCCGGTGAGCAGCACCTGCAGGTTGGGATCTTCGCCGAAGCCTTCGTACGTCCGGCCCCAGCGTTCGTCGCGTACTACGGCCACGCACGGCGCAAACGTCCACTCGAGCCCCGTGCAAGCAACCTCTTTCGCCGTGATCCGCCCGATCCCCTCGACCAGGTTCGGGTCGCGCGTGGCGCCGAGCCCAATATTATGTGGGAAAATGGTGGCGCCGTATACATTGTTGTGCCCGTGGACGGCGTCGATACCGTAAATGATCGGAATTCCCAGGGGGGTGCTCAGCGCGGCGTTCTGATAGGCGTCGTGCATGTCCGCCCAGCCCGTGGGCGTGTTGTTCGCAGGGGCGGAGCCGCCGCCGCTGAGGATCGAGCCGAGGAAGAAATCTCTGACGTCGTCCGGCGTAGCGCTGTCGCGCTCGGCCTGCGTCATCTGTCCGATTTTCTCATCCAGCGTCATGCTTGCCAGCAGCGCTTCGATATCCTCCGCCAGAGCATCTGCACTGGCAGCAACGCCCACAACGACCATCATGGAGGCAATCTTGAGTGTCCGCACGATACTTCTCTCTCCCTAGTCTCACTTGTTCGTGATTCGCAGCTACGACGCACTCCACCCCCTCCCGGCGCATTGCACGTCGCACTACCCTATCCTACCGCAGGAAGCGGAGAATTCGATGCGAATCGACGCCGGAACATGGCGCTATTTGGCGTAGAAGTATCACGTCAGATAAGCGGCACCGGAAACCCCGCTCGCGGCTGGGGACGAAACAGTTTCAATCCGGCGCTGCGGATGACCGAGGCCACTCACGTGCTACGCGTTCCGCCTCCCGCAGCGCCCGCAGCAGGTTCCCGCCCATGATCTTGTGAACGTCCCGCGAGCTGTAGCCCCGGTCGAGCAACGCCTGCGTGATGTAGGGGTATCCCGTGACGTCTTCAAGCTGTACCGGCATTTTCGAGGCTCCCTCGTAATCACTGCCGAATCCGACGTGGTCGATCCCCGCCACCTTCACGATGTGATCGATATGGTCGATCAGGGTGTGGACGGTGCCGCGGGGAACGGGGTGCTCCTCCCGCCATTTCTGCCAGGCGCGCTCGAAGTCCGCTTTGCCCGGGTATTTCTCCTTCAACGCCCGCTCATCCTCGAAGTAGCGGGCCATGCTCTGCGCCCCCACCGGCTCGATGTAGCCCGAGAAGAACACCACCATAATGACGCCGCCGTTGTCGGCGATCATGCGCAGGACGTCGTCGGGGATATTCCGATTGTGCGCGGCGACAGCGTACGCGCCGGAATGCGAAGAGATCACCGGCGCCCGGCTCACACGCAGCGCGTCGCGCATCGTGTCGGCGGACACGTGCGAGATGCCCACCAGCATCCCCAGCCGATTCATCTCCAGCACCACGCGCTCGCCGAACGCACTCAGTCCGCCGTGCCGCGCCACATCCGTCGCCGAATCGGCCCAGGCCGTAGTCGCCGAATGCGTCAACCCCATGTAGCGCGCGCCGCGCTGATAGAACTCGCGCAGCGTCTCCAGCGAACCCTCAATCATGTGCCCCCCCTCGACGCCGATCAGCCCCGCGATCTTGTCCTCCTTGTGGATGCGCACGATGTCGTCGGCCGTCAGCGCCCGCTCGAACACGTACGAATAGCGTTTGATCATGCGGTCGATCAGGTCGAATTGTTCGAGGGCCATCTTCGTCGCACCGCCCGTCTTCTCCAACTCGGGCGGCACGTATACGACCCAGAACTGCGCATCCAGGCCGCCCCGCCGCAGCCGCGGAATGTCCGTCTGAAGCTGCGGTTGCGGCAGCGCGATGTCCAGCTTGTCGAACGATGACGCGGCCTGCGTGCGGACGTTCCACGGCAGATCGTTGTGCCCGTCGATCAATATGCCGCGCTCGTGAATCTTGCGACCTTCCGCGGTCATCACGATCGGACCGCGCGGCTTCAATGCGGCATTGTCCCCCTCTTGACCGGTCACCTGCTGACTGAACGCGGCGACGGTGACGATGATCAGAGCGCAACGCAGGCCCCGGTATCGATCTGATCTGCTCATGCTATGCTCCCAGCGCCCCCACCAATACGTACAACACGACGGCCACGGTTCCCGACGCCAGCGCATAGGGTAGCTGCGTCCGCACGTGGTCAATGTGATCGCACGCCGACGCCATCGACGAGACGATCGTCGTGTCCGAGATGGGCGAGCAATGATCGCCGAACACACCGCCGCCCAGCACCGCTGCCACCATCAGCGCCTGATTGCCGCCGATCGTGGATTGAAGTTCCAGTGCGATCGCCAGCATGATCGCAAACGTGCCCCAGCTCGTCCCCGTGGCAAACGCGATCGCCGACGACACGATGAAGATGACGGCCGGCAGCAGCCAGGCTGGCATTCCGTCGCCAATCACCGAGGCCAGATACGCTCCGGTGTGCAGTTCCGCCCGACACAGGTGCCCGATCGCGAACGCCATCACCATCAGCGCAGCCAGCGGCACCAATGCCGCCGCCCCTTTCATCACAACGTCGATGAACTCACCAAACTTCATGATGCCCTGCACGCGATAGAGCAGACCGGCGAACGCAACCGCCGCCGTCACCGCCCAAAACACGGAAGTGCTGCCCGACGCCGCCCCGAGTACGTTCCACACCGTCGTCGGCGTTCCGGACTCAAGCCCGCTGAGCCCCGTATACGTAAGCCCGACCGGCACCATCAGCACCATCAACACTACCGGAAGAATCATGTTGATCGCGCGCCGCGTGGTTCCAGACGCCGGCGGAAGCGCCAGCACTTCCTCCGAGATCATCGGCCGGGCGCCGTCGCGCAGCAGCTTGCCCTCCTCACGCGCTCGGCGTTCGGCGTGGCGCATCGGCCCGAAGTTCCTGCCGCTCACGACAACGATAACCAGCAGCACCAGGCTCACCAGCGCGTAGAAATTCAGTGGAATCGCCGTCACGAGCACGGACAGTGGTTCATCCACCATGCCCGACGCCGCGAGTTGCGCCAGGATAAACGCCCCCCAGCCGTTAAACGGAATCAGAATGCAGACCGGCGCCGAGCCCGTGTCGCAGATGTACGCCAGTTTCTCGCGCGACGATCGAAACTTGTCGAACAGCGGCCGCGCCACCGCCCCCGTCACCAGGCACGTGATGCTCGACTCGACAAAAACCACCAGACTCACACCGATAGCAAGAATGCCCGCGCTGCGGCGTCCGCGCACCCACCCCGTACCGCGTGCGGCACTCACGAATCCATCCACGCCGCCGCTGCGCTGAATGAGTGCGATGAGCGACCCCACCAGCGCACTGAAGAGAATCACCGACGTGTTACCGCGATCCGCGAAGACATCGACACATGCCTGCAAAGCGCCCACGGTTCCGGTCAGCGGATTGCCATGCGCGACAACGACATACCCCACCCAGATCCCCGCGAACAACGACGGTAGCACATGCCGCGTGAAAATCGCCAGCGCGATCGCCAACACCGGCGGCAACAGCGACCAGATCCCGTAATCACTTGGCATCGCGCGGTTCCTGCCAGTCTACTGACGACGTGGCCGGCGACTGTATCGTTGTGTACAGCACCACTTCGCCGAACGCCGGCGAGTATAGTCACGCGCAGTATGCCGGACAATGTCAGCGCCACACGACTGCGAGAGGTGACAGAGCCCGCCGAGCGACTTACGCTGTTCATCGGTCGCCGCGCGAGCAACGCGGCCAGCACAAGACGGACTGCGGGAGCGGCATGATGCGCGTGTTGTTACATGCTCCGGTCGATCTGAACCTCATCGACGGCTCCACCATCTGGTGCATCTCCGTCGCGCAGACGCTGTGCCAGGATTCGAGCGTCCAGGTCGACCTGATGCTGAACGCCCCCCTGCAGCGCGCCGTCAACACCACTTCACTTTCCGACACGCCGAAAATTTGTTTGCTCGATCCTTGGAAACCGCGCGACGTCGCAGCGCTTCGCAACGTCGGCGACAAGCTCGCAAAGCGCATGACGCCGGACCAGGCGTTCACGCGCATCACGCGTTTGCACGATGCCCAGCCGTATGACCTGCTCGTGCTTCGCGGCGGGCCGATCTGTCGACTCGTGGCCGGCACGCCAAAGCTCGCCGCGCGGAGTTGGTTCTATCTGACCCAGGGCGGCGCGGACGCCGAAACGTGCGAGGCCGTTGCCCGCAGCAACGGTCTCATTGCATGCCAGACTCCGTTGTTGCAGGAGTACCTCGAAGACGTGTTCGGTACCGCGCCGAGCCGTTACGTCCCGCTGCCGCCATTGGTGCCCCGTCTCTCGCGGTCTGAGCCGCGCGCAACGCGTAGCGGGTACAAGCTCTGCTACGTCGGCAAGTTCGACGCCCATTATCGCATCGAGGAACAGATCGCGGCTCTGACCGAAATTCGTAAGCAGTTTCCCGACACGACGCTGGTTGTTGCCGGCGACAAGTTTCACGATCCCGAGGGCACCGGCGACTTCGAACGCCGCCTCCGTGCCGCGTTCGAGAACACGCCCGGCGTCGATTGGCGAGGAGCTCTTTCGCGTGAGGCTGTTGCCGACCTGATGAACGAGTGCGATCTGGGCTGCTGCTGGCGTACCGCGCACTACGATGACTCGCTCGAGTTGAGCACCAAGGCGCTCGAATATGCCGCCGCCGGCCTGCCCGTGCTGCTCAACCCGTCGCGCATCAACCGCCTCGTGTTCGGCGACGACTATCCGTTGTACGTCGACACGCCGGAGTCATTCGTCACGCGCGTTTGTGAGGCGTGGGAGCACGAGCGGGTGTATCAGACCGCAGCGTCGCAGATGATCGCCACCGCAGGTCGCTTCACGTTTTCCGCGGCGCGCCAGGTGCTCGAACGGTGGCTCGCGACTTATCGACCGGACGCGCCCGCCGTCATCGAGCCCGATCGACCACAGCGAATCGTGTTTGCCGGCCACGACCTGAAGTTCGCGCGCGAGATCATCACGCACTTCTCCAACCGCCCGGATTGCGTCGTGCGCATCGAAAACTGGCTGAGCCATACCCGACACGACGAACGCCGTAGCGAGGAGCTGCTGCGCTGGGCGGACGTGGTCTATTGCGAGTGGTGCCTGGGCAACGCCGTTTGGTACTCGCAGCGGCTGCGGCCCGCGCAGCGAATGGTCATCCGCCTTCACCGTCAGGAGCGCGACACGCAATTCCCCAACCAGGTCGCGTGGGACAACGTCGACCATCTTCTCTTCATCGCGCCGCAGGTGCGCGATGAGATCACGGCCCAGCTCGACCAACAGTTGACCGCCACCACGCACCTGCTGCTCAACGTCATCGACTGTGACCGCTTCGACCGGACCAAGCCGGAGGCGTGTTCCCATACTCTGGGTATGCTCGGGTATTCACCCCGGCTCAAACAGCCGCGGCTCGCACTCGACATTCTTGCCAGGTTGATGGAACGCGACGACCGCTGGCGGCTGCACCTAGGCGGCAAGGATCCACGGGAATACGAGTGGCTCTGGCGTCGCCCCACCGAGCGTGCGTACTACGAGGCGTTTGAAGAGCAACTGGCGGCCGGCCTCGAACAGTACGTCGTCCGCGAGGGTTGGACCGACGACCCCGGCTCCTGGTATGCACCGGTCGGTTACCTGCTGTCGTGCAGCGATTTCGAGGGCAGTCACCAGGCAATTCCCGAGGGCATGGCGGCCGGTTGCGTTCCCATCGTTCGTCGCTGGGATGGCGCCGCAGACCTGTACCCCCGCAGTTGCCTGTTCGAGTCGGTTGACGAGGCCGTCGAGCACATTCAACGCGTTCACGATTCGGGAACACGGGATGAGTTGGGCGACCAAGCGCGCGTCGAGGCCCGACAACGGTTTGACCAGACGGTCATTCTCTCGCAGTTCGAGCCACTGCTGTTGGGGCCGTCCGTATCCCGCTTCAGCCCCGAGTCCGCGACGACGGGCGCCGCGTCAGCAGGCCGCCGCGGCGGTTAGCTCCATCGCCGTCGTCGCCGACTCCGTTGTACTGGCAGCCGCAGCAACCGCTTCTCCGTCGCCTTCACGGCTCACGTAGTTGAACCGGTCCGTCGCGTAGATCCGCAGTTGTTCACGCATCTGACGGTTCCACCACTCGAACGGCGTTTGCGCGCTGGACAAGCGTACTGAATGTTGTTCCGCGGTATCCCGCTTCAGACACAGCGTCCAAGGATGGACTTTGCTCGTCACGCGATACTCGCACAGACGCTTGGCAATCTGCGGTGCACTGCTATTGTCGCTTTTATAGACTGTGCCTTTGCCCAGCGCCGGTTCGACAACATACAGCGTCGCGTTGGCTAGATCCACCAGATAGTGCGGCGCGTAGTAGTCCACCGGGTTACAGGCGACCAGGTAGCCCGCGGGCGTCGTATCCACGACTTCGCGGAGCACGCGCCCCCAAGTCTGCTCGGCAGCCACCACGGATCGCACGGCGCGGTCCCCTTCGGTCACCTGATCTGCTGCCGCGACGGCGGCCGCGGTGCGCGCACATAACACGAGTTGCTTGTTGCTATACTCTTGCCGCGCAAAGTTCTGCCAGGCCGCCACTACCTGATCGCGATCCTCCACCGCGGCGACCATCGTCATCAGCGGACGGCTTGCCGGCGCGTGCTTGATGCCAATCGCGTCGAGAATCGTCTGCAACCGCTGCGTGTATGTATGCTCGCTGAAAACTTTTCGCTGCCCGCGCAGTGACAACCGCTCCCGGTACTCATCATCGCTGAGCAGCCTCTCCAGATGCTCGCGCGTCGTCTGCTCGTTCTCGCTCAGGCAGACGATGTCCTCGCCCAGTTGGCGCTTGATCCCCTCGGAATACGCGCTGATCACCGGCGTGCCGCACGCCAGCAACTCAAACACCCGGCGGGCGAACATCGTTGGCGACGTCGTCACGCTGTTGATGTTCAGGAACACCTTGTATCGCTTGTACGCCGCCAGCATTTGGGCGTATGGCAGCGCCCCCCGAACGGCAGGTAGAAACTCATCCGGCCAGCGGAAGTTCGGATTATCATTGTTAGCCATGCGATCGAAGATGTGCAGATCGTAGTCGAGGCCCGGACGCAAGACTTTCAGCGCAGCATCCTGCCGTGCGAAGTGTCGGTGCGCGTACCAAGTACCCGCGAAGCAAACCGACCCCGTGCGTGTCCCGGTCATGATTGGATTATGAATCCGCGGTTGCGCGGCGAACGGCAACGCGAAAACGCGCTCGTGCCCGACGTGCTTGCGATAGTCCGGAATGCAGTCCGCGTCGGAGGTGAACACGTAATCGAACTGCTTGGCCGCCTCGACAAACACGTCGAAGTTTGGCGGGTCCTCCTTGTTGTAGAACACCGTCGGGACATCGTTCGCGCGGCACCAAGCGATGATCTCCGGAATCGCGTAGTATTTGATCACCTCGCCACGCTGTCCCAGGTCGCGAATCTGGAAGTACCAGCTATCGTTCAGGCCGCTCCACGCCGACTCTACGAGCAGGAGGTCCGGCTTTCGCTGTTCGAGCGCTTCCCGCCACGTCTTCGGCGTAAACGTGAACAACTCCGCCTCGTACTGCCACGCACGCCACGAAAACTCGTCCGTTACCGCCGCAACACAAAGATCCGGCCGGCGCACCAAGGCCCGGGGCGTGTCCGAGTACGGCTCGGCCAGCGTGGAGATCGCTTCCAGACCGGCGGGTTCCTGAGCCGCCGGCGGCGCAGCCGGCTTGACGACCTCGGCCGATTTCGGTGCGGGAACGACTTCCTTGGCCGGTTTGGCCTTGGCAACCGACACACTGGCCTGCGACGCAGCTTTGACGTGCACGGGTGCCGCTGCACGTCGCCGAGCTGCCAGTCGTCTTCGCCGCACGTTCCCGATCCCTTCGAACAACAGTGTGACAAAACGGAATGGCAGCTTGAGCGTATCCAGCGATGGCCGCGCGGCGCGCACGAATGAATCACCCAGCCGGTAACGCACACCGCGTTCGCGCAGGTTGAGTTCAGCCCGGAGCATCTCGGCCCGGTCACGCTCGCGCGAGACTCGCCCTTCGACTCTCTTGCGCGCGTTGCGCTCGGCCTCCAGCGACCGTTCAACCTTCTTTTTTTCGCCCTGCTGACGCTGCTCATGCTGACGTAGCTTGTCTATCTCGTGCTGCAGACCGTCGATCTCACGTTGCAGCGTCTGGTGTTCCTCGTGCCCCGCTCGCAGGTCGGACTCGAGCTTGTTGATCCGGAGCATCGCCGCGTCACAGTCCGCCTTCAGCACACCCTCACGCTCGGCAGCCTGTACGCTGCGCTCGCGCCACTTGTCCAACTCGGCTGCGTGCGCCTCGCGCAGTTCCGTCTCGCGTGCCCGCATCTGCCCGCGCAGCGACGCTTCGGCCTGCTTGAGATTCTCGATGTGCTCGCGGTACTGCGCCCCACGATCACTGAGCTTCTGGCGCTCAGCTCGCAGCGCCAACTTCTCCTCGTGTGCTGCTCGCTGCACCAGCTCCAGTCCGTCGTCTGCGCCGGCCACCCATTTCCGCAACGTCTCCACCGTCAGCGGCTGCGGTGCTTCTCCGTCCGCGCGGCGCCGACCAACAGCACACAGGTACTTACCCTGCACAGGCTCAATCTCACTGATACCAAACCGCGGCGCGAGCAAATCCACCAAGCGCAACAGGTAGAATGTGCGCTTGTGATCGTCAAACGGTTCGTACCCGTGGGGTACGCTGACGACGATCTGCCCTTCGGGGCGCAACCACTCCGCTACCCGTTCGAGTAGCCGCTGCGGCGTCGCAAGATGCTCAAGCAGCTCGCCCAAGATCACGGTATCGAACGAGCCGGTGTCGAACTCAACCGCAAACGCGTCGGCGACCTTAAACGTCACGCGGTCCTGCACCAGCTGTGATTCGTTCCCAAGCGCCGCTTCGGCCGCTTCGATGACGGCACCCTCGATGTCGATTCCGACAACCGTGCGACCTTCGCGTCCGAGGATGATCGGCGCAATCCCCTGCGAACAGCCAATATCGAGCACGCGATCGCCGACCACATGCGCGCACAACCAGTGAATCCGCTCCCTGCACGCTTCTTGGGCCGCGGGGCTGTGTATGCGCCGAAAGTACAGATCGTTAACGCGGTCGTTGTTTGCCATGGCTTCCCTCGACAAATGGCCGGTCGACGGGGGGCAGCCGCGCCGCCGCCTGCCCCGCAGCCAAGCCAGACGTCTGGGACTCAGATCTGCCCCGAGCGTCTTTTCCGCCGAATCATACGACAGTCCACAGAGTCCGCCAATCCCAGAACCGGTTTCGGCTCGTCCCACACACCACTTACTGCCCCAGGACGCTGGCAGTGTCCTTCTCGACAAGCACGCGCTGCGATCGCAGGAAATGATGAAACTCGTTGAAGAGCTGTAGGTTGCGACGCGCGTGCTCAATCTGCGGCTCGAGCTCGTCAACCGACGTACACATCGGAATCGGCAACCCGGACCATTCCAGCAGTGACTCGATCTTGTGGCTGTTACTGGGGATTGCGACGAACGGAACGTTCGCCAGGCCGGCGGCGAACGTGGGGAGGTACCAGTTGGTGACGCACATTCTCTTGCGAAGCAGCGCCGTAAGCGCAACAGCCACGATGAGTTGGCACTGTGGCGTGCCATGGACCTGTAACCGTTCCGCCACCGGAAACCGAACGCGATTGCCCCCATCCCGCTCACGACTTTACCTTGATCTGCCGCCCACTAGAATGCAGGTGCTGCCTAGACTCACGCGCTCTCCGTGCGCGACTGTCGGGTAATCCCGAGACCGAATGTCGCTCTGCGAATTGACCAAAGGTCGAACCACCGATGAGGGACGTTGGATGCGCGTATTCATTCCGGTGTTTTTCAAAGCGCCGCTCGGAGGACTTCAGTCGCACGTGCGTGCCCAGGCCGACGCACTTGCACGCGCAGGTCACGAATGCGTCATCATGTGCAAGCCGGGCCCGTTCGCCGAATCGCTGCGTCAGGCGTCGATCGACGTCTTGGAAACACCGTTCGAGGATGAGGAATCAGCGGTGCGCATGGCGCAGCAGGCGGGACCGTTCGACCTCGTACACGCGCACCCGTCCACAAGTCGGCAGGTCGGCCTGGCGGTCGCACGCGGCGAGCAGTGCCCGTTTCTGCTCACGATCCACGGCATGTATACGGACTCACTGCCGAGCTACGCAGATGACGTCGATTTCCTCCTCGCGGTAAGCCCGGGCATCCGCGACTACGTACTCGACGCAACCGAGTTTCCAGCCGATCGCGTTTTCATTACGCCCAACGGGGTCGAGACCAGCGTCTTCCAACCCGCCGATCCCGATTGGGAAGCTTTGCACGAGCAATTCCCGCAACTGGCCGACGCGCCGGACGTGCCAACAGACCGACGCGTCTTCTTCGTGTCACGGCTCGATGAGGACAAGTCGTTCATCCTTGATGTTGTCAAAGAGTGCTGGCGAGAAATGACCGACCGCCGCGCCTTCGATTGGCAGTGGTGGATCGGCGGCGACGGACGACTGCGGACGGAGATGGAAACCGCCGCGAGACAGGTCAATGACGCCGCCCAGCGCAACCTGATTTCATTTCTCGGCTGGATGAGCGAGCCGGCGCTCGCGCTCACATACAACGGATGTCACGTTGCCATCGCTCCAGGACGCAGTGCCCTGGAGGCCATGGCGTGCGGCCGCCCGACCATCGCGATTGGCAGCAAGGGCTACGTCGGCCTGATCGACGGCAACATCGCCCCACGCGGCGCGTACACGAACTTCGGCGGCTTTGGCGGCCAACACCAGGAGTATCCTGCGCGCGCGCTGTTTAGCGACCTCGAACGTGTGATCTACGACGACGAAGAGATCGACCGTTTGGGTAAACTCTCGCTCGCCGTCATCGATGCGTTTTTTCGACAGTCCGACCTGGACCGTGAGCTACTGCACGTGTACGAGATCGCGCGGCAAACAACGCCCCGCAGCAGGCGTTGGGCCTACCGCCAGCGCGTCGACCTCCCACACTTGTCGTATGCGGCACCGGATGGCGATTCGCTTTCGGACAGGTGGTACTGCCCCCCCGACGGAGGCGATCGAACCGTCCACGTTAGGCCCGACGCTCGACTGGAGGTCGTCAGCAATCTTGCCGGCGACGGGAAATTTTACGTCGCTACGGAATCCACTGACTTTCAGCGACCGCCCTGCGATACCGAGGCCTGGCCGCTGGTTCCCGACGTCAACTACGAGTTCGTGGTGCCCGTCGAGCATCTGGACGACGGCTGTACGGTCAGCTTCTGGGTGATTCAATTCAACGACGCGCGCCGTCTCGAACACCACGTCATCACGCTGCGTAAGGGCATCAACCGAGTACGCTTCCGTGCCAGCGCCGAGGCGACGAGTTTTCGCGCGGCGTTTCGATTCGCGCGTACGGGCCGGGCGGTGATCGGCGGTATCGACGTATGGAGGTTCGCCGCCCGTACGCGGTTCGACGTCGGTAGAAACCTGACAAGAACACACGATCTCCCACCCTTCGGCCAGTATCGCGGCGAGAACCTGGTGTTCGTCTTCGGCTCGCCGCACTCGGGGACAACGTGGGTGCTGAACCTGTTGCGCGCCCATCCAGATATCGTGGCCGCCACGGTCGATAATCTGGCGGCGCGCATCAACGACAACAAGACGCAGGAAACAAACATCTTCAACGACAACCGCCCGTTCACGGACGCACAGATTCGTTACAAGTTCTACTGCCTATCGCGCGCGAACCCGGGCTGTGTGATTGTCGAGAAGACGCCCATACACCTGCTCTTTGTAGACCGGATCTTCGAGTTGTTCCCGGCGGCGGCGGCGATCCTTGTCCAGCGCGATGGCCGAGACGTCGTGACATCGCTGGTACACGTGGGTCGCGACCCGTCGGCCTGGTGGCAGGGAGCCCCCGCCACGGTCGCAGCGGCAACGGAGTTTTGGAAGCGCTACGCCGACGCAGCGCAGCACTGCTTGCGTCAGTACCACACGAAGCTCGTGCGATACGAGGATCTGCTCCACGATCCGCACGCAGTTCTCACCGACCTAATCGGCGCGTTGGGTCTGCCCACGCAGCGTGTTGCCGAGCAGATCAAGGCCTGCCGAGATGGCCGCGGCACAACCATCCCAGGCGTGTTTCGCCAAGGTCAAACCGGCGGCTGGAAGCAATTCTTCACCGCTGAGGACATTGAGACATTCAAACGCATCGCCGGCGACCTGCTCATTGAGCTCGCGTACGAACGCGACACCGACTGGGGACTCCTGGACCAAGCTTCGGCCACTAACGCGGGAACGACACCACACCGCCGATAATATCTCCGCAATGCAACACGAGTGCGTGCACCAGACCTGAACAGCGCGAGAGGCTGATGAAAACCGCTCCGCCGCTTGACAAACTGCTTCGCCCGTTGTACACTTGTGAATAGATTCACAGTGTGATTTCAATCACAGATCAGAAAGTCTGCCGTGCCTGACACTCCTGCCAGCTTTGCCACCTCCAACGCCGCACGCCGGCTGCCTCAGCCAATGGTCGAGCGGCTATGCACCTATCGGCGGCTGCTGACGGACTTGGCACGCGAAGGCACGCTCCGGGTATTCTCGCACAATCTGGCCGCCCTCGAAGGCGCCACCGCCGCCCAGGTGCGGCGCGACTTAATGACGATCGGCTATTCCGGCAGTCCGGCGCGGGGCTACGACGTGGAGGGCCTGCTCGCACACATCGACGCACTGTTTACTCCAGCCCGCGCAATGCGCACCATCATTGTCGGCATGGGACGGCTCGGCGGCGCGTTAGCGGCCTACTTCGCCGGTCGCGAGGGTGAGCACCAGATCGTCGCTACTTTCGACGTGGACCCCCAGCGCACCGGACGGGTTGTACACGGCTGCCATTGCTATCCCATGAGCGAGCTCGAAGACCGGTTGGAGCGAGAGCCTGCAACCGTTGCGGTGATCGCCGTCCCCGCTGAGAACGCACAAGAAGTCGCCGATCGATTACTCAAAGCGGGCGTAGTTGGCCTGCTGAATTTCGCCCCTGTGCGACTCCGCGTCCCCCCCGAAATCTTCGTCGAGCACATCGATATCAGTGTTTCCCTTAACAAGGTGGCTTTCTTCGGCGCCGCGCGCGGCGCCCCGGAGGCAGAATGATCGCAACCCAGAATGAGTTGTCGACCGTCCTCGAAGAGTTTCCGGACGCAGGGCGCGAGCACCTGATCCCGATCCTTCAGTCAGTACAGACCCAGTTTGGGTACCTGTCACGCGAGTCGATGATCGCGGTCGGACAACGCCTTGGGCTGCCGATCAGCAAAGTGTACGGCGTCGCTACGTTCTATAACCAGTTTCGTTTCCAGCCGCTCGGCAAAGTGCATTGCCAGATCTGCCGCGGCACGGCGTGCCACGTCAAAGGCTCCGGCAAGGTGCTCGATACGCTCCGCCGAACGCTGCAGGTTGAGCCGGGGCAGACCACGCGTGACGGTAACTACAGCTACGAAGTCGTGGCCTGCATCGGGGCGTGTGGCCTCGCACCAGTTGTTACGGTAAACGGCGACTTCCACGCGGAGATGTCCACAGACACGATCGGCAAGACCTTAAGGAAGTACCTCAAGACGGACACTGAGCAGGATGGAAACTGAAACGCAAACCCCAGCAACGGACTCCTACCCGTCTCCCGCGGAGGTCGCGGCGTTGCTGAGTCACAACATCGATCCAGCCGCGGAAGAGCGTGACGAGCGCGGCGCCCTACTACGCCGCGAACAGGTCGAACGAACGACGATCTACGTCGGCGCCGGAACCTGCGGTCTGGGCGCTGGAGCACAAAAGACGATCGACGCCGTACGAGCCTACATCGACGAGCATGAGCTCGACACGGACGTCGTAGAGGTCGGCTGCATCGGCCTCTGTTCGGCCGAGCCGCTACTCGACGTGCAACTGCCCGGCCGCGCCCGCGTCAGCTTCCAGAAGATAATCGAGAAGGAGGTCGCTCCGCTGCTCGATCGGGTGCTCGACGGAGAATTGCCGCACGATGACGCCGTCGTGCAGTTCCCCGTTCCGGGGCTGGAAGACTGGCTCGGCGTGCCGCGCTACGACGAGCACCCGTTCTTCAAGCCGCAGACGCGTTGGGTCCTGGCGAACTGCGGGCACGTTGATCCCGCCCGCATCGACGAATATCTCGCCCGCGGCGGATACCGTGCACTGCACAAGGTGCTACACGGCGCAACGCCCGCCGAGGTCTGTGACGAAGTCCTGCAAGCTGGCTTACGCGGCCGTGGCGGTGGCGGGTTTCCCACCGGCCGAAAATGGAAGTTCGCGCTCGAAACCGCGAGCGACCAGAAATACCTGATCTGCAACGCCGACGAAGGCGACCCCGGCGCGTTCATGGACCGCGCCATCATCGAGGGCGACCCGCATCGACTCGTCGAAGGCCTCGCAGTCGCAGCGTACGCCATCGGCGCGAACAAGGCATACGTCTACATCCGCGCCGAGTACCCGCTGGCCATCGAGCGCCTGCGGCTGGCCATTCACCAGGCCACGCGCGGCGGTCTGCTCGGTCGCAACATCCTTGGTTCGGGCTTCGATCTGGATATTGCCATCAAGATGGGCGCCGGGGCATTCGTGTGTGGTGAGGAAACGGCCCTGATCCACAGTGTCGAAGGTAAGCGCGGCATGCCGCGTCCACGCCCGCCATTCCCGGCGGTGCGCGGTCTGTTCGGCAAGCCGACAATCATCAACAACGTTGAGACACTCGCCAACCTGCCGACGCTACTGACCAATGGCGCCGACTGGTACGCCGCCGTCGGTACGGAAAGCAGTAAAGGTACCAAGGTGTTCGCGTTGTCCGGCAAGATTGCGCTGACCGGCCTGGTCGAAGTTGCGATGGGTACGTCGTTGCGTCAGGTGCTGTTCGACATCGGCGGAGGCATCCCGAATGGGCGACGATTCAAAGCGGTGCAGATCGGTGGCCCGTCCGGGGGTTGCATTCCTGAGCAGCACCTCGACACCCAGATCGACTACGAATCACTCAAGACCGTTGGTGCCATGATGGGTTCCGGGGGGCTGGTTGTGATGGATGAGGACACCTGCATGGTGGACGTGGCCAAGTTCTTCATGGACTTCATCCAGCGCGAAAGCTGCGGCAAATGCATTCCGTGCCGTGAGGGCACGAAACAGATGCTGGATGTGCTCCAGCGGATTTCCCGCGCACGCCGCTCAGAGCACGGCAACGAGGCGCTCGACCGCTTCAAGGGCGTGCTCACGATCGAGCGGCTCGCGGAGGTCATTCGCGATACGAGCCTGTGCGGTCTGGGACAGTCGGCGCCCAATCCCGTGCTCAGCACGATGCGGTGGTTCCGCGACGAATACGAGGCGCACGTGTTCCAGCGCCGCTGTCCGGCGGGCGCGTGTACCGAGCTATTGACGTATCGCATTGATCCTGAGGCGTGCAAGGGCTGCACCATGTGCGGCCGTGTGTGTCCCGCTGATGCGATTCAGGGTGCTAGCAAGAGCCCGCATTACATCATTGAGGAACGTTGCATTGCGTGTGGGGCGTGCCTCGAGGCGTGCAAACTGGACGCAATCGTTGCCAACTAACGGATGGGATGCAGTACTGTGATTACGCTGGAAATCAATGACCGTGCCATGCAAGCCAAAGAAGGTGAGACGGTCCTCGACGCGTGCCGCCGTGCCGGCATTCGCGTTCCTACACTTTGCCACCTGAAGGAGCTTACGCCGACAGGCGCCTGCCGGATGTGCGTCGTCGAGGTGGACGGTGCCCGCGGCCTCGTGCCGGCGTGCGCCTGGCCTGCGGCGGACGGCATGAAGGTGCAGACCCACGGACCACGCGCCATTCGCGCCCGACAGATGATCGTCGAGCTGCTCCTGGCGAGTCACCCCGACGATTGCCTCTACTGCATCCGTAATGGCGAATGCGAGCTCCAGGATCTCGCCCACGAGTTGGGCGTGCGCGAGCGGCGCTTCCACGCGCCCTGCCGGCAGTACAACGTCGACGTGTCGAATCCGTCGATCGTTCGTGACCCGGCCAAGTGCATCCTGTGCGGCAAATGCGTACGCGTCTGCGAAGAGATTCAGGGCGTAGCCGCAATCGATTTCATCGACCGCGGCAGCCAGGCGACCGTCGGCACGGCCTTCGACCAGGGTCTGAACGTGTCGAGCTGCATCAACTGCGGCCAGTGCGCAATGGTTTGCCCCACCGGTGCGCTCCGTGAGCAATGTCAACTGGATGAGGTGCTCAACGCGCTGGCCGACCCGGACCGCCATGTCGTCGTGCAGCACGCACCGGCCGTGTCCGTGACGCTTGCCGAGGAATTCGGTATGAAGCCCGGCCGTGACATCGCGGGTACGATGACCGCAGCGCTGCGGAAGCTCGGATTCCGGCGGGTGTTCCCGACCGCGTTCTCGGCTGACCTCACCATCATGGAGGAAGCCGCCGAATTGGTCGCGCGGGTCAAGAACGGCGGGCCCTTCCCGATGCTCACGAGCTGCTCCCCGGGCTGGATCAAGTACATGGAGCAGCAGTTCCCCGACTTCATCCCCAACGTGTCGAGCTGCAAGAGCCCGCAGCAGATGCTCGGCGCGATCATCAAGTCGTACTACGCCGAGCAGGTCGGTATCGATCCGGAGAAGATCTACAGCGTTTCAATCATGCCCTGCACCGCGAAGAAGTTTGAAGCGCAGCGGCCCGAGATGGTCCGTAACGGCCTGCCGGACATCGACGCCGTGCTGACGACGCGCGAGCTGGTCCGCCTGATCCGTATGCGTGGCCTCGACTTCAACGAACTCGAAGCAGAGGCCCCCGACTCACCATTGGGCGAGCGCAGCTCAGCCGGGAAGCTCTTCGGCGTGTCGGGCGGCGTAATGGAGGCAGCGCTGCGGACGGCGTATCACCTGCTGACCGGCGACGACCTCGACGTCGTGCCGATGAAGGAGCTGCGCGGGCTGGACGGCGTCAAGCAGGCCCGCGTTACCATCGGCGACCTCGATGTCGGCGTAGCAGTCGTGAGTGGATTGGAGAACGCGGCCCACCTGCTGAACGAGGTGCGCGAGGGACGCTCGGACCTCCACTTCATCGAAGTGATGACCTGCGCCGGCGGCTGTGTCAGCGGTGGCGGACAGCCGATCCGCACTGATGATACCAAGGTCCGCGCCCGGATGAAGGCTCTGTACGAAATCGACCGCGACGCTCACGTGCGCCGTTCACACGAAAATCCCGACATCCAGCAGCTCTACCGCGACTTCCTCGGCGAGCCGCTCGGACACCGAAGCCACGAACTTCTGCACACAGGGTATGCCCCGCGTGATGTCGTTGCCTGACGGAGACGCCTGATGACCGCACCGGACACGCCGCTGGTCTCGACCATCAAGGAGCGCTGCCGCGTGTGCTTCACGTGCGTGCGGGAGTGTCCGGCGAAGGCGATCCGCATCGTTGACCAGCAGGCGGATGTCGTCTCCGAGCGTTGCATAGCGTGCGGCAACTGCGTGCGTGTGTGCAGCCAGGATGCGAAGCGCGTCGCACGCGACACCGAGCCGGTCGAACAGTTGCTCGCGGACTCACCGCCGGTCGCGGCGATTATCGCGCCGAGTTGGCCGGCGGAGTTTACCGGCCTCGATCATGAGCGTCTCGTCGGGATGATCCGCGCGCTGGGCTTCACGTTCGTCTGCGAGGTCAGCTTTGGCGCCGACCTCGTCGCGGCCAAGTATCGCTATCTGCTCGAAGAGCACCCCGACCGCCGTTTCATCGCAACAAGCTGCCCGGCAATCGTCAGCTATGTGGAGCGCTACCACCCGGAAATTGTCGGCGCACTAGCTCCGATCGTCTCGCCGATGATCGCATCAGCCCGCGTCCTGCGCAAACGCTTCGGCGCCGGCTTGCGCGTCGTGTTCATCGGGCCGTGCATTGCTAAGAAAGGAGAGTCCGCCTGCGACCCGGTGCAGGACGACGTCGACACAGCACTGACTTTCGCCGAGCTGCGTGAGCTGTTCGAAACGCACGGTATCACCGCGGACGCTACCGAGCCCTCGGACTTCGACCCCCCGCACGGCGGCTACGGCGGGCTCTTCCCAATCAGTCGCGGCATGCTCCAGGCCGCGCACATCGAAGAGGACCTTGCGGCGGGCGAGGTTGTTGCCGCCGACGGCCATGCCGAGTTCATCGATGCGATTCGCGAGTTCCAATCGGGCGACCTCGAAGTGCAGCTTTTGGAGTGCCTGTGCTGCAACGGCTGCATCATGGGACCGGGCTTCACGGACAACGCGCCGCTCTTTCGACGCCGCGCGAGTGTCAGCCGCTATGTCCGCGAGCGCCTGGGGAAGATCGATCGCAGTCAATGGAAGCGTGATCTGGCCGAGTATGTTCAGTGCGATCTCGCGCGCGCTTACCACACAAACGACCAGCGCGTGCGAACACCGTCAAACGACGAGATTGAGGAGGCCCTGCGCCGTATGGGCAAGCGCGAGCCGCGTGATGAATTGAACTGCGGCGCGTGCGGATACGAGACATGCCGCGAACACGCGATCGCGATTCTGAAGGGCCTCGCCGAGAGCGAGATGTGCCTGCCCTTCACGATCGAAGAGCTGCGCAACAAGTGCGACGAACTCAAGCTCTCGAACGAGCAGCTTGCCTCGACGCAGGAAGCACTGATGCAGTCCGAGAAGCTCGCGAGCATGGGCCAGCTCGCCGCCGGCATCGCCCACGAGGTGAACAATCCGCTCGGCACGGTGCTGATGCTCTCGCACCTGCTACTCGAGGAATCGTCAGCAGACAGCGCGCAGCGCGAGGATCTGCAGCTGATGGTCAGCGAGGCAGACCGCTGCAAGAAGATCGTTTCCGGTCTGCTGCAATTCGCTCGCAAGAACAAGGTCGATGCTGAGGCAGTGGATGTTTACACGCTCGTCGAGCGGATGACGCGCGCCCTGCCAAAGCGAAACGAGCTGCGCATTGAAGTCATACACGAGTCACGCTCGCTGCTGGCCGAAATCGACAACGACCAGATCGTGCAGGTCGTCACGAATCTGGTCAGCAACGCGATCGCAGCCATGCCCGACGGCGGCACGCTCACGCTGCGCACGCGTGGCACCGATGACGATGTGTTCATCGCGGTGACCGATACCGGAGTTGGCATTCCCGAGGAGATTCGCGGCAAGGTCTTCGAGCCGTTCTTCACGACCAAGAGCGCCGGCGAAGGTACCGGACTCGGTCTCTCGGTCAGTTACGGCATCGTCAAGATGCACCACGGCGACTTGCGCTTCGAATCGAACGCCGACCCACAAGCCGGTCCGACGGGCACGACATTTACCGTGCGCCTGCCGCGGCAGCGTCGTGCGACCCAGAACGCCGTAACGCTTGCTCCAACAACGAAAGGACAGGGTCAGGATGCCCAAGCGAATCCTGCTGGTTGATGACGATATCGACTTCCTGACGTCGATGCGCGCGCAACTTGAAGCGGCCGGGTACGAGATCGTGTCGGCCGAGGGCGTGGCGGAAGCCCGCGAGAAGTTCGCCGCCGGGTCGTTCGACGCCGCGATCATCGACCTGATGATGGAAGAAACCGACGGCGGCTTCGCGCTATGCTACGAGCTGAAGCAGAAGAGCCCGGACATGCCCGTGATCATGGTCAGCGCCGTCACAAGCGAAACCGGCATCCGCTTCGGCGCGAGCAGCGATGAGGAGCGGGCGTGGATAAAGGCTGACGCGTTCCTCGCCAAGCCTGCCCGGTTCGAACAGCTCCAGCGTGAGCTGGACCGCCTTTTGAAGGTGACGTCATGATCGACACATTACGGATACTTGTCGTCGACGATGAACTGGGCATGCGGCACAGCATCAAGCGTGCCCTGCGCAACTTCACCGTACACCTACCCGAAATTGACGGCGAGACGCGTTTCGCGGTCAGCGAGGCCGACAGCGGCGAGCAGGCGTTGGAGCTGCTGCGCGAAGAGTCGTTCGACCTGATGCTGCTGGACCACAAGCTCGGCGGCATGACCGGTCTCGACGTGCTCGAAGCGCTCCGCGCGCAAGAGCGCGACATGCTCATCATCATGATCACCGCGTTCGCAACGATCGAGACCGCGGTGCGCGCGACCAAGACGGGCGCCTACGACTTCATCGCCAAGCCGTTCACGCCGGACGAATTGAAGACCACCATCGAGAAGGCTGCCGCCCATCTGCTGACCCAGCGACAGGCCAAGCGCCTGGCGGAAGAGAAACGCCGCATTCGCTTCGATTTCATTCGCGTGCTCGGGCACGAACTGAAGGCGCCGCTGGCCGCGATCGAGAACTACCTGGGCCTGTTGCGCGATCGCGTCGCCGGAGAGCAAGTGAGCAAGTACGACCACATGATCGATCGGGCGCTGATCCGTTCGGCGGGCATGCGCAAGCTAATCGTCGACCTGCTTGACATGACGCGCATCGAATCGGGCCAGAAACGCCGGGAAATCACTGACGTCGATGCGATCGAAGCGGCACAGGCCGCGCTTGACGGCGTTCGCACCGCCGCCGATGCCCGCGGCATCACGCTCAACCTGCAGACCAACGGCCCCTGCACGTTGCGCGGCGATCGCGGCGAGCTCGAGATCGTGCTGAACAACCTTGTCTCGAACGCCGTCAAGTACAACCGCGACAATGGTGAGGTCACGGTCGAGCTGATCGGCGACGACACCTGGATCCGATTCTCGGTGCGTGATACCGGCATCGGAATGACCGAGGAAGAGGCCGCGCGGCTCTTCGCCGATTTCGTCCGTATCAAGAACGAGCAGACCCGCAACATCGAGGGCAGCGGCCTGGGGCTCTCGATCGTCAAGAAGATCGCGCAGCTCTACCGCGGCAATGTCGCCGTCGAGAGCGAACCGGGGGTCGGGAGCAAGTTCACCGTCACGCTCAACCGTCACGTGGACGTCGAGGACACCGTCGATGCGGCACAGCGAACTGCTGGAATGGCTGCGCACGCCTGATCCCGAGCGGCTCAACTCGCTCTGGACGCAGGCTGACGACGTTCGCCGCGCGAATGTCGGCGATGCAGTCTTCCTGCGCGGTCTGGTCGAGGTGTCGAACCACTGTCGACGGAACTGCACGTACTGCGGCATTCGGTCAGATAATGGCAGCATCGAGCGCTACCGCATGACGGCGGACGAGGTGCTGGACTGTGCCCGAAAGGCCGTCGAGCTGGGCTACGGTACGGTCGTGCTCCAGGCCGGGGAGGATCCCGCACTATCGCGCGTGTGGGTTCGCGATCTCATTCGACGAATCAAGGGCGAGACGTCGCTGGCGATCACGCTAAGCCTCGGCGAACGCGATGAAGACGAACTCACCGCTTGGCGCGCGGCTGGAGCAGACCGATACCTGCTGCGGTTTGAAACGTCCAACCGGGCGTTGTTCGAGCGCATCCACCCGCCGCGCAATAGTCAACCTGTCGATCGCTTGGCACAACTCAAGACGCTACGCGCGCTCGGGTATGAGGTCGGCAGCGGCGTAATGGTCGGCATTCCCGGCCAGACGTACGACGATCTGGCGCGTGACATCGCCCAGTTCGCCGAGCTTGATCTGGACATGATCGGCGTCGGGCCGTTTGTGCCGCACCCGGATACGCCGGCCGTCAACCACCCGCCGGCACCACCCGACGAGCAAGTACCTAACACGGTCGAGATGACCTGCCGCGTGGTCGCGCTGGCGCGGCTGGTATGCCCACGAACAAACATCCCGAGTACTACGGCGCTGGCGACGATCGATCGCACGCAGGGTCGCGAACTCGGCCTGCAGCGCGGTGCCAACATCGTGATGCCAAACCTGACGCCGCCGGAGTACCGGTGCCGGTACGAAATCTACCCCGGCAAAGGCGTGACACCCGCGCGCCCCGAGGTCATTCACGAAGAGCTCGTGGCCCGCGTTCGTGCCATCGGCCGGACGGTCGGCGTCGGTCGCGGCAGTTCTCCCCGTTATCGCGAACGCACGCAAACGGCGAGCACAACGCGCGAAGGTGTGGAATGAGTACGCTTCCCGACATGGCCCTCAGCGCTGGCGCGTCTGACTTTATCGACGACGCAAAGCTGTGCGCGCTGCTCAAGCTGCCGCCGCCGGACGCGGCCGAAGTATCAGACGTGCTCGCGAAGAGTCTGACCAAGCAGCCGCTCACAGTTGCCGAAGTTGCCGCTCTGCTACGCTGTACGGATCCAGCTCAGCACGAACAGATCTTTGAAACGGCGCGTCAGCTCAAGCGCGACGTGTACGGCAACCGCATCGTGCTGTTCGCGCCGTTATATGTTGGCAATCACTGCATGAATGATTGCCAGTACTGCGCGTTTCGCCGCTCCAACCCGGACGTTGAGCGCCAATCGCTGACGGACGCCGACGTGCGGGCCGAGGTCGAGGCCCTCGAGCGCGAGGGGCACAAACGAATCATCCTCGTGTTCGGCGAGCACCCGCAGTACTCGCCCGAGTTCATCGCCCGCACCGTGCATACGGTCTACGAGACGCGCAATGGACAAGGCGAGATTCGCCGCGTCAACATCAACGCCGCCCCGCTGGATGAAGCGGGCTACAAGGTCGTCCACCAGGCCGGAATCGGCACGTTTCAGGTCTTCCAGGAAACGTACCACCACGCGACCTACGCCAGGTACCACCCCGCGAACACGCGCAAGGGCGATTATCTATACCGCCTCGACGCCCTCAGCCGCGCGCAGCGGGCCGGCATCGACGACGTCGGCATCGGTGCTCTGTTCGGACTGTACGATTGGCGTTTTGAGGTGCTGGCGTTGGTTGAGCACGGCCTCTACCTGCAGCAACGCTTCGGTGTGGGCCCGCACACAATCAGCTTTCCGCGCATTCAGCAGGCACTCGGCGTGGATCTGGACGAACAATACATCGTCTCCGACTACGACTTCAAGCGACTGGTCGCCACCCTGCGGCTGGCCGTGCCGTACACGGGTCTGATCCTCACGGCCCGCGAGAGCCCGGAAATCCGCCGTGAAGTGCTCGGCTTCGGCGTATCCCAAATTGACGCCGGCACGCGCATCGAGCTCGGTGGCTATTCGCGTCGCACCAACGCGCAGTGCCCGGTGCGCGAGCAGTTCCGCATCGCCGATATGCGCTCACTTGACGACGTGATGCGCGAGCTGATCGAAGACGAATACCTGCCCAGTTTCTGCACTGCGTGCTATCGGCTCGGCCGAACCGGCGAGCACTTCATGGAGTTCGCAATTCCCGGTTTTATCCAGAACCTCTGTACGCCCAATGCGCTGACGACGCTGATGGAGTACCTGATAGACTACGCCTCGCCGGCGACGCGCGCCGTGGGTGTGAAGATCATCGAGCGCGAGCTGGAAAAGATCCCACAGGCCGCGCTGCGCGAGAAGGTGAAACAGCGCTTGCGGCAGATTCAGGAAACTGACGCGCGCGACCTTTACTTCTGAGTGACAACCTAATCGCGCTGCTCCGCGCAATATGAAGCAATATCGCACCGAAACCGACGCCCTGGGTCAACGCGACGTGCTCGCCGGCGCGTTGTACGGCATACACACGCTCCGCGCGCTGGAGAACTTCCCGCTGGCGCTGCGCAGCGTCCACCCGCGGCTGGTGCACGCGTTCGGACTGGTGAAGCTGGCTTGTACACGCACGAATCAAAAGTTCGGCGCGTTACCGGATGACGTCGCCACACCCCTGCTCGCTGCCTGTCAGGAGCTGGCCGACGGCCGGCTTGATGAGTGGATACGGGTCGACGCCCTGCAAGGTGGCGCCGGCACCTCGACCAACATGAACGTCAACGAAGTGCTCGCCAACCGCGCGCTGCAACTCGCCGGGCAACCCATCGGCGACTATGCACACATAAGTCCGCTGGAACACGCCAATCTGCACCAATCCACGAACGACACCTATCCGACAGCGTTGCGCGTAGCGGCCATCGGCGGCGTGCGCGATCTCGAGCGCGCCCTCGTCGCGCTGGTCGAATGTCTTCAGGAGCAGGAGAAATCACTCGCGCACGTCGTGAAGGTCGGCCGCACGCAATTGCAGGACGCCGTACTGACTACGCTCGGACGGTCGCTGTCCGCGTTCGCAGAGGCGTTCGGCCGCGACCGCTGGCGGGTCTACAAGTGCGAAGAGCGGCTGCGTGTCGTGAATCTCGGCGGTACGGCGATCGGAACGGGCCTCGCCGCCCCGCGTGATTACATCTTTCGCGTGGTCGACGAGTTGCGCGAGATCACCGGCTATGGCCTAGCGCGGGCCGAGAACCTCGTCGAGGCAACGCAGAACGCCGATGTGTTTGCTGAGGTCAGCGGGATTCTGAAGACCTGTGCGGCGAATCTGCTGAAGTCAGCATCCGACCTGCGGCTGATGGCTTCCGGCCCCGAAGCGGGAATCGGCGAGATCCGACTCCCTCCGCGACAAGCCGGCTCGTCGATCATGCCGGACAAAGTGAACCCGGTGATTCCGGAGGCGGTCAGCCAGGTCGCGCTGCGCGTGTTCGGAAACGACCAGATCATCGCGCACGCGGTCAGCATGGGACAGTTGGAACTGAACGCTTTTCTGCCCGTCGTGGCGGATGCGCTGTTGGAAAGCCTCGACCTGCTGACCCGGGCGTGCGAGTTGTTTCGCACGTACTGTCTGGTCGGCATTGAAGCGGACTCCGAGCGCTGTGCCGCGCACGTGTCGTCATCAACCGCCACGTTGACGGCGTTGATTCCACACATCGGTCATGACCGCGCCGAGCAAATCGCGGCGACCGCCCGCGCGACCGGCCAAACCATTCGCGAGGTGGTGATCGCGGACGGTCTGCTAACGGCGGATGAATTCGACGCGCTGGTCGCGCCCGAGGCCGTTTGCCGCCTGGGCACACCGCGGGACGGCTCGTGATGCAAACCACGCCCAAAGGACTGCGGCTGCAGATCGGCATCTTTGGCCGGCGAAACGTCGGCAAATCTTCGCTGCTCAACGCGCTAACGCGGCAGAGTGTCTCCATTGTCTCGGACGTCGCCGGCACGACGACCGATCCGGTCGAAAAGCCGATGGAGCTGCTGCCGCTGGGGCCGGTGCTGTTCATCGACACTGCCGGCATCGACGACGTCGGTGCGCTGGGTGAACAGCGTGTGCAGCGCACGCAGCAGGTGTTCGACCGGACTGACGTCGGCGTGCTCGTGACCGAGAGCGGCACCTGGTCTCCGTTCGAAGATGCGATCGTGGCTGAGCTGCAACGGCGCAAGACGCCCGTCGTTGTGGTGTTCAACAAGGCCGACCAGCACCACCTCGATGATGCCGCGCTGCAGCACCTGCGCGAACAGAACGTCCCCTGCGTCAAGACAGTCGCCACCAACGGCCAAGGCCTGAGCGAGCTGCGCGCCACATTGATCCGGGCCGTACCCGACGAGTTTCTCAACACGCCGACCATCCTGGGCGACTTGGTTCCGCCCGGCGAAGTCGCGGTGCTGGTCGTGCCCATCGATAAGGAAGCTCCGCGGGGCCGGCTGATTCTCCCGCAGGTGCAGGCAATCCGCGACTTGCTCGATAACGATTCGTGGTGCCTGGTTGCTAAGGAACGCGAGCTGCGGCACGCGTTGTCGCGATTGCGCGAACCGCCGGCGCTGGTTGTTACTGATTCGCAGGCGTTTCTAAAAGTCGCCGCCGACACACCGCCCGGGGTGCCGCTCACGTCATTCTCAATTCTCTTCGCGCGGTTCAAGGGGGATTTGAATACGTACGCCGTCGGCGCGGTGGCGATCGACCGCCTCCGTCCGGGCGACCGTGTGCTCGTCGCCGAAGCGTGCAGCCACCACCCGATCACCGAGGACATCGGGCGCGTCAAGATCCCGCGTTGGCTCACACAGTACGTCGGCGGCCAACTGGAGTTTATCCACGTCCAGGGGCACGACTTCCCGGCCGACGTCCAGGACTACCAACTCGTGATTCACTGCGGCGCCTGCACGCAGAATCGCAAAGAGGTTCTCAGCCGAATCGAGCGCTGCCGCGCCGCTGGCGTGCCCGCCACCAACTATGGCGTCGCGATTGCATACAGCCTGGGCATTATTGAGCGGGCGCTGAGCCCGTTCCCGGGGGCGCTGGAGGAGTTGCATCGAGCGCGCGGGAGATAGCGCTACCGCAGTAAAGCTCATTCGGCGACGTCCTGAGCGGACTATTCTGGTTACAAGCGGCCACCGGATCAGTACTATGCACTTCTACTGATGCACGTCCAGGCCGCAGCAGCGGAGCCAGGATCGAGTTTCGTTCTACGGGAGCACGCGATGAAACCCTCCGTTTCCTTTCTGTCGAAAGAGCTGCTCGAACGTATCGTCTCCGAAGCGCGCGACGTGCTGGCCGACGTCGGCGTCGAAGTCCACAATAACGACGTGATCGCGCTGCTGAGTGATCACGGCGCCCGCGTGGACACCGCCAAGAACCGCGTGTTCCTGCCCGGCGATCTGATCGACCGCGCACTATCCACGGCGCCTCGCTCGTTCAAGCTGTACGACGCACTGGGGCAGGAGACGCACGACTTCGCCTCGGACCAGACGTACTTCACGCCGGGCTCGGCGGCGATTTATGTGCTCGACAGCGACACCGGCAAGATGCGCGCGTCGACGACCGACGACTACGTCAAATACGCGCGCATCATCAGCCAGCTTCCGTACATCGCGTCGCAGAGCACTTCCATGGTGCCGTCCGACGTGCCCGAGCGCATCTCCGACAGCTACCGGCTCTACCTGAGCCTCATCTCGGGCTGCAAACCGGTCGTGACCGGCGCGTTCACGATCGAGGCTTTCGAGGTCATGAAGGACCTGCAACTCATCGTTCGCGGCTCCGGGGATGCGCTGCGCGCCAGACCACTGACCGTCTTCTCGTGCTGTCCGACGGCGCCGCTGAAGTGGAGTGATGTCACGTCGCAGAACGTGGTCGACTGCGCGCGCTACTCGATCCCCGTCGAGTACATTTCCATGCCGCTGTCCGGCTTCGTCGCGCCGGTCACCATCGTGGGATCGCTGGTCCAGCACACCGCCGAAACCCTCAGCGGCGTGGTCATCAGCCAATTAACCAACCCCGGTGCCCCAGCGCTGTACGGCGGCTCGCCGGCGATATTCGACGTGCGCTACGAGACGACGCCGATGGGCGCCGTCGAAACGATGATGATCGACTGCGCGTACAGCGAGATCGGCCACTACCTCGGGTTACCGACGCAGGCGTACATTTCGCTGAGTGACGCGAAGCAGCTCGACGCCCAGGCCGGACTGGAATCCTCGCTGGGCGCGACGCTCGCCACACTGGCGGGGATTAACGAAGTGTCCGGCCCAGGCATGTTGGATTTCGAAAGCTGTTTCAGCCTCGAAAAACTCGTTGTCGACAACGAAATTTGTGGGATGATGCAGCGGCTCGGCCAGGGCATTGTGCCCCGCGACGACTTCCCGGCGGTGCCGCACTTTCAGGAGTTGCTCGCGGAGCAACACCTGCTCATCTCCGAGCACACGCGGCGTCACCTGCGAACGGAGCACTACTTCCCCGGGCCGGTGATCGATCGGGCGAATCGGTCACGCTGGCACGAAGAGGGCGCCACGACGCTGCGGGAGCGTGCCAGCCGCGAGGTGCAACGGTTGCTGTCAGAGTATGAGCCGTATGACCTGGCAGATGAGATGAGAGGCGAATTGGGGCAGCGAATGACCAGTGAAGCACAACGCTGGGACATGGATCGCCTTCCGCACGAGGAGCTATGAGCGAAGTCCTCACGTTCCCAAGCAGCGACGTGGCGCCGTCCGACGCCGACGTGTGCGCGCAGCAAGGTATGCCACCGACCGCGCTTGAGCGACCGCGCGTGGCGCAGCTACTCGAGACGGCACGACGGACGTTCGACGAGACATGCGCTCCGCGCGCGGTAGTCGCCCTCATCGCACGGGACGAATTCGCTGCCCTGTACGTGGGTCAAGGTCGCAATGATGAGCGCACGCCGGTCGGCGAAATCTACGGTACCGCTGACGCCTTGTACCTATTCGCCGCCACGGTCGGCGCGGAGCTCAGCCAGCGCGTGCAGGAGTTGTTCCGCACGCGTGACTACGCTGCGGCCGCGATGCTCGACGCGCTGGCCTCACAGGCTGCCGACAACCTGGCGAACCGAATCAGCGTTCACGTGAACGGTACGGTCCGGAACGACACTGCGGCGCTGCCGTACAGTCCCGGCTACTGCGGCTGGCACATCAGCGGCCAGCGCGCCCTGTTTGACTTCCTGCGCCCCGAGCAAATCGATATCACGCTCAATGACGCCTACCTGATGCAACCATTGAAATCCGTTTCCGGCGTCGTGTTGATTGGAAGACGTGATCTACATTCCTTCGAAGATGATTACGAGTTCTGCACCACATGTAGAACGCACTCGTGCCGCGCGCGACTGCGTGCCCTGCGCGCGAACTGACCGCTACCGGCTCTATGGAGGTGCCTGATGGAATCGCTGACAGCACTGAAGAACAGCGTTATTGGCGGCGACGAAGATTCGGCAGCGGACCTGACCCAGCGGGCGATCGACGCAAACCTCGCACCCAAGACGATTCTCGACGACGGGCTGATCGCCGCGATGACAATCGTCGGCGAGCAGTTCAAGAACCACGAGGTCTTCCTGCCCGAGGTGCTGCTGGCAGCGCGGGCCATGAACGCCGCGATGGAGAAGCTCAAGCCGCTGCTGCTCAGCCAGAACGTGCCGACGCTTGGGAGGGTCGTGATCGGCAGCGTACAGGGTGACCTGCACGACATCGGCAAGAACCTGGTCGGCATCATGCTCAAGGGCGCCGGGTTCGAGATCATCGACCTGGGCCACGACGTCACACCCGCTAACTTCGTCGACACTGCCGAGAGTGAGTCCGCGGGCGTGATCGGCATGTCGGCACTGCTGACCACGACCATGCCGGCGATGAAACAGGTCGTGGATCTGGTGCACGATCGCGACCTGGACAGCCGGATCAAGACGATCGTAGGCGGCGCCCCCGTCACTGCCGAATTTGCCAGCGAGATCAATGCTGATGCCTATGGTTTCGACGCCGCCAGCGCCGTCGACCGCGTGAAGGAACTGCTCGACATCACCCAATGACCGAACGCCGCCGGCGGGGCGCCCACGAAAGCTGCGTGGCCGGGGAGCTCACTCAATGCTACGATTGTGCCTATGCACTATGTGCGCCTCGCTTGCGTGAGTCTCCTCAGCTACGTCTGTCAGGCGGCGCCGCGCGCATACGCGCACCCGGGACAGAGCCTCGAAGTCAAGATCGAGATTCGTGACGACGGTGTCCACCAGCGCCTGCTCATCTCGGCCGATCTTGTGCTAGAGCTATTCCGTGCAAACAACGTTGAGTACAAGCTGCCGGAGAAGGTCGGCGACGATTACAGCTACGCAGATGCCGACGTCGAGCAGACGTTTCAGGACACCCTGGCCGACATTTTCGCGTTCGAGAACCCGGTCACCATCGACGACGTCGATGTTGAGCCGGAGTTCCGGGGCGCCGAGTTCGTCGAAGCCGGGATGCCGGGCTACCCGGTGTACACGCCGCCCGATGTGCGGGTCACGCTCTTCTACGCCGCCCCTGGCGAACCGCAGCGCGTCTCGCTGATCTGGACCATCTTCCCGCGCGATCCGATGAGGATGGCGTTTGGACTACCCGAAGCCGGCGGCGTTGTGGCGGAGCTGGATGCCTACGACGAAAATCTCATCATCGTCTTCTCGGAGACCGAGCCGGAGTACATCTGGCATACGACGCCAGCCACCGCGGCTGACCGGCCCGGGCCGGTCGTTGCCGCGTTAACGCCGCCGCGGCTATCGATCCCAACACTTTCGATCGGACTGCTTGTCGCGTGGTTTGTTGTGCTGGGGATTGTTGGCGTAATGCGCGAAACGCGGCGCGTGCCGCGCGGCTTGCTGCTGGCGTCCGTGATACCGCTGGCTGCGGCCGGGCTTGCTCGGGACGTGCTCGTCTTACACGTGCAAACACCGTGGGGAACGACGGTCGCGCTGCCCGACGAAACCCAGGCAGAGGAGATCTTCCGCGCGTTACAGACCAATGTCTACCGCGCGTTCGAGAAGAAGGAACCGAGCGATATCTATGACGTGCTGGCCTACAGCGTCGACGGCGATCTTCTGGACGAGGTCTACAACGAGGTGTATCAGAGCCTGATTCTGCGCGACCAGGGCGGCGCCGTCGCAAGAATCAAGGGCGTGGAAATCGAGGACGTCACGCTGGACCACGCCGGTGTGCTGCCCGATGCGCGCACGCCGGCGTTCTCGCTGCGCAGCCGCTGGCGTGTACACGGCGCGGTCTACCACTGGGGACACGTACACTCGCGCACCAACGAATACACCGCGAAATTCACCGTCGCCCAGCGTGGCGAAAACTGGAAGCTCACGGCGATCAACGACCTGACCGGTGAGCGAATCGTCGGCGAAGAAGACGATCCCGCCATACTCGCCCCACCCGAACCCATCAACCCGTTGTTACCGCCGGGCACTGAGCTCTCTCCACCACAATTGCGGGACACGACGCCGTGATCGACAGCGAAGACATCATCAGTCTCGAGGACGTGGCGTTCGGCTACCCAACCGGCGGCTTCGAGCTTCACATTCCCGCCCTTGGAATCCGTCCACAGGAGCGCGTTGCGGTGATCGGCCCCAGCGGCAGCGGCAAGACCACGCTGATTTCGCTGATCGCCGGCCTGCTTACACCGCGCAGCGGTCATGTCCGCGTCGCGGACCTCGCGCTGAGCGCGGCCAGTGACACTCACCGCCGATCGTTCCGCATCGCGAACATCGGCTTCGTCTTCCAGGAGTTCGAGCTGCTCGACTATCTGTCGGTGCGCGAGAATATCCTGCTGCCTTATCGCGTCAGTAACGCGCTGTGCCTTACGCGAGACGTGCGCGACCGCGCTGCGGAACTGGCCGAGTCGCTACACATCGCCGACAAGCTGGGCCGCTATCCACGCAAGCTATCGCAGGGTGAGCGCCAGCGGGTCGCCATCTGCCGCGCGTTGATCACGCAACCCGCGCTGATCATCGCCGACGAGCCGACCGGCAGTCTCGACGTGGAAACGGCTGCCGACATGCTCGATCTGCTGTTCACTGTGGCCGAACAGCACGACGCAACCCTGTTGGTCGTGACGCACGATCGCGCGCTGCTCGACCGTTTCGATCGCACGCTCGGCATGCGTGCACTGACCGCGGGGATACACGCATGAGTGGCGCACTGTATCTCGCGTGGCGGTACGTGCTTTATCATCGCGTGAAGACGTTGATTCTGGTGGTATCGCTGACGGTTTCGATGGTCCTGCCGCTCGCGACCCACCTGTTGATCGAGCGCTACGATCAGCAACTGCGCGCCCGGGCCACAAAGACCCCGCTGCTGATCGGCGCGCCCGGCAAGCGCTTCGACCTCGTGCTCAAAGCGCTCTACTTCACCGACGCACAGGTCGACTCCGTCCACATGAGCGATGTCGAGGAACTGCGCGCCGGATCCTGGGGCACGCCGATCCCGCTGGAGCTGTCGTACACCGTGCAGCGGGGGGAATTTCCGATTGTCGGCACGACGCTCGATTACTTCGGCTTTCGCAAGCTCAGGGTGGCCGAGGGCACGTTGCCGCTACGTCTGGGTGACACAGTGCTCGGCGCGGACCTCGCCCGCGAACTGGACCTCGGCCCCGGCGATCACATCTTTTCCGACCAGCGGCAACTCTACGACATCACGCAAACCTACCCGCTGAAGATGAAAATCGTCGGCGTGCTGAAGAAGGCCGGCACGCCCGACGATCTGGCGGCGTTCGTCGATCTCAAGACGACGTGGATCATCGCCGGCATTTCGCACGGGCATCAGGACGTGGTACGACCGGACATCGATCCGGCGATGATCATGCAGCGTGACGAGGAAGGCGTGGTCACGAATCCGGGTATCGTCGAATACAACGAAGTTACGGACGAGAACATCGACTCGTTTCACACGCACGCGCAGCCCGAGGAGCTACCGCTGTCGGCGATCATCGTGTTGCCGGACAGCCCCAAGGCGGCGACGATACTCAAGGCGGAATATCAGCGGCTCGATCGAGCGCAGCGCATGCTCGTACCGGCCGACGTGGTCGACGAGCTAATGGCGCGCGTCATTCGTGTGCGGCGGTTGTTCGACGCCTGCTTTGCCACGATCGCGTTCGCGACGCTGCTGTTTCTGGTGCTGGTAGTGCTCCTATCCGCCAGACTGCGCGCTAGAGAGATGGAGATCATGTCGCATATCGGGTGCAGCCGCTGGACCGCGTTTAACCTGCACGCCACCGAGCTGGGCATTGTGCTCGCGTTCAGCGTGGCACTTTCCGGCGTGATCGCCGGGCTTGTTGTCGCGTGCGTACCGCAATTGGCGCACATTCTGTAGTCGTTCAGAAAGCGAGTAGAACCATGAGTATTTATTCCTGCCATTCGTCGCCGCGAACCCTGCGTGGAGCAGTCGCGCTTCTCCTTCCGCTCACATTGCTGATCGGAGCTTGCGAGCAGAAGCCAGCCGCGCACGAGACCGCAAAGCCGGCCACGACCGGAAGCGTTTACGTCACGTTCTATCCGCTCCAGTATTGGGCCGAGCGCATCGCCGGCGAGCACGTGGACGTTGTCAATCCCTGCCCGGCTGACGCAGATCCGGCGCACTGGACGCCTTCGGACGCGGTGCTCGAAGAGTACCAGACCAAAGCCGATCTGATCATCATCAACGGCGCGAGCTTCGAGCACTGGCTGGGTCATGTCTCGTTACCCGAGGACCGAATCGTCGACACGGCCGCGGCGTTTAAGGATGAGTTCATCGAGCTCAAGGACGGTGTCACGCACAGCCACGGCCCCGGCGGCGAGCACACGCACGTCGGCATCGACGGGCACACGTGGCTCAACCCGCAGAACGCCATCCGGCAAGCGCAGGCCATCGAGCAGGCCCTGGCCGAGCGGTACCAGGAGCACGCCGAGGCGTTCGCCGTCAATTTCAAAGCGTTGGAGGCGGATCTGAGCGCACTCGACAAGCGGTTGAAGGCCGTTTCCGAGAAACTGACCGACGAGACGCTGCTCGCCAATCACCCGGCGTGGAACTACCTCGCTCGCCGGTATGGCTGGAATCTCAAGACCTATCACCTCGATCCCGAGGAAATGCCGGACGTCGCTGCGTTCACCAAGCTCACAATGGAACTCGCGCAGAAACCCGCACGCTTCATACTCTGGGAATCTGAGCCAATGGCAGAGATCGCAGATCGCTTTGGTAAGGAGCTCGGTTTGACGTCGATCGTGTTCTCCCCCTGCGAGTCAATCGACGCGGAGCAGGTCGAAGCCGGCGAGGACTTCCTTACCATGATGAACGCGAACGTCGATCGGCTCGAACAGACGGTGCAGTAGTTCAGGTGCAGTCGCGCTCCACACATCTCGGTCTGTTCGCAATGTTGCTCGTCACGAGCGTAAGTGTTCCATCGGTTTGCGCGCACGACGGTCATACCTTCGGCAACCCGTTTCATCCGGTGCCCGTCCGCAAGGCGTGTCTGCTCGCGAGACGGGAACACAAGCTGGTCTTCGTGTATGCGACGGCACCCGGTAAAGCCGCACCGACGTACCTGGAACGGCCAAGCTGGCGTCACTGGCGGGCGCTCGATCTACTCATTCGCGAAGCGGTGGCCGTCAAGGTCAACGGGGCGGATGGCGACACCGAACTGTCGGCGTATGAGAGCGCGACCGACTCGTTGCCGCTGATCCTACTGCTCGACGCAGACGGTCGCGAACTGCATCGCCTTACGGGCGATGTGTCCGTCGACGAGCTGAACACGAAGCTCACCGAGTGGCTGAGCGATGCCGGTACGCTCGAGCGGGCCCGTCGAGCGGCGGCCAACGCGAATAGCGAGTCGCCGATCGGTCGCGAGCGACTTGCCGCCGCCCTGGCGCGCAGCGGCCAGATCGAAGCAGCGCTGGACGAATACAAATGGTGTGTGAATGTCGCGATGGTCAAAAACCCCATCTACGCCAATGCGCGCCGACGATTCGTCTGCAAGACGCTCGTGGCGCTGGCAGCCGAGCATCCGCAGGCGCGGACAATGGTCGCGCGGTTGCAGAACGAGATGGAGCACATCCTGCTCCACGAGCGCGATCATCCGAACATCGCGCGCAACGTCGCCGAGTTGAACCTCTGCTTGGGCCAGCCCGAACGCACGTTGTCGCTGTACGACCGATTGCCCGAGCGCAGCCGCGCGAAGCAAATCCTGTTCGACAGCGTCATCGATCAGCTCGTCCAGCACCGGCGATACGAAGAAGTGCTGGCCACTGTTGAACCCCTCCAGGCGTTTCGCCAGGAAGTGATCATGGCCCGCAGTCGGCGCTTCGCCTGCGCCGAGACACCCGACATGCGAAACGAGCGCGGCACAAAGACGTTCGCGGTCGCTCGTGGTGCAATGCTCGTAGAAGCGCTGGCGGCAAGCGACCACACTGATGAGGCTGAGAAGCTGCTACGTGCCATTCTGCGTTTCCAGGATGATGACGAATGCCAGGAACTATTGATGCAGCATATCCGGCGATCCGGCTGTGGACGGCTGCTGGAACTCGTGCGCCCAGCACCCACCGGTGAGCCTGATACGACACAACCCTAGTCGTTCTCAAGACTTGGTATCACTCCCACCCGGCGGAAACTAACCGGTATTTAACATCCTAATTACTCTCTATACCTGTTAGAATTATATGGGTGGCAGAATTTGAGCCTCTCACAGCGGCGAACTGCCGTTGTCGTACAAACGGGAGGCACGCGATGGACGGTCCAGATCTCGGAGGGTGCATCATGGCACACAGGCATCTACGAACATTCTCGCATTGGCTGCCGGTGACGGTCTGCACGTTTTTCGCCCCGACCATACTCGCTGACACGCTCCACGTGCCAGGGGACTACGCCACGATCCAGGCCGCGATCGACGCCGCCGTCACCGGTGACGAAGTGATCGTCGCCGACGGAACGTACACTGGCGACGGCAACAAGAACCTCGATTTCGGAGGCAAGGAGATCACAGTACGCAGCGCGTCGGGCGATCCGGCGTTGTGTATCATCGACTGTGAGAGCATCGGCTGCGGATTCGTATTCAACAGTGATGAGAGCGCCGGCGCGATCGTCGCTGATATGAAGATAACCAACGGGGCCGGATTCGATACGGGTGATCCGGACAAGCTCCATGGCGGCGGCATTTATTGTCGCGAAGCGAGTCCGACGATCACCGGTTGCATAATCAGGGATAATACGACAACGGGCGAGTCCGCTAACGGTGGCGGCGTCTACGTGCGGGGTGGCGCGCCGACATTCTCGAACTGCGTGATCCGCGCAAACGTCGCCCAACACTGGGGTGGCGGCATATTCCTCCAGGATTCTGGTAACGCAACACTGATCAATTGTCTGATCGATGGAAATTCGGGCGACAGCAGTGGCGGTGGCGGCTACTGCGAAGGGCACGACGCGAGCCTGATCAACTGCGCGATTACCAGGAATGCAGCCACCTTCGGCGCCGGCTTCGGATGCACGGCGAGCAATCTGACGATGACGAACTGCGTCATCAGCGAGAATGCGGACGGTATTGCGTTCTACTCCTTCGCCGCCACACCAACGTTGACGAACTGCACGATTACGGCGAACGTCGGAACAGCATGTCGCTCGGTCGATAGCGCTGTCACAATTACAAACTGCGTCCTCTGGAACGACGACTGGCCGGAAATCGTGATCGAGTCGGGCGGCTCACCAACGGTATCGTATTCAAACGTGCAGGGCGGCTGGGCCGGCACTGGCAACCTTGCGCTGGACCCACTGTTTGCGTTTCCGACCGACGGGCACCTGCTGCCCACGTCGCCCTGCATCGATAGCGGTACGAACGCGCCCGCTGGCGGGCTTCCGGCTACGGACGCCGATGGCAACGCACGATCGCTGGATGGCGATGGCGACCTGGTGGCCGTAACAGACATGGGAGCATACGAGTTCAATACGGCGGCGCCCTCGATTGCGCTAAGCGCGACGAGATTCGATTTTATCGCGCTGCCCGGAGGCGCTGCCCCGACGGATCAGACGCTCTCCCTGCGCAACGCCGGCGGCGCCACTTTGAACTGGGAAATCGCCAACCTACCCAGTTGGCTGTCCGCGGCGCCAGCCTCGGGCAGTTCAAGCGGCGAAGTGAACTTGGTCACGCTCAGCGTGGATACCAGCGGCCTGCCGGCCGGTACGTACGTCGCTGCGCTGACGGCCTCCGATCCGGCCGCCGTCAACACACCCCGCGAATTGACCGTAGAGTTGCGTCTGACGAGCACACTGCACGTACCTGCGGAGTATGCCACGATTCAGGCGGCCATCGACGCCGCGCCCGTCGGCGCCCAGATCGCGGTGGCCGATGGAACGTACACGGGCGTGGGCAACAGAGATCTCGACTTTGGTGGAAAGTCGATCACCGTAGGCAGTGCGTCAGGTGACCCGACACTGTGCATCATCGACTGCGAGAACGCCGGTCGCGGCATTCGCTTCAATAGCGGGGAAGGCCCCGATTCGGTCTTTGACGGTTTCACCATCACCAACGGAAGCCAGATAGACGGTAGCGGCGGCGGAATCGCGTGCATAAGCAACAGCAGTCCCACCATCTCGAATTGCGTGCTTCGAGAAAACGTAGCGAAGTACGGCGGCGGGATCTTCTGCAAATCAAGTAGCCCCGTGGTCACCGGTTGCATGATCGCTGACAACACTGCCAGCAATCGTGGTGGTGGCGTGCGATGCTGGGCGTCGGCTCACCCGATGCTTGTGAACTGCGCCATTGTCCGAAACTCCAGTGATCACCTCGCCGGTGGGCTGGACTGCCAGCAAAGCAGCGATCCCTCGCTCACGAACTGCACCATCACCGCTAACGTTGCCGACACGGAGGGTGGCGGCGTCTACTGCTCCTCAGCCTCCGAACCGACGTTTGCCAACTGCATTGTCTGGGGCAACACGCCTGACGCGGTGTCAGCCGACCCCTATGCGCCCGAATTCATCTATTCCGACATTGAAGGTGGTTGGACAGGGGCCGGCAACATCGACTCCGACCCACTCTTCCTCGATCCGAACAACGGCGACTATCACCTGGCAGCCACCTCTCCGTGCCTCGACACCGGCAGGGACGAATCACTCCCAGGGGGCCTTGTGGGCGACTTGGACGGTCTGCCCCGGATCACAGACGGTGACGGCGTCGGCGTTCCGCCAGCACATGTTGACATGGGCGCTTACGAGCGGCCGGCCCTGCTGCCGGGCGACCTGAACTGCGACGGCGTCGTGGACTTCGGTGACATCAACCCGTTCGTGCTGCGGCTGGTTGATCCCGTTGGTTATCCGGCTCAGCACCCGGGTTGCATCGACGAGAACGCGGATGTCAATGGCGATCAGTCGGTCGACTTCGGCGATATCAACGCGTTCGTCGCGCTGCTAACTGGTTCGTGATCTGACTAGCCCGTGCTATGACCTGCCCCTGACGTCGGCTCTACTGCTCTCCTCCCGGCGGAGCCAGATCCGACTCATCGACGTCCCAGTCTTCCAGATACCCTAGAGAACCCAGTTTGCGGATGGTCTCGCGATAGCGTTCTCGCTCGAAGTGCGTCGGTAACGGGTCTTGCGTCGCCGTCCAGGATTCCAGCTCCTCGCGCATTGCGTTCGCACGTGCGCGAGCGGTCGGCGTCCCGGCCGCGAGGAGATTCAGCCGCTCGGCGGGATCGGCCATCAGGTCGTATAACGTCTCACCCTCCTGGTACGCCGTGCGGATGTACTTGAAAGACCCCTGCCGCACACAACGCGCCTTGTCGTTGTTGAACCAGCCCCACCCCTGCTCCGCGTACCACGGCTTGCTCGCTTCCGCGAACCGAATTCGAGAGCTCGCCGGCAGTTCACCATCGGGGCCGAGGCCGAGGGCGACACCCTCGACGTCCCCTAGCGTCGGCAGCCCGAGATACGCGAGGATGGTGGGCAACAGATCAATGCTGCACAGCGGCGCATTCAAGCGCGTGCCGCCGTGTTCGCCGTGCGGCAGACGCACGACGCCGATCGCGTGCAGCTCCTCCTGCGTCGCATACCAGCCGTGGTCAAACTGATGCTGCGCATCGGCGCGCATCGTCTCGCCGTGGTCGCTCGTCAGAATCAGCAGCGCTTCATCCAGCACGCCGCGCTGCCGCAGATCATCGAGCAGCCGGCCGAAGTGCTCATCCAGGTACGAGACCTCGCCGGCGTAACCGCGGAGCCGCTCGAGATCCGCGTCGGCCCACACGCCGCTCGTCAGGGCCGGGTGATCCTCGATCGAGATCCCGCCCGCGTGTGGTCCGTACATGCGATCGTATGGCGGCGGCGGATCGTACGGCATGTGCGGGTCGAAGTAGTGCACGAACAGAAACAGGTAGTCCGGCACGCCGGCGTCGTCGAGATATGCAATGACCGCATCGGTCACCGCCGCCGCGCGACGCTGGTTCTGATCCACGCGCCCGGGCCCCACAAACATGTCGAACTGCGCGTCGAAGTGCTCGAAACCCTGATCGAAATTGAATCGCTCATCGATCGCGAATGACCCGAGAAACGCCGCCGTACGAAAACCCGCGCTCTGCAGGATTTCGGCCAGCATCAGGTTGTCGTCGTGCAGCACGAACCCGTTCCGCGGCACGCCATGCGTATGCGGGTACTTGCCCGTCATCAACGAGATGTGCGACGGCAGCGTGGTGTTCGCAACGGTCATGAAATCGGTCAGCACGATCGACTCGCCGGCGAGGCCGTCAACGCACGGCGTTCGAATCCACACGTTGCCGTAGCAGCCGAAGTGGTCGGGCCGCGTCGTATCGAATGAAACCATGATCACGTGCCGAGCGGGGCAGTCAGCCGGAAGTGTGAATCGCGGCGGCGGCAACGGACGGCGCGTTTGGACGAGCACAAGCGCCAGGATGATCACCGCTGCGCCCAGAAGCGCCCCGGCCAGAACCGGCCAGCGACGCGGGCGGTGCCGGTTACGCGGGATGCTCATGCCCAGTAGGTTAGCCGGCAGTCCAGCAGGCATCCATAGCGACGGCTGCGACGCGGTGACAATGGCGTCGCAGCCAACTCCTTCTGATCGATACGACCTACAACGTCGGACCGGTATCAGTGGCCATTTGCGGATTTCGCATAGCATGATCGTCGATTGCGCGGCTGCATTGCGAATGAAACAGTTGTAAGTTGCGCCGTGAGCACAGAACAGCGTTGTTTAGCGCAACGGCGTTGGCCATAATGAAGCCGGGGTCACGGTTATCTGCGACACGCTGCGCTCCGCGTCGCGCCACGAAAGGACGGCTACAGGTGAAGAAGTCTCGCGTATGGAATTGTGCGGCTCCGCTGGCGGGATTGCTGCTTGTCGCGACGGCTGCCAACGCACAGCCACTGGTGTGGTCAGAGGAGTTTGACGGACCGACAATTGACCACGCGACCTGGACCTACAACGTAGGCGGCAGCGGCTTCGGCAACGGCGAGCTGCAATACCACACCGCGCGTCCGGAAAACGCTTACATCGAGAATGGTAACCTGGTCATCGAAGCCCGCCGCGAAAACTTTCTGGGTGGCAAGGAGTTCACGTCGTCACGTCTGGTGACGCACGGACGGATGGCGTTCAAATACGGCACGCTGGAAGCATCGATTAAGCTGCCCGACGTGGACAACGGCATGTGGCCCGCCTTCTGGCTCCTGGGCAACAACATCGGCCAGGTGCCCTGGCCGGGCTGCGGCGAGATTGACATCATGGAAGTAGGTCGGCGGGACGGTTTTCTCGCGGGCCTGGTCAACCGTCGCGTGGTCTCACACGCCTTCTGGGACTTCCAGGGCAGCCAGGCCGATTACGGCGATTTCCTCGACGCCCCCACGGACCTGTATCACGATTACCACCTGTTCCGTGTGGAATGGACGCCGGTGCACATTAAGACGTTTCTCGATGGCGTGAACATCTGGACAATCGACATCAGCGACGTTCCCACCCACTCGCTGGAAGAGTTTCACGAGCCGATGTACATCATCGCCAACATAGCCGTCGGCGGGTGGAACTTCGTCGAGATCACCGACCCGGCCCAGATCACCGCGCCGTTCCCCGGCAGAATGTACATCGACTACATCCGCCTCTACGACAATGGTGATACGGAGCTGTACTTCGCCGAGGATACTGCCGAGATCGGCGACTTCGGCATCTTCACCGAGACCACGCCGGTCAACAATCACCTGGCATACGACGTCGATACCTCGCTGTTCCTCTGGAACAACCTGACGGCGGGCCCGCCGGACCCGTACGAGGGTGCCGAGGCGTGGAACATGACGGCGGCCGCCGGCAACTGGTTCGGCATGGGCGTGTTCGCGCACTTCGATCGCAACATGCAGAACTATTCCGACGGCCACCTGCACTTTCACATGAAGATCTCCTCGCCGGCCCAGTTCAAGATCGGCATCAAGAGCTCGGCGGCCGGTGAGAGCTGGGTGAACTTCGCGGCCGGGGAAGAGCCGTACGGCCTGGTCCGCGATGGGAATTGGCACGAAGTGGTCATACCGCTGAATGCGTTTCTCAACGTCGACTTTAACACGATCGGCCAGATGTTCATGATTGCCGGCGATCCGCCAGCATCCACGGTTGAATTCGGCCTCGACAACATCTACTGGACGCCAAGCGTCCCGCGGTCGACGCCGGAGCACGGCAGCTTCGGTATCTTCACCGAGAACGCGGCGCATAAGACCGCCGGTGAGTACGCGCTCGGAGTCGACGGTGAGTTCTACATCTGGGAGAACACGCTGCAACCCGCAGCGCAAAACCCGTACGAGGGCGCGACCAGCATGTCGCTTACCTCCACGCCCGGCCTCACTTGGTTCGGCGCCGCCTTCACGCCCACCATCAAGTACAACCTCACTGCGTTCCGCTACCCCGAGAGCACGCTGCAACTGGCCCTGAAAACCAGCTCCCCGGCCACGTTCTACCTCGGCATGCGCAGCGGCAACGTCGACGACATCGGCCAGAAGTGGATCAAGTTCGAGAGCGGAAACGATCCCTACGGCTTCGTCCGCGACGGCCTCTGGCATGTCATTCAGATTCCGATGACCGACATTTCGGACGCCGTAGACCTGTCACAGGTCAGCATGTTGTTTGAGCTGCTGGGCGTCGACGGCCCCATCACGAACATCGAGTTCGACGACATCTGCCTGCTCGGCGGAGGCGCGGCGATTCACGGCGGCTCCTACGAGTCCGGCGACATGAACTGCGACGGCGCGGTCGATTTTGGCGACATCAACCCCTTTGTCGCCGCATTGACTGATCCGGCCAAGTACGCCGCGGACTATCCGGATTGCGACATTAACAACGCCGACATCAGCGGAAACGGGAGCGTCGGGTTCGAGGACATCAATCCGTTCGTAGCGCTGCTGACCGGCAGCTGAAGCGAACGAGATCTTGCGTGATTACAGAAGATCACCGCGTGATAAACCGTTCGGATCGGACGCGGATAGGCCATCTCGCCTGCACAGCGACTGCGTTGACAATGCTGGCACTGAGCGGTGCGGCGTGCGCACAACGCGAGCGTGTCCCGATCCACCTCGTCCCCATGCACGAGGACGTGATCCGCGACCGGATCTGGGGCGCGTGGCTGGGGCAGATGATCGGCGTCAGTTGGGGCTCCGCTACATCTGGGAGCTGTTTCCGGAGACTCACCAGGTCAACGGCGAACCGCAGAACATCTACGTCCAGTACGAGGGCGGCCCCATCCCCCTCGCGAAACTGCCCGCATGGAAGCCGGAGATGATCAACGGCGGGTACACGCAGGACGACTTGTACGTCGAAGTGCCGTTCATGGAGACGTTGCGCGACCACGGTGTCAACGCCGGTTGGGAGCCGCTGGGCACAGCATTCGCCAACACGCAATTCCCCCTCTGGCACGCCAACGACGCGGCCCGCAAGAATCTTCGCGCCGGCATACCCGCCCCCCTGTCCGGTCACTATCGAAACGGCGGCGAGAGCGACGACATCGATTGGCAGATCGAATCGGATTTCGTCGGTCTGATGAATCCCGGACAACTCCACAGCGCCGCCGAGACCGCGTTTCGCATCGGCCACGTCATGAACTACGGCGACGGCGTGTACGGAGGTGTGTTCGTTGCCTCCATGATCTCGCGCGCGTTCACCGCGCGATCCGTGCGTGAAATCGTCGACGCTGGCTGTACGGCTTTACCTGCGGGCAGCAAGTATCGCATCGTCGTCGATGAGGTCATCGCGGCCTACGAGCGGGGCGCGAGTTTCGACGAGAACCTCGCTGCCCTCAACGAACGATGGGGCACGCAAGACCGCTGCACAGTCTACGGCGGTGCGCAAGACCCGCTGAACATCGACGCCAAGCTGAACGGGGCCTACATCCTGCTCGGCCTGCTATACGGGGAAGGTGATCTCGCCAGATCGATGCAACTGGCCATGGCCTGCGGGCAGGACAGCGACTGCAACCCGTCCAACGTGGGCAGCATCCTCGGCGCATACTACGGTCGCGACACTCTGGCCGCGCCACCACATGATTGGCTAACGGCACTCGATCTGACGGAAGTCTTCCAGACGACGCCCTATCGACTCGAGGAGTTGGTCGAGCTCAACGTGGAGATCGCCCGCGCCGTCGTGCAGTTCAAGGGCGGAGTCGCACCCGTCGGACAGACGTGGCAACTGCCTCTTGTCATGGCGGACGAGACCCTGATCCTGGAGCAATGGCCCGAAGAAGCCAACGATACACCGCGCCTGACAGCCTCCGCGGTCGTCACTGGCGACCGAACAGTCTGTGTTGAAGCCCACGCAACCGACGCCGACGGCGTACGCGCGTATCAGTGGTTCTTCGGCGACCTGACGTTCAAGCGCGGCCCGTGCCACCTTCACACGTATCGCCACCGGGGTGAGTACGAACTCGTCGCCTGCGTAGCCGATACGACCGGCAACACGAGTTACGAGATCTTCACGCTGACGATCAGGTGATCACACGAGGCACCACGCAGCTCAATCGAAGCGCTTCTCATATCGCGGCTGGTAGAGCTGCACGACGACCTCGCCCGGCATCTTGAAGTGTGTGACCAGGCCGTAACCCTGATCAGAGATACCCTCCGTGAACTCGACGCCGCGCGCTTTCAGCTCGGCAACGGCCTGCTCGATGTCGTCGCAATAGAACGAGATGTTGTGCGTACCGGGCTGATGGCCGTCGGACGCGTCCGACGGATGGCAGCCCATGTCCGCCTCAGGAACATCGAAGATCAGCCAGCCCTGCCCCACGTCCGTGCTCCGGAAGCCGAGCTTGTCACGGATAAAGGCCCGCAGCTCATCGGCCTGCGCTGAATAGAACATTGTGTGAACGCCGCGAATCATCGTGCATTTACCTCCACGCCCCGGCGGCCGTATCCGCCACTCAGCCGTACAGCTTCGCTACCTGCTTCACCGAACGTTCGATCAGCTTCTTCAGCGTCGGCATATGGACGTCTTCGAGCTTCTTGATATACAGGTAGCACTTGCCCGTCTTGAACTTGCCCAGCTTGCTCATCTGCGTCTCCAGGCTGTCGAAGCCTGCCATCAGATATACCGTCAGCGCCTGCTTGCGCGGCGAAAAGCCGGTCAGGAACCAGTCGCCCTCACGCCCTGTCGGATACTTGTAACGATACGTACCGAAGCCGATGATCGCCGGGCCTCACATGGCCGGCGGCTCGCCGGTGATCTTCGCCATCAGATCGACCAGCGCCTGACAATCGTCATGCCGCTTCGCATCGACGCCTTTGAGAAACTTGTCCACACTGCGTGTGTTACGCTTGGTTTTGAGATCGCTCATCGGTTTAGCATTCTTCTCTCGTACCCGGCGCAGCGGACACGCGCGACCTCAGGCCAGTGGTATCTCAGCGCTACCACGATGGTGCCAATCAGGGTTGCCGGATTGCGGCCCGCAAACACCCTAGCCGTATTTTAGTCGGGTTCCGCTAAAGGCCAATTGCCCTATTCCGCCGCGCCAAACATCGCTGTTATTCCGGCTGAATCCACTCGGCATACGCGGGTGATGCTGCGCACGGGCAGATGCCACAGCGCTCTCGCGCTGAACGCGCGCGAATATGAGACCCAGTTCGCACGCCGGTGCAACCCGTCGCGATTCTGCCACATTGCCGCGTGTTTCCCGAATGACAGTGTTCTGTTCGCGGCGAGATTTCGGTATTCTGGAAGCGGCGAGTCGTTTCCCGGACGGAGCGGCTCGGTACCGGCCGGGCAGGCTTGCGGTCTCAGTGTACCCGGCGTGCGCCGCGGCACGCCGGTCGATCCTCACGCCCGCGGCACATGCGACAACGAGAGGAGCCCACCATGCCCCAAGCGTGGCGGATCGCATCCCGGCAGCGGAGTTGGTTCATCGCGGTCGGACTGGTGTTGTGCGCTACCAACGCACTGGCCAGTACCGTCGAACCGATGAGCGTCGAGCAACTGGCCGATCATTCCGGGCAGGTGATTGTCGGCACGGTCACCGGCGTGCGGGCCTATTGGGCGGACAACCCGCGCCGTATCGAGACCGAGGTCACGCTGACCGACGTCGAATACCTCAAGGGCCGCCTGCCCGACTCGACCGCCCGGTTCACGTTGACCGTTCCCGGCGGCGAGGTCGAGGGAACGCGGCTGACTGTCTGTTGCGCGCCGGACTTTCAGGTCGGCGAGCGTTGGATCCTGTTCCTGCTACCGGCCTACAGGACACACCCCGTCGTCGGCGTTTACCAAGGCGCCCTGCTCATTCAGCGCGACGCGGGCGGTGTCGAGCGCGTCGTCCACCGCCGCCACGGGCGCGCCGAGGCCATCACCGGAATCGACAACCACGGCTTCTTCGAAGTGCAACACGGTCGCCCTGCACCGGCACACGAACACGTCCGCCGCACGCGCAACGTGCGCATCTCGCCGGCGAACCGTGGCAAACCACAACAGGCCGCCCTGACATACGACGAGTTCCTGGCGACACTCCGTCCGGTCCTGGCCGCCAGTCGCGATCACCACTTGACCGAGCCGGCGGGCAAGCGCGTGCTCGTTCGATACCAGCCCGTGCCGCTGCGACGGTCGCAGTACCAACAGCAACTGGACCATGTCGGCGTAACTGCGACATCACACGACGCAGAAGTGCGCGGCGTCGGCGCAGCGCGGCCCGCGGCCGGTGCTCCCAGAGAACAGCACACCACAAGCGAGGAGGCGTCGCGATGAAGACCATGCTGCGCCTCAGCGTCTGCGCCGTTATGCTGGCCGGCATCTGCCTGATCGGCGGCGACCAGGCCGGCGGCTTCTCCTACTTCAGCTACGGCGGCTACACGGTCATCTGGTATGGCAACGCGGCCCTGCGCTACCTCTCGCCGAGCACGTTCCCCGAGGGCAGCGATACTGACCTGCTGATCCAGGCCGCGATGGGTCAGTGGAGCAGCGTCTGGGGGGCGGACTTCCAATACTCCTATTACCGTCTGCCGCAGGATCCGAATTACATCGACAACTTTGACGGCTACAGCGATACCGCGGCCGTGCCGGCTTCGTGGCTCGATCCCGGCGTGCTCGGCGTGACGTACATGGTCAACAGCGCCGACGCGTGGTACGACATGGACATTCTGTTTAGCGACTTTCCGGAGAACGTCGGCTGGCACATGCTGACTAATCCGGATTGCGAAATCACCGCTAATCCGACGCCCGACTACGGCTTCTCGTTCTATCTCGTCGCGCTGCACGAGCTGGGCCACGCGCTCGGACTTGGCCATGATCCGATCGGCGACGAACCACCGGGGACGCCGTGGTTCATCGCCACCATGAATCCGGCTTACCCGGCCGGCGGCCCGGTTGGCGACGACAACGTCATCGAACTACACACCGACGACCGCCGCGGAATGCGCTTCCTGTATCCCGGTACACCCGCATCGATGGTCGATCTCGCCAATGCCGGCTATTGCACGCAGGGGCCGAGACTCGGCAAGGTCGTCCCCGTCTTCGTCGAGCCGGCGACGATTACCGCCGGCGAAGTGCTCACGGCCTGGTCGGTGATCGAGAACTTCGGCACCGTCAGCGTTACGGACGTGCGGCAGGGCTTCTACCTGTCGGACGACGCCACGGTCGATACGGGCGATCTACTACTAGGCAACGTGCTGTGGGATCTGCCGGCGGACGACGGGTACGAATTCAGTGCCGATATCGATATGCCGGACCTCGCGCCCGGAACGTACTACTTCGGCACGATTCTCGACGATCTCAACCAGGTCGCGGAGGAGTTCGAGGACAACAACCACAACACGTATTGCGATCCGCTCATCGTCGCACAAGGCGTGCCGGCATTTCAGCCGTTCAGTCAGCAGGTCATCACCTGCGCGGACTCGTACACCGGGCCGACGCCACAGGTGGACTATCCGATCAACACTGCACCGATCACCTGGAGCCTCGACAATCCGCAACCCGGCATGGTCATCGATCCCAACACGGGCACGATTATCTGGCCCAGCCCGATCAAGTCGCCGTTCCTCTACGAGATCGACGTGCGCGCGACCAACGCCGCCGGAACCTGGGTGCAGACGCTGGAGCTGGGCGTCCACCAGGCGGCACCGCAAATCACGCCCATCACGAATCACGCCACACCCTGCGGCGGCGACTACACCGGTCCGACGCCCCTGCCGACTGCACCCGATTGCATGGCGCCCATCCTCGGGTGGTCGCTCGTGGAGGGCCCGCCGGGCATGACGATCAACACCAGTTCGGGTGTTGTGTCGTGGCTGAACTCGACGCCGATCGGCGCACCACACGTCGTCACCATCCGCGCAATCAACGACGTGGGTGAGGCACTCGAGTCATGGTTGCTGTATGTCGGCTCGGCGCACGGTGACATCGACGGCAGCGGCGTGGTCGATGGAGCCGACGCGAGCATATTCGTACCGTGTGTCACCGGCCCCGGCATCGCAGTAGTTGGTGGCTGCGAATGCGCCGACTTCGATCTTGATTACGACGTGGACGTCGTCGATTACGCCGAGTTGATGACGGCCTTTGGCGGCGATATCGAGCCGGTCGGGGCCTGCTGCTTTGAAGACGGAAACTGCAGCGTGCTCGCGCCCGCTGAATGCCTCAATTTCGGAGGGACGTACAGCGGCGACGGGCTGACGTGCGCCGACGTCGATTGTGAGGGGGCCTGCTGTTTCTACACCGGCGGCTGCCTCGTCTTCACGCTCGAAAACTGCAACATCGCCGGCGGGACGTTCCAGGGCATGGGCACCACATGCGCGACCATCACCTGTCCTCCCGCGGGTCAGGGCGCCTGCTGCTGGCCCGATGAGACCTGCGGCATCGTCACGCCCGCAGACTGCGCTACCGGCAACGGCGTCTTTCGCGGCGTCGGCATGGCATGCGAGTCGGTCGACTGCACCGCTCCGCTGGGCGCCTGTTGCCAGACCGACGGCACGTGCAGCGAGGGCACCGAGGCCGACTGCCTGCTCGTCGGTGGCACGTTCATGGGCGACGCTTCCACGTGTGTGACCGGGCTCTGCGACGGCGCGTGCTGCTATCCCGACGGCGGTTGCCTCGATCTGAACGTCACGGATTGCATGACAACCGCCGGCACATTCCAAGGCCCTGCCACGGACTGTGCCACATTCAACTGCCCGGTCGATCCGGTCGGCGCGTGCTGCCACATCGACGACACGTGCACGTCGGAGACCGAGACCCAATGCACCAACTTCGGCGGCAGCTACCAGGGTGACGCCGTCGACTGTGCCGTCGTCGACTGCTCGGCGGCGGCCCGTGGCGCGTGTTGCCTACCAAACGAGAGTTGCAGTAGCGTCACCGAAGCCGCCTGCAACTGGTTGGGTGGCACCTTCATCGGCGCAGGAACAAGCTGCGGCGCGGTCGACTGTACGCTTTCCGAAACGGGTGCCTGCTACGACCCTGCCGACTGGACGTGCTTCGAGACCTCGCCCGGCATCTGCAGTGCCCTCAGTGGCACTTATGAAGGCGCGGACACAACCTGCACAAGTACGCTCGCGCCGGAGTACCGCAACGACATCGTCAGCCCCACGACGTTCTATGAGCCGGGCGCCGGCGGTGCGATCGCCGACGACCTGGTGCTCGCCGGTACCGCGCGTGGGCTAACCTACTATGATCTCGCCGTCTACGGCACCGGCGGTGGCACGTTCGACGTGGACGTCGCCCTGTACGACGGCTGTCCGGGTACGGGTGGTTCGTTGATCGCGGACACTGCCGGCACATGGAACGGCGTACCCGCGGACGACGCGGTCTACATTCTCTCCGCCGACCTCTCCTCCGCGCCCGTGCGCCTACCTGATATAGTGTGGATGGTCGTGACGTTCTCCGCCGCCAACTGCGGCTGGATCGTGGCCGAACAAGCGGAGACCGGCTTCACTGACGACGTGTTCGCCGAGAAAGACCCGCCCTGGGTGTGCGACTACTGGTTCGGCGGGCCGCCCAACGACTACGCCGGATTCTGGGCCGACATCCAGTGCGTTCCCCTGCCCGAGCCGGTCGGTGCGTGCTGCCACATCGACGAGACGTGTACGTCTGGCACGCTCTCGGCGTGCGATGCTGCCGGCGGGCTGTTCATGGGCGAAGACGTCGACTGCGGGAGTGTGGATTGCACCGGGCTAGACCTCGGCGCGTGCTGCGATGTCGTCAACTGGATCTGCACACTGATGACGGAGGCGGATTGCACGACTGCCGGCGGCAGCTTCGACGGCATCGGCACGAACTGCACCGCGGCCTGCCCCGAGTACCAGAACGAGATTGATCCGGTGACCTTGTCGTACAACCCCGGCCAGCCCATGGCCGACGACATCACGCTCGCCGGCACCGCACGTGAGCTCGACTACTTCGAGATCGCCGTCTACGGCGGCGGTGGCGGGACCTTCGACGTGTCGACGATCTTCTACGACGCGTCGCCATGTGCCGGCGGCGTCCAGATCCCCGAGACGCTGGTGAATGGGTACGGCCTGCCGGATGGGCAGGTGCTCGACCTGACCGTGACGTTGCCGACGCAAGTGGCGTTGCCGGACAACCCATGGTTGGTCGTCGAATTCTCCAACGCATACGCCGGCTGGATCGTCGCGGAACAGGCAGAGACGGGTTCGACGGCGAACGCCTTCGCACTGGCGACCTACGACGGCCAGCAGTGGAATTGGGATTGCAGCAACCAGATCGACGATCCGCCCAACGATCCGCACGCCGGCTTCTGGCTGAACGCGCAATGTGTAAACGCGGGTAGTAAGCGGTCAACGCCGAACGGTGCTCCTGTGATGTTGGTCACGCCGCGCGCTGTTGACTCCACGGCCCAGTCGGCGAAGTCTCCGGCGCCCAAAGCCCAGGGTGCAAGATCTATGCTGAGCAGCGCTCTGCCGACAAACCGGACACCGCTCCGAGCGGGGCTACGGTTGCTGGATCGCGTCGAGTCACCGCTCTCGCCTGCAACTGATCGCCAGCGCCATTAGCACCGTTTGCGGCACAGGAGCACCGCAGCGTCGAGCAGTATCGAGAGGAAGGAAGAAGATGGGTGCAGTATCCGGATTTACGAGGAGCCGTGTGTTGTCTGCGGCGATCGTCGCACTGATGGCACCGGCCATATCTACCGCCCAGTTCGTAAAGCCGGCTGCCGAGTTGGGGCTCGCCGACCTGGCTACGAACGTGCCGGTGCTCGTGCTCGAGAGCGATCCCACGGCAATCCCGGTGGAACCACGCTACGAAGCACAGTTCGACGCCTGGGGCCTGTTCAGAGCGCGCCTTGCGCACCGGTCCGCATCACTCCTCGTCCGTGCGGAGCGCGGCGATCGTCTGGGCTGCCCCGACGAAGGCTTCTCGACCCGAGCCTATGCGCGCGATAGCGGCAATGACTGGCCGTGGCTGCCGGCGAACACGCTCGTCGTCGACGATCTCAACCTCGCCGCCGGCGATTGGGTCATCGGCTGCTACGACCTGCTCATCTACGCCGACAATTCCGCCGCGTACGGCTGCAACGCCAGCCGTACCGTGACCGTGCGCGCCTATGACGCCTGCAACGGCAACGTTATTCCCGGCTCGGTCGAATCCTGGACCGTTCCGCCCCACGGCGGCCCGGTGCTGCTCACCGGCGTCACCAACATCAACTTCGAAGCCTCGGGAACGATCTGGTTCGGGCTCACCACGAGCAGCAACGAGTGCGACGGCTGGTACCTCGGACAGCAACAGGTCGAAGGCTCGACGACCAACGTGTTCCAACTGGCGGACGATTGCGCCGCCTGCATTAACCCACCGACGTGCCATCCCTGGGCCGGCTTCATCGTGGTCCTCTACGGCTGCCAACTGCCGCAGATCGTAAGCCCCCCGGCAGACGCCGTGATCTGTGCTGACGGTTGGCATCAGTTCTGTGTCAACGCTTCCGGAACCGGCACGCTCGACTATCAGTGGCAACTGGCCGAAACGGACATACCCGGTGCGACCGCACCCTGTTATGTCGCGACACTGCCCGGGGACTATCGTTGCATCGTCACCGACGATTGTGGCACCCGGATCAGCAGCAGCGCAACGCTCACCACCCGCAGCGGCCCGGCCATCACGGCGCAGCCCTCCGACGGCGTGAGTTGTCCGGCATACACGCACGAGGTCTGCGTGGCGGTCGACGCAATCGGTGACGCCACATTTCAGTGGAAGCGCAACGGTCTCACGATCATCGGCGCGACCGCCGCGTGTTACCCGGCGACGGATCCCGGAACGTACACCTGCGCCATCACCGATGATTGCGGGACGACGACCAGCGCATCAGCAAACGTGTCGATTACCGCTCCATCCAGTGGTGACTTCAACGGTGATGCTCAGACCGACCTCGCCGATTACACGCGTCTCGAGATGTGCATGAGTGGCCCCGGCGTTGGCACCTCGACCGAGTGCACCTGCGTGGACGCCGACGGCGACGCGGACGCCGATCTGGGCGACTTCACGATTCTGCAGATCGCCTTCGGTGGATGAACGATATGCACAATGCAGAAAACAGACGCCGAACGAACGCCCGTAACCACGCGCTGACGGTACTTACGCTGTTGACACTCCTGTGCGCAAGCCCGCAGGTCCGCGCACAATGTGAAGCGGTCTGGGACACTGCGATCGGCAACGCCGGGCCCAACTCGACTGCATGGAGCCTCCACGCGGCCAACGGCTTGTCCGCCGTCGGGCCGCTACTCTATGTCGGCGGGCAATTCAGCGCGGTCGACGGCACGGCCGCGAAGAACATCGCCTCCTGGGACGGAAGCGCCTGGGCGCCGTTGGGAACTGGTGCCGAGAACGGCGGCGTCGTTTACGCCATGACTTCACGCGACGGAATCCTCTATGCCGGCGGCGCGTTCGGTAACATGGGCGGCCTGACCGGCACAAAGCGCATCGCAAAATGGAACGGCAGTGCCTGGTCCGATGTCGGCGGCGGCATGTCGCAGAACAACGCCGGCATTCGCGCCCTGGCATTCCTCGGCAACGACCTGTACGCCGGCGGCTATTTGAACGAGATCGGCGGCATCGTTGCGCACAAGCTGGCCCGCTGGGATGGAGCCGCCTGGGCCGCCTTGCCGGGCGATCCGCTCGGCAGCACGGACGTGGTCAAAGCGCTGACCACGCACGACGACGGTTGGGGCCCAGCGCTCTACGTCGGTGGCGAGTTTCCCGACGCAGGCGGCGATGCGTTCGCGTCCAACATCTTCCGCTGGGACGGCGCCACCCTCCAGCCACTCGGCCGCGGGACCAATGACGAAGTCGCTACGCTGTGCGCCTGGAACGGCGACCTGTATGTCGGCGGCCACTTCACCCGTGTTTACCAGAGCAACGGTACTGAACTCGTCGCTAACAAGATCGCCCGCTGGGACGGCACGAGTTGGCACGCCCTCGGCGATGGCATGAATACGATCGCATCCTACTACGTCTGGTCGCTCGCGCCGTTCGATGACGGCCTGGGTGAAGCACTCTACGCCGGCGGCAGCTTCACGACGGCCGGTGGGATTCCGGTCAGCAAGCTGGCCATGTGGGATGGCGCTGCATGGTCCGCGGTCGATAGTGCCGCGCTCAACGGCTACGTCTACGCCCTGAGCACGTGGGAATACGACGGCGGCCTGCACATCGGCGGCACCTTCACAACTTCGGGCAGCCCGAGTGCCAATCGTATCGTGCGCTGGGGCGGGCCGTTGCCGGCGTCGCCCCTCGACGCGCAGGCTGATCCGAACACGATCGTGATTGGTGAGTCCACCGATCTGACCGTCGTTAGCAACGCTCCTACCGTTTCCTGGTACGCGGACGAATGTGGCGAGACGTGGGTCGGCGATGGCAACCCACTGACGGTCAGCCCGACGGAGACAAAAACCTACTACGCGCGGACCTTCGACGGCAGTTGCTGGAGTTATGCCTGCGCGTCGGCCGCCGTAACCGTCGACTGCGCGCCGCCGGCCATCATCACTCATCCGATCGACGGCGTGATCTGCGACGGTCACAGCCATGAGCTCTGCGTGACCGCGACAGGCGACGGCACGTTGACGTACCAGTGGAAACGCAACGGCCTCGCGCTGATCGGTGCGACGGCTTCGTGCTACACCGCAACGCAGGCCGGAACGTACTGGTGCGTGGTCACCGACAACTGTGGGCCGGTGGACAGCGATACCGCCTTGGTAAGTGCCGCGACACCCGCCAGCGGCGATTTCACCGGCGACGGTGCTGCCGACCTCGACGACTTCACGCAATTGCTGGTCTGCCTTGCCGGACCGGACGAACTGCCGGTTGCGTACTGCGCGTGTACCGACGCCGACACCGATGGCGACACTGACGTCGGCGACCTGGCCGTACTCCAGGTAGCGTTCACCAGCGATTGAACCGCGCAAGACCGGCGACTGTGGGAACGGATTCCACGAACCACCGCCCTACTTCAATGGCTCCGCTGAACCGACGATTTTCGAACCGTCCGGCTTCTCGATTTCGATCCACCACATCACTTTCTCAGGCAGCGGGTCCGGGGCAACGGCGTGCACGTCGTAGTCGTCGTGCGACGGGGCATATTCGCCCTTGCCGACGAGTGACAATGTGCGATCTTCCGTGCCGATCCATGCGCGCACGACAGTCTCGCCGTTGTCACTGTAGGGCAGCTTTACGACGAGGTGACCTTCTTTGCCAGCTTCGATCTTGCCGTGGCCTTGGGCGAGTTCCATTTCCATATCGTCGATGGTCACGGTGCCGAGCGAGACTTCGTCATGGGCGTGGTCGTGATCTTCGCCCGTCTCGCCGTCATGCTCGTGGCCCTCCTCATGCTCTCCTGCCACTTCCGTGTCATGATCGGTGTGCGTGGTGCCGTCCGCGTGTTCATGCGTGCCCTGCGCGGTGTGCTGTTCGGCAGAGCGCTCACAGCCGGTTACGACGGTCAGACCAACAAATACTGCGAGAATCGTGAACATCTGTCGCATGGAACTATCTCCTCTGAAGTTAGTCATCATACGGTCGCCGGCGCAGATTCCGGTCGGGCCGGTTCAGTGGCAGGCGCGCCGCCCGGTGCGGTCACGCGATGGATGGCCGCATACCCAGCGGGCACGACGACCAGGTTCAGGAACGTCGAAGACAACAGGCCGCCGAGAATGACGACGGAGAGCGGTGCCAGGATCTCGTTTCCCGGCTGATTACCTTTCAGGACAATCGGGATCAGCGCGAGTGCCGCGGTCAGCGCGGTCATCAGGATTGGCACAAGCCGCTCCTGCGAACCCCGGACGATCGCCTCGTAGGGCGTGGCGCCTTCCTGCTCCACCAAGTGCTTGTAGTGGTTGACCAGCAGGATGCCGTTGCGCACAGCGATGCCGAACAGCGTGATGAAGCCCACGAGGCTCGCGATCGAGATGACCGGCGCGGTGTAATTGCCGCCACCGAACAGGGCCAGCGTGTTGCCGACTAAGTTGGGCGATTCCGTCACGTAAATCGCCAGAATGCCGCCGATCAGCGCCAACGGCAGGTTGACCAGCACCAACAGCGCGACGCGGAACGAGTCGATCGCCAGGTTCAGCAGAATCAGCATGATCACAGCCACGAGGCCGCCGAAGAGCCAAATCGTTCGGCTGGCTGACTGCTGGGCCTCGAATTGCCCGCCATACTTCACCGTGTAGCCATGCCGCTGGACGATCGGGTCCACGCGCTGTTGCACCTGCTGAACAAGGTGCCCAAGGTTGTAGCCTTCAGCGACGTTGAGCGAGACAACGGCCTTGCGCTGGGCGTTCTCACGAGCGATCAGGTTGGACGCCATTTCGGGGCCGATATCGGCGACTTCTTCGAGACGGACGAGTGCGCCGCCACGGCCACGCAATACGATGTTGCGCAGGTCGCGCACACTGTCGCGCTCATGCTCGGCCATGCGCACCGTCAGCGCATAGCGGTGTACGCTCTCGTTCACTTCGGCCACCTCCACGCCGAAGATCGCGCTGCGGACCTGTACGGCCGCGGATGCGGGCGTCAAACCATAGGCAGCAAGTTCGCGCGGTCGATACTCGACTGGCAGCGACTGGATCATCACTTCGCGATTGGCCGCGACGTCGCGCGCACCCGGCAACGGTTCGAGCACGGCCTCGATTTCCTTGGCGATGGTGCGCAGTTCGTCGAGGTCGTCGCCGTACACGTTGATCGCGATGGCCGCGGGTGTGCCCGAAAGGATGTGACTCAGCCGGTGTTCGATTGGTTGACCGACGTTCGTTGTGATGCCTGGCGTCCGCTCCAAGACTGCGGTGATTCTGGCCCGCACATCCTCCTTGCGGTGTCCCGAAGCGACGGTGACGTCTATCTCCGAGTTGCTGACCGGTTCGGCATGCTCGTCACGCTCAGCGCGGCCAGTGCGGCGCGTGACGCTTTTGACGCCTTCGATATCGAGCAGTTGCTGCTCGACCGCGCCGGCCATCCGGTCGCTCGCACGCAGCGACGTGCCGGGCGGCGCATAGAGCCCGACTGTAAACGTCCCTTCGTTGAACTCCGGCAGGAACGACGTGCCGAACGTTGAGCCCAACCACAGAATGAAGACCGTGGCAGCAGCGGCACTGCCGAGCACCGCCCAGCGCAGTCGCAACGCGATCCGCACGGTCGGCTCGTAAGCGGCTTTGATCCAGCGCACCAGGAAGCCGTCCTGTGATTCGCGCTGGGTCGGGCTGGCGTGCAGCAGGTAGCGGCACATGGCCGGCGTGACCGCCAGCGCCACGACCAGCGACGCCAGGATCGACACGACGAACGCGATGCCGAGCGGGCGGAAGAAGCGACCTTCGATGCCCTCCAGGAACATCAGCGGCAAAAACACCAACGCGATGATGATCGTCGCGAACACCATCGCGGGACGAATCTCGTTACTGGCGTCGAAGATGACTTTCAGCTTCGATTGCCGCTGTTGCTCGGGGCGCGCGGCGTTAAGTCTCAGCCGGCGGAACACGTTTTCCACGTCGATAATCGCGTCATCAACGAGGCTGCCGACTGCGATGGCAAACCCGCCCAGCGTCATGACGTTAATGGTCATGCCCATGCCGTTCAGGGTGAGCAGACCCACAGCCAACGACAGCGGAATCGCCGTCAACGTGATGATCGTTGTCCGGATGTTAAGTAGGAACAGAATGAGGATGACACTCACGATGATGCCGGCGTCACGCAGTGCATGAATGACGTTGTCCACCGAGAGCCCGATGAAGTCTGCCTGGCGAAACACCTGGCGGTTGATGTGAATACCGGCCGGTAGGCTGGGTTCCAGAGCGTCCAGCATCGTATCTACGCGGTCTGTGATGACCAGCGTGTTGGTGCCCGGCGCCTTTTGGACTGTCATCACGACGGCCGGCTTCCCGCTATCCGCGCCGGAGCCGCGCTTCAGGGCCGGGCCGAGCTGTACATCCGCGACCTGACCGATCGTAACCGGGGCGCCGTCGTGGTACTTGATCACCGTCCCCGAGATGTCCTCGACGCTGCGGACGCGCCCGCTTTGGCGAATAGGCATCTCCAGCGAGTCGATATCCGCCAGATAGCCCGCGCTGAGCGTACTGTGCGCCTCATGGGCGGCATCCACTACGTCCGCGGTTGTCAGCTCATACAGCCGTAGCTTCTCCTGCTCGACGAGCACCTGGTATTCCGGCAGTTCACCGCCGATGACCGAGACCTGCGCGATACCCGGGATCGCCAGCAGCTTGTTGCGCAGGTCGAACTCGGCGTAGGCCCGCAGATCGAGGTCGCTGACCGTACCCTCCGGCGATGACACCGCCAGCAGCATGATCTCGCCCGTGATGGACGTGATCGGCGTCATTTCGGCATGCGCATCGGGCGGCAGCTCCTCGCGCACAGCGTCCAGCCGCTCGGAGACGAGTTGCCGGGCGCGGTAAATGTCCGTGCCCCACTCGAACTCGACATATGCGATCGACAGACCGATCGCGCTTGACGATCGGACCCGCCGCACGCCGGGAATGCCGTTGAAGGCGGTCTCGATGCGGAACGTGACGTACTGCTCGACTTCGTCGGCGGCCAGGCCCGGCGACTCCGTCATCACGACAACGGTCGGGGCATTCAACTCGGGGAACACATCAACCGGCGTTCGCGGCAGTTGGTATGCCGCAAATACGAGCAACACGGCGCCGAGCGCTAACACCAGCGGCGCGTGATCAATCGAGAAGCTGATCAACCTCTTCAGCATATTCAGCCTCCCTTGCCTAGTGCTCGCCGTGGAAAGTGCCGTCCGCGTGGAAGTGGCCACCCTTCTGGGTCGCACCACTCTGCGCGGTCGCCAGCTTCAATTCGTACGCGCCATCGAGAACAACCTCGTCGCCGCGCATCAAGCCGCTGCGGATCACGACCCAACGCCCGTCATCCACGCCCATGTCCGCCTCGACGCGGATTGCCTGATTCGGGTTCTTGGGATCGCGGCGGAAGAACACGTGCGTGATGCCGTCCTTCACGATCGCCGAACGCGGGATCGCCAGGGCCTTGCCGCCTGAGCTTTCCGCGACAACCTCCAGAAAAGCCGACACGCCCGGCCGCATCCACGACCGCAGCTCTGTTGGACGAGCGATGAGCGTGATTGTGCGATTGTCCGGGTGGGCATCCAGGCCGAGCTGCAGGCCGGCTGGTACGCCGTCACTGATGTCCAGTCCCGGCGTACGGGGCGGCGCGATCCGGGCCGCGACGCCACTCACCAGCTTCGGTAGGTCGGCCTGTAATCCCATCGCCCGGAAACGCAAGCGATCCGGCCGTACAGTCGTCAGGACTAAGCTGCGCTCGTCCGCCCACGCGCCGTTCGTCAGCGCGAGCCTCTCGACGACACCTGCAGCCTCGGCCCGCACCTCTACCTTGCGGATGCCACGCCAGCGCGGATGCTCGTCGGATGACCCCGGATCAGGTTCCGCCAGCCTCTCGACGGGCACTGACAGCAACGAGCTCGCGTTAGCCAGGAGTAGTTCAAGTCGTTCCCGATGCGCGTTGAGCTCGGACCTGGTCTGCGCTTCGCGCAGACGAAATTCCGCCTCCTTCTCCAGCACCTCCGCGAGTTCTGCCCGGGTGGACACCAGCGTAGAGCGGGCCTGGGCGAACTCCTCATCGGTTACCACACCGGTGGCGCGACTGGCTTCCAGTTGTGCGACACGCTCAGTCCAGATGGCAACCGTTTGTTCCAACTCGGCGTGATGCTGCTGCCGCGCCTCCAGAAGCGGCCCCATGGCCCAGGTGCTCGCCCGCGCCTGTTCCAGCTTCAACTCCGATTCGTTGAGGCGTTGCTGGAGCTCACGCCATCCCGGCGAGTCCAGCGTGTAGAGCGCCTGTCCGGGCTCCACCTCCTCGTACTGCGCGACGTGCAGCTCAATTCGTCCGCTCGCCATCGTGCGATACTCTCGGCGTGCCTCGGGCGATAACTCGAAGCTGCCCGGCACTCGTATGGTGCGTGCAACTTCTCGCACTTCGACCGGCGCAAACGTAATGCCCAGGTTGCTGCGCACGGTCGGAGGGATCTCGACGCGGTTCGTCGGTGTGGCGGTGCTTTCCATCCCGGCATGAACCTGTTCCACTTCGGCATCCGGCGAATTGCGGCAGCCGGTCAGCGCGAATGTCGCGACGAATAAGGAGAGCAAGAGTTTTCGATTCACAGCGTATCCTCCCCGATCTTCGGATCGAGTGGGGCTTCCTGCGGAGCTTCATTAGCCATAGGCGACGCATTGCGAAGGACGTCCGCTGGCCGCCCCGTGACGCGCTCCAGTTCGATTTCCGCCAACACTGCGGCTTGCAAGGCCTCTAGTTCACTCACCCGCGTCGCCAGGTAGGCACGTTGCGCTTCCAGTAGCGACAGGAAAGGTACGCGACCAATGCGATAGCCTTCTTGCGCGAGTGTTACGTTTCGCGCCGCGGTCGGAACAAACTCAGCGCGATAAAACATCGCGTTCTCCGAGGCCGTGCGGACGCGCGCCAGACTGGCATAAATCTCCTGCGCCACGGTCACCAACAATGCATCACGACGCTGCCGAGCTTGCGCCAACAGACGATCGGCCTTGGCAATCCGCGCTTGGTTCTGATCCCAGAGCGGCAGCTCGAGCGACAGCGTCGGACCGGCGATAGTTTCAGTATCCTGCGGCTCGCGCGGCATGAAGCTCGGCGGCGTCGGCGCGCCCGATTGCAGCGAATCGTAGAATGTCTCCGCCAGCCACTTGCGGTTGCCCCGCAAACGGCGCTCCGCCAGTTCAAAGGCAAAGCCGACATCCACCGCGCGCACAAACCGTCCGCGTTCGAGCTTGGCGAGCGCTGCGACTGACGCGACGGACTCTTCCGTGATACGCAGATCGAGCCGCGCAGCTCGTGCGATCTCCTGCAGCCATTCCGCCGAGACACTCCATTTGTCGGGAGTCCGCAGCGTATCGACGAGCACCAGCTCGGCCGGATCCTCGCCCAAGCCCAGCAACTCGCTCAGTTCCGCCTTCGCCTCAATCGCGGCGAGTCGTGCGCGCCGCAGGTCCGCCACCGCCTGTAGCTTGGTCGCCTGGGCGAGATTGAGATCCACTTCGGAACCGGAGCCGGCTTGCCGACGCAGCTCGGCGATCTCGACCAGTTCCGTGGCGATCTGGACTCCTTCCTCTGCCAGCTCAACCCGCGCGGCTGCTTGCATAGCCCGCACATAGGCCCGCTGCACATCGAGCACGACAGTGGCTGCTGAACGCGCAGCTTCGAGGACTACTCGGTCAAGGTTCCGCTGCGCTGCCGCTTTGCGGGCCGGCACCAGCCAAAGCTCAGCTATGTTTTGCGCCAGCGTGACTTCCATATTGGGATTGCCGCCGCTGTCGGGAAATCCAAATGAAAGGAATAGCGTTGGATTCGTGAAGAGCGTCGACTGGACGAAGTCCGCGCGTGAGACGCCGATCGACAACATCGCCGCACGCACGTTGGGGTTCTTGAGCAACGCGACCTGAACTGCCTCGTCGGCCGTCAGCCCCTCGGCGAGCAACGCATCGGAGGTTGCAGCCGCCGTTGCTGCGTCGTGCAGGAGCAATTGCGCCGGTACGCCAACGGCGCGTTCGACCGCCTCTGCCGACCGCTGCATATCCGGCTCTACATCGAGCGAAGCGCAGCCACCGACCAGACCGAGAATTACCAGAGCTGTCGGCAGCCGAACGCCAGTCGCAGGTCGACGACCTCCAGAAAGTAAGTGGAGCACGCTCACCGCTGCGGGGCGCATCGACCGCGCAGCACGAGAAATTAGCCAATCAATGAAATGCAAGGCGTGAGACTCCGGATACGTGTGCCAAAGGACCTGTCGCCGCGCGTGCGACGATACAACGGGTGCAGTACCCGTTGATCAGGTCAACAGCACAATGGTCCGGAGCTGAGGGAGGGCATCCTGGCCGCATAACGCGGTCGGCGGTCCCCGGGGTGGTGTCCACGCTTCGAGCAGGAACGCCGTACCTGCTGGAGACGTACCGATCAGCGTCGTGACGATATTAAGCTCGCTCAATCGGCGCGACTCGCGCTGCGGGAGCGTGAAGTGGACGTCGTTCGGTTGACCATGCTCCATGCAACAGTGGTGCTCATCGCCACCGCACTGCCGCGGGACGTCGTCGTCGTAGGGTTGGGGCACATGCCGGTCGTCGGCATGGTGCGAATGGTGATGCGTATGCGTCGTACCGCCGTGTGAGTGCGTGTGGGTGTGGTGGTGTTGGTCGTGGTGGTGGTGTCCATCGTCGTGCGTGTGCAAGCCCTGCGCAGCCAGGCCGAAGCCGGCTAAACCGACCGCATTGATGCACAGCCACAGCCTCAAGCCACTCATCTTGGTCGCGACGCTCCTTGGACCGATCCGGTGCTGCAACTGGCTAGGGGCCTCGAGAGCTCGTCGTTCACTTCTTGTCGGTAATCGACATGGTCGTCGAATATGAGGATTGTAGACGAAGTTACCGTGCAATCAACCCACGCAAACGTTTTGGTGGTACGACAATTCGCTGGGACGTTCTCACACGGCGGCCGAGACCGCCTCGGCAGGTAGCCACAACAGCGCAACGACTGCGCACTCCACGTCTCGGGAGCACAAACAACGGTGCGACAGTGGGTTACCAGTGGTTTACCCACCCCAGGCCACTTCTTACGGTCCACCCGCGGACGCGTCCTGGTCCGCAACTGTCGCCAAATAGTCGGTGAGCTGCTCCAGGATGAGGCGTCGCTCAGCGATCTTGATTTGGCCCTGCCGTTTTCGCACTTCTTTCACGCCATCACGTAGGAGGTATATTGAATCATCCTTGCCTTGCCCGTAGTGCGCCGCGCCCAGCAAAGCTTGAGTGTAGTGGACTTGCCAATGGTCGTCAGAAAGCTGCTCTTTCAGGGCTGATAGCGCCTCCTCCAGCAAGCACTCTGCCTCATCAAACTTCCCCTGGGGAATCAGACTCGTCGCCAACAGGCGGCGCGCGAGACCGACGACACCCGGCATTGACTCCATGTGCGTCTGGCAATGGGTAAGGAGCTTCCGGCAAAGTGGCTCGGCCTCAGCAGCGCGGTCGATCGCCACGCGCGCCTGGGCCAACCGCGATACTGCCGACGTGTAGAGCGGTGTCCCCGTCGCGCCAGCGTCCCGAATCACTTTCAGTAGGTCATCGAGCAGTTGCTCGCTCTCCTCGAACCGTCCCGCAGCGAGGTGGATCTCGGCCAATACCATCTGGATTGAGAGTGTGCGGTAATGATCGGAGCCGAAGATCTCACGCCGTCCTTCGTAGGCAAGCGTCGCATACTTCTCCGCGTCGGCGAATTGGCCAAGTTCACTATAGACTGACGCTAGGTTGCACGCCGCTACGGTCGTCGTGTTGTTCGACTCCCCCAGCGTACGCCGCGCGACTTCATAACACTCTTGCAGGACGCCAACGGCCCTTTCTCCCCGATCAGTCCGTATGAGCAGGTGGGACAGCGTGTTCAACGATCTCAGCGTGGCGGGATGCTCCGGACCCAGGATTCGGCGTCGTTTCTCCAACGCCTCGCGGAGTAATGGCTCGGCCAAGTCGTACTTGCCCGTGAAGACGTAGTGCTCGCCGAGGCTATGGCCGGACGACAGCGTGTTTGGGTGATCGGCGCCGTAGAGCACCAGGTAGCGTTGATGCACTTCCTGGAGATAGGGTTCGGCCTCGGCGTACCGCCGTTCGGTATCCAGCAGCAGGGCCAACTCTTTCATGTGAGCAATCGTGTCCGGATGATCACTGCCCAGCGACTCCTGCGAGGCCTCCAGGGCATCACGCAGCAGCATCTCTGCTTCCTCGGTCCGTTGCAAAATACGCAGCTGGCTGCCGAGCGAAGCCATGGCCTCGATGGTAAGAGGATCCGTTGGTCCCAGGGCACGGCGCGCGAGGTCGAGTGCCGTGCGGCAATCTCGTTCCGCCTGGTCATAATCCGAGACTGCTTCTTCGACGGTCGCCACCCTCAGGAGAGACCTGATCGTGTCGGGGTGCTCATCGCCGAGCATTCGTCGCAACCGCTCCACAGCATCGGTCAGATTCGGTCTGGCTTCGGCGTACCAGCCCAGCATCGCCAGCATCAGGCTCTCATCGCGCGCTGCGGCCAACGTGTCCGGAGCATCGTCGCCCAACAGGCCCCGTCGAAGTTCATGCGCTGCGCGAAATTGCACGCGGGCCTTGTCATACAAGCCGAGCGAATCGTAGACCCGCCCCATCGACATGCGCAGCTCAGCCTCGACCAGTGGTTGGTCCGCAAACTCGTGACCAACCGTATCCACGGCGCTGAAGAGGATCTGCTCATCGAGCACGCGGCTGGCGATGCCAGTGGCGTCCAAACGGGACGTGAACCGATCGAATCGATCGAGAAGTTCATCGGAAGCATCACTGTCCTTCTCGGCGAACCGCCGCGCCGCGGTGCGCAGTTCGGACAGCATCTGCCGGCCCATGTCCTCCACATCGATGCCAGTGAGCATCCGGCCCTGGAAGTCAGCCACCGATTGCAGTTGAGCCTCACGCAGCGTGGATTGTCGTAGCCAGTACAGACTGGAAATCAGGCCCAGGACCAGCGCCGCGGCGGTAGCGAGTACGCCGCCCATCAGCGCCTTGTTGCGGCGGGCAAACTTGCTCAATTGGTAGTAGGCGGTCGGCGGACGGGCTTGGATTGGTTCCTGCCGAAGATAACGTCGGATGTCCGCTGCTAGCTCGGCCGTGGTGGCGTACCGGCGATCGCGCTGTTTATCCATCGCCTTGCCGACGATGGTATCGACATCGCCACGAAATCTGGCGCTGATCGAACTCAGTGGCGACGGCTCATCTTCACAGACAATCCGAGTTGCTTCGGTAATGGCCAGTCCACGTAACAAGAATGGAGGTTGCCCGGCCAGTAATTCGTAAAGTATCACGCCCAGCGCATACACGTCGCACCGGGTGTCGATGCCCGCCAGGCGCCCGGAGACCTGTTCCGGACTCATGTAGCACAAGGTTCCCAACAGTTGACCAGCGTTGGTTTCGAGCGTGATGGCGTGATGGTCGCTGTCCAACATGCGGGCGATGCCAAAATCGACAACCTTGGGCTGGCCAACCGCGGTGGCAAAGGTGGTGCCGTCGGTGGCGTCGTGACCAGTCTCGACGGCGTCCGCCTCGACCACGAGGATGTTCGCCGGTTTAAGATCCCGATGGATGATTCCCTTCTGATGGGCGTGCTGCACGGCGTCGCACACTCGGGCCAGCAATTCAAGACGTTGCTCCACGGTCAATTCGCGCGTCGCGCAAAACTCGCCGAGGGACGGTCCACCAAGAAGTTCCATCGCAAAGAAAGGGGCCTGGTCGCTCGATTCCTCGTCAATGTGCGCTTCGTAGATCTGTGCGATGCCAGGGTGTTGAAGCTGCCCGAGGACGTGGGCCTCAAGTTGGAAGCGTTGCAGAAGTTGGCGCGAGATCAAAGCTGAACGAATGACCTTCAGGGCAACGCGCCGCTTGGGAGACTGCTGCTCCGCCTCGTAAACTGTGCCCATTCCACCTTGGCCAATCTCGCGGATGACGCGATATTGGCCTATGCGCTCCGGAATCCTCTCGTCTGACTTCTCCTGCGCTGCGCCGCCTTTGTTCGCGATGTCGCGCAAACCCTCGCAGAGGTCAACCCCACGCACGTTGTCGAGCGCGGCGGCCCGGCCATCCGCCTCCAGCAGTGACTCCACCTCGGCCCGCAGGGCGTCGTCCTGACCGCATTCGCGGTCCAGATACGCCGACCGTTCACCAGCCGAACACTCGCGGGCGCCGAGGAATAGCTCCCCGGCTCGGTTGTGATCGGTTTGGCTCATGATCCCGAGTCTACCAGACGACGCGTCAGCCAGGCGCGAGCGATCATCCAGTCTCGTTTCGCCGTGCTCACACCGATGCCCAGGGCGTCGGCCGCCTCGGCCACCTCCAAACCACCAAAGAACCGCAGTTCTCCCAAGCGAGCCTGTCGCTCATTCAGTGTCGCCAGTTCATCGAGAGCATCGTGTAGGTCGAGAATATCGATGAATTGACGATCGCCCACAGCGAACGCATCGTCGAGCGTGATGCGCTCCCAGCCTCCACCGCCACGCTTGCATGCCGCGCGATCGCGCGCGTGATTCACCAACAATCTGCGCATCGCCCGTGCCGCCACGGCGAAGAAGTGCTGTCGCCCCTCGAACGCAAGCGAGCCGGAGCCTACAAGGCGCACATATGCCTCGTGCACGAGTGCGGTGGCTTGCAGAGTGTGGCTCGGCCGCTCCGCTTGCATGTAGTGGGCCGCGAGTGCGCGAAGCTCGTCATATACCAGCGGTAGAAGCTCGGTCGCGGCGGACGAATCCCCATCCGCGAGCTGACCCAGAATCCGAGTCACATCCTGTGCGGGTGACTTCGCCAAGGGCCTCGTAACCTCCTGAAACAAAGGCTATTGTACCAGGATCGACGGGAAGGACGCTGCAGTCATCGTCGCTTCTCGGAAAAAACTGGCCCCCTACAGCAGGTTTTGGGGCTATCTGGGATGTAGGGAACAGGTAGCCGCTGTTGACGGGGCCGGAGATCCGGCAGGAGGAAATAACATGCTCAAGCAACTCCGACAGGTGACAAAGCCAGGCTTTCAGACGACTGGCAGGATCTTCGGCAGAACTCTCGGGGCCGCACTTGCGGCATCCTTGCTGATCACCGCCGCTGCGAGCGCTCAGCCGATCATCTTCGACAATGTCCCGGCGGGCTTTCCGCTCGGCGGTGGCGGTGCGGTCATCCGGGGCACAGACGCCGACCCGCCACTCGCCTCCATCTCTCTGGCGCAGCAGTTCACGCTGGCGGAGAACGCCACATTTGGGTTTGTTCAATTGGGCCTCACCGGCCCGGAAGCCGGCGCGCTGATCGACATAGCGCTGTATTCCGGCTCCGGCAGTGGCCCAGATACACTTATCGAGTCACTCGGCACGGTGGACGAAACGCAGATGCCAAGCGACCTGACCGGCTTCGACGCCGGCGCGGTCATTATGACTTCGGCCTCGAAACCTCTGCTCCAGGCGGGTGTGGAATACTACATCGTAGCGACGCCCGCGACATCGACCAGCCACGCCGCCTGGGCCACCGTGGGCTATACCTTCGGACACTGGAACGATGTTGGTGGCGCCGGATGGCAGTACCAAGGCGGCGGCCACACGCAACTGTCAACGCGCGTCTTCGCCGCGGTGGAACCGATGATCGTGGGGTCGCCCGATCTGCCCTACGGGATCAACAATCTGCCCATCGTGCATTCCGGCGGCATCGGGCTGTTCGATGTGCGGTTCGATGAGCGGTCGTTTGACAGCGCCTTCGGCACCGGCGCGCCCGTGCTGACATTCACGACGGAAGCCGATGTAGAGGCGGCGCTCAAAACCGTCGGCGCATTCCTGCAAGACAGCGCCATCTACACACTCAGCTCGACGCCGACGTACAGCGGCACATTCAACAACGACCTGGTCTCCGCACTCACCTTCGACAGCTCTGACGTGATGACCTGGGCCCACATCGGCTTCTCCGGACCGGCCGGGTGGTACTATCACGGCGTGTGGAGTCCCACGCTCGCACGCAGCCAGAGCCTCGAGAGCTTTGACCCGGATTACGCGTGGGCCACCTTCACGCCAGTCGCCTCCGCAACGTCGATCTTCGCGAAGACCATCACCGTCACCCACCCGGGCAATACGGGCGATGACCCGCACGCCGGATACGGCGGCGTGGATTACCTGTACGACATCGGCCAGTTTGAGATCACCGCCGGCCAGTACGCCGCGTTCCTCAACGCCGTCGCCGCGGACGACACCTACGGCTTGTACAACACCGATATGTGGGACGAGGACACCGGCTGCAAGATCGAGCGGACGGGCGGGCCGACGGTCTACTCGTACAGCGTCGCAATAGACTGGCGGGATCTGCCCGTGAACTTCATATCCTGGGGCGATGCAGCACGTTTCTGCAACTGGCTGCACAACGGCCAGCCGACCGGGCTCCAGGATCTGACCACCACCGAGGATGGCTCGTACTACCTCAACGGCGCGACCTCGGATGCCGAACTCATCGCGATCGCGCGTGAGCCAAACGCCACCTGGATCATCCCCTCGGAGGACGAGTGGTACAAGGCGGCCTATCACCACAACGATGGCGCGACCGCGAACTACTGGGATTACCCCACCGGCTCAGACACAGCGCCGACGTCTGAGCCTCCGCCGGGCTTCGACATGACCTTCGGCTCGGCGAACTACTACGGCGCCGACTTCGCGGTCGGTGCGCCGTACTTCCGCACTGACGTGGGTTCGTACGATGCCAAACCGTCGGCCAGCCCGTACGGCACGTTCGACCAAGGCGGCAACGTCTCGGAGTGGACTGAGGAGATCATCTTCGGCACGTCGCGCGTCACGCGCGGCGGCGCATTCTACAGTTCCGCCAGCGACATTCGCTCGTGGAGCCAAGCCGGCTTCTCCCCGACGCTGGAGTTCGACGGCTTCGGATTTCGCGTTGCGCGTACGCGAAATGAAGTCTCACCCTGCGCTCCCACCCCGGAGCGGCTCGGCGGATTCCACGTTTCAGGCTACACCAAGAACGTGGCGGTCGAAGGCTCCCTTGCGTGCCTGGCGCGGGGCACCTACGGTCTGGCGTTCCTCGACGTGAGCGATCCGACCGCGCCTGCGCATCTCAGCTCGCCCGATATGGCGACCGACGCCTTCGACGTCGTGCTGGACGGCACATTGGCATACGTAACCGACTGGAACGAGGGCCTGCTCATCGTCGATGCGAGCACGCCGACCTCTCCCGCGCTGGTCGGCTCCTACAGTTTCGGCGGGCCTACGTACGGTCTGACGGTGCAGGGCGCGACGGCGTACGTAGCGGCCCTCGCCAATGGTCTACAGATCATCGACGTAAGCGACCCGAACACGCCGACCTATCTCGGCAGCTACGTCGGCAGTGGCTTTGCGACGGATGTCGCCGTCGTGGGCAATACTGCATATGTGACGTCCTTCGACGGGGGGTTGCAGATCATCGACGTGAGCGATCCGAATGACACCTCCCTCCTCGGTGAATACGACACGCCCGGCATTTCGGTGGGCCTGACCGTGAACGGCGACGTCGCCTACGTCGCCGACGGTGAGGCGGGTCTGCAGATGATCGACGTAAGCGACCCGAGCGCGCCCTGGCTCCTCGCCGCCTTCGATACGCCGAACACGGCCTTCAGTGTGGTGATCAAAGATGACACGGCGTATGTCACGGACGGCGACGGCGGCCTGCTGCTCGTCGACGTAAGCAATCCAGCCGCGCCCGCGTTGAGCAGTTGGTATGGCACGCCCGGAACTGCCGGCGGCGTGTTTGTGGACGGCTCCACGCTATATCTGGCCGCTGGAGACTTCGGGCTGCAGATCCTCGACCTGGTCGATCCGGTCCTGACCGTCTCCTACCTGGGCTCATACGACACACCCGACCAGGCCATCGGCGTCACGGTACTGGCGGACATCGCGTACGTGGGAGACGACTCAACATTGGAGATCGTCGACGTGAGCGATCCGACGATGCCCGCATTCCTCGGATCGTACGCAACACCAGGAAATGCCGGCGTGGTGGCCGTGTCAGGCACCACGGCCTACGTCGCGGATGAGGAGTCAGGGCTGCAAATCGTCGATGTGAGCGACCCGACGGATCCCGCGTTCATCACTTCATACGGCGGCACCGATGTCGTCGATGTGGTGGTGGCTGGCGCTGTCGCCTACGTCGCGGACGGCCCACGCATGCGCACCCTCGACGTGAGTGATCCGGCGACCCCCACGCCGCTCGGCTCGTTGTTAGTGTCCGGCGACAGCGTGCGGGCAATCACGCTCGCCGGCAAAACCGCCTACCTGGCGGCTGGCAGCGCCGGCTTGCAAATCTGCGACGTGAGCGATCCGAACTCACCCGATCTGCTGGGCACCTCAGACGCACCAGACAACGCCGTCGACGTGGCGGTTGTGGGCACAACTGCATACGTGGTCAACACAGATGATGCTCTGCGGCTGGACATCATCGATGTGGCGGACCCCAACGCGCCGGCACTGCTCGGCACGCTGGATCTGCCGACCTGGGCCTGGGGCGTCACCGCGGTAGGCAGCACGGTGTACGTGGCCGGGACATACTCCGGGCTCCTCGTCATCGATGCCAGCGATCCAACCTCGCCTTTCCTGCTGGACTCGTACGACACCTCCGGCTTTGCCAAGGCCGTGGCGGTCGTGGGAACCACGGCGTACCTGGCCGCAGGCAACGCCGGATTGGAGATCGTCCACGTGGCCGACCCGTGTAGCGTGGGTTGCCCCGGCGATGCGAACTGTGACGGCCAGATTGACTTCGGTGACATTAATGCGTTCGTCGCGGCCTTGGTCGAGGGCACGTATTGCGACGGCACCGGCGCGACCGCCGACGTCGATCAGAATGGCTCGGTCGGCTTTGAAGACATTAACCCGTTCGTCAACCTGCTGACGACCAATCCGGTCCCGATCGCGTGCCCCTGATAACGGCCGCCGTGTAAGACCGGTCGACCAGCTGATGATCTGGCGCTAGGCCTCAACCCGTCTCGCAACGGCAGACGATTTCCACCACGAGTTCCAGGCTTTGGGCAGCCCTCCACACTGCAAGGCGGAGGGCTGTCCATGCCCTTTGACACGCCCTATCTGGAGCGCGGTTACGGTTGATCAAACAGGAAGCCGGTGTCTCCAATCTCGGGCATGTCGATGTTCTCCGAGTACAAATACGCGCCGTTGCAGGGATAATCCTCCAGATCGCGAATCGACCAGAGACCCTCCCGCTGCGCGTCCGTCAGCGACCGTCCTACCTCCGCGAAGTGGGTCGCGTAGTAGTACACGATCTCGCCATCAAGCTCTCCGTATCGCTCGGCCAGCGTGATAAACTCGGCAACTTGACCATCAGTCAGGATGTACAGCACGTTGTTCGCGATGCGCGTCACGAAGTCGGTATTGTGCCCCATCCCGTCCGAATCATTGTCACGGAGAAACTGAAATCCGCAGAAGTCAGACACCTTCCCGGGAGGCAGGAATGCGCACCGGACATGTCACGGGAGTTCAAACGTGTCGTGGAGTCCTACCACGAGCGGGGCAACTTCGATGGAGCGGTTCTCGCCATCCATAGCGGCAAGGTTGTATTCTCGCGGGGGTGGAGGCCAGCAGACTGCACCTGGGGTGCCCCCAATGACACCGAGACCAAGTTCCACACCTGCTCGATTACCAAGCCGTTCACCGCCGTGCTGCTCTTGCGGTTGGTCGGAGCGGACAAGCTCGGCCTCGATGATGTGGTCACCGAGTACTTGCCCTGGTACCGGGCGGACACCGGTAGGAACCCAACACGTCGCACGCGACAAAGCCAGACGTTCAATACTGGTCACGGTTGGTTCGGGTACTCGGCAGCAATGACATACGCAAGCTCGGAAACCTGATCGACACGGACCACTTCTACGGGATCGCGCCAGAGCCCAGCCACACGACCTTCCGGTTCGATCAGCGTCCCGGGCCCGGGGATTGTCGGTGGCTCGATCAATAGTGCAATACCACTGGACGATGCTCCGATGAGCGTGCCTCTGTGCGGTACGCCGTCATTGGCATGCTTCCATTGTGCTCGTCGAAAGAGGTGAGCGCGTCCAGAATCCCGTCGGTCCGAACTCGGACGCAATTGCTTCCGTCGATCTGCCATACCTGTTTCGCTCCTCTCGGCGAAGAACTTCACGCAGCTCGGTCCTGCGTCGTTTCATTCATCGCACGCGAAGCGGATTGCGCTCAGTGAATAAACCGGATCGCAGACCGGACGTGCTCGGAACAGTGGTTCAGATAGCTGACCACCGTGGCGCGAATCAACAGCGCGATTTTCGGAAATGCGTGGCCAGTCCCGTAACGCACCTCAGGCGTATGCGCACCTGCGGCCGATAGGTCATTCGTCCGGCAAGGTCTACGTCTTGTAAGTGTGATTCCACACGTTCAGGCGATTGAGACGGCGTTTGCCGCCTTGCTGCCCGTAAACATGCGGTCGGAGAAGATGTGGGGCGCGGCTCCCGCTAGTAGTGCATGTGGAAGTGCGTTTACGACCTTTGGATCGAACTGAACCTTGCGGCACCTGCGCAACTCTGCAGCAGCTGATGAGCACGACCGAGACGGCTGATACGGACGTGGGGACGTCATCGCAACGAACGCGTCAGCCACGGTCAGGATGGATGTCCCTGTTGCAATCGCAGCGTCGTGCTCGTTTGCGGCTACATGATATGGGGTGTGGTGGCCACGGATCATGGTGCAGGCCGCGTTCTCCGCGCCGAGTACCGCCGCCAACTCCGCGCCATCAGAGGCGTGCCGGGACAGCATACTGCGTTCGGCATCCGTGAGCGGGGCAGCTTTTGCTAGCAACGCCTCGGGAATCAAAAATTTCCCAATATCGTGTAGCAAACCAGCTATACGAAGCTGATCAACCACGCCAGCGTCGAGACCAAGAGCCCAACCTAACCGTACGCTCATATCGCTCACAAACGCTGCGTGAGCGGTGAGGTGATTGCGTTGCGTCGGCCCCAGCGCGGAGTCCAGCTCACTGAGTACGTGTTGCAGACGCCCGATGGGATCTTGGCATTCGCCTGGAGCGTAATCCGCAGCCCTCTCGAATAAGACGCGGTCCCACGTGCATACCCGGTTGCGACCACATCGTTTCGCCAGATAAAGCGCCTGATCAGCCTGGATGACCAGCTCTTGCCCCTCCTGATCGCGGTGTCCAGCGGTGAGCCCGACGCTGACCGTAACCGCGAGCTCGTCACAATCTGAATCGAGCGACTGGGCCGCAATCGCGCCGCGAAGTCGCTCAGCCCAATCAAGCGTGGTGGCGAGCGAGTCATCATGCTTGAGAATCAAGAACTCCTCACCACCATAGCGGCAGGTCACATCGTCGGTTGCGGCGTGCTGTCGGATCTTGGAGCCCACCAAGCTCAGCACGCGATCGCCGCAATCATGTCCGTACGTGTCGTTCACCTGCTTGAAGTGATCGATGTCGACCATGATCGCAGCAGTCAGCCGGCGTCGATCGTGAAGCTGACGACGACCGCGAAACAGCCGCTCTACGCGGCGCCGATTCGCCAGACCGGTCAGCGGATCCTCCTCGGCGAGGCGCGCCAAGTGGCCGACACGGCGAAGCACTTTGCGGCGGCGTTCGCTGCGCCGCCGGGCTCGGTTGAGTGCGCAGGAGATGCGGCTCCAAAGCTTGTTACCCTGGATCGCGTCTGTCTTCGGGATGAAGTCGACGCTTCCGTTTCGGAGGCTTTGGATCACGACACGTTGTTCACGGCTACTGCTGCAGACCAGCACCGGACAGGAACCGCACAGCTTGGCAATCTGCGGCAGCAATTCGTCCGCGGTGTAATCTGGCAGGTTGTAGTCCATCAAAATGCAATCAAACGCGCTGTCGCTTTCTTCGGTGCAGCGCAGAGCCGCCGATCCTGAGCCCACGACGACGACGCGCGCCTCCGGGTGGTTCGCGCACAGCGTATCTCGCAGCAGGAGCTGATGATCAGGATCGTCTTCCACCAAGAGGATGCGGACGGGGTCCACTTTGGTTCTCCGTCGCACTCTCCCCGCCGGTTCCACACGACTAGGCGTCAGTTTCATCGGACGTAGCCCTGCGGTCCTCCACTGATGCGACCGCTCCGTCCGGCGCGGCGGCGGCACGCTGCTTATCGGCGTCTGAAGTACGTAAGACGCGCACACGTCGACTGATCACGTCCGAAAACCACGACGGCTCGATGGCCACGCACGAGCCGGGGGTATCTAGCGCAGAGGGGCACTCGGTGCGACGGCCAAGTCCGCTGAGAGCGGAGGACTGTCCGCCCGCTGGGTTGCTACAGCGGGGAGCGTGAACCAGAAGGTGCTTCCAACGTCGGGCGTCGAATCTACGCCAATGTCGCCACCGTGGCGCTCCACCAGCTTCTTCACGATGGCGAGCCCGATGCCGTCGCCGCTGACGTTGCTCTTGCGCAGACGATGGAACACTCGGAAGATCTTCTCACGCGCTCGGGCATCGATACCGAGCCCGTTGTCTCGGACGAAGTAGCGGTGGAAGTTGCCTTCCGCCTCGATGCTAGCGATCTCAATGACGGCCAGGCGCTCGGGGTGCTTGTACTTGAGCGCGTTCTCTACCAGGTTGCTGACGATCCGATTCACGGCATTGGCGTCGCCCAAGGCCGGTGGCAAGGGCTGGATACGCACGTGTGCGCATTGTTCGCGGATGATGTGATCGTTGACGGCGATCACGTCCACCACGAGCTGCTGCATGTCGATCGGTGCACTGGTCAGCTCCTCGCGACCGCTGCGCGATAGCTGCAGCAGCCCCTCGATCAGTTGCTCTGACTTGGTTATGCCCCGCTCCAGGAGCCGCAGTGCATCTTCCGCGTCCTCTTCGAGCAGCGCAAGCACGCTGGCTACGTCAGCTTCATCACCGGAGCGAACGGATCGCAGCTGCGCGCGTACGTCGTCGAGTGTCCTCCGTAGCCGCAACGTACCACCACTGAAGTTGATGAGCGGTGTCCGCAGGTCGTGCGACGCCGAGTACAGCAAGCTTTCGATCTCCCGATTCGCGCGTTCCAAATCTGCGTTCCGGTTCTTCATCTCGATCGATGCTTGTGCTAATTGCCGATGCAGCGCTGCCTTCGTGTTCTCGGTGCGCTTGCGCGTCAGCGCCTGAACGAAAGCGACACCCAAGGACTCGCCATCCTCTTTGTCCGCGTCATCGTAACCGCCATCCTTATTCGCGAGCAGTATGACGCCGGTTGTGCGATTCGCGTGCCGCAGCGGAATACACAAGAGTGATTGCAGCGGTGGGTGACCGGCGGGGGTGCCGCACGCCTGAGGATGCTCGGCTGGATTGTTAACGACACAAGCCCGATCGTGCCGAAGCGCATACCCGAGTAAGCCAGTCGGCTGCAGGTCCTGAAGGTGCGTGACGGCAACCGCCGGATCCAAACTGCAGGCCTTCCATCCAGGGCCGCTGACCGCAAGTCCGTCCAGCCTTCCGGCGCTATTCAATTCGGCAACGAGCCCGAAGCGGCACTTCGTAAGGCCCTCCGCAGCCGACAGGCAGGTGCGTGCCACTTCAGCCTCGGTCTCGCACGTCAACGCCTCGCTGATCACCATGTTGATCGCGTCCAGCCTGCGGCGCTGCCGTTCAATGCGCTGTTCGTAATGTGTTCGCTCGGTGACATCACGGAGCGACGCCAAGAACGCGCGCTCGCCCTGCCAAGTCGTCTCGACGACACGCATTTCGGCGGTGATCACGCTGCGATCAGGACGCAGAAAGTCGATCTCCGTGGTCGCTCCACCGGTCAACGGGTAGCCGAAGGCCTGACCGTATAGGTGGGCGTGCGGACGCTGGAAGATCTCCTCTGCAGCCGTATTGGCAAACACGATCATGCCATCGGGATCGACGATCACGATGCCGTCCGCGTTGGCGTCGATGACCCGGCGGACGTTGGCCTCGCTCTCTTCGAGCTTGGTCAGCGATGCGCGCAACTCTGCCTGCAGGCGACCGCGCTCCATAGCGTGCCGGAGCTGCTTGCCGAAGCATCGGAAACACGCCGCATCCAGCTGGTCCTTGAATAGATAATCCTGCGCCCCCAGCCGAATCGCCTCGACACCCAGCTGCTCGTTGTGCTGCCCGGTCAGCGCCACGATCGCCGTGTGCCCCGCATGGGGCAGAATTGAAACCAGCGTGTCGAGATCCGAGGAGTCCGGTAAGCTAATATCCAGCAAGACGATGTCGAACGCCGTGTCACCGCGCAGGGCAGTGATCGCATCACCCAGGCGCGTAACGTGACGCACTTGCGGGGGCGGATCCAGCGCCTCACTGAGCAATCGCTGAATGAGGCGGGCCTCGCCTTCCTCGTCTTCGACCAATAATAGACTTGGTGGACGCTCGTACACAGGAGTCGCTCCCACCTCCCCCATCGGTCACAGATCTCGCCGATCTTGAACTCGCGCTGGAACCACTCCCGAAGGGCGCGTACACGAGCGAACGTTGTTACGTGCGGCCTGGCTACAGCTGCTCGTCGGCGGCGAACATCTTGTTCATGCGTTCCAGGTCCGTCGTTGGGAGCGCGGTGGTTTGCCCGGAGAGGATGCCCACCACGTCGCGGAAAGCTCGCCCCACATGCATTCCGTTGCTGTCGATCGTGAACTCGCGAATGACCTTGTCGTGTCGCGAGCCACGCATCTTGAGGATTGCCACACCGCGTCGGATCTCTCCGTAAGTCTCAACATACCGGAGCAGGATGATCGAATCCGTGATGGTCGAGATGTGCGCCTCGGTAACGGAACTTCCGCCCAATAGGTTGGGCGTCGTTGAGGTAAAAAGCCCAGCGATCTCCTGGTGCTTCATGAACGATGTGATGCCGATGACGAACTCGCGGAAGCTCTTTAGCGTCGATACGCGCTCTAGCGCCGAGAGGCTATCCACGGCAACACGCGTCGGCTCGAACTCCTCGATGATGCGTTTCATCTCGATCAGGTGATCTTCGAGCGTGCGGACTTCCGGGTATTCGCAAACGACTTTGATTCGACCATCGCGTTCCATCTCCGCGAAGTCAAAACCCCAGCCGTTGGCGTTGCGGAAGAGCTGCTCGCGACTCTCCTCAAACGCGAACAGCAGGCAGCGCTCGTTCTCCGAAACGCCCCCGGCTACGAATTGAGTGACCATCAACGTCTTGCCAGTACCCGTCGCACCAGACACGAGAAGCACCGAATCGCGGAAGAAACCTCCGCCGCACATTTCATCGATCTCGCCGATTCCGGAGGTAATGCGGACGTTCGACGATCTCTGCTTTAACTCGATGGCGGACAGCGGTATGCCAATGATGCCGCCAACCGGCGTAATCGTGAAGGGAAACTCGCCCTTCTGATGTGTCGTGCCCCGAAACTTGAGAATCTCCATCGTCCGACGACGCTTCTCATCCTCCAGGACGTGACGGAGGACGATCACGTTATCCGAAACGAATTCCTCGACGCCGTAGCGGGCGATCTCGCCGTACTCCGCAATGCGTTCTCCGGTGAGCACCGCTGTCATTCCCATCTGGCGCAGCCCGGATGCTATGCGAAACAACTCGTGTCGAATCAGGTTGGTTTCGCGGAAGCGTTGGAAGATTGCACTGAGCGAATCCATCGCCAGTCGTTCGGCACCGACCCGCCTGATGGCATGTTCGAGGCGCGCGAGAAACGCCCCCAAGTCGTACGTGCCTGCCTTAACCTCCTCTTCGCCGGGCTGAGGAGAGGCATCAACGAAAGCCCATTTACGCTCTGACTCCCACATCGCGATGGGCCAGCCGAAGCTGATCATGTTCTTCCGGATGTCGTCCGGCGTTTCCTCGAACGTCACGAAGACACCGGCCTGGTTGAAGCGGCGAATTCCTTCCGCGAGGAACTGTGCAGCGAACACGGTCTTCGCGCTGCCCGCGGTGCCCGTGACGAGCGTCGTGCGACCTTTCGGAATTCCCCCTTCTGCGATCAAATCAAAACCGGGAATGCCGGTCTCAAGCTTCGCGACCGATGTAACTTCGTCCATGAGGGGAGTCCTCGCTTAGTTTTCCACGGGCTCTATGCGGCGCAGGTCCAATCCGAGCAGCACCTTCTCGACGTCGGACAGGTCACCGATCACGCGGCGTATGGGAAGCGGAAGTGCCTTGATCAACGTCGGCGTCGCGAGAATACGCTCGTCGTCCGCGAGTTCCGGGCGCTCGAGCACGTCGATCACGGACATCTCATACTCACTCTGCAGCTGTTCCTTGCAGATCCTCCGTAGATTGGCGATCGCTTGCTCGGAACGCGGCGTTTTGCCCGTGACGTACAACCTCAGCGTGTAGCTAGACATTGTTCATCGCCTTACTGCCGTTGGCGTGGTTGGTGGCATTCGGGTTTCCGTATGAAAGCACGCGATACATCGAAGCTAAATGCCCCATGAGCTCAAGCACGGTGATACGCCCCTCTTCAACAATCGCCCGCGCGCGGGCCGGCGCAGCTGAAGCGGTCTTGGTCTGCACGGCGCTGGTATGCAACTCGATCACGTCCCGCGGTCCGCTCCGCAACGTCGTCAGGCGTTCGGCAATGTCGCGGAGCTCCTTGGTGATGGGGTGTTCAACCTGAAAAGTCTTCTGTTCCAGCGCCAGGTCCAGCGTTTCTTCGTAACGCGCGCGTAACGCGGAGAACTCGGCTGGAAATCCCTCGCGCAATGGCCGGGCCCCAAACAGCTGGGCCGTCACTTGCGTTGCCGGCGGTGTGGCCAGTCGCGCGAGCGAGCCCAGCTCGTGCTCGCGTTGCTCGGCAAACCGCATCGCGTCAATGCGTTCGAGCAAGCGATGGCGCTCCAGCCCGTAGCGGATGGTACGTTCGAGCAACGGTGTGTCGGCCTGCCCCTTGATCAGGTAGTCCTGGGCACCCACCCGCAGCGCATCGCTGGCGACGGCGGGATCCTCGTTGCCCGTCAGCACGACCAGCGCGACATGCGGAAACCGCACGCGCACGTCCTGCACCGTTCCGATGCCACTGGAATCCGGTAGCTCCAAGTCGAGGATGATCAGGTCGATGGCATGCGCCGCGATCGAGTCCGCAATGCCGGACAGCGTTTCTGTATGCGTGACCTCACAGCGTAGCAACGCACACTCGTTCAGCTGCGCGCGCAACAAGCGCGCATCCCCGGGATTGTCCTCCACGATCAGCACCCGCAGGACCTGCGTACCAATCGGCGGCAACGTGGCCATGCGCTCACCCTGCACTCGGCGTCAATCTTTCGGCGGCAATCGCACCACCGTGAGCCAGAAATTCTCGATCGTCTGCACGACACGAATGAACTGGTCGAAGTCGACGGGTTTCGTAATGTAGCAATTGGCGTGCAGGTCATACGAACGCACAATGTCCTGCTCCGCCTCGGACGTCGTGATGACAACCACGGGAATGCGCCGCAGCCTCTCGTCCTGTTTGACCTCGGCCAAGACTTCGCGGCCGTCCTTTTTTGGCAGATTCAGATCCAGCAAGATCACGTCCGGCGTCGGTGCCCCATCAAATTGTCCCTGACGCCGCAGGAAGGCCATGGCCTGTTCGCCATCCTGAGCCACGTGCAGGTTGTTGAGCACCTTGCCCGCCTTCAGCGCCTCCTCGCAGAGTCGCACATCACCAGGATTGTCCTCCACAAGCAGGATCTCGATCGGCTCACCGTCAATCTGCATTGGTTACTCCGGCCAAGTTACCGAAAGGTCCAGGAGTCGTCTTGTCACGGCTTCCAGCTTCACGCTTAGGGAGTTTGATGTGAACGGTTGTGCCTTGCCCTGGCGATGATTTGATCCAGATGCGGCCGCCGTGACGTTCGACGATCTTCCGGCACACCGCCAAGCCGATCCCGGTGCCCGGATACTCCGCGCGCGTATGCAGTCTCTGGAAGATGGTGAATACGCGCTCGGCGTGCTTCATGTCAAGCCCGATGCCGTTGTCGCGAACCGTAAAATGCCAGCCGGACTCTGTGCTTTTTGCGGTCACGTGCACTTCCGGCGTGGCAGCGCTGCGGAATTTGATTGCATTGGTGATGAGATTCTGGAACAGCTGCCCCAACTGCGTCTCGTCTGCGTCGATCGTGGGTAGCGGGTCCAACGTCACCCGCGCGTCAGCCTCCGTTATCGCCGGTCCCAAGCGGCGTAACACGTCCGACAGCACGGTGTTGCAGTCGGTCGGAACGAGTGACTTACCGCGTGCGTCAACCCGTGAAAACGTCAGCAGATCGTCGATCAATACCTTCATGCGTGCCGCCCCGTCGACGGCGAAGTGAATGAACTCGTGCGCGTCCCCGTCGAGTTGATCAGTGTAGCGTCGCTGCAGCAGCTGCAGGTAGCTCGTGATCATGCGCAGCGGCTCCTGGAGATCGTGCGACGCGACGTACGCAAACTGCTCGAGTTCCCGGTTCGATCGCGCCAATTCCTCGGTCCGCAGCCGAAGTGATTCTTCAATCTGCTTTCGCTCGGTCAGATCGACCGCCAGCTCCAGGCGGACGTCCCGACCATCAGGCCATCGAATGACTTGATCTGTCACGTAGAACGTGCGCCCCAGCTGTTCATTTCGATACTCCCAGGCGCGCCGTTCAGGCGATGAGAGCGAGTTGTCGTTCGCGCACGAGCCGCACGGTTCGCAGCGCCCCCGAAACAATTCGTAGCACTTGCGGTTCGAGAACGACTCGCCCACTAGTTCCTGCAACCGCTGGTTCACATACAGCACCTCGTACGTACGCGGGTCGCAGACGTAGACGATCTCCGGGAAACTATCGAGGATCGCAGTCAACTGCGCCAGGTGCGCCTCGCGCTCGGCGCGATCACGCTCTCGAATTACGGCTCGTGCCAAGTGCTCCGCGAACGCGTCCAGCAGCGCCCGCTCTTCTCTCAGGAAGGGACCTTCGTGCTGCTGCGGTTGAGCAGACTGGTAGTAGACGCCGACGCTGCCACGCTTGTGCCCCTCGACAACGATGTCCGTGTGGATCGCTGCTACAGACCCTGTGACAGCACCGGTTTGCCATATGCGCCCATCGAACTCGATTCGTCCGACGGCAGTATCGGTATGCAGCCAAGCCTCCGGCAGCAGCGCCGCGGCTTTCTCGAACACGTCGTCAAGCGCCGTAGTCCCCGATACGAGCATCTCACTTAAACGCAGCAGGCAGTTGAGTTCTTTGACACGTTGATCCAACTCGGCGGTGCGGTTGCTTACGTTCAGCTCCAGCGCTCTCCGGACTTTGCGCAACTCCTGCTGCGATCGGGCGCGCATCAGCACCTCTGCAAAAACCACACTGAACGTGTCGACCGCATTGGCATCCCACTGGGTGAAACCTCCGTCCTTGTTCGCCAACGCAATTACGCCGAAGAGAGAGTCACCGTACTTTACGGGCACGCCCAGAAATGCTGTAAGCGGCGGATGTCCTTCCAGCACGTCAACCGCGTCGGGGTGCGCGGCGGGCTCGTTGATGATGTGGCACTGTCCGGTGTGGATCGGCGTGGCCCAGATGCCGCGCTGCACCATGTCGTTGATGCTCCGCACGGCGTCGGTCTTCGGCATGCGGCAGGCGCTCCAGCCGGGATCGCTGATCGCGATGGCGTCCAGCCGACCGTTCGCGTTCAGCTCTCCGATGAAACCGAACGCCGCGCCCGTCAGTTCGCTGGCCAGACGCAGTCCGGTGCGTGCAACCTGCTCATCGATCTCACATTGCAGCGTATCTTGCAGCAGTTGATTGCAGACGCGCAAAACGGCACTCTCGCGAGTGCGGACCGCCACTTCACCCGACTCACTGCGCTCCGCGACTGTCAGACACGTAAACACGTCACCGTCAACAACCACGCTACGGCGTGAGAGACGGACCGGCACCTCGGAACCGGAGCGGGTCAGCACGGTTGTGTCCAACCCAGTGACTACGGGGCCCGGCAGCCCGATCCACTGCCGCGTTTCTGCGTGCGCACTCGGCGTCATCAGGTTGCCGAGCGACTTGCCGAGCAGCTGCGAGACGTTGCGGTCGACTAGGCGCGCGAACGCGGGGTTACAGTGGTGCAGTACACCGTGGGCATCGACCACGGCCGCCCCTTCGCTCATTTGCTCGATCAGCGCACGTTGCACCTCCGCGCAGGTGATTTCATCAGGCAGACTATCTGACGTCCCCCGTGTGTGCGTGCCGCGATGCTCCCGTTCACTTACGGGAGTAGAACTCGACATGTCGCACGTCCCCAAGAAATGAACGAGGTCGTTCCGGCACCGCAGTTCAAGCATGGTCCGACGATCCCGTCACGCAGTACATAACGTATCCAGCACATGCTTGTCCAACTCCACCGCGCATACTATCGGCACCGCGCGACATAACAAACCAGCGAAACCGCACACGCCGCAAGTTACTCGGCCAATTGGGTGTTTACACCCTGCGCTTAGCGCTGTACGCCGTGCTCGGCACGCCACGTCCCGGTGATCAGTGGCGCTCAGTTTCCTCTGGCGGGGGCGTTAGGCCCGGTGGGTAACTGTTGCAGGCAGATCGCATCGACGAAATGCAGTGCGATTCCGTCACAGCTGCCGAGCGCGCCATCCAACGATCCAAGTCGGTTTCGTCACCTGGTTGACCGGATATCGCGTGTAGAGGTCGTGGCGGGATTCTCTTCGAATGCTAGAATACCTACGAGACTTGGTTCTTTCGATTCTCGCCCCCGCGCAGCAAAACGATTATCACGGTGCGCCGGAGACGCCAGTACCCCGTCGGCCAAGAACAACCGCCAGACGATGCAACGAACTGGAAGAACTCGCGGTACGGCTCATTGGCGGGCTTTGCTTGCTGGTCCCGCCAGCATACGTTAGATGGTCCGACCTTCGAGACCCGACGAACGCCGCGTGGAATGCCGCCATCCACGAAGCGATGTGGGTGACGATTGCGCTCGAGCAGTTGGGCAACATGCTTCGGGCGAAGGCGGGGTTCACTGAGCGGGGTGTTATCGCGGAGTTCTTCTCCGACGACGATCCACCCGTGTTGATTGGGTACGTCTTCCGCTATAGGCACGCGGTTGAAAATCTTCGCCTCCCGATTCAGCGCGTTGTCTTCGAAGATTCTGTTGTAATGCGTTTACTTTTATGTCGCGGCTGATGCACCCCGTCCGCGGGTCACAAGACCGATGTCGAGATCACGTAACCCAATATTATTTAGAGTTTTACGATCCGTCGCCCGATGCTGTAGCCTATTGATATAAAGCAATTTACCAGGGTGGTTTTCGGATCTGCCACTGTAACCTGCCACCGACTTACTGAACTTTGCGCCCAGCAATCCGCGGTCTGGGCGTTCTCCCGGGTCAAACAGGCCATCACCCACGTCCTTTCCGCGGGGCCGCGGCCCCGCCCCGAAGACCGTGGTGCGGGCCGCCTGATCGAGTGTGTTCCCGGGAGAGTGGCGGCGGAAAGGAGCCGCGGATTTCAGGAAAGTTCACTTTTTGTTCGGTCGCCGCCCGAAATCGAGTTCCCGCTATAGTTCCCGTAATGGGAGATCATCGGGATGTAAGTGCTTGTCAGAAAAACACTTCATGATTGGAAGCGGCGTGGGAGGATCGGACCCTGATGCCGTTTCGTGAGTGCTTGTCAATAAAGCACTTCATGATTGGAGGCGGGGGGAATCGACTCTCCAGACAACCCTCGATAGGAAGCCCTCACACCACAAATCGCCCGTATCGCCGTCCGATGCGGGTCACAGAGTGACACAAAGGTACTCAAGCGGACACCAGCAGACAAGGAATTCAGGCGGAGTTCCCGCAAAAGTTCCCGTAATTCTGCGCGCACGTCGTTTCTTTATGAGGTTGGACTGCGCGCGATTCGTCACGGGGCGTACTTGAGCCGCCAGAGACGAATGGGACGGGGGCAATGTACTCCCATCCCTCTCGGCGCTCTTGAATGCCAGCCTGGGGAGTTGGGCGTCGCCTACGCCCAAACGTACACAGCCGTGGCGGCGATCGCTGCGACGACCATCGGCCACCATCGTGTGGTCTCAGTCGCGGGCAGTGCCCCGGTCGGGACGGAATCGGGATCGAACAACGTGCCGCATTTCGGACAACGCGCGCCGTCGAGGCCGTAGATCAGGTATCCTACCATATCGACTTCCCGCCGGAACTACGGAAGCCTCAGCAGGCATCAACCGGCGGGCCTCCTGAGAAAGGGTATGCGTTTCGCGGTATCCTGGCCGAGGCACTCGATGCCATTCATGGGGAACAGTCATAGCTTGTTGACGACCTTCAGGAGATCGCCAATCCTGACATCTGAGGCGTAGCCCTCGAAGGGAAGGTCTCCTTCGATCGTCAGAATTGGCTTCTTAATCACCGTCCGACGTGCGCAGCAGTCAGATCCATGCCGTAGTCAGGCCGAGGGACTGCCTTCGTCCCCTTTCCTCAGCCGTGTTGCTACCAGTATGTCCAGGACGCTCTTGACGATACCGTCTTCACGCCAGACCTGCGCCGTGCCACTACGCACCAGGCTCTCCATGTGAGAGTTGCAGGCGTCCTCCCAATCGGGTGGCCAGTAACTCATAACCGTGCCAGCGATCTTCCGGACGGCGAAGGACCCACGCAGTGTCTGCAATACCTTCTCGTAATCAACAAAGTGCGGCAGCGCGAAGACGTACCGCCCGCCATCTGCGAGGAGTCTGGAGGCGGCACACTCGAACTCAATCAGCCCAACCGTTCCGTCCTCCCCGCCGTTCACCGCCCAGTTGATCCCCTCACTGATGATCTGCATACCGCTCGGTACAGGCATGAACGGTGCATTCCCAACGATCAAGTCGAACCTCTCACCTGGAAGCCAGCCCCTAACGTCGACGCACTTCAAGTGCGTGGGTGCGTTCATCCCGTTGCGGCGGATATTCGCGGCGGCACACTTGATCGCTCGCGGATTGATATCCACACCCCAGACTTCTTCGCATCCTGATCGCTGCATTAAGATCGCGAGCATGCCGGAGCCTGTGCCGATGTCGAGTGCACGCCGGGCACGCATCCCCACTATCGCTTCTGCGATTGCCAACGTGGCCTCACTCGGGGGGAGAACGTCCGTTGGGTCTACCCGGATGGGGACCCTGTGGCTGCCGACAACATAGGGATATGCGTCTGGCTGATCAAAGAGGGGGTAATGGGCGTCCACTAGGCTGAGTCTCTCCCTCCGGCTAGCATACTCCGCACTTCCTGCCTTGCTGTCAAGAACGCCCCACTGAACCGAAGCGCCGGGTCCCTTGGTCGGTCAAATGGTACGACTGTGGGGGTGAGAAGCTCACCGTCACGGAGCACAGCCAGCCTGTCGGCCAGGACAAGCCCCTCCTCGACATCGTGCGTCACGAAGACTATTGCCGCCCGGTGGTGCCGCCAGAATGCCAGCAGCCACTCCTGCATGCTTTCGCGCGTTAACACATCCAACGCACCGAACGGCTCATCCATCAAAACGACATCGGGACGTGCCGCAAACGCTCGCGCGATCGCCACCCGTTGACGTTCGCCGCCCGAGAGCTGATGCGGGTAGCGATCCGCTAGGTTACTCATCCCGAACTCAGACAGCAATTCGGCTGCTCTCTCACGCCCGACAGAAGTTTGACCGTTTGTAGCCCCACGCTGGCCCGACATTGCGATCGCGATGTTCGAACGCACCTTGAACCAAGGAAGGAGTCGATCCTCCTGGAACACCATCCTCGCTCGTCCCTCGACGTCAACAGTACCGCTGCAGTGGAGCAGCTTGTTGATCGCCTTCAGCAGGGTCGTCTTGCCTGACCCCGATTTGCCGACGATCGCGACAAGCTGGCCCTCAAGGACGTCCAGAGATACCGAGCGTAGGATCTCAACACCACCGTATGAGACGGTTACCCCCTCGAGGTGTATGGCCAGAGCTCGGTTAGATTCCTCAGGCATTCCGCTCATCCATCCACGGGAGTAGTGCCCGAATCGCGGTTCGGTAGATAGCATCCGTCAGGAAAGCCAGAGAACCCAGAGCCGCCAAGCCGACCACCATGTGCTCCGTGCTCGAAACAACGTGTGCGACTGACAGTTGGTAACCTAGGCCGCGACTTGCGCCAATCCACTCACCAATGAAGACCATGATGTACGCGATTGCGATTCCTGTTCGCATCCCTGCAACAATGAACGGTGTCGTGGCCGGCAAGATGATTCTGCGATATGTCTGGATCGGCGTGAACTCCAGGTCTCTGGCCACTTCTAGGTACTTCGGATCGACGTGGCCCGCACCTTCATGTGCCGCAATCCACACCGGAAAGAACACGCCCAGCGCCACGATGGTGATCTTCGATGCCTCACTGACCCCGAATACGATAAGCAGGAAGGGGACCGTCGCGACCGCTGGTAGAGCGCGCCAGATGTGAAGCACCGGTCCAACGAAAAGGTAGACGAGACGGGCTCTTCCGGTCACAACACCCACTACTGCGCCCCCGATGGCGCCCAGCAGTATGCCAGGAATCACACGCTGGAGGCTAGCGAAGAGGTCCTCATAGAACCTCCCGTTCTGGAACCACTTCCGGGCGGCGCTGCAGACTGCGGCGAGGGGCGGAATGTCCGACCTGTCACTCAGAACACCCAGCTGCCCGGCAGTGTACCACGCTCCCACCAACACGAGTAGTGAGAGAACCGGGACTAGCCACGATAGAGCTGATCGTTTCATGGTTTATCACGGCAGGGCGAATGCTTCAGGCTTCACCGATTTCAGCTCATCCCCAACCAGAGACTCGAAATCCGTGGTCACTGGTTCTTTGCCCTCGAAGAATGCCGGAAGGTGCTTCGGTAGCCATGTAGTCTCGAAAGCTATCATGTCCAGCAGTTCCGGGGTGATGCGGATCTCATAGTGAATCTCTTCGCAGATGCCCGGTACCTTCTCGCGGTCCAACTTCAGGTGCTCTGCGAGCATCTCATGCACCTTCTCGGGGTGCTTCTCCATGAAATCCTCGGCCATGACCAGGGCCCTCAGCACTGCCTTCGCCTCGTGGCCATGGCCATCAAGATAGCTGCGCTTGGTCGCCAGTATGAGCTTGTAGGGCCAATAGCGCCGGGCATCCTCCGTGATTAAGACGGCATCCTCACCGAGCTTCTGCCGGATATTCGATACGATTGGCTCCCACGTGATTACTGCGTCAATGCTCCCCGAGATAAACGCGGCCGCGGAATCAGGAGGCTTCAAGTTGACCAACTCTACCTCATTGACCGGGATGCCAGCTTCTTCGATGAGTTTGACGATGAAGATGTGGATATTGACACCGTAGAACACGCCGACCTTCTTGCCTCTGAGGTCCGCAGCGGTTTCGACTCCTCGATCCCTGCGACCGAGCACCTTTATTCCCGTGGTAGGCTCCGAGTACTCGCACAGGACTGCCACGTCCTTATGTTTGAACAACGTGTGGGCAACATTCATCTCAACAACACCGGCGTACTCGACGCTTCCAGCATTTAGGGCATCCATCGCCAACTTGCCGAGGGCCGTGTAACTCACCGTTGCATCCAAGCCCTGCTCTTTGAAGAATCCCATCTTGTCCGCCAGAAACACGTAGGGGCTGTTCGCACTCAGGCCATCGATGATACGGATCTTGGGCATTTCAGACCCGGTTCCCGCGGGAGAGCCGCCCTCCCGAGACATCTTGACGCAGACGCCGACTACGGTGGCCACCATGACGATCGCCACGATTATCAACCCGGTCCTCTTCATGATGGTACCTTTCTAGGTCTGCCGGAACACGCTATCGGTTCATGGCCAGACTGGCGCCTCTGTCATCACCAACCCGTTCGCCGTTCACATCTATCTACGCATCCTCATCACCGTTGTCCGTGGCGGCACTCTCAAGAGACTCCGCGATGCGTAGCAACTCCAGCGCCCGGTCCAGATCGAAGAACACGAAGATGTCCTGCGGCTGGGATGATCTCGAACTCAGCGTGTTCGGGACCGCCAGACTCGCCAATGGCCGGCTCTTCGCCGCGAACGGTCGCAAGAGGACAATTGAACCGAACGTCTGCCAGTATGTCAGAAAGAGAAGTCGTTCCTCCGGGCTGAAGTCACGGTCCAAGCACTTCATCGTTGTGAACTTATTTCTCGTAGGGGCATCGCTGCCGGAATCTGGCGAACGGTCGACGACGGGAATGGTGGCCCCCATCTTCTCATAGAAATGAACCGCATCAGCTTCACGAGCGGACGGCCGGGAGATGTGGACAGCGTGGTGGATAATGTCTGCGCATTCAGTCTCGTCGGTCGCCATCTGGGTTGCCATACGGCCTACCTCATCGAGCTCATAGACCAACCGGCGAAGGTCGCTTGCGCGTATGGCATCCAGAAACCACACCACGTGGTAAGAAATCCCGGCGTTGAGGTTCCTTGCCCAAATCTCTTTCACTTCAGGCGACTCAGTTACCGGAATCGTACGCGGACCGATGAACCACAGACTGGCCCGCCCCTGCAAGTGCTCCAAGTAAGCCTGGGTTTCACTGAAGTACTCGTCCCTTGTCATCACTGTGGCGGTGCGTCCCCTTGTATCGGTGTCGCAACGCTTGAAAAGAGACTCGACACTGAGACCGAGAACGTTGGCCAGGTGACGCAGTAAGGCGCTGTCATCTTCGCCTTTGGGATTGGGAACGCTCTTCCCTCGCTCCAGATCGGAAAGCCGTGACTGAGTCAGCTCTCGGTGCCCCTCGCTCCTCAACGCGTCGGAGACATTCCTGCAGAGCTGTTCCTGCGAGAACTTGCCCCTACGCGCGTCTCTGATGACGTTGCCGAACGAGCCCACGGATCCTCCTCGGTCTACGCCCCTTGTCTCCGAATAAAGTGCGTCAATATCCCATACTTCCCCCGATCTGTCAAGCAGTCTGTCGAATTGAACACCAAGGACCAGTCCGTCGCCGTTGTGTACGAATCGTGGCTGGTTTGGCCGGTCGGGCCCTTGGGGGCTGTGGCGTCCATCCTGCTGTGCCGGTGTGCGCTGCATCGTCGCGATGATGAGTAGCATCGCTTGGGGTGGGCGTTTGGTGCAGTCGGCGGTCAGCGTCGAGGTTGGTCCGCACACGCGCAGCGGCGCGTCGGTCGTGTCGTGGTCGGATTGCCTCTGTCGCGCCCACGCGTTGCTGTACATGTCCGTACCGCGCCTCGGACGGTTCGTTTAGGAGTCAGGCCAATCAGGAGAACCACCTGGCCTGCGTGACGTGCGACTGATAGTGGCGGCAGCGATGGCCGTTCTCCCTTACCTGCACCTCCTGCCCGGAACGTCCGCTGCGAATCGTCAGGCGACATCCGTTGACGGTGTTGCTTGCCATGGCTGTCGGGGCTGGGGTGTGCACGGCCCTTGGGTACGGTCGGAGCTGGGCATTTTTGACGTTACCCGCCCTCGCCGATCTCGTCGATCGCCGCGTGCTGCCCATGACTCCAGCTTCGTCGCGCGGGCGGGGATCCCGAAGACGGAGCCACGCCATTGCTCGGCTTCCACGAATACGCCAAAAAACCGCGACTTGCCCGTTGACGAACCAGATATATGTGCTATATATGCGGCAGTCATCCTGGCAGATGGATAAGTTGGCGGGATCGGCCATTGATGACTGAACGCCAGGGAGGGCCAATCGGATTTCGGGGGCAGGAGAATCTGGGTATGCGACGGCGTCCCGGGCCGTTGCACGGTATGAGACGAAACGGCCGGAACTGCGGGGCTCCGGTCATTGGGCACCCCGTGGCGGTGCCGACGCGGCTGCTCAGCAGTCAGACCGGAAAGAGGTGCTCATATCAAAACGGATCTGCCCGACCTCGGTATGACACCGTTGACGAATGAGCCCTCTCGCCCCGAGCGGTTCGACCTGCTCCGCGAGAGCGTCCCTACTTCACCCCTGACGAGTCAGATCATCTTCAGGGACGATCGTGACCGCCGGGGGGTACCCGCCACCACTCGAACGACAGCCGACGGAGACGACGAGTTGAGTCCATAGAGAATGGCCACGCGATGGGTTTCGCAGCACAAAAGGAGGCCAAACATGATAGCAGCTAATCAGTCGACCACCGAATCACGGGATGTCGGCGCGGCTTACGCGCGGCGCTCGAAGCAGGACGTCGGGCAGTACCGACGACCAAACCGAGGGTGTGAAAACCAGTTCGGCGTAGAGGCCAGCGACGTGATTCGCCAGATGGACGGGGCCGGTGGGGACGTTGCCAGCCAACGGCCGGAGATCGGACTCCCGATCTCCCGTGTCGGCGTCCGTCGTGCAGCCATCCCCGTCACTGTCGCCGACCCACTCACCCCCCACCGGGCATGTACTTTGTGCGCGGGCATCCAGGTCGAGACAACCCTTGCCGGGGACAAGCGTGGCATCCACGTATCACGGATCGGCGACTGCATCGCCCGGTCGGTTATGTCTCGTACGCACGAGGGACTGCTCGCGTACGCAACTGAACTGGCACAGCAGGTGGCCGGAGCCCAGGGAGAGACCACATGTCGTGTCGACGTAACCGCGCCTTACACGTACGCCGAGGACGTCACCGGCTGGTGCGCCGCGAAGGACAAGCTCTCCCTGGAGCCACTGACCCTCAGCGCGAGCACCATTCATGGCGGCGCAAGACATGGTTTCCGATGCTTCGGCACAAAGTTCACGCATATGACCGCTTGCCCGTGCGTCCAGAGCGCCTACGGAACAGCACTCGATTTGCGGAGCGCCCCCAATCATCCACCGCTGATTGCGCATTCTCAGCGATGTGAAACACTCATTCGGTTCGACGGTCTGAAGCCCGCAGCTGCGCCGCGGTTGGCAGACGTCCTCCGGACAATCGATAGCGTCTTCTGCCGCACGCAGGACACACTCCCGCGCGAGTACGAACTCATGCTCGTTCACCGGGCTCACAGTGAGGCAACGTTCGCGGAGGATGTCGTCCGCAGAGCCGGAAAGGTCTTCGAGAAGACGTTCCGCGACCTACTGCGTCATGATTGCGGGACCGTCGTCATCGGCACAACCAGCCAGGAGTCCATACATAGCTCTGATCTCTTCGCCGAGATCACCGTACCTGTGGCGAGGTGCTGAGATGAAGACGGCCGTCATCGTCAACATGGCGATGTCGTGCGACGGCAAGGTCGCGACATCAGATCGGACGAAGCTCCGCTTCGGAAGCGCGGAGGACCGAGCGCTCCTAGAGGATCTCAGGGGACAAGCCGACATCGTTCTGATCGGGCACGGTACGCTCAGGGATGAGGATCCGCCGCTTCTGATCAGGAACGAGCGACTCGCGGACCGGTACCGCCAACTCCACAACGGGAACGCGCAACCGTACAACGGTGTGGTCTGCACGACGATCGACCCCAGGCTGCCCGAGATGGCGTTCTTCCGCCACCCAGCCACTCGGAAGATCATGTTCACCTCAGAGAGTAACCAGAACATGATCCGAGTAGCAGAACAGTTCGCCCATGTCGTTCGATGCCGGATGCACGATGGTCGAGTTGACGTGAGGCACGTTGTTGAGCAGTGCAGGCACCTCGGTCTTGGCACGGTTCTGATCGAGGGAGGGGGAAGCCTGAACTTCTCAGCCATACAGGCTGATATCGTGGACGAGATCTACCTGACTGTCTGTCCGTTTGTGTTCGGTGGCGCGACAGCGCCAACGGTGGTTGACGGCGATGGGTTTGCCATGCAGATGATTCGATCACTCAGGCTCGAATCATGCCACTCAGGGAAATTCGGCGAGGTATTTCTCCACTATACGGTGACCAAAGAGACTCCCACAGTCGGAAGAAGCGACACATTCGCGAAGGGGTTCGACCTGACATGCAAAACCACTCACTGCGTCTAGTCCGTGACCCTCAACGAGTATTCGACGAAATCATGGGCGATCGCAACGCCTCTGAGATTCTTGGGGACCTCCTCACGCTTTACGACAACGTGAGATCTGACTACTCGACGTCCCGCAAGCTCGAGATCGGGGGCGTTGCGGTCAGTCGAACCGAGATCAAGGGGATGGTCGCCAAACAGGCGGCGTGCCTGGCCCGAAGTGCTCTGGGCATGGACGGAATCAGTATCTGCTGGGCCGCTGAGTCGGCGCGCCTATATGCGCAGGATCTCCGTTCTGAACTCCGGAAGCAATACCATGGACCAGTGCGCCTGGATGAAGTCAAGACGGCCTGGTCACGGAACTACACCGCGAACGTTGTCAGAGCCGCCAGCGCCCCGATCATCATGAACCAACGCAGTCGCCACCTGACCGTGGCCATGGATCTGCTCGTCGGGTCGGGTGCCACCATGCGGGCCCTTGACACCTGGTGCCGTGGCCAGGGGGCAATTCCTGACAAGTTCGTGACGCTGGTGAACATGGTCAACCATCACAAGCCGTACGGCGACCTCAGGCCTGGAGTGCCGCATTTCGCTTCGCCTACGCGAGAGTGGCTTCTGGGGTATCACTCCGACTGCCCTGCAGACGGTCGTCCGCGTGGACGGGGCATCCCATTCATTGCCTTCCTAGTCCCGGAAGGAGAAGGGATTCGGGCGAAGCTTGCTGAACTGTCACTGGGAGCTTTTCGATGAGGGCAATCGTGTATGGCCCCCCATGCAGTGGAAAGACAACAATTTCGTTGACTCTCTGCCGGCTATTCCCCTCACTGGAAAGGCTCTCCTTCCATGCCATGTGCGAAGCTGAAGCCCGTCGGGGAACAGCGGTCGGGCGGCTTTGGAGACACTGCGATCAGTCCGGAATCCCGCTGCCACGTGTCCTCCCCAACATCTTGTTTGCCCGATCGTGGAGCGCTCCGGCCTCTTTCGTTGTTGACGGTTACCCGAAGCGTCTTCCTGAGGCACGCTTCTTCGTCTCGATGTGTGGTGCGCCCACCCATCTGTTCATACTCCATTGTGACCGGGGGCTGGTTGAAGCGCGCCTCCGGGCTAGGTGGGAATGCCCCAAATGCCGGGCGTCCACAAGTGACAAGAAGGCCCAATGTCCCGTATGCGGTGGTCCGACGATTCGGCGACAGGACGACTCTGTACTTCGCTGGCGAAAGCGATTTGAGCAATACTTGGCGTACGCACAGCCGGCGATCGAGTTCCTCAAGACGGCTGCGCCGTTCGTGTGGCAGGGGCCATCGTCAGCCCTAGTGGCGTGGCTCGGAGACAATGCAAAGGGTTTCGAGGCGACCCTCAATAAACGGTCGTAACACCGCAAATCGCCCGTATCGCCGTCCGATGCGGGTCACAGGCGGGCACCGACGTACTCAAGAGGACGCCGGCGGACAGGGATTTCGGGCGGAGTTCCTGCAAAAGCCCCCGTACTGGCTGCGCCCTGGATGGCGCACCGCCTGCGTCGCCCGGAGCACACGCAGGAGGATTAGCAGCCAACTCAAACACCTGCGCCGGCGGCGCGCTAAGGGACTCAATTGATGTGGACGAGATCAAGCGGGCTCAGCGCAACGTCACGCCGGATGCAATGGCCACTCGCCCTACATCGGCTGGCTCGGACGGAGCGTGCGAATCACATCGGCAGCTTCGGAGGACAGTAGCCGTGATAGAATCCCGCTGGGCTGGCGTCGAGCCTCAGCTTCGAGCGCGGCCGCCTGCGTGTGCCACGACTCGGTCCGATGGGGACACTCAAAGCGATCATGACGACGGCCCGTGCCGGCCATCGCCTCTGCAAACGAGGTCGGGCCAAGGACGTTGCGACAAACGCCCATGACGGAGCCGCACACGCTGCAGGATTTCTCGCGAAACACACCGGGTTCGGGGAAACAGATACCTTGCGACATGCCTGTTCTCCTAACAAATGCCTTAGGCCACCGAATGACCTGAGCACCCTAGGCAGCCCACCGGCCCACGCCGTTTAGCTGCGCTAAGAGATCTACACGCAGTATGGCGGGTCCGGCTTCTCAACGCAACAGGAAACGCTGGTCGCGCCCCTCGACTTCACCGCAGCTGTCGCCGGTCGAGTCCATGCTTGGCTTGGGCCCCGTAGCACGGTACCTTGTTGGGCATTGGATAGGCCATTCCAGTGAAAGGAGTTGGGCTAGTCGCGGCGGGTGTCCGGCGCATGCAAAACTGAAAGACGCGTGAGCGTCTGGCTGTCTCCCGAAATACCGCCAACTCGGGCATATGGCCCGTGAATCACGATGGCAGCACTGACGCCGCGCTCCCGAAAGGGAGCGTCGGCCATGTGCTACATCGTGACCCCTTGGCGGGGGTTCGGGAGTGGCCTTGGTTCGGCGCTCCTCTTGTTTTGGGACATACCGCGGCCACCCGATTGCCCGACGCAAACTGGCTCAGCCGCGCCCCACAAGCTCGCGGTGGAGAGTCGACTGCGATCCGGCGCCTTGATCCACGGACCTGTGGCCCGGATCGGAGGCCCGACGGAGCCGACCCCCGCACAACGTGACGCACCTGAACGTACCGGGCCAGTTCAGGCATGGTGGTCCCACCATCTGCGGCCGACAGATGGAGACTACCATGACCCCGGAGAAGATTCAGCGACTCGCGGATCTGGCGGAGCAACTCTCCGACGCGCTCATGACCGCCGCAATCTGCGCGGATGAGATCCGCACCGTTGCACAGGCTGAATTGGATGGTCGTTCCAGCGAACGCGGACGATCGCAGAATGTGAGGCACAACTACGCCCCGCCGGAGCGTCCCCTCGTCGACAATTCGACCTTCTCGGTGTGCTGGGCAGGTAGGACGTGCTGCCTTCGCAGGACCATCCTCTTCCGGTTGGCTCAGCGGCTTGCGCGCCATCCCAATCAGTATGTCACCCCGGATCAGCTCCTTCGCGATGTCTGGGACGGGGGTGTGAAGTCACCGGACACAATCCGGAGCGCCGTCCGTCACCTGCGGCATCGTCTCGCACACGCCGGCATGGAGGATCTGGCCGCTGCTATCCACGGTTCGGGTGGTTGTTACGGTTTGATCCTCGACGGACGGGTGTAGGCATTTTGCACGGAAATTGCACGCGGATGCACCCTGGATTTGCACGGCCATGCTGTAGGCTCTCGCCATCGATTCGGATCAGCCATGAGACAGCGAGGCGCTAATGGCCGAAAAATCGAATGGCAACCAGCATCGATGGTGGGCTCAAGAAAGCCCGAGCGAAGAGCCTGCGGCCCCCAAGTTTCGCGCGGTGGCCTACTACCGCCACTCGGCACAGGACCGCCAAGAGAACTCCGTCCCCATCCAACAGGAGCAGGTTCAGCAATGGGCTAGCGAGAACGGCATCGAGATCATCCATGAGTTCGCCGATCGCGGAAAGTCCGGGCTGACGGCTGAGGGTCGGGATGGATTCAACGACATGATGGAGAACTGGGTCAAGGGGCGCCAGGACTTCGAGTTCGTTCTTTGCCTGGACGTCAGCCGCTGGGGGCGCTTTCAGGACATCGATCTGTCGGCAACCTACAGTGCCGAGTGCAAGCGTCACGGAAAACAGGTCATCTACACGACGCTCGGCAAACCCAAACCAGACGACCAACTGTACCAGGTCTATGTTCAGTTCGAGCGTTTCCGCGCTGCGCAGTACAGCAAGGAACTGAGCATCAAGGTGTTCCCCGGGTGCATCAGGATCGCGAAACAAGGCTACTGGGTTGGTGGGAAACCGCCCTACGCTCTGCAGCGGCTACTGCTAGATGAGAAGCGTGAGCCGGTTCAGATCCTGTCGCCCGGACAGCGCAAGGGTATCCAAAACCAGCGTGTGACGCTGGCGAAGGGCGATGAGCAGCAAGTGGCGACCGTGCAGCGCATATTCCGGGAGTTCACCGAAACGCTACGGAGCATGGAAGAGATCGCAGAGGGGCTCAATCGCGACGGCATCGCCTCGCCGAAAGGGGGCACGTGGGATCGATCGAAGATACGCCGGATTCTGATGAACGAGGTCTACGTCGGCACGCTCGTCTACAACAAGACCACGCAGAAACTCAAGACTCCCCGGCGATCCAACCCCAAGGACAAGTGGATCAGAACGGCTGTTCGAACTTCACGGGCGCGGCGGTAATAGCGGCTTCTGGATTGCCGGATGATCTCTTCGCGGTTATGCGTCTCCGGCCAGTCGGGCCGATCGTCCGTACGGAAGCGTACGACGTGGTTTTGAATCCGCGCAATCGCCTGCCGCGGTTCAAGCTGTATGAGGTCTTCTGTCTCAACCAGGCCGCGCATCTGCTTTGTCAGCCGTTCCGCATCCGGTGTAATCGCGTTGAAGCTGATGGTTGTGCCCGCGCTGATCAACGCGTCGCGCTTGCGTTCTGCGAATTGACGCATGTACTGGTGAGCCAGCGTAACTGCAACGTTATACTTGCGTGTCTCGGTGAGTACATCCTCGAGCGTGTCCGTCATGAAGCGATAAGCTTCGTCGCAGTAGATCTGGACCTCGCGTCTATCGCGCACAAACGTCCTATTGCGTGTCACCGCGGTCACGTACATCAGTGCCAGAATGAGGCTGCCGAGAACGTTGCGCACCTGCGAGCCTACGCAGGATAGGTCCGCGAGCAGTATGAGCCCCCGTTGCATGACGTCCGTGAAGCTGAAAGCGCTCTCCGGCTGTGACAGCATGAGGGACACCGGCCCGGATATCATCAGCTTGCTCAACTTGTTGCGTGGCGGACCGAAGTCATCCGGACGGGCGCCCTTTAGGTCGTGTCGCCAGAAGCCCCGCGCGGCCTCATTGTCGACCGCCTCCAAGGCGGCGTGGCGGAAACGTTCGCCTACCTCGCTCCCTTTGCGGAAGAGACTCAAGACGTCAAGCAAAGTACTGCCCGAAACGCAGAGTGCCCCATGAAAGACGTAGCGGAGCAACGTCTCCAACCGATCTCCCCACCCATCCACGAAACTCTTGAGTGTAGCGACCAGATCCTCGGCGGTGCGGCCGAGATCCTGGTCGGGAACCGGCAGCAGAGGATTCCACAACGGTATCCACTCCGGGTCTCCAGGGTTGAAGTAGACAACTCGGTCGATGTCCTCGCGCGGCACGAATCGGAGAATGCGCTCCACCAGATCACCGTGCGGATCGATGACCACGACACCGATGCCCCGCCGGATGTCGTCGAGGATCATGCTCTCGAGCAGGAACGATTTGCCCGCCCCGGAACGGCCAATGACGTGAGCGTGCAGGTCCCGCATCGAGTGCGGGATGCAGACTGGGAGGCGCACGCCTGCATAGTCGCAGTGGCCAATGCGTGTCCCCTTCAGAAGTAGCTCGTCGGGCGGAAGCGTCTCGAGCCTGTTGATGGGCGTCGCCACGGTCGTCTCACTAAGCTCCGGAGGGGGAATGTGCACGAGGCTGGTCAGTTCCTCCGAATTCGTAAGGAAACCTGGACGAAACGTGATCGCCCCAGGGACGATCCTCGCGACCTGTGGTTGCGGGAGGCGTGCGTGGTAATCGACTGCGGTGAGGGCGTTGAGCTGTCGACCGCCATGTTGAAAGAGCCGCACCACGAGATCTACGGAACGTAGGTGGGCCTCCGCCAAGCGATCGCCGTTGAGAACCGCCACCCTCAAGGCGGTGGCAAAGAACGGTTTGTCATTGTGCGCCTTGGATTCGAGCTCCCCGGCCAACTGCGGCAGGTCGTTTGAGGGGGACTGTTGTGCGTAGCGGCGAGGATCCGCCGGGTCCCTCAGCAGTTTCACGTTGAATTCCAGATCCGTGAGCGTCTGCACATTGTGATGCCAGTTGTTTGCTGGGCACACGGCCTGGAAGACGACCTGGTAGATACCGACGGCTGGAGGACGAATCCGCGAAAGCGCGGCGAACAGCCCGAAGTAGGGTGTGCGTCCCAGTTCCTTTGGGCGGGTCAGCAAATGCGAATACGGCGGGGGCGGATAGTAGTCGAGGAGGGCAGCAGAACTCCAATGCGCATTCATGTCACCGGCTGTCGATCGAGGAACGAGGCGGCAATGCTCAAATTGCCCCACGAACGCTGTGTCGATCACGCCCATGTCTTCACGGTGACACAGCAAGCGTGACGCGACGCCAGCAGCGTTCCCGACTATTTCGAACGCCATTCGGTGGCGGGCCGCCACCAGGAGTTTGAGGAACGTTTCCGAGCGCAACCACTTCCACGGCTGGTCCGGCGAGACCCAGATCTCCAAGCGCACGAGTCGATTGACTGGTGGCGGACGCTCGAATGACCAGGCCACGACCGGGGAGCGCAAGTCCTGATAGCCAAGCATATCCATTGGTTGAAACACGGGCTCGAGCGAAACCGGGCGATCCGCAATGGTCGGGTCGCAGCCTTTGGCTGCCTCGACCCCGTGAATCTCGACGGTGCGTGCCAGCACGACGTGTGATCGAGCCCGGGCGATCATCGCTTGTTCAATGGACACGTAGCCTTACTCCCTCAACGACGATGTTCTCACACTTAGGGCGTGTGGAGACAGCCTGAGTTTTCAGCGAATTCTGCACCGTGACACTGAAAAGGTGATCCCCGTGCTAACCGCCTCGTTGGCGAACGGCGGCTCGGTGTCGCCGGTGCCGCGCAACGCCAAACAAGGGTGAACAGACGTGATGCAAGCGGAGAGACAGGACGTTCGCGTCGTGCTTTTCCGCGAGCGCTTCTCGGGGCGTTGTGATGCGTACGGCACGTTCGATTTGACCTCGGGTCGCGCGTATCAGTGCAAGCGGATGGTCGATGACCAAGTACTGCGAAGACACATCGGGGGTGTGCGACCTTACGGAGTCTATCTGCTTGTTCATGATCGGACGCGCGCCACAGTAGTGGATATTGACCTACCTGACCTGCAACTCGCCCGTGACTTCATCGGAGGGGCTCGCCAATACGGTCTATCCGTGTACGTGGAACGCAGCAAATCCAAGGGGCACCACATCTGGATGTTCCATTCGCGTGCTGGCGTAACCGCCGCGAAGTCCCGCCGAGTAGTGCGCCACATTTTGGACGAGATCCGCCAGCCGACCCTCGAGGTGTTTCCGAAGCACGATCGTCTGGCCGCGCATACGCCGTTCGGCAACTTCATATTGGCACCGCTCTACGGCTCGCTTGTGCGGCAGGGTCGAACCGTGTTCATGCGTCCCGATGACCTGACCAAGCCGCATGAAGACCAATGGGGGTTCCTGGCGCGAGTAGAACTGGTTCGCGAAAGCCAACTCGATGAGATCATCGCGCTGAACGAATTGGACGACGCGCGGCCGGCTACGGACCGCAGCGTGTCATCGCCTCAGCTAGATCGGACGGCCGGCTTACCGCGCTGTGCCCAACGAATGCTCTCCGAAGGTGTGCGCCAACTGCAGCGTGTCAGCTGCTTTCGCTTGGCCGTGGCGCTGAAACTCGCGGGCCTGCCACTGGACGCGACGCTGGCCGTGCTGCGCTCCTGGGCATGCCGCATCCGTCCGAGCGATGGCAAACGCCTGATTACGCCGGCTGAGATCGAGCAGCAGGCTTCCTGCGCCTATGACCCTAGGTACCGCAGCTACGGATGCGAAGATCAGGCCGTGCGCGCCTTCTGTGATCCCCATTGCCCGATTCAATCACATGCGGTTGCCGCGCTGGATGCCCCGGCCGACAGGCGCCACCTTGCCCCAGACCCGTCAAACACAAGGAGTCCGAACATGTCAGCGACGCCAATGAACAAACCGATCCAAGAGTTCCGCGTCCGTAACCTGAGCCTAGCTATCTGGGAGAACCAAGGACTGCGAGATGGCCGCCCCGTAGCGCTGCACAGCATCACATTAAACAAGCGCTATCAGGATCAGCAGACCGGTGAATGGAAGGATAGTAACTCGTTCTTCCCGGATGACCTGCCGCGTCTGCGGCTGCTGCTCGACAAGGCCTACGAACAGCTCCTCCTTCGCGATGGCAGTGCCGAACGGAGCGAAAACGGTGCCGACGCTCCGGCGACATAACGTGTGAGGATTCCACGTGGCCCAGCAGCCCAGTCCTGCCAGTGACCAAGCGACCTATGCCGCGGATGAGTTCATCGGAGTGGGTGAACTCGCATGCCGGCTCGAGTTGAGCCCGCGCACGGTGCGTCGGATGATCGAGCGTGGCGAGCTGCCCAAGCCCTGCCTCGGTCTGGGTGGACGCCCGCGCTGGCTGTGGGGCTACGTCGTCGAGTTCTGCCGTAAACGACATGAGCGTGAAGGCTCCGTCGACCGGAAGCTACGGAAGAAGCTGAAATAGCGGTCGTGTGCACCGCAAATCGAAGGCGCCACCGGAGGTGTTCGTTCCGCCGGTGGCGCTGTTCCCTATGCCTTGATGATCAGAACAGCGATTCGAGACCGCCAACCGACCGCCCGAGCTCGGCCAGCGTCGCTGGCATCAGCGGGTTATCAGCATCGTCGACTTGGACCACACTTCTGTTGACGAGTGCCATCTCGATCATCAGCCCTGCTGCCACCGAGTTCTCGTAAGTCAGCTGCTCCGGCTCTTCATCATCCGTCCGCGAGAGGAATGGCGTTGTCTGCAGGAGCGGTTCGGCGCCCAGGCGGGGGATCGCGGGCTCATACGGTGAATACAGCGAGACACCAGGAACCGCGTAGTACTGATCCGCATCGGGCGGTTCGCGATATGCTCGATGGAGCGGGTCTTCCGGAACACTCGAGTTCGCCGAGAACGGCAGATCGTGGGCTGGGCTCGCGAGACTCGATTCCAGCGCACTCGGGAGCCCTAGTGGCTCGCGTGCGTCCGGCCGATAGCCCTGATAGGTGTCCAGCAGGGGCATGTCCTGGCTGCGAAAGTCGTAGTTCCGCGGGTCGAGATTGGATCGTCGCATCGACTTGTCTCCCGAAGTTCGTGGGCATACTGACGGATTTCGACACAGCGTCTCCCGTCAACCAACAGGCGGCTGTCCCGGGAGCAGGATTTCAGTTCAGTGCACCCGCGATGCCTGCGGCCCGTACGTTCGCGACAAGAAGCAAGGGATCGGCACGACGGACCGGGAACGCCACCGATGGAGAGCCCGCCACCGGTGGCGCCGTTCCTTACTCATTAGCCAACATGTCGCTGCGGGAACGGGATGACCTTGAATCCGTGGTTCTCCTGGGCCGCGGCAACTTCTCGGCCGTCGCGTCGGCCACGCAGATTCCCGGTCGCCCCGGCCAGTTCGTAATCGCTGGTGTGCACGTAGTAGCGCAACGTGGTGTTCACGTCCTCGTGACCGAGGATCTTCTGAACCAGCGAGATGTTTGAGGTCGAACGGGCCAGCCAGGTCGCAAACGAGTGTCGCAGGTTGTGCGGGTTCACATCGAGTTTCTCGTCACCCTTTGGGGCCAGTTGTGTGATCTCCGAGGCCAGTTGCCGCACATTGTAGCGCTCGCCGGTTGGCGTCACGAACAGCGGTCCGCGGGCGGGATTACCGCGGTTTCGCAAATGCAACCGCACGGCGGCCAGGGCGGCCCGGTTCAGCGGCACCCAGCGTTGCTTCTGGCCCTTGCCCATCACATACAGCAGCTGCTCGTCATCATCGACGCGGAGGTCCTCGATGCTCAGCGCGCACAGCTCGCCGTTCCTCAGACCGGTGTTGAGCAGGAACACGATCAGTTGTCGCTTGCGGCGGACTTCGTCCAATGACCGCGGTCCGCGGTCCTTGAGCGTCTTCCGCATCTTGATCGACCACAGCCACTGCCCGGCTTGTTGGCGGGTCAGCGGAAGGCCTTCCTTCTTGTTGACGAAGCGGGGACGCGTGATGCGATCGACCGGGTTCTCGGTGAGGAACTTCTCGAAGACGCACCACTGGAACAACGACGAAAGCGTCGCGAGGTCATTGGCGACCGTCTTGCGGCCGGCTTCGTGATCGAGCCGGTAGTCCCGCCAGCGCACGATGTCCTGCCGGCAGGCAAGATCGCTGATCTGGAGGCACGGCAGTTTCTTCGCGTTGCGCCAGCGGACGTACAGCGTCATCACGCGCTTGGCGCGCAGAACCGTCTGCGGTGTGCAGCTGAGTGCTTTCTCACGCAACCAAAGTTCGTAAACGCCTTCCCAATCGCCGTTGGGCAGATGCCGCCCGGCCTTGACCGCTTCTTCCCAGTCCTCCAGCTCGCGCAAGCGCGCCTTGGCTGCCGCGCGTGTGCAACGACCGAGATACTGGCTGCCCTCCATCAACTTGCCGGCTTGGGGACCGACGCTCACCGTAAACTTCCAATGCAGGCGGTAGTACCGGCCCTTCTCCCGGGTCAGACAAGCCATCACCCACGTCCTTCCTGCAGGGCCGGAGCCCCGCGAGAGAACCACGCGGTGTGTAGGCCGCAAATCGAGTGTTCCCAGGAGAGAGGCGGCTGGGGAAGGCCGCGGATTTCAGGCGTGTTCGCCTTTTGTTCGGCCGCCGCCGGAAATCGAGTTCCCGCTATAGTTCCCGTAATGGGGGGTCAGCGGGATGTAAGTGCTTGTCAATAAAGCACTTCATGATTGGAGGCGGGGGGGGGGGGGGAATCGAACCACCGCCGCCCCCTCTGGCGATAGCGCCAAGGGGGTTTTTTGACGAAACTTTGGCGGAAACTATGGCGGGCGGACTCGACCTATGCTCAGGGTCGCGGGACATGCTGTTGATTTGCATCCAGTTCGTGGCTGAACCCGTCACGATAGCCGCGACAGTAGATGTCGAGGTATCGCCGGATGTCCGATTGACCGAACCACGGGTTTCCACGAAGAATGTCTGCTGCTTCATCGACCAGCTTGGACCGAAGCACCCCATTGAAACCCAAGAGGTCGTCTTTCAGATATTCGCTAATAATGCTCTCGGCGGTCGCAAGATGTACATCGCCTCCCATAGCCTTGTCCTTTCATTCGCTGTAATCGAACTTCATCGGAACCTCATCCTCGTCCAAGTCCGCACCTCACTTATCCTACTTGAAATAGTCGATGAGTTGCCAGAGCTTCTTCCCGTAAGGGATGAAGAGGTGGAGCAGAACGTAAACCTGTTCCCGATCCATCATCTTGCCCGTTGGATGGCCCGCTCGCAACCGACCGTGATCGGGAGTACATATCGATCGGACTCCGTACCAAGCACGGGGAGTAGCTATGACGGCCCGCCGAGTCGCAACACTTCAAGAATGGTACAACGAGCATTGGGGTAAGGCAGAAGACATCAGCGCGGAACTCCTGCGCGTCACCGAGCGCCACCCGTCTGCCGCCGCTCCCAAGCTCCCGTCGACCGTGACTCAGTCGCCCGAAGCGGGGATCACACCCCACAGCGAGACGAATTCGTCGACCTTGCCGCCCTTCTGCGTGACTTTGACCGCAACACCGACGTAGCACGGCCCCTTGCAGTTGCCGTCCATGTGGATCGACACGTTGAAGCGGCATTCGCCGGTCGGATCGCCCTTGTCATCTAGCACCTGGGTCATGTCTTCGGTCTTAAAGTTCTTTGACCCCGGGCCGGTCGGGCTGTCGAACCGGGCTTGGCAATCGACCCACTCACCTTCACCGGGGTCGCCGTCTTGTTCCGGCTGCCAGCACCGGACCACTGGACTGATGGTCCAGCAGGCTTCGGCATCCTTCGCACACTTTGTCGTGAAGACATATCCGCTGATCGAGGTTGTACCTTCTGGTATCGCTAGGTTGGTCGTGGACATCTTCTCGATGATCTTCAGCATGATGATGTTCCACGCCTGCCGCAGGTCGGAAACACTCGAGAGACCGAAGAGCGAATCGCCGAAGTTCCAGAGGTCCAGCACGATCGAGACGATCGGCCCGGCCGCCTTCTTGCCAGCGATCTTGGCGATGGCCTTCTCGGCCAGCACCTTGGCCGCCTCCGTGAGGCCCTCCTTGATCTGATCCTGGATGTACTTCCAGACATCGAAGTCGGGGCTGGTGAACTGCTTAATTGTGCTCAGGTCGTCCAAACCGTCGCGCACCCGCTGGATTTGCGCGTGAAGCCCTTCCAGTACGGCCTTCTTCGCCGGCGACAAGTCATCATTGGCGTCGATAATCAGCTTGAGCAGAGCCTGAAGTGACTTCAGCGCCGTGTCCAGCTTTGTCGCGTCCAGGCTGTCCAGTGCGGCGTTATTGCAGTTGATGAAATCGACGAGCCCCTGCCACGCGGCTCCACCCAGGCTCTGCTCGCCAGTCAGCAGCGTGCCCAGCAGCTCGATCAGCCGCACTTCTTTGACCAGGTCGTTGTCTTCCAGGTCATCGATTTCGTCATTGAGCTCCTTGCGGATCTTCTCGAGATGATCGAGCAGTTCCGCGATGCTCTCACCGTCAAGCGCTTCATCGTCCTCGAGAATGTTGATCTCTTCGTCGCCGCCGCAATAAAACACGCCCGGGTCGTTCGCATCGTACGCCTCGATCGTCCAGGCATATTGCTCGCCCGGCAGCAACGGTGCCGCGTTATCCGGGAACGGCGTCTGTGGCTCGGTCAGATCCTCGATCGTCCAATCCGGATCGAAAAACTCGACGATGTCATTCGTACTAAACCCGTCCGGAACGCGCCACATGCTCAGTCGATACAGCGCGTCCGGTTCCGGACACGGCCCCCACGCAAACCCCGGAATCGCCGCGTTCGTCGTTCGTCCCGGCAGCGGACAGATCGGCACCAGCGGACCGGCGGGCGGCAGCGGGTGCACCGGTCCATCCATCGCCGCCAGCATCAGATCCACATCAAAAAAGTCGAGGTCCAGGTCGTAGTCCGTATTGAACGCCGCCTCGCAGTGTTCATCGGCGGGCACATTCTCGCCTTCATAGCAGCGCTGCAACTGGGCCAGGTCGCCCAGGTCACGCCCGCCATCGTGGTTGTGATCGAAGTTGAGTCCGCGCCGCCGCGAGTTGGACGTATCACACACATCAAACAGCATCGTCACGCTAAGCCAGCCGATCCCGGCCAGATTGTGCTTTCCGCCAACCTCGATCCACAGCGTCTGCCCGGCCACCACCGGCACGTGTACCAGCGACCCCAGGCCACACTCCGGGTAGTTGTCATCCGTCGCAACCGGCTCGGCATTGGGATCGCACCCCGCCCCGTCATACACCGCCAGTTTCGTGTTGTAGGCTGATCCACACGTTTCGATGCGCGCCAACCCATCCACTGCGGCCGCGTATTGAAACCACACATTGCGCCCACTGATGAACGCCCCCGATCCATCCACGGTCGCAAACAGCGTGTTGAACGGCAGCGTCTCCTCGTCCGCGATCAGCGCCGCATTCGCACAGTCGTCGTTGGTCGGCGGCGTACACGGTGGTACCGCGTACGCATCCATGCACAGTTGCACCGCCGGCGAATCCGGCGTCGAGACGCATACCGGCACGGCGCAAGACGTCCCCGCGTTGCGATCAAAGAACACACCGTTGGCGAAGCTGTCGACCGCGCATTGGTCGTTCGGGTCGTGCGTTGTCCACGGCACTTCAGAGACTGTGATCAGCGGGAAAGGTGGTATCCCCTCCAGCCCCGGATCATAAATCAGTTCGTCAAAGGGCGGGCCCAACCTGGTGAAGATGTAGATTGGCTGCACGCCGAAGTCGAATTGAAGTTGCCCGCCATGCGCGTCCTCGATCACCGCCTGAAGTTGCCCTGGCGTCGGGCCGGCCAGCGTAATCTGCACGTCCCACTGGCCCTGACCGGGGATCTCAATCGGGTCCACGCTGCGCAAATCCAGTTGCTCGATTTGGATCGGCGCCATCACGCCCGGTTCGTTCGGGTCGACGACGATGTCGCTCAAGCGACTCACGACGACATCCGGACCGGAGAAGTTCCCGCCTTGCACTGGCACCGGACCGACAAAAGGCAGTGAACCCGGGCCGAAGAAGTCTGGCGGGATCGGCGGAACGTCGGTAGTGCCGAACTCCCAAACCCCACCCTGAGCCACGTCGAAGCAGTCCGGCCCCGGGAGCACGATAACCGGTGGGTCAGCTTGTGCGTTCATCCCCGCAAGCAAGACGATCACGATTGCCAGCGCGCCACGGCGCGTAGTTCCTCTGCGGTTCACGACTGTGCCTCCGGGTTTCTCGCGTCGCCGCCCGCGAATGTCGCCTTGGCATCGCGTGCACGGCGCTAGTCGCCGTAGCCGAATAGACATGCTGCGGCCCGAACTGACATCCCACTACGGAATATAGCACAAAATTAGTGCGTTTTGTCGGAAATCTTGTGGAGTCGCAATCTAAGAGCCGCAACCGACGTCCAGGCCAATGCAACGCTCCTTCTTCCACATTGTCCGCTGCGGCCCATTCGGTGTGCTGGTCTGTGGGCGGGCCGGACGTCGCCGTTCGTGTAAATTGACAGCGCGAAGGGGTGTGGCTGTATGGGCCTAAACCGTGATCCTACACGGTCCCGGCAGACGTACGAGCGTCACGGTCGGTCCGGCACCAACTCGAACACGGCTCCGGCGCGGCGTGAAGTCGCGCACTACGCAATGACTGTTCGTCAGCGTGCGGTGAGTTTGTCAAATACGGTCCGCGCTGTGGGGGGCCACCGATTCTTGCGCGGCCGATTGGTTGGCCGCACAAGAACGACTCAACTCGCGCTTTATTCATGAACTGGCAGATTGTCCTCCTGAATACAGTGAAAACGTCGGTGGTTATGTGCGCGAAAGATGCACGACATGTGCACTGGCAGATTTCGGTTTGTGTCTGCTGCGAAACGACTTGGGCGTAGGTATGGGGGCGATCGGAAGTTGCGATTCCGGCTCTCATCTTGCTCATAACCCGAAGGCGTGCCGCGGACATAGCACAACGGAATAGATTATCCGGAGTCACAACACTGCTGCGTAGCTAAATACTCTTCCGAGCGCCGTGTGTGTGAGCGTACGGTTAAGATTTGTTGAGCTTCGCTCTTGATTTTTCGGATAAGACAGTGTCAAATGAGAAACAAAGGCACTTCGGGCCGATTGGGACTGAAGCCGGCTGACTGTTCGGATCCGCCGGCCAACAGCACGCATTGAACGGAAGTACTGGGCCGTTTCCTAGTCTCATTCATTTCTGCGCCTGCGCTGTACGCCGTGATCAGGTCAAACAGGAGTAGGGCGCGCGGCGACGATCCGAATGTGCGAGGACGTGAGGAGTCGGCTGGTAGGAAGCATGCGCGCCGCGCACGGGTGGCTTGTGTGCGGACCGTGAGGAGGATGGCGATGAATGCGCGAATCGGGGCCTCTATTGTACTGTTTGCACTTCCGCTGCTCAGCAATGCCGGTACCGTTGACCGAGCGCAGGGTATCCCTGAGCTTCCATCGACCGCACGCGTTGTAGTTCCCGTAGATGGCACGTGGAACGTCCTCGACGAGCTGATGACCGAAGGGTCGTTCTACGCCCCCATTTTTTCGTATACGTCACCCACGCCGATCCAGATCGACGTCACCGACCTGTTCGTGGTGTCGGACCAAAACGAACTGTATCTGGATGGTGTGCTGCTGGGTGCCACTCCGCCAATGCCCGACTGGCAGGCACTGTCTCCGCCGGTCGGCCCCCTGGATCCTCCCTATACGACCGACCCGGACGTCGCCTGGAGCACGCCGGAATTCAGCAAGCAGTCATTCGCTTTGCCCGCTGGCACGCACGTGCTGACGCTGCGCAACATCCACATTCCGCTGGATGAAGACAACGCGCCATTTGTGGACGGAACGGTCGCATTCCGCCTGGTGCCGGAACCGACGTCGGCGGCGCTGTTGCTACTTGGGGGCCTACTGGCTTTTGGAGTTCGGCGCCGCCGCCGGCTGTCAGTCGCGCGTGCAGGTCTGGCCGCGATGGTGGCTTTGCTGGTGTGGGCACCGAACCAGGTGCGGGCTGGGACACCTTGCGGTCCGATCGAGGCGGATGTCGTCAGCAACGCGCTCGAAATCGTCGGTACCACTGGCAGCGACGACTTCCGCGTCGCGATAAGCGGCAGTAACCCGGCCGTAGTCGAGATCTTCAATCCGGCGACATCAACGACGCCGAGCTGCAGCTTCGACTCGACCGCAACACCGTTCAACACGATTCGCGTGATCGCGGGCGACGGCGACGACACAATCGTCATCGACGACTCAAACGGTATTTTGTCCGACTCGTGGATCATCGACATTGACGGCGGGGGCGGCGAAGACCTTGTGCTGGGCGGCATCGATTTGACGGTCGTCTCGCTGATCGATGCGCTGAACATGATCGCGGCATTGCAGCAGTCGCAGGGGTTGATCGATCGCGTGCTCGACCTGCTGGACGATCCCGTGTCCGGTTGTAACACCGCGCCGTGTCTCGTCACGAACGCCGCGGTGACGCTGGAAAGCGCCGGCAGCGACCTCATCATTCCAACCGCCGCCTATGTCCGCGATATCGAGAGCGAACTTGTGCAGCCTTCGGCACAAGCCGTTCGCGACGCACACAGCCGAATCGCCAATTATGTCCAGGGATTCATTGTCGGCGATGCGCTGGACCTCGCGGCCGACGCGGATGCCCTGACGACGGATGTCGAGATCATGGTGGACGAGTTCGAGCTGCTGCTGCCCGTAGCGCAGGACTTACTCGTGCGAGCCGAGACGCTCTATTCACAAGCTTCGAACCTTGGGTTGAATGCGCAGAACGGCGATGGCGTCGCAGCGTTTACGCAGACAATCGAGAATCACGTGCTTGCCATCGAAGAGCTGAGCGTCTTCTGTGCGGAGGATCCAGAGCCGACCGAAACGGAGTTCGACGAGGACCTCCAGGATCCCAACGGCCTGCCAGCGCCATGTGCTGAGCTTGAGCGCCGAATCGAAGCTCTTGAGGCCATTACCGACGGCGTCGAGGCCAGCGTGGACCAGGTGGAGGCGGAAGGTGACGGCATCGAGGCCGATGGCGACCAGCTCGAGCTGGATGCTGACGCGCTCGGTGATGATGAGAACCCGCTGTCGAACTCGGCGCAGATTATCGTCGACGGCGATCAGCTCGTTCTCAATGCTGACGGCGTGCACGCGAACGCGGATGCGCTCAACGCCGATTGGGAAGCGTGGGTGGCAACGACCGAGACGGACCTCGAAGGCCGCGGCAGCACGATGCACGCGCGCGGCCAGAACGAAGTCCTCGCGGCGGCTGATGCGCTCGAAAGCCAGGCCCAGGCAGATGTGAAAGCGGCGGCTGATGCATTACGCGTCGAGGCTGACCTGATCATGAGCGATCTGGACGCACTGATGATCGTTGCCGCCCCGCTGCTGCGGGACGACCTGGCCAAGGCCGGCAACCCGGGTTGCCCGGTGACACCAACGAACATTCTCAGAGGCGGCCCGGGAAATGACGTGCTGCTCGGCACGACCGGTAGCGATCGCATTGACGGTGGCGACGATGCCGACCTGATCATCGGAGCTGGCGGCGCCGACCTCCTTAACGGCGATGACGGGAATGATCTGATCTTCGGTGGCGGCGGCAACGACGAGATTCACGGCGGCGCCAAGGTCGACGTTATCGTCGGCAACAAGGGCGATGACTGCCTCTTCGGCGGCGGTGGCCAAACCCTGACACGCGGTACGCTCTCGGTCGAACTCGGCGATCTGTTCTTCGGCGTCGATGGCCACGACAACATAGTCAGTGGCGAAGACGAGAGTGACACACTTACCGAAATCGACTTTGCGCTCGGCGGTGATGGTGATGACTGGATACGCCTCAGCCATGGTGGCACGTTGACGGTCAACACGTTCAGCTTCCAGTTCGGCAACCTCGCTTTCGGCGGCCCCGGCGAAGACGACATACTGACACGCGATGGCGTGGACGTACTCTTCGGTGGCGACGACAATGACGTGATCGAAGCCGGCAAGGGCTTCCTGTTGACCATCGGCAGCGGCAGCAGTGCTTTTCGGTTGGCGCTGGGCGACTTGCTTTTCGGCGGAACCGGTGGCGACGTAATTCACGGGGATGACCCTGACGCCGACCGGGCCGACGACGATATCGATGCCATCTTCGGCCGCGACGGCGACGACATCATTCACGGGTATGGCGGTGGCACGCTGAGCGTGGGCGACGTCAGCAATCCGGATTTCGAGCTGAAACTCGGCAACCTGATCTTCGGTGGTAGTCAAGACGACGAGATCGACACGCTCGACGGCATCGACGTGATCTTCTGCGGCGAGAACGACGATACTGCCGTAACGGGCATCGGCGACCTGTTGACAATCGGCAGCGGGAGTGACGAGTTTCGCCTGGCGCTGGGCGACTTGATCTTCGGTCGCGCCGGCGATGACGAAATCCACGGCGATGATGCCTCCGCCGATCGTGACGACGATGATATCGACGTCATATTCGGCGGCACTGGTCTCGACGAGATTCATGGTTACGGTGGTGGGCTGCTCAGCATCGGCAGCAGCAGTTCACCGGACTTTGAGTTGCGGCTCGGAAACGTCATATTCGGTGGCAACGAGAAGGACACGATTGATGCGCTCGACGGCATCGATCTGATCTTCTGCGGCGATGGAGACGACGTCGCCTCGGCCGGCAAGGGCCATAACTTGGAAATCGACAGCACGTTTTCGATCGATTTTGGTGATCTGATCTTTGGCCAGCCGGGCAACGATACGCTGCACGGTGACGCCGCCGACCCCCCCGCCAGCGGCGAAGACGACGGCATCGATCTCATTTTCGGCGGCGAGGGCAACGACGGCGGCTACGGCGGCACCGGGGGCAACATCGAACTCCCAGATCAGGACTTCTGCCTGACGTTCGGCAACTTGATCTTCGGTGGACCTGACGGTGACACGTTGCGAGGCGACTACCTCAACTGGGATCCAAACGATCTGAACGGTGGGATCGATCTGATCTTCGGAGCCAGTGGTGAAGATACCATCGAGGGCAGCGCCGGCTCGCTCATCATCATCGGCGACATTACGACCGCCCAAGCGGTCGTGATCGGGTTCGGCAACCTGCTGTTCGGTGGTCCCGACGACGACACAATCCGCGGCGCCGACGCGGCCGAGTTGTGCACCGGTGTCAGCAGCGATCTCGACTCGCTGCTGAACTCGCTGTCCATCACGGATCTGAACGGCGCTGCTGACCTGATCTTCGCGGGCGCCGGCGCCGACACCGTCGAGGCCTTCAACGGTATCGATTTCGTGTTTGGCAGCGGCGGCAACGACGAACTGAATGCTGACAACGGCGGGTTCATCATCGTTCCAATCAGTACCGTGCCTACGCCGATCGCCTTCGGGAACCTGATGTTCGGCAGCGATGGCGAAGACGAAATCGATAGCGAGGGCCGCACCGGTTTGATCACGGTGCCGCCGCTGGAGATCGACCTGCTGTTCGGTGGGCAGTGTGATGACGTGATTACTGCTGGCAATGGACTCAACCTCGCCTTTGGCAACCGAGCGGACGACGTTCTCCTGGCCGGCAGCGGCATCAACCTTCTATTCGGGAACCGCGGTACCGACGGTGTTACCGCCGGAGCAGGTTTGAATGTCTGCTTTGGCAATCACGGCGATGACCTCGTGGTGGCCGGCGCTGGTGTCAACGTGCTCTTTGGCAACCGCGGTACGGATAACGTTGTCGCCGCCGCAGGGCTTAACATCGCATTTGGCAACAAGGACGACGACCTCGTAGTCGGCGGAGCCGGTACGAATATCCTGTTCGGGAACTCTGGCGAAGACCAGGTGCTCGGCGGCGCCGGCCTGAGCGTTCTGTTCGGCAACCGGGCCAATGACCACGTCGCGTCTGGCGCGGGTCTGGCCGTGCTATTCGGAAACGCAGGCAACGACAAAGTCAACGGCGGGATTGGCCTGTGCGTCGCTTTCGGTAATCGCGACCATGACATCGTTACCGCTGGCGCAGGTCTGAACGTCCTGTTCGGTAACCGCAACGATGACCGGCTCCGCTCGGGTTCCGGCTTGAGCGTGCTATTCGGCAACCGCGACAAGGACATTGTCGAAGCGGGCGGAACCGGTCTGTATGTCGCCTTCGGCAACGCCGATGACGACGTAATCATCGGAGGCGGCGGATTGAACCTGCTCTTCGGCAACGCCGGAGATGACCAGATATTCGGCGGCGGTGGCGTGAACATGGCTTTCGGAAACAACCACAACGACCTGATTCGCGGTGGTGGTAGCACTGATTTCATCTTCGGCAACCGCGGTTCTGACACCATCGCGGGCTATGGTGCCAAGGACTTCATTTTCGGTAATCGGGACAACGACAGCATCGTCACCGATGGGGCAAAGGACTTCGCGTTCGGCAATCGCGGCCATGACAACGTCCGCAGCGGCGGCGACGGCAGCAGCAAGGACTGGTTGTTCGGCAACCGCGGCAGCGACAACCTCTACGGCTGCAGTAACTCGGACAAGCTGTTCGGCGGTCGCGGCAGCGACAATAAGAACCGCAACGACTGTGGCGGACTGGCGCTTTCGGCGCCGGCGTGTGGCGAGGTTCGCGGCCGGGTCATGATTGACCTTGACGGCGACACGGTTGGCGACGTTCCGCACGTCGGCGTTACAGTGAATGCTGGGTCATCGTCGGCAGTAACCGACGCGGACGGACGCTACCGCATCGCAGGACTTGCCGTCGGTGGGTACAGTGTTTCACAGGTTGTCCCCGGTGGATACGCGCAAGTGTCATCGCCCGCCACGTATTCGATCACGATTAATTCGATGGGGATCGACCTCTACCAAGACCGAGATTTCGTGAACTTGGAAGACTGCTTCGTTTCTCCCGACGCGTGGGGGTGCCTCGGTTCCGGCTGTGACCCAGTATCGCCGGGCTGCAAGCCCGTGGCCGTAAAGGAAGTGCTGCGCTGTCCGGAAACAGGTGAGATCTGCGACGAGGAGGGCGATTGTCCGTGCGAAGATTGCGTGCCGTCATGGGCCGTCGTGGAGTGTGAATGCAACCCTGAGTGTTACATCATCCTCGACCCGATGACCGGCCCGCAGTGCAGCACGTGTGTCGACGGCAGCGGCAATCTGGCAGAGTGCACCTTGACGATGGACGCAAACGGAATCTACCGTTGTGTGTGCCCCGACGCCGGCTGTCCAACCGACCTCTCGGAGTTCCTCTTCGGTGGTGTGGTGACGTCGGTCTTCAGCGTCGATCTCGCCCCGACGCCGTGGGACATGGTCGCGATTGACGATCCGTGGAGCGCCCATTACTGGTTCGTCCGCTCGACGGCAGATCAGAATGTCGATCCAACGCTCGGCGATTATCCGGCGATCATCTACTACGAGCTTCAGGTTGGTCCGGCGTCTGTGAGCGGTGCGCTCGCTCCCGCCTCGACATTGATTCAGAACTCCAGCATGTTTGGCGGTTCGTACGATTCTTACGATGCCACGTGGCCAATTGTTGATGTCAATGGTTCGGTATTGGTACAGTTGCGCGATTTCACGCAGACGGCTTGGACGTTGGCAGGCCTGAACCCGCGGGATGCACTGCCGCTTTGCCCGGACGTAGCGCTCCAGCGTTTCTCGCAGCGCCTATTCCGCGTCGATGGGCCGGATAATCCTGCGGAGATGTGGAACATAGTCGGCGCGGTTGAGTTCTTCGAGTGCATCGATTGCTCTGACGGCGTACCACAGATTGTCCCGGCGCGGCGCCGCGCGACGGACGGGATTGGTGCAACGTCGGAATCGATGAGTGCCCACTGACATTTGTTGCATCGCTGCGCGCGGGTGTAGTGGTGTGTGCGTCCACCGAAAGCTGCGCTGCCCGTCTCGTGGATGGTGACGATGCTCGGGTGATGAAGCTGGCCAAGGCCCCGGACCTCTCGGTCAAGAATCGCCCGGTCCGGCGGCCGGCTGCTCGGGGGCGCGTGTCGGCTATGGCGATATCTCCTGTCCGCGATCCGGTGCCGGACGGAACGAAGCGGGGCGGCGGCGACGGGACGAGCCCGATGATGGCACAGTAAGTATGCAGGTTACACGCCCCGAGTGAACTCGCCGGCGCGGTCCATCGCCGTGCGCAGCACACCGAGCGCGCGTTGGCACAGTGCCACCACGGCCGCCTCGGTCTTCTGCATGCGCAGCGCTGCATCTCGCACGGATAGCCCTTCCAGAAAACGTAACTGCACCGCCTCGCGTTGCGCATCGCCAAGATCCGAGACACATGTCAACAGCGCCCCGAGGGCCTCCTCGCGCCGGACAACGCGACTGGGCGTGGCTGATTCGGCGTAGATCACGTTGAACAGATCCCAGTATGAATCGGCGGCCGGACCGCCAACCGACGCTTCACGATCCACGTCGCGTACCTGACAGTGCGCGGCCCGCCAGGCGTCGATGAGCTTGTGGTCCATGATCACCGACACCCAGCTCAGGAAAGAGACCAGACTGGTGCCCTGGAAACGGCTGATCTGCCGCACGACCTGGAGGTAGGTTTCCTGCAAGACGTCGTCCGGGGTGCGTTTGGTCTTGGTCACCGCGTCCATGTGGGCTTCGGCCCGCGCTCGCATGCGCGGGTCGCACGTGGCCAGGAGCTTGGCCAAGGCCGATCGGTCGCCAAGTTTGGCGCCCGCAAGCCAGGTCTCTGTTCGCGTACATTCCGCCATGGCTGAAGCACTTGCCCGAAGTCGCTGTCCCAGGCCACGAGGGCCTGAACACCCGTCAACCAGAACCGAACCCGCTCGCACCCCAGTGTCCGAAACATCCATTATACCGCTCGGCTCGGGGGCGGGCGAGACAAATTGCGGCGTCCTCGCTGCCTAGCTATGATCCGCTCGTGTGCAAGGGGCAAGCCACAGGCCCTGCACGCCACCGATGGAGATGGGCCCATGGGTTCTTCCTCCCACAGCGACGGCGAGCCGGATGAACGCATTTCCGCGCTGGTAAACGACTTCTTCGAACGCCGCCGCACCGACGAACATCTTTCCCCAAGGTGCTTTGCAGCCGAATACCCCGAGATGGCGGACGAGCTGGAACCGTACCTGGCGGGCTTGGTTCTCGCCGCCAAGGTATGCGTGACGACGGGGGACGCCGGCGCCCCCGAAACGCGACCCGCGCTGCGCGACCTCCCGGCGATCGAAGGCTACGAGCTGATCGAAGAGATCGGGCGGGGCGGGATGGGGGTCGTCTACCAGGCACGGCAGGTGTCGGTCAAACGCGTTGTCGCGCTGAAGGTCATGCTGGCCGGCCCGTTTGCCTCGGCATCGGCCCGGCGGCGTTTCGAGCGTGAGGCGGAGTTGGCGGGCCGGCTGCAACACCCGGGGATCGTCCGCGTCCTAGAAAGTGGGCATGCCGCCGGGCAGCCGTACTACGCGATGGACTACGTAGCCGGCGTCCGTATGGACGACTACCTGACCACCGAGGAGCTGGGCCCCCACGCGATGCTCGACCTGTTCGTCGCGCTGTGTGACGCGGTCGAATACGCTCATCGTCAGGGCGTGATCCACCGCGACCTGAAGCCCGCCAACGTCTTGATCGACGAGGAAAGAAACCCGCACATCCTGGACTTCGGCCTCGCGACAGCCATCGATCCCGTGGGCACAGAGGAGGGCGCCGCCACGCGTGTGTCGCTCACCGGGCAGGTGCTCGGGACGCTGTCTTACCTTTCCCCGGAGCAAGCGCTCGGGATGCCAGGTGAGATCGACGCGCGCACCGATGTCTACACACTGGGTGCCATGCTGTTCGAGGCCCTGACCGGCTCCTTGCCGCTGGATGCCAGTGGTCGCCCGCCGAACGCGATCCGCAACATCCTGGAGACACCACCCACCCGCCCGTCGTCCCTTTCTGCCCAGGTGGACGGGGAGCTCGAGACGATCGTGCTCAAGGCGTTGGAGAAAGAGAAGCCACATCGGTACCAGTCCACCAAGGAGATGGCCGATGACCTGCGCCGCTACCTCGCCGGCGAGCCGATCCTGGCCCGGCGGCCGAGCAGCCTGTACGTCTTGCGCAAGAAGCTGCGCAAGCACCGAGTGTGGGTCGGGCTGGCGGCGGCGGTGGTGGTGGTGGCGCTGGCGGTCGGGCTGCTTGAGCTGCGCGCGGAGCAGCGCCGGGTGGCTGCAACCCGCCGGGCTGCGGTGGAATTGCAGTGGACCCTGGAGGCGGGGGGCGACGTGCGGGGCGATCTGGCCACGTTCACACGTCAGTACCCGGAGCTGCCGGAACTCCAACTGCTCGACGCCCATGCGGAGTACCGCAGCAAAGCGCCGGGCATGGGTGCGATCCCGAGGCTCGAGGCTATTCTGCGGCGAGATCCGTCGTGTTGGGCCCAGCGCGCGCTGCTGGCCGAGATGTACGACCTCGTGGGCGACGGCGAGCGGGCGGCCGCGATGCGCGTCCAGGCTGAGCGTGAGGCACCGGACACGGCCGAAGCCTGGTACCTGCGCTCCTTCGCTACGCTCGACGCGCAGCGCGCCCTGCGGTGCGTCGAGGAGGTCCTGCAACGCCAACCAGCACACGCCCTGGCTTTGCAGAGGCGGGCCTACCTGCACGTGCAAACGGGCGACCTGGACGGCGCGTTGGATGACGCCGAGAGGTTGGTTGAGCTCGGGGAAGATCGCAACGAGTGGATCACCTTTCAAAGCAGCGTACTGGCCAGAGAGGGGCGTTACCGGGAAGCGCTCGAAGTTCTCGCGCAGGCGCAGGCTTACGCGGAGCGGGCCCATGCGCACCGGCTTCTCGGGGAATACGAGAAAGCGATTGAGTACTACACCAGGATGATCGACGACGCAGGCGAAGCGACTGCCAGTGGTTGGCATTTCTTCCAGCGGGCCACGCCGTTGTGGATCCTGGGGCGGGCCGACGAGGCCGAGGCGGATTGCCGCCGGGCCCACATCGCGATAGGCCGCCTGTCCTATGCGGACGCCCGCCGCTACCTCATCCTCCGCGACCTCGGCCGACGGCCAGACGCCGAGGAAGCGCTGGCCGCCGCCCTGCGTGACGCCGAGAAGCCCTCCTGGTTACGTCAGATCTTCCGCTGCCTGGCCGGCGAGCTCCGGCCCGACGAGCTGGTCGCCGAAGGTGTTGCGCGGAACAACCTCGAGCAGCTCTGTGAGGCGTGTTACTACGCTGGCGAGGTGTGCCGACTCGCCAATCAGCCGGCCGAGGCGCGCAAATGGTTTGAGCAGTCCGTGCAAACCGGGGTCGCGTACGATCCGGACGCCCAGTTAGGGACGCCGATGAACGAGTACGAACTGGCCGAGTGGCGGCTGAGGCAGATGGCGAACGATGATTAGCGCATGCCGAACGGCCGCCGCCGCGGGGAAAGCCACGCCGCCATAACTCGCAATCACCACCCGTCAATCCCCCGTTTCACCCCCCCCCAGAACCACGAAAAAAGCGCGTCGTCTCACGGCGCCGTGCTCGTCTTAGGTCCTGACGGCCCGCTTGGAGCCGTCGGATCAGGGCAATCAGCGGTGCCCGGCACGCAGAACACGCATGGATACCGGGCGGAAACACTGCTTAGACGGTCTCAGAAAGGAGAACAGAATCATGAACTCGCTTCACCCACGACGGTCGCACGAGTTGGCGGTGACGACGTTGCTGGCGATCATCATCGTGGCCATCGGCGGCACACGGGCGGCGGCGGACGTCAACCACTGGTATGCCATCTACGAGTGCCCGGTCGCGCCGGGCAGCGACCCCCAGCATCCGGATGTCAACGACGGCACCTACTGGGTCGTGGACTTGATGGTGGACATCTCGGGCGGGGACGATTGGACAGCCACGCAGGCGGAGATTGTGCTGGGAACCTGCCCCGACGACGGTACGTTCTTCGAGCACGCCCTGGGTGACGATGGCCCGCCGAATCCGGCGCTTTTTGGCTACCTTCCAGCGTTGGAGTATGACAGTTTCTATACTACGCCGGATTCGTTTCCGAATCCTGGCAGCGGCCACGGCCCATCCTTCGCCGACATCCACAGCGAGACATGCTCGAAGGACGCCACTTGGTTCGATACTGCAAACACGGGTGATGGGACCTTCCTGATCGCCCGCTACACGTTACACGACGAGTCCGGGTTGAGTTGTTGCGTGCACCTGTCGGGCGCAACCACGCTCGTGAGCACGGGCGGCCAGCTACACTACTGGGGCTTCTGGTTCCCCTTTCCGCCGGCCACGATCCACAACGTCTACCCCGGTGGCGCTGGCTGTTATGCCACGATCCAGGACGCCGTCAACGCGGCCGCTGATGGCGAGGTCGTTCAGCTTGCCGACGGCAACTTCACCGGACCGGGCAATCGCGATGTCGATTTCCTGGGCAAGGCGATCACCGTCCGCTCCGCGAGCGGCAACCCGAACGCGTGCATCATCGACTGCGAAGGCCAGGGACGCGCATTCCAATTCGTCAATGACGAAGGGCCCACCTCGCGGCTGGAAGGGGTCACGATCACGAACGGGCGTGTGGACTCGTTCGGCGGCGCAATCCGCTGCGGCTCGCACGGGTTCCCGCCGTTCACACCGGCTGCGCACGGCTCGCCGACGATCAGCAACTGCCGTTTCATCAACAACGAGGCTGACGACGGCGGGGCGATCGGTTGCATTGAGAACTCCGAGCCGGTGCTGAGCAACTGCTACTTCTCCGGAAACTCGGCCCCAGTGGCGATCGGAGACGGTCGTGGCGGAGCGATTTACAGCGCAGCCTGCGCCCCTACGCTGACCAACTGCACATTCATCGGCCACACGGCCACCAATGGCGGGGCTATCTGGTGCACGGGCCAGCTCGACCTGGATTACTGCACGTTCATCGACAACCAGACGACGCTCGGCTTCGGCGCCGCCATCGCGGCTGGCGGCGGTAGCGTGACCACCTCGCCTGCGTACACGTTCGATTACTGCACCTTCTTCAGCAATGTGAGCTTCATGCGGGGTAGCGGACTATACCTCTATGGCGACTACTGCTGGGCTGCGATCACCAACTGCACGTTCTGTGCAAATGCGTCGGCGACCGGCGGTGTCATCTTCTGCGACAACGGATCGACGGCTGATATCCTGCAGACCATCATTGCCTTCAGCACCGCGGGCCAGGCGATCGAGTGCATCCCCAACGGACACGCCACGCTTACCTGCTCTGACGTCTTCGGTAACGAGGGCGGCGACTGGGTAGGCTGCATCGCGGGCCAGGAGAGCTTGCGGAACAACCTCTGGGCCAACCCTGGGTTCTGTGACGCGGCCGGTGGTGACCTCACGCTGCGCAGCGCGTCGCCTTGCACCGCGCTCAACAGCCCTTGTGGCCAACTCGTCGGTGCCCAGCCCGAGGGTTGCAGCGGTCCCGCAATGTACCTGGTGTGTCCGGATGGAAGCGGCGACTTCACCGACATTCAAACCGCCATCGAATGGGCGCTACCGGGGGACGTCATCGAGCTCTGCGATGCCACCTTCACTGGTGACGGCAACCGAGATATCGACTACGGCGGCAAGGCCATCACGATCCGATCCCAGAGTGGCAATCCGGAAGCCTGCGTCATCGACTGCCAGGCCAGCGATACGGACCAGCACCGCGGTTTCCACTTCCACTCCGGCGAGGGTCCGGACTCCGTGCTCGAAGGGGTGAAGGTCACCGGCGGCTACGTGGACGAGACCCCCAATGACCGCGGTGGTGCCGTAGCCTGTGACGCCGCTTCCTCCCCGACTTTCATCAACTGCGTTTTTTCGGGCAACACGGCCGAGACCGGCGGTGCCGTGGCCTGCGAAGAGGGTGCCTCACCTGGGTTCACCGACTGCATCATCGCCCAGAACTCGACGACCGTGGGCACGGGCGGCGGGATGGTCACCTCCGGCGACGGCGCGCCCACGCTGACAAACTGCACCTTCTCCTACAACACCGCTGGCGACGACGGAGGCGGGTTAGCCGCATTCTCGTACGTCCGGCTGATCGACTGCACCTTCGAGCACAACAGCAGTCCCAACCACGGCGGAGGCATGACCACCATGGGAATCACGCATGACCCGCCCGAACTCACTGGCTGCATCTTTGCCTACAACTCGGCCGGCCCGACCTGGGGTGTCGGCGGCGGACTCTCCGTATTCGGCTATGCGGGCCCGCTCGAGAACTGCACGTTCTACGGCAACACGGCCGTGGCGGCCGGCGGCGGTATGTACATCGCTAATATGTCCGATCCCACGCTCACCAACTGCACCTTCTACGGCAACTCGGCCCCGACCGGCGGCGGGCTGATGATGGACGACTCGACCACGCACGCCACTCTCCAGAGCACCATCGTCTCCTTTAGCACGCAGGGCGAGGGCATTTACTGTGGTTCGGGCAGCGCCGCCACGCTTGCCGGTTGCTGCGACGTGTACGGCAACGCCGGCGGGCCGGGCGTCTGCATTCAGCCCCAGCTCGGCACGGCCGGTAACATGGCGTTGGACCCGCTCTTCTGCGACCCGGCGAGCGATGACTACACGATCCGGAGCGACTCGCCGTGCGCTCCGTTCTCGTCGCCCAATCCGGAGTGTGATCTGATCGGAGCCTGGCCCGTGGGTTGTGAGGCCCCGGGATCACTGATCGGTGACTTGAACTGCGACGGCGTCGTTGATTTCGGCGACATCAACCCGTTCGTGCTGCGGCTCACGGACCCGGCGGTCTATGCAGCGCAGTTCCCCGACTGCCCGGACGCCAACGGCGATATCGACGAGGACGGCACGGTCGATTTCGGCGATATCAATCCGTTCGTTGCGTTGCTGTTGGGTCCGTAGTCTCGCCCCGGTGCGACAGGCATCGAGTTGAAATCGCGGTCGGTCGGTCGTCGTCACGCGCATCGGCCGACCGCTCTGTTCGGAGACCCGGGGGCTCGCTGCGGGCGTCGGCCGAAGCGAGACCCACGGAATCTTCTCCCCCCAGGACGACGGCCTACGCCTGACCACTCTCCCAATGCACGTGCCGTCCACGGCAACGACGATCGGCAAATGTCACGTCTGTGGCACGGGAAAATCTCCTTGAACTGGATTTGCGACGTGTTCCCCGGGTTACGTATAGCCTCGTCAGAGGCCACCAGCGTTGGCGCAGTGACCGACCGGGTCGCCATCGCCGATTGCCAGAGTTGAACGCTACGTCTATCGAGAGTCGGCCATCTCGCGGAGGTCGTATCAGCCTGAGGTGATTGTCACCATTCGATGATCGTCGGCCAAGTGTAGCCTTCGGAGCAGCAGACAATCGGACGATTGGTCGGGGTCTCCGGTTCGTCATCTTGCTCCAGGACCGTCCGCTGTTCGTCCCACCAGATCTTGGTATCACCACCGTACTCGACTTCGACTCCAGGACCTGGATCGACGTTGAAGTCGGCACGTCCGCAGAGCCGTTCCAGCGTACCCTGGGCAGGGGCGCCGCATTGGGGGCAGAAAGGTGTTTGCAGTTTCATGATCTTCACTCCCTAATCAGCACAAGCATCCTAAATCGCAATTGCGCGACCGAGCGACATTCTCGTATTGTCCGAAAGTATGCATGGCTCGCGTAATGCGCCAGCCGCGTCGTGACGGTGCGGTCGCCACGCGGTTCCACAAACAGTAAGCTGTCCGTGAACGGCCATGAACGAGCATCACGTAACCCCAGGCTGCAGCGGTGGCGCCGCGACGCACAAAGGTATCTGGTACCAAGCGCTTTGGTGCGCGCTGCAGGCTACGCACACGGACTTCGAGACGTCCGATGCCGGTCTGCGCCTGGTCCTGGAGCCCGAAGGTGGTGATGCATGGCTTGAGCGTTCCAACAACAGAAGAGTCGTCCAACTTAAGACCACCCACCGGGAAACATGGTCATTGCGAGAAGTTGTCGAGAACGTACTGCCCGATCTTTACCGCGCGGTTGGGGACGATCTCTCACAACTCAGTACATACGAGTTTGTCAGCGAGGGGCGCTCAGGTCGCTGGGACGCGGTACTGACATTCTTCGAATCGCTCGGCAACCGACTGTCCAATGATGCAACCACCGAGCAGTTTCTTGCGGCATACGAGAGTTTAGACGACGAAGACGAGCTGAGATTTGGTGGATCAAGCGATCCCTTCTGGGAGGCCGGGACGACACGGCGGCGCGTATTCGACCGCATTGTCCAAGTCCTTCAGCAATCGGAAGCGGCGAATGATGATCAGCCGACGATTGACCACATACGGCGCAAAGTCTGGCACTTGCTGGCGCGCTTCAAGTTTGAGGGCGATGTCGGCGAACAACGGTTGCGTTCGGACGTGGACGCGGCCTTGCTTCAGGTCGCTGATTACCGCGAGCGTCGCGAACAGATCCGAGATGCACTGGTCGGCCACCTGATTGACAAGTCGCGTCAGAATCATACGACCGTGACTCGCGACGAATTGCTCCAGTCAGTGGGCTTGAAGCACGTCGTCGCGCTTGGCCACGACGTGGTCCTGAGAAACCGTTGTCGCACGCAAGTGAAACAACTCACGGATACCTGGCGATACCATGCCGACTGGGACGTCCGGGAGCCGACGTGTGATCAAGCGTCTGTATTCGTGATTATGGGCGAGAGTGGCCACGGCAAGACCTGGCGCCTTTGTGCCGAGATTCTCACAGCAGAGACGCCGGCGCTAGCACTCTCGCGTTCGGGCAGTGACCTGCGTGCCGACCTCCAGCGCGCGGCGGACAACGTGTGGAAAGGCGCGCTTGGCCATGAGACGCCATGCGACCTTCGGAGCATCTCGGCTCGGCGAGCTGACGTTCTGGGGGTAGCACAGACGACGCCGTGGATGACGATCGCAATCGATCAGCTCGAAGGCGCGCAGCAAGCCAATGCACTGTTGGACGAGCCACTCGAAGACTGGGGCGTCCGTGTGATCGCCGCCTGCGATTCAGCAGCTGCTGAGGTGTTCAGACGGCACAGTCAGCAACATCCGCGTCGTGTTCGGCTCTGCTCCGTCGGTCAGTTTAGCGCCATGGAGCGTGACGAATACCTCCACCGCCGGATCGGCGACGATTGGGTCACACTCCCCGGAAGTGTGCGTCCGCTTCTTCGATCGCCGCAACTCGCAGGGCTGTACTGTGAGCTCTGGGACAAACAGCGCGGCTGGGAGCCGCGAAACGAGTATGAGCTGATCGAGCAGTACTGGAACCGCCTGACGGAAGACGCCAAACATCGCCGTGACGCGCTACGGTTGCTGCGGCTTGTGGCGACGGTCCTTGAAGGCGCGGAGTATCCGTGGAACGACGAGTGTATTGAAGAGCTTGAGATCGATGACGAAGCCGTGACCCGCATGGTCGCCGCCGGGTGGCTTCGTTACGCTGGCGACGACCAGTATGAGATGCCGCACCATAGACTGCTGAACTTCGCAGCGGCTCAGCATCTCGCGACGGAACACCGAAAAGGTAGAGCCACGGATGAGGAGCTGGCGGCGTTACTTGGTTCCGTCATGAAAGGCACGCGCCAATTCCGCGGGTTCCATTTTGGCTACGTGCCGATGGATTGGTTCTTCCTGCGTGCCAATGACTCCGGCGACGAGGCACTCCGCGTTTTTCGCCTCCTGAGAGACGCGCTTGACCACCGGCTCCAAGAAGCGCTGCATCGGAAGCTGCTGCCGACGCTTGGCGCCCGCGGCTTCCCGCTGCTTTGGGACTCGTTCGTCAAGTTTGCCGAGATCGGAGCCCTTTGGCGACTCGCGCCTGTCGTTGACGGACTCGCGACGCAACCAGCGGATGCACTCACGCCGCGGATCATCGAGCTCCTGGAAGGCACTCAGCCTCGCTTGCAGAGAGCTGCACTGGAGTTGCTGGCAAGACGCCCGACGCCCGAAGCACTAGATAGCGCTTGGGAGATACACGTACGGATGCAGTACGATCCGGTTGTCTTCCTTCACGCCGACGAGGTTCGACAAGATCGATCCCAGCTACCTAAGCACCGGCTATATGAGAGCGCATTGGATGCACTCCGTGAGTGTGCGCGACTCCGCCCTGAGTGGGTCGCTGACAGAATCAAGCAAGCGGACCCTGCTACCGAGCCGGTGCACGATCTCGCCTACCTGTGCGCCAACCTCCATGACAACGGACGGACGTGGCGCCAGTGCAAGACTCTCCTCTTTGAGAAGATCCCGTCGAATAAGCAGCGATCATTGGCCTTGAATGCTGACATCTGGAACGATGCGGAGGCAGCCGGTTGGCTGGCCTCCGCGGTTGATACCGAGCAGGATATCTTGGGAGCCGCAGCGCTTCGTGCGCTCGCACAGATTGCCCCGGCTCGTGCCGCGTCGAGCCTAGCGTGTCTGCCAGATACACTGATCTATGCCTGTCGCAGTTGGTATCTGCCTCGTCTCTTCGGAAACGTGCCCGCGGCAACCAATGACGCATTGCGTCGCCGTGTTTTTGAATCGGGTGATCCACTGCGCGCAAGCTTCGTCTACAGCGGCTACGAAAACTCGATGGACGCGCAGACGTTGAATGCTCTGCTGGACGCGCTCGATATAGCAATCCAGCATTTGTTGGATGATGCATCACAGGAAGAGCGATCGTCGACCCTTGCCAAGTCCGATGCGCTTTCCTCGGTGCTGGAGATGATGATCAAGATCGCCCGCAGCGATCTCCTCGACGCGCTCCTTGCGCGGCAGGGATCGCGACTGGAGCAGGGCTTGGCGCAGTTGCTCGTCGAGATCATCGGTCCACAGACGACACCCTGGCCCAGCAGTCGGGCTCGTCGCCCGGCCATGGAAGTGCTGCGACGAATCGGAGGAGATGGTCATCTACGCGCCGTGAACGCGTTTCTTGGCACCGACAACCAACACGCCACGCTCGATGCCGTCGCCGAAGCAGTGACGAACCACGACGAGGAGACGCTTCGAAGGCTCCGAGACATCACGGCTAGCGACGATCTTTGGGAGGGCGAAGCTCCGCTCGTTCAGATGGAAGCACTGAAGGCGCTCGCTGCACGCGGTGACGCCCGTGGTCTCGTCGACGGCGCGCTGCACCTCGGTCCGCACATCCCCTACGATCTGGCGAACTGGCTGCGCCCGCAGCTCAAGGGACGGGAGCAGGCCGTGGAACGTGCGATGGCCGTCGTGAAACTGCGGAGTCAGCCCCACCTTCCTGGCGCCGTGCAGATTCTCGGTGTCCTCCAGCACACGCCGGCGGTAGAGGACATTGCCGAGATACTACGGAATCCGCCTGACGATGGCGCTCGTGTGTCCGCTATCGTGGCGCTAGGGCATATGGGGGCGAGTTCGGACCCGGCAGTGAAACTGATCAAGCAGCAATTCACGCATTCGCAATGCCACTCCGTGCCCCGCGTTGCTCTGCTTCGAATCGGTACACCGGCTTCCCGAGTTGCGTTGGCAGAGTCACTGGAGGAGCACTGGGACGTGCGAGTTGCAGCTTCCTTGGCCGAGCATGAGGAAACACGCGCGGCGGCCACCGAACTGCTGAAAACGCATCTGCGAAATGACCTGACGCAGTCTCCTGCTCCGCTCATGGGCGATACGCAGGCGTTCCTGAATGCCGCCTCGGACGAAACGCTTGGTAACATCCTGCGCGGTCTACCCAACCTCGTGGAGCGCGTGCGTGAATCGGCACTCGTGGACGAAGGTACTTTCTGGATCGCCGGCTCCAAGGCGGACGCGATTCGAGCGCTGGGCGTGCTGGATCCACACACCGCGAAGCTCGCGGCGACCAAAGCACTCATGAATCACAGTGCCTACGATCGGCACATGTATCCGCCGCTGCTCTATGGATTGGATCCCACACACGCGCGGGAGACGTTCCTCGACGTTGAAGCGGCCGAGCCCGCCGCGCCCGTGTCCTGGGCAATGGCATGCTGTTTAACAAGCGGTGATTCCCCCTGGTTGCAAGAACAACTGGTTGCTGCCGCCGCGGACAGACGCTACGCCGCCTGTAAACTCGCGCAGGTAGCGGCGTTTGCGGATGACACCCTGAAACAAGCCATCGATGCACTCACGCGAGATCCGGTAGCGCGTGTTCGCGATGCGGCGTACTCGGTTGCGGAGCACTGCCAGCGCGCAGTGTGGATCGACGCGCTGGTCGATCAACTGGAATGCACGAGCACGAACGAAACGCGCGCGTGGGCCATTCTCGATGCACTCATCGCCATCGGTGTAACAGGCTATCGCGACACGGCATGGCCGACATGGGTGCGTCGGTTTATCGCTACGCAGGCCGCTGAGCGCTGCCCAGCCTTATGTGCTGTCCTGCTCAAACGGCTTGAGGAATTGCGAGAGTAGGTACTCGAAGAAGCTTGTACGCGGTCCGGAATAAGCCGATCACGAGCAGCGCCGCCGCCTAGGCTCTGTTTGATAGATCAATGTTCGGCGCTTGTACGGGTTGCGCGGTGTCAATCTGTAGTACACGCTGTTGTCGACGACAAGGAGGTCGACG
>JANQFV010000009.1 GCA_028277645.1 Phycisphaerae bacterium
GTGCAACTCGAGACGCTCACCCGCGCCCAAGAGATCCTCGACCAGTACGGCTGCGGCGTGCTACTGGTCGCGACCAACCTCGAGTCGATCGATCCGCCCCGCGCCGTGATCGCGGCTTTTCAGGATGTTGTGAGCGCCAAGAAGGACGGCGAAAAAGCCGTCGACCGCGCTGTCTCCGAATCGAGCCGTATCGTCGCCCAGGCCCGCGGCGAATCAGTTCGCTTACGCGAAGAAGCCCACGCGAACGCACAGACCCGTGTGAGCCGCGCCCGCGGCCAGGCGGACCGCTTCCTGAGCCTGCTGACCGAATACCGCCGCGCTCCGGAGGTCTTCTGCCAACGCGTCCTGCTCCAGACGCTGGAGACAGTCCTGCCCACAATGCGCACCTACGTCCTCGACCACCAGCCCAACGACCCAACGCTGAGCATCAAGCTGATCGAGCCAAGCGAGTAGAGCTTAACCCCCTCCCTCTGAGGGAGGGGCTGGGGGGAGGGTGGAACACACGAAACTGCAGGGCGGGCTCCGCACCCGCGCGCGTAGCGTCGGCCCGCTGCCGTCCCCGCCGAACGATAGTGGGCGAGCGTGTTCGGCGCCAACCTCGGCGGCAACATCACGCCGATCGGCTCGGCCAGCACGGTCGTCGCGGTCACGATCATGAAGAAGAACGACCTGAAGATCACATTCCTGGGCTTCGTGGAGTTGGGGATCGTGTTCACGGTAGTGCAGCTAGCGCTAGCCAGCGCATACTTGTTCATCCTGCAACAACTGCTGTAATCAGAGCACGAAGCGCGAGCCAGTGTCTTCGCCCCCCGATTGCGATCACCGAAGCAGTCCCCGCGAAACTCGCTACCCTAGGCCACAGTCAGCACGCAAGAAATTGGTGGCTGTGCCGGTTTCCCAAAACGTGTTGCCGTCGCGAGTGGTGCCATCAGCACGTCCCCTCGTCTGAGCCTTCCGGCTGAGTTCCCAAGTCAACCAAGAACATATGCACGACAATCTCGCGCCCATCATCGCCGCCAGCACGGAAAGCGCCACGCCATTCCCCGGGTTGACCCGCATCCAACGTTTTCACGAGGCGACCGTGCTCCCCAATGTGTTGGGGAATCGACTCCCGCAACTTGGTGAAGTCTTTGACGGCCTTGTTCCAGACAATCAACGCCGTCTTGGTATCGCGCCACGTCAGGTAACCGAGCAACTGGTCAATGGCCTCGCTGAACGCGTTGGGCCCCCTCCACAGTTTGCACTCGGCGACGAACGCAGCCCGGTTCTCGTACTCAATACAGATATCCGTCTTGCCTTTCCTGCGAAAACGCTCGCCAGCGGCATCACCCTCGAAGTGGCCATTCAGGTGGGCGAGCACGACATCCCGCAGTTCTTCCTCGTCGAGCTTCACGAACGCGTCGGGCGTAGCCTCGAAGGACCGCGATTCGTGGCGGAGGATCTTGAGGATGTACTCAAAGTCGTCAGCACCCAGCCCGTATTCCTGTTCCACCTTTCGTGGCGAGGGCAACGGCTTTACGACGCGCTTCGGCATCGGAATCGGCGACGGGTTCGGTGCGCCGTCCCTCCTGCGAAGTGGCACCGCCAGCTTCTTCAGAAGCGAACCTTGCTTCTCAAGCTGCGCGCGCCGGGCGGACACGGCAGCGCGTACGTGCAGTTCAAGCCGGCTGTTGTACGCCTCGATATCACTAGAAGACCACTCTGCGTGTTGTCTCAGTCCGTTGAGCTGTTCGGTGATCCATTGATTGAACTGAGTCTCGTCTACGTCCGCTGGCAATGCCAAAGACATAACAATCGTACCGCCCTGATCGCCGCGTTTGCGGATGGTCCCGCGTGGCGGATTCATGTTAAATGTGCTCGGGGTGCATAGCGGCAGCTCCGGGTCGCCCGTAAACGGCACGTGCAGAGTTATCTCGTTACCCTTGACCAAGCACGGTTGCGACCGGTCAAAGACCGCGCGGTTGAAGTGCCGGCTAACATCGACCTGCGTCTCCGCGTGCTCCGCTTCGGTGCGGTCAGTGTCGACGTGAAGCGGCTCAATGCGATATCCGGAAACGACGTGCGCCACGATCTCGTCGTCGCTGGCGGCGTTAATGCGCTCCGGCGATAGATCTCCGACATACGCTTTCATCTTCTCGATATGTGCCTCAAGCACGGCGTGCAGCGGTGTCTTCTGAAAGAGGAGATCATCCATGAATAGTCTCCTGGGCTTGAATTCGACCGATGGACCGCATCAGGGCTGGGACACGCTCGTCTCGCAGCACTTCGTCGCGAAGCACAACCAGCACCTCTTCGTTCGCCTGCGTACTGGTGTCATTGAGGCCAACCGCATTCGCTTCGCCCATCACACCCACTCCGAGATATTAAACGCGGTGCTCCCCAAGCTCCGACAATCTGCAGGGTCGATCTCGCAATATTCCTCCGGGGTCAGCCGTGTAAACACAACGGCCCAGAGTGGGTGAGTGACGTTCCCCACGATGTCAAGCCGGAACCGACGCCCGTTGGGTAGTTGAATGCCGTGCGGGCCTTGGTGGCGGGGTTCAGCGAACTCGATCCGCTGGTTCTTTCCGAATTGCGGCATAACGACATTTGTATATGGCCAAAAAGGAGCGAGCACAGCCTCGGAGAATTTGTCGTTCAGGTCGCGGGTAACACTTAGGCAGCTCGTGAACTTATAGAGCGTAATGCTCGGCCAGAACCAGACCAATGCGCGCTTGCGAAAGGCCTGCCCATTGTTCGAAAGGGCACGCAAGCCGTTCCAGTCGTCGCGTACCTGGTTCCAGTTTGTGCGACCAGGAAGGATGTACTTCACCTCGGTCTTAAACGGTGGACTGTCGGTGATCAGGTCCGCGTCACCTCGGCCTTGCGCTGCCAGCCGGTAGTTTGCCCGAAAGAAGGTGCCGAGCCGGGCGCAAAGGTCGATCTCATTGGTTCCGGTTAGGACCTTCTTCCGGTAGTCATCACCACGCCCCGTGCAACGCAGACAGTATTCGTGGTTGACGGTCAGGCAGGCACCTTTTAGATACTCGCGAATATGATGCGGAGTTCTATATGACAACGCTCACGCTCCCTTCACGGGAATCTGGCCGCTCAGCAGCTTCTGCATCAGGCCGCGTTTCTGTTGCTGGAGCTGGTCGCGGAACTGCTTGAGCAGGTCGATTTCACACTGCGCCGTGTCGAGTACGTCGGCGATGGCGCGCTGCTCGTCGATCAAACTCGGGATACAGACGCGTTCCTTGAGCCACCACGGTGGGCAAACCTACATCTCCTCAGGAGCCACGCCGTAACTACTCGTAAATGCCTGGTGATGCATTCGCTTCATTTTCGAGAGCCATCCGAAGTACGGCATGTGCAGCGTGCCTTCGTCACGCGACACGAACCTTACTTTTTGACTTCAAACTCCGCGTCGATGACGTCGTCGTCCTTGCCCGCGTCGCCGCCGTCGGCAGGCGTTTCACCACCCGTTGCCGCCTGCGGGCCGGCCGGTCCGCCTTCTGCACCTGCTGCGTCAGCGGTTGCCTTGTACACCGCCTCACCCAGCTTCTGCGACGCGGTGTTCAGGTCTGCGATCGCCTTTTCGATCACGGCCGCATCGTCGCCCTTCTGCACGTCCTTGACGTGATTCACGGCCTGCTCGATCTCGGCCCGCGCTGCGGCGTCGACCTTATCGCCATGCTCGCTGAGCGTCTTCTCAGTCGCGTATACGAGATGATCCGCCTGATTCCGCGCGTCGATGAGCTTCTTCTTCGCCTCATCGTCGGCCGCGTGCGACTCGGCGTCCGTCACCATCCGCTGCACTTCGTCGTCGCTCAGACCGGACGACGACTTGATCTCGATCGACTGCTCCTTGCCGGTCCCGAGATCCTTCGCCGAGACGTTCAGAATGCCGTTGGCATCGATGTCAAACGTGACCTCGATCTGCGGCATACCACGCGGTGCCGGCGCGATCCCGGTGAGTTGGAAACGACCCAGCGTGCGGTTGTCGCCGGCCATCTTGCGCTCACCCTGGAGTACGTGAATATCGACCGCCGGCTGATTGTCCGCTGCCGTCGAGAACGTCTCTTTCTTGCTGGTCGGAATCGTCGTGTTCCGCTGAATCAGCGGCGTCATCACGCCGCCGAGCGTCTCGACACCCAGCGACAGCGGCGTCACGTCCAGCAGCACGATGTCCGACTTCTCGCCCGACAGCACGGCCGCCTGAATCGCGGCACCGAGCGCCACGACCTCATCCGGATTGATGCTGTGATTCGGCTCGCGGCCGAAGATGCCCTTGACCAGTTCCTGCACCTTCGGGATTCGCGTCGATCCGCCGACCAGCACGACTTCATTGATCTCGTTCGGCGACAGCTTCGCATCCTGCAGCGCCTGCATCACCGGCCCGCGGCAACGCTCGACCAAGCTCTCGACCAACGACTCAAACTTCGCCCGCGTGAGCGTCATTTGCAGGTGCTTCGGACCGGATGCATCGGCCGTGATGTACGCCAGGTTGATCGTCGTCTCCATGCTGCCGGAGAGCTCGCACTTGGCCCGTTCGGCGGCTTCCTTGAGACGCTGCAACGCCATCGGGTCGTTCCGCAGGTCGATGCCTTCCTTCTTGCGGAACTCGTCGGCGAGGTAGTTGATCAGCTCCTCGTCAAAGTCGTCACCACCGAGGTGGCCGTCGCCATTCGTCGCGAGCACCTCGAAGACGTTCTCGCCGACGTCGAGGATCGAGATATCGAACGTGCCGCCACCCAGGTCGAAGACCGCGATCTTCTCGTTCGCGTCCTTCTTCTCCATGCCGTAGGCCAACGCCGCGGCGGTCGGCTCATTGATGATGCGCTCGACCTTCAGCCCGGCGATCTGCCCGGCTTCCTTGGTGGCCTGGCGCTGCGAGTCATTGAAGTACGCCGGCACGGTGATGACGGCCCGCTCGACCGTCTCGCCGAGATACTTCTCCGCGACCGACTTCAGCTCGCGCAACACGATCGCAGAGATCTCCGGCGGGGCATATTCCTTGTCGCCGATCTTGACGCGGACCAGCTCTTCCGGCCCGCCGATGACCTCGTAGGGCACGGTCTTTTCTTCGCTCGACACCTCGTTGTGCCGCCGGCCCATGAAGCGTTTGATCGAGAACACGGTATTCGTCGGATTGGTGACCTGCTGGTTGCGTGCCCGCTGCCCGACCAGCCGCTCGTCCTTGTCGGTGAACCCGACCACCGACGGCGTCAGACGCGAGCCCGCATCGTTGACGAGCACCTTCGGCTGCCCACCTTCCATGACGGCGACCACCGAGTTCGTCGTACCCAGGTCGATTCCAATGATCTTTGACATTCGCATCTCCTCTGCGAGGCCCCGGCAGAAACCCGGCGCGCATCCACAGTTGCAGTCGTTCGACCAACATTCGATGCAAACCGGATTCCATAGCATCACAAAGCCGAGAATCGGCATAAGTCGCACACATAAAACCACTTACGGATCACCTTTCCGCGCACGCGACAGTCCCTTTCGGCTGCCATTCTGACAGGTCTACACCACGCTGCACCGGCGTCAAACCCGCAACCGGTTCCGGAATCAGGGGTCGCACTGATCGTGTGCCACTGTTCTTGAACAGTGCTCCCCGTCAGCCAAACGGATCGTCCATGCGAAGCGGCACGTCCCGCCGCCCATCCCAGAACCGCGCACTCGACAAGGGCCGCCGCGTTCTCGGTGGGTGCCTTGAAACTGAGCCGGGCGCGAACCTAGGATTTAGCGAGGTGGTGTCCAGGCACAGGGGCTCCGCGGAGGGCTCTGTGATTCAGAGCGGGCAAAGCACCGTGGGCTTACGGCTCAAACCCGGAAACAGGAGATGAGCATGCTGAAGGGGATTGGCAAGCTACTAGCGGTGGTCGCGCTTTGCGCCTGCGCCACCGGCGCGGTGGCCGACACGTTCGGCACGGGTGCGAACCAGTTCACGATCGACTTCGTGCCGATCGCGGGCGACGCGGGCGATCTCGGCAGTTGGCCGGCGGGCAGCGGTTACACGTTCACGGGCGTTCATCGCAGTAGCTACCGCATGGGGACGTTCGAGATCACCAACGACCAGTGGACCAAGTTCACGAACAGTCTGGGCGTCCCCGTCACCGGCGCCCCATCAAGTGCGTATGACGAAGGTCCTTACTGGACGGGCACGAACGTGCCGACCAACGAGGTGAGCTGGTACGAGGCGGCCCAGTTCGTGAACTGGCTGAACACGAGCACGGGCCATCAGGCGGCGTACAAGTTCACAGGCACACAGGGGCAAAGTGATTACGCCCTGGATACCTGGAGCCCGGCCGAGGCAGCGGGCGGCACGAACCTGTATCGCCACAAGGACGCGATGTACTACATGCCGACGGAAGATGAGTGGGTCAAGGCGGCCTACTGGAACGGGGCGAGCCTCCAGACGTACGCGACCAAGCCGGGCGACACGCTGCACCAGGGCGATGGGGTGAGCGGAACGGGTTGGAACTACTACGACAACGGATACGCCATCGACCCATGGGGCCCGTGGGATGTCGGCAGCGGCAGCGAGGAACTGAACGGCACGTACGACATGATGGGCAACGTCTGGGAATGGATGGAAAGCCCGTATTACAGTGGCGACTACGGAACCGGTTCCCTTCGCGGGCTGCGTGGCGGGTCGTACATCTTCAGCTTCGGCATCGGCCTCGCGTCCTCCGCCCGGAACGTCGAATACCCGTACTACGAAAACAACCATTTCGGGTTCCGTGTCGCCTCCGAAGTCCCTGAACCGTCCACAATGGGGTTGCTCTCATTGGGCGGGTTCGTGTTGTTGAGGAGAAGGCGCCCGTAGAGCGGGTGGCACTAACGGTGTGCCACTGCTCTGGAGCAGTGCTTCCCGTCATCCAAACGGATCGTCCATGCGAAGCGGCACGTCCGACCAACCTTCCCAGAACCGCGCACTCGACCAGGGCCAGTCGGTCGGGTGCGCGACCAGGCCCCGGCGGACGGGATTCGCGTGGATGTAGTCGATCACGGTGGGCACGGTCTTCTCGCGGAAGACGTTGTGATCGAATCCGCCACCCGGCTGCCAGAACCGAAAGATCCGCCGCGATGGGTATTCAGCACTCAGACGTTCCAGCCACTTGTCGTCTTCCATGTGCTCCAGGTAGCGGCGGGCCGCATCGCTGACCGGTCGTTTCAACGCGACCAGGATTCGCCGCATCTCGTAGTCCGACCCACGCGGGCAGAGCAGAACGTGTACGTGCTCCGGCATGATGACATAGGCCCACAACTCGACGTCCCGCTTCTGCCGCGTTTGAGCCAGGGCGTCCAGCACCCAGCGGCGGGTGCGGTCCCGGGTCAGCAGCGGCAATCGGCGAAAGCAGGAGTAGGTCAGGAAATGAGCGTGTGCCGGTTCGTCCCACGAGCGGCGGGTCTTTCGTGGCGTCAGAGTCATCGTTCGTACAGAATAGCACTGCTCAAGAGCAGTGGCACACCCCCGCGCTGCTCAGGAGCACTGGCACGCCTTCACTGTTCAAGAACAGTGGCACACCCTCCTCCCTGATCTCTCACGAAAACAGCCCTTTTCTCACGCATGCACACGCCGGTATCCTGTCCACTGATTGGGCGAGCATCCCGTAGTTGAATTGATCGATCGCCAGGAGCCGTACATGCGTCTGCATGCCCTGACAAGATGGTCCTGCCTCATCGTGAGCATCACTCTGCTCGCACCGCCCGCCTTCGCCGGCGAGTGGCTTGCGGGCGATCTGCACTGCCATTCGCTCCACAGCGATGGCGACAGCAGCGTTGCCGACGTCCTGTTACGGGCCGAGATCAACGGGCTCGATTTCCTCGCGCTCACCGATCACGACAGCTACATGAACGGCGAACCCACCCACTGGCACGACCCCGGGTTCACGTCTGAATCGCTGATCCTCCTCCATGGCGTCGAATGGACCACCGATCGCGGGCACGGCAACGTCTGGGCCGCCGGGCCATTCGACTACGCCGAGCTCTGGCAGGCGCACAAAGCCGCCGACGCACAGCTCGCCGTGGACGCGGCACACCGCCAGGGCGCCCTCTTCTCGATCAACCACCCGCTCCGGCTGAACTGGACCTACGGAATCCCCGACAACATCGACTGCATCGAGACCTGGAACGGCCCGATGCGGGTCAACAACAACTTCCTCGCCACGCACGAATTCTGGGATCCCGCCCTGCTCGACGGCCGCCGCATCACCGCCGTCGGCGGCAGCGACACGCATCACCTGTTCAGCTTTCTGGCCCCGTTCACCGATCTGGGCAGCCCGACCACCTGGGTTTACGCAAACGAACGGACCGCGGAGGGCGTGCTGGAAGGCATCGCGGAAGGCCGCGTGACTGTCTCGTTCAAGGCCGGCGCGCCACGCGTCGAGTTAGTCGCCGACACCGATGCCAACGGCCGCATCGACGCGATGATGGGCGGTAATCTCCCGGGCACCGGCCGCCTGATCACATTCACGATCTACATCGTCGGCGGGCCGCTGGGCGCGGCGGACGCGATCAAGTTCCCGGAAGGCCTGATCCACCGCATCAATCGCGAGGCGCTGACGTTCTTCGACTACCTCTGGCTGGTCATGGCCCCCGGCCGACTCGACCCCCAGCACGACATCCGCCTCGTCGCCGTCATGCGCAACGGCGAGCTCTTCCGCGCCTGGCTCATCTCCGGCAGCATCGCCAAGATGACGTTCACGGACTCCCCCAGCCCCGATGAGCGTTACTTCTACCGCGTCGAGACCTACGGCGACACCGGGATGACCAACGTCGTGAACCAGATCATCTACGGCTCACGCACCGCGATGACAAACCCGATCTATGTCAACTACGAGTAGGACTAACCCGCCTCCCCGCCGCGTCATTCCGACGACCAGCGGGAGGAGGAATCTTCACGCGACCGTACGATGTTGCCACGGCGCAACCAGATTCCTCGCTGCGCTTCGGAATGACGACAGGCCGCGGCGTGTGGCCGCCTAAGCCTGATCCCCGCCCAACCCCGCCTTCGCCGCGCCGATCAGTTCGTCCAGCATGCCGATCTGCTGATTGAAACCGTCTGTCTCCTGCGCCCGAATCTGCTGCTCCAGCGCAGCGCACACCTGGCTGATGTCCGGATAACCGTACGAGCCGGCGGCCCCCTTCAGCCGGTGCGCCAGCGTGACGAGCAGGTCCCAGTCCATTTTGTCGTGCGCGTCGCGCAGCTCCTGGAGGCGGCCGTCGAGCTCGGCCACGAACTCCTCGACGATGTCACGCAGGTCGGCGTCCTCGAGCAGGAGTTGTGAAATCAGCCGGGACGATTTGGTCTGATCCTGTGCGGAACTCATGCTTTCCTCAACACTTGCGAGTTCAGTCGTCCGGGCGGCTCACGAGCGCCCACACCAACACGTTATCACCACGACGCCTGCGTACGCTGCTATCATCGACCGTCCGCAGTGTTGAGTTCGGCTGGGACGAGAATTGTTTCGCCGGCAAACCGGGGGCACGGACCGGTCGTACCGATGATGTAGAATGCACGAGTTGTTCAGACTGCCTGCTCAGGAGACATTGCATGTGCGGAATCGTCGCCTATCTGGGACAGCGTGAAGCCACGCCCATCCTTACCGAAGGCCTCAAACGCCTGGAATATCGGGGCTACGACTCCGCCGGCATCGCTGTGATTCGCGACGGCGAGCTGATCCTGCGCCGCTCCGTGGGGCGCATCTCTGCGCTCGAAGAGAAGATCGGGCAGGAGCTGAACGGCACGACGGTCGGCATGGCACACACGCGCTGGGCCACCCACGGCGCCCCGACCGAGATCAACGCCCACCCGCACATCGCGGCCAACGGCAAGCTCGCCATGGTCCACAACGGCATCATCGAGAATTACCGCGTCCTGCGCACGTTTCTGGAACAACAGGGTGTCGAGTTCGCCAGCGAGACCGACACCGAGGTGCTCGCGCAACTTATCGGACACTTCTATGACGGCAATCTGGAAGACGCCGTCCGCCGCGCACTGCGCGACGTACGCGGTACCTTCGGCATCGCAGTGCTGCACGCCGACCACGCGGACACCATTGTCGCGGCTCGGCGGGGCAGCCCGCTGATCGTCGGCGTCGGCCAGGACGAGCACGTCGTCGCGTCCGACGCGTCCGCGATCATCCAGCACACGCCGCAGGTGATCTACCTGGAGGACAATGAGGTCGCGGTGATCACGCGCGAAGGGTTCCACACGACCAACCTCGAAGCCGCTCCGGTCTCCAAGGCCGTCGAAGAGGTCGAGTGGACGCTCGAGCAACTCGAGCTCGGCGGCCACCAGCACTTCATGTCCAAAGAGATCTTCGAGCAGCCGGAATCGCTACGAAACTGTATGCGCGGCCGCGTGGACGAACAGGACAGCCGGGTCGTGCTCGGCGGCCTGAACAACATCATGCGCGAAATGGTGCGCTGCAAACGCATCATCCTGACCGGCTGCGGAACCGCGTGGCACGCTTGCCTGGTTGGCGAGTACCTCATTGAAGAGCTGGCCCGCATCCCGTGCGAAGTCGAGTACGCCAGCGAGTTCCGCTACCGCAACCCGCTGATCTTCGACCGCACCGTGGTCATCGCGATCTCGCAGAGCGGCGAAACCGCAGACACGCTGGCCGCTTTGCGCGAAGCCAAGGACCGCGGCGCAATGGCGCTGGGCATCGTCAACGCGGTCGGTTCCACAATCGCCCGCGAGACCGACGCCGGCGTCTACCTGCACGTCGGTCCCGAAATCGGCGTTGCCTCGACGAAGGCGTTCACCGGACAGCTCACCGTGCTCACCATGATTGCTGCAATGCTGGCCCGCCGTCGCCACATGGGACACGGCGCCGGCCGGCGTCTGCTGAGCGAGCTCGCGAAGATGCCGGAGCGCATCGAGCGCGCGCTGGAACTGAACACGCAGGCGCGGCAGATCGCCGCGCGCTTCGTGGAGGCGGAGAATTGGCTCTACCTGGGCCGCGGGCTCCAGTACCCCGTCGCGCTCGAGGGCGCTCTGAAGCTCAAAGAAATCAGCTACATCCACGCAGAGGGCCTGCCCGCCGCCGAGATGAAGCACGGCCCCATCGCGCTGATCAGCGAAAACATGCCCGTCGTGATGATCGCTCCCCGCTGCGAGCTCTACGAGAAGGTCGTCAGCAACATCGAAGAGGTCCGCAGCCGCGGCGGCCACGTCATCGCGGTCGCTACCGAAGGCGACGAGAGCATCAAGCAACTCGCCGAAGACGTCCTGTACGTCCCCGATTGCCCTGAGGAACTCCAGCCGCTGTTGACCGTAATCCCGCTGCAACTGCTGGCGTACCACGCCGCCGTCCTGCGCGGCTGCGACGTCGACAAGCCGCGCAACTTGGCGAAATCCGTGACTGTGGAATAATCCCCTCTCCCGGCACCGGTAGTTGACCTTAGTCGTCCGGCTCGCAGGTTACCGTCAGGCTTTTCGTGGCGAACTGCTCTACGTAGAGTTCGGCGCGCTCCTGGTGTGTCACGAGCAGCATGCTAACGCCACTGTTATGCGCCTCCACCGTTTTCTCGATGGCCTCCTCCACTTCCAGCGGCGTGATCTGCCGAATCGCGGTGATCACGTGCTCGAACGTGTTCACGTCATCGTTGTGCAGGATGACGCGGTACGGCGGCAGCAGGCGGGTCTGTTCTTCGACGGCTAGTTCGGGACGAGCAACAGCGTCGGCCATGGAGACGAACCTCACGAATGCACAAATCTCCGCAACACCCACAAAAACCCTTCGTTTTCTAAGGTAGCAGAGCGCCGGTGGCCACGTCAATACCGCACCGCAATTGCCGCCAGAACGCATTTGTCCGGCGCTGCTGGTCACGCAGGGCAAACCGGCGTTAGAATGCCCTGTTCATGGATGCGAAGCGTACGAAACGCTGTGAAACCGGAGAGCCGTCGATGATCGGTCGCTGCCTTGTCTTACTCGTGTTATTGAGCCCTCTCGCCGCCGGCGCGCTTGCCCAGAACGCAGTTGACGACGCGCTGAGCGAGATTCGTGCCAAGACCGATATCTCCGACGCAGATCGCACCGAGATGCGCTCCTTCATCACGACCAACGTCGGTACGGTGAACGACAATGACCCCGTCACCGCCAACGACGCCGTCGCAGCGCTGCGCAGCGCATACGCCGGCAGCGACGCATTCAAGAGCGAATTTGGGACAATCTATGCGGACGTGGTCGCGAACGCCTATCGGCGTGCTGACACCGTCCCGGCTGTCCGTCTGTTATCCATCCTCGGCACGTTCCGGTTCCCCGGCGCGCAGCGTGTGTTGTTCGAAGCACTGCAGGACGAACGCGTCGGTGTGCGAGCGGCGGCATCTGTCGGCATGGATCTGCTGCGGGAGAATCTCGCTGCCGCGGGTTCTGCGGACGTCAACCGCGCGCTCGACGCACTGCGCCAGGCCGGGGCTGATGAGAAGTCAACGACAACGCTGCGCTGCATCTACGCAGCGATGGACTACTGCTCGCTCGCCAGCGTGCCCGAACCGCAGCGTTGCGCTGAAGCCCTGCTGCAACTGATCGAGACGCGCGCTTCCGCGTACACCGGTGATGACGTTCCTGCCATCGGCGCCGAGGACGTCGCCATGCGCCTGGGCCGCACGGCATTGTCGAAAATGGACGAGGATCAGCGCCGCCGACTCACCGCGGCGGCCGGCACGATTCTCAAACGCTGTCTCGAACGCTATCTCTTCGGACAGCAGAAGTTGCTCGACGTACGCGACAAGGACAGCAACCGCGAAATCGTCGAGGTGCGCAACGGCGTCGAACGTACAATCCTGCTCGGTGAACAACTGCTGGCCGCAGCGCTCGCGCCGCAGGACACCCCGGACGTGCTCGAGGCCTTGCGCCGCCTGGACACCGCCGAAGCGCAGCTCGAATGGAAGAAGTGGAACGCGCTGCTGAAGGGGGCCGTCGATCAGGACTTCGCGCTGAGCGCGTTCGATGAACCGACGGCATCGGACGACACATCTAACCCGTAGCGCCCCCGAGCAGGCGTGGTCGTGTACCTTACGTCGCCGCGTCCGTGCGGAAATAGGCAGCATTCTTCTCGATGAATGCCTCCATCTCGTCCGGCAGGTCATCTTCCGAGAAGATCGCTTTCACGGGGCACTCATCGACACAAAGCCCGCAGTCGATGCACACGTCGGGGTCTATGTACAGCATCTCGGCCGTCTCGAAGTCGGCCTCGTCCTTGCGGGGGTGAATGCAGTCCACGGGGCAGACTTCCACGCAGCTCCCGTCTTTCTCACCGATGCAGGCTTCCGTGATATAATGCGGCACGCGTACGCTCCTTCGTTCGGAACTTGTGGCCGAAATCGCAGCTTGAACACCCGAACCGACCGATTATAGAACCCGCATTCGACGCCGCAACAACCGCGCTAGGCCACCGCCCGCGGTCGCCGGCCCGCCCCCGAAAGGTCCCTGATGCCCCCCAAACTCACCTGGCTCGACGCAGAGGACATTGGCTTGGCGTTGTACGAACGCTTCCCGGAGACCGATCCGCTCGCCGTCCGTTTCACCGACCTCCACCGTTGGGTATGCGAGTTACCGGACTTCGGCGACGACCCAAAAGCCAGCAGCGAGGGCAAACTCGAGGCCATCCAGATGTCCTGGCTGGAGGAATTTCGCGACGCGCAGGGGTGAAGAGAACTGTCAACTCTCAACTGTCAGCCCTTAGCCGGAGTCGGGCTCGGCCCATGCAGCAGCACCCCTCAGGCTGGCGTCCGAATACGCCGACTCACTTGATATCCGTGCTACAATACGCGCAGGGCGGCGCGCTGGAATGCGCCGGTCGCATGGAGGAATTGCCGTGATCCGCCTAACGTTGCTGCCATTCGTGCTCGTGGTGTCGCTGACGATGACCCCGCAGGGCTGCCCGATGACGGGTCCGGTGGACGCCAACGAGCCGATCGTCACCGACCCGATCGAGACCTCCGCCGACGCGACGGTGGAAGGGGGCACGATCGTTGACAAAGTCAGCAAGGGGCAATCGGTCAAGCTCACCGCTACCGCCACGACGGATGAGAGCCTGTACTACTACTGGGTGCAAACCGCCGGCGTGGGCGTGGAGATCGAGGACGCGACGCAGCCGATCGCCAGCTTCGCGGCTCCTTCCGTCCCGGACGACCAATTCCTGCGGTTCACGGTCACGACGCGAAGCGATGCCGGCGGCCTCGGTCATGCCGACGTCAGCGTTCCAGTTGCGGCCGACCCGAACTATGGTCTGGGCTACACGTTCGGTGACGACGATACGATCGTGCCGGACGCCGGCGCCCCCGTCGCGCACGCGGGCGACGACGCCGAGGCGGTGCCCGGCGATGAGGTCACACTCGATGCATCTGAGAGCGAGGGACGCTCGCTGTCGTACGCCTGGCAGCAGTCTTCCGGCCAAACCGTCGAGCTGACCGGCGCGGACACGAACCAGGCATCGTTCACCACGCCGGTCTACGACCAGTCACTGGAGAACAAACTGACCTTCCAGGTACGTGTCACCGACGATCGCGGCCGCAGCGCCTCGGACACCATCGCCATCACCGTGCTGGACCCGAGCACGGTCGGGCCGCGCGTCCGAGTGGAAACGACGTTCGGAGACTTTGTGGTTGAGCTGTATCCCGACGACGCGCCGAAGTCGGTCGAAAACTTTCTCGAGTACGTGGACGACGGATTCTACAGCAACACCATCTTCCACCGCGTGATCGCCGGTTTTGTCGTGCAGGGCGGCGGTTTCGAGCCGGGGCTGAACAAGAAGGACGCGCGCGATCCGATCGCGCTCGAACCCGGGCTCGACAACGACCGCGGCACGGTCGCGATGGCGCGCACGACCGATCCCGACTCGGCCACATCCCAGTTCTTCGTCAACCTCGTCGACAACGACTTTCTGAACCCGTCCGACACGAGCGAGGGCTACTCCGTGTTCGGACGCGTGTTCTCCGGCATGGACGTGATCGACCGCATCGCGACCGTGCAAACCGGATCACAAAGCGGCTTTGACGACGTTCCGCTGACCGACATCATCATCCGCCAAGCCGTCCGCCTGGACGAGTAGCGGTCTTACCCCCCTCCCTTGAGGGAGGGGCCGGGGAGGGTGAAGGCCGAAAGGGAGGACTCCCCTCGAATCCTGGGATCCCCCAAGACAACGTCGGCCACAGGGGCAACGTTACACACAGACACTCGCTTGCGCTTCGTGCTCTGATCCCCAATCCTCACCCCCCATTCCTCACCCCTCAATCCTCGATCCAGCTATGAGTATCTCAACCACCGCAACAGCTCACGCGGTGACGGCGGTTTGCCGTACATCAGCACGCCGACGCGGAACACCTTCGCCGCCGCCCACATGGCGACCAGCACACTCGCCCACAACACCACCTGCGTCGACACGATCTGCCACATCGGCGTCGCCGGGTCGGAGCAGATGCGCAGGATCATGATGAATGGCGTAATCGGTGGGATGTAACTCAGGATGATACTGAACGGCGACGCGGGGTACTCCGCGATGAAGAACCAGAAGATCATCGGGATGATCGTCAGGATCGACAGCGGAAAGACCATGCTCTGCGCTTCCTTCAGCTCGTTGCACGCCGAGCCGACGCCGGCCAGGATCGACGCCATCAGCAGAAAGCCCGGAACGAAGTAGAGCCCCGCGATCGTCAGCCGGTACGGCGTAACGAGTTCTTCCATGTTGTACGACCGCGCTCCGAAGTACGACACGCCGCCCCAGACACTAAGCAGTAAAACGCCGACACAAACCATGCCGATGATTTTCCCCGCCATGAGCTGGAGCGGGCTGACTGCCGACAGCAGCACCTCGACCACGCGTGAGCTCTTCTCTTCGATCACGGTTGTCAGCAGCCCCTGCGCGATGCCGAACGTGCCCATGAACATCAACAGCATGAACACAAAGGGTGTCATGATCTGCGCGAGCGTGTCACTGCCGAACGACTCGCCTGACCGCGCGTCGACCATTGCAAACCGCACCGGCGTGCGCTGCCGCGCGATCAACGCCGCGTCGATCCCCGCGCGCTCGAAGCGCACGGCCACCACGGCGTTGTTCACCATCCGTTCCAACCGCCGGCCGACACTGAGCTGTGTGTCGGAACGGGCCAGCTCGACCTGACCCTCGCCGTCCGGATTGAGCGTGTCCGCCGACACCACCAGCCAGCCGTACAGCTCGCCATCCTGCACGCGTTTGGTCAGCCCCTCCTTGACCTCCTCGCGATCCGGCTCCAGCTCGTCGAGCACCTCCAACTCGAACGGCTGTCCGGGAAGCTCATCATTGTGGGCCGCGATCTGCGCGGCGAACACGTCGGCCAGGACATCCGTGTAATCGACCAGCGCGAGCTTGCGCGACGGCAGCTCCTGTTCTTTGGTCAGCTCCTCGACGTATTCGAATCCGTACAGGCCGCAGACCATCAGCATCGGCATCACAACCACGGTCAGCACGAACGCCCGCGTGCGAACGGTCGCGATGAACTCCCGGCAGGCGACGGCGGTGATCTTATCCATCGGCGTCACCTCCCTCCGGCGAACGCGGGTTCGCTTCGCCACCGACGAGCTTCACGAAGATCTCCTGCAGGCTCGGTCGTTGTATTTCGTACCGCAGGACGCGGGCGTTCTGCAGCGCGTGCTGCAGCGGCGCGTTCGGATCGGCTCCATCGGCCAGTTCGATCCGCGCATGGCCGGACGAGATCTGCGCGTCCACCACGCCTTCGAACGCCCGTAGCGAACCGAGATCTCCCTCGGCATCGATCGAGACATAGCGCGCCGAGTACTGATCGCGGACCTCATTGATCCGCCCGTCGACGACCTTACGACCCTTGTTGATCAGCACGATGCGGTCGCACAGCCGCTCGGCCTGGTTCATCTGGTGCGTCGAGAACACGACCGTCGAGCCTGCCGCCCGCAAGTCGGCGATCAGCCGCTCGAGCATGTCGATGTTGATCGGATCGAGCCCGGAAAACGGCTCGTCGAGAATGACCAGCTCGGGCTCGTGCAGGATCGCCAGCACGAACTGGAGCTTCTGCGACATGCCCTTCGACAGCGCCTCGGCCCGCTTGCGTTTCCAGTCCTGTAATCCGACGCGTTCGAGGCTCTCGTCGACACGGTTCTGCAGCCGGCGGCCGTGCAACCCCTTGAGCTTGCCAAAGTAGCGCAGCGTCTCGTTGAGCGTCATCTTGCGGTACAGGCCGCGTTCCTCGGGCAGATAGCCGATGCGGTCCTTCACGTCTGACGCCCGCGGATGGCCGAGCACGGTCATCGTGCCGGAGTCGGGGTAGTTGATACTCATCACCATGCGGATGGTGGTCGTCTTGCCCGCCCCGTTCGGCCCCAGAAAGCCCAGCACCTCCCCCGCCGGCAAGTGCAGACTGAACCCGTCCACGGCGATGAAGCGGCCGTAGCGTTTGGTGATGCCGTCGAGAACGAGTGCGTCGGACAAGAGAACTCCTTCGTGCCGGTCGTGGTCGGGCCATTATGGCGAAAGCGCCGGCGGCGGCAAATGTGGGGAGATGTCGAGGATTGGGGATTGGGGATTGAGGAATGGGGGTCGGAGCCCGACGCGCGTGCCCCTCCAATCAGAGCACGAAGCGCCAGCGAGTGTCTGCGCGTAGCGTCGGTCCCCCCCCACAGCCGACATGGACCGCAGCAGGATCCAGGAGGCGGGATCTAAGGATCTCAGGATCTGAGGATCAAAAGGGCGGTACACGCGCCCTCTTCCCCCTCCGCTGGGTTATACTGAAGCAACGCGGCGGATTCGACCGCTGTTGGGAGTGTCCGGACGCCTGGTGGGTCCCGCGGCCTTCAAAGCCGTTGAGGGGTAGTACCCTCTGCCCCTGGTGGGTTCGATTCCCATCCACTCCCGTTCGCCAAAGGCGAACAAAGCCGACCAAAAGTCGGCGGTCTCCTGCTCTACTGTTCTACTCTCTACGCCGCAGGCGAACAGAACTCGCGCAGCGACCGGTCACCTGCTCTACTGCTCACCCGCGCTACACTCAACACTTAATCGTCTTCCGCTTCTTCCCGACCCGACCCGCCTTTTCGACCTTCTCGATGTACTCGGTCGCGAGCGGGACCTTGCAGCTCGTGCCGTGCATGTCGACGTCGACCTTGCCCAGCTTCTTCGCCGTCGCCTTGGCCTGCTGGCTCAGCGGCGGCACATAGCAGCCCACCGCGATCACGAATCCGTTCATGGTGTAGCGCACCCGGTTCGGGGCGGCGTCGATTTCCTTCTCGACGCGTTTGAGCAGCGCTTTGATCTCGGCCAGGTCCAGGTCCTCGTCCGGCGTGACCGCGACGATCCCGGCGTACGTACACCAGCCGGATGATGCCACCGACTCTTTCTTCGAATCGATCCACTTCATAGCCAGGTCGCGGGCGTGCTCGCTCTCGGTCGCGACGCCGGGCACCGTGTATTCCGAGACCATCGCCCAGCTCACTTTGCCGGCCCACGAATTCAGCTCCCGCTTGGTCATCTGGGCCCCGTCGGCGACCATGCCAGCCAGGTACATCGCGTCGCCGTTGCCGGTCTCATACAGCGCCCCCGCCAGGTCCTGCCGACCCTTGATCTTCTTGGCGATCACTTTCATGTCGGCCACGCTGACGCCGTACAGATCCTGCGGCGCCCCGTACGGCGCGAACGCTTGGATTCGCAACGGGTTCCCCTTCTTCTTCAGTTCCGCCATAACGTCGGCGAGCGTGTTCATGCGTGTTCCTCCGTGAAAGGCCGAGACACCATTCGGTTTATAGTATAGGGTGCTTTCCGATGAACTCAGTGCTGAGACATAGAGCAACCTATGGCTGTCTTTAACCAACCCTGGAACGATCATCCGCTCGATTGGCAGATCCTCCAGAACAGTCCGATCGCGCTGTACTTCCGCCGGGAGGCCGTGCAACACGACATTACCTGGTTTCGCGGGCAGGGATACGACGTCTTCCACTTCGATTGCTCACTTTGGACCTCGGAACAGGCGTTCCACGAGAACGTCGCGACGGATCTTCGGTTTCCCGACTACTATGGCCAGAATCTGGACGCGTTCAACGACTGTTTGGGTGACCTGGAGATCAAGGATGACGGCGGCGTCTTGATCGTCCTGGAGCAATACGACCAGTTCGTCCGCCTGAATCAGAAGACAGCTTGGAGCATCCTCGACGCCATCGCACAGCAGTCTCGAATCCATGCTCTGCTGGGGCGGCGACTCGTCACGTTCGTGCAATCAGACGACGCGGCTCTCGAACTTGATCCGGTCGGGGCGTGTGCCGTCATGTGGAACCCGAAAGAGTCGCCAAAGTCGAGCCGAGAACGCTAAGATTTCCAGGATTACGCCGCGCCCCCAGGAGCCCCCCCATGACCACCAACACCCCCCAACCCAACGACCCCAACGCCAGCTCCGCCGGCGGGATTGAACCCACTACACTCAAAAACGCGATGAAGGCTTTTCGCAAGCGGCTGAAGCTGGCTCGGCTCGATGACGAGTCGCGGCTCGGGCACGGGGCCATGACCGGCGGCGGCCGCTCGGGCATCGTCGCGATCGCTCCGCCGACGCGCTACCCGCAGGCGGTCTGGGACGAGCTGGTCAACCAGGGCAAGCTCCGCCGCGCCGGGCACGGGCTGTACGAGCTGACCGATGAGCGGTGAACGGAGTCGGGGGCGCAGCTCGTAGCGTCGACCCCGTTCGCTCTTCGGGCTCCGATCCACACCCTAGAATCCTCGAATCCTTGGTCTTCCCCCTTCGTATATCATCCCACCCATGTCCCGTCTCATCGCCCGACTCGTCCTGGCCATGCTCATCCTCCCTCTCGCGGGAACGGTGTTCGTGTTCAGCATGGTGATTCTGCTGCCCGGCGGCGGACAGCCCGGTCTGGCCCGCATGTTGGCGGTGTGGGCCGCGGTGTACGCCTTCATCGGTATCTACTGGATGCTGCTCTGGCAGGACATGATCCGCTGGACCACCGAACGCAAACAGCGCACGTGGGCCGCGACCGTGCTGTCACTCGTGGCCGGCGTGCTGCTGGGGCTGCTAGTCGAAGGTGTGCTGCCCGCGGCGGCTGAAGTCGGAGCACTCATCGGCGGCGGCGTTCCGCCGATCGTCTGGGTGCTCGCCACGGTGCTGATCTGGCGCGAGACACCCGCCGAGCGCATCGCGCGTCTCACTGCCGCCGGCACGGACGCGGTCAGTTGCCCCACCTGCGGCTACAACCTGACCGGCATGCGTGAGGCCCGCTGCCCGGAATGCGGCGCGCAATACACGCTCGACGAGCTGCTGACCACGCAGCCGAAGCGCGACGAGGAGAAGCTGGAGGGGCGGTAACCATCCCACATGGGGCCCGTGAGAAGAGCATGATCACAGCGGCGCAGCGCAGGCCGCGTAGATCAGTCGGCATCTGTACGAAGCTTCCCGAACGGGATCTCGCGCTTTGACGCAGGCGCCGTCGACTGCACAGGCGAGGCTTCGCCGCCACCTGTCTTATTCCATCTTATTCCAGTTGTCCCGCGCATACTCGGCGTTCAGCTTCACGTGCTTTCGCAGCGAGAAGAGCAGGAAGATCGCCATGATCCCGAAAACGAACATCGCCAATCCGACCGGCGCCATGAGACACGCGACACCCGCGAGCGCCATCGGTGGCCCAGTTCCAGGTCCGGCGCCGGCTCCTGCTGCGGCAGCTGACAATGCCCCCACGACAATCCCGAGCACCATCATCAGGCCAAAGGTGACAGTGAACGCCCACTTGAGGAAATTCGCGCGTTTCACCAATGCGGGTTCGGGTATGCGCATCGCAAGTTGCGCGTAGAAAATGAACTTCGCGAATTCACCCACCAAACTCACGATCCCACAGGCGACCAGCGTAAACGCCCACAGGATACTCAGCACTCCGCCGAACGCCAGACCTTCGTCGATGAGCAGCAGCAACTGTGATACGGCGCCAACGATTACCGCGAAACGCACGATCTTCCGCGCCGTGACGTTCGGATCCTCGCCGATCCCACTCGGATCACGCTCAGTCATCAACCACACGCCGTAGACCGAACCACACTGTGCGACCAGCAGGACTGCCTGCGCCAGCACCGGCGATACGAAGGCGGACAGAACACCGCTGGCAATGCTGGCCATCAACCAGACCAACAGCATCCACAGGATGATCGTCAGCCCCTTTGCCACGGTTGCTACCCATACCGGGTCCGCGAAACGTAACAAGTCGCCCCGTAGCGACACATCGATCGGCGTGTTGCACTCCGGGCAGTTCCCGCTCTTGTGCAGGCCGCGCAGGTTGTACCCGCAGTGCTTACAGGCGAGATCCGTTGTCACATCGTGCTGACCGTCGAGCGGTCCCGGCATGATTACAGCGTCATCCATATCACACCCCTGCGTTGACGTGGCTGGCGCAACCCGTCGTCGTGTGGCGGTTTGCCCCGCGCCCCACGTATCCTGCATTGTAACCCACGCGGCGCTTCCTCGGCAAATCGAGGGTCTCAAGGCAACGCCGCACGTGGTCAGCGGACACGCGCACCGCTACGATGTCGCGCGCTGGAGGCAGCGAACACGGAGGTACGCCACTTATGATCAAACGTCATTTCGACGCGTGTCTGCTCACGCCCCGCGACGTGCCGGCGTCGCACGAAGGCTTTCAGGTCATCGGTGCCTTCAATCCCGGTGCGGCGGCTACCGGCAACGGCGACGAGGTCGTCCTGCTGGTCCGCGTGGTCGAGGCGCCACAGGAGAAGCGCGACGGCTACGTGACCTATCCCGTTTGGGACATCAGCACCGGCACGCTGCACACCGAATGGGCTAGGCTCGACGAGGTCGATTTTCAGGACGTGCGCTGCTTTCGGCAGTTGTCGAACAACGCCTGGCGCCTGACGTTCACGTCGCACCTGCGCGTCGTGCGTCTGGCCAACGGCCACAACGTGAGCAGCATCGACGACGTCACGCTGACGCCCGGCAACGAATACGAAGAGTTCGGCGTCGAAGACCCCCGCATCACGCCCATCGGCGATACGTTCTGGATCACGTACGTCGGCGTGTCGCGCCACGGCGTCTGCACCATGCTGGCCTCGACGCAGGACTTCCGCACGTTCGAACGCCACGGCGTCATCTTCGCACCCGAGAACAAGGACTGCGTGTTCTTCCCGGAGAAGATCGGTGATCAGTACGTCTGCTTCCACCGACCGAATCCGGCCTATGCCTTCAGTCCGCCGGAAATGTGGCTCGCGCGTTCGCCCGATCTGTTGCACTGGGGCGGAATCGAGCAGTTTCTGGCCGGCGGTGGCACCTGGTGCAGCGGCAAGGTCGGCGCCGGACCGCCGCCGATCCGCACCGACCGTGGCTGGCTGCACATCTACCACGGGAATCAGAAGGAAACGCGCAAGGGTGAGGTCGGCGCGTACGCGGCGGCGGCGTTGCTGCTCGACCCCGACGATCCAATCCGCATCATCGGCCAGACGCCCGAGCCGATCCTGACGGCGGACACATCTTACGAACAAAGCGGCTTCGTAGACAATGTGATCTTTCCGACCGGAATCGTACAGCGCGATGATCGCCTGTTGATCTACTCCGGTTGCGCTGACGAAGCGACCGGTGTGTGCGAATTATCGCTTGCGGAGATACTGCGCGCGATACGATGAGGTGTGCGGCGGGTGGAACTCGCCCTACGTTAAGGTGGTCTCATGCCGAATATGGAAGATCTGACACGCAAACTCTACAAGGCGTCGAACACCCGGCAGATGAGCATGATGGACCTGCTGGGGTCCTTCAAGCGTCAGGGCACGACGCGCGTGACTGATCTGCACCTCAAGGTGGGGCGCCCGCCCTGCTACCGCGTCGACGGCAACCTGAAGATGACCAGTGCCGATCCCATGGATCATGCCACCATGGAGGCGCTCGCGCGCACGCTGCTGGACGACTTACAGATGAAGACGCTGGAGGAGGTACGGTCGGTTAACGCGTCACGGCTGATCGAAGGTCTGCGCTTCCGCCTCAACGCGTTCTACACCCACCGCGGGCTGTCGATGGCCATTCGCGCGCTGGACACGACGCTGCCGTCTGTTGAGTTCGTCGACTTCCCGAACAAGGTCTGGCAGGACATTGTTAACCTCTCGCAGGGGCTGGTGCTCGTCACGGGCTCGACGGGCGCGGGCAAGTCCACGACGATCGCGTCGCTCGTCAACCACATCGCGCGACACCGCGAATGCCACATCATTACGCTCGAAGATCCGATCGAGTACGAGTTCGAAAGCGACATTGCGCTGATCTCTCAACGTGCCGTCGGCCGCGACGTTCCCAGCTACGAGCAGGGCCTCCGCGATTGTCTGCGTGAAGACCCGGACGTCATATTCGTCGGCGAGATGACCGACGCCGAGTCCACCATGTGGACGCTCGCCGCCGCCGAGACCGGCCACCTGGTCTTCTCCGGGATTCACACCCGCGACGCGACCGGCACCGTCACGCGCATCGTCGACATGTTCCCCCCGAACCGAGCGGACGAAGTCGCCAACCAGCTCGCGCTCGGATTGCGCTACATCATCTCGCAGAAGCTCGTGCAGCGGCACGACGAATTCGGCCGCATCGCCGCCATGGAAATTCTCAATAACACCTATTCCGTCGGGAACCTCATCCGCCAGATGAAGCCCGAGCAGGTCTATTCACTCATGCAGACGCATACGCGGGACGAGTCATCCCAGCGGATGTGCACCATGGAACGTGCCCTGGCGAACCTCGTGAACGTCGGCAAAGTAGCCCGCCACGAGGCGGAGCGTGTCTGCAACCACCCGCAGGTCTTTGAGGACGAGATGAACAAGTTTTGAACGCGGGACGAATTCCCACGCGGTCAGGGGTCTCATCCGGCAAATCGAGTGGTATACTGATACGGGTCCGGCGGATGGCCGACCGGACCGCAACTGCTGCCGGCAGGGTGGGCGCATTTCCCGTGCCTGGGGGACTGTGCGTCCACCGAGGTACGTTTCGGATGTCGCAAGCGAAATCACCCTGGGATGAGGCGAACCCGTTCGACGAGAACGAGTTGCTCGGATCGAGCGACTCGTTTGACGGGCTGTCCGACGACGGCGCGGACCTCACCGGATCCAGCGTCGGAGACGCATCAGTTGCCGGCACTGACGAAGCGGCTGAGGAAAGCGAAGCTACGGTCACGGGTCGCGTGCTCTGCGTGAATTGCGGTCACAACCTCGATGGTCAGCCCATGATCGAGCAGTGTCCGAACTGCGGCCACGCCATCACCGACTCCGTTCATGGCGACGCGTTGCTCGATACCGCGTCGGAGAATGCGCAGCGACTTTTCGAAGCTTCGAACCTGGTGTGGTATCCCACGGTGCTCCTGACCATCCTGGGCGCAGCGGCAATGACGTTCCAGCTCATTCAGGTGCGCAACGTGATCGAAGATGCACAGATGGTATTCGACCTCGGCTTCTTCATCGCCATGGTCACGCCGGCAATTTCCATACTGGGCATTTTCGTGCTCACACGCCGACGGACGGTCGCGTACTACTACGCGCGCTACTCGGAACCGGCCACCGCAATGCGTCTCGCCGCATATGCGTTGATCATTGTGGCCACGATTTGCGTTGGCGCGATGTATCTGGGTCGGATCATCGGCGAAATGCTGCTCGTGGCATGGTTCGCCATCCCTAACGTTATGTTCCTCGACGGGATGGGCAAGCTGATGAAGCGTCTGGCCCGCAAAAAGCTCGCCAAGTACCTGCACATGTGCGGCTTCTGGGCCGCGGTGCTCAGTGCAGCGGCCCTGGTTGTGATGATGCTGCGCCGCTTCGGACTGCAGGACGTTGAGGTGACCGCGCCGCGCATCGCGCTGATCTGGCTCACCATCATTTCCGCGCTGATTCTCTGGGGAGTCACGTTGCGTCAGTTCGTGCTCGCGCGGCGGATCCTGCGATCGCTCAAACGCACTGGAGGCTAACGTTCCCGGTAGTGCCACTGCTCTTGAGCAGTGGGCTTCGTCCGTGATGTGAGCGAACAGAAGATACTGCTCGAGCGCAGTGGCACAGAGTACGATGCCCCCTTACCCATACCAATGTGCCAACGCGGTAGCGGCCACGTTATAGCAGCCGTGTACCACGATCGCCCCAATCAAGTACGGCAGCGCGTTGCCCAGTCGAGCCGGACGCAACTCGGTCACGCAGCGCCGCCACACCATGGCCACACCGCGCGTCGCCAATGCCGTACAACCCACGTGCAGTGCAACGCAGATCGTCCAACGCCACAACGCGAAGAGCAGGTCGTGCTGCGGGTAATACACGTACAGGTAGAGGATGTTTTCGATCACCGCGAACAGCGCCGCGGCGCCGAGTGTTGCGACCTGAAGCTGCTCCACCCGGCGAAACAGGTAGGGCCGCGTCTCCACCACCCACAACGCGACGGCGACCTTCACAACCTCCTCGGTCGCCGGGCCGAACACTACGACCAGCACCAGCGCGCTGGCCAGCGGCCCACCTACGAATGGATCACTGCCGAGGAATGTCGAGATTACGGCCCACGGGCCACCGATCAACGCGAGCAATAACGCCGTGCGCCAGCTCTTCGCCTCCGTAGTGGCGTCCATCCGCGTGCGCAACCACGTCTGATAGCTGGCCGAGCCGGCCGGTGCCGGTCGATAGAGCTCGCGGTGCCCGCATTCGGGGCACGGATGATGCGCAACCAGCCCGCGCAGGTTGTATCCGCAGTTCGAGCAGCTCCAGTCCTGATCGATCACCTCTGGCGCGCGGCCGGGGAAGACGTCCGGCTCGTCGTACACGCTCTGCCCGTCGCGGTAGTCCCCCGTCCCCAGCTCTCTGTCGTTCGCCAACGTCTGCTCCGCCCGCGCCTCGGTAGGGTCGACGCGCTGCGCCCCCGGCCGCACGTGCGGCTCGTTGTGAATCGAATGTTGATCTTCCGCGGCGCTCATCAGGCGCGCTCAACCACGGATCACCGCCGTCCCGAACGCGAACACTTCAACACTCACGGCCACGCGCTTCTTATGCGCGCCGCTCAAAATGTTCGAGGTCTCGTACCGCACGTTCCAGACTTCGGTGGCCCCCAAATCGCGAGCCTTCGTGAGCATGCGCACCGTCGCCTCGCGCCGCGCCCGCGTCATCAGCGTCTGATACGACCGGACCTCACCGCCCACGATATTACGCAACCCGGCCATGAATCCCTTGAAGTAATCCGTCGCGATCACGGCGTCACCGGTAACCAGCGTCGCTGCTCGAACCGACTCCGGTTGCGCAACCGTACGGAGATTCACGACGCCAATGTCGCTGAGCTCCTGCTCCCGCCGGGCCAGTGATCGAAAGTGCCCTCGTTCGCGGAGACTGCCCACCGAAAACCCCAGGATCAGCAGGATGACTACCGGCAGGATCTGAAACAGTAGCACACTCATCGTCGGCGCCCTCCGTCAGATCAACACGGCCGTGCCGTACGCGTACAGCTCGGCTGCCCCCTGTGTCACCGCAGACGTCGTGAACCGTACGTTGACGATCGCGTTCGCGCCGAGCTGCTGCGCCTGTCCGATCATGCGTTCGATCGCCTCACGGCGTGCCTCGGTCAGCAGCTCTGTGTAGCCCCGCAGCTCCCCGCCGACCAGGTTCTTGAATCCGGCGGCGATATCACGCCCCAGGTGCTTGGCCCGGATAGTGTTCCCCTGCACGAGCCCCTTCACTTCTCTAACCGTCTGCCCCGGTACGTTCTCGGTGTTGACCACGATCATGGTGTTCCTCACTGCCGCTGATCGGCCGCCGACACCGCGGCCCGACAATATGATATCCGGACCGGGCGTTCTGCAACATTCCGTGCTGCACGGAGAACCCGCGTTTGGCGTTAAGATACTGTGAATCCGGTCTTGGACGTCAGGAGCCGATTATGCTACCGAGCGCGTTGCGTTTGAGCCGTTCGTTGATCCTGTTCACCGTCGCCTGGTTGGTCGCGGTCTACGTGTACGACGTCGTGCGCCAGCATCTCGACCAAACGCTGAGCCTGCTAATAGCGGTGGCGACGTTCGCGATCAACGGTTTCGCCCGCTGGCGCGCAGCCAAGAGCGTCGGCGAGGTCAACCGCAGCTTTCACTTTTGGATGGCGTTGCCGCTGATTCTACTTGTCGTCGTGCCGCTCATTGTGAAGCTCGTCGCGTATCTCAGCAGCGGTGGTGAGACCTCGTGGTGGTCGTACGTCGTGCACCTCCTGCCCTTCCTGCTGAAACTGGGCGTGCCCGTCGTGGCTCTGGTATGGCTGTATTTCCTGGTGGGCGGCCTACCTGGCAAGAACGGCGCAGCTATACCCGCTCGGGTCGAAACTGGCAAAGGTACGTAACGTCTGCGTTGGTTGCGGAATTACCGCCGTACGACCCAGGTGCTCGCCAGTCGATCGTGTAGCCCGCGCTGCGGATCCACGACCACGTAGCATGCCGCCAAGATCCACACGCCGGTCAATATGTGCACTGCTACGAAGTCGGCACGATCGCTCAGTGCAGACAGCGCCAGCGCCGCGGCAACAGCCAGCGGTACGAATGTAATCACCCAGCGCAGCAGCAAGCGTGGTTTCGAGGCCGGTTCGCCGTTCAGGCTAACGACCGCCAGGCGAAAAAACGCAGATCCAACAACGCGACGCAGCGGAATCTCGACGAGTTGAGTCAATGCGAACGCCCCCAGCACCAGTACCAGCGGCGTGACCAGTATCCCACCGAGCGCAGCGCGCCAGGACACGGGATCGGGCTGGAAGTTGAATCCGACGAATACGGCGATCCAACTGTAAGCCGGCAGCATAAGAATCGCGGCGGCGCGAATGCTCCGGCTGACGTCCGCCGGCTTATCCAGCAACCCGCGCAGCGTGCCCGTCAGAAAGCTGAGTTTCTCAAACCTATGCTGTTTGATGTTGTCCAGCACGTGCCGCGCGTGCAACGGTACGCTCGTCGGCTCGACAACAGCGGCGACGGCAGCCAGGAAACGCTGTTGACCAGCAAGATCGGAAACCGCCACTGGTTCGGCAGGGGCGCGCACGTCGGCCCACGGCTCGTCGAGCAGAATCGCTCGCCCTTCGGCCGTAATCCAGACGTGATCTATGCTCAATTCCCCCGGTAGCGTTCCGTCCGCTGCCGCTTCCC
>JANQFV010000043.1 GCA_028277645.1 Phycisphaerae bacterium
AACGACGTCGGCTGGGAACGCCAGGCTGACGGTACGTACCGGGCCTGGATCAGTGAGTACGACAGCCGGCATCGTTTCAACCCGGCGATGCAGAACCGCATCAAGCAGGAGTACGCCTACCAGGTCATCGCCCGTCAGCAACGGGCACGGGGACGCAGCGTGACACGAGAACGGCTGCCCAACGGCGAGATCGAGGTCACGATCGGCGGGTATCGGTAAGTGAGTCGGGCTGGCGAGGGGCACATTCGAGATGGAGATAAGCTATGCAGACGATTCAGGCGACGGTCAACCGATCGCTGCTGACCAAGGCCAGCCGGCTGTTCACCGGTAGCCTGTCCGGCAGGGTCATTGAGATACTTCAAAACGCACGCCGAGGCGGGGCTACGGCAGTCGAGATTACGAACGAAGCGGGAGTCGTCACGGTCCGCGACAACGGGCGGGGCATCGGCGATTTCGCACGCTTGCTCGACCTGGGCGGCTCAGACTGGGAAGACGGCTTGGAACAGAGCGAGGATCCGGCCGGCGTCGGGCTGCTCTGCCTGGCGCCGCGGGAACTGTTGATACGGTCTCGGGGCTCACTCGCGTGCATCGGTGGCGACGCCTGGACGGGTGAACCGGTTGTGATGCACCGGGATCCGGAGCCGATCGATGGCACGTTCCTGCGGTTCCGGGACGAGAAATGGACGATGGCGGTCGTCGAGCAGCAGACGGTCTTCTCCGGAATGAAGGTCGTCGTGGACGGCCAGCCGTGTGCCCAGGAGAACTTCGTAACTGATGCGGCGACACACTACGCCGAGCTCGGCTGCCAGATCGAAGTGTGCGCGGCCGAGGATGTTCCGGTGTGGCACCGCGGCGTTCAACACGTCCACGGCTATGGCAGCCACGTTTTGGTCAACTTCCACGGCCAGACGACAAGCATCGACTGTCATCCGGTGAGTGAGCGAGGCTTGTGGTACCTGGTGAATCTGACCGGGGAACCGACGGAGATTCGGCTCATGTTGCCGGCGCGCACGCGGCTCGTGGAGAACGCGGCGTTTCGGCAGATCAAGGCAGCCATCGAGCTGGAGGCGTACACGTACCTGCAGCGTCGCGGGCATCATCGCGTGCCCTACAAGGAGTACGTCCGGGCTTGTGAGCTGGGCATCGAGTTGCCGGAGGCGACGCCCACGTTCCAGGTCGGACTGCTATCCACCGCTGAGGCCCCGGCACCGGTGGAGGTCGCAATGCCAGAGGACGTTCCGCTTGAGCACTGCTTCCGCTTTGATCCGGATTACCCGGATGGCGACGAGACCGACGAAGCGAACGTGCATCTGCTGGCGGCCCTGGGGCAGTTCGACGAGCCGTTCGTTCCCGTGAGTATCCGTAGCGAGTACGACGGCTACGGCTGGGCCAAGCTGCCGATGATCGACCGGGTCAGCGTGACGGTCAGTCAGCCCCGGCACACCGCCAGTGTCTGGTCAGGCACGCTGAGCTGCGTCGATGAACTGGAGATTGCGGTCGATACCAGCGACGGCCGGACAATCTCAGCGCCAGTGTGTATGGCCATAGCGCCGTCGGCGGAGGACGCGTCTCCCTGGGGTGACGATCACGTACTGGTCACCCCAGCGGCGCAGGAACGGCTCGGTCCTGCGCAAATCTGGTACCACCTGGGTGGCTGGTGCGATGACGGTGATACGTACGATACGCAGGCCGACTCGTTCGCAGCGGAACTCGGTTGCTTCTGGGCGGATCTGAGCGGGCCGGATGAACGGGTGCGGCAAGAGATCATCGCCGCACTCGCCGGTCTCCGGCCGGATTGGCAGGCCGTCACGGTCTTGCCCCAGGGGCAGGTCTATTTTCAGCTGCAAGACGGCTCCACGAAGATCATCCGCCCAGACCACGTACGCTCACGTTGAATGTCGGCGATGTGCTGCGCTTGATCAGGCACGTAGCGTGCCCAGCAAGGAGGATCCACGCGTGTTTGAGTCGATAAAGAAAATCAACTGGGAGCTGCTGCACCAACAGAAGCGGGTGTTGCTGGAGCTGCTGGATAGCATGCCACAAGACACACCGACGGCGGTTGCCCTGTGGGGCCTCGTCCATCTGCTCGACGCGTTGCAGGACGATGCCGACGCAGCAGGGGTCTGGAGATTCCCAGAGGAAGCAGGTGATACCCCGCTCGCGCTGTCTCCGTCCGCGAAGCCGTACTACGTGGAGGACGACGAAGGTCATCATCATGGACCACTGGATGACTACGACGAAGCGGTTGATGTCGCCGACGCTGTCCACGGCCGAATCATCGTGCAGGCGGTGGATGGCCTGTCAGCAGACGCCCTTGACGACGAAGCAGGAGATGCGTGATGGCCGATACGGTGAACTGGCAGCAACAAGCTGCGACGATCATCTATCAGGCGTATCCCGACAGCGACCTGTTGCCCATCGATCCGCCCCAGGTTGGTGAGGCGATCGGGGCGTTCGCCGCCCGGGCGGAGGAGGCCGGCGACACGCTGTTCCTGTTCCTCTGTCGCGAGGCCAACGACGACATTGATGGCGACGAGTACGTGGATCGTCTGCACCGTGCGATCAGCGGCGTTCGGCACGTGCGTGATGCCTTCTTGACCTCGGAGCAGTAGGGTGCAGCACGATCACGCCGAATGTGAGCCAACCGGCCCCGGGGGCGTAACGAAACAAAGGAGGAACCAAACATGGACCTACCCAACGTGCAAGTCTGCGTTGTCGGCGGCGTTGCCGACGTTCGCGTGTTCACACAGGGAGTGACCGTCGAAGTTCGGGACTACGACGCGGAGGGCGTCGTCGACGATGAAGAGCTACTGTGGACGGACGAGAATGGTGAACGCTGCACGCGGTACACAGCCACCGCGGAGGAGGCTGAACCCGCAGAACTTGATAGACGGACCACACCATTGGAGTCCTGCAACTGTCGCTATCAGCCATAGTCACAGAGGAGGTCCAGATGGGAACTGGCAAGCACGTCAAGATCACCATCGCCCCCGGCGGCACGTGCACCGTTGACGCCATGAACTTCACGGGGCAGTCCTGCCATACGGCGACGGCTGAGATCACTGCCGCCCTGGGTGGTCAAATTGACCACCTGCGCGATAAGCCCGAGGCCCGTCGGCGGGCCCAAACCGGCCAGCCAGAACGGGAGGCCAGCCGATGAAGCTGCGTATTTCCCCTGATGGCGTGGTCCGCGGCCTGTGGAATGACGAGCTGGACTGGCGAGCGTTGGGTCAACTCAATGTTCGCCGGGCGTCACACGTGGAGTTCTGCTCGCGAACCCAGTCCTGGTGCGTCACGTCGGGGCGAAGGCGTAACGCGTTTCAGCTACTTCTGCGTCGACTGCTGCGGCTGTCTGCTCGTGGCGTACTCTTCTCAGCCCCAACGCGATCTGAAGCCTTGCTCTGGGAGGCGACGCACTTTGGGCCTGGGGGACCGGGGTGGCCGGAGGCGCGTGAGCGGTCACGCGCCGCCACCGCGTGAGTGACACAGTGTTCGAGAAAACACGTTCTCGGCGCTTCTGCGCGCCGCTGAGGCGGTCGGGGTGCCCGAGGTATGCCCGAGTGTGATTGCGCGCGTCAGGCGCGCGCTACGCCCCTTCTACGGCCATTCTGGAACCACACTTCGACACGCCCCTCATGCACTGGGAGGAACCACATGACGCAATTGCTGCATAGCTTGATCGCAGCGCTGCTCAGGCCCGTAGCTCTGCGGAAAACTGTCCGTGGGCACACCAAGAGGCAGGCGTACGGACCGCGGTGGTCTGAACGTCGATTGCGACGGATTGATGCGTATCGGCGGAGGAAAGGCCGTCGGTTTTCGCAACGCAAATCGTAGCAGGACGATCGGGCCCATTATCACCAAGCCAACTAAACGGGATTCCTCACGCACGGCAGCGGACTGTCCGCCGCCTGGGGGGCTCATCGGCGGCTTCATCTAGCTCGGGAACGCCGGAGATTGGTACAGTTCGCGCAGATCGCCCCCGTGCGTGCGTCGCTGCCTCATGCGATAATCAATAGGTATGAACAGATGGCCCATCGAACGCTCCTGGCTCGTCAGAACGTCCAAGGGAGAACGGGTCGTCGTCTCCACCAGCGAGCTTCGCAAATGGCCTGCAGTTGGCATGCTTGGCTCGGCTGGATTGGGAAAGACGTTCGAGCAAGACCACCTCGCGGAACTGGAGCGCGCGGGAGGATTCGAAGTTACCACAGAGCGTTTGGCGGTCCTTGGGCCTACGCCGGAGAGTCTGAAGTCACAACTGGACGTGCTCGCTGCCGCCGCGACGCCGCAGTCAGCCTACTTCCTGGATGCGCTGGACGAGGTGATGGTGCCCGTCAGGACGGCTGGCCTGATCGTCGAGCGCTGGGTCACTGAGGGACTTAGTCAGTCGCGCCCCCATCTTCGTTTGTCCTGCCGTTCCGCGGTTTGGCCGCCACGGGTCCAGAAGGCCATCGAGTCGGTCTACGGTGAAAATGCATGCGCATTCGCGATTCTTCGCCCTCTCACAAAGAAGGATGTACTCCGAGTCGCCGCGGCGCGCGGCCTGAATGGCGCGGACTTTGTACGTGCGCTGGACGCAGCGGGTGTGCGCACGCTGTCAGAGCAGCCACTTACACTCGAATTGCTGCTCAAGATCTATGAGACGCATGGCGCGCTTCCTGAACGGCGTGGGGATCTGTTCCGGCGTGGCATGGAACAGCTGGCAAGCGAGCGGCGCGAGCGTACGCGCGACGGGACGTCAGTGGATGTGCCGACCGCGCACGTCTTGGAAGCAGCCGAACGAGTTGCGTGCTTCTGTCTGCTTTCGGGACGTGACATGGTTGACCTCGGCGAGTCTCCGTCTTTGACGGGGCTCGCGGCGCGCGAAATAGCAGGCTTGCCTGGCGGTGATCGGCCGCTCGGCACCACTCTGCTGGACGCCCTCTGCCGATCTGGACTTTGCGCTGGTCACGGACCCGATCGTTTCCGATTCGCGCATCGGCAGTTCGCTGAGTACCTTGCCGGTCGACGCCTCGCGGAACTACTTCCTCATCAGGCCCGCGCGCTGCTAGCCGCAGCAGGAGGCTGGCAGGCGGGAGTAGCCGGTCCACTTCGCGAATCGGCCGCGTTCGCGGCGACGCACTCAGCGGGTATTGCCGCCTGGATCTGTGAATGCGACCCCGAGGTAATCGGGCAGTCCGACGTGGCCGATGAGGCACTGAGGCGACAGGCGACTTTGAACCTGCTTGAGAAGTTCCGCAAGCACGAATTGACTGATTCACAGATCGGACGGGATGGGATCGACGTGTCTGGATTCCAGTATCGGGGCGCTGAGAGCGACTTGCGAGCAGTGCTCCGCGAAAGGCAGGAAGGATGCCAGGATGTCATTGAATGTGCGATCGAACTGATTGAGGATTGGAATCTCACGTCGATGAGTGACGATCTGGCGAGCCTGATGCTCGATCCTGCGGCACCATTGCAAAATCGAAGATCGGCCGGGTACACGTTGGTTGAGATTGGGTCGCCAGAGGCTCGCCGCCGCCTTCTTCCACTAATCGCTGGCGACTCTCATGATCGAAGTCTTGACCTGAAAGGGCTGACTCTCCTATGTAATTGGCCGGATCAGCTCAGCGTGCCTGAGTTGCTTGCCGCGCTGACTTTGCTGCCGAAATCGAATGTCGTCGGGCCCTACAATTGGTTCTTGCATAAGCTGGCCGCGGACGGATTCGACGTTCGAGGGTACAGCCGCCGAGCGCTGCAATGCGCGCGTTCGCTCGTGGGGCCTGACGGTGAACTCTCAAGTACGATCGACGTGATCCGGCGCATCGCAATTGGTAGTCTCGCCGAGTTGGATGTTCCCGGTGTTGCAGATGCACTCGCCGACTTGATTCTGGATACCGCCGAGGTATACGCCAAGTCGGTGCTTACACCGCCGCACCATGATTCCGGCGAGGAGAACGGGGCAGCTCCCGCACCACCCATCTTGCATTCCAAACCCCTAATGGTACGACGCCGCCTAATCGAATCGCTCGCCGCGCGAACCACGGCGGAGCGAGATCTATGGTGGGCTGCGAGACACACGCCGGGGTTGCTCGCTGTGGAGGATTTCCCCTGGCTGATCAGGAGAGCCGTTGATCCCGCCGTCCCGATGACCCAGCGAGCGAACTACGCTGAGTTCGCCAGCATGCTTCCGTGGCGGGATAGTCGGGCGGGAGTGGAGGCTTGGCTTGGCGCGCGGGAGACGGAACCGGTGGCATCCCGACTGTCGTACCCTCTGGCAATCGAGCTCGACAGCGATGCTGCGAATAACGCACGCAGTCGTTTTGACGAGATGAAGCGCTCGGAGCGACCTCACGAGCGCAAACCCCTGCGCCCGCCGCCGCACGAACGGGTCGAACGAGTTCTGGATCTCAGTGAGACAAAGGACCCGCGCTATTTCCTCAACTTATGTCAGGAGCTGACTCTGGAGGAGAACAGCGAGCACTATGGCTTCTCACGATTGCTCGCCGAAACTCCGGGATGGACAGCCGCATGCGAGGCTACGCGGACCCGCATCGTGCAAGCCGCTAAACGACTGCTGGTGGAGCCGTCCGACGAACCGGAGCGGGCCGATTCGCGACCACTGAACTCGATCTTGCCCGGGTACATGCCGGCGATTCTATTGGTTTGTGCCCAAGATTCGGCTTGGGTCGATGACCGTCCCACTGAATGGTGGCAGACGTGGGCATGGTATGTCCTGCGAGAACTACGTCCGCGCATGTCGGGGGAACCAGAGGAACCGAAGATCGGCCTGCTTCGTTGCTTACATGCCCGCGTCCCCGAAGCAGTTCGTGCGAACATCGTACGGCTTGCGAGGTCTGCCGAACCAGAGACGCACAACTTGCTGACGTCGTTATTAGATGCGCATCAGGAGATTGACGACGACGCGTTGGACGAGCAGCTTTGCGAAGAACTGGCACGCGGCGGCGTGCCGGACGACCGCGTATCGACTGTCGGATTGTTCACGCTAGCGCGAAGCGCGGATCAGGCGTGGGATGCGTGCGTTTCACTCCTGAATCCCGATCAGGTCGCTGCGAGAGTGGATCGCGCCGTCTACGCAGCAGTGACGTTGCTTCGGGTACAGGCTCGCGAGGCGTGGCCGAGGGTCTTCGAGCTACTACAGCGACGTCCCGACGTCGCGCAACGCGTTCTTGGCGACTTTGCCCACGGTGGTCGCGGCCTCGCGCGACACGTCGATCGTGAGGAGCCCGGTGGACTCACGACGCTCTCTCCGGCCCAACTAGGGCAGCTCGTCGCGCTCTTATTAGAGAACTTCCCGCCCGAGACCGACCCGCAGTATAATGGCGCCCACTTCGCAAGTCCCGAAGAGTCTGCGCGGCGGATGCGTGATGGGTTGATCACTTGGCTTGGTGATCAGAAGGACATCGAATCGGTCGAAGCCCTTCGGGCCTTGGAACGGGAGTATAGCACCAGATATTCGTGGCTTCGGCGTCCACGTGCGCGTGCCGAACGAGCGTACCGCCTCAATAGTTGGCAACCCGTCGCCCCATCTGTCGTTGCGAAAGTGCTCGCGGAACAGAGCGCGCGAGTTCTCGGTTCTGGCACTGACGCGCTCGATGGAGTTGTGGCGGCGGTCGACGACTATCAGCGCCGGCTAAAGAGCGACAGCCCGAGTGAGATTGACGATTTGTGGAATCAGCCGAGAGGCGCTGTCCCCACTCCGAAGGACGAAGAGCGCGCTTCGGATAAGATCTGCGTCGCAATCCGAGACTACTTTCGTGACTACGCTGTTACTGCCAATCGCGAGGTGCAAGTATACCGGCGCAAGTCAGCGAAGTCGCTCGGTGGTGCCCCCGGCTCCGAAGTGGACGTTTTGTGCGAAGTTCCTGCTGCTGGCGCAGCGGTTGATGTTCCCATTAAAATACCGATTGAGGTGAAACTCGCGCACAATCGCGAAGCTCAGACGGGCCTGCGTGATCAGCTCGTGGAACGATACATGCGTGAGCTCGGCACCGACCTCGGTGTATACGTCGTCGTATGGATGGGGAGGGACGTTGCGGCGGTACGTCGGCCCGCGTGGAACTCCGTCGACGATGCGCGGGCGGTGATTGAGCAACAAGCCACAGAACTCATCGCTGCAGCTGATCTGCCGATGCACGTACGCTGTATCGTGATCGACGCATCGCTTCCACTCGCAACGAACCACAGATAGTCGTGATCTGAGAGATGCCGAAACTTACGTCACTTTCGGCATAGGATTCGGTGGTCAAAGCCCCGAACACTCGCCTCGCTAAGTCGCCGCCACTCACACTCGTTCTTATCGTGGGGTCAAACGTACTCTCGCAGCGATTCCCGGCCATTTGACGATGAGGGTCAATACGCTACCAATCAGGAACAGCCCGAATCGAATCCATGTGAACATGGTGAGCTGTGACGCGAGTTCCGGATTCCCCTTGCCCGCGAGTTTCCATCTGCTGTCTGCGTTCACCCAGGGCTCAACCCTTACCCGCTCGGGGTCGAAGAGCGGGCCAAGCTGGACCCAAATAGCATCCAGTTTTCGCTCCACGTCGTAGAACGCGGCATCACGTTGGATGGCTGCAGTCGGATCTACGAGGAATACCTGCCACGCTGTCGCAACGAGGATGAGGCCAAGCCCCAGAAACTCTACGTAGCCCCATCGTCTCGATTGAGGTTCTGCCATGTTCAAGCCTCCAGATCGGTTGAACGCGTGCCATCGACACCGCAAGCGTCCAATATATCCGCCACCGAGTCTAGCGGGATAGCCACAGGCGCACCCGATCTCGTTATCAAGCCTGCTACGATCTGCTTCATGGTCGTCTGCGCGAACTCGTTCCGTTGGCAGTAGTTACGCATGTCGATGCCCAGGAGGCCCAGGTTTCGACTAGGTTCTGTTTGACGGATCGAGGATTCGCAGACAGCGTTGGCTCATGGCGAGTGTGACCATGGCGACGAAGTGGGTGGCGAGCTTCTCGAATCG
>JANQFV010000042.1 GCA_028277645.1 Phycisphaerae bacterium
CCGGAGGCCGCGGCGGGTTCGGGGGCGGCGGCCGGGCACCGTCCACCCCCTCACCGCGACCGCAGGAGGACGAATCGGTCGCCGCGCGACGCGAGATTCGTGAAGAGTTCAAAGAAATCCGCAAGGCGATTCGGGACCGCGATTTCTCCCGCGTCACACAGCTCGCCAGCGACATTCAGAACAACCAGTACGCGTCGCGTGGTGACAAGAAGAAGGCCCGCGCCATTCTCGAACGCGTGGAACGCGCGCAGACGCGTGGCACCGGCGATAACTACGCCGCGACGGTGAAGCCATCGACGCACCCATTCCTGACCGCGCCGGAGGGAGACAACGATCCTGCGGTCTGGTTCCACGATACAGCCGTCGAGCCCGGGAAGACGTATCGTTACCGGATGCGCGTGAAGCTGTGGAACCGATACGTTGGCCGTGTGAAGTCGCTCAAGAATCGGGCGCAGGCCGCACAGTCGGTCGTTACCGGGGAGTGGTCGTTGCCCTCAGAGCCCGTCACCGTAGCGCCGAAGACGCACTTCTTCGTGACCGGGCCGCGGTTCGGCGAGCCGGCGGCGCGCGTGGACGTGTTCACTTGGTATCACGGCGACTGGCTCAAAGAGAGCTTTGATGTTGCCGTGGGCGACGTTATCGGTGGGTTGCGCGAGACGAAAACGGCTGACTTTGACGAAGAGCTGAAGCCGAAAGAGGAGATGGTGGACTTTGGCACGGGCGCTGTGGTGCTCGACCTGCGCATGGAAACGCCGGCGCTGCAACGCCGGGCCGCGGGCAAAGAGGGCGAGTTCGCCTACAGCGAGCGCGAGTCACTCGTACTGGTGTACCTCGACCCGGCGGACGGCCAGATCAAGGAGCGCATCGACGCGTTCGACCGCTCGGACAAGCTCTACATCGAGCTCAAGAGTGACTACGAAGACCTGATCGAGTAGCGGCGATCTGCCGCGGCGCGTCTTCCAAAGGGGGGGAGTGCCTCGGGCGTGCATTCCAATTGAGTGATCCGCGCGAACCGCGGCCGGTCGAGATTCCCTATAATGCGACTCAACCGGAGGAGCCCGCTTGTCTGTACGGCTGACGATTCTGGGGTCGGGGACGTCACATGGCATTCCCATGATCGCGTGTACGTGCGAGGTCTGCGCTTCGACGGACCCACGCGACCACCGCACGCGCACCAGCGCCGTGTTCAGCTATGACGGGCACAACCTGCTTGTGGATACTGCGCCGGAACTGCGGCTTCAGTGTCTGGCGTGTGATGTGCGCAGGGTGGACGCGCTGTTCTATACGCACGCGCACGCCGACCACATCGTCGGACTCGACGACGTGCGCATCTTCAACCAGATGCAGGGCGGCCCGCTGAACGTCTACGCAAACGAGTCGACGTTGAAGCGATTGCAGGCGATGTTCCGTTATGCATTCGTCGATGAGCCGGATTATCCGAGCGCCAAGCCGCAATTGCGCCCCGTGCTGCTCGACGGGCCGATCGAACTGTTCAGCCGGGCGATTGTGCCCATCCCATACTTGCACGGTCCAACCGAGGTACTCGGGTTGCGTGTCGGCGGCGCGGCGTACTGTCCCGACTGCAATCACATTCCGGAGTCGTCGCTGGAGCTTTTGAAGGACCTGGACGTGCTCGTGCTCGATGCCCTTCGTCGGCGACCGCACCCCACGCATTTCAATCTGGAACAAGCGGTCGTGATGGCCCGGCGGATCGGTGCGCGGCGCACGTACTTCACGCACATTGCCCACGAGCTTGGCCACGCTGCGACGAATGCGGAACTGCCGGACGGAATGGAGCTGGCTTACGACGGGTTGGTCTGCGAGACAGACTGAGCTTCGGTGGGCTTCTGCTTGGCGTTCTCAGCGGCACCAGTCTGCAGTTGCTGCTGGCGCTGCTTCCAGCGCCGTTCATTCATACGTATCAGTTCGTCGGTTTGCTTCACGAGTCGGGTCTGCTCCTCGGCGCTGTCATGGTCGAAGGCCGCGGCGCAGTTTGGACACATGAAGTAGAGTGTGCGGTGCTTGTAAGAGCGTGAGACGGCTGGGTTGATCGGCAGTTGCGAATGGGCGCACAGCGTCTGGTACGTATAACACTCCTGCGCCAAGCGCTTCTGATACGGCTTCGCGTCAGCGAGCCACTTCTGCTTGGCCTTCTCGTCGGCGAAGAAGACGGCGTGGTCGCCTTTGCCGATGTAAATGCTGCTGGATGGGGTCTCGCCGGTCACGGGGCACTTGATCTGGACGCGCAACGGCGGATCGGCCTCCCATTGCACCAGCACGTTATCCGCGTACTCGAAGGGGTCGGCTTCGAACTTCTTCAGTGCTGCTTCGGTTGTGAAGTACACCCAGCGATCGCGGAACCGCGTGCAGACGTTACGGTCGATCGGCTGCTCGGTGACGGGGCAGAGTATCGACTTGTCGTGCTCTGTGTCGGCGCTCGTACGCGCTGGCTTGTCCTGACCCTGAGCAGCACAGACCGCAAACAGCACACAGAGCATGGCTGTGACGGGCATCTTCGCCGGCATCATTTTGCTCCCCAGACGGTCGAATGCGGCGTGGGCGGCCTACTTCGGCAGGTACTTCTCGGTCGCGGCGCAGAGCTCCTTCACGTGCTCGACACTGGTCGAAAGCATGGCCTTCTCGCGCGCGTCCAGTTCGACCTCGATGACCTTCTCTACGCCGCCGGTACCCAGCACGCACGGCACGCCCACGAAATAGCCGCCGATCTTGTACTCGCTGTCGCAATACGCGGCACAGGGCATGACACGTTTCTTGTCGCGGATGATGGACTCAGCCATGGAAACGCTGGCGGCGGACGGGGCGTAGTACGCGCTGCCGGTCTTGAGCAGGTTAACGATCTCGGCCCCACCGTTGCGCGTGCGCGTGACAATTTCGTCGAGTTTTCCGGGCGCGATGAGCTGTGAGACGGGGATGCCGCTGACGCAGGTGTAGCGTGGCAGCGGGACCATGTCGTCGCCGTGCCCGCCGAGCAGCATCGCGTGAACGTCCTCGACGCTACAGCCGATCTCGGCGGCGATAAATGAGCGGTAGCGTGCGGTGTCGAGCACACCGGCCTGGCCTACCACACGGTTGGTCGGGAACCCAGAGACCTTGGCGGCGGTATACACCATCGCATCGAGCGGGTTGGAGACGATGATCAGAACGGCGTCGGGGCTGTCGGCGATCACCTTGCTGGTCACGTCGGCGACGATCTTGACGTTCGTTTCCAGCAGTTCGTCGCGGCTCATGCCCGGTTTGCGCGGGATGCCGGACGTGATGATGACGATGTCGCTGTCCGCGGTGGCCGCGTAGTCGTTGGCGCCGGTGATGTTGGCGTCGAAGCCCTCTACCGGTGAAGCCTCGAACAGGTCGAGGGCCTTACCCTGCGGCATGCCTTCGACGATATCCAGCAGGACGATGTCGCCGAGTTCCTTGGTGGCTGCCCAATGCGCACAGGTGGCGCCAACGTTACCCGCCCCGATGATCGTAATCTTTGCACGTTTCATATCCGGCCTCGTTTTCCTGGCTAGATTTCGGTCCCGCCGTTTGAGCGGGGGCCCACACGAGCGAGCGCGATTGTAACGCAGGCATAAGCGCACGGCGAGTCACACGCCGGGAGCGCGTTCGGTCTGCTTGGCTCGTTCCTGTAATGCGAACCGGGCCGCGCTGGAGCCGACAGGACTCGGTCCCTGCGGAGCCCGGCGCCCACCTGCGTCTCAGCTCGCTCGCCCCGCGTGCGCGGCGGCTTCCGGAGACGTTCTAGCCCTCGCTGCGGCGCAGGTGCGCGACGTACGCCTCGAGCTGGAGGTAGTGCGTACCGGCCATGCGGGCGACTTCGAGGAGGTGTCGCGTGGACTCTTCCTCTTCGACCTGTTCGTCCACGAACCAGCCAAGGAAGTTCTGAGACGCGTAGTCATCATCCTTCTCGGCCTGCGCCATCAGGTCATCGAACTGGCGCGTGACCTTCTGCTCGTGCTCATAGGCCGCTTCGACGGCCGCCACTACAGAGGGGTATTCCGGCGACGGCTTCGGGACCGAGCCAATTTCGACCTTGGCGTGGCGGGACAGCAAGTAGTCGATGATCTTGAGTGCATGGCCGCGTTCTTCGTCCGCCTGCAGGCGGAACCAGCGCGAAAGCATCTTCAGCGCCATGTTGTCGAACATGCACGCCATCGCGAGGTAGATCTGCGAGGCGTTGAACTCGTTGGTGATCTGCTCGTTGAGTTTTGCCGTCAGTTTGTCTGACAGTGCCATGATCCTCTGCCTTTCATGCTTGCCGTCGGTTCGCTGTCGGCCGACGGAATCTACGTGAGTAACCCACCCGCAATGGGTGCGGCCCGCGCCGGCGGCCCGCCGGCCACGCGACTAATTTCACGATTATACGCCGACTCGAATCGGGTTGCCACGCGGGCGATACCACGTACGTTTGGCACGCCAAGCGGATGTTCAGGCTGCGCACCGGCCCACGTCTACTGCGACGAAATGTAATCGGCAATGTGGTCGCTGGTGTTGTGCAGACGGCCGACGTCCCGTCGGATGCGTGCCGTCCGCTCGGCGTATGCGCGGGTATCGTCCAGCACTGCCTGCAAGTCGAGCTGTGCACACCGGCGTGCGATCTCATCCACGAAGTCCGTTGACCAGACTTTCCCCTGCGTGGTGTCGGCATCTATGGGCCAGCGCCCGGCTACCTCGAGCAGCGGAGCAACACGGTGCAAAAGTGCCATCGACGCGACCTGCCGCTGTTCGGTTGTGCCGTCGCGCGCCCAGCGCAGCAGCGCCGGAACGCCACGCACATCGCCGGCGAACAGCCATCCGTCGGCACGGCCGATTTCGTCCCACGGATCGTCGCGCGGCGTGACTTCCGTGATCAGCATCCGGAAGCGACCAGGGTCAAGTCGGCCGGCGGCCACCCACGCAGCCTGCCGCACGTACGGGCTATCGTCGTTGCGAACGATCTCGGCAATTAGGTCGAAATGCTCGCGCTGGCCACTTTGCGACAGGGCGTAGACGAAGCTCTCACGAACTTCGGGAGCACGCTCGAGTTGATCGCTCAAACGCTGCGCAATGATCGCACTCGCTGCCGCCGACGGTTCGCTGGCGGCCTCCCAGGCACCCCAGCGACGCGTCTCCGGATCGTCAGACGCGAGCATCGTCAGGATCTCGTCGTCGGTTGGATCAACCAGGAACATCCCGGTTGCGATGCTGGCCACCAGGACGACCGTCCCGCCAAGGACGAGTGGCCAGAACCACACTTTACCGTTCGCGGGGGCGTGATCGACGGTCTGGTTTCGTGAGGTCATCATTCAGCCCAACCATTTGGATCGCAATGGGGCATAATAGCTGACCGGCAATAATGCCGCGACGGGCAGGCGGCGGCGCAGGCTCCCATTTGCCCGAGGCAGGCGGTGCAGCTAGACTCTGGAGAGTTGCTAAAGCTGTCCACAACGGGTGAGCCTGATGAATGACGTAATCTCCGCCAAACTGGACGCCGGGTCGCACCGTTTCGCGCTGGTTGTGGCCCGCTTCAACGAGTTCATCACCGGGAGGCTGGTCAGCGGCGCCATCGATGAGCTGGCGCGCCACGGTGCCGATGCGACCCAGGTTACCCAGGTGTGGGTACCCGGATCGTGGGAGATTCCGCTGGCAGCGAAGCGGCTCGCGGCCACCGGCAAGCATGCCGCCATTATCTGCCTCGGGTGCGTGATTCGCGGCCAGACGCCGCACTTCGAGTACGTGGCTGCTGAGGTGGCGAAGGGAGTCGCTCACGTGTCGTTGGACACGGAGGTACCGGTGACCTTTGGGATCATTACCGCCGACTCGCTCGAACAGGCGATTGACCGTGCGGGGGCCAAGACGGGCAACAAGGGGGCGGATGCCGCCCGGGCCGCGATCGAGATGGCGAATTTGCTCGACATGATCGGGAAGTAGTACAACGCGACGTCGCTGAGTTCCCTGCCAATATGCCGCACGCCCGCCGATCCAACGCTCGAATGCTCGCCCTTCAGGCGCTGTGTGTCTTTGACAGCGTCGATCAACCAGACACGGCTGATTTGGATCGTTTTCTCCAGGATCCGGTGAACCATGCCGACCTCGGATGGGGAGAACCGCCGCGCGCGGAGACGATTTCGTTTGCGCGGGCGCTGGCGGTCGGGGCCTTGCAGATACGGTCGCAATGTGATGCGCTGCTGTTGCGTTGTTCGAACGACTGGTCGATCGAGCGTATGCAGCCGGTTGATCGCAATATCCTGCGGCTGGGGTTATACGAACTGCTCCAGTATCCGGATACGCCGCACTCGGTTGTGATCAACGAGGCGGTCGAGTTGGCGCGACGATTCGGTAGCGCCGAGTCGCCAGCGTTCGTCAACGGTGTGTTGGACGCTTTGAAACGAGAGTTGGCTGCCACGGACACTTCCGCGCAGGAGGCTGCAGCGGTTGAGCGGCCGACCGAAGCCGCATCGCCGAATCACGAGGGATAAGCTACGCCATGGGCCTGTTGGATCTGCTTAAGAAGGGGTTGCAGAAGACGCACACCAAGCTGGTGTCGGGGATGCGGTCACTGCTGTCAGTGGGGCGGCGCATCGACGACGAGCTGCTCGACCAGCTTACCGACGCCATGCTCGCGGGCGACATGGGGCCGCACGCGGTAATGAACCTGATCGATGAGGTGCGCGACGCGTGGAAGGCCGGGCAGATCAAAGAGGCGCAGGAAATCCTGCCGTTCATGAAGCAGCGCATTGCGAACACCTGGGGCGAAGGTGACCGCGCGCTGAACTTTTCGTCCCAGCCGCCGACAGTCATCTTCGTTGTCGGCATCAACGGCTCGGGCAAGACCACCAGCGTTGCCAAGCTCGCGTACTACCTGAAAGAACAGGGTAAGTCGGTGCTACTCGGCGCTTGCGACACGTTTCGCGCGGCGGCGATCGACCAGTTGACGATCTGGGCCGAGCGCGTCGGGGCCAACATCGTCAAGCACCAGCCGAATAGTGATCCGGCGGCGGTGGCCTTCGATGCGTGCGAGGCTGCGCGGGCGCGCGGCGTGGACGTGCTCTTAATTGATACGGCTGGTCGCCTGCACACGCAGGATCACCTGATGCGCGAGCTCAGCAAGATTCACAAGGTCGTCAAGAAGCAGATCCCGGATGCACCGCACGAAGTGCTGCTCGTGCTCGACGCGACGATCGGTCAGAACGCGATCAACCAGGCCAAGATCTTCGCCGAATCCGTCGACGTCAGTGGCCTCTTTCTGGCAAAGCTGGATGGCTCCGCCAAGGGTGGGATCGTCGTGGGCATTCGCGACCAGCTCGACATCCCGGTCAAGTTCGTCGGCCTGGGAGAGACGATCGATGCGGTGGCGCCGTTCGATCCGGACAGCTTCGTCGAGGCGCTCTTCGAAGGTCTGTGATGCACCCGCTGCTGGACCAGTTCGAAGGCGTTTGCGATCGTTTCCCGACCAAACCGGCCACCCGCGATACTGCGCTGGAGTTGACGTACGCCGGGCTGAACGCGGTCGCGCGCGGCATCGGCCAGCGAATCGCTACGGAGACAGAGCGACCACACGTCGGTCTGCTGTTTCCACCGAGTGGCACGTGTGCCGCGGCGATCTTCGGTTGCTGGTACGGCGCGAAGACGCCGGTGCCGCTTAACTTCCTGCTGGCGCCGGCGGAGTTGAAGAAGATCATCGACGACGCGGCGATCGATCTGGTATTGACGGTCGCGCCGTTTAGGGAAGCGGTCCAGACGATCGGCGTAACCGCACTGGTGCTGGATGTAGAGTTGCTGCAAGCGCACGATGGCTGCACCATACCGTCGGCCAACGCCACGGAATTGGCCACACTCGTCTACACGTCCGGCACATCGGGTACGCCGAAGGGGGTTTGCCTCAGCTTCGACAATCTCGTGCAGAACGTGAATGCGTGTATCGAGATGGCCGAGATTCAGACGGAGGCGCGATTCCTCAGTCTCCTACCGCAGTTTCACACGTTCGGCTTCACGACGAACACGCTTGTGCCGCTGCTGCTCGGCGCAACGGTGTATTATCTCCCGCGCTTCGCGACCACCACGGTGGTCAACCTGATCGCGGAGCAGAAGATCGACACGTTCATCACCATCGCGAGCATGTTCGGCGCCCTCGCGGGAGCCAAGAGCGTACGTCGCGAGCAGCTAGAGTCGCTGCAACTGGCAGTTAGTGGCGGCGAGCCACTGCCGACCCAGGTGGCGGATGCGTTCCAGCAGCGCTTCGGCGTGACGATCTACGAAGGCTACGGCATGACCGAAGCGTCGCCCGTGGTCAGCCTGAACACGCGGCGCGCGCTGCGGCTGGGATCGGTTGGTCATCCGCTGCCCGGCGTGTCGGTTGTCGCTGTCGACGAAGAGGGGCGCGAACTACCTGCCGGCCGGGATGGCGAGCTGGTCGTTCGTGGTCACTGCGTGATGCAGGGTTATCGCAACCAGCCGGAACTGACGGCCCGCACGATCTGCGACGGGGCGCTGTTCACCGGCGATGTCGGCCATGTGGACGCGGACGGCTTCGTCTTCATCACTGGCCGCGCCAAGGACATGATGATCGTCGGCGGTGAGAACGTGTTTCCGATCGAAATCGAGATGGTGCTGCTCGATCACCCCGCGGTGGCCGAGGTGGCCGTCATCGGGACGCCGGACAAGCTGCGGGGCGAAATGCCAGTGGCGTTCGTGCTGCTGCGGACCGACGTTGTGGCGGACGAGAGCGAGTTGCGGTCGTTCTGCCGTTCGCGCTTGGCCGGCTATAAAGTTCCACGGCGCGTGACCATCGCGGACAAGCTGCCGCGCGGCCCGACCGGTAAGATTCTGAAACGGGCGCTGACGGTCCCTGAGTAGGTTCGGCGGCGGCGATTTCGCGTTCCTGGGCCTCTGGTGCGGCGTTTGGCGACGGGCTGCGGTTCGTGCTATACTGCCCGATACGCCGCGTGGCCGCGGACCAGCCGCGCGGGTGAAAGCTCGACAACCTGGTGGCGTGCCCGAGTGGACTAAGGGGGCGGATTGCAAATCCGCTTATCGTGGGTTCGAATCCCACCGCCACCTTTTTCGCATTGCTTCGCACGTGGTCGCACGGCGGCGCGCTTTTCCCCTATTTTCAAGTGTCTGCGAGCGACTCCTGTTCCGCCTCGTCTGAGGCGACATCCAGGTTCGGCAGCTTCGACAGGGCGGAGTCAAGATCGTGGATGCCGCATTTCGCGTAGACTCCCAGCGTTAGGCGAGGATCAGAGTGGCGGGCGAGTTCCTGGGCGACCTTTGCAGGCATCCCGCGGAGCCAGGAAGTCGCTCATGCGCCGTTCACGGCGTTCTGAGGGATCATCGGCGGCACGGAGCCAACGCGCTCTTGCGCGCCGCAGGTCAGCTTTGATCATCTGGGCGGCGTGTTTGTGCCAGTCGCCGGGCCACAGCAGACCGTCATCACGGTCACGCAGCCAGCTGCGGAGCTGCGCCGCCAACTCGGGACGAATGGGCTGCAGATCATCCTTCCGGTGTTTGCTGTGCTTGCCCAAACGCCAAGGTGGTTGGGATGCGAGGGCGCGAACCTCGATTTCGACTTTGATGCCGATTCGGTGGATTATGCGGCGCTCCAACTGAACTTCGGTACCTCAGATTGAGCCGCACTTGCTCGTCACCTGACGCTAGCTGTGGAAGGCCTACACGTACCACCTATGCGAAAGTTCGGTCGCGGGCGGCGTTCGAAACCGCCACTACTGCGGGATGCTTGATCCGACGCTCCATCGAGATCGCGTAGAATCGCTCGTGTACGTCGTCGACCTCACCAACCGCTCGCACGCCGTACTGTTTCTGTATCTGTCTCGCGATCGCCGTCGGCCCGGGGAATAATCCTGCGCCCTGTTGTCCGAACACCTTCAGCAACGCGCTGTCCTCGAATTCGCCGACCACAAGTGGCCGAATGCCCGCTGCGTCGAACCAGTGGTCGAACGCGCGCCGCACCATCGTGTTGGATGTCGGTAACAGCATCGGGGCGTTGTCCAATGATTCTGGAAAACCGCGCCGGTATCGTGATGCCTCTTCCGCCGGCGCAAATATGGATGCCGTACATTCACCCAGCAGGTGATTGAACGCACGCACACCGGTCTCGGCGCTCGCGGGACTGTCCGTCAGCACGACATCCAGCTCATGCACAGCCAGTCGGGCCAGCAGGTCGGTCGGTTTGCCCTCGTAACAGATAATCTGGATGCGCTCCTTCAGCTTGAGTGCGGGCGCCAGCAACCGGTGCGTCATGAGCTTCGGTACAACGTCGGCTACACCGACCTGGAACCGCAGTGGACCCCCGGTCGGTCGCCCTTTGAGCGTATCCATCAGGTCGCGACCGATCGAAAAGATCTCGTCCGCATACCGATAGACGACGCGACCGGTCTCGGTCAGCACGAGATTGCGGCCGGCGCGCTTGAAGAGCTTATGCCCCAGGGCGGTCTCCAGTTTGCGCAGCTGAGCCGAGATCGTCGGCTGGGCGACGTGCAGCTGCTCGCACGCGGCCGCGATGGTCCCTTCCCGAGCAACCGTCCAGAAGTAGAGCAAGTGGTGGTAGTTCAGCCAATCCATGACATTTTCATCCATCTACGCTGTCTATGTTTCGTGCACGACGATTCTATTCGCCTTTCTATCCGTAGCGACGTACAAATCAAGTGGTTCAGCGGCATGTCGACCGCCTGGCGGTAACGTGCCCGCGCTTACGCAGGAGTTGTTGAGGGTCGCCTGATGGCTGCGAGCAGAGCGAAGACCGACGATAGATGCCGGATCGTCATTATCGGGGGCGGATTCGGCGGTGCGTACTGCGCGCAATCGCTGGCAAGCAAGCTGCGGCGATCGAACGCAGAAGTGTCGCTCATCGACTGCAACAACTACTTCCTGTGCTAGCCTCTGCTGGTCGGGGCCGGGACGGGCAGGCTCCTGGGCCCGTCGCGCGTCAGGTGGCGGGGCATTCCTCGGACCTCGGGGCAGCCGTTGCCGAGGCGACGGCGCCTTAGCTGGGGAGTCACTGAGGCTATCCGTTTCAAGTCCCACAACAACGGCCTACAGCGTGCGCCAGATTCCCGATAGTAGGTTGGAATTCAAGGCAAAAGCCATAGACAATGACGATGATTAGCGATTATAGATTGTATTTGTCTATTGGTGGGGCACACGTACACTTTAGATGAAGCGACTGGTCCGGTGCCGGGCGTCCAGCAAAGGGCGCCAGTCCCTGGTGGTGACAGCCGCTTAGTTGCCTGGGTCTCCCGTGGTGGGCCCGGCAGTACGCCGTAAGGAGAATTGAGATGGTGCGGTCCACAGACACTCTCATCGGAAAGGCCTGCTCCCAGGATTCTGGGGAGTGCCTTTCCGCGCTAGTGCAGGGTCTTGCCAGCGCGTTGAAACCTGCGAAGAACCGCCGGCAGGCCGATTCGACGGCTATCGCGGAGCTGTCCATCGGGTCACAAGTGCTGTTCTTGAGACAGGCTGCCACGGTGCCAGGAGGTTCGGCGCGCAGGATCGCGCGTGCGGACCGGAATCTGTTGCGCAAGAGCACGTTACCCGTGTGGTTAACGCGGTCAGACAAATTGCCGCGCAACATCGGCGTAACACTGCATCCGAATGCGCTGAGCGGCGACCACGCCCGACTGAACCAACAACTGGCGGGCCTGGCGCGACGGATGCGTGACGTGGCGGGGGCGACAGTCCACGGCATCACGACGTGGCGTGCGTATGGCGAGACTCTACTGGGTCACCGGATTGCCCCTGAGGAACTTACTCGATATCGCGACGAGACGCGCGAACGGGCCGCACACTCCGCGCGGACCGCGCTCAGTGATGAAGACGAAATGGACGCAAACGTGCAGTTGCACGTTGTCGAGGGCGATTTGCTCTGCCGCATTCCAGAGATCATCTCCGAGCGGTCGATCGACTTGCTCATCGTTGGCAACTTCGCTCGCCGCGGGCTACCTGGCCTCGTCGTCGGAAACACGGTGGAGCGATTGCTGCCGCGCGTCGATTGCTCCGTACTCGCCGTTCCTGCGAATGTATCGCCAGACGAGAGAGCCGCGGCATGAGCGGCTGGACGAGCACGTGACTTTGCCCACCGATGGGCCAACGCTTGTACGAATAGTGGTCACGGCAACCCGTACCAAGCTGACTTCTACTGACAGGGAGAGCTGAAAGATGAACATCGAGATCCGCAACCGGAATGAGCAAATCGGCCCATCACAACGGGACTATATCGAACGAAGGCTGCTCTTCGCGTTGGGTCGGTTTGGCAGCCGCATTCGACGCGTGATGGTTCGATTAGAAGACGTGAACGGGCCGCGCGGTGGGCTGGATAAGCGCTGCCACATCGAAGTGCGAATGCCCGGTCGAAGCGTATTGGTCGTCGACGTTCGCGATGTGGAACTGGAACCGGCGGTCAGCCGGGCCGCCGAGCGCATCGCCCGGCGGGTCCGTGACGAATTGACCACCCGGCGTTTCCAGCGGCAACGTGGCGCTTCCTCAGGAGCACGACTGCCCGCCGCATAGCGCCGCGGCTGACTGCTGTACGGCCACGATGAAAGGAGATTAACGACATGCGTCTGGTCAGCAATATCAAGACGGCTTTCCTGCTGGGCTCATTGATGGGGCTCTGCATGCTCGTGGGACACTTGCTCGGTGGTCCTCAGGGACTTCTGCTCGGCCTGGTGCTGGGTGGGCTGGGCAACCTGATCGCGTACTTCTACTCGGACAAGCTGGCGCTCACGGCCATGCAAGCGCAGGAGGTCACGCGGCAGGAGGCGCCCTGGCTGGTCGATACGGTCGAGTGCCTCGCATCGGCGGCCGGCATACCGGCACCACGGGTGTACATCTGCCCGCAAGAAGCACCGAACGCCTTTGCCACCGGCCGCAACCCACAGAATGGAGTGGTGGCGATTACGCAGGGCATGCTGCGTGGATTTCCGCAGAATGAGGTCGCAGCGGTTCTGGCCCACGAGATCGCCCACATCAAACACCGGGACGTGCTGATCAGTACGATCGCTGCAGTCATGGCGGGCGTAATCAGCTACGCCGGTTACATGCTGATGTTCTTCGGCGGTGGGCAGCGCAGCGAGAGCCCGTTGGGTGCGATTGGCGCGTTGGCAATGATCTTACTCGCACCAATCGGCGCGATGATCATCCAACTGGCAATCTCGCGCTCGCGAGAGTACGCCGCCGATTCCTACGCGGGAGAACTGACCGGCTGCCCGCTCGCTCTGGCAGCCGCGCTGGAGCGGCTCCAGTCGCGCAACGAGCGCATCCCGACTGACGGCAACTCGGCCTTCCACAGCTTGTTCATCGTGCAACCCCTGTCCGCACGCGAAACACTAGGGTCATGGTTCAGTACGCATCCGCCCACCGAGAAGCGGATCGCGGCGCTGCGTCGCCAAGCGGCCGATCTGGCACAGCAGGGGGACGCGTCACGTGGAATCCGCAGGGCTGGCTAACCGATTCAGCAACGTCTGAGAATCACGCAGGAAAGCGAACGACTGGAAAGGACGAGAGATGAAACCAGCTAGAAAGCATCGCAGAGCACTTCCAGCGGTAGTGGCTGTGGCATCGCTCGGCTGCATGACACTGGCCCCACTTGCTTACGCGCAGGCGACAACCCAAACGCGTGCGACGCAGAGCGCTCTCACGCCTGATCAGATCCTTGAGGTGCTCAAGGCGGGAAACGAACGGTTCGTATCGGGCCAGATGCTCGAACGCGATCTACGCTCACAAATTCGCGAGACCGCAAACGGGCAATACCCAATGGCGGCCGTCCTGGACTGCTTGGACTCGCGCGTACCGCCTGAGCTGGTCTTCGACATGGGGATCGGAGATCTGTTCGTGGGGCGCGTCGCCGGCAACTATGCCGATACGGACATGCTCGGCAGCCTCGAGTTCGCAACGAAGGTCGCGGGTGCCAAAGTCGTTCTGGTGCTGGGGCATACTGATTGTGGCGCGGTAAAGGGTGCCTGTGATGGTGTCAAGCTCGGTAACCTGACGCACACATTGAGCAACTTGACGCCGGCACTCTACGCCGCCGGTGGGGTTACGGGGCCACGTACCTCCAAGAACCACGAATTCGTCGACGCAGTGACGCGCGCGCTCGAGAAGGTCGCGGCAGGTGAAACCTCGTTGCGTGAAGTGACACGACTCTTCTGGAGCGCCCTGGGCGATACCAGCGTGCTGGCCGTCGATGTTAACGGCGAGGACTCGTCATGACGGTCAAACGGATTCTCCTTGGCCTAGGTGGCACCGATTACACGCCCGTGGCGATCCAGCGCGCGGTTGAGCTCGCGCAGCGCCACCAAGCGGAGATAACGGGCGTCACGATCATGGACGCGTCGCGATTGCGCGACGTCGGTTCCGTGCCCGCGGGCGCTGCACACGCCGCCCGTGCGCTTCGAGAACACCGCCTGGAAGTGTCGCGGCAGAGCATGCAGGACGCGCTCGAGTCTTTCCGGGAAGCCTGCGACCGCCAGAACCTTCCCTATGGTGTGCAGCAGGAACGCGGGGAGCCGTTTGCGCTGATGACGAATCTAGCGCGCTACCACGATCTGATGGTCTTCGGTCTGCGGGGCATCTTCGACTACGGGCTGGGACTTGACCCGCAAGACACGTTGACGCGGCTGGTGCGGGCGAACGTCCGGCCGTTAATCGCGGTCTCGCGCGAGTATCGCCCGATTCGGCGTGCGCTCTTGGCCTACAGCGGGTCTCCGGAGTCCGCCAAGACCATCAAGCGCTTCGTGCAGTCCCAGCTCTGGCCGAACTTGGAATTGCGATTGCTGACCTGCGCGCGATCAACCGGTGATGCTAGGGCGTTGTTAGCAGAGATGTCAGCCTACTGCTGGTCGCATGGCTACGAGCCTGAAACCGAAGCCAGCGATGCGTCGCCGAAGACGCGAATCCTGGCCGCCGCACTGGAATGGAACGCGGATTTGATCGTGCTCGGCAACGGTGTGCGAAACCTTTGGCTGAACCGCGTCCTGGGCAGCACCGCCCTGCACATCATCCAGCATGCGGATTGTCCGCTTTATTTGGCGCAGTGAAGGAGAGGTCGCCATGCCAACCGATCTCGCGATAGACCGACACGGCACGTTGATCCGGGTCCGAGACCGGCGCGGCATGGACTTGCCGTTTTCGAAGGGCCTGATGGCGACGAGCATCCTTGCGACTGGCCTGGAGACGGGGCGCGCTCACGCGATCGCCGCGGATATCGGGGCCGCGCTGCGGCAAGACCAGACGCGTGAAATAGGTGCTGATGCGCTCGCCAGCCTTGCCATGCAGTCCATCGAGCGCGCCGCTGGAGATGAGGCCGCGCAGCGGTACAGCGCGTGGCGCCGCGCGAAGCGGACGGGGTGTCCGATCGTCGTGGCGCTCGGCGGTGCGCCGGGTGTTGGGAAATCAACGATCGCGACCCGTCTGGCGTTGCGACTGGGAATCAACCGCGTAGTGCCCACCGACGCGGTCCGTGAAGTGCTGCGAACCGTTGTGCCCGATACGGTGTTGCCGGAACTCCACGTTTCAACCTACGAGAGCATCGCTGGTAATGGCGAAGCTGACATGTCGTTGGCGAGCTTTCGCCGCCAGGCGCATGCGGTGTTGTCGGCGAGCGTGGCCGTGGCAGCACGTCTGACCAGTGAACGCCGTAGCATAATTCTCGAGGGCGCGCACCTGCTGCCGGGCGAAGTTCGTCACCACTTAGCTGAACGCGGGTCGGACGCGATTGTCGTTGAGTTGCTGATGACCGTAGCTCATGAGGAAGTTCATCGCGACCACCTGACTAGGAGGCTTCACACCGAACCAGCCCGCGCGGGGCAGCGTCACTTGAAGCATCTGTCGGTGATTCGGCGGTTGCAGGACCAGCTGCGAAGTCTTGCGCAAGCGGCCAACGTGGCCGAGCACGACGTCGCGCACCCCGAGGATCTGACCCAGCGAGTCGTTGACCAGGTGGTCTGTGAGATCGACTTGCGGCGTACGAACACCAAGGTGAGCGCGTGATGGGCCCGCGCATTGATCTTCTGGTCTTGGACGCGCACGGCGTTGTCCTCAACGCCTACTGGCCGCGTTTCCTTCGCGAGATCGCTCGCCGTACGCACGAACCTGCCGAGGCAGTCCAGCGCCGTTGGCATGATCATGTCCGAGTCGATGCCTGGCTCGGCCGCATCAGCGACGACGAGCTCTGGAGACGTTTGATCCCAGACCGTCACAGTAGCTACGACTGGCAGGCCATCCTCGAGGCTGGATATACATACGGTCCTGCGGAGCCCCACCTGCGGCAATGGCGCCAGTGTATACCGATTTGGCTGCTCTCGAACCACCGGTCACATTGGCTGCTGCCGCGATTGGACCGATTCGGCGTCCTGGAGTGCTTCGAGCGGATTCTCGTCTCCGACACAATCGACGCCGCCAAACCCGAGCAAGAAACGTTTGACGCGTTGCTGGGCCCGGATTCCCGCGGGGATCGGGTCTTGTTCGTGGATGACCAGGCCTGCAATGTTGCGGCTGCGCGCCGACGGGGCATCATCGCTCTTCACGCGCACGCCGAAAACGGGTGGGTCGCTGCCGTCAATGGGCTGATTCGCACCGCTCCGATCACGAAGAACGCCTGAAATGCGAATGGGGCTTGCATTCGTCTGCTCGCCCTACCACGTTTAGCCAACACGGCCGTCCGAGGGCGGCTCGCCGTCTCCCATGTGTCGTTACCACAGTCCGCGCCACATTCCAAACATTGATAGTATCTATGATATATTGCAACCAATCTTATTTGCCGATGTGTGCGTATGGATGTATTACTCATACAAAGACGGATGACAAGCCGTCGAAACGAGCAGGTCGCCACGTAGGCGGCCCGTCGGCCCATCTGTGATCCGCCAAGTGAGAAGGAATGGAGATGAGCAAATGCGAAAAACCGTCACGAGTGACCGACACGCACGGAAAGCCCAGGAACTTGTCGCATCGGCTGCCTCAAGCAGCACGGAGTCGCTCCGGCGCAGTCACGAAGCGGTTGAAGCGCTCGGTCGAATCGAAGCCGGCACCTATGGCACTTGTCGCAGCTGCAGTGGCCGCATCTCCGTCGTACGCCTGCGCGCGAAACCCGAAGCGACGCGGTGCATCCAGTGTCAGCTGGAGTTCGAGCACGGTCGGGCCGCATAAGCACCAGCCCGTCAGCGTGCTTAGCGCGACACCGCCACGTATGCATTCAAATGCACAGCGTGGACCGCCCGAACACCAATGAACCGAGAACGAGCCCCCGAATAATTGGGATTAGATTCAGGGATTGAAATCGAACTGAAAAGACAAAGAGGTGAATCATGATTCGAATCGCAATGGCATTACTATTGGCTTTGCCGGTGGCCGCCGTCGCCGGTGACAAGCAGGTATGCACACACGCCAAGTCATCCTGCACGGATGGAGCCAAGTTGGAGTGCGTGGCACAGCCGGCGCACACGTGTGATTACTCGAAACAGGTGCACAATCGAGATGCGAGTGTAACGTTGACCAATTGCCCATATGTCAAGGGTTCAAATGGTCAAGTCTCGTTGGATCGAGCACTATGTGCTGCGGTGCACAGGCTGCCAAACGCGCTCCCGGTTGAGGTGTCGTATGAGTTCTCCAAGGACCGTGCGTGGTACGAGGTCGAGTTGCTGGCTGACGGCAAGCTGAAAGAACTCCGAGTCTGCGCCCAAAGCGGTACGGCCACCGAGCCGAAGATGATCGCGCTGGCGAAGAGCTTCGTGGCGGCTGATCACGAAGGTCAAGCCGCAGCCCCCAAGCTGACAATGTCCAAGGTCCTGAAGCACGTGGCGGACAAACATCCGCACAGCCGGGCCGTCGAGGCAGAGCTTGAGCTGAACGGCGAGCGGCTCGTGTACGAAGTCCGCATGCTGTGCAGCGGTGAGATGAAAGAGGTGTCGCTCGATGCCAACAATGGGACTTTCTTGAAATGCGCTTGTGATCAGGTCATGGCGGTCCGCACCGGGTCGCGGCGATAGTCCGTGGTCTTCAAGGAAAGGAGGTAATCGATGTCGTTCGTAAACCCTGGCCTCTGGTATCGAGCTGAAATTGAGGCCGCAGCATTGGCGCTGCCTCCGGCGCGTGGTCCCCCGGCCGATTGCCAGGAAGCAACGGGCCTGGAGTGGTGGAAACCACCCCCAGCGCCCCGTGGTAACGGGCAGGTTAGCCCCCGACTCACTCCACTTGCACGACACTGCGCAGCGAAATCAGCAACGTGCTCTAACGGCCGAAGATCCCTACTGCGGCACTCTCGATTGCGATGCCGACGCCCGTCAGACTTTCTCCGGCCACCACGCCCGCACAAACCGCGACCAAGAAGCGCCCCGACCAATTCGGTACGAACCGCCCGGCGATCAATGCCGCCAGTCCACCCAGGAAGATCGCGAAGCTGCTGTATGCCTGAATCACGAACGCCAAGCCAAGGCTGGCCGCACTCGGAATCAAGAAACGGGCTTGCTTCGGCGCGGTCCTTTCGAGCACCGGCAGCAAGACGCCCGCCGCGGCAGCGAGCACCATAGCCAGCGGCGTGCCCGCGGGAATCGCGTCAAAACCAACCATGAAGAGCTCGGCCACGGCCTTCCACGCAGCGACCGCCGGCGCGGCCCACTCCTCGGTCAGCAGCATCTCCCCGGGGTCGGGCACGAGGATGAGGTACACGGCGGCGCCCGATAGTGCCCCGGCCAGCGCGCCGAACACCTGCGCCAGCGATTGCAGGCGCGGAATCGCCCCGAGCAGGTAGCCGCACTTCAAGTCGTGCAACAGATCTGCACACTGGCTGGCCGCTCCGCCGGTGACGTTCGCCGCCATGAGGTTTGCGCTGGCGCTCTTCGGCACGAGCAGGCCGAATATCAGCTGCGTGACTTTGCCCATGGCCCCGACCGGCGTGATGCTCGTTTCCCCCGAGACGCGGGCCGCGACCAGGGCCAACACGAAGGTGAGCAGGATCCCCACGACGGCGGCCCACCAGATGATTTCGAAGAGCGAGATCTGCAGCACGGTGGAGAGCACGAGCGCGACGAGCAGGGCCAGGGCGAAGACGCTGGCGGGCAGCCCCCCGCTATCCTTGTTTCGCGCTCTCCCGCGCGCGGTCGACCGCCCGGGGATCGCGGACAGGAACGAGCGCCACGAGAAGGCTACGGAGACCAGCGACGACACCACCATGAGCGTCACCCCGGGCCACAGAAACCAGCGGTTCAGGTCGCGGAAGCCCGGCTGCGCTGGTTGAATGCGCGCCGCGGCCACCAGCTGGTCGATGCTCTGCGCGAGATCCGCGACCGCGGGTGAATATGTGTCGGTAGCCAAGGCCTGCAGCTGCGCGACCTGTTCGGCGCTGGGCACACCGATCATGCGCAGCGCCTTGAGCTCCTCATCGTACGTCGCGAAGTCCAACGCGGCCGGCCACAGGAATTCGTCCGGCAGGTGCGAGGCCCCCTGGCGTCGCTCCAGTTCGAGCACGGCGTCGCGGAAGGCGTCGGCGGCCGCGGCGCGGTCGGGGTGATCGACACGATACTGGGTGAGTTGCTCCATCAGACGCTCGTGCAGTGCGGGCGTCATCGGGCCGCGTAACTCCAGCCGCTGACGATCACGGGCCACGCCCAGCACGCCCTCGAGGTCGCGCGGGATGATGAGCTCTTGCGGAAACTCGCGCAGGGCTACGCTGATCTGCGCGTACCGGACCGTCTCCACCGCGAAGTACTCGGCGTACAGAGCCCGCAGCGCCGCCCGGTACGCGTCACTCTCGCTCAGGGCCGTTAGCCGGGCCAAATCGGCGGCGCTCAGCGCGGCGGTCGCGCGCAGAACACGGCGCTGCACGTCGTAGCGCAAGGGTGTGCCCGACAGGTCTACGTCGGCCGGCAGGTGCTCCAGCGGATGCTCCCAGGCGAGTTGCGAGCGTACGTGAAGCTTGCGGATGGCCTGCTGATAGGGCGCGTAGTCGCTCCAGCCGAGTAGCTCGTCCATTTCTGCGTGCGACATCACGCCCGACCAGATCAGCCGATGTCGATCGTAGTCGTAAGTGAGGTGCGGGTGCTCGCCGGCGTGGAGTGACAGCTCGGCGGGCAGGCGGTCCAGCGGCTCAACGACCTGGAGTTGCAGGTGGCCGGACTGTACCAGCGGCGGGGCCAACACTGCGTAGGCCAGGACCGCGCCCAGAAGCAGCGACCAGCATGCACGGAAACCGATCAGGCCGCCGACACCAAACAGCAGCAGCGACGGTTTTAAAGACAGCGTAAACGTCGACGCCGGGAAACCTCCCAACGTGCCCGGAACCGCTAGTCCGCTTATCAAACGGAAGTGCGCCAGCAGGGCGACCGCCGAAGCGACCGCCGCGGCACCCACTAGATGGGCCACTCGGGCCAGCGCCTCGGTCCCCCGGGCGTACATTTCCCGCAGTGTTTCCGCAGCGGCAATTCCGAACGCGAAGGGCAGCCGGTCGACCACAATCATCTGGCGGCGAAGCGGAATCGCCACCGTGATACCGACCAGCATGACCGAGAAGCACCACAGTGCGAGCCAGGCCCAGTCGAGCGTTTGCCCGGTGAGCATGGCCAGGGCTGGAATTGGCGCGACCAGCCCTGCCGAGGAGACAGATGCGGCGGACGAGCATGCAGTCTGGTTGATGTTGTTCTCGAGAATGCCCCAGTGACGGACGCGTTTGCCGCTGAGTCGATGCAGCCCGTTCCAAACGCCGAAGCTCAGCAGCGCGGCCGTCACGGACATGTTGAAACCCCAACCGATCTTCAGGCCCGCGTAGATGTTGCAGGTGCATAGCACCGCCCCGAGAACCATGCCGGTGCCGACCGCACGGATGGTGAGCTGGGGGGCATCCCATTGGATAGGGGCGGGTTGGTCGTGACCACCCGCCGACGCCGCGGCATGTGTTTCGCTGGACATATGCTTGCTTGAGTCTCTGGCCGAGTGGGGCGAATCGAATACCGAGAGAATGTTAGCCCTGTACCGGCCGGTTTTCCGGGATGTGGTTGTTGTGCGTTCTTGCCGCGGAAATCCCCCCACGGTAGAAGAAGGGCCGCGCGATTCGCATCGGGGGCGTTGTTCGCGCGGCGCGGTTGGGCAGTTCGGCTCTGTGTTCGGCTCGGAGTTTCGGCACTGTGCTCTGGGTGATTCTCATCCCGCTGGCCGCGGCCGCCGCGGCTCCGTTGCTCCACCGACTGCTCCGCGCGCACGTCGCGGCGGTGCTGGCGGCCGTCCCGATCGGTCTGGCATTAGCGATTGCTACGCGACTGCCGTTGGAACCTGGGGCGGCATGGACGGAAGTCCTACCGTGGATTCCCGACCTGGGGATCGCTCTGGCTTTCCGCCTTGACGGGTTGTCCCTGACGTTTGGACTGCTGATCTGCGGCATCGGGGCTTTGGTGCTCCTGTATGCGGGCGCGTACATGCGGACGGACTCACGACTGGGGCGGCTCTGCGGCCTGCTGTTGCTGTTCCTGGGTGCGATGTTGGGCGTGGTCTTCAGCGACGACGTGTTCGTCCTTTTCGTCTTCTGGGAGCTCACGAGCATCGCCTCGTATCTGCTGATCGGGTTCAAGCACGAGAAGCAGGACGCCCGCGACGCGGCCCGCCAGGCCCTGCTCGTGACGGGGGCGGGTGGTCTGGCCCTCCTGGCTGGACTCGTACTGCTCACGATCGCAGCCAGCCAGATGGGCCTGTCGACAGACCAAGTGTCGCGCATCTCGGCCCTGACAACGGTCGACTTGTCGGGTCACGTGCTCTTCGTGCCGGCCTTGCTGCTGATCGTGCTCGGGGCGTTCTCGAAGTCCGCTCAGATGCCGCTGCACTTCTGGCTTCCGAACGCCATGACGGCCCCCACGCCGGTGTCGGCCTACCTGCACTCGGCCACGATGGTGAAGGCTGGCGTGTTTCTGCTGGCACGACTGAATCCAGTGTTCGGCGAGAGTCTTTTGTGGCACCTGCTGCTGATGGCAACTGGGGCCGTGACGATGCTCGTTGCGGCTGCGATGGCCGCCGGACAAACAGATCTCAAGCGCATTCTCGCGTACACAACGGTCAGCGTGCTCGGTACGTTGACGATGCTGATCGGCGTCGGCACCGAGCTCGCGATCAAGGCCGCCGTGGTCTACCTTGTTGCCCACGCCTGCTACAAGGCGGCGCTGTTCATGATCGCCGGCAGTCTGGAGCACGCGACGGGCACGCGCGACATCCGTCAACTGAGCGGACTGTTTCGGGCGATGCCCGTAACCGCGATTTCCGGGATCTTGGCGGCGCTCAACATGGCTGGCGCGCCACCACTGTTCGGGTTCATCGGCAAGGAACTGTTGCTCAAAGCCAAGCTCGATCTCGAGTACCTTGGCGTCGTCCTCATACTGATTGCCAGTCTCGCGAACGTGTTGCTCATCGCGCTGGCGCTCGTCGTGGCGGTGTGGCCGTTCTTCGGTCGCCGGTGCCCGGGCGTGACATTAGCGCACGAAGCGCCGCTGTTGATGCTTCTCGGTCCGCTGCTGCTCGCGGTGACCGGCCTGTTCGTAGGTCTGATCCCGGGCACCTTTGACAGCGCGCTGGGATCCGCGATGGCGACCGCGATCAGCGGGCGTCCAATCGTGATGGAGCTGAAGCTCTGGCATGGCGTGAGCCCCGTCGCATTGACGGCGCTTGGAATCAGCGCTGCAACGCTGACTGTAGGCTTTGCGTTGTTCCTGCGCCTGCGCGAATGGCTCGCTCACATCGCGATTGCTGTGGCGCGCATCGGTCGACGCGGTCCCGCACGGGTTTACGACCTGCTGTTTGCCAGCGGGCTCGCACTGGCGGAACGGGTCACGCGCCTTACCGAGACTGGCAGCCTACATCAGTATGTTCGCTTGGTTCTTCTTGCGTTGATCGTGGCGTGCCTGTACCCGCTAATCCGCTGTTTCCCCGTGGTTAGCCAGCTCTCCTCGAGTTGGCATTGGCACGAGGTCCTGCTGGTCCTGCTGACGCTGGTCGGTGCTGCTGCGGCCGTCTTCTCACGATCACGACTGTCGGCCATTGCGCTACTGGGGATTACAGGGCTACTGATTGCAGTCCTTTTCGCGCTGTTTAGTGCGCCCGATCTGGCTATCACCCAGATCATGGTCGAGGCGCTCACGGTCATTCTGCTCGTCCTGATCTTCTATCGGCTGCCGCAGTTCACTGCGTTCAGAACGCGCCTGGCCAGAGTCGTTGACGCTCTAGTGGCCCTGGCCGCCGGCACCATCATGGCGGGCCTTGTCCTTGCGACCGCCACCGTGCATCTGTCACCCACCGTTAGTGAGCAACTGGCGCGGATGTCCAAGCCGGAAGCTTACGGTCGCAATGTTGTGAACGTCATTCTGGTAGATTTCCGCGCAATGGACACGCTGGGCGAGATCGCCGTCGTCGCCGTTGCCGGACTTGGCGTGTACGCCCTGATCAAGCTCAAGCGTCGGCGCAGGGCCGAAGAGGGTACGGCGTGAACTCAATTGTCTTCAAGACCACGACGCGCGTCGTCACTCCACTGCTGTTGGCGTTTTCGCTGTTCATGCTGCTGCGCGGCCACAACGAGCCGGGGGGCGGTTTCATCGGTGGCCTCCTTGCGGTCACAGGCTTCGCACTGTACGCGTTAGCGTTCGACGCTCGCCAAGCCCACGCGCTACTTCGAGTATCACCACGAACGCTAACTACAATCGGACTGCTCCTGGCGGTGGCGAGCGGATGCCTGGCCTGGCTGGCCGGGCAACCCTACATGCTCGGTCTATGGCTGCCGGTCGAGCTGCCGGTCGAGCTGAAGCTCGGCACCGTGCTCTTGTTCGATATCGGCGTGTATTTGGTGGTGCTCGGCGCCGCGCTGCTCGTGTTGCTGACGTTGAGTGAGGAATAGACGTGTTTGTTGTCATGGCACTACTGGTCGGTGCGCTCTATGCGGCGGCGTTCTATCTGCTGCTGGCGCGCAGCACAGTCAAACTCATCTTCGGGCTGCTGCTGCTCGGCCACGCGGCGAACCTGCTCATCTTCTCGGCCGGCGGCCTCGTGCGGGCCAATCCGGCGATAGTGCCCAGCGGCGTCGAGGCTCCGTTGCCGGGCTACGCCGATCCGATTCCTCAGGCGCTGATACTCACCGCCATCGTAATCAGCTTTGCCGTGCTCGCGTTCGCCGCGGTGCTCGTGAAGCGGGCATACGTCGAGAGTGGCACCGACGATTCCGAGGAGATGCGAACTACCGAGCAATAACCATGCTACTCGCGCTGCCGATCATCATTCCGCTGTTAACCGCCTGCGTGTGTTTGTTACTCGGGCATCGCGCCCGGCTGCAGCGCGCGCTGGCCGTACTGGGGGCGTGTGGGCTGCTCGTCGCGGCTACCACGCTTTTCGTGCGCGTTTGGATGGACGGTGTGCAGATACTCCACGTCGGCGGCTGGCAGGCGCCGTTCGGCATCACGCTCGTGGCCGATGTTCTGGCCGTCCTGATGGTGCTGGTCACCGCCTTGATGCACTTGGCCGTAACTGTCTACTCCCTGGCAAACGTGAATGCACGCCGGCAGCGGTACGGGTACTTCGCTTTCCTCAACGTCATGTTGATGGGTATCTGCGGTGCCTTCCTGACGGGTGACCTGTTCAATCTCTATGTGTGGTTCGAGGTGATGTTGATCGGCAGCTTTGTGCTGTTGGTTCTTGGCGGAGGGCGAGCGCAGATGGAGGCTGGCATCAAGTACGCCACGCTCAGCCTGCTCAGCTCCGCGCTGTTCCTAGCCGGGGTCGGCGTGATCTATGGCATCACCCACACGTTGAGCATGGCCCACTTATCACAGCGCTTGGCGCTTGTAGCCGAGACCGATCCGTGGCTGGTGGTTGCGGCGTCGGTACTACTGTTGCTGAGCTTCGGCCTCAAGGCCGCCGTGTTTCCGTTGTATTTTTGGCTACCGGCGAGTTACCACACGCCCGCACCGGCTGTGTCGGCAATCTTCGCCGGCCTGCTGACGAAAGTCGGTGTGTACGCCCTGATCCGCGTGTTCACGGTCGTCTTTCCCGCCAGTGATTACACACTCAACTTGCTGCTCATCATCGCCGGCCTCACGATGCTGTTCGGTGTACTGGGTGCCGTCTCGCAGTCACAGATTCGACGGATTCTCAGCTTCCACATAATCAGCCAGATCGGATACATGGTCATGGGGCTCGCCCTGCTGGTGTCGCCGGGTCCCGCCACGCAACGGCTCGGTGTGGCCGCTGCCGTGTTCTACATCGCCCACCACATCGTTGTGAAGACAAACCTATTCCTCATCGGTGGTACTGTCCGGGCGCTCACCGGTACCGAGCGTCTGGTACAACTCGGCGGGCTGCTCAACCAGGTCCCCTGGCTGGCGATCCTGTTCCTGATCCCGGCGCTCAGCCTCGCCGGCCTGCCGCCCCTGTCCGGCTTCTGGGCGAAGCTCGCGATCATCAAGGCGGGATTCGAAGCCCAGCAATACACACTCACCGCGGTCGCCCTGTTTGCCGGGCTGCTGACGCTGGTCAGCATGCTTAAGATTTGGAACGAGGCGTTCTGGAAGCCGGCACCCGAGGGCGAAACCGCATCTGAGAACAGCGGGCGACGAAAACCGCCGCCACGCCGACTTGCTCTACTTGTTGCGCCGAGTGTAGCCCTGGCGGTCTTGACGCTGGCGATCGGACTCTATCCGCAAGCACTGCTGTCTGTATCGCAACGCGCTGCACGTGAACTACTGAACCGAAGGGGTTATGTTCAGGCCGTGCTCGTGCCGCCGGAGCCATCCGAACAGCCGGAGCTCGGAGACGACCGATCATGACGGTCCTCTTGCTGAACCTGACACTGATGGCCTTGTGGGTCGCTTCGACCGGTGTCTTCACCTACGCCAACAGTGCGCTTGGTTTTCTCGTCGGATTCGTTGTGCTCTGGTGGCTGCAAACCCTGCTGGGGCCTACGGCGTACTTTCGCAAGCTCCCGCTCGCCCTGTGGTTTAGTGCACTGTTTCTGTGGGAGGTGTTGAAATCCAACTTGCGTGTCGCGTGGGATGTCGTCACGCCCAACCGGCTGCGGGAACCGGGAATTGTGGCCGTGCCGCTTGACGCGGAATCGGACGCGGAGATCGCGGTCCTCGCGAACTTGATTACATTGACGCCGGGCAGTCTTTGTCTCGACGTATCGGAGGATCGTCGCACGCTGTACGTGCATGCGATGTTCGCTCGCGAACCGGATCAGGTCCGGAGAGAGATCAAGCAGCGTTTTGAACGCTGGGTGTTGGTCCTTCTGCGGTAGAGCTGCCACTTGGGTAACGCCGTCATGGCCGTGTTTGTCAACATCATCGTTGGGGTCTTGATCATCGCTATCGCGCTGGCGACCGTACGGCTCGTGCGTGGCCCGGGGCTGGCGAACCGCGTCGTGGCACTGGATGTCATTGCGGTGCTCGGGGCGGCGCTGACCGCCGTATTTGCAATCCAGTATGACGTGCGTGCCTTTCTGGACGTCACCATTATCCTGGCGTTGGTCAGCTTCGTCGGCACGGTAGCGTTTGCCTACCACATTGAGCGAGGAGCGCATCGTTGCCGGCATTGATCGACAGCCTGATCATCATCTTGCTCGCCCTCGGAAGTTTGTTCAGCCTGCTGGCAGCCTTGGGAATCCTGGTCATGCCAGACGTGTACGGGCGCATGCAAGCTGCTAGTAAGGCGGTCACTTTCGGCACAACGTCGATTGTGCTCGCAGCGGCGCTGCACTTCCAGGAAGCCGATATCGTCGCACGCTGCCTGCTGGTGTGCGTCTTCCTGTTCGTCACGATTCCGGTGGCTTCGCACCTCGTCGCCCGCGCTGCCTACCGCGCACGCGAGCCTTTGGCACCGGAAACGTCAGTCGACGAACTCGCCGAACACACTAAGGATGCGCCCTGACGGTCCGAGACGCTGTTGTGCAGATACCTGCTTGAACAGCGCATCCAGTGGTTGCGCCAGGCCAGGAAGAAGGTGGCTGTGGCAAAACTGTGAGTCCGGTGCCGCCGAACTGGATGCGGCGGTTGCCAGCAGCTCTCGATCGCTGCACACTCCAAGCGTCAGCTGAACCAGCTCCGTTATCTGTCTTGGGGTGGCGCTTGCGCAGCTGAGACAACTCGATCTGTCCTTGGCAACAATCCTCGGGGCTTAGCCTCACGTGCTGATGAACTGCCGCGCCCCACTAGCTAAAGCTGCGAGGACTCTCTTTCTCTCCGTCGCCGCGTGAAAGAGCAGGTATCGTGGCTCCGTACGACGCAACATGAATCAGCCAGACATAGCGACAACGCTCGCTGTGTACCTCCGGACCGTGGCACGATTCCGTAACTGCAGCGTCGGCAACATCATGCTCAAGCTCGATGCATCACCGTTGGACCGTCGAATGATAGTGCAACCGCCTTGCCCCAGGCGCCGATGCGACAGCAACCATCGCCGGAGCGCCGGGATGGCGGGTGCCCGCGGGGAGGGTTTGCGTCAGAACATTCGAAAATTCCACGCAACGGACGGAGGCTAACTCACACCGTCTACGCACGGCGCACCGGGGGGCGTGGTAAGAATCCTGGCGCAGCGCGGGATCCCTTTGGAGTCCCGGCGCGAACTCTCCCTTGGCCCGGTGAATCCGCCTAACACATACCACCATTGAGATGCCTTGCCGGACGTGCTCCCGGGGCACGCGGTTCGTTATGAACCGGACCATCGACCGAACACCCAGAGCGAACGGACCGCGGTCCGCGCGTGGAGGAGGAGGACGCTCCAGAACTTGCCGCTGCCCCACCTGATCTTGCCGCGGACGACCTCCGCGCGAACGGAGCCAATTCGCCCGAAGCTCAGCAGCCCGAGAATGCCGCCGCCGATCAGCCAGCGAACCGCCATCACTTGTCCTTCACCTGTGACGCGTCTGCGGTTGCCGCGGCCGACGCTCGGGAAACCGGTTCGCCTTGCTTGAACAACCAGAGCGCACCGACTGACAGCCCGCCATGGACACGCGCCGCAACCAGAACCTCCCAGGAGAATGCGCTGCGCCCAGCCCACGAGGTAGCAGGCGTAGACGATATACCGCCGAAGCCGACGAACCAGCACGCGCCGGCGGCGGCGAACCAGCCGGTGTGTGACGGTGGTGCGGAGGTCATGGCATTGTCTCCTGCTTGCCTGATGACGTGTCGGGCTCATGTGCATTATCCCAGGACAGCGTGGACAGCCCAGTGTGCCCTACAACAACTCCTCACTCACGGCATCGCCAGTCCGGGTTTCGGTTATGGTGGTTTCGGTGCAACTGTCGACGAGCGCGAGGATGGCTCGACGGATTGCCTCGGGGAGTTGCGGCCAGACGACGACGCGCGCCAAAGCCATTTCGCCGGAACTGGTGGGACTATGGGCGGGGGGGGGGGAGGCAGGACTGGTTATCGCAAGTATATTGCTCGCAATGGCTTATGGGATCGTCCGGCGGATTGCAAGTCCGCTTATCGTGGGTTCGAATCCCACCGCGGGATTCGAACACCTTCCACACCTCACGTGTCGCTGCGCAGTGCTGCAGTCTGCCACGCATGCTCTGGGGGTACCTAGGTGTTCTCCGCGTGTGACGGTGCGCCGAAGAACAACAAGGCTTCGTCGCGGCATCGAACACCCTCCGCATCACCAAGTCCGGGCACATAGCTCAGAGGCGTAACCGGTTCCTCGATCTCAGGGTCGCTGCAGAGCGCTACGTAGTCATGCGAATCGAGGCGTTACGAGTGTTGGCCGATAGGACGGTGCGTGGGCGATCGGCGCGGTGGGTAGCGGCGGAACGGCGGAGCCTGCGCGCGGTAGTCAACCGGTCGAGTGCCGCGTTCTGAGGCGTTTCATCTATCGGCAGAAAGCGAACGCGGCGCGAGCGCGACGCTGGGGCCGACTGCCCGTAGATCGGTGGACATATGTCCGCACGTTCCAGAATCGGCCAAAGGAGCTGTGTGGTGATCACGACGATATCACTTTCGAAACGTACAGTCGTGTTGCTCGGCGCGCTATCGACCTTGGTGCCAACGATGAGCCGGGCGGACAATTATATCTGGACGGCGCGTACGGATGCCGGGGCCCGAAACTGGACGGACGTGGCGTCGTCATCGAACGGGCAATACTTGGCCGCCTCAGCCTACAACGCCTATATCTATACGTCGTCCGATGGCGGAGCGACTTGGACCGAGCGAACGACCGCCGGCGCGCGGGCGTGGGATCAAGTCGCCATCTCTGACGATGGCGCCAAGCTCATTGCTGCACCACACACGGGCTACTTGTACACATCGAGTGACGGCGGCGTGACCTGGACTGAGCGCACCGGTGCCGGCTCGCGTCAGTGGGAGGGACTGGCTTCGTCCGCCGACGGAACCAAGTACGTCGCTACTGCCTTTATTGGATACATCTATACGTCCACCGACTCCGGCGCCAACTGGACAGAGCGAACCGGCGCGGGGTCTCGCGCGTGGGCGGAGGTCGACTGCTCACCAGACGGCACGGAGATCGCGGTTGTAGCGAGTGGGAACTACGTCTACACGTCAGGCGACAGCGGGGCGACATGGACGACTATCTCAGCGTGTGGTGCAGAGAACTGGGTGCCCCTGGCCGCTGCACCGGACCTCAGCACAATCATCATCGCGGACTGGGGTGGTTACGTGACGGCGTCTACGGATAGTGGGGCCAACTGGACGCTCCATTCAAGTCTGGGGTCGTTCTTTTGGGGCGGTGTCGGTTGTTCGGCGAACGGGAGCATTCTCCTGGCCGTCCCGGCGAGCGCCAGCAGCTACATCCGTACCTCTCGGAATGGGGGCGCGACCTGGGCGTTGGAGAATGGGGCGGGCTCACGCGGCTGGTCGGGCGTGGCAACCTCTGCGGACGCCGCGACGGCCATTGCGTGCTGTACGGGCTACATCTATACCGGAGTCCTAGCTGAGACGACGCCTACCGTCACAACGGACGCTATCACCGATGTAACGTTCGATTCTGCGACCTGCGGCGGCGAAGTGACGGACGATGGCGGCGCCAGCGTGACGGCGCGCGGCGTCTGCTGGAGCACATCGTCCAATCCGACGATCGCCGACGACAAGACTGTGGATGGAACGGGGAGCGGCGCATTTACCAGCGCTATCACAGGTCTCGACCCCGGAACAACCTATCACGCCCGCGCATACGCCACGAATAGTGAAGGCACGAGCTACGGCGCCGATGTCGAGTTCACGACCGGGATGAGCGTTACCGCGTCCGGCGGTTCCGCGGCATACTCCATCGGTGGGGCTGCTGCTGCCGTTGATCCGGGGCTCGCACTGATTGCCGGTGACATCACGAATTTCCGCGTCAGTATTACCGGGAATTTCGCCAGTGGCGATGTACTTGATTTCGCCGGGACGCTTCCCAGCGGCGTGACCGATTCGTATGACGGCGGTACCGGGATCCTGTCGTTTACCGGGACGGCGTCCACCGCCGATTGGCAGGCACTATTACGCACGGTAACGTTCGAAACCAGCTCGGGCAGCACCGCGACGCGGACGATTGCATTCACCGCCGGCGGCGCAATTCCATCGGAAGCGACCGGGCACTTCTACGAATTCGTTTCGAGTGCGAGCATCAATTGGACTGATTCGCGCGACGCGGCGGCGGCGCGCACGCTCTTCGGTCTGCAAGGTTACCTGGCCACGATCACGTCTCAGGAAGAAAACGACTTCATTCGTCAGAAGCTGGGCGCAGATGCGTGGATCGGCGGCAGCGACGCGGACGTGGAAGGTGAATGGAGGTGGGTGACCGGGCCGGAAGCGGGAACGCAGTTTTCGAACGATAGTACTCCCGTCGGCGGTCAATTCGCCAACTGGAATACCGGCGAGCCCAACAACAGCGGCGGTAACGAGCACTACGCAGAGATTTACTCGACCGATGGCGTTGGCAAGTGGAACGATCTTCCGAACTCGTTCGGCCTATCAGGTTACGTGGCCGAATACGGTGGTTCGCTTGGCGATCCGCCTACGACGATTTCCGCCGATCGCGACGTCATCGTCTCCACTAGGCCGACTGTCACGACGTCGGCAGTCATCGACGTCGACGCGAACACGGCGACCAGCGGTGGCGATGTCTCCGACAACGGTGGCGCGAGCGTCACAACCCGCGGCGTATGTTGGAACACATCCGGCACGCCCACGATCGCCGACTACATCACCGAAGATGGCAACGGCACGGGCAGTTTTACCAGCGCGATCACAGGCCTCGCGCCAGCGACAACGTACTACGTGCGGGCATACGCGACCAACACGGTCGGGACGGCATACGGTGGTGAAGAGGAATTCACCACTGACGCCACCACGCCGACGGTGACGACCGCAGCTATTGCTGACGTCACAGCGACGGCGGCGTCCGGCGGCGGCGACGTAACGGCTGGCGGGGGTGCCGCGGTAACCGCTCGTGGTGTCTGTTGGAACACGACGGGTACGCCCACAGTCGCCGACGGATTTACCGAAGACGGTACAGGCACCGGGAGCTTTAACAGTGAGATCACAGGACTCAGCCCCGGGACGATGTATTACGTTCGGGCGTACGCCGAGAACAGTCAAGGAATCTCGTACGGCGCCGAGGTGACCTTTACGGCCGGAGCCATATTACCCACGGTTACGACTGCCGCGGTCGGCGACGTCGAAGAAACAACCGCAGCGTCGGGCGGCGAAGTGACCGACACTGGCGGCGGAACCATCAACACCCGCGGCGTGTGCTGGAACTCGTCCGGCACGCCGACCATCGCAAATGACCGAACGACTGACGGCAGCGGTCTAGGCACTTTCACCAGCCAGTTGATGGACCTCGATCCGAACACACAGTACTTCGTTTGCGCATACGCCACCAACAGCGCGGGCACGGCGTACGGCAACGAAGTGACCTTCAGGACTGATGAGGTCGAAGTGCCCGACGAAGATCCACCGGTCAACGATGTACCCACATTACCGGATCTGCGCATGTGGATCACCGTGCCTTCGGAAGAGGCAGAGGTCGGCGACGACTTGGTCTTTGAGGTCGACGTCGAGAACGTCGGAGGTGGTGACGCCACAAACGTCGTCGTACGTGTCGCGCTGCCGGAGAGTACCGAGTTCGTAGCGGCGCGGTGGCGTACGCCCGAATCCGCGCAGAGTGCGCCGCTGGATGCCTACGTCGATGGTGAAGAGATTGTGCTGGATCTGGGTGACGTGCCTGCCGAGGAAGCCGTCAATGTCGAGCTTATCCTGCGCGCCGTTGCCAAGGGCAGCGTAACGCTTATTGCCAGCGTAGCGTGTGATGACATCGCAATAAGCGCGCCGGTCAACTCCGATCAGTCGGTTGAAGTAAGCGACGTGTACTGGGAAGTCGTGAATACGATCGTACCGCTGAATGCTTGCGGGTGGTTGGGCGTGGTGCCGGCTGTGACCTTGTTCGGGTTGCTCAGCGTGCGGCGACACAGCTACCGACCGCGTTAGCCGAAGCGTGTAGTCCCACTTAAGGCAGAGATGCAGTTCCGCCGGACGCCGGGCGTACTTCGAAGGAGACGAGTATGCGACGCAATTTTTTTGTCCGCGCCGTTGTCCTCACGTTGGCCGCTGCGACGGTTGGCGCGAGCACCGGTTGTCACGAGCGAATCGCGGCCGCGAACCTGATCACGCTGGGTGCCGGATGGCTGCTTCGTGACGTTACGCTCACGTCGTCGGTCGAGCGCGCGTGCTACCAGAACGGCGTGCTCATCGACTGCGCCGATCTGCCCGAGGGCTTGCGCTAACCGTCACCGCGCAGCACGTATACACCGTTCATCGTGCATCGCTCGATCATTGGCAAATGGCCGAACGATAAGTGTAAATCCTCAGTAGATCGGACGAAGTCACTCATCCAACCCGCCCTAGGTGAATAGAGCGGTCTGTGTTAATCGCTACTGCCCGATGAAGTACAATTCCTCAGACGAGTAGCCGAGCATCTGGTACTGCGGGACGAAACGCACGTCCGGCTCCAGCACCGGCATCCAGGCGCCGCCGTTGAAGGAGATGTCGTCGGCGCTCAGCCCAGTGCCCGCGAGTGAATCGGCGTGGTCGGCGGCGCGGTATGAGCCCTCGCCCGCCGGGTTCATATAGTTCACCACGAACGTCCGCGAACTCTCCAGCAGGTACGTATCATCGTCGTCGATATCGACGCTACCGACGCCGGCGGCGAGGTCTTCATCGTTGACCGTCAGGCCAAGATCGGTCAGCGCGCGGAAGTTGTAGTACTTCCAGCGATAGACTGGGAACTCGAGCGGCCCCATGCCGGGGATTTCGCGCACTTCCGTATTCGTGACCGGAATCTGCGTATCCAACATGCCGCCCGGCGCATGGCAACTGGCACACGAGAAGTCGGCACCGAGCGCCTCTTCCTTGGGTCGCACGCCGTGGCCGCCCAAGGTGATGCCGTTGGAGTACGCGGGGTAGTTTGCGATGGAGGCGAAGTAGGCGACCTGCTCTTCTGGCGGCAGCATCATGCCTTGCATACCCAGGAACATCTTGATGAGCGTACCGTCGGGCACCTTCATTGAGATGACCTCGTGCTCGTCTTCGAACGCCGGATACCACTCGTACGTTGGGTCGAGTCCCATCGGTGCGTTAAAGCCCATGAACTTGCGCAGCCCGTTGTTCGCCGCCGCGAACATGTCGTAATAGAAATCCGCACCTGTGTCGACGTATCCGTCTTTGTCAGCGTCCCACGGCGAGTTGCTGCCGGTGGCGTAGCGCACCAGGTCGAACGTGATCTTGTCGAAGTAGACCAGGTTCGGGAACATCTGCATCATTGCCATCGCCTGCTTGTCGGGATTGTCTGACTGGAAGTCGTTCAGCGTGATGCTGCGGGCCTCTTCGGGCGTGATGTCGAGGAAGTCGAGCGCGGCGAACACATCGGCGTTCGCACCGCCGGCCATGAAGCGGTACATCGCGTGCGCGTTGTACTGATATGTACCCTCCATTGCCTCATTATTGGTCATGACGCCGTCGAAGAACCGCGCGTCGAAGACCATGCCGTTGCCCATCGGTTTGAACGGCGTGATCTTGGCGCCCTCAGCGCCACGCACCGCCAGCGACTGCGCCAGGAACGATACACGTCCGTCATACCACATCAGCGTGGGGCGCACGCGATACGCTTCCCAATCCGTGTTCACGTCTTCATCTGTGCCACTGTCGAGCAGGTGGTCGGCCGAGATGAGCTTCGTGTCTTTGCCGTCGGCGTTGCGGCCGAAGTTGAGTTGCCCGCCGTGTCCGTACAACGCATACGTGATGCCGGACGAGTATGGAATGTGGCAGGTTTCACAGGCCATCTTCTCTAGGTGTTGCGCCATGTGCCAGACGCCTTCGAGTTCGTTCGCAGCGTGGCAGGTCGTGCATTCGAGCTGGTTTTCTTCGGAGCCGATCTCATAGTCGCTGGCCATCAGATCGCCGCCGACGTGGTCGCCGCGGACGAACTTGTGGTGCGATGCCTCGTGGCAGGCGACGCAATGCCGGCCTTCGCCGCCGCCCAGCGCCGCGACGGCGTCCGACGATGCGTGGACGTCGTGCCCTTCGCGGAAAAGCGTGCCGCGCTTGTAGCCCGTGCGGGCGTGCTCGTGACAGCGGAGGCAGGCGTGATCGTCGGTCCTGCCAATCGACGCGATCGCTTCGTAGCTGCGATCCTGGGCGACGGTCGGCCAGGGCGTTTCGGGTGTGCCGTCACCGTCGGCGTCCATCATCAACGGCATGTCGGCGACGCCGTCGCCATCGGTGTCGATCAGCGGGTCGGGCGTGCCGTCGCCGTCGAAGTCGGTGTCGTCACGCGCTACACGGGCGAAACCCTCGGGCGTAGGCGAGTGGCCGTCGGCCGGAGCGAACGCGGCGACCTTGGCCGAACCTTCCGCCGGATAGGAGCGATACTCCTCCGCGTGGCAGATTAGGCAGTCCAGACCAGCGTTGACGATACGCTCGGCCTGCTCGGCGCCGTCTGCCAATCCCATCTGTGTAAACATGCCGGCGAACATGCCTTCCATCATGGGCATGTAGCGGCCCGGGTGGCACTTTGCGCACTCGTCCATCTGCACGTCGGAAGTGAAGTTCGTCAGCGATGTCGATGACGGCAGGCCGCACGCGCGGTCGATCATGCCGTGCGCGCCACCGCCAGGGAAGAAAACGTTGTCGTTACGGCTGGCCCACTTGTAGTGGACGGTGTCCTTGAACTCGTCGGCGATGCCGGCGTGGCACTTGCCGCAGAGATTACCATACATGTCGCGCTGCACTTCGGCCTGCGTGATGCGCTTGGTACCCAGCACGTACTCCTTCGTGTCCGGGTCATAGCGGAACAGGTGCGTGTCGATAAGCTGTGACATCGCCGGCGTGTTCGGCTCGGGGCAGTTCGGTTCCGGGCAGTTGGGCTCCGGGCAATCGGCCGGCGTGAACCAGTCAGGGCATCCACCCAGAGAAACTGCGAGAATTGCGGCGAGCGCCAGTAGTGGCTGGCAGCGGTGAGTTCGGACAAACATTATCTTTCTCCTGATATCGCTTATGTGATCAAGAATATCACACGTGTAGTTGGATAGCCGAGACTCAATACAGTGTCCGTGAGGTGCCGGCGGCGGCCGTACGCATGCGTTCAGACGCATTCCCCGCGTACCGTCGGCCGCACAGCACGCAATAACGATAACGATTCTCTCGTTTTTGGGTGATGGGCGAAATCGCCCAAAGGGGGGAGGAAATCACCCCAATGGCAATCGTTGACTGAAAGTGTTTTGCGCGGCTTAGTTCGGCTCCGTCCAGTTGGCTTCCAGGCCAGGCAGGTCGTCGGCGGTCACCTGCTCATCCAGCGAGAAGTCCAGCAGCACGCAGGGGAGTGTTGGCGGCGTGGCAAAGACGGTTTCGATACACGGCTGGAGCATCCCGAAGTCCATGAGATCAAGATCGCGATCGCTGTCGTAATCGGCAGAGACATACGTGTAGACGTATGCAGTGCCGGCGTTGTTGTTGTTGAACGGCGTGCTGAACACGACCTCGTCCAACGCGTCACCGTTGGTGTTGGCGGTCGTCAGCCAGAAGCCGATGCGATCGCTCGGTGCGCCGACGATGCGCACGTCGGTGTCGGCGTTGGCAGCGTAGACTGCGCCTGGGGGGAAATCGCGGCCCAGCAGAACTTCAACCACGCCATTGGTGCTCGGGCCTGCAAAGCGCTCCGCGGCGGCGATGTCGTCGATGCCGTCGCCGTTGTAGTCGCCGCTGGTGACGAGTGTTCCGAGGTTCTCCTCGAACTCGCCGACGAAGGTGAAGTCGGCGGAGTCGGTCGTGAAGTTGAAGACGTGTGTGCCGGTCTGGTACGCGGGATCACCCAGCAGGCAGTAGATGATGCCGTCGCCGCGCTGTGTGGTCGGCGTGCCGACGTCGGCACCCGGCGCTGCGGCCGCGAGGTCGACGATCGAATCGCCGTTGAAGTCACCGACGGCGGCTGACTCGCCGAGGTTGTCGTAGTCGTAATCACCGCGCAGCGTGATGTCAGCGTTCGTTGTCGCCAGGTTGATGTAGGAGTCCCACGTCGTGTCGCCGCGGAAGATATGAACGGCGCCTTCAGACGTGAACAGCCCTGCGCTCCAGTACTCGTTCGGCAGGATCAGCTCGTCGATGCCGTCGCCGGTGATGTCGCCGGTCTTGACCACGGCGCCGAGTTCGTCAAGTTCGCCCGCGCCGAGAATCTGCACGTGGTAGTTGCTCGAGGTTGCGAGGTTCAGCGTGATTCCCGACGGAAAGGGACCGCCGTACCGCACGTAGACCCGGCCGGCACCGTTCTGGTCACCGTCGGCGAGGTGCACGCCCAGCGCGATGTCGCCGTACGCATCCCCGTTGAGATTCCCAATCGCGGCGGCTTGTGCATCAGAACCGCCGAAGAGCGAACTGCCGCCCATATCACCCGCTGCGACGGGGCCGAGGATGCGCAGATCCCAGTTGGCGGTAACGGCCAGATCGCGCGTCGGCGAAGCGAAGAAGTCGGCGCTGCCGTAAAGCAGGTACGCGATGCCGCGGTCGGAGATTCCGCCGTAGTCGGCGGTGGACGCGACGAGCAGCAGGTCGTCGATCAGGTCGCCGTTGACGTCGCCGGCCGCGATGGAGGCGCCGAGATTGTCGTCCACCTGCGCGCCGGTGATGACTAGGTCGGCGGGAACGACTGCAAGGTCTTGCACGCCGCGGCCGTGCGCGGCTGGTCCGCCGCGGACAACGTGTACCGTGCTGAAGACCGAGCCGAACGACTCGCAGGCGGCAACGACGATGTCATCGAAGCCGTCGCCGTCGAAGTCACCGGCCCCCAGCGGGCGACCCCAGTCGGCGTCAGCGACCGGGCCCGGGTAGATGGTCCCGACGCTGTCGCTGTTGACGATACGCAGATCGGCGTAGGCGCCGATCGCAAGCGTTACGGTAAGCACTGCGCTCAAGATACGCATTCTTCGCTACTCACAGGCCCGTCCGCCGCCGCCATCAGCTCAGCAACAGCGCCACGAACGGATTGATGTCACCGAATCCAACCTGCCCGTCCGCGTCGATGTCCGCGAGATTCCGGTCGCATCCCGGGTAGAGCTGCTCGTACGCGAGCGGATCCGTCAGCGCAAAGACGAATGCGTTAATGTCATCGAAGTCCACGATGAAGTCGCAGTTCAAATCTCCGCGATATACACACTCCAGTGCGGTGTGGCTGAACGCATCGATCGCCAGCTCGTCGACGGAATTGTTCGGGTTGTCCTCGATACTGAACCGCAGGCGCGTTTGCGCCGCGGGCGTGACGAAATCGGCCACGTCGAATTCATACACACTCCAGCCGTCGTGGGGCTGGAGCTGGTCAATCGCGGACCAATTCTGCCCGTCGTCCACGGAGATGTCGACCTTCAGTACGTCACCGTCGATGCTGTCCGTTGCGAACCAGTGCGCGAAGCTGACAATATACTCGCCGGGCGCGGACATGTCGAGCGCCGGCGTGATCAGGCGCGTCGGCCCGCCGTCGACGTCAGTATCGCCCAGGCCGTTGCCGGTGAGGTAGCACGCACCGGACCCGTCAAAGTCAGTGGTCGGATCGCCGCGCAGCCCGTCGCCCGCGGGGATGCCGCGCTCCCACGCGCCCGCGATCAGGTTCTCGTTGACGACGCTCCAGCCCAGATCGGACTCAAAGTCATCAGACATCGCGATGACGGAGTACCCGACGTACGCGGTGTGCGTGGAAAGGGGTACGTCAACCGGGCTGAAAACCGTCGCGCCGCCATCGGTCTGCACCGAGAAGTAGAACTCCGGCGCGTCGCTACAGCCGGCGGACGGCAGCGTGGCCTCATACGAGCTACCTTGCGTCGGGGACATCGGCAGCGTGGCGTAAGCGCCGTCGTCGAATCGGTAGTGTACTTCCACGGTTCCGGGCAGGTGCGTTTCGACGAGGTCTTGCACGTCCACGGTCAAGGTCGTGCCCCGCCCCGGGATGAACCGGGTCGGCACATCCGTCGGGACGATGTCGGCGGCACGGTAGTTGGAAGCCAGGCCCTTGATGCAGAAGTTGGCGGAGTTGTTGAAGTCGTACAAGTCCTGCCAGTTGCCGCCGCCGTTGCGGTAGTAGCTTTGGCCCGGCGAGGAAGCCGAATCGACCCATACGCGGTACGAAGCGCCGAGCAGCACGGGGATCTCCGAGCTGCGGTCGTAGGCCATGCCGCCGTGCGAGACTTCGAGGTAGATGTAGAAATCGTCGCCGGCACTGAAGCCAAGCGGCGCGTCGAGATCGACCGTATGGAAGCCCGTGTGGGCGAACGTACCGCTTACGCTGGCGAGCTCGTCGAGCAGTTGTCCGCCTTCGAAGCGATCATAGATGCGCACGGTATAGATGACATCATCGCCGGCGGCCACGAAGCTCACTGCCTCCAGCATGTGCTCGCCGTCCGCGACGAAGGCATTGAACGCCTGGTCGGCGTTCGCGTAGGTGTCGCGCCAGCCGTGGTAGTCGTGATAGTAGAAGTGCTGGTAGCGGAGGCGCTCGACGTCCACGAAGGACACGGCGCCCATCTCGGGGTGCTGGGCCGACCACTTGTCGTAGTAGGAAATCCAGAAGTAGCCGTCCAGCCCCCAGCCGCTGCCCCAACTGTTCTTGCACAGCCAGGCGCCCGGCTGCGGCGCCTGCGTGACCTTGTCATCGTCCCAGCCGATGATCGCGATTGCGTGGTTCGGCTGAGCGCTGCTGCCGCTGGGTTGGTAGTGCACGTAGGACCCCGACAGATACGCACCGCTGGAACACATACACGTGCCCACCGCGCCGTGCTGCATGACCGCCTCTTTGATCGCGTTGGCGTTACTCAAGTCCGCTTTGGCGACGTGCCACTCGATGTGACGCGGATAGTAGTAGTGGTAGCTGCCGTCCGCTCGCGCCGGCGGATACGTGTACGACTGCGCGTCCGAGTTACGCACGGCGCCCTCACCGCGCGTCAGGTACGCCGCGGTGACGAGATAGTCCCCGCCTTCGTGGACGACTAGGCCGTGTCCGTATGGCGGCGAGATGTCGTCGTTGTTGTTCTCGTTGAAACCGTTCCACCAGTCGAGGTGATACTCCGCCAGGTTCGGCTGGCCGACCTCATTGTTGGCAGACCACTCGCCGGTCATCAACAGATTGCTTTCCATCGCGGCGAAAGCGCCGAAGGTCCAGCAGGTTCCGCCGGACTGGCTCTTGATCGAGGTAACGTAGTTACTGCCGTTGTAGTCGCGCAGGTCAAGACTGGTCGGCGGGTCTGCGTGGACCGCAGAGATTCCGAATGTCAGCGCGACGGCCAGCACGAACGATATGCGGAGTGTCATATCCCGAATCCTTTCAAAAACGAAACATTGCAGGCTAGGGGCGGCGGCTGACGGCGCGTCGTAGCGGTGTTACGCGCAGAGAATGTCCAATGAGCCACCGGCGAGTTGTCCCATCGCTCCAGCGACATAGCGTGTCCATTTTGAGCCGTTGTCGACCGGTTTACAAGAAAAACCCTCTAAAGCGATCCAGAGATCGTCCGAGGTTGTGTCAGCGGCGGCATGTGGGCAACTTCCGAGACTGGCCAGTACTCGGTTGCCGGGCAGAAGCTGGGTTCAGTTGAGATTCCCTCGATCAATCTGCGGGGCTAAGTTACGCTGGCTCAATGACATCCGGCGCGGTAAGACACCAATGATGATGCGTGTGCATTAGCGAATATGAAAGTCCAGATCGAGGAGGTACCGAAATGCGCTCATCCAAATTCGTCCGGGTGTTGATGCTGGTCGCGTTGGCCGGCGTGGCTGGTGTCGGTGTGGTGCATGGCTGGTCAGAGCCCGACGGAGCGTCGAAGCCCTGTCTCGTGCTGAATCTCACCAGTGGCAAGGAGGACCTGCACTCGGTAACGATGGCGCTGCAACTCGCGCATCACGCGTTGGACGACGGGCGTGCTGCGGTGCTGTTCCTGAACGTGCGCGGGGCCGAATTGGCGCGAAAGGACCTGTCCCCGGCACTGAAACTCGGCAGCAATCCGCCAGTCGGCGAGATGCTCGCGAAACTCATCGAGCGTGGCGGGACGGTCATTGCCTGTCCGGCGTGCATGGAGGTCATGGGCGTCAAGTCGGATGACTTGGCAACGGGCGTGCAAATGGCGAATCGCTCGTTGCTGTTCGGGCGCTTGGGGCCAGACACAGCCGTGTTCACGTACTAGTGATGTTTCCGATGTGCCACTGCTCTTGCCGGAGATTCTCCGCTGCTCAAGAGCAATGGCACTCAGGCTTACACCTGCCGTAACTGGCCGGCCTCCAGACGCACGATGCGATCGGCCTGGTGCGCGACACCGGCGTCGTGCGTGACCATCACGATGGTCTGCCCTTCGTCGTGCAGGCTCTTGAGCAATCCCATCAGCGCCGCGCCGGCCTCGGCGTCGAGATTACCGGTTGGTTCGTCGGCGAACAGGATGCGCGGTTTGTGAATTAGCGCGCGTGCGATCGCGACGCGCTGCCGCTCACCGCCGGAGAGTTCGTTCGGGCGGTGGCGGGTGCGCTCGCCCAGTCCGACGCGGTTGATCATGGCGAGCGCGTCCTCCCGCGCGCGGGCCCGCGCCCCGAACCACGCCAGTGTCGGCGTGCCGACCATGCGCGTCAGCAGCACGTTCTCCAGCACGCTCAGTTCCGGCAGCAGGTGATAGAACTGAAACACGAAGCCGAACAGGCGGCGGCGGAAGCGAATGCGACGGCGCTCGGTGCTGGAGAGAATGTCCAGCGCGTTAGTGCGGATGGAACGAAGCCGCGGCGGCGCGAAGACTTCTTCGCCAGCGAAGTGTACCTGGCCCTGTTGAGGCACATCGAGTGCGCCCAGAATGTGTAACAACGTACTCTTTCCGCTGCCGGACTTGCCCATGATCGCAACGAATTCGCCGCTGCGCACGGAGATGTCGCAGCCGCGCAGCACGTGCAGCACCGTGCGTCCCATGGCGTAGGATTTGTGGATCCCGGCGGCGCTGAGCAGGGCGTCACTCATAACGCATCGCCTCCACGGGCTGCATGGCGCCCGCGCGCCAGGCGGCGAGCAGCGCACCGAAAGTCGAGGCGAGTATCGCGAACACGACCACCTGGATCACGTCGAGCATGTTCACGGTGTTGGGTATGGCATCAAAGGAATACACGGAGCGATCCCACACACGCCACGCCGGATTCAACCAAATCAGCAACTCCTGGATTGCGTTGATGTAGGTGACGAAGTAGTAGCCCCCGATGGCGCCGATGATGCTGCCGACGAGACCAACCGCAGCGCCGTACAGCAGGAAGATTGCCGCCACACCGCCCGACGAGCCGCCGATGGCCTTCACAATGCCGATGTCGCGCGTCTTCTGCAGCACGATCATGTAAAGAATGCATAGCACGAGCACGGCGGCGACCAGCGAGATAATGCCAAACAGAATCGTGACGAGGATCCGCTCTTTCTCCACCGGTGCGATGATGTGTTCCTGCGACTGTTCCCACGTCTTGGCCTCGACGAACTGCACGAGTTGAACATCGTTCAGGTCAAGCCGGTAGCGCGGATCGGCCATGTAGCTGTGATAATGCTCCTCAAGACGCTCGGCGATGGCATAAGCATCGGCGCCGGGAGTGAGCTTGATCTGAATTTGCGAACAACGCGGTGGTGTTGTGCCGATCACCTCGCCGGACTCCACGTCAATCTGCTCCGCCGCGTCCATCTCCAGCAGCTTCTGCAGCAGCGAGAAGTCGCAGTACACGTGTTGCGAGTCAATTTCGTAGATGCCGGTGCGCGAGTCGTCGGTGAGCCGGAAGGGTTGCTTGATCGGCAGATCGATTGAGCCGCTGCGCGAGATCGGGACGAGCGTGACCGTCATGCGACAACCGCGCGGATATGACTCGTAGCGCTCGTAGCGACCATCTGGTTTGCGGGCGGCGATCATATCGCGTCCGACGATCAGGCCCGGAAATGGTTCGCCCTCGAGCGTCGGCCCGCTCTCGATGTTCCAGTTGACGTCATACACGCCCGGGATCGGGCCGGCACCCTCGGCGGCGAACTCCTGCGAGAGACTCGACGGCACCGCCTCGTCGACGATGCCCTGGGTCCGGCTCGTCTCAAGCGCCGATCGATAGGGCTCGGGGAGCACAGGCAGACGAAACGTCGGATCCGACTGCGCCGCCGGCGATAGCTCTGGGTCGAAGCCGAGCAACGGTTGTTGCTGTGGTGACAGCGTCGTCGTGCCGGGGTAATACGTCTCGTAGTAGAGGCTCTCTTTGAACGCATTGACCACGTACACGTCTTCGAGCCGCAGCCCTACCACGCGCACCGTGTTAAGCCGCGGCGATTCGCCGAAGCGCAGGATGCCGTAGGAGTAGATTAGCGGCGTGGCCTTCTCGATCTCGGGCCAGGTCGAGATTTCCGCGATGAACTCCTCGTAGAGCGGGAAGCCGCTGGCGATGCCGTTATCGACGATGATGTCGCCGAGCAGGCCCCGGGCCTTGAGCTTGAGCTGATCAAGAAACCCGCCCATGACGGACGAGACGATCAGCACCATCGCCGTACACAACATGACGGCGGCGATCGCGAAGTACGCGATGCGGCGTTTGCGCAGGTAGCGGAGGGTCAGGAAGAGCTTGTACACGTCGCACGTTATACCCGCTGCGCGACGGGTGGGCCATGGACGCCGGATGTCGCGAATCGTCCAATGGAAGTGCCACTGCTGTGCCAGCAGTGCTCGTTCAGCACAGTGCGCACTGCTCACAGAGCAGTGGCACTTCGGGGTAAGTTCCCCGCGCGATGTCCGACCGCTATAATCGCGCGTTGCGAGGCGATCATGCAGATTATCGTCAACGGTGAAAGTCAGACTATTCCGGACGGTGCGACCGTCGCCGATCTGGTGGACCAGCTCCAACTCACGCCGGCGCGCGTGGCGGTGGAGCTGAACGCGGAGCTCGTCCGGCGTGCGACATATGCAGGCGTGGTTCTGAACGCGGGTGATCAGGTAGAGATTGTGACACTGGTGGGAGGTGGCTGAATGCAGATTCCGCCGATCAGGATTGCGGATTTCTCCATCAACTCGCGGCTGTTTGTCGGGACCGGCAAGTACCTGAAGGACGGCGAACCCGACTACGAGCTCATGCGGGCGGCGCTGGATGCCGCCGGCTGCCAGGTCGTCACGGTCGCAGTGCGGCGTGAGCGGCTGTACGACAAGCAAGGGCGGAGCCTGCTCGACTTCCTCGATCTCGACCGTTACACGATTCTGCCGAACACGGCCGGCTGTTTCAGTGCCGACGACGCGATCCGCTCGGCGCGGCTGGGGCGCGAGTTGCTCGAAGGGCTCGGCAACCCCGGCGCCCGGTGGGTGAAGCTCGAAGTGCTCGGCGACAAGAAGACCCTGCTGCCCGATCCGATGGAGACCGTCCGAGCCGCGGAGACGCTGCTGAAGGAAGACTTCATCGTCCTCGCCTACGCCAATGATGATCCGATCTTGTGCCAGCGGCTGAAGGCCCTGGGTTGTGCGAGCGTGATGCCGCTGGGTTCGCCGATCGGATCAGGGCAGGGCGTGCTTAACCCGAACAACATTCGCATCATCCTGGAGCAACTCAAAGACGACGACCCCGACTATCCCGTGATCGTGGACGCCGGCGTCGGAACGGCTTCGGATGTCACGATCGCGATGGAGCTGGGCGCGGACGGCGTGCTGCTCAACACCGGGATCGCCGGCGCCCACGACGCGGTCGCGATGGCGCACGCGATGCGTCACGCGATCGAGGCCGGTTACCTCGCGTTCCGCTCGGGGCGCATCCCGCGCAAGCTGTACGCCACCGCATCATCGCCGATGGAGGGTCGCATTGCGCCCGTCGGTGCCACCGGATAACACGACTTCCGCATCGGCCGAAGAGCTGCTGACCGCGGCGCTGGGGCCGGAGCGCGTGCCGGCGATCGACTCACCGTGTCCGGTCGATCGGTTGCCAAAGCGTCGCCGCAACCAGATCTGCATCGCGATTATCACGATCGGGCTGGCGAACTATGCGATCTACACAGTGGTCTACGCTCTGATCGGCGGCGATGCGCGAAACGGACATCATCTCGTCGTGACGCAGCCGGACGGAGCAACCACGCACACGTACCATCTGCGCGGCGGGTTCATTCGGGATCTGAGCGGGCAGGCCCGCGAAGTTTCGCGGGGCGTGTGGCTGTACTCGCACATTCACTCGATCACGATTCCGGTCACGTGGGGCGCGGTGCTCCTGAGTATGCTCGTGCTGGCGCGGCCGCACATCCTGGCGACGATGCGGGGCGGCTGGCTTCCCGGCCGGGCGTTCGTCGCGGTTTCCGCGACCGTAATCGCGCTGATAGGTGCATGTGCGACCGCGCTGTTCACTTGGCAATTCATCGTCGAGCTGCGGTGACCACAGGAGGCAGCTGTTGCTCGTCACTGACTGGCTTGCCGATGATGGCTGCGTAGCCCGGCACCTCGCCAACTTCGAGGTGCGACCGCAGCAGCGCGAGATGGCAGAGGCGATCGCCGAGGCGTTCCGCGCGGGTCGGCATCTGGCCGTCGAAGCCGGAACAGGCGTAGGCAAGACGTTTGCGTATTTGCTGCCCGCGATCGAACAGATCTTCATCAACAAGCGCCGCGTCGTCGTTAGCACGCACACCATCGCGCTACAGGAACAGCTCATCGAGAAGGACATCCCATTCCTGCAAGTTGCCTTGGCGGGCGCCAGTGCCCCGGTAGCGGCCGACCTCCCGGTCGCCCGAGACACGAGCGACGGCAACGACTCGCGGCATTCGCTGACTTTCCATGCCGAACTTGTCAAGGGTCGCCAGAACTACTTCAGCCTGCGGCGCCTGAAGAGTGCCAGCGAGCGGCAGAAGTCGCTGTTTCCAAACATGTTCCTGCGCCGCGGGCTGCACGCGATCGAAGACTGGGCCTACGAGACTACTGACGGCTCGCTGGCCGACCTCCCGGAATCGCCGCCGCCGGAAGTGTGGGAGAAGGTCCGCAGCGAGCACAACAACTGTCTGGGTCG
>JANQFV010000034.1 GCA_028277645.1 Phycisphaerae bacterium
GGCACCTTCAGGCCTTGCGCACGCCAGATGCGTTCGACCCGTTTGTGATTGACCTGCCAGCCTTCGTTGTGAAGCATATGCGTGATCCTCGGCGTTCCATACCGGCCATACAGCGTAGCCAACTCGATGATCCGTTGGGTCAGCGGCTCTTCATCGTCACGCACTTGCGGCAGGTAACGCTGCGTCGCACGCGACTGGCCCAACACCTGGCAGGCCCGCCGCTCGGAAACCCCCAGACAGCCCACGGCCCGGTGGACCGCCTGGCGTTTCCGCTGCGGGCTCAGAAGTTTGGGTTGGCGGCCTCCCGGAGGATGGCTTTGTCCAGTTCCGCGTCCGCCAGCAGCCGCTTCAACCGGGCGTTCTCTCGTTCCAGCTCCTTGAGCCGCTTGCCGGGCACTCCGTCACCTGGCGCCGCGAGTACGGCGGGATGAAGACCGACCAGGCCAAGGCCACGCGCGCCTTGAACCACGAAATGATCGATCCGCCGGCGCGTACTCGCTACGATGAATCGTAAGCTCGCCGCCCGCGAAATCACGGCGGCGTTCGATGCCACCGCCTGGCCGCCGATTCTCACGCCGGACGAAGCGGCCCGGCTGCTGCGCCTGAAGGTGTCCACGCTCTATCGGCACGTTTCCGAAGGGCGCTACGCCGCGGCGGTCAAACGCGGCAAGCCGTTGCGTTTCTGGCGGGATCGGCTGGTCCAGGAGTTCATGCGATGAAAATGGCCCATCGCGAACGTATCGAAGGAACGCAGGTGACGATTGGCCGACGCGTATATGTCCGCGGCGGGCGCGAGCGGGTCAGCCGTTGCTACACTGCCGAGTACCGCGACCCGCACGGCAAGCAACGCAGCCAGCCGCTCGGCGTAAACAACGTGGCCCAGGCCCGGCGGCTTGCGATCGAAGTTCAACAACGCATCGATCGCGGTGAACGCCGGCCCGTCGAACCGAAACTCACGGTCGAGGAACTCGCTAACCGCTATTACGATGCCGTGGAAGTTCGCGAACTCGCCCCCAGGACGCTCGCGAAGTATCGCGCAGACCTCGACAAGCTCCGCGACTTCTGTCGCAACGAACACATCAAACTCGCCGCCCGTTTCCGTGAGGACGATCTGCATCGCTTCCGTCGCTGGCTGATCACCCGTGAATACGCACCCAAGACCGTGCAGGGCGCTGTCGTCCTGGCCAAGCAGGTATTCAAGTGGGGCAGCAAACAGAAGCTGATCCGTGAGTATGCGCTCGCAGCAGTGAGCCTGCCGAAGGCCAAGGCCCGGCCGCAGCCGTGCTTCACGTCCGAGCAGGTCGATCGCCTCATTGGCGCCGCCGCGGGCGAGGAGCAGGCCGCGTTCGCATTCATGGGCTACGCGGGTCTGCGGATCGGAGAGGTTGAGCAACTGCGCTTCGAAGACCTCCGCGTAAACGAGCGCGGGCAACTCAGCATGATTCACGTGCGTCGCGGCGGTTCCGCGGAAACCACCAAGAACAAGGACGACCGCTTCGTACCCGTACATCCCCGCATCGCTGAGCAGCTCCGCATGTCTGCCACAACTGGCAACGTCTTCACGCAGATCAATGCTCGCCGCCTGCTCAAACGGCTCAAGCTGTTGTGCAAACGCTGCGGGTTCGCCGAGCCCAGGCAGTACAAGCTGCACTCGTTCCGCCACCACTTCGCGAGCTTGTGCGCGAACCACCACGTGGCGTACCGCAAGGCGTTGGCATGGCTCGGCCACAGCTCATCGGAAATGCTCGACCTGTACTACCACCTGCACGACGACGACAGCCAGCAGGCCATGCAGGCATTGGCCGCCGCGGCCCTCAGACCCACCGGAACCGACGGCGCACCCTCTCCGTCTGAGGACAATTTGAGGGCGCGCAGCGAGTCAAAAATCGAGAAAGCCCTGCAAGTGCCTGAGTTCCACGAACTTGCAGAGACCCTGTCAGGAATAACGGAGAGGGCGGGATTCGAACCCGCGGATAGGTTACCCTATCACCGGTTTTCGAAACCGGCCCGATCGGCCACTCCGGCACCTCTCCACGCGTCCTGCGACAGGCGGCATCACGTGCTCTGCTTGCACAGCATACACTTCAGCACGATTGTCGAAGGAACTTCGCATGTTAGCCTGCCGCAGTCCACGCGGCAAGCGGGACCGCGTGACTAGGGCAGCCGCGACTGCCACTCATCGTTCGAAGAAAACGAAGAAGCCGGCAGCCCCGCACCGTTGAAGAGTGTTGCGGACGCAGTCTCGTGCCAAGCGTAACGGACCGCCCGCGCGTCGGCGACGCCGTCGTTCCACACGATAACGCTCTCGCCCTCGATCTTTGCGTTGGCAGGGACGAACTTGCCGTCTGGGCCGGCGATTTCGAATCCACTCAGCGGTCCGCGTGCGATCAGCCCGCCATCGCAATGGTCAAACTGCACGCGCAACCGGCCGTTTTCACGTTCGATGGTGCGATACAACGGGCCAGAGAACGGGACGTCGTCACGCCCGTACGTGTTGGCCAGCGCACACGCCGCCAGCCGGCGCCCGACGGTTAGCTTGTCGCGCGGGTGGATGTCGTTAACGTCACCGACGTCGAGCGTGACGACCATCGCCGTGTTGGGCAGGTTGAGCGTTAGACGCTGCGCCTCGCGCAGCGCGGGGGCGAAGTCCTCGGTGTCGCGATAGGCATACGGTGCGATTTGCACAAAGTAGAACGGCAGGTCGGCCTTGCCCCAATACGCTCGCCAGTCGGTGATCATCGCGGGGAACAACTTCGCATACTGCGTGGGTCGGCGGCGATTGGACTCGCCCTGATACCACACAACGCCGCGGATGCCGAACGGCGCGATCGGCGAGATCATGCCGTTGAAGAGTGCGGTGGGGGAGTTGCGGTACCAGCTCTGTGTTCGCGGGAAGGGCGGCAGCTCTGAGAGCGCCGGGCCGCGCTGATAACGCCATGCTCCAGCGAGCGGGATGCCAGCGTCCTCCTCGCCGGAACACAAGCGAAGGCCTGCGGGGTCGCCGTGGATTCCGCCGCCGTGCTGTGTGTCGAGCACGCGGACAGTGAGCACGTTCGTACCGGTTCGTACGGCGGAGCCGGGCAGCTCGTATCGACGGGGCTGGTTCCAGTGGCCCATTTCCTCGGTGCCGCCCACGGGCACGCCGTTGAACCAGACGGTGTCCATGTCGTCGATCGGGCCGAGCTCGAGTACGAGATCGCGATTCTCCCAGTCAGCGGGAACGTCCACCGTTGTTCGTAGCCACACGAGGCCATCGAAGTCGGCCAGGTTCGGTGCGGTCCAGTGCGCCGGCACGGCGATGGTCTTCCAGGTGGTGTCGTCGAAATCGGGTGCGTGCCACCTATCCCGGCCGGCAGCGGCGTCCGCCTCGGCCAGCTTCCGCCACCAGGCGGAGACGGCGTCGTTCTCGCGGTCGAGATTGCCGAGCCGGTCGAGTTCGGCAGCGAACGGCTCGAACCGGCGCACCGTCCGTTCGCTCGTCCACGCCTCTGCGACCGTGCCTCCCCAAGTACTGTCAATCAGGCCGATCGGCACGTTGAGCGCGCGGTGCAACTCACGGCCGTGGAAGTAGCCGACCGCACTGAATGACGCGACCGTCTCGGGGGCGCAGGCCTGCCACTGGTCGTTGCAGTCATCCTGCGGCCTTTCGCCGATGGTTCGCTCGACGTCGAAGAGCCGGATTTGGGGGTAGTTGGCCGCAGCCACTTCGGCTTCGGCGTTGTTTACTCCACTCTGGAAGCTCCATTCCATGTTGGATTGGCCGGAGCACAGCCACACTTCGCCGATCAACACGTCGCGCAGTGTGATGGTGTTCTGGCCGACGAAGCGGAGCTTGTGCGGCCCGCCAGCGGTTGGCGTCAGGATCGCGACGCGCCACCGGCCGGAGTCGTCGGCCGTCGCTGTCCAGGTGTCGTCGCTCCAGCCGGGGATTACGGTGATCGGTTCCCCCGGCTCGGCCCAGCCCCAGAGCGGCACGCGCGCTTCCTGCTGAAGGACCATGTGCTCGCCGATGATCGCCGGCAGGCGGATGTCGGCGTGGGCGGAGGCGGTGAGAACGAGCAGGGGGACGATCAGTTGGTGACGGCAGCGGATTGTGGGTGTGTGCATGACCAGGTCCATCCGTGTCGGGGTATGGGGGCGCTTGTTGTCCAACGGGCGGGGGCATCATACGGGAACATGCGCCAGCGCGGGGGTAGGTGCGGACGACCTCGCCACTGCCTCTTGCACTCGTTTCAACACCGAACAGTCACCTGGGTGCTCAGTTTTGTCACCATCCGATAATGCTCCGGCCCCGACGTTCGAACGCGCTCACGGAGCGCAGATGCCGATAAATCATCGCATCAAATCAAGTTGCGCGCGTTTCCCGCCCGATAGGTTTGCGAGGAACACCTCTCTCGCGTAGCATCGCAAGGAGAACTACGCATGCCTCTGAATCTTGAGTCCGGCGGCAGTCGGCTGGTGGGTGAGCGGGCTTCGGGGCTGGGACACGAACTACAGCGAACGAGGAGTTCCCTGATCATGCCCAATCGACAACGCATCATGATGATCTCGACCCACGGCTACGTCGGGGCCGAGCCCGAATTCGGCAAGCCGGATACCGGCGGGCAGGTGGTCTACGTGCTCGAATTGAGCAAGTGCTTTGCCCGCCTGGGGTATCACGTCGATATCCTCACCCGGCGATTCGAGGGGCAGCCCCGCGAGGAGAAGCTCTCCGCCCGTTGCCGCGTGCTGCGGTTCCCGTGTGGCGGCGACGAGTTCATCCCGAAGGAGACGCTCTGGGAGCACATTCCGGAGTGGGTCGAGAACGTTCACAAATTCGCACGCTCGAAGCGGATTCACTACACCAGCATCATCAGCCATTACTGGGACGCCGGCGTCGCCGGTCAGGAACTGTCCGAGAAGCTGCGTATCCCGCACCTGCACACACCGCACTCGATCGGGGCCTGGAAGCGCGACAACATGGACGGCGACTCGGACGAGAACGAACGCAAGTACAACTTCAAGGTGCGCATCCGCGAAGAGAAGCTGATCTACGACCAATGCGAAGGCCTCATCGCCACGACGCCGCAGCAACGCGACATCCTGATGCGCAGTGAGTACGACGTGCCGGCGGATCGAATCTATGTCGTGCCGCCAGGCTACGACGACTCACGCTTCTTCCCGGTGTCGCTGGCGACGCGGGCGGCGCTGAAGAGCGAGCAAGGATACGAGGGGCGGATCGTGCTGGCGCTGGGTCGGATGGCGCACAACAAAGGTTATGACCTGCTGATCCGGTCGCTGGTGCCGGTGTTTGAGCGCGTTGAGGATGCACGCCTGCTGCTCGCAGTGGGCTCGACCGAGCCTTCCGAGCGCGAGAAGGAACAGATCGGGGAGCTGCGCGACCTGGCCAAGGAGCTGGGGATCGCCGAGCGGGTGATCTTCCACGACTACATTGGGGACGATGAGCTGCCGGACTACTACCGTTTGGCGGATGTGTTTGCGCTGAGCAGTCGCTATGAACCGTTCGGTATGACCGCTGTAGAAGCGATGGCGTGCGGCACGCCGACGGTGATTACGACCGAAGGGGGTCTGTGGGAGCACGTCGTCTACGGACTCGAAGCGATCTACGCCAACCCGTTCGATCCAGAGGCGTTTGGACATGCGATCTGTGCGCTGCTACAGCGGCCGCGCATCGTGGCCCAGGTTGCGAAGTACGGTTCGCACAAGGCACGGGCCAACTTCACCTGGATGGGCATTGCTCAGCAAATCCTGAGCGTGTTGCAGGGACATCGCGTGCGCTCGCGTGGCCGGCGTCAACGGCAAACCATTCCGGACTTGCCGGACAGCATGTTGGCCGCGGGTGAAGCACCGCTTGATCAACTGGGTGGTGTGCAGAACGGCGGCCGTTTGCCCACGGAGGTGCCCCTGGCCGGGCCGATCAACACGCAGTAGGCGGAAGCTGTCAGTTCTCAGCCGCCAGCTTTCAGCTATCAGCCGTCAGCCAGATTCATGTGCTGACCGCTCTGGGGGGTCTCACTCCACGTCGGATGGGAGTTGGCCGTGGCGCTCGTGGACACGGCCGATCACCACAGTGTCTTCAAGCGGATGCTTCTTTCGCACGGGTTCCGCGGCGATTGGTGTGAACACCCACTGCTCGGTCCCCGGCATGCCGAGGTGCTTGTGCAGGGTCAATAGCAACACGCCGGCCTCCCCGGCCTCTAGCACGAGATTGCCGATCTCGTCCAGGCTGTCACTGTAGCTGATGTTTTCGTGCTCGATGTACGGGTATACGGAGGACTGACCCAGGCCGGCGACGTACAGGCGCTGTTCCGCGGGCAGATCGCCGGTCGCCGTGCGCACAAAGTCCGCCGTGACACGGCGATGATCCCGTGCCGGCATTACGACCGCACCGACGACGCCGTACAGAATCACGATGACGGTGAACACGACATAGTAGAAGCGGCGTGCATGAACGCCGTGAAGTGCTATGTGCTTCAAGACCAGAGGGGCGCAGAGGATGGCAAGCGGCGGCAGAACCGGGAGCACGTAGTGCTTGTGCTTGAAGAAGCAGATGGTCAGAAACGCCAGCCCGCCGAAGAACCAGGCCCATAGGAACTGCGGGATGTATGCTTCCGGTTTACGCACTTCGCTCCACAGGTATCGGGCGCCGATTACCAGCGCGATGGTCCACGGCAGAACGAGCCACGGAACCGTCCAGAAATACATCAGGGGCGACTTCATGCCCAGATGGTGTAATCCGAAGAAGCGCAGCAGCGAGTTGTAGCTCCATTGGTCGATGGCTTCCTGTCCTGTCACCATGTACGCGGCCACGTGCCACGAACCGGCGACGATCAGGAAGCAAGCGACGCTCGGTGTGAGCACGACGGCGCGCAGCGGACGCCAGGTGCGTCGGAACGCGCAGAAACAGAGTATTGTGGAGCCGACCATCGCGACCGCGATGGCGCCCTTCGCAAGTACCGCAAGCCCCAGGAATGTGTGAAACGCTATGGCCGCACCAAGCGGTAGATCCCATTGTCCGCGCGCCCAGCGCAGCGCCAGCACGGTATGCGCGGCCGCGATGAGCAGCGTCAGCGTCATGTCGATCTCGCCCAGGCGACCCTGCAAATATGTGTAGACGCACGTTGCCTGCACCAACCCCGCGGGCAGCGCGGCCCGGGCACCGAACAGGCGGCCCGCCAGCCACGCGATGAGCAAGCTCAGGCCGATCGCACTGAGTGCCGCGGGCAGGCGCGCGGCGAACTCGCTGAATCCGCCAAACAGCGCGAACGAGCCGGCGGTCAGCCAACTGACCAGGGGCGGTTTGTCGAGCCAGAGGCCGCTGGCGTAGTGGGGGACAATCCAGTGGCCGTCAGCCAACATGCGGTTCGCTGGATGCGTGACCATAGCCTCATGGCTGGTCAGCGTACGGCTAGAACCCAGGAATGGCAGCACGATCAGCGCGGCGTACGCTGCGACGAAGATGAGCGCACGAGGCGACGCAGGGTGATTTGTCAATTGACTCTTCCGTGTTTCAATTGGCTATTCTGATGTGGGCGATGCGGTCAGCGAAGTCGACCGCGCGCGGCTTCCTCTTGGCGCCCTGGGGCTTGATCGTCAGCCCTTCGGCCCGTAGCCGTGCGACCTGCGCACGGATGCCGCCGGGGAATTTTTCGAACAGCGTGCCGTCGTCGCGGATCAGCCGCCAATAGGGCGTAACTCGTTTGCGACCATCCGCCCGTGTCTCTTCCGCAGCCTCGGCGACGATCCGAACAAACATGCCCGTCACGAGCGGGCACGCCAGATCCACCTCGTACTGCTCGGCGAGCGCGGCGCGCAGGGTCGACATGGTGAGTACACGGCCTTTGCGCACGCGTTTGAGCAGGGCATCCACGTCGCGTGGCCGTGGAATAACCATCTTTCCTTTGCCGAAGCGCTTCTGCATGCTCGGTGGCGTGTCCACAACCTTACCGTGATTGGGATGGCATTGCTCAAGCTTCTGGCGCCACGTCTTGCCAGACGCAAGTTTCCAGGTCTTGCTCATCAGTCAATTCCGGTGACTAGCGCGTTGCGAGCGTTACGCGGAATCCTCGATGCCGGCAGCAGCACGTTCGGCCAGCACCATCAGTTCGATCTCATCCAGCTTCGGCGGACGGAGCCCCCAGTCACCCGCAGTGCCGCCGTGGACGCCCAGGACATTGTATCCCACCTGTTGCAGCAGGCGCCTGATCTCCGTGGGCGTATATCCGCGTTCGCGCAGTCCGCTCGCGTTGCCCAGCGACGGGACATAGTCCACGACGTCGCTCTGCTCCGTCATGCTGAGCACGTCGAAACGACCGGAGGTGGTGTCCGCGTCCGTCGCCGCGCGAATCATCCGGCAGGCGTTCAGGACGTTCAGCACAAAGCGGCCGCCCGGGCGAAGCGCGTCATGGATATTCGTCAGAATCTGCTGGTCATGTGTCAATGGATCGTCGCCAGCAGCCAACAGGCAGATCGCACCCTCGCAGAGACAGATCGCGGCGTCGAATGTCTCCGTGGGGTGATACGCGGCGGCGTCTGACTGGACCCAGGTGACCGATACGTTGGCCTCGTCTGCTCGCCGCTGGGCAACCGCCAACATCTCGCCCGAGAGATCGACACCGGTCACGCGAAAACCGCGCTCGGCGAGTGGAACGCTGTGCCGCCCGGTGCCGCAGCCAACATCCAGGACACTGGCCCCAGGCTCCAGTTGCAGATGTGTAACAAGAAACGGCACTTCGGCGGCGGTGTTCTGTGTGAACACCTCGTCGTCGTACTGCTCGGCATACGCGTCGAAGAATCTGTGCCAGTCGTTCATGCAGGTGTCCTACCAGTGTCCTGCTGTCGCGTACAGGGATCTGTGTGCCATTATCGCGTTGAGTTGACTTAGATCAATTCGGACATCGGCACTTCCTGCTACGTTGCTCCCGAATCGCGTAGCGGCCCATTTCATCGAACGCAGGAACAGCGGAGACGCGGCAGTGACCGACGATGCACGTCCGGCAACCGCACAAAGGGGGCACCTCTGGGTGCCGGCGGTTCTCCTGGCCATAGCGGCGGTGCTTGTGTTCGATCCAGTGCCATTTAGCTCTCCCGTGCCCGCCGCGACCGAAGTGCCGGCCTGGGCAACGGACACTACACCGGTACGCCGCCCGACACTCGAGCCGCGCTACGCGGCCGCGGGGTTCGAATATCGCTGCTCAGACTGCCACGCGATCCTACCCTCGCCGGTGGAGACCGACCGTGTGCTCACGCAGCACACCGAGATTGAGCTTAAGCACGGCATCAATACGCGCTGTTTCAACTGCCATCATCGCACCAATCGCGACGCGTTCGTCGACGATTTGGGCCACGAGATTCCCTGGAACCAGCCGCAACTACTGTGCGCTAAGTGTCACGGTCCGGTCTATCGCGACTGGCAGCACGGCGCGCACGGTCGCACGAACGGATTCTGGGACACCACCCGCGGCGAGCAGAGTCGCCGCAAGTGCATCGAGTGCCATGATCCGCACCAGCCGCCGTTCCCACCGATGCGACCCGCGCCGCCGCCGCGCACGCTGCGTATGGGGCACCAGGGATATGAGAAGTCTCACGGCGTGACTGACCCGTTGCAGCTGCACGTCGTCGGCGGTGCCGATGGAGCGAGCGAGGAGGAACATTGAACGATGGCCTCTGGTGACGGCTCACAATCGAATGCAGCCCCCGAGCTGACGCGGCGTGGATTCCTGACGAAGGGCGCTGCCGCGGTCGCCGGCGTTTCCGCGGTTGCCGCGGCACTCTCGCCGTTGCGGCACCTGGACCCGGATGACGTTCCCAGTATCGAGAAGTTCCTCCAGGCGCACTACAAGGAGATGATCACCGAGGACAAGGAACGCGTGCTGGCCCGTATTCGGAAGGCCGTCGAGCGCCGCCATGGTGTGACGCCCAACGTTTCCGACCCGCCGCCGCTGGATGGGGTCGAGTTCGTCTACGGCCTGAATATCAGTCGCTGCATCGGCTGTCGCAAGTGCGTTCACGCCTGCGTGCAGGAGAACAACCAGTCTCGAGCGCCGGAACTGCAGTACATCCGCGTGCTGGAGATGGAGAAGGGCAGCATTGACCTCGAGACCGCCGAGCATCACTACGACAGCGCGCAAGTGCCCAATCCGGACAAGTACTACATGCCGGTGCAGTGTCACCAGTGCAAGGAGCCGCCGTGCGTGAAGGTCTGTCCGGTCGAGGCGACCTGGCAGGAGCCGGACGGCATCACCGTCATCGACTATGACTGGTGCATCGGCTGCCGCTACTGCGAGGCCGCCTGCCCGTACTGGGCGCGGCGGTTCAATTTCGCCAAATCCGAGATTCCGGACGGGGCCCTGAACCCGGACATGGCGTATTTGTCGAATCGGCCGCGAGACAAGGGCGTGATGGAGAAGTGTACGTACTGCCTGCAGCGGACGCGCACCGGGCGGTTGCCGGCGTGTCTGGAAGTGTGTCCCACCGGCTCGCGCAAGTTCGGCAACGTCCTCGATCCGGACAGTGAAATCGCCTACATCATCAAGCACAAGCGCGTCTACGTGCTGAAGGAGGACGTCGGCACCCTTCCGCGCTTCTTCTATTACTTCGACGAGCGCGGCAGCCGCTATCACGAGCCGATCGCACCCGTGGAGCAGGGGGACGCCACGTGAAGACATACTGCACATTTCTCTGGGATTGCTTCCGGCTCAGTTTCGTGGGTGACTGGCGTTACCACCTCTGGATGACTGTGCTCACCACGTTCGCGCTGGTGGGGTTGTACGCCTACGCTCAACAGCTCGTACACGGGCTGGTCACGACTGGCATGACCGACCAGGTCTCCTGGGGCCTGTATATCGCCAACTTCACCTATCTCGTTGGTCTGGCGGCGGCGGCGGCGATGCTCGTCATCCCCGTCTACATCTACCGCAACATGCACCTGCACGACGTCGTCATCTTCGGCGAGCTACTGGCGGTCGCCGTCATCCTGATGTGCCTGCTGTTCGTTACGGTCGATCTGGGACGGCCCGATCGCTTCATGCACCTGTTCTGGCGCTTCAACTTTCCCATGTCGATGCTGACGTGGGACGTGATCGCGCTGAACGGCTATCTGCTGTTGAACCTGCACATCTGCGGATACCTGATCTACTGCGCGTATTGCGGCCGCAAACCGTCGAAGGCGTTCTACATTCCGTTCGTGTTCATCGCGATCGTGTGGGCAATCAGCATCCACACCGTGACGGCGTTTCTGTACGTCGGACTGGGCGGGCGGCCGTTCTGGAACTCCGCGATCATCGCGCCGCGCTTCCTCGCGAGCGCATTCGCGGCCGGGCCGGCGTTCATCATCATCACGCTCCAGATCGTGCGACGTTTCAGTAGACATGTGGTCAGCGACGACGCGCTGCTGACGCTCCGTCACATCGTGCAGGTCGCGATGATCATCAACATGTTTTTGCTGGCCTGCGAGGTGTTCACGGAGTTCTACACGGATTCGGCTCACGTCGCGTCGGCGCACTACCTGTACTTGGGGCTGCACGGACACAATGCGCTGGTGCCGTGGATCTGGACCGCGATCGCCATGAACCTGATTGCGACCGGCATGCTGCTGCTACCCGCGTCGCGCAGCCTAGGGTTGCTCAACGCCGCGTGCGTGCTGTCGATCGTTGGCATCTGGATCGAGAAAGGCATGGGGCTGATCGTGCCCGCATTCGTACCGACGCCGCTGGGGGAATTGGTTGAGTATGTGCCGACCGTCCACGAGGTGCTGGTGTGCCTGGGCATCTGGGCCTTCGGTCTGCTGGTATACACCATTTTCGTCCGCGTCTCCGTGCCAGTGCTCGCGGGCGAGGTCACCTATGCAAAACGCTTCGGTCGGCCGGCCGGGGCTTGAGAAGGGAGTGAGATCGTCATGTACCGACGTTGTACGAGCCGAATCATCGCGAGTGGGATTCTGATTGGCGTGCTCGGCCTTGTGCCGGCGGTCCGCGCGCAAGCCTGGGGGCTTCCGGAGATGTCGGACGAGACTCGGGCTTGTGTGAAATGCCACATGACCGAGAACACGCCCATTTATCAGCAGTGGGGGGCGAGCAAGCACTACCGCGCGAACGTCGGCTGCTTCGAATGCCACGGCGCGCAGGAGGGTGAGCCCGATGCCTTCCAGCACGAGGGCCATTGGATCGCGACGATCGTCTCGCCGAAGGACTGCGCCCGCTGTCACGCGCGTGAGGCGGAGGAATTCGCCAACTCACACCACTCCAAGGGCGGTCGCATCCTCGGCTCGCTGGACAACGTTCTGGCCGAAGTCGTCGAAGGCAATCGCGGTCTGGTGACGCCGTCGTTCCAGAATGGTATCAGCGCCGCTGCCGTCAACGGGTGCTGGCAGTGCCACGGCAGTGAGGTCAAGGTTCTGCCGGGCGGCAAGCTCGACCCGGCCACGTGGCCAAACACGGGCATTGGCCGTATTAACCCGGATGGCTCCGAAGGCTCATGCTCTGCGTGCCACAGCCGGCACTCCTTCTCGGCCGAGCAGGCGCGGCATCCGGACAACTGTGGCAAGTGTCACATGGGGCCGGACCACCCGCAGTTGGAGATCTATTACGAGTCGAAGCACGGCATCGCGTTCCGTGCCCACAAAGACAAGTTGAACATGGATTCGGCCAAGTGGGTCGTTGGTGAGGACTATCACCTGGCGCCGACCTGCGCGACGTGCCACATGAGTGCGACGCCGGCTCGTCCCGCGACCAAGGATCGACCCGAAACGCCCGGTATGCCCGTCACGCACGACGTGGGCATGCGGATCAGTTGGAACAATCGCCCGGTGATATCGGTCCGCCCTGAAATCAGCGACGCGAAGATGGGGCTGCCCGGCGCCAACGTCAACTGGCAGACGCGTCGCAATAACATGAAGAACGTCTGCATCAACTGCCATGAACAGCAGTGGGTCGACAACTTCTACGTGCAGTACGACGGTCTGATCGACCTGTACCACGTCAAGTTCGCGCGGCCGGGGCAGGAGCTGTACAACCTTGCGAAGCCGCTGATGGAGCCGGCCAAGTTTGCCAACGCGCTGGACTGGACCTGGTTTGAGCTGTGGCACCATGAGGGCCGCCGGGCGCGGCACGGCGCGTCGATGATGGGACCGGACTATACGCACTGGCACGGGACGTATGAAATTGCCAAGCACTTCTACATCAAGATGATTCCCGAGCTGCGCGAGCTGATCGAACGCGGTCGTCACTCCAACGACGCTACCAAGGTCGCGGCAGCAGACGTGCTGGAGGCAAAGCTCAACGAGGTGTTGTCCTCTACCGACCATCGTTGGTATCTGAACCAGAGCGATCCGGCGGAACTCGAAGAGCGCCAGCGCCGCCAGGCGGAGTTCAAAAGTCGCTACAGCGATTAGGGGGCAACTCCGGCAATTCGGCTGAAACAGCGTCGAGCCACTGGTGCTCGGCGCTGCTCAGGGCCAAAGGTGCAGGGGAGTACGGGCGTCTCGCCCGCCGTTGCGGGCTGGAAGCCAGCACTCCCCACGCTCGCGTGCCTGGAAACCCACACTCCCCACCCGCACATACGCTGTGCCGTTTCTAAGGCAGTAGACTAGCGATAATCTAAGGCAGTAGACTAGCGATAAGAGGTAGTCTGAGGCGCCCCGAGGAATCTACCCGCGAATGGTGAGTCTCGCCGGTTCGCGGGCAGATTCCTCCTCCCGGTGGTCGTCGGAACGACAGAACGCTCTACGTGCCCGCGACCGCCGCCTTTACGTCCGCGATCGGATCATTGCCGATCAGGCCGAGGTCGAATTTGTCCTGCAGGATCGCCAGCACGTTGGGCGAGATAAACGCCGGCGCTGCGGGCCCCACACGAATGCCCTTCACACCGAGGTGCAGCAGCGTCAGCAGGACCGCGACGGCCTTCTGCTCGAACCACGACAGCACGATCGTCAGCGGGAGGTCATTCACCGAGCAGTTGAAGGCCTGCGACAACGCCACGGCCACCTGGATCGCGCCGTAGGCGTCGTTGCACTGGCCCATGTCGAGCAGGCGCGGGATCTCGCCGGCTCCGTTGAGCTTCACCGTGCCGAAGTCTTCGTTTCGGATGCGGAACTTCCCGCAGCCGAGCGTCAGCACGACGCTGTTCGCCGGCGTGTTCGCTGCGTACCGGGCGAAGTAGTTACGCCCCGGCTCGGCACCGTCGCAACCGCCGATGACGAAGAAGTGCTGCAACGCGCCGGCCTTGACCGCGTCGACGATCTGCCCGGCGAGGCTGCCGATCACCTTGTGGTGGAATCCAATCGTGGATTCGCCGACCTGCTGGTCCGTCAGCGGCTGGCTTTCCTGCGCGCACTTGATGACTTCCGAGAAGTCGTTGGTCTTGAGTCGCTTTCCACCTGGAACAGCAGTTACACGCGTCGTGAAGAGCCGGTCCTTGTACGCCGTCGGCGGGATCAGCACACAGTTGGTCGTCGCCAGTGTCGGTCCGGTGAATTGGGCGAATTCGATCCGTTGCTTCTGCCACGCGTCGCCGTAGTGACCGACGAGGTGGTCGTATTTCTTCAGCTCGGGGTAGGTGTGCGCCGGCAGCATTTCGCCGTGCGTATAGATGTTGATGCCGGAGCCTTTGGTCTGTTCGAGCAGGTCGTGCAGATCGACCATGTCGTGTCCCGTGACGAGGATGCCCGGACCGGTCTTCGTGCCTTCGTACACCGCGGTAGGCGCCGGCGTGCCGTAGCGCTCCGTGTGCCCCTCGTCGAGCATCTGCATGACGCGGAGGTTCTGCTTGCCGCATTCGAGCACCAGTTCGAAAAGTGACTCGATGTCGAAGTTGACGTTGGTCACCGTCGAGAACAAGGCTTCTTCGGTGAATGCATCAACGTCTTCGTCGACTTTACCGAGCCGGCGCGCGTGGTGTGCGTAAGCGGCCATGCCCTTCAAGCCATACAGCAGCGTTTCCTGGAGTGATTGCACATCCGGGTCTTTTCCGCAGACGCCGATCTCTGTGCAGGCACTGCCGTCTTTGACCTGTTCACACTGGTTGCAGAACATATTGCCTCCTTCGGGCGCTGGGGATCCTCGTGAGTCAGCCGGCGGCGCGTCGCGGCCGGGGTTGTTCCGTCAGGATGTCGCCGTTGGTACCGACGACGATGTCGATGATAGGGATGTCGGCGCCGGCCTGCTCGTGGGCCTGCTCAACTGCCATCAGGATGCCGGCGCAGCAGGGGACCTCCATCCGCGCGACGGCGATCTCTTTCAGCTCGTTGGCGGCAATCATAGCGGAGAGGCGGGCGACATATTCGTCCAGCGGGTCAAACTTCGGGCAGCCGAGCAGCACGACCCGGTCACGCAACAGGCGCGGATGGAAGTCCGCACAGGCCACCGGAGCGCAATCCGCCGCGATCAGCAGGCGGGCGTTTCGCAGAATAGGTGCCGTCGGCGGCAGTAGACGCAGTTGCACGGGCCAGTGCGTCAGTTCAGACTGCGCCCCACCGCCGACGGGCTCCTGCTGTGCGCCGGACGGTCGCTTGTTGAACTGCATCAGCCGACTTCCGGGACAGCCGCCATGCTGTTGCGCAGGTGGTGCTGCAGGTTGGGGCAGGGGCGTTGCGGCGGCCTTCTGCGCGGCGAGATGTTGGGCGACTGCCTGCTCGTCGAACTCATCGGCCTGCCGGCGCTCGATGGTGATGGCACCTTGCGGGCAATGGCCCAGGCAAGCGCCCAGTCCGTCGCACAGCTTGTCCGCGACGAGCTTCGCTTTGCCGTTGACAATCTTGATCGCCCCCTCGTGACAGCTCGGCACGCAATCGCCGCAGCCGTTGCACTTCTCTTCGTCGATCTTCACGATTTCGCGGGTCATCGTCGCACTCCATATCCGGGGTCGCGGCCTTGCCCATCGGGGATAAGTGTCGGACAATCACGCTTTCTCGTCCTTGACCTGTGTCAAGGGGTGTTTCACGGGCCTGAATGGACGTAGCGCCTATGTCGCTCAAACCGCCGGACATCCTCGCTAACTGCGTTCTTTTCAAAGGGTTGGACAGGGGGTTGCTCGACCTGCTCGCGGCTGAGGCAGTAACCGCAAAGTTCGCCAAGAACCAACAGGTTTTCCGGCAGGGCGAGGAATGCCCCGGGCTGTACGTGGTTGGCAGTGGACTGGTCCGCATCTTCAAGTACGCCCCCAACGGCAAGGAGCACGTCCTGCACTTCGCCGAGCCGGGCAAGACCTTCGCCGAGGTGGCAGCGATGGGCGACTTCCCCTGTCCGGCGTACGCCGAGGCGGTCGATGAGACGGTCTGCGCCCTGATCCCGACGCACCGGCTGCGGGCACTGCTGCGTCGCAGTCACGAGTTGTGCCTGCAACTGCTGGAGGGCATGTCGCGGTGGGTGCATCAACTCATCGGGTTGCTGGAAGACCTGGTCCTGCGCGACGCCAGCGGACGCGTCGCCCGCCATCTCCTCGCCGCTGACCCCACGAACGCCACCGGCGAGTTCACGTTGCCTATGCTCAAAAAGGACCTAGCCAGCCACCTGAACCTGACCAGCGAAACCCTCTCCCGCACCCTCCGCCGCCTCGCGGAAACGGGTCTGATCGAGCTGCGCAGTCAGCAGACGCTACGGATCGTCGACCCCCACGCCCTAGAAGACGTAGCCGAAGGCCTGCCGCCGGGTGAGTTCGACTAGAAAGCCCAAAGCCAATATGTCGTGTGTGCGTGCCCCCCTCTGCAAACGATGATATTCGTTCCGAGTGGTGCGCTGTGGTTTGCCGGGAAGCGTCGCTCAGATACACTCCCCGGGTGCGGGTGAGGTAGCGGGCGAGGGCTGTGGTTTGCCGGGAAGCGTCGCTCAGATACACTCCTTGGAGGTGTTTGTTCGTCCCTTTTGAGGCTGTGGTTTGCCGGGAAGCGTCGCTCAGATACACTCAGGTCCGGCACCGTTACGCGCTGCTGTGGGCTGTGGTTTGCCGGGAAGCGTCGCTCAGATACACTGCGAAAAGCTGTCCGTCCTGCAGGCCGAATGCTGTGGTTTGCCGGGAAGCGTCGCTCAGATACACTGGTTGGCCTAGTCCGCCATCGCCGCACCGCGCTGTGGTTTGCCGGGAAGCGTCGCTCAGATACACTGCCTGCCGGAGCGCATGTTAACGTAATCACGCTGTGGTTTGCCGGGAAGCGTCGCTCAGATACACTCGACCGCCGTGCTGATCTTCGCATAGATCGGCTGTGGTTTGCCGGGAAGCGTCGCTCAGATACACTCCGTCGCCGCCGCGGCCGGCGCAGACTTCCGCTGTGGTTTGCCGGGAAGCGTCGCTCAGATACACTCAGGTCGGTGTCGTCGCTCGGCGTGATTGAGCTGTGGTTTGCCGGGAAGCGTCGCTCAGATACACTCAACCTCGTACAGACTGGGGTCGACGACCCGCTGTGGTTTGCCGGGAAGCGTCGCTCAGATACACTGCAGTGGCGACCCCCCCCGCAACCGCTTCGGCTGTGGTTTGCCGGGAAGCGTCGCTCAGATACACTCGGATAGCTGAACGCGCGCAAAACTCGATCGCTGTGGTTTGCCGGGAAGCGTCGCTCAGATACACTTATACGGGGCTCTTGTACTTCATTATCGGGCTGTGGTTTGCCGGGAAGCGTCGCTCAGATACACTGTGCAGTACAACCAGGATAAGTGCAGGTGGGCTGTGGTTTGCCGGGAAGCGTCGCTCAGATACACTCTTGGCGCTGTGCGTCGCGCTCTCGTCGGCGCTGTGGTTTGCCGGGAAGCGTCGCTCAGATACACTCCGGGGCGTCGGACAACATCCTCTACCCGGGCTGTGGTTTGCCGGGAAGCGTCGCTCAGATACACTAGTTCTGGCTGACGGTGTCGTTGATCACGCGCTGTGGTTTGCCGGGAAGCGTCGCTCAGATACACTCGATCTGCGTCGTCACGTTCACCGCCTGGTGCTGTGGTTTGCCGGGAAGCGTCGCTCAGATACACTTTGCGGGGTGCGAAACCCCCGATTCGGCGACGCTGTGGTTTGCCGGGAAGCGTCGCTCAGATACACTGCGCCGGGGCAAGACGTATAACGTCGACAGGCTGTGGTTTGCCGGGAAGCGTCGCTCAGATACACTGCTCGGTGGACTACACGCAGGACCCGCCGGGCTGTGGTTTGCCGGGAAGCGTCGCTCAGATACACTGTCACCGGCGACGTCGGTGCAGTCGTGGAGGCTGTGGTTTGCCGGGAAGCGTCGCTCAGATACACTTGTTCGTGCGGTAAGCGACGGCCGCAAAAAGGGTTCCGGCGATTTCAGCGTCAGAAAAGCAGGAGTTGAGCGGGCGGTTGTTCGGTTGCACGGCGTTTATGGCCGTGGTAGACCTCCATCTTGCCGAACTGTCGATCGGTGACCCACAGCAGTCGCACCTGCCCGTGTGCCGGAAGGGCGCCGCGGACGTGCTGGCGGAAGGTCTCACTGGTCTCTTCGCTGGCGCAATACCGTGCATACACTGAGTATTGTAGCATCGAGAAGCCCTCCCGCAGTAGTGCTTTTCGAAACTGTGTGTACGCCCGTCGCGCTGCGCGCGTCTTGACGGGCAGATCGAACATGGCGAACAGCCACATGCCACGATACCCCGATAGGGCCAGCTCACCCGCCGGCATGGCTGAGGTCCCGGGGGAACCAGACTTGCTGGGACTGCTGCAGGTACACCTGCGCGAGCGATGATGTTGTGCGCGTTACCACGTCGAATAGTGTGCGGACCTCGTCGTCTGCGCGATAGCGGGCCGTAAACACCTCGAGCAACGTGTGCTTCGTGTCACGCTCCAGTGGCGCGTCGGGGCCGACTCGTTCGACAAGCTGTACTACCGCCGTATCGACCAGCGGGCGGTAGGGTTCCATCAAGTCGTCAGCGAGGCAGTACGCGTTATAGCGGTTGTGATGCTGGAGTCCGAGCGAGGGGTGCAGTCCGGCCGCGCACACGGCGCGCGCAACGATGGCGCGCAGGACGGCGTACCCGTAGTTCAGGAAGCGGTTGGCATCCGGTGCTTCTCGACGTCGCCGAAACGTCGAGTCTTCGAACAGAGCCGGCCAATAGCGGCGCGCCCCCTGCGCCTCGACATTGTCCGGGTCACCTGAGCGAACCCGCTTCGCGAACTCGCGCAGTCCGGCATCGTGACCACGTAGGCTCTCCAACGCGGCCGCCTGGGCTCGGAGCTTGGCTTTCACGATTTGTTGCCATGCGCGTTTCTTGCGCGGTGCGCCTGCGCTGGCCTGGGCCGCAAACCGCTCGGTCTGTGCAAAGTGGGCCGCCGTGGGCAGCATCAGACCAATCGGCAGGTGGCTGCGATCACAGGCCACAACCGTGCCACCGTGTTCCAGCAGCACGGAGAAGACGGACTGTGTACACGTGAGTTGTGGATGTGCCAGGATGAGAACGGCGACCTCGGCCAGCGGCAAGGTGACCGGATCATGGGGCTTGCGGTCGATGACGAGTTGCTGGTTACGCACGTGCAGATAGGCCGGCGAATCGGCGAAATCGAGCACGCGGTCAGTCATTGGCCGGCAAGACCTCCCCAAGATAGGTTATACGCACCTTGCGCGCGTTACGCTGCCGCAGCTTCTCCGCGCTGGCCCGTACGCGCTCGTGGGCTGCGTTGATCTCCTTCCGGATTCGCGCGTCACTATGGAGGCGCAGTTCAAGATCACCCTCCGAGATGCTCGCGACGCGATAGAGTTGTACACGCCCATCGTCATCGTCCATCAGCAGGTAATCGTCAGGTGCCAGGGAGAACTTGAATCTTCGATCGGGGCCCCAATCCCGTTGGACGATAGTTGGGGGATTGCCACTGCGGCGTGCTCGTACCAGATGGTCGGTGGCATCGAACCGGGATACGATGTGGTCTTCCCATTTCACTTCCGTCCCATTCTCATCGATCGTCGCCACGATTGTGGTGTGGTGATTCGAGCCAGCTTTCGCCACGACCCAGCGCCGTCGGGCCTTCTGCCCCACGGACCAGGGTTTGACCGAGGCGCGTACGCGCACTTTGTGAATCGGAATCTCCCGCCCATCCCCACTGAGCATGGTCGGATGGTTGTTCGGGTCTGCAAAGAGCTTTTCGGAATTGCCGCCGCCTAGTTCCTGCCAGCGCTCCGTGACCCGTGCCCGGACTACCGGGTCGACGATAAGGTCCTTCTTCAGATCCGTAACGGTCAGCTTGTGGAGAGCTTTGCGCACGTGGCGAACAGTGTCACCGGAGCGTGTTGTGATCGGTTTGCTGTAGAACGTGTCGCGGTGCAGCGGACCGTTCAGACGCCGATTGCCCCACATCGATACCAGAATGCCCGACAGAGGCGTATCTGCGTCACCAAGAACAACGCGACGCACGTCGTCCAGAAATCCCGGCCAGGGCTCCGTCATCTGGCCGAACAGACGCCGCCCCTCGGCCGGTGCACGATCCGCAGCGTCGGCCAGTGCCTTCACCGTGGTGGGGCCGCAGATGGCGATTGCGATGGCGTCGACAGCGTGGTGCCGATGATCGTTACGTGACTTCATCCCGCCGTCGCCGAGGATCTGGTTCAGGTCCCATTCGTTGCGCAGGTACGCCGTTACCCGGCCCGTGTTGACGAAGATGCGTTGCTTGTGCTCGGCATCGCTACGGCCACCGTAGAGCAGGCTGAGGAACTCAGCCGCCAAACGAGAGATGTAGCGCGTTTCGTTGAGCTGGCGTGATAGGAAGTCCTCCGGCAACTCCTCCGCGTAGAACCGTCGTAGCTTCTCGCGCGTGAAATCACCGCGGAAACGGCGAACACGTTCGGTGATCTCGTGCCAGCGTCGTTCATCGGCGGCATAGGCTTCGTGGGGCGTCAGATTGCGCTTACGAGTTCGGTTCTCCTCGTGATAGCAGAGCGTCTTGTTGGCAAATGAGTTATCGAGCGAGCGGCTGAACGGCCAGATATGCTCGATGTCGAACTGCGGGTTGGCGCCCAGCAGCGTACGCATGTTGATGGACCGGCCGGTGTAGGGGCAGATCCAATCACACTCATCCGCCAGAAGGACCTTCTCCACGTCACGCCGCGAGGGACTGGGAATCTGCATCTCCGCCAGAATGCGGCGTTGCGCATCCTCCCGGCGGTCCCGATTGGCCTTGATCCTGTTGCTCGCCTCCTTACGTCGCTTGCGGCTTTGTTTCAGGTCGCGAGCCAGCTCAATGTGGATTCGCTCGGGCTTGCCGTGACGCCGGATGATCTCGTTGATCAGCTTGCGCAGTTCTGTCAGCGCGCGGATGACGGCGGGATTGTTAAGGTCGGGTACGGCCTCGCGGACCGGCGGCAGCGAGTCAATGGGCTCAGCGGCGACGAAGCGCTCAGGGAATTCCCGCTTGCGGGCAGTTCCGTACTGCGTTCCATCGGCCATGCGCGCCACTAGGAGCTCTAGCGCCGGACAACAATGGCGAGCGAAGTCCTCTTCCAGCGTGATATCCGCAAGCGCCTCGGCCTGCTCCTGGTTTAGGTTCCAGTACCGCTTTGCCCGTCGGATGAGTGCATCTTCCTTCTCGATGCTGAGCACATCCTCGACGACCTGGTCGCGTTGTGTCTCGGACAACTCATCCCATCGGTCGCCGAACACCTTGCGCAGTGCCGCATCCGTTCGGTTGCCGCAGATGCGTTTTTCGCCGCCCTCTTCGAGGTTGAAACGCGTTTCGCGCGGCAGTTTGAGAAGTCGCTTCACTTGCGTGAATGTCCTATCGCCCTCGGCGTCCAGCGCGGCGAAGAGCGTGTCACGCTCGGTTTGTTCTAATGGTCGGGGAGGCCCATCGGGTGGCGTGAGCTCGAGATCGTTGACCTTCTGAAGGATGCGAAACCGTTGGGCGATTCGCAGAGCCAGGGCCGCACGCTTGCGCTCGGGCATCAAATCGCAGTGGCCTACTAGGTGACGCTGCGATTTCAGTGGGCGCTGAAAGAACATTGCGTGGCGCAGGTTCTTGTGCAAATCGTCCGTAAGCAGGTCGGGGTGGTGGGTCCGCTGAGCTTCCCAGATGGCTTCAAACTCGGACGTGAACATGTCCCGTGCGGTCCAGCGCGCGCGGACTCGTTCTGTTTCCGGATCCAGTGAGGCGAAATACTCGCCGATCGTGCGTGCGCCCGTGTCCTGCATGGCCTCTCGCAACTGGCCGATTGCCTCCTTTACCTGTCCAGCGTTCTCGTCACGCCTCTTCGCCTTACGGTTCGACAGGAAGCCTCTGCGTGCGGCAAGGTGGTACAGCGCGCGGCCAAGCTCGTGGGGGGTAAGGTGGGCGTCGAGCGCCCGTGATCTCAGGTGATAAGGAAGCAAGTGGGCGGCAGTGCGATCGCCGTTGGGTGTGTGTCCTTGCCGGAGTTGAGCGTCAATTGCGAGGAGATACTCGTGGATTTGCGCGGGTGTCTCAATCGCCCCGGGCGGCAGTAGACCGGCACGCTGGAGGATTCGCAGAATTCGGCGGCGACGCCACGCGCGTCGCCAGTGTTGACGGCGCGGTTGGCGAGCGTCACGCCGCACCTTGGCGCGCGACTCGTCGCGCCCGGATTCGTAGTCGCCTTCGACACCCGCGTTAAAGCGGTGGACGCCCGCATGACGTACACCAGCGGGTGCACCGTCGCGAAGGTCGATTAGCGCCCAACCGAGGGATTCCGTGCCGAGGTCGAGCCCAAGGATGTACGAGTTTCTGTCATTGATCTCGGTCATTGTATTCCCCACTTGCGAACACTTGACGATCGGGTATCATACTTTGACAGTGTATCTGAGCGACGTTTGTCCGCAAATCATAGTAAGGACTTATGTTCGCGTAAGGCAACGCTCGCTGAGCGTCCTCGCACCCTCTCCAGGGGGGTGCTTTTTTGTATAGGGGAAGTGTCCTAAGGGAGATGTCGGGCACACGGCTGTGACGACCGCAGTGCCGTGGTGTTGAAGACCGCGGCTGAGGGCGTCACGCTCCGCGGTTTCAAGAAAGAGGCGAACGCGCCTCTGCCTTGGGGCTTGCGTTTTAGACTTCGAGCTTCGGCGTTTCTACCGCCCCTTGGCGAAGAACGCCTTGATGCTGTCGTAGATGTCGTCCTTCGTGTTCACCCGGCTGGTGACCATGTTTTCTTCTTCGTTCAGGTGTTCGCGCAGGACGTTGATGAAGTGCCCGCTACCGTAAGCGCTGGCGACCTGGCAGTAGCCGAACTGATTGGCTTGCGGCAGCAGCGTCTCTTTCAGAATCTGACAGCATTCGCGACTGTCCGCTTCTGAAGAGTTGTCGCCGTCGGAGAAGTGGAAGAGGTAGATGTTCCACTCGTCGGGGGCGTAGTATTTCTCCAGCAGCTCACGGCAGATCTTGAACGCGCTGCTGATCTTCGTGCCGCCGTCCTCGCGCAGGTGGAAGAACGTCTCGCGATCGACCTCGGCGGCGCGCACGTCGTGTACGACATAGCGGCTGTCGATGCCCTCGTAATTGCGGCGGAGCCAGGCGTCGATCCAGAACGCCTCCAGGCGCACCAACTCTTTCTGTTCGTGCCCCATGCTGCCCGACACGTCCATCATGTAGACGATGACCGCATTGGATTGCGGCTTTTTCACCGGTTTCCACGAGCGATAGAGCTTGTCTGATCGCTCGAACACGATCCGTGGATTATTCGGATCGTACGAGCCGGTCATGATCATGCGTCGCAGCGCCCGGCGGAACGTGCGCTTGAAGTGCCGTAGTGACTCGGGCCCGGTCTGACGGATGCTCGAATAGCGGTCCTTGATGCTGGTGATGTTGTGCTTGCCCTTGGGCTCGATGCGGGGGAGCTGGAGCTCTTCGCCGAGGATGTCGGCCAGCTCTTCGAGCGAGACCTCGACTTCGAGGATGTGGCGGCCCGGCTCTGTACCGCCGAGGCCTTGACCGGACTCGTCGCCGTCGACCGTTTGGCCGGGCTGGCCATCACCCTGGCCGACACCCTGGTCGTTGTTGTCGCCGTAGCGGAAGTGCGGGAGGTTGATGCCGGGGACGGGGATCGAGACGAGGTGCTTACCCTCTTTACCGATCAGCTCGCCGCGCGTGAGGAACTTGCGCAGATCCTTGCGGATCTTGCCCTTCACGATCTGGCGGAAACGCTGATGGTCCTTCTCGATCTTGAGCGGGCCGGTGTCCACGGTTACCTCGTCGCTGTCGTCGTACTCGCTCTCGTGCGATGCACCCGTAGCGGCCGACGTCACCGTCGGCCGTCGGATACAACTTGCATTCGACATTCGACACAGAGGTCGGACGCTACGTCGGCCACGGGGGGCCGACGCTACTCTTCTTCCGCCTGTTTGGCGTCGCCGCGGGCGAAAATGCTCGCGACGTAGTTCAGCACGTCGGTCGCACTCGTCTCGTTGTAGCCGAAGAACTTGATCAGCCGCTGCTTGACCACATCGATCTTGGCCTGGGTCTCGTCGTCCACCACACCCGAGACGACATTCTTCAGCTTGATCGTATCGCGTGAGTCCTCGAACAGCTTGAGTTCCAGCGCCTTGTGCAGCCGGGCGTTCGTGTTGTACTCGAACTTTTTGCCGTCCAGCGCCAGCGCGCCGATGTAGTTCATGATCTCCTGGCGGAAGTCGTCCTTGCGACTGTCCGGGATGTCGATCTTCTCTTCGATTGCCCTCATCAACCGCTCATCCGGCTCTTCGTCCTTGCCGGTGTACTTATTGCGGACCTTCTCGTGCTGCGTGTACGCGCGGACGTTCTCGATGTAGTTCGCACACAGCCGCTGAATGGCGTCCTCGTCCGCGGAGATCGCCCGCTGCACCTCAGCCTTGAGGATGTCCTCGTACTCTTCGCGGACGACCGACAGCAGCTCGCGATAGCGCTTCTTCATCTCTTCGTCGGTGATCAGCGAGTGGTGACTCAGTCCGCTCTCCAGCTCGTTCATCACCATGAACGGATTGATACATCCGTCGGCCTGCGCTTGTTCCGACACCAGCGAGTTCGAGACCTTGTCCTGGATGTAACGTGGGCTGATGCCCTGCATGCCTTCGCGCGGAGCTTCCTCACGCAGTTCTTTGACCGAGTCCTCAGTAAAGCCGGGGATGTTGCGGCCATCGTACAGCTTGAGCTTCTGAATCAGCGTCAAGCCGGCCTTCTTCGGTTCTTCCAGGCGCGTTAGCACGGCCCACATCGCCGCGGTCTCGACCGTATGCGGCGCGATGTGAATGCCGCGCACCTTCTCCTTTCCGAAGTCCTTCTCGTAAATCTTGATTTCGTCAGTCAGACGAATGTTGTACGGCACGTCGATCTTGATCGTGCGATCGCGGAAGGCTTCCATCAGGTCGTTGGACTGGAGCTTCTTGTACTCCGGCTCGTTCGTGTGCCCGATGATCACCTCGTCGATGTCGGTCTGGGCGAACTTCTTCGGCTTGATCGTGTGTTCCTGCGACGCGCCGAGCAGGTCGTAGAGGAACGCCACGTCAAGCTTCAACACCTCGATGAACTCGCACAGACCGCGATTGGCGATGTTTAGCTCGCCGTCGAAGTTGAACGCCCGCGGATCGGAGTCCGAGCCGTACTGCGCGATCTTGCGATAGTTGATGTCGCCGGTCAGCTCAGTCGAGTCCTGATTCTTTTCGTCCTTGGGCTGGAACGTGCCGATGCCGACGCGGTCTTTTTCCGACAGGATCATGCGGCGCACGACGATGTGGTCCATGACCTTGCGCCAGTCGCCCTCGTACTTCAGTAGCAGGTCTTCGAACGTGCGCCGACAGAAGGGGTCCAGCGCGCCGTCGATCCGGATCTGCTCGTTCTCGGAGCGATCGGCATTGAGCTGTGCCAGCACTGCCTTACGCGCGTCGCGCGGGATCAGCTTGAGCGGCTCCTCGTGCATCGGGCAGGGGTGCAGCTCGGTTTCGCCCTCCTCGTTGGTCAGTTTCCACGAAAACGTGTAAAGCGCCCCTTCGTCGAGCTGCGAGTAATATTCCAGCCCCTTCTTCAGTAACCGTGCGATCGTGCTCTTGGACGAGCCGACCGGGCCGTGCAGCAGCAGAATACGGCGATCGGTGCCGTAGCCCTGGGCGGCGGACTTGAAAAACTCGACCAGGCGCATGAGTGAGGGGTCGAGCCCGTAAATCGCGTCGTCACCGTTGTCGATCGGGTCGTCGAAGAAGGTGTAGTGCACGTACTCCTGCTTCAGGTATTTGTACCGCTCGGTGCCGAAGTGCAGGATCATGTCGTACACGCGCTGGAACGCATTCCGCGCGATCCGCGGCTGCGCGAGCACCATCTCGAGATACTCGAAGAACGAGCCCTCCCAGTGCTGCTGGCGGAAGCGCGCGCTATCCAAATGGCTGTCGATAATCGAGATGACCTGATCGCTGTTTGACATCACTGGCCTCCAGGCCGGTCGCGGCCGTTTGCCGCGGGGGTTCCGGTCGACTACTGCACGCTATCGGCACTCGCGGCGGACGTATCCGGCGAAGTGTGCCGATTCGCCACCACAAGGCCCGCTGCAACCACGGGAAACCTGATTATCGTCGCGCAGTCGATCATATTATCGACCGTTCAATAATCCCGCTTGCGGGCCAATTTCATTGTACGTCGGAATCGGCGGGGAGTTCCTCAGTGGCCCCGACGGCGGAGCTGCCGCAGTTGGGATTGGGGCAGCGCAGGTCCGTCAGGCCGGGCCGTACGGTGAATTGTGTTCCACAATTGCGACAGGTCCACAATTTGTGGCAGGACCGGTCTTGACACCTGGGGCATACGACCGGGAACGCTTCATTTGCGATGTCGATTTCCGTCATCCCACGATATCCGCATTCTTCCTTGCTGCACTCGACGGCGATCGTGACGCGACCGGGGGGCTGCTCCAAGTCGTCAGGGGTGACCACGCTGTACAACCAGCCGGCACCGATCAGGGTTGCGATTCCGAAGGACGCGATGAGGATCTGCTTGCGCCGTTGTTGCCGGGCGTAGGCCCCGATGCTCACGTCGCCGGAGCGACGCAGCGCCGAGTCGTATGACGAGAGATCGCGAATGTCTGGGCGGCGAGCCATGGTTTGTACGTTTGCTCCCTGGGTGACTGATTATACGGGCCGAAGAGGATTTGAGGATCCGAGACCGGCAGAGCGTGCTCCTATTCTCTCCAGAGCCCGAAGCGCGAGCGAGGGAGCGGACAGGGGATTCAAGGATTCTAGGGGTGTGGTACCATGCCACGCCATGAACCGCATTGGCATCGGATATGACCTGCACCGCCTCGTCGCCGACCGGCCGCTGATCCTCGGCGGCGTGCACATCGACCATGCGAAGGGTCTGCTCGGTCACAGCGATGCGGACGTCGTGTTGCACGCGCTGACTGATGCATTGCTCGGCGCGCTCGGGCAGGGGGACATCGGCGATCTGTTCCCCGACACCGACGCGCAATGGAAAGACGCCGACAGCCGTGTGTTCATTGAAGAGGCGCTGCGGCGCGTCGCGCAGGCGGGCGGCACGATCGTGAACGCAGACGTGATCATCCACGCGCAAGAGCCGAAGCTCGGCCCCCACAAGGCAACCATTTGTGCGCGGCTCGCGGAGCTGCTTACCATCGACGCGTCACGCGTAAACGTCAAAGCCACCACCAACGAGGGCCTCGACGCCATCGGCCGCGGCGAAGCCATCGCCTGCTGGGCAGCAGTGGCGCTGTGCGACTGTCGTTGAGTCGTGGATGCTAAGGCAGACGAGCAGGCCGCGCATGATGAATGTTCTCTGTGGCACTGATTTCCATTCAACGCTGACCACAGGTTGAAGATCCGCGCGTGCTTGAACGGCCCCCGAGGCTGTTGGCCACGAAGTTTGGTGACGCACCGGAGATCACGGTGGAGGCGTAACACCCGGCCGCCATTGAGGGGAGCCCGCAGGGGGCGAAGCGCCGATACCGCACACGCTAAACATCTCATCCACGTTACAGGTACATCCCCGTAGTGCGTGACGGCGGCGCCGGCGTATACTTGCCGCCGGTGATCGTCCGGCAGCGTGCCGGACGCGCCAGTGGCGGGCTGCGAAATTGCAAAAGGAGAAGGGCAATGTGTGTGCGCACAACGTGTGCGGTCTTGGTCTGCGTTTTTCTGGTGGGCGTCACGCAGGCGGATTGGTTCCGTTTCAGTGGTGACTTTCCGAATCCTATTATTCCAGTGGAGGAAGGGGTCCACTACGACGATCTCTCCATCGTTCCAAACGACGATGGCGTGAGCGTCGCGTTCGTCAGGTGGGGCAATCATATCGGCACACAGCTCTGGTACGGCGAGTATGACGGCGCCACGTGGACATTTACGGCAGCGAGCGATCCAGCGTATGCCCCCGCGGAATATCGTGACCCGGTGCTCCGCCTAGCTCCGGACGGTACGCCCACGATCGCGTACGCCTACACGGCAGACTATGGCGTCGAGGCGGTACGGTTTGCATCCTGGAACGGAGCAAGCTGGACTCACGAAACTGTCGTCGATGTCGACTGGGTTGCGTCGGCTGTTGCCATCGATTTTCACGCCAACGGGCAACCGGCTATCGCGACGTGCGTCTGGTATGGTGCCTATCCCGGTCCTGATCTGGTGTATTGTGCACGCTCTGCGCCCGACGTGTGGGACGTTACGACAGTGCGGCAATTCGTCGGCTTCGACGATCGTCATCCACACTTCGCGTTGAATTCGCTGGATGAACCGGGCTTCGTTTACGGCGAGTTCTCGGGGCCGGATGATTGCCTCTACTACACGGAGGTGTTCGTCCTGCCGCACCAGGAGGTTACGTGTCACTCGGGTGCAGGAGCGTCGCTTTCGTTACGCGGTACGCTCTTGTACGCGTACGATGGCACGCCAGCAATCGCGTACTGCAACGGGACCCTTCTGAGCTACGCGGAATACGATGGCGCGGTTTGGTCCGTCTCAGAATTGGACACTCACGGCGGAAGCTATGACGCGCCGGACCACGAGTTGTTCGCAAGCGGCGACCCAGCCATAGGCGTGCGGAATGCACTTACTTGGCGCGACCGTCCCTACTGGCAGGAGGTCCAAGTCACACCGGAGAACTACGCTTTCCAGGGCGAGACGGCGATGGCCGTGCTGGGGTCGGATGTGCCGGCGTTCCTGGTCTCTTGGGAGGAATGGACCGGGGCGAAGGACTTTCTCTATTACTTCGTCGCGGAGCGCTTTCCGCTGGGTGACATGAACTGCAACGGCACGTTCGGCTTCGACGACGTGAACCCGTTCCAGCAGTACCTCGTCGACCCCGAAGAGTGGGAGCAGACGTACCCGGACTGCAACGAACTGCTCGGCGACATCAACGGCGATGAAGTGACGAACTACGACGACATCAACGCGTTTGTGGATTATCTCATCTACGGAACGCTGTGACACGCCGATGAGAAGTGTGAAAGAGCCCCGCGTCGCGCCAACGGCGCTGCGCGGGGCTTGTGTATTTTGCTGAAATGGGCTAAACGCGTCGCGCTACGGCCACTCCGGAAGCGGGGCTCGTCCCGCAGTTTCCGCTTCAGGAATGATCTGCGGTGAGTACTGCATCATGCTGTTGCTCCGGCAGGCGCGGCAGACGGGAATGATCGGCACTACGGGGAGCCGTGGCGGTTCGTCCGGGTTGGAGCGGTCCAGAACAGGAACGCCTACTTTGCCGCACGCGTTGCAGTAGAATAACGGATACACCGCCATCTCGGAGCATGATGGGCATTCAAAGGGCGCGATCTCGTCTGAGGGGTATGGCACGTCACCCTCGTGCTGGCACGCAAGGCACTGGCCGTACACCTGATACTCATCGGAGATTTCGACCACAGGGCGACTGCTACGAAAAAAGAAGAAACCGGCAGCACCGAACGCCACAAGGGCGATGATGCCGAGAATGGCGTTCCGTTGGCCACTCGCCACAGCCTACCTCCGATCTTCCGGTGCCGCGGGCAACTCCGTCCAGACGCGGTTGACAGTGCGCCAGACAGCGCTCAATGCCTCTGGATACGCGTAGGGATGCCAATTCCGCCCACCTGGAAAAGTGTACTTAAAGCCGCCAGTGTCGTACGCCTCCTGGAGTTCGGGCAGTTCATCGTCGATGCCCTCGATGTCCATACGGTATGGATTCGCTTTGCCACCGATGCCGGCGCCGTATCTGTCGGAAAACTGCCGGCAAGGATGCTCTCCCGGCATCCACGTGAAGTAGCGCGAGGTGTCCACTGTCTTGGTCAGGACGTCATTTCGTTCCGAGAGCCCGGAGAGCGTGGGCCTTACGGTTGTCACATGGCCGTCGCGAAACAGCAGATTCGCAGCGCGACGCCGTCCGTGCCGCCAGCCAATCGACGTGCCGCCTTCTACCGGAAAGCTGCCCGGCGCCGGAGTGAATCCGTAGAACCCGGGGGCGGCGAGCCAGGCCGCGTTGACTGAACCTGCCCAGCACCACCAGCCGTCGGCTGCATAAAGCTGCCGAGCGGCGTCCTTGTGATGATCTCCACGGAAGTTAAAATGCATGATTCCGTTCAGCGTGTAGCTCGTGCGCAAGCCAGGACGAATTTGCTCATCTACGCCGAAGCGATCCACAAACCACTGGTTGAATGTGGTTGACGCCATCGTTTCGGTGACCTCATCGGGGTGCATGTCGGTAGGGCAGCGCTGCGCTTCGACGTTTCCGAGATAACCAGTGTCGAAGAGCGTGTCGCACCAGGTGTACATGACGTAGTTGCCGCTCCCTAGGGCTTCCCCATCATCCCAGCTTGGTCCGTAGCCGTTGTTGTCTTCCATGCACGCCGCGACGGCTTGACCGATGGAGCGCAGGTTCACGCCGCACTTAACCGTTTTAGCTTGTTCCTTGGCCTGGCTGAGGCTGGGCAGGAGGATCGAGATGAGCAGCGCGATGATCGCGACCACGACCAGCAGTTCGATCAGCGTGAACGCGCCGCGTAAGTGCTTGTGCCCACTTTCCCAATGCCGTTGCATAGTTCCATACTCCCGAGAGCTTGGCACCTTACTCGCCGGAGGCGGCGCGCCGGACGACGCGCCCTTTTCAGTCCGACAGGTGCGGTTTTTATCGCAGCCGCACGATTGTAACCCGCTCTTCACGCCCTGCCAACCGCAAAGAGGCGTGAACAGGCCGACGTCAGATTCCGGAGGCGGCATAGCCGGAATCGGTTACGGGCCGATAATAGCCGGCGAGGATTGTTATCGGCGTGTCTGGCCGGCACGCTGAAGCGATCGACCGGCTCCCCGCTGGCACGTCGACGCGGCGGCGCGCGCGGCGTGCTGCCTGAGGCCGGCAATCCACGCATTTTCTTGACACCCGATCAGCGGCCGGTTATTTTCAAAGCGGTTAACTAGTGTGCTGGGAGCGTGCCGCGCACGCATTCCGCGCGGCACATCTGAGCGGAGTGAAAGAAGAGCAGCGGGGATTGGGAGAAGCATCAGGTCTAGTCCTCATTACCGTCTGCAACTTTTTCAGTTTCGACTTGAGCGGCCTGTTCAGGCACGTGATGCCGCCTGAGCGAGATCGTCGGACTTCACGTATGTGAGAGGGATTTCGGGCAACCGAATCATCACAACTTGTTTCAGAACCGTGACATGGAGATGAGAACAATGAAGAGATGTATTGCGGCCATCGCAACATGTTTGCTAGCCGGCACAACGCTGTTCGCTCAACCCGTCATCGACGGTAACGCCGAGTTCGACGCGTTGTACGGCGGCGCACAGATCGTCACTCAGGACACGAACACCGGTTTCGGCAACAGCAATCTCGGGCAGTTCGACTTCGCCAACGGCTCCGAGCTCGACGGTGCCTACGGCGTCGTCTACGGCACTAATCTGTATCTCCTCATCGCCGGCAACCTCGAGACGAATGGCAATAAGATGGAGCTGTTCTTCGACTCGATCGCCGGTGGTCAGAACCAGCTCATCGACCAGAACCCGGACGTCGACTTCAACGGTCTGAACCGCATGGGCGGCGACGACCCGAACACGGTGCCCGTCGAGGGTCTGAAGTTCGCGAGCGGTTTCGAAGCCGACTACTACATCACGCTGACGATCGTGAACGATCCGGCCGAGATCTTTGTAAGCTGGGCGGAATTGGCCGATCCGGTTGACCCGAACACGTTCCCGGGCCAGGGGGCGTACCTGGGTCGCGCCGACACCAAGTGTGTCGATGCCGGCGGCGAAATGTCGGGCGTAGGTGATCCGAACGATCCGAACTTCGTTCCACCGACGCCGTGGTGGTCAGAGTTCAAGGTCAATTCCGACAACAGCAACGTCGACGGTGTCGACGGCGGTGCGGGCCTCGCGACGGGTGATCCCAACGCGGTGACGACCGGCATCGAGCTGTGCATTCCGCTGGCGGCACTCGGCAACCCGACGGGCAACATTGACATTGCGGCGTTCGTCAACGGTCAACAGCACGACTTCCTGTCGAACCAGGCGCTGGGTGGTTTCTTCGGTGCCCCGCCGAACGCCGACGCGAACGGCAACCCGGGCGAGCCGCGCAATCTCGATCTGAGCACCTCGCTCCACATGCCATTCAGCGTCACCAACCCGCCGGCCGACCCGATGGGCGCCTGCTGTGTCGGCCTGGTCTGCTCACAGATGACGGCGACCGCTTGTGCGGGCATGACTGGTACGTACCTGGGCGACAACGTCCTCTGCGCGCCGGACATCTGTGACATTGCCCCGGTCGGCGGCTGCTGCGTCATGGGCGAATGCTCGATCCAGACCGAGACGAACTGCAACGCCGCCGGCGGCAGCTACCTGGGCGACGGCACCGATTGCAGCGGCTGCTGCCCGCAGACGGGCGCCTGCTGCGACGGCGAAACTTGCACCGAGGTGCTCGAGGCCGATTGCGAAGGCGACTTCCTGGGCGAATTCACGACTTGTGGGACGCTGCCCGAGGACAACCCCTGCCTGATGGGTGCCTGCTGCGACGCGGGTTCCTGCACGGTCGTCCGTGAGGATCAGTGCACAGCGCTGTACCTCGGCGATGGTACCGACTGCACCGGTGACCCCTGCAACCAGGGCGCCTGCTGCGTTCCGCCGGACAACTTCTGCTTCGTGATTCGCGAAGTCGATTGCGCCGAGTACGGCGGCACGTACCTGGGCGACTTCTCGACGTGCCCGGGCACCTGCAACCCGCCGACGGACGTGGTCGTCATGGACGGCCAGCAGGATGTCGAGTACGGCTCGGCGCTGAGCGTTCAGGCGATTCAGACGCAGTTCGGTGACAACAGCGACGACACGATTCCGATCGCCGGTGGCTCGGAGCTCGACGCGGCGTATGCGTACGTCAGCAGCGGCCGTCTGCAGTTGCTGTTCACGGGTAACCTTGAGACCAACTTCAACAAGCTTGAAATTTTCTTCGACACGATCGCGGGCGGTCAGAACGTGCTGGGTAACAGCCCCGATCCGGGCGGCCCGGTCGCCACGATGGACGGCATGACGTTCGACGTCGGTTTCGAGGCGGACTACTGGCTGTCGGTCACCACCGGAGGTGCTGAGGACCTGTATCTGGATTGGGCGCGTCTGTACGTCGATCCGAACGATATCGGCGAGCAGTACTACGTCGGCAACGGACGTTCCGGTGACATCACGCTCGATGGCTTCCTGTTCCCGGATACCGATCCGAACTCGACGCAGCAGAACCCGTCCAACATTCTCTGTACCTATGACAACAGCAACGTGTTCGGCGTGACGGGCGGTACGGCCGCATACCCGACCGATCCGAACGATCCGTTGCCCGAAGACGTCACGACCGGTATCGAGATCAGCATTCCGCTCGCGGCCATCGGCGCGACCGCCAAGGTCAGCGAGATCAAGATCTGCGCGTTCATCAACGGTTCGAGCCACGACTTCGCGTCGAACCAGTGGCTTGGCCCGCTACCGGACGGCACGGGCAATCTGACCGGTGACTTCCCCAACATCGACCTGAGCACGATCGCCGGCGACCAGTTCTTCACCGTCGGCGGCGGCCCGGCCATCTGCGTCGGTGACCTGAACTGCAACGGATCGATCGGCTTCGACGATATCAACCCGTTCGTCGATCTGCTGGTCAGTGGATACCCGGCCTGGCAAGCGATGTACCCCGGCTGCCCGGGTGAGAACGGTGACATCAACCTGAACGGTGACTACGGCCAGGACGGTTCGGCAGACTTCGGCGACATCAACCCGTTCGTCGATATTCTGACCGGCGGCGGTGTCCCGATTCCGTGTCCGTAATTGAACACGGATAAACCCTGACACACGCAGCACGGGCGTGGGCGTGAACGCGTCCCACGCCCGGCTGCACATCAGGACCACCTGAAGTGTGGCAATGATCGCCACCGCGGAATTCTCGCGGTCTGACGATTGGTCCGACATAGAATGAGATGGGCTGCTGCTGCACCGGCCGCACCCGCGCTGTGATGGATTCGATATGACAATCAGGAGAAACTGACTCATGTTCGCACGAAGGCTGACGACCGTCGGACTACTGTTGCTGCTCGTGACCGCGGGAGCTCGGGCCGCAGACCAGGACAACAATGTCGAGTGGTCGGGACTGACGCACATCGACTTCCTCGACCGTGTGCCGCGTTGTCCGTACGGCGGCGAGGCATTTGACGTCGTCTTTCAAACATATCACTACGACATCACGTCGGCCCGCGTCTACGTCGACGATGGCAGCGTGACCTGGGTCGACGCAACCTTCTCACACCAGGACGGTCCGTACGACGTTTGGGTCGCAACGGTACCGGCCACCGCGGCCAACTCGCTCGAGTACTACATCGAGGTCACCGACGGCACCGACGTCGACTACATCGGTCCAGGTGACCCGAGCCCGTGGGCTGTGTACGACTCGCCGCCGGCTAACGGCTGGGAAATCAACTACCTGACATTGATTCACGCGCCGATCGGTGCCACGCTAGTGTCTCCAGGCGGCACGGTGTTCAAGGTGTGGGCCCCCGGTCCTACAACGGCGTACGTCGCCGGGCAGTTCAACGGTTGGAGTTCGACCGCCAATCAGATGATCAAGATTGGCGACTACTTCATCGCGTACATAGCAAACGCGTCCGATCGCCAGATGTACAAGTACGTTTTCCAGCCCGGCACGGTCTGGAAGCCCGACGCGCGGGCGGTCTCGCTCAATCCGAGCGACAACTACAACACGCACATCGAGGACCCGTTCCGCTACGCATGGGGTGACGACGGCTTCGTGCCGCCGTATTTCGAAGATATGATCATCTACGAGCTGCACGTCGGCACGTTCTCAGGTCGCAACGATCCAAACGCGTCGGGCAGCATTCCGGGTACTTACGCTGATGTCGCCGCCCACGTGGACCACCTGGTCGACCTGGGCATTAATGTTGTCGAACTGATGCCGATCAACGAGTACCCCTGGGACTTCTCCGCCGGCTACAACCCCGTGGCCATGTTCGCGCCGGAGTGGAAACATGGTACGCCGGACGATCTGAAGAACATGGTCGACGTGCTGCACCAGAACGGCATCGCGGTGATTCACGACATAGTGTGGAACCATTTTTCGGGGACCGACAACTACCTGTGGAATTACGTCGGCTCGCAGATCTATTTTGACAATCCAGCGGTTGAGACACCGTGGGGTTCCCAGGCGGACTTCGATCGTCAGGAGGTTCGCGATTACTTTGCGGACAGTTCGCTGCACTGGATCCACGACTTCCACTTTGACGGCTATCGCATGGATGCGACCGAGTTCATGAATCTGTATCAGGGATGGGGCTGGGGCCTGATGCAACGCTACAACGACGAGCTCGACGCACGGGCCGTCCACAAGATCTCGATCGCCGAGCAGCTTCCCGACGACGCGTGGGTCACGCGCCCGACGAGCTTGGGGGGCGCCGGCTTTGACGCGCAGTGGTACGACGCGTTTACCGACAATCTGCGGGCTGAGATTCTCGACGCCGGCTGGAACCAGGGCAACGTCGAGATGTGGAAGATCCGCGACATCATCCTCGGCGGCGGGACGTATCTCAGCGGCGCGCAAGTCGTGAACTACCTTGAATTGCACGACGAAGCGTGGCCGGAGAGTGGCGGCAGTCGCATCATCAAGCAGATGGACACGTCCTTCCCGCACGATGACAAGTATGCCAAGGGGCGCACCAAGCTGGCTTACGGCGTCGTCCTGTTTGCGCCAGGCATCCCGATGATCCTCCAGGGCACCGAGTGGCTCGAAGACACCGACTTCGGCTCGGGCACGCCCAGCGGCGATGATCGCCTCGATTGGTCAAAGAAGTCTACGTACGGCGACATCTTCCAGTACTTCAAGGACGCCATCGCCGTCCGCAAGACCAACGGTGGGCTGCGGGCGAACGCTGGTGTCGAGGTACACCACGTCAACGAGAGCAACAACCTCATCGCGTGGCATCGTTGGGACCTGTCGGGTAACGACCTGATCATCGTCGCCAACTTTGGGAACATTGATCGCAACAATTACCGCGTCGGCTTCCCGCAGGGCGGCACGTGGTCGGAGATCCTCAACAGCCAGGCCGCGGTCTACGGCGGTAATAACTCCGGCAACGGCGGCTCGATCTGGGCCGAGGACGTGAGCTACGACGGAATGCCGCACTCGGCGGAGATCACCGTGCCGGAGATGGGCGTGCTCGTCTTCCGCTATGGCACAGGCTCGACCATTCTCCGCGGCGACGCCAACTGCGACGGCGAAGTGAATTTCGGCGATATCAACGCTTTCGTGGAGGCGCTGGTCGAAGGTATCTATTGCGACGGTACCGGCGACAACGCCGACGTAGACGAGAACGGTTCGGTCGGGTTTGAGGACATTAATCCGTTCGTGGACCTGCTCGTGGGATAACGTGACCCTCAGAATTCGCGGCATTTGACGCCAGCGCGAAGATCGGACATTTTCGTCCGATCTTCGCGTTTTTCTTAATCTGACTGTGAGTGCGGGGATGAACCGGTGTGTAGCGCAACACGTTACATGCCGTCCGGCTCAGCCTCGGCCAGCAGCGCCTCGTACCTTGCCGCCTCCTGAGGACGGTTTGCATGTGTGTACATGCGGATCAGAGCACGCAAAGCGGCGCGCTTCACAGTCAGGCTGTGCTCGCTGCCCTGCAGCAACCGTGCGTGAGCACGGAGCATCACACGCTCCGCCTCAGCGACGTCTCCGAGACGAGCGATCGACTCACCCCAGTGCAGGTCCGCGAGCAATGTGTGCCAATCATCCTCCCCGCTCTGTGTGCGGTGGTATGACCCTACGGTCGCAAACGCGTCCGCGGCTGCGGGGTAGTCCCCGGTCTCGTAGAGGGCGAACGCCAGGTTGTTCAGCGTCGAAATGTACTCAGCGTGGGATTCGCCATAGATGCCACGGTAGATGTCCAGCGCAACCCGGTACCGCTCGACGGACCGTTCATAGTCGCTGCGATCGTACAGGACGGACGCCTGATTGCTGATGATCGTGGCTACGGTCGGGTGCTCGCGACCCAGGACGGCGCCCAGGACCTCGCCGGCCCGGCCATAGCGGGCCTCCGCTTCCGCGAGGTCTCCGCGTAGTTGCGCGAGGTACGCGATGTTGTTCTCCGTGATGCCGACGCTGGCGTGCGTGTCCCCGTAAAGACTCCGGAATGCCTCATTGGCTTTACGGTAGAGCTTCTCAGCGTCCTCATTCGCCCCGCGGGCGCGGAGCACGCGCGCCAGGTTGTTCAGCGCGCTGGGGACCAGATCGGACTCGGGATCGGAATACGCCTTCAACTTCTGCAGGGCACTGCGCAAGTGCTGCTCCGCTTCGGCATACTCCGCTTGCCGCATCAGGGCCCACCCGAGGCGGACTTCGGTCGTTGCATAGTCCAGGCTGCCGGTGCCCCCGAGCGCCTGTTCGGTGCGTTGGGCGGCGCGCAGGAGGCCAATAGCATCAGTCGTCTTTCCCAGGAGAACCAGGGCACCGGCCAACTCGCGCTGGGCCCGCGCGGTGTCGCTGGACTCATCTCCGCTGAGCGCACGGTCCAGTTCGAGCGCCATGCGCAGATGGTGTTCGGCTTCCGTAGCGCGCCCCAGGGCTTTGTACGTCAAGCCGACGGTCATGCGCACCGCCGCTTCGACCTCTGGCTGGTTCGTGAACACCGACCCAAGCGACTCCACCTCACGATCGAGCATCTCCAGGACGGTGATGTCGCGGGCACCGTACGCCACGTCACCGAGCGGGTTGGCCGAGGACAACATGCGATTCAGGAAGCGGTTGACCGCGATCGCCTTGTCGGCCTCCACGCGGGCGGCATCACGCGCTTCGCGCAACTGCTCGCGCGCTGCGATGGCATCATCGCGCTCGCGCGTCGCGCTCACCAGCCCGTAGCTCGTGCCGGCGACGGCGATGCACAACAACAGAACGGTTGACACAGCGCCGCCCACAAGGGCCTTATTCCGTCGCGCGAATTTGTGTACCTGGTACGCCAGGCTGCGCGGGCGCGCGACGATGGGCTCGTCACACAGGAATCGCTCAATGTCCGCACGCAAGCCATTGACGGATGCGTAGCGCTGTGTCTTGTCCTTCTCCAGAGCCTTCGCGACGATGGTTTCCAGGTCGCCGCGCAGCGTGCGGCTCAAGGTGCTCAGCCGCGCCGGCTCCACGTCGCGGATGATCTGAGCCGCTTCCGGGATCGATCGATCCTGCAGATCGTACGGCAACTGCCCTGCCAACAGCTCGTACGCCAGCACGCCGAGTGCGTACACGTCACTGCGCACGTCCACTTCGTCGGGACTGCCGGCAATCTGCTCGGGACTCATGTACGCAATCGTACCGATGAGCTGTCCCACGTTGGTGCGCAATGTGGTGGTCTTGACGTCGGTGTCGGTCACGCGCGCCACGCCGAAGTCCAGGACCTTCGGCTCCCCGGCGGCATTGACCAGGATGTTGGCGGGCTTCAAGTCGCGGTGGATAACACCCTGCTGGTGCGCGTGGTGTACTGCCTCGCAGATTCTCATCAGCAGCGCCAGCCTCGCTCGCGTACCGAGGTTCTGTGCGTTCGCGTAGTCGGTCAGCTTTGAGCCTTCCACTAGCTCCATTGCGAAGTACGGCAGCGGTCGCCCGTCCACGTCCGCCGTCCCGGCTTCGTAGATCTGCGCGATCCCGTTGTGCTGCAGACGCCCGAGAACGTGCGCCTCGTATTCGAGCCGGCGCGCGAGCGAACGTGAGGCGAAGCCGTGCTGCACGAACTTCAGCGCGACGGTGCGGTTGGTGCGCGCCTGCCGGACGCGGTAGACCGTGCCCATTCCGCCGCGGCCCAGCACTCCGATGATATCGTAGCCGCCAATCGCGCCGGGCAAGTCGTCCGTCCCTGACACCGCGCCGACGACCCGATCGCACAACGCCTCGTCCAGCAATGGCGCATCGACGACGGCCGGCTCCGCGTCCCGCGCCAGGAGTTCGTCAAGCTCGGCGCGCAGTTGTTCGTCTGCGCCGCACGCTTGGTCGAGGAACGCCGGGCGTGCTTCAACGGAGAGCTCGATCGCTTTGGCAAAGATCTCGGAGACGCGTGCGTGCCGTTCCTGGCTCATGACGTTGTACCCCCGTCCAACTCGCGCTGCAGCCAGGCCCGCGCAAGCCGCCACTCGCCTTTGACTGTACCCGGCGACACACCCAGCACGTGAGCCACCTCCTCGACCGTCATGCCCGCCAGGAAACGCATCTCCACCACGCGGCTCTGGCGCTCGTTGAGCTGCGCCAGGCGCGCAAGCGCATCGTCCAGCACCTCCAGATCGAAATCCTGCTGCGGCTGTGCATCAGACGCGATCTCAACCGTGATCTGCGTCGGTGCCTGACGCTTGAGTGCGTTGCGCCGGCGGGCGTGATCGATCAGGATGCGGCGGATGGCTTGGGCTGCGACGGCGAGAAAGTGCGCCCGGCTCTCCCATTGCGAGGCCGGCTGGGCGACAAGGCGCAGGTACGCCTCGTGTACCAGCGCCGTTGGCTGCAACGTGTGGTCCGACCGTTCACGGCGGAAGTGCGCTTGTGCCAGCTCGCGCAGCTTGTCGTAGACCAGCGGCAGCAACTCGGCCGCGGCGGCGCTGTCGCCGTCATTTAGGCGCTGTAGATGGCGCGTGACCTGTTCGGATGCCGTGGTGCGCATTGGACGCCGGAACTCACGTGGATGTGATTTTCCCGAACACTCTCTCGACACGTCGATTATATCGAGCGACTCGGCGATTCAAGCACTTCTGCGATTGTTGCACTTGCAATGCGTTTTTTGCGGACCCGCGAGATTTTGTTGTCCCGCGCGCCGGCGGTCTACGCAGTACTACCTGGACGGGCCGAGTGGTTCCGAATCTGGTAGTCGTCCAGTCGCAGGAATCGGTTCGTGTGCTGGGCGCACTTGAACAACGCGAACAATGGAGGATTGACCATGTTGCGTATCTCATGCATCGCATTGGCAGGCACGATCGTCGTAGCGGCGGCGCAGGCGGAGTATTCCGGCAGCGTTGAAGCCGCCTATTCGCAGTTCGCCACGGTTACTTCGGATTCGTACACGGATCTGCTGCCGCAGGAGCTCGACGTCTTCTCGGCCGAGGCCTGCGGTGAGGGAACCTCGTCCGCTACCTCGGAGATCGGCCCGTTCTGGGTGCGTGCCAGCGGGCAGGCGGACGCCTGCGGCGCCTCCAAGGTCACGAGCGCGCTGAGCAGTTTCTGGAGCACGCCGCTGGATTTCGCCGGCTGTGTTTCCTACCCCGGCCACCCGGTGCAGTACCAGTTCATCGTCACCGTCAACACGGCGCTGAGCGGGAATCCCGTACCCGGCACGTTCGTGCAGAGCACGTCGCAGATCTTCGCGAACATCGACGTCGATCATCCCGGCGGTCTGGACCTGCATTCCGGCAATGGCCTGATTCTGAACAGCCCGTTTGATCATATCGTGGATTACACGGGTTTCCTGGCGGGCTTGCCGGAGGCGGGCGGCACCGTCGACGTGCTCGTACCCATCGAGCTGTTCACGAACGGTCCGGACGACACGATCGTCGACCTGCACCTCCGCGCCCAGGCCAACACGATGTCGATGGCATTGCCCGGGGCTGACGCGTTCCTCGAGATCTCCGTCAACATGGTTGACAGCGACGGCGACGGTGTGCTGGACACGTGTGTCGGTGGTTTGATCGGCGATGCGAATTGCGACGGCGTGGTGAACTTCGGTGACATTAATCCGTTCGTCGACGCCATCCTGGGTGGCGAGCCTTGCGCGCTCGAAAACCTCGACATCAACAGCGACGGCGAAATCAACTTCGGTGACATCAACCCATTCGTGGATCTGCTGGTGGGGTAGTACCGCTCGGCAGCTTAGCACTGCTGACAGAAAGAGTTGCTATCGGTGACGGCCGAGTTCAAGGACTCGGCCGTTGCTTTGCGCGCGCAAGCTTTGACGTGGATAGTGCTTCCAGGTGTCCCGTGCGCGATTGCCGCGCAAATTGGGGCGAATTTAATCTAAACATCTACGCATTCTTACGAAACATTCACAAATTTTTCTGTACCAAACAGTGGACGAGTCCGTATAGAATACCGTGCAGTCGTCGTGGAGG
>JANQFV010000008.1 GCA_028277645.1 Phycisphaerae bacterium
GACGGACATCACCTACGTGCCCGAGGTCCCGATCTCGAACCCGGTCTACAGCCTGGCCAACGTCAACGACGACGCCCTCATCTGGCGTCTACAGTTCCAACTCGCGTTCTAAGAACAGACCGACAATACAGCTAAAAGTGAACAAACCAGCCCCGTTGCGGTTACCGGCCGCGGCGGGGCTGGCTCATTTCGTCTGTTAACGGTGGGGCGGGCTATGTCGGTTTCAGGTGGCGGCGTGCTCGTCGCGCATGGACGATGCCGGCAGTTGCCCCAGCTCAACGAGCGCGAGGTGCGCGGCTTTCTGCTCAGCCTCCTTCTTGCTCGGTCCCCACGCGCTCGAGAAGCGCTGATCGGCAACACTGACGGCGACCTCAAAGCACTTCGCGTGGTCCGGGCCTTTCTCGTCGAGGAGCTCGTATTGTGGCGTAGCGCACAGTTCGCGCTGGGCCCACTGCTGGAGTTGCGACTTGAAGTTGAACTGGTGTTGCGATTGCGTGGCGCGTTCGATCTCGTCGGTCATGTGGCGCAGAATGAACTGGCGGGCAGCAGGCAGCCCGCCGTCGAGGTAGATCGCGGCAATGACCGCTTCGAGCGTGCCGGCCGCGAGCGACTTGGGCAGCGTGCCATTGCCGTCCATACCCTGTCCGAGGACGAGTCCGTCAGTCAGATTGAGTTTCTCAGCGACACGCGCGCAGGTTCGCCGTGACACGACCGCCGACTTGATTTTGGTCATGTCCCCCTCGAGCGCGTCGGGCAGTTGCTCGTAGAGGCTGTGGCAGACCACCAGTCCCAGAACCGCATCCCCCAGGAACTCCATCCGTTCGTTGCTGTCGCGGCGGTGGTCGGCGGACGACGCATGCCGCAGGGCGAACCGCAGAAGATCCAGATTCTCGAAGCGGTATCCGATGCAGTCCTGGCACGTCAGAAGAGCGCTCTCTGAGGGCATAATCCATGCTTCCGCAGACGAGTCGCTGACGCAGCGCGCCCTTTCTCAGGCAGGGCGCGCTGCGTCAGCGGCCTGTCGATCGGCAGTGTTCGACGTGGGCGGCCCCGCTGGCCGATACCACGGTGCTCCAGTATACCGTGTTGGGTGCTCTGAATCACCCCGGATGGTCGGACCGGATGCCGCTGGGCTGCGTAACCGTCTTTTTGCTAATGAGTTACAGCGGTGCTTGCCGGCAGCATGATCGCGTGCTATAGTAATTGGTCTGCGTTTGTACCTGGGAGAACAAACGATGTCTATCGACCGCTCGCTTCGCAGCAGCAACTCACTCGAGCGTCACCGCAACGTGCTCACGCGCGCCGAACGCGTCGCCACGCTCCAGGATCAGGAGCAATGGAAAGACGATATGACGCCGCTCGGGTTACCGAAGGTCTCGCACCGCAAGGCGAAGGCCGGCGGCAAGAAGAAGGCCAAAGCCGCCGAGACCACCGAGGGCGAAGAGAAGACATAAACACGCGCGTGACCGTCGTACGCGGTTGCCGCTTACAACAAGTGGCGGAACGCGTGCGGCGGCTGGGTTTCGCAATTTCCAGGGGGTACCGGAAGAAAAAAGAGCAAGACGCGCGAACCGCGATCTTTTAGCGCCCGTAAGAGTACACGGTGAGATGTCGAAACCGCGCGGGGCGCGCATTTGACACGCCGTCGTTAGTGCTTACATTCACACACCTTGCGGTCTCGATGGCGGCACGGGCCGACGGCGGTTCGAGCCGGCTTGAACTCGATCTGCGAAAGTTGAGATGGCACACACACACGATCATCTGTCGGTGAAGTCCGAGACGGGACGCGCCACGGCCAAACTTGTCGCGACGATGCTCGGCGGAGTTTTGGTGTTGGCGTCGTTCGTCGCGGGATGGCTGTTTGACGGCCCCGGCGACTCTCAGACGGGCGAGTTCTACCGCGACGTGCTCGCCGCGATTGGCGCGCTTCTGCTCGCAATACCTCTCTGGTGGCACGCTCTCAGCTCGCTGCTCAGCGGGCACCTGCACATGGATGAGCTTGTTGCGCTGGCGATTTTCGCCGCCGCCGCATCGGGCGAGTATCAGACGGCGGGCGTGGTCGCGTTTTTCCTGCTGATCAGCAATCTGATCGAGTCGCGTACGGCCCTCGGTGCCCGCGCCGCGATCGAAGGCCTGATGCGCCTCACGCCCACGAAAGCCAGGCGGCTGACCTCCTCTGGGCAGGAGGAAGCGGTCGACGCACACGACCTGCGTCCCAGCGACGTCGTGCTGGCCCTGCCCGGCGACAATATCCCCGCCGACGGCGTGATCATCGACGGCCAATCAACCATCAACGAAGCCAACATCACCGGCGAATCCCTGCCGGCCGAGAAAATTACCGGCGACGAGGTCTTCGGCGGCACCAGCAACGTCACAGGGGCACTGCGGATCAAGGTGACGAAGGTGGGGCACGACACGACGCTTGGCCGCGTGCAGGATCTGATCCTCGAAGCCGAGCGCACCCGCATTCCGCTGATGCGGCTGATCGATCAGTACGCGTCGTGGTATACGCCGGTAACGCTGATGATCGCTGGTGTGGTCTGGTTCTTCACGCACGACATGAACAAGACCATCGCGCTGCTCGTGATCGCCTGCCCGTGTGCACTGATTCTCGCGACGCCCACCGCGATTGTCGCGGCGCTCTCCGCCGCCGCCCGACTGGGTGTGTACATCAAGGATGTGACCAACCTGGAGTGGGCCCGCAAGCTCACCGCGATCGTCTTCGACAAGACGGGCACGCTGACGACTGGTGAACTCGCAGTAACGCGTCTGACACCGGCGCCGGAAGTCGACGCGGCGGAATTGTTGCGCACGGCGGCGTCCGTCGAGCGGCTCAGTCGTCACCCGGTGGCCCGCGCGATCGTCGCGGTGGCGCAGAAAGCCCGGATCCCGTTCGACGAGGCCGCGGATTTCGAAGAGGTCTCCGGCAAGGGCGTGAAAGCCAAGCTCGACGGCCAGCCGGTGCAGATCGGTCGGCGCACGTGGATCGAACAGGCAGGTGTCGATCTCAGCTTCCTCAATGATGAGAAATACGCCGAAGCGGAAGGGCTCAGCACGCTGTACGTCGTGCGCGGCGGCAAGTGCCTGGGCTGGGTCGGGCTCGAGGACCGGGCGCGGCCCGAAGCGCAACATGCGATGAACGAGCTGCGCCAGCTCGGAATGCGCGACCTGATCATGGTGACCGGCGATCGCTGGTCCGTGGCACGCCGCGTCGCACAAGAAATGGGCTGCTCCGACGTTCAGGCCGAAGTGCTGCCGCAGGACAAGCTCGCACTGGTGGACGCACTAAAGGACCGCGGGCACACCGTCGCGGTCATCGGTGACGGCGTGAACGACGCGCCGGCGCTGGCCGCCGGCCATCTCGGCGTGGCAATGGGCGCGGCCGGCAGTGACGTCGCGATGAACAGCGCGAGCGTGGCGCTGATGAGTGAGGATCTGCGGCGACTGCCGTTCCTCGTCAGCCTGTCGCGCGCAACGACCAAGGTCATCTGGCAAAATCTGACCTTCGGTGTGTCGTTCATCATTCTGGTCGAGGTCGCGATCGTATTCGGTAACGTCCACCCGATGCTGGCGGCGTTTCTGCACACGGTTTCGTCGGCCGTCGTGGTGTTCAACAGTGCCCGCATGGTGCGGTTCGGCGAGCACATCGAGTCTCACGTACCTGTCCGGCGCGGCCAGGAGTCGCCGGTTGAGACGGGACGCGTTGCACTACAGCCCGTATAGAGCGGTTGAAGATCACAGCCAACAGAATGGACCAGTCCGACTACCGGCAGCTCGATGGCACGCGGTTCGCGTCAGCTCACCTCGCGCGTCTGGAAGAGTGCGACGCCGAGGCCCAGCACGCCCAGCGCATAGAGGACTGCGTAGCCGGCGACTTGTGCGACATGCGCCGCGGGGATGATTTGATCCGCGGTCAGCGCGTCACCAGCCCAAAAGAACTGGAAGTTCGGGACGGCGCGGTAGAGGACGTCGTAGATCAGGGCCGCGTCCTCGCTTGCGGGGCGACCGAGGTAATAGTCGGACAGCAACCCGACCACGTACACACCGGCGCAGAGGATGAGCGTTACGACCTGGCTGAAGCGTGCGGCCAGCGCGACGGCGAACGCCGTAAGGATGAGCACGCCGCAGAAACACATCGCTACGCCGTAGAGCAATTGCAGGTTACCGAAGTCCGTGGCGGGCGATTGGGCTTTCCATTCGGGCGAAATGAACAGCACGAGCAGCATGGCCAACGAACCGCTGGGCACGACCCACGCGGTCAGCGTGCTCGAGAAGTGCCAGCCATATATGAAGTTTGCGAACACGGCGGCGGCGAGGCTGATCAGCAGGGCAAGCCCCGAGAAGAGCAGCACGGGCACGTCGAAGTGGTCGGCCGCGGTCTCCATCGTGCCGTGCCGCACGGTCATGAACAGCACCAGGCAGAGGAAGTAGTAGCCGACGAGCAAAGCGCCCGTGACGCCGAGATACTTGCCGACGAGGAACGTCGGCCGGCCGACGGGCTTCGATACGACGGTCAGCACCGTATGGGCCTCGATCTCGCGTGTAATGACGCTGGTTGCGCTAAAGACACTGGCGAGCAGGCCGTACAGCAGCAGCGTGGCGAGGCCGACGTCGAAGACGATCTTCACATCGTGGTCCGACGCGAGCGAAAACCCGGCCAGGGCAGGGCTGAGCGTCAGCAAACCGGCGCAGAGCCACATCAGAATGCCGAAGATGGGCTGCCGCACGGTCTCGACGAAGGTGTTGCGCGCTATGGCGAGGAGCTTTCCGGTCATAACGTCCTGGACAGAACTTGTGTTGTACGCGGCGCTGGCCGTCCGGGACGTTTCCTGAACGGCGATCGGATTATGCCGCAGCCGCCGGCTGTGGACAAGGAATCATACGCACTGTTCCTGCCGGTGTTCGACCATCCGGTCGGCGCAGGCGGAACTCGTGAGGTTGGGTGGTGACAGAAACGACGCATACCCGTAGTCGAAACGCCAGTCTGTTCGGCCTGATCATCCAGGTGTTCGCGTTCGTGGGCGCACTGGTTGTCAGCCTGCTGACCAATTCGAACGGAGCTTTCCACCTGGCGTGGTATCTGCTCGGCGGTGTGCCGATCTGGTTCGTCTCCCTGCTGGTGGCGCGGCAACGTGAGTTGGCGGCGCTCGAGGCGCTGGATCTCGAGGAACTGCGCCGCGAACGCCAGAGCACCGGCGGCGGCGAGGCGATGTTCGACGAGGACGGCAGCGGTGGGTTGGGTTATCGGATCGCCGAAGTGCGCCTGCACTGGATGCTGCGCTGGCTGGTACCGGTGTTCAGCCTCGCGACGGCGGTGTATCTGGCCGCGATGGGGGCCTTCGCGTGGCGCAAGCTGACGGTCAACAAGCTGCACCTGTCGACCGGCGACTGGGCGGAGCTGCTCAACGTACCCATCGGCATGGTCGTCCTGGCCATCATCATGCTGGGGACGTTCCTGTTCTCGCGCTACGCATCGGGCATGGGGCGCGTGCGCGAGTGGCAGACGCTGCGCGGCTGCGGCGCGTACATGCTGGGCAATGCCCTGTTCATTGTGGCACTGCTGCTGTGTCTCGGCGTCCATCAGTACGCCGGCGCGCCGGAGTGGGAGCGCGCCCTCGCCTACATCATCCCCGGGATGATGATCGTGCTCGCGATCGAGACGTTGATCAACTTCGTGCTCGACATCTACCGACCGCGTGCGGCCGGCGACGAACCACGGCCGGCGTTCGACAGCCGCCTGCTGGGCCTCTTCGCGGAGCCGGGCGGAATCGCCCATTCGATCGCCGAGGCGATCAACTACCAGTTCGGCTTCCAAGTCTCGCAGACCTGGTTCTACAAGCTGCTCGAACGAGCGTTCGTGCCGCTGCTGGCGATAGGCGCGCTCGTCCTGTGGGGCATGACGACTATCGTGATCGTGCAGCCGTACGAGCACGTCATCATCGAGCGTTTCGGCGAGCAGCAGAACGCTGAGCAGCCGTACGGTCCGGGCATCCACTTCAAGGCACCGTGGCCGATCGACGTGGCGCGGGCGTACAACACCGGTGCGCTGCACCACATTGACATCGGGTACGAGCAGTTCGCTGCGGTGCCCGCGGTGGATGATGTCCATCAGCCGGTGATCCTGTGGACCGACGCTACGCACTTCAAGCTGAGCCACTTTGACTTCCTGCTCTCACCGCCGGCGCGTTCGGACACCCGGTCGGACGAGGGTCTGAGGGACCAGTCGTTGTCCGGCGGCGAGGCGGCCCGCGACGAGCAGCCGGTGAATCTGATCCGCGCGGAAGTGGCGGTGCAGTACCGCATTCGTCCCGATGGCCTGGTGCAGTTCACCAACACCATGGAGAACCCGCACCGCCTGATTCGGGTGGTGGCGTGGGAGGAGATGGGTCGCTACCTTGCCTCGCTCACGGTCGAGCAACTGCTCGGTGAGCGGTTGGTCACAGTCGGCGCGGAGATGCAACAGCGAATTGCGCCGCGCGCCAACGCGCTCGGGCTCGAGGTCATCTACGTTGGCATGACCAACGTGCATCCCGAGAAGTCGGTCGCCGAGGCTTATCGCAACGTGGTTCAGGCTGAGCAGGAGAAGATCGCGTCGATCCGCACGGCGCGCGTCGCGGAGAATCAGCGGTTGTCCGCAGTCGCTGGCGATGCTCGCCGCGCACGCGACCTGGCGGAAGCGATCGAGAACTCCCGCGCTGCGGAGGCGACGAGTAACGAGGGTGCACCGCTCTTGTCGAGTGGCGATCCGGCCGCCGTTGCTGCGTTGGAGTCGCGGCTCGAGCCGTTGCGTCCACTGTTCGAGGAACACGTCGTGACACGCGCCCGGTTTGAGCGGCTCGCGCGCAACACGGCCCAGGCCGAGCGTGATTTCGCGCTGGGGCTGGGCGCAACCGTCGCCAGCGTGAAGAAGCTGTGCGACGCACGAGTGCGGGCCGAGTCCCACGCCGCTGCGGCGAAAGCAGCCTTGGAAACACAGCTGGAAACGCTGCGCGGTCCCGCGGCCGAAGAGTTCGACGGACGCACGGAACTCGTGGACGCCGTCATTGCGGACTTCACCGCGCGCGTGGCGGGCGCTGTCTGGCGTGATTTCCTTGCCGAAGAGTTCACGCAGACGCGTTTGGGGGGCGAGGCCGCCGAGACGCTGGCGTCGGCCGCCGCCCAGCGGTGGCAGATCGAGATGACCGCGGCCGGAGAGGTAAGTCGCGTGCAGAACGAGCGCGAGGCGTACCGCGCCGCCCCGGACGTCTACCGGGCGCGCCGGCTGATGGAAGTACTGGTCGATGGTATCGCGGACGCGCGCAAGTTTTTCCTGGCGTTTGACCCGGGAGATCGCAAAGTGCGCGTTCGTTTCATCGCGGAAGACGAAGCCGACATGGACGTGCTGAACCTGCGGCCGACGCGCGACCAGAACGAATAGTGGCCCTATCATGCGACCGTGCGGAGCGTGAGCGTTCCGCGAGGAGCCGAGATGAACAGAGTATCGATATCGACGTTGATCATTGGCGGACTGGTGGTCTGCATACTGCTGACCTACGCCTTCACCTATCAGGTGGCCTTTCACGAGGTCGCGATCAAGGTGCGGCTCGGACGGGCAGACCAGGACAGCGTCATGCGCACGCCCGGGCTGAAGTTCCGGTTGCCGTGGCCGGTGGAAGCGATCCAGACGTACGACATCCGCCTGCGCACGATGGACACGCCCGAGACCGAGGTGAAAACCTTCGACGGGAAGAACGTCATCATCGGCGCTTACGCGATCTGGCAGATTGAGAACCCGCTCCAGTTCTTCAAACGCGTTCGTACCGTGGCTGAGGCCGAACGGCAGATGCGCTCGCGCATCGGGCAGGTGCAGGCCGCGGTCATCGGCCAGTCCAACCTGTCCGACTTTGTCAACCTCGACGCCGCCCAGGTCGACGCGAATTTCGATCGCATCCTGACCACCATGCGCGACGGCGTGGCCCCGAAGCTGCTGGAAGACTACGGCGTCGCCGTGCAGGAGATCGGCATTCGGCGCATCTCGCTTCCGAAGGAGACTACGCAGCAGGTCTTCGCCAGCATGACGCAGGAGCGCAATAAGCAGGCGACGACCTACCGCGAAGAGGGCAAGGCCGAGGCCGCCGCCATCGTCGCCCGCGCGGCACAGGAAGCGAATCAGATCCTGTCGTTCGCGGAGCGCAAGGCCGAGGAGATTCGTTCGGCCGGCACGCAGGCGGCCACGCGTATCTATGCTCGTATCCAGGACGAGGATCGCGAGTTCTTCGAGTGGCTGCGCTGGCTGGATGCTCTGCGGGCCGCGCTATCACAGCAGACGACGATCTTCCTCGACGAGAAGTCGCCGTTCTTTGCTCCGTTCGTCAATCCGCCGGTGTCGTACGAATCGGCCGGTCAATAGCGTGAGGTAAGTCCATGGCGACGCCGCCCCATTCGCATTCACACGGGCATTCGCACCCGGATCACCCGGAGCCGCCGACCGGTGGACCGAGCGCCGACCCGGCGCAGGAATCGTTGGTCGGTGCGCTTCACGCGAGCTTCAACGTGCTGCGCGTGGTGATGGTGGTTCTGGTCGTGCTGTATCTGTTCTCCGGCATTTTCCGGGTCGAGCCGGATCAACAGGGCCTGATCGCGCGACTCGGCAAGCTGCGCATGACGCAGGGCGAACAGGGCGAAACGCCCGTATTTGGCCCCGGCTGGCACGGAGCGCTACCCGATCCGTTCGACGCGAAATACACCCTGACCGGCAAAGTACTCGAACTGAAGACGACCCACTTCATGTTCGAGCACGACCAGGCCGCGTCCTCGAAGAATCTGGCGGAGATTGTCTTCCCGCTGGCGGATCTGACGCCGGGGCAACAGGGCGCCATGCTCACCGGCGATCGTAACCTCTCGCACGGCCGCTGGGAGATCCAGTATCGCATCCAGGACGCCGCGGCGTTTCTTACCCACGTCGGGGAGGATCCGGACAGTTTTCAGCCGCTGCTCACGCGTCTGGTGGAATCCGCCGTGGTGCGCGAGGTTGCGGGCCGTACAGTCGAAGACGTCACACGTGAAAAGGTCGATGCCGTTCGCGAGGGCGTACACCGCCGCTTGCAAGCGGCGCTCGATCGGCTCGAAACCGGCGTCCGCGTCGAGCAGGTCGTGGCTTACACGATCGAGCCGGGCGCCGTGCGGCCCGCGTTTCTCGATGTGACCCGCGCGCAGAACGAGAAGAAGACGCTGATGGATCGCGCCGAAGAACAGGCCACGGAGATCATCAACGCCGCCGCTGGTAGTCGTCAAACGCACGCGGAGTTACTCACGCTCATCACGGAGTACGGCAACGCGCAGTTGCAGGGCACTGACGATGCGCAACTGGCCGCGATGCTGAGTGAAATCGATGTACAGTTGTTGGCCGCCGAGGAGCAGGGTGCGGGGCAGGTGGCCGTCACGCTGAGCGCGGCGCGGGCCGAGGCGAACGACATCAACGACCGTGTGCGGCGCGAGTACGAGCAATTCCAGCGGTATCAGGAGCTGCGCGCTGCGCAACCGCGGCTGGCCGTACTGGGCCTTTGGGTTCAGATGCGCCGCGAGATCCTCTCTAACGAAATGAACGAGATCTTCTTCGTGCCCGATGCGGATGAGATCGAGATTCTCGTGAACCGCGATCCGCAACGGCAGATCCGCCTCGAGGAGCAGCGTGCGCTGGACCGGCAGCGGGGCGGAATTCAGCGGGCCAATGAGCCCGGTCAGCCGACCCGCCGCCTCCAGATCAACGGAAGGCGAGGTCGATCTTGAGCGCACCACTCGTCATCCAGGCCGCCGGACTGACCAAGGTCTTTCGCGACTTCTGGCGGCGCGCCCGCGTCCGGGCGGTGAACAACCTCGACCTCGACGTCGCGCCGGGCGAGGTGTTTGGTCTGCTCGGGCCGAACGGCTCGGGCAAGAGCACGACCATCAAGATGATCCTCGGTTTGCTGCACCCGTCGCGCGGCCGCGTGAGCGTGTTCAACCGTCCGCCCGACGATGTGAAGATCAAGGCCCGGATCGGCTACCTCCCGGAAGAGTCGTACCTGTATCGCTTCCTCAACGCGCGCGAAACGCTGGACTACTACGGCACGCTGTTCAAACTGCCGCGCCGCGATCGCAAACGCCGCACCGAGGAACTGCTGGAGATGGTGGGGCTGCGCTCGGCCGCCCGGCGCCCCGTGGGCGAATACTCCAAGGGCATGGCCCGGCGGATCGGCCTGGCGCAGGCACTCATCAATGATCCCGACCTGCTCATTCTCGACGAGCCGACCAGCGGTCTCGACCCGATCGGCACCAAGCTGGTCAAGGACATCATCGTCCGGCTGGGCGAGGTCTATCAGAAGACGATCCTGCTATCGAGCCACCTGCTGGCTGATGTGGAAGAGGTCTGCTCGCGCGTGACCATCCTCTACGGCGGCCAGATTCAGGAGCAGGGCCGCATCGACGAAATCCTCAGCCGCCGGAATCACGTGCAGATGGTGACCGAGCAGCTCACCGATGAGACGCTGGCGGCCATCCGGCAACTGGTGCAGCAGCGGGAGGGCAAGTCGCTGGATGTCAGCGTGCCGCGCGACCGGTTGGAGTCGCTGTTCCTGCGCATCGTGGAGCGGGCTCAGGCCGCACACGTGGAAACGTCCGGCAGTGCCGCGGCCGGCGACATCGCCGGCTTCCTGGGAGCCGAGCAGAGCGGCGAGGCCGTGCTCGAGTCGCTGGTGCGCTCGGCGGCCCCCGAACCTGCGCCCGCAGAACCGCAGCCGACGCCGCAGCCGGAGCAACCGGACGCAAGCCTGCTCGAAGACCTTACCAGTTCGACGCCGGCCGCTTTGGGTGACGCTGCGCCCGAACCGACGACGCCGGCCGCACCGCCCAAACCGCTGAAAGACGTCGACCGCGATGTGCTGGATGACCTGCTCGGGGACGAAGGTCGCAAGGAAGACGGATGAGCCGCATCATCGCGATCGCACGGCTGACCTTCGCCGAGGGCGTGCGCATGCGTATCGTCCTCGTGTTCCTCGTTGTGCTCGTGCTCCTCGTGCTGTACATGCCGTTCGCGCTGCGCGGCGACGAGACGCTGGCCGGCCGCCTCCAGAACTTCCTGGCGTATTCCCTGGGAGCACTTGGTTTCCTGCTGGCGCTGTCGACGATCTTCCTCTCCTGCGCGACGCTGACGCACGAATTCGCCGAACGGTCTTTGCACCTCGTGGTGACCAAGCCGGTCACGCGCCTTCAGATTCTGCTGGGCAAGTGGCTGGGGGTGAACCTGCTCAACGTGTTGATCGTCCTGCTGGGCGGCGGCGCCATCTACGGCTTCGCCTACTTCATTCGCAATCAGCCGGAGGAGTTTCAGCGCGACCGCTACAAGGTCCGCGATGTCATCTGGACGGCGCGACACGCCGCCGAGCCCGTACTGCCGCCGGAGTTGGGCGATCTGGCCGTAGCGCACGTCGACCAGCGCGTCCAGTCGGGCGAGATTGCTCCGGACGACCGTTCGACCGCAATCGGGCAGCGCATTGAGGAGCTCATTCGGCGGTGGCGCAACGTTCCGCCGGGTGGCATGAGCATTTATCGCTTTGAGAATCTTGCGCCGCCGGAGCGTGAGGACACCGTCATTCAGGTGCGCTTCAAAGCGGTCGGAATGCCGTTGCCCCCCGACGAACTGGTACAGATCGACTGGGTGTTTTGTGATCCGGAGACCGGCTATCCGTTGCACGCGCCGGTGCGCACGATGGAACGCACGGGAAATACACACCAGTTTTTGGTGGCGGCGCGACCGGTGACCCACGACGGTATCGCGGAGCTGCGTGTGCTCAATCCGTTTCCGCCGGAGATTCGCACGTCGATCGTGTTTGAGAATCAGGAGAGTCTCCAGATTCTCTACAAGGTCGAGCCGTTCGAGCTGAATTACGCGAAGGCACTTCTGATCGTGCTGCTGCGGCTGGCGCTGTTGAGTGCCGTGGGGCTGTTCTTCAGCGTGTTCGTATCGTTCCCGGTGGCGTGCCTGTGTACCAGCTCATTCTTCCTGATCTGCCTGGGCCTTCCGTGGTGGCTGGAGTCGATCGGCGCCAACATGCAGATCGTGCTGCCGGCGATCGATCCGTACGGTGCCGCGGGACCGGCCATTCGTACGATCCTCGTGCAGTTCCTGCGGTTCGCGTTTCCGGACTTCTCGTACTACAACGGTGCCCAGCACCTGGTCGACGGTGAGTACATCAATTACACGCTGCTTGGCTGGGGGCTGGTGCGCACGCTCGGATATGGCACGGCACTTCTGCTCGCGGGCTGGTTGATCTTCCGCGCTCGCGAAGTCGCCGGCGTGCAGGTCTAACATCTATTGGCGTTCGAGGTGCCCGCCCGTGCGTACACGTGTGGCGATTGACGGAGACGGAGCATGAGGCATCCGCGTCTCGTTCAGCTTGCTGCCCTGCTGCTCTGCGGTGGTCTGGTGATCGCTGCCGGCTGGCGCGTGCCCGCGATTGACGCCGGCCGCGCAGAGCTGAATCCGCAGGGCCACGAAAACGTCGTCGAGAATGCTCCGCCCGAATACGCCTTCGCCGTCCAGGTCTTCGGCGCCTTCCGCAGCCTGATCACCGACATCGCGTTCATTCGCGCCGAGCAGTTCAAAGAGCAGGGCCGCTACTACGACGCGATGCAGCTCGCCAAGTGGATCTGCCAGTTGCAGCCGCGCTTCCCGTCCGTTTGGGAGTTCGCCTCCTGGAACATGGCGTGGAACATCTCGGTCACGACGTTTACGCCCGAGGAGCGCTGGAACTGGGTTTACAACGGCGTGAAGCTGCTGCGCGACCAGGGCATTCCGCTGAATCCGCGCGCCGTCAACCTCTACAAGCAGCTCGCGTGGACCTACAACAACAAGATGAGCGAGACGCTCGACGAGTTTCACGGGACCTACAAGCGCAATTGGGCCTGGCGGATGCACCTGGTGCTCGGTCCGCCGCCTGATCCGTACGCCAACCCCGAAATCTTCGAGCTGGTCGACCAGGTCGCTTCGCCCGACGATCTGGGTGTGATCGAAGAGGCCGGCCGCGTGACAGCCGAACAGCACGAGGCCAAGCGTCAACGTCGAGCTGAGATGTTGGGCCAGGAATACGAGGCTCAGGACCGCGATCCGCTCGACGTGCAACTCACGCCGCCGGAACAGCAAGAGCGCTGCGATGTCCGCCGCCTGGCATGCATGGAACGACTGCGCCCGGTGGACGAAGCGCCGGCGACGCTGTCGGGGCTGTATGAGACGTGGCCCGAGACGCGCGAGATGGTCGCCGCGCTGCGCGCGCTGGATATCGTCATTGAGGATGGCGAACTCACCGAAGATGCGTACTGGCGGCCCGACGGGCTCGCGTTCACTTTCTTCGAATCGTTCCGCGCCCTGGCCAACCCTGGAGCGACGCTGGCACGCATTCGCATTGCTGACGAAGCGCGGGCGGCCGAGCGCGCGCGGCTGGATCGCCTGGATGAGATTCTCGGTCACGCCGAAGGTGATCCGGCCGGTCGTGCATTGGTGAGCTTCCTCGAACGCAAGGTCCTGGTCGAGGCGTACAAGCTCGATCCCGCGCACATGCTTGAACTGGTCGAGACGTTCGGCCCGATCGACTGGCGCAGCGTTGACGCCCACAGCCTCTACTGGACCTCGCAGGGCATCGTCGCCGGTGGCGAAACGATCAACAGCTACCTGAACGACAAGACCAACACCACCCGCGTGCTGTTCTTCAGCCTGCGGAATCTGTTCATGTTCAACAGCGTCACATTCGAGCCGCTACCCAGCCAGATCGACCGTTCCTACCTCGGGCGCAGCATCGATCCGTGCTTCATGGAGCCGCTGCACCGGGCGTACATCCGGCTGGGGCGCCTCTTCGATCCGGACACACAAGGCGTCGGCGGTGCGGGCGACACGTTCCGCAGCGGCCACACCAACTTCCTGACCGAGATCATTCGCCGGTTGTACCTGTCCGGCTTGGAGGAGCAGGCCGCCGCCTTCTATCGCTTCCTGCAGGACACATACCCGACCACGATCACGGGGCAGCCGAACCCGGCGCTCCAGAAACGGCTGCACGACTACGTCGTGGACAGCCTGCGCGATTCTGATGAGGTTCCCGGCATTCGCGAGATGATTCTCACGATCCACAGCGTGTTGCGCAACGCCTATAGCGAGTTGGCCAAGGGCAACACCGAGCGATACGTGCAGCTCGTCCGTCGGGCCGGTGAGTTCCACGAAAACTACATGAACGACAAGCGAAACGAGCAGGCAATTAGGCTCCAGATACCTGAGTTTCCGGCGATGCAGGTCGACGGCTTTCACCTGTGGCTTATGGACACGGTCCGGTCGGGTACGAAAGGCGGCGTCATGGAAGGCGCGCGCCTCTGGCGCCGGGCGCCGCTGTTCTTGCGTCAGAGCGTCTACGACATGTGGGCGCCGACGTTCGCGGAGGCGTGCGAGTACTGGGGCTTCGATGAGCGCGAGGCGTTCCCCGAGCCGCCGGGTATGGAAGAGTTCCGCAGGCTCAACCCCGATCGCTTCCGCGCGCCGGAATCTGATCCGAATGTGATCACGGTGCCCAACGCAGGGTAGTGCAGCGGTTCAATCAGCGTGCTGCAATCAGCCCTGGTCCTCTCGCGCGATTACGGCAATTCGATACCGTTGCGCCAGATCAAGCAGTTTCTCACGCTCCAGCACGAGCGTCTTGCCCGCCTCGATGACCAGTCCGGTAGCGCGGTGCCGATTGAGCTTCTCAATGGTGTTCGCGCCGATGGTGGGTACGTCGAAGCGCATGTCCTGATCCGGCTTGGCGACCTTCACCAGCGTCCAGCCGCCTTGCGGGCACAGCTCGCCGGCGCGTTCGATCAGCTTGTCCGTGCCTTCAATCGCCTCGACTGCGATGACCTCGCGCTCCTTGACCGCGATCGACTGCCCGATATCAAGCTGCGCCACCTGTTTGATCAGCGGCCAGGCAAACTCGGCGGCATCCAACACAATTTGCGGCGGTGCAGAGGATGTTAGTATGCCGGGCTCAGCCAGCGCGTCAGGGCAGTATTTCGTCGAGTCGACCAATGTGAGTCCTTTGCGCTGCATCTCGTCTGCCACGGCACCCAGCAGCGAGTCGTTGCGCTTGTCGCGCGCGTGAACATACCAGACGCGCAGGCTCGTCAGATCCGGCAGGTATTGTAACCACTGCAACCAGCGCGGGCCGGCGAACATCTCCAGCTTTCGCACTCGGCCGGCCATCACGACCTCGCGACACCCGGCCCGGCGAAACACGCGGATCCAGCGCCCGAGCTGCACGACCCCTCGCCAGCAGAAGCGATCGGCCAGCGTGCGAATGTCGGGGTCGGCGAAGCCGCGCAGCCCGACGATCACGACCGGCACACCCGCCGCCCGCGCCCCGCGCGCGACCAAAATAGGAAACTCCCCCTCGCCGGCGATCAGGCCGAGCGGACAGCAAGAACCCGGCGCGCCGTCGCTCGTGGGCAACGTGCTTGTTGCGAAACTGTGGTCATTTGCCCTTGGCATCGGAGTTTCGATTCCCGTCGACTAACTAGCCTTGACGGAAGAGATCTCCCGAAGGTGGAAGCTCAAGATCCAATAGCTTGCTCGCTACCAGCTGCGACCAGGGATCAAGCTCATCCATCTTGTTCTTGATGTCGTCCTTGGTCACCCAGGTCACAGGTTCGCGGCCGAATTCCTTATCGATTGCCTGACGGCGCACAATCACTTTCCCGCCTACGGTGACCTCGTGGACAAATGCAAGGTGTAAGGCTCCAACTCGCGTGTGGGGGTCATGCACGAATCCGAGTGGTCGGATTTCGTCTATACGGATTCCGCAGAGTTCCTCTTCGAGCTCGCGGCGCAAACAGGTCTCGAACACGGCTTCCGGTGTTGCAGAATTCCAGTCCTTCTTCTCGGCGTGACCGCCCACCAGAATAGTCAGCTTCTTCTGCAGTTCCTTGCGCTTCAAATCGGCGCGCCGACGTGCCATGAAGTAGCGTCCGTCGGCGTTGCGCAGCACGGCATAAGGGACGACTTGCTGGTACTTGTCGGATTCTTCTGCTTGCTCCCTCGGTACGAATTCAGGACTGCCGTTCTGCAGTATCCGGGCTTTTGTTTCCTCGATGATGTTTGGCGAAGTCTCAAATCCATCGAACGCCACGTTTCGCGTCACGAGCAATTCCTGCGTGGCAAGCTCTTCTATGATGTCCACCATCTTCTCCGCAACAACATATGCGATCATCTGAAAGGTCGGGTGCGTTCCATCGCTGAAGAACGACGTGTCGATATGAAACACACGGTTGAATTCCCTATTGCGCCGGCTACGCGTCTGGTCGTATGCGTCCTGAAGCAAGCTTAGCGTCTCCGCGTTCATTACTGAACCGGGGACCGAAGTGAGTTTGGAGTCAGTTTCACGCTCCAACGAAGTTGCATAATCTGACGTAAATAAGAACACGGCGTTCGTGCGCCGCTGCCAAAGGTCAATCGCGAAGAACTGCTCTGCTACGTCGCGCTCTTCTTCCGTTATCCGCCGCTCGTGCCGATGCAGATAGTCCATCCAGGCCGCCACGTCGAACAGGCCGCGGTCGAGTAGCACGACATCGGTAGGACACTCAGAGAAACTATCAATCAGGATATTCTGAAGCGCGTAACATCCGGACCAAGCATTGAATGCGAGCAAGTCGTCTTTCAGTGGTTGCGGCGTTCGAAGGGATGCGCCCTCAGCCGGCTGAACCACTCGCACACCTTGCCGTTTCAGAAAATGAGCTACTATGCCGATTATGCTCGATTTGCCGGTTTTCGGAGAGCCTGAGAATTCGAAGAACAACGGCAGTCGCACTTCGGAGTCCTCGGCCTTGAGAAGTCTGTGGTTCTTCTTGTAACGAATCCCCAGTTTCTTCAAGTCGTCTTGTGTCGGCGCGCCGCGTGGAATGGCAATCGGTTGAGTCATGGGTATAGCCTGTGGAGCCGTGCTAGCTCGCTCGGAATGCGCTGTCGTCGATGGCCTTTCGTAATGCCTTGAGCTCGGCTTCCAGCTCCTTCACCTTGCGAGTCAACTCCGGCAGGCGCTGGGTATAGACTACCTGGCGGCGCATTTCGCCGATGGGGATGGCGGGCTGGCCAAGGACGGTTTCGCCGTCGGGGATGTTACTCGTCACTCCGGCTTTAGCGCCGATCGTCGCGTTGTTGCCGATGCGGATATGACCGACGACGCCCACCTGTCCGGCCATCGTGACGTGTTCGCCGACGTTTACGCTACCCGCCAGACCGGCCTGGGCGACGAACAGGCAATGCGGTCCGATCTGCGTGCCGTGGCCGATCGCGATCAGGTTGCTGAATTTGGTGCCGTGCCCGATGACGGTCTTGCCCAGCGTAGCGCGATCGATCGCACAGTTCGCGCCGATTTCGACGTCGTCCTCAATCTCTACGTGGCCGACCTGCGGGATCTTTACCCAGCGACCTTCGTGCGGGGCGTATCCGAGACCATCTTCGCCGATGACCGTGTTCGCGTGGATCGTCACGCGGTCGCCTAGCACCGTGTCGTCGTACAGCACGACGTTCGGGAACAGCAGCACGTTGTTGCCGAGGCAGCAACGCGGTCCGACGTAGCAGCCAGGGTAGATGACGGCTTCCGCTCCGATCTTCACGTTGGCGTCAATCGTCGCGCCCGGGTGAATCGCCGCGTTCTCGCCGATCTGCGCGGTCTCGTGGATCACGGCTGCCGAGCTGGGCGGCACGCGCCGGTGCTGCCGATATCCGTGCAGCTTGACGATCAGGATCGTGATGGCGGCGTACGGATCGTCAACGCGGATGCAGTTCAGCTTCTCCGGGGCCTCGACATCCGGCTTCAGAACGACCGCAGACGCGGCGGTCGTCTGTAACATCTTCTCATACTTCGGGTTAGAGAGGAACGAGACGTCGCCCGCCTCGGCATCCTCGAGCGTGGCTGCCCGGCGAATCACGCAGTCCGGATCCCCGTCAAGCTGCGGCTTGAGTCCGAACGACGCGATCGCTTCGCAAAGCTGGGCCAGGGTCGCTTCCATCAATGCTCCCGAACTACGAGCGGTGACGCAGATCCGTCGCCGCGCCCCAGGCGATTGTACGGACGGTCGCGCGGGAGTGTCAAAGCGACACGTCGGGGTCCGGTCGGATTGGCCGCGTGTGCCGGGCGCCGTACGATGCGGTGGGCCAGGCACGAGGAGCTGTGATGAAGTACGCGATTGTGCTGCCGGACGGGGCCGCAGACGAGCCGTTGGATGTGCTACAGGGGCAAACGCCGCTGGAGGCGGCTCGTATCCCGCACATGGATGCGATCGCCCGAGAGGGGCGGCTGGGGCGGGCGGTGACGGTACCAGACGGCTACATCCCGGGAACCGACGTCGCGACGCTTTCACTGTTCGGCTATGCCCCTGACAAGTATTACTCCGGAAGGGCTCCGATCGAGGCCGCCGCGCAGGGGCTCACGGCTGCGGACGACGAGCTGATCTTCCGCTGCAATTTCGTCACCGTTCTCGATGGACGGATGAAGGACTTCACGGCGGGGCACATCGCGCAGGATGAGGCGGATGCGCTTATCGCGGACCTCAACGCACTTGTCGCGCAGGGCGAGCCGGCTCTGGCAGACTGCAAGTTTCACAGCGGCGTGTCGTACCGCAACCTGATGATCGCGTCAGACGCCGCCAGCGTTCGGCTCAAGTGCGCGCCGCCACACGACATCCCCGATCAGCCGGCGGAAGAGCACATGCCGACGGGAGCCGGACAGGACCGCGTCCGCGGCATCATGGATCGTGCTCGTGCCCTGCTGTGCGAACACGCCGTCAATCAGGCCCGCGCTTCCGCCGGAAAGCCGCCGGTGACGGACATCTGGCTGTGGGGTCAGGGCCGGCCGACGCTGTTGGAGCCGTTCGCCGAACGCTTTGGCCCGCGCGGCGTGGTGATCACCGGCGTGGACATCATCCGTGGACTGGCGCGGATGATGGGGATGGAACTAATCGAGGTGGACGGCGCGACGGGCTACATCGACACAAACTACGCCGGCAAGGGGGCGGCCGCCGTCGACGCGCTGGATCAATACGATCTCGTCGTGGTCCACATCGAGGCGCCGGACGAAGCCGGCCACCTCGGCGACGCCGGCGAGAAGGTCACGGCCCTCGAGCGCGTCGACGAGCACATCGTCGGTCCATTGCTCGACAAGCTACGGGCGTTCGACGCGTGGCGAATGCTGATCGCCCCCGATCACCCGACACCCTGCACGACGACCGTGCACGATGCTACGCCGCCCCCATTCTGCTTCGCCGGCACGGGCGTCTCCGCTGACGCAGCCGGAGCGTTCCACGAGCGCGCGGCGCAAGCCGGCGGCTGGCTCGTGGATCCCGGGGACTCACTAATGACGGAATTCTTCTCCGGCGCTATGCAGTAGCCGCTACCGCTGTCTTTGAACCGACTCTGTTCAACGCCTGATCCAGGTCGGCGATGGTGTCGTCCGGGTGCTCGGCGCCGACGCAGAGACGGACCATGTTGGGCGGGATGTTCGCCAGGCAGCGGCCGGCTTCACCCTGTTGCTGGTGTGTGCTGATCGCGGGGATCGTCGCGACGCTCTTGATGCGACCGAGGTCTGTGGCTCGCCAGATGCGCTGGAGTCCGTCGAAGAACTCACGCGTTACCTGCGGGCCGCCCTTTACGCAGAACGACATCAGGTGCCCATAGCGGTTGACCGGCTGACCGTAGTTCTCGTCATGCTCTGCGTCGACCAGCCACATGTACTCACTCGCGAGTTCGTGCAGCGGGTGGCTTGGCAATCCGAGGTACTCAACGCTCTCAACTTGCGGGTGCATCTTCAGGTACTCGGCCACTTTCATCGTGTTGCGGCTGAGCAGGTCCATCTTGGTTCGCAGCGTCCGCATGTCGTTAAGGCTCATGATCGCCTGCATGGGGTGCAGGTTCGGGCCGTAGTCGCGATTCGGCAGATACTTGGTGTAGATCGAGAAGTTGTTCTTCAGCGCGTCATTGTCGATGTTGGTGACGATACCGCTGCGGGCGATCACCGCGCCACACACGCCGAACCCGCTCGACGTGATGCTCTTGGTAACCGACTGCACGACGATGTCCGCCCCGTGCTGAATCGGCCGCAACAGTGCCGGCGTTGCAACTGTGGAGTCTACGATCAGGGGCAGATTGTGGCTGTGGGCCAGATCTGCCACCACCTTGATATCGAAGAAGCTGAGTCCGGGGTTGCTCGGCAGCTCGCCGTAGAGGAACCGCGTGTTTTCGTCGATCTTCGAGGCCCAGTCGTCAATGTTGGTCGGGTCGGTTACCCAGCGGCACTCGATGTCGCGTTCTTCCATCAGGCGCACGTTGAACTGCTGGAACGTGCCGCCGTAGCACTGGGCAGTCGCGACAAAGTTGCGCGGCTCGATCTTGTTGTGAAATCGGTGTACGAGGAAAGGCTGTACCGCGGTCATGATCGCGGCCATGCCAGACGACGTCGAGCAGCACTCGGTTACGCCGTCGAAGCCGTAGCCTTCGAGCAGAGCGAGCGTCCACTCGTAGTAGTACGTCGAAGGGTTCGCAATGCGCGAGTAGCACCAGGTCGGGATCATGTAACCCAGCGCCGCAGCCATCTCGTCCGAGTCGCGATAGGCCTGTGCGGTGCTCATGAAAATCGGCTCGATGATCGAGCCCTGGTAGTCCTCGATCGCGTCCTCGACGTTGTAGAGCCCGTGGACGGCGATCGTATCGAACTTCCACTTCTTCACGACCTCGCGGATGTACTTGTCGCGCCGCGCGAGGTAATCGCCGGCCTTGTCGATGTATTCCTGCATCCCCGGTGTGACCTGGACCTCTTCGCCGCCGCTCATCGGTATGCTCCTCGGTCAAAGAAGGATATTGCTATTCGGTTATCGTCAGGATAGCGGATGGGGCGCGTACAAGGCAATGCGCCGCATCTACACCGGTTGCCGCGGTTGCATTGATTCGATTAGATTGGCGTTCACGAAAGCCGCTTTATAAGAGCCGGGGAGTGCCAACTCGCGGGAAAGCCGGTGATAACAATGTCAGAGGCAATGCAGTTCTACAGCACCAATCGCGGTGTGCCGCCGGTGAACCTCGCGCAGGCTCTGCTTCAGGGCCAGGCCGGTGATCGCGGACTCTTTCTGCCCGAGCGGTTTCCGTGGTTCAAGCCGGACTCTCTGGCCGCGCTGAAAGGGCTTCCATACCGCGAGGTGGCTGCGGCGATACTGCGCACTTACTCAGCTGGAGTCTTCGACGACGAAACCACGCGCGCGTTATGCGACGACGCTTACGATTTCGACGTACCGCTCGAGTGTGTCACCGGGCGCCGCTACCTCATGCGGCTCGACCGCGGGCCCACCGCGTCGTTCAAAGACTTCGCCGCCCGCATGATGGCCCGCTGGATGAGCGTGCTGATGCGCAACGAGGATGGCGAGCTGGTGATTCTGACCGCGACGTCCGGCGACACGGGCAGCGCCGTGGCCCACGCGTACTACGGCGTCGACCGCGTGAAGGTGGTCGTGCTGTTTCCGCCGGCGGAGGTGTCGCAGCGCCAGCGCAAGCAGATGACGACGCTGGGTGGCAACGTTACGACTATTGCCGTCGACGGGAAGTTCGACGACTGCCAGGCGATGGTAAAACGCGCGTTCGCCGATCCGGAGCTTCAGGCGATTCGATTGACGTCTGCGAACTCGATCAACATCGGCCGGCTGCTGCCGCAGAGCGTCTACTACGTATACGCCTACGTGAACCTGGCAGACGCGCTGGTGGGCGAACCGATTGCGATCTGCGTTCCGTCCGGCAATTTCGGCGACATGATGGGCGCCGTGATCGCCCGGCGGATGGGCGTGCCGATCGAGCGGATTGTCGTCGCGACCAATGCGAACGACGAGGTGCCGACGTTCCTGCGCACCGGCGAATATCGCAAGATCGTGCCGTCGCGCGTGTGCATCTCGAACGCCATGAATGTGGGACACCCCTCCAACCTGGCGCGGCTCGTCGACCTCTACGGGGGCTGGATGGATGAGACCGGCGCACTGCGCGAGCCCGCCGATCTGAACGCCATGCGCTGCGATCTGTACGCCGTCAGTATCAGTGATGATGAGACCCGCGCGACGATCCGCGATGCATACGAACAGCACCAGATTGTCCTGGAACCCCACGGCGCCGTAGGCTGGGCGGGTTTGCTGCGCTTCTTCGAGGATCATCCGGCGGAGGCCGACCGGCTCGCGGTTTCCGTCGAGACCGCTCACCCCGCCAAGTTCCCTGAAGAGATCCAGGCGACCATCGGCGTGGATCCGGAACTCCCGCCGAGCCTGGAAGGGTTGGAGCAACGCACCGAGCACTTCGAGCAAATGCCGGCCGAGTATGAGCCATTCAGGAAACTGCTGCTGGAGAAATTCGCAGGGCGGTAGCGATCGTGCGAGGCTCAGACCACTTCGCGGTTACTGACTACAATGGGGGAGTACTGGAACGCGCGTAATTGGAGGTGCCCATGAGCACACTTCTGCCGGAGGGCGATTGGCAGACGCGTCTCGACTACATCATGGACATGATGCGCGAGATGAGCCGCCAGACCGATCCCTCGCAGATGGTGCGCGAATACGCCGCCCGTACACAGGCGTTGCTCGAACGCGATCGCGTCATCAGTCTCAGCCGGCGTGGCCACGAGTCGCCGGAGTTGCGCATCACGCGTGACTCCAACAGCACCGTCGAAACGAATCCCTGGTTCGAACAGCACAAACACCCCCGCGTGCGGGGGGGCTTGCTGGCTGACCTGATTTATGGCGATGAACCACGCGTGATCAATGACCTGACCGTGCCGCTGGACGACCCTGCGCACGAATGGGTGGGGCCGTACAAGTCGCTGATGGCGATTCCGCTGTTTGATCAGGGGGCGGCGCTGAACATGGTTCTGTTCCTGCGCCGCGAACCGAACGCATACCGGTCCGACGGTCTGCCCGAAACCGTGTGGATGAGTAATCTCTTTGGCCGCGCGACGCACAACCTCGTGCTTACCCAGGAACTGCGCCGCGCGTATGACGAGGTGGATAAGGAGCTGCTCGCAGTCGCGCGCATCCAACGCTCGCTCCTGCCGGACAAGCTGCCCGAGATCCCCACGCTCGATCTGGCGGCGTACTACCAGACTTCGCGCCGGGCCGGCGGTGACTACTACGACCTGTTCCCGCTGACCGATGGACGCTGGGGCATCCTGATCGCCGACGTCAGTGGGCACGGCACACCCGCGGCCGTAGTGATGGCGATCACGCACACGCTGGCCCATACCTATCCGGAGCCTCCCGACCCACCAGGTGCATTGTTGACGCACCTCAATCAACAGCTCGCCCGCTACTACACCGCGGACAACGGCACGTTTGTGACCGCGTTCTATGGAATCTATGACCCCCACACGCGGGCACTCACGTACGCCTCCGCCGGTCACGATCCGCCGCGGTTGAAGCGCTGTACCGATGGATCGCTGATTCTGTTGAATGCGGCCGGTGGACTACCGCTTGGCGTGATTGCTGACGAGTCGTATGCGGAGGCGACGCAGCAGTTGCAGGTCGGTGATCAGATCGTGTTCTACACCGACGGTATTACCGAGGCGTTTAATGCGAAGAGCGAACTGTTCGGGAAGGAACGCCTCGATCAGGTGCTGACCGACTGCCGTCTCACCGCGCAGGGACTGATCGATGCGGTCATGGCGTCCGTCGACGAATTCGCTGCGGGGCACCCGGCGGACGACGATCGCACGGTGCTCGTCGCGAAGGTCGTTTGAGGCGACGTGAGGTGTCGTTGTGCCACTGCTCTGCGAGCAGTGCAGTTGGCGATGACCTGCACTGCTGGAACAGCAGTGGCACGAATCCGAAGTCGCTGCAGCCTATCTCTCGTAGACGACCGCCCCACCGATCACAGTCTTCAACACGCGCGTTTCCAGCACGTCGCGCGGCGGACAGGTCAAGATGTCGCGATCGATGACGATGAAGTCCGCGAGCTTGCCCGGGACGAGTGATCCCTTACGATCTTCCTCAAACGCGGCGTAAGCGGCGTCCAGCGTGAACGCGCGCAGCGCCTCGGTGCGCGTCATGCGCTGTTCGGGACGCCAGCCACCGGCGGGTTCGCCGGCGGCATTCTGCCGTGTGATCGCCGCGTAGAGCCCCAGAAATGGATTGTGGGATTCGACTGGGAAGTCGCTGCCGGCCGCGATCGGCACACCGGTCCGCCGCAACGACGCCCACGCATACGCTCCGGTAGCCCGCTCGGCACCCACGCGATCCTCGACCCAGCGCATATCGCTCGTGCAATGTGTAGGCTGCATCGACGGGACGACGCCCACCTCGGCGAAGCGCGGGATATCGTCCGGGTGTAACAGTTGGGCGTGCTCCACTCGAAAGCGGTGGTCGGCGAGAGGATTCTGCTCGAGCGCCCAGGCGTACGCGTCCAGCGTCTCGCGATTGCCGCGATCGCCGATCGCATGTGTACAGACCTGGTAGCCGCGCCGCAGTCCATCCAGTGCAAGCGATCGCATCCGTTCCGGCGTCAGTATGTTGAGTCCGGTGTAAGGATCGCCTGCCTCGTCGCGCGGCCGATCGCTGTACGGTCTGAGTAGCCAGGCCCCGCGCGAGCCCATCGCGCCGTCGGCGTACAACTTCGCCGCCCGCACCGTCAGCCGATCGCCAACCAGCGTACCGTGTCTAGCGAAGTAGTCCTCCGCGTATGCCGACGAGATCAGCGCATACACACGCAGCTTCAGCCGGCCGTCGTCGGCCAGCCGGCGATACACCGCGACCTCCTCTGGCGAGATCCCCGCGTCGTGTACGCCGGTCAGCCCGACCGACAGGCACATTCCCTGTGCCTTGAGGAGGAGTTCTGCCGCATCCGGTATTGGTGCGTCGACTTTCGCCTCGATCAGGTCCATGGCGGTATCCACGAAGACGCCGGTGGGATCACCATTTGCGTCGCGCAGGATTTCGCCACCCGCGGGACTTGGCGTGTCGCGCGTGACCCCTGCCAGACGCATCGCCAGCGTATTTGCAAGGCCGGCGTGACCGTCTACGCGCCGTAGCCAAACGGGGTTTTTCAGGCTGGCCGCGCTCAGTCGCGCGTGTGTCGGCAGCGTGCGATCCGGCCAGCTCTCGTGGTCCCAGCGGCCGCCGACGATCCAGGTGTCGGGCGCGGTTTTCTCAGTGCGTGTCGCGATTGTCGCTACAACATCCGAGAATGACCGCGCCTGGCTGAGGTCGATACGCCCGAGGCCGAAACTACCGAGGCTCGCCACATGGCCATGGGCGTCGATCAGTCCTGGGAGCACCGTCCGGTGGTGGAGATCCGTGACTTTCGTGTTCGGACCGACCAGCTTGCGGATCTCCGCGTTTGATCCGACTGCGATCAGCTTGACGCCACGGACTGCCAGCGCGTTCGCACGTGGCCGGGTACCGTCGAGCGTATGGATGTTGCCGTTGATCCACACCTGGTCCGCAGATTCAGTCTCGGACGATACGGGCGGAGCCGCGGCGAGCGACGCAACGAGGACCAGTGTCCCGGCGACACATCCCCCGGCCAGCGGCAGGATTGGGCGTTTCATGATGAGCCTCGCGTATCGATGTGCCGGCGCGACGTAGCGCCCTGCCACTCGGCAATTTAACCCGCCACTCCCGCGTGCGGAACCATCAGAATGACTCGTTGGCTACGTTACTTGCGTTTTGACCGCGCCGCGCCGAGAATACACTACTCTGACGTGTGCGGGGTGCCCGGCGTCTGGTCTCGTGCCGAGGCCATGCGGGCAGAACTCGTCGACCATTTGTGGGAGAGCGGATGGCAAGACGCCGCAAGAAGATCGGTGAGATTCTCGTTGGCTGGGGCGTGGTCACGGCGGACGCGCTGACGCAGGCGGTCGCGTATGCCAAAGAGCATGGCAAGCGTACCGGGGAGGCTTTGGTCGAGCTCGAGTTGGCCACCGACGAGGACGTCTCCAAGGCGCTCGCTGCCCAGTTCGATCTCGAATACGTCGACCTCGACCGCAACGTACAGGTGCCGGCCGCACTGAACTTGGTTCCCGAGAAGATCATCAAGGATGAGAAGATCCTCCCGATGGAGAAGACGGGGGATCGGCTGAAGGTCATCATCTCCGATCCGCTTGATCTGGAGCTACAGGACAAGCTGCGGTTCCTGCTCAACATGGAACTCGAGTGGGCCCTCGCCCCCCGCAGCAAGATACAACGCTTCATCGATCACTTCCTTGGCGGCGTCGGTACCAGCATGGACGACACGATCGAGGAGATCGACCGCGACGAAGGGCTGGCCGGAAAAGAGAAAAGCGCGCTGGTCAAGGCCAAAGACGCCGCCGACGCGGATGCTCCGGTCATCAAGCTGATCAACCTCTTGATCGACGAAGCGGTGCGCATGCGTGCGTCGGACATTCACATCGAACCGATGTCCGATCGCGTGGTCGTGCGCTATCGCATCGATGGCGTCTGCATCAATCGCGACAACATCCCCAAGAGCATGCAGGGCGCGGTGATCGCGCGTCTCAAGATTCTCTCGGGCATCGACATCGCCGAGAAACGCCTCCCGCAGGACGGTCGTATCAAGAAGCGTGTCGGCAACTCGCAGATCGACTTCCGCGTGAGTTCGCTGCCGGCGTATCACGGCGAGAGCGTCGTCTTGCGTATTCTGCGACCGGACTCGGTCAAGATCGGTATCACCGGTCTGGGTCTCGAAGAGGACGACAACGAGCGTTTCCAGGGCATCATCCGGCAGCCCAACGGCATCTTCCTCGTCACCGGCCCGACGGGTTCCGGCAAGACGACGACGCTGTACGCTGCCCTTCAGGAGTTGAACCGCCCGGACCGCAAGATCATCACGGCCGAAGACCCGGTCGAGTACAACTTCACCGGCATGAATCAATGCCAGGTGCGCGAGGAGATCGGCCTTTCGTTCGCCCGTATTCTCCGCGCCATGTTGCGTCAGGCACCCAACATCATCCTGGTAGGTGAGATTCGTGACCGCGAGGTCGGCGAAGTCGCGATCCAGGCGGCGTTGACCGGCCACCTGGTGTTCAGCACGCTGCACACCAACGACGCCCCCAGCGCGATCACGCGTCTGGTGGACATGGGCATCAAGCCGTTCCTGGTCGCTTCGTCGATTCAGGCCATCATGGCCCAGCGCTTGATTCGCCGCATCTGTGGCGAGTGCAAGGTGCCCGATCCGGCGCCGGATCGCTTCGCACTGCGTCTGCTCGGGTTTGACGAAGCCGAGTTGTCCGGCCAGACGATCTACAAAGGCGCCGGTTGCACGCGCTGCAGCGGCACGGGCTTCCGCGGTCGCCAGGGCATCTTCGAAATGCTCGAAATGAGCGGCGAACTGCGGGAACTGGCGTTCAAGCAGGCGCCGACCAATCAGCTACGTCGTGCCGCACTGGCGGGCGGCATGCGCAATCTGCTGGAAGACGGCAAGCTCAAGATTCTGCGTGGTATCACGACGCCGACGGAGGTCGCCCGCATCGCCCAGATGGAGGGCGTCATGGCGGACGAGGACGAAGAGTAGGTGTAACCGGCCGTCCCCCTGGCGGACGGCTGTCAGAAGTGAAGAGGACCGCTCGTGGCGACCGTACACATTGATCGTCTGCTGGAAACCTGCATTCGCGTGGGTTCGTCGGATATCCACCTGCACGTCGGACGCCCGCCCGTGCTGCGTGTCGATGGCGGCCTGCGCGCGCTCGACACCAAGTCGCTCGAACCTGATGACACCATGGCGCTGATGAAGTCCGTCACGCCCGAACGCAACCAGCAGGAGTTGCAGGAAGAAGGTGGGACGGACTACGGCTTCGCGTTCGGCGATCAGGGACGCTTCCGTGTGTCCGTCTTCCGGCAGAAGGGCAACGTGTCGATGGTCTTGCGGCTGATTCCGTCGAAGATCCTCACCTTCGACGAGATCGGGCTGCCGAAAATCGTGCGGGCGTTGTGCCGCCGGCCGCGTGGCTTGTTCCTCGTCACCGGCCCGACCGGGTCAGGCAAGACGACCACGCTCGCCACAATGCTGGACTACATCAATCGTTTCGTCGGCGATCGACACATCATCTCCGTTGAAGATCCGATCGAGTACTACCACAACCACGTGAAGTGCTGTTTCACGCAGCGCGAGGTCGGCGTGGATGTGCCGAGTTTTGCCGAGGCGTTGCGGCGCTCGCTGCGTATGGACCCCGACGTGATTCTCGTCGGTGAGATGCGTGACCTCGAGACGATGGAAGCCGCCATCCGCGCCGCCGAAACGGGCCACTTGGTGTTCGCCACGCTGCACACGACCGGAGCCCAGGGCACGATCAACCGTGTTATCGACGCGTTCCCGGTCAGCCAGCAGGAGCAGATCCGCGTCCAGCTCTCGACCAACCTGCTCTCGATTCTCTCGCAGACGCTGCTCAAGAAACAGGGCACCGGCGGTCGCGTGGCGGCCTACGAGTTTCTCGTGATCACGCCCGCCGTCAGCAACCTCATCCGTGAGAACAAGACTTATCGTATCGACTCTGCGATCCAGACCGGTAAGAAATACGGCATGCAGTTGCTCGATGATCACCTGTGGAAACTGTATGACGAAGGAATCTGTGCGGCCGAAGACGTCGTCGAGCGCGCGCAGAATCCCTCAGACCTGCAGAATAAGATCGATGCCAAACTGCGCGGCGGCGCCGGCGAGAAGCGCAACCTGACGGACGAGCAGCTTCGCCGCGAAATGGAAGAGGGGTAGAGCGCGAACGCGCAGCGCGCATCCAGGGTGGGGCGGGCGTCCCGCCCGTCGAGCTGGCTTGTAACTTTCGTCCGACGGGGGCCGATCGTCATAGCCGCAGGACGGTTTACACCGGCCTGCTCAGGAGTTGAACCGCATGAGTGTTGAGAAAGTCGTCGTCATTGGTTCCGGCCCCGCCGGTCTGACTGCCTGTATCTACGCCGCCCGCGCGGACCTCCAGCCACTGTGCTTCGAAGGCTTTAACGCCGGCGGCCTGATTCCGGGTGGCCAACTCATGTTCACGACCGACGTGGAGAACTACCCGGGCTTTCCGGACGGCATCACCGGCCCGCTGATGATGAAGGCATTTCGTGACCAGGCCGAACGCTTCAGTACGCGGTACATCCGCGAGGACGTCCGCTCGGTCAACTTCACCAAGCGGCCGTTCACGATCCGTAGCGATAACGAAGAGGTTCAGGCCCACGCGGTCATCATCGCCACGGGCGCGCGGGCCAACTGGCTCAACCTGGAGAACGAGCAGCGGCTCGCCAAGACCGGCGGCGGCGTCTCGGCCTGTGCGGTGTGCGACGGCGCGATGCCCGCGTTCCGCAACCAGGAGCTGGTCGTCATCGGCGGCGGCGACTCAGCCGTCGAAGAGGGCACTTTCCTGACGAAGTTCGCCAGCAAGGTCTACCTGATCCATCGCCGCGACGAGTTACGGGCCAGCAAAGCGATGCAGGAACGCTTCTTCAAGTTCGTCGAGGAAGGCAAGATGGAGCCCGTGTGGGACTCGGTTGTGGTTGATGTTCTGGGCGATAAGTCGATCACCGGCGTGCGACTGAAGAACGTCAAGACCAACGAGGAGCGCGACCTGCCGTGTAAGGGCATGTTCCTGGGCATCGGTCACACGCCAAACACGGAGCTGTTCAAGGACTTCCTCGACACGGATGACACAGGCTACATCAAGCTGCCGCATCCGCCCAGCACGCACACAAACGTCGCAGGCGTCTTCGCCGCCGGCGACGTGGCCGACCACGTCTACCGCCAGGCGATCACAGCATCAGGCTCAGGCTGCATGGCGGCGCTCGACGCCGAACGCTGGCTGGCGGCGCAGGGGTTGGAGTAGAATCCGCCTGGGTACCGTAGCAAGGCAGACTGCATGATTGAGTCGATCAGGTTCCACAATTTCAAGGCGCTCCGAAAAGCCAAGGTGGAGCTCTCGCCGTTTAGCCTGATTGTCGGTCCGAACGCTTCCGGCAAGACCAGTGTTCTCAAGGCACTACACTATATTGCACAGCTTGCCGCGAGATCGCCTGAGGATATCTTCGTGGGAGAGGCGCATCCGTCTCGATTGCAGTCGTGTAGTGCGATGGCGCCTGGCCCCTGCACATTTAGCTTGTCCGTCAGGATTATCTCTGGGCAGAAGCGCATGTCGCTTCACGCAAGGATCATAGAACGAGGCGTGGACGACTGGGATTTCTATCTTCGTAACAGCCGAGCAACGACAAAACCTCCACTCAGGCTGGACTTTCGCGATCCAGCGATGGAACAAAGGTTGATGTCCTACCTAGGTAGTACGGTGAGGATTCCGTTGTCTGTGCTACTGCAACTAGACGCAGCGCAACTCGCCGAGCCAGGTTTCAGTGGGGAGGCCGTTCCTCGGGTCAACTCCGACGGATCGAACCTAGCGGCTGTGCTGGCTGACATGCGAGTGTCTGATCCGCGTCGATTGGACCGCATCGCTGCTCGGCTTCGCAAGATCGTGCCTGCCGTACAGGACATTCGCTTCAAGCGAACTCCTATCGAGTCTTCAACCTACGAGCCCGTTGAGCAGACGGGGTTATTCCGGGAAGTCCGGAATCGTTCGACTGGCTATCGCATGTTGCTGGATTGGACATCGGCGCCGGACCTTGGCGCGGAGCTTGCGAGCGAAGGAACACTTCTAACTCTGGGGCTGCTGACGATTCTGGAGGCGGAAACGTGCCCACAACTTGTGCTGATCGACGAGTTGGAGCGGGGTTTGCACCCGCGAGCGTTGGGCACGCTGGTTTCGCAAATTCGTGAGGTGATGACCCACAACCCGAATCTTCAGGTTGTCGGCACCACGCACTCGCCCTATCTTGCGGACCACTTCCAGCCAGACGAGATCATTCTGACAACGCTCGACGATGATGGCTATGCGGTCGTGGGCAAGCTCAACGAACACCCGGACTTCGAAAAGTGGAAGGACGAGATGAAGCCGGGCGAGTTCTGGAGCAGTGTCGGTGAGGACTGGCTCAAGGATAAGAAGGGCAAGAAGAGTGACTGACGCGGGGGCGCTGAGGTTCGTGGTAGTCTGTGAAGCCGACGGGGATCGCCGCACCGCGTCTACGCTTGCGGATCGGGTGCTGCCTGAATCTGTACGTTTCCCGGCCGACCGGTCACTTGATGAATGTCGTGCGTGGTGCGGAGTTGACGATGCAACGGGGTTTCTCGGATGGGCGGGAGTTCGTACGCGGGCGAAAGAGCTAGGCCTCAAACATTTGCACGGTAAGTTCGGTCAAGAATCGGGAGAACTGGACGCCAAAGCTGCCCGGCGTGCGCTACTCGTCATAGAGAAGCAGCGACCGGATGCAGCGGCCGTCTTGCTGATTCGTGATTCAGATGGAAAACCTGAGCGACGGCGGGGCTTGGAGCAGGCGCGAGACTATGCGCAGTGGCCCTTCAAGATTGTTATCGGTGTTGCTGAGGTCAAGCGGGAGTGTTGGGTGCTCGCGGCGTTCCAGCCGGCAGATGACCAAGAGCGCGCTCGACTAAACGACCTGCGGCAAGAGCTCGGTTTCGATCCCTGCGAGCAGTCCGAACGTCTCACTGCGCAGAAGGAAGACGCGAAGAAGAGCGCGAAGCGGGTACTTCGCCAGTTGAGCGACAACGATGCTCGACGCGCCGAGTGTGGAATCGAGGAGACGGATTTGTCGACTCTTCGCAACCGCGGCAAGAACAACGGGCTGGCGTTGTACCTCGACGAAGTCCGCGATCGCCTAGCACCGCTGCTCGCATCGTGACCGCAGCAATGCCGACCGATCCTATAATCCGTCCCATGACCCGCGCCGACTATGACGCCGTCCGCGTCGTGTGGGCGGCGGCAGGGCTGGACATTCGGCCGGCAGGGCGGGATACGGCCGAAGCGATCGCGGCGCAGCTCGAGCACTGGGCCGCGACGTACTTGGTCGCCGAGGTCGACGGTCAGATCGTCGGCACCGTGCTCGGTACGCACGACCAGCGCAAGGGCTGGATCAACCGGCTCGCAGTCCAGCCGGCGTATCAACGGCGGGGCATCGCGAAGCAGCTCCTTGAGGCCTGCGAGGCCGCACTTCGCGCCCAGGGTATCGAGATCGTCGCCGCCCTGGTCGACGGCGAAAACCCCGCCTCCGACGCCGCCCTCAAGAGCGCCGGCCTGACCGAGTGGGGACCGATTCGTTATTACCGGAAAGTGCGCCGGCCGGATGCGTGAGCCAACGGTCGCAGGGACGCCATCTCCCGATCGCGTAATCTGTCGCTATAATCCCCGCCATGAGCTCTGCCGAACGCGATGTCGTTCTCTCCGTTCGCAACGTCGTCGTGCGCTTCGACACCGCCGACGGCGGCGAGATCACCGTGCTCAACGGCGTCACGTTCGACGTCTATCGCGGCGAGACGATCGTCATCATGGGCGGTTCGGGCTCGGGCAAGAGCACGATGCTGAACTGCCTGATCGGTGAGCTCGTGCCGCAGGAGGGCGAGGTCATCTATCGCCTGCCCGAACTCGGCGACGTCGATCTGCTCCGTGCGGACGAGGACACCAAGAACCAGCTCCGCAAGCAGATCGGCATCCTCTTCCAGTCTGGCGCACTGTTCAGCTCGCTGACACTCGCCGAGAACGTAGCGCTGCCGTTGCGTGAGCACTCGCACGTCGACAAGGAGATCATCGACATCGTCGTCGCGATGAAGCTCCAGCAGGTTCACATGCTGCCGCACCGCGACAAGTACCCGTCGCAACTCTCTGGCGGCCAGAAAAAACGCGCCGGTTTGGCTCGCGCCACCGCGCTCGACCCGCAAATCCTCTTCTACGACGAGCCATCCGCCGGACTCGATCCGGTAACGTCGACCGCAATCGACGAGCTGATGATGGACCTCTCGCGCAAGCTCAAGGTCACCAGCATTGTCGTCACGCACGAAATGGACTCGGCGTTTCGTATCGCCGATCGGATGGTCATGCTGCAGAAAGGCCGCGTGATGCGGACCGAGACACGGGCCGAGTTCGAGCGCATTCGTGACGCTGATCCTGCGAGCCTGCCATCGGACGAGGACCGCCTGATCCGCCAGTTTCTCAACGGGGCCGCGACCGGGCCGCTGACCGACGGCCAGGGCATGAGCGAGTACGAGAAGATCCTCGTAGGCCGTAGCGTGACGGCGTAGCGCGTTCACTCCTCCCTGGCAGGGAGGGGCGGGGGGAGGGTCGAGCATTAACTCGCTCAGGAGTTCACCCCCCTGTGGTGCCCCCTCAAGGGCGGACGGTTGGGAAACTCCCCCTCTCTATCGCGCGTACCGTGTCTGATCTCTCGGCAGGATGCGTTTGTCCGAATGCGCCCCGCTGAGTACATTGTCCCGCGCGGGGCGCAATGCAGTCCCCGACGACCGGCGCGATCGTTCCCTCTGTCTGGGAGATGCCGATGGCCGAAGTTCCCGAGACCAAGCCGGAAGCTGAGGCGCCCAAAAAGCGCCGGAAGGACAAGGAGGTCCACCAGGTCCTCTTCACCACCTATCCGAAGCTGTTGTTTACCTGGCCGGTGATCGTGGCCGGAATACTCTTTTTCCCGTTGGCCTATGCACTCGAGCCTGCCGACCAGCCGGCGGAGGAAGCGGCCGCAACGACCGCGGAAGCGCCGCCCGATGCCGCCGACGCCGAAGAGGCTTTGTCCAGCGCTGGTGCTGAGGAGCAGATCACGAGCCGGGAATGGTGGCTCGGGTTCCTCGGCTGGATCTACATCTGGATTCTGATTCTCGTGATCCTGACGCTGGGCGTCGATATCGATCGCAACCAGGTTGCTTTCTGGGTGATCTTCGTGGTCGCCGTCTGGATCCTCGGCCAGTGGCTTCAGGACGTGCGCGGCTTCACGTTCTTTGGTGACATCTACAATTGGTTTGAGAGCCTGCGCGTGCAGTACGACCGCAGCCTCGGGTTGGCGCTCAGTGTGCTGCTATTGGTGCCTTTTGTGGTCATGTTGGGTTGGGCACGGATCAACAACCGCTGGCGGATCACGCACAATGAGTTCGAGCACTACTCGTTCGGCAAGATGGATGACTCGCTCGGCCGCGGAGCCAAGACGATCCGCACGAGCTTCCCGGACGTCTTCGAGTTGCTGCTCGGCCTGGCCGGGACGCTGATCGTCTACAACGCGACCGGCACGAAGGAGCTCCGCCGCATTCCGCACGTGATGTTCCTGCCGCTGGTGCGCAAGCGACTGAACCTGATTCTCGAACGGACGGCGATCACGACCGCACAAATCGAGGATTCGGATGAAGAGGACGACGAAGTCTGACGCCGGGACGCACCGCGGACACATCGTCGTCGGCACAGGAGATGTAGACGTAATGAGAAAGTGGATTATGACGTGCGGCGTACTGCCGCTGCTGTGTGTTGTTGCGGCCGAGTCAGTACTGGCGCAAACAGCCGACGACAAGGCGGGCACGCCACGAATTGAGGTCAGTAGCAGCCAGTGGGACTTCGGTACGATCTTCCGCAACCAGACTCTGACGGAGGCAATCGAGATTCGCAACCGCGGCAAGGCCCCGCTGACACTCGACGCGACCACGTCGTGCGGCTGCGTGATTCCACTGTTTCTGCAGACGACCGTGGAACCCGGGCAGAGCACGGTGCTGAGTATGGAGTTCAAAGGTGTGATCAAGTACGGGCCGACGGCGCAGACGTTAATCGTGCTCAGCAACGATCCGCAGAGCCCCGAGCACGTCATACGCATCGTCGGCGACGTTGTTCCCATGTTCAACACCGAACCCGACCCGCCGCTCATCATCGGCCGCGTCTATACCAATGAAAAGATCCGTGAGCGCGTGGTGTTGACGAACAACTACCCGCGCCCGGTGTCGCTGAAGCTGCGTGAGAACCAGAACTTCGGGCCGATGAAGATCGAGCTGCGTGAACTCGACGCCGGCCAGCGCTACGAGCTGCTCGCCAGCGCCGATCCGCCACTCCGGCGCGGCGGCATTCGGTTCGACGTCGTCCTTGAGACTGGTTTGGAATGGCATCCGGAATTGAAGCTGCGCGCCAGCGGGATCGCCCTCAGGCCGATCTACGCGATCCCGTTCCAGATCGTCGTGGCGTCGAACGTGACTGAGGCCCGCACGCGCGAGATCGTCGTCAACCATGCCCCCGGCCTCGACGTCAAGGTGACCGGCGTCAAGGCCACACCCAAGCCGCTCTCCGCGACGTACGAGCCCATTCCGGCCGACCCGGACAATCCGGATGCAGGCAAGTACCGTATCACGGTGCAGGTGCCCCTGCCGGACGACATCGATTGGGAGCAGAAACCGCGCATCGAGATCATGACCGATGCGAAGGAAGAAGCCTGGCGAAAAATTACCGTGCCGCTGAAGCTCTTCGATGTATCCGCGGCAGTGAAGATGGCGCCTGGGCAGTTAGCACCTGCAACCGCGCCCACCACGGCGCCCGCCGAATGATCGAGCGCGTTTTTCGACGAGTCCGCTGACGCCGCGGTTGCTGCCGGTCGAAGGCGGCGGAGGCAAATCACGAACGAGACGCTGCGAGACATTCTGCTCGACGCTGCGACCGGCCTGGGTGGCGAGTTGCACATTCACGGGCTGGCAGTTCGGTTGCGCGCGATGTTGTCGCACGTGCCGGGGTTCGTTCGAGGCGGGATCGGCGCCTACGACCAGGAACGCGAGCTGGTAACGCTGTACAGCTTTCCGCGTGATGAGACATCCTCGTTATCCAATGCCGATGCGATCGATGTGCAGGAGTATCCCGGCTCGGCTGCCGGCATCTATCCCGCCAGTGCCCCGCACGAGATCTACGTTTCGCCGGACTTGCAGAAGCAGCGCACGCTGCTGTTGCAGGAGAGCCTGCTTGGGTTGGGCGTGCGACGCTACGTTAGTGTGCCGCTGCGGATTGAGGACCATTTGCTCGGAGGGATTTTCGGCGGCTTCGCCACGCCCGATCCGGTGCCCGACGATGTGCAGGCGTTCTTCCGGCAGATGGCGAAGATCGTCGCGCCGATCCTCTGGAATTGCCACACGTACGCACGCTTCGAGCACGGCGATCGCCGGCGCGATGCGCTGATCGAGCTCAGCGACGCGATCAACACGTCGCTCAAGCTCGAGGCCGTGCTGGCCTCCGCGCGTGACGCTATCCGCCGCCTGTCCGGACACGTGTTCAGCTCCATCAACGTGCTCGCGGACGACCGCGAAAGCTACCACTCGTATGACAATCCGCCGCCCGATGAACATGCGGCTGGCGGCGGCCAGCGCGTCCCGGCGCGCGGGACTGTGCTGGAGTGGATGCTCAAGGAAAGAAAGACGTACGAATCAGACGATCTGGCGGCGCAGACTCGTTTCATGCATGACGAGCGGCTGGTGGCCGCCGGCGTGCGCCGCTACGTCGCCGCGCCGATGTTCGTGCGCGGCCGCATCATCGGCTGCTTCCTGATGGGTTCGTCCGACCCGCGGCGTACGTTGCGCATCGACGTCTGGTTGTATGAAAACATAGCGTTGCAGCTCGCACTCGCGATCGACAATGCGCAGCAACTTGACGAAGTCCGCCGGCTGTCTGCGCGGCTCGCCGAGCAGAATGTGTACCTCCGCGAGGAGATTGAGACTGAGCACACCTCGAGCGCGATGATCGGAAAGTCGGCCGGCATTGCGCGCGTGCAGGAGGCGATCGCACGCGTCGCCGCCGCTGAAACCACCGTGCTGATTCTGGGCGAGACCGGCGTAGGCAAGGAGCTCGTCGCCCGGGCGCTGCACGAGTCGAGTCCGCGTGCCGCCCAGCCGATGGTGAAGATTAACTGCGCCGCCATCCCCGAAGGCATGGTCGAGAGCGAGCTGTTCGGCCACGAGAAGGGCGCGTTTACGTCCGCCGTCGCCCGGCGAATTGGCCGCTTCGAGCTCGCCCGCGACGGCACGCTGTTCCTGGACGAGGTCGGCGAGCTGCCGTTGGGTGTGCAGGCCAAACTGTTGCGCGTATTGCAGGATGGGGAGTTCGAACGCGTCGGCGGGACCAAGACGCTCACCAGCAACGCCCGCATCATCGCCGCCACGAATCGCGATCTGATGAAGTCCGTCAACGACGGCACCTTTCGCCACGACCTGTTTTATCGCCTCAACGTCTTTCCGATCGCAGTGCCCGCGCTCCGTGACCGTCCGGACGACATACCGCTGCTGGCCGAAGCATTCGTCGCGCAGTTCAACCGGCGCATGGGCAAGCGCGTCGCCGCGATCGACGATGCGGCGTTGAGCGCATTGCAGCGGCGTTCCTGGCCGGGCAATGTGCGCGAACTTCGGCACGTCATCGAGCGGGCCATGATTCTCTGCGACGGCCCCGTGCTCTACATTACCGACGAGGGGCCGGCCGCGACCGTCACACCGCCCGCGGCCCATTCCGTCGAGACTGCCGAAATCGCCACACTCCGCGAGGCCGAGGCCCGGCATATCCGCCGGGCCCTGGAACACACCGGCGGCGTCGTCGAGGGGCCCAAGGGGGCGGCGGCTCTGCTCGATCTGAACCCCTCCACGTTGCGATTCCGCATCAAACGGCTGGGCATCCGGCGCCCAGGTACGTGACTAGCACATTATGGCGGAACGTGTTGGGTGTTGTGCCAGCGTATCCGCCATATGTCACGGGTGCATGCTCCACAGGCCCGCGGCGAATTCCGCCTCCGCCCGGTTGTCGACACGAAACGCCGACTATTGCGACATAGGTGGTTCAAGGGGGCGGAGGAGGGGGCCTAGGCACAGCCACTGTTTAGTGTGGCATAACGCGTACAAGAATAGTGGCCGTCCCTAATTAGCCAAGCGGTTCGTGGTGTTAATCGAGAAGACCTGAAGGAGTGGATCAACTGATCTTCGTCTCTTCGCGCTGAGAGCTACCTTGCATCATCCACTCTATACGACACACTCCATTTCCCGCAAACACATCTCGACTCGCTGTGCCTATGGCGCGCGGGTGAGGGTCCTCAGTTGACAAGCAACTTCTTCACTCTGCGGGCCGCCTTGTGTAGTGCCGGGATCTTTCGGAGTGCGGCGCGGAGCGGCTCGAGGCGGCCCGAAGCGCCATATCCACGCGTCACGCTTCGATACAGGCTAGTCAACTCTTCCCGCGACAAATGCCGTGTATCGAAGTTCGCCTGCAGCTTTGCACCCGCACCTTGAAAAGACAATTTGCAAAACCTCTCCCAATCCTTGGTTATCCGCAGTCCCCATTCCTCCGCGTGGCTCCACAGGGTGGTTCCGGGAAACGGTGTCATCACGCAGAACCCACACCGAATGCCATACGTGTCGCGTAACTCACTAGCGAACTCGCCGGTCTCGCGAATCGTCTCCCGTGTGTCCCACGGGTGCCCGATGATAAATGATGCATGCAATTCAGGCCCGTTGATTCCTTGACACATCTGGGCGGCAGCATGAACATCGGATTTTCGAAAACCCTTCTCGAGCCTTTCCAAAATACCGTCGTTTCCGCTCTCGATGCCCACGCACATCTTGGAACAGCCGGCCGCCTTCATCTTCTCTAGCAGTCCAGGGTTGAGACAGTCGATTCGCGACCCACAGGTCCACTCGACTCCTACGTCGCGCTCCAATAGGAGGTCGCAAATGGCGTTCACCCACGGCTGGTTCACGGTGAACGTGCTATCCACGAAACGAATGCACTTGCATCCCATCTCGCGAGCCAGTAATTGTGTCAGTTCTACCACTCGCGATGGGCTGTGATAACGCATCCTCCTCGACTCAGTCGGGCCGCGTGTACAGAACACACACCGGTATGGGCATCCGCGCGAGGCCATAACGGGCGCCTGACGCTTCCCCGCACGACTGGCGGCGTAGCGATCGAGAGAATAGAGGTCGAATGCTGGCAACGGTAGGCTGTCGAGGTCTTCGATAGGGCACGCTCTGCCAGTGCTGTTGAATGTTCCGTCTCGGATGAAACTCAGCCCCGCGATGCCGTCGATCTCATGCCCCTGGTCGATGGCTTGCACCAATTGCGCGATGCTGTGCTCACCTTCGCCGTGGACGACGATGTCAATCTCCCTTGTACGAAGGACCTCCTCTGGACAGGTGTCCGGGAAAGGTCCGCCAGCGGCAATAACAACGGGCGGATTCACCTTCCGGATACGTCGCGCTAGGTCGATTCCATTGTGGAAGGTGGCACAGAGCAGGGTCATCCCTACGAAGCCATAATCGCCCCAATCGTATTGGCGGCCTGAGTCCACGGTCTGATCCAGAATATCCACGGTGTGTCCAGCACGTTGGAGACACGCCGCCAAGGAAGCGAGTCCGAAGGGGGGAATGAAGTTGGGTTCGAACGAACGTGGAAAGACAAGAAGAGTTTTCATTCGAAAGTCACTCCTTGCGCCACTAGCTGACTCTTCCCAAACGACCGTCGTCCGGCAACGCTGCCGAGCCTCCTGATCGTTATTCTACACGTTTCGAGCATTCAAATGTTAGATCAGCCCCTGTGTGTGCAATTAGGGACCGCCACGAACGCCATTCAGATGGCGCGTAAGTTTTTGCCAACAGAGAACTTATCGACGCTTGCGCAAGACTAGCCCTCCTGTGTAAGGTGTTAGTGTTCATGCAATACCAACGCAACGGATCAAGGGATAACAGGATACAGATAAGGAGGGGCTGTCACCCGTTTCGTGCCTGTTGCTCGCCCATGATCGGCACTGGACCTACTGAATACTCGTCAACGCCGGTTTCGGTAGGTCGTCTTTGATTTTCTGCTGCTTCACCTCGTCGTCGGCGCAGGTGAAGAGCATCATCTCATCCTTGATGCGGGCCTGGAGGTGGACCGGGCGGCGCCAGAGTAACTGGAGCGAGCGCAAACACTCGCCGGCGTACTTGATGTCCAGGTCTACGCCGATGTGTTTGTGTGCAAGATACAACTCACCGCGGTTGGCGTAGTTGCCGTCGACGACGTAGATGTACGGCTGGCCGTGATTGGTCAGCATGAAGAGCATCGTCTGTTTGATCACGTCGAAGTCGCGGTTCACTACCACCATGCGGCCCGTCATCGGATCCTGGCGATAGTGATACAGCTTGTAGCGGTCGACGAATTCCGGCGTGAGGAATTCGTCGATGAACGTCACGTCGTTATGGACGCGCCGGGCTTCGAAGATCTTCACCAGCCCCTCGTTGAGTCCGGTGTCCCAACTCCGGCGCTGCTCGATCGACTCGCACTCTTCGTACTCTTTGCCGAAGCGGCCCTTGTTCCAGCGCTCCTCGATGTCGCGGAACAACTCGACACCCATCTTGTACGGGTTCAGCCGGCCCGGCGATGTCGCGAGCGTGCCGGAATGATGGTCGGCGTAGGTGATCAGCTCGTCATCGCGCAGGTGAAAACGCGTCATCATGCGCGAGTGCCAGAACGTAGCCCAGCCCTCGTTCATGATCTTGGTCTGGCCCTGCGGTGCGAAGTAGTACGCCTCGTTCCGGACGATGTCGAGCACATCCGCCTGCCAATCTTCCAGTGGCGCGTAACGCAGCAGGAACATCAGCACATCCCGCTCGGGCGCCGGCGGAAAGGCTCGCTTCTTCTCCTCTTCCGCTTTGCGGCCGCGTTCGCGCTCCTCGGCCATGCGCTCCGGCGGATTGATGTAGCGGTCCATGTACGGCTTGGCCGGGTACTTCGTTGCGTGCTCCTCCGCCTTGCGCTGCAGCTTTGACGTCGGTGGACGTCGCGGCGGCACTGCGCGTTTCATGAACGGCGCGTGCGGGTCGATCAGGTTCTCGAGTGTCAGGCAGACGTCCAGGAACCGCTCGACCGGCTCCAGGCCCTCGCGGTCGACGTGCCGATGCACGCGCGTGGCGTGGTTAGCCATGCCGTCCATCATTTTGCGATTGGTCTGGCTGAACCAGATATTGTTCTTGAAGAAGTCGCAATGGCCGTAGACGTGCGCCATCACCGTCTTCTGGTCGACAGGCTCGTTATCGGACAGCAAGTACGCGTAGCAGGGATCGTTATTGATAACCATTTCGTAAATACGGCCTAGCCCGTACGTGTGCTGCTTGCGCAGCCGTTCGTACTCCATTCCGAACCGCCAGTGCGGGTAGCGTTGCGGGAAGCCGCCATATGCCGCGATCTGTGTGATCTGCTCAAAGTCGACCAGTTCGAAGATCGTGTCGAAAAAGTCGAGCCCCTGATCGCGGGCCACCTGTTCGATGACTTGGCGCTGCTCTTCCAGTTCCGGCGGAAACGTCTGAAGCACGCGAACCTCCGTTTTGCGGGCGTGTGAGATTCTATCGACTCACCACGCGGTTTGTCTTGTGCGGCGGATCGCGGGTCGCGTCGGGGCGGTCAACGTGCCGAAAAGACGACTGGGAAGGAATTTACGCTACAAGAACCCACGGGTATCGTGCGGCGCGCCGGGGCCGGTCCCCGGCACCTCGTCGTTCGCTCGACCGGGAGCTACGCATGTCAGACGCCGAGACTACCACCGAGAACACGCCAACTGAGGCTCCCCAGCAGAGGAAGGGGCCGCCCGCCTGGGGCGTGGTGGTGTTTCTCGCCGTGTTGGCGGGGCTGCTGTTGATGAATCAGCTCATGCGCACATCGGGTCAGCCGATCGAGTGGATCGATGGAGACCTCGATGCCGCCTTCCGGCAGTCGAAGGATGGCCTGAAGCGCGTGTTTCTCTACATCTACGAGGACGACGACGTCCACGCCCGCAACGAGCAGTCGGTGTTCACGCAGGTCTGGGCCCGCGGCCCATTGGCGAAAGTGCCCTGCGTACGCGTGCCGGTAGAATCGAACCGACTGCTGGCCACGAAGTACAGGTATGGTGGGACGCCCTTGTTCCTTTTGCTCGACGAGACCGGCCATGACATGGGGCGCTGCGACGGCGTCGCGGTCGACCGCTTGCAGTTTGAAACGTACATCGGCAGGCCGATCGTCAAGCACGCCTCGCAACTGAAGCAGCCGGAAGCGCAGTAAAGCAGCATGATGTCCACACACGGTCAGGCGATTGCGCGGGATCTGCGCCACGCGTATAGATCGCCGCGACGGTCGGCCGGCATGGTTGGGTTGCTGGTCGGCGTGGCCGCGCTGGTGCTGTATGTGCTGACGTGTGCGCCGGGGGCTGAGTGGCAGGACTGCGGGATTCATCAGTATCGCATTCTGGTCGGACAGGCCGAGAACCCGCTCGGGTTGGCGCTGTCGCACCCGTTGCACCACTACCTGGGACGCTTGCTGGTTGCACTGCCGCTTGGTGATCCGCTCTACAAGCTGAATCTGCTGTCGGCACTTAGCGGTGCCTTCGGCGTGGGTGCATTGGCGGCGCTGCTGATGCTGCTGACTGGGCGCGCGGTCGTTGCCGTCGCGGCGGCCGGGAGTCTGGCACTGGCGTTCAGCTACTGGCAGATGTCGGTCGTCACCGAGACGTATACGCTTGCGGCGGCGCTGATGGTCATCGAGTGGTTGTGCCTGTGGCAGTTCGTCCGCACACGACAACCGGGCTGGCTCGTGGCAGTGTTCGCGGTCAACGGGCTGCACGTTGCCGACCACCTGCTCGGATTGCTGACGCTCGTGACGTACGGCGTGCTGCTGTTGGAGCGCATCGCGCGAAGTCGGGTTCATCCGGCTTGGCTGCTGGGTTGCAGCATCGCGTGGGGCGTGGCCGCACTACCGTACGAGCTGCTGATCGTGCAGCACTGGTTGCGCGACGGCGATCTGTTTGGCACGCTGTCGTCGGCGCTGTTCGGCGGAAGCGAACGGACCACCGGCTGGGCTGGGAGCGTCCTGAACACGAGCCTCAACGGCAAGCAACTCGCGCTGGCGGTGATGACGTTCGGCTATTGCTTCCCGAGCGCGACGGCCCTGGTAGCGCTGCGGGGCGTCTTTCTTCGAATGCGCGGACGCCGGCGGAGCTTTCGCAATGTGCTCTTGGCGCAGACAGTCATCATCTGCGTGTTCGTGATGCGATACTCGATCCAGGACCTCTACACGTACTTTGTGCCGGTGTGCGCGTTAACGGCGTTCTGGTTTGGATGGGGCTTGCACACGCTGCTGCGAGGACGGCGGAGCATCGGCCACTATGTCACAGCGTTGCTCGTCGTCAACGCGCTGCTGCCGATTGCGGTTTACTTCGCGTTCCCGATTGTCGCCGAGCGACAGGGCTGGTTACGCGGACAACTGCGTGATCTGCCGTTCCGCAACGAATACCACCATTTCTTCCGACCCTGGCGGCACAACGATCCGTCGTTGGAGCAGTTTCCGAAGGCTCTGCTGGCGGCGACGGGACCAAATGGCTGGGCGCTGGCCGGCACAACGACCGCGGGCACGGTCGCATCTTATGCCCTCGTCCACGACCCGGATGCAGCGGCACGCATCTACTGGGGCCGCGACTGCCTCGTGCCGCAGGACGTTCCACCGCTGACGGACGAGGAACTGAAGGTGTTCATCAAGACCGGCGGACGCGTCATCGGCGTCCCCGGCCCGGCCGTGGGATGGATGGTCATGCCGCCGTTCGTGCGGGGCGACGCTGATCCGTTTTGGCACGTCGGCTACGAGGCTGGCAGTGGTGTCGAAGAGGATTGACCGATGCGCCGCGATTCTGGCCTTCAACGTCAGCAAGTTCGAAGGTATCTGTGGACGGTCCTCATCGGGCTCACGCTGATCACCGTTGGCGGCATGTCGTGGTTCCTGTACGCGTCGTCACAGGGTCGCTACCCCGTTGAGGAAAGCGTGATCTTCTCGCTCCTGGCGGTAGGGTTCTTCGGACTCTGCTTCCTGGTTTGTTGGTGGTGTGCGGCGAATAGTCCTCACAGAGTTCGTGCTGTGATTGGCATGATCTTGTCGGTGATCACGCTCGTCGGCATTGTCATCGTGTGGTGGGTACCACCGAATTGGTACTACGGGGACGATCTGGTACGCACGAACGCCGCGCTCACGAGTTGGACGGTTGCGTTCGTGCTCATGGCACTCGCGCGCGTCTTGCGCTTGCGGCGGCAGCGGCTCTGGATCCGCGCTGTGGCCGACGCAGCACTACACGGATTCGCACTGGTATTCACGTACTCCGTAATTGACTCGTCGGAGTTCATCGTCCAACTGGCAATGTGTCTTGCTGCTGCCGCTGTGCTCGCGATGTTCAGCCTCTTCATTCTGCACTCTGCACTGGATTACAGTGCTCGAAACGCAGTCGATTGCCACGACTACTGCGCTGACGTTGAAGCTCGAATGTCCACGCTGTAAGTGGATGGAGTCGGTCAGTGCCGGACGCGGGCGCTGTGGCGGATGCGGATTGCGCTTCCGCATCGAGATCGAGGAGGAAACGTGTCCGAAGTGCGGGTATTCGCTCTATCGCCTGACTTCGCCGAATTGCCCCGAGTGTGGCACGGAGATTCTTCCGGATTCCACCAGCGCAACAGAAACGGCCGACACAGGGGCCGGCCGTTCCGCTAGTACTGACGCGTAGCTAGCTGTCGCGTCAGCCCTTCATCCGCATCACCTCTTCCGTTACCGCCGGAATGACCTTGAACAGGTCGCCGACGATGCCGTAGTCGGCTACCTTGAAGAGAGGGGCTTCCTTGTCGGTGTTGATCGCTACGATGACCTTGCTGCCGCGCATGCCGGCCAGGTGCTGGATCGCGCCGCTGATGCCGCAGGCGATATACAGCATTGGCGTTACCGTCTTACCGGTCAGTCCGATCTGTCGGCTGTGCGGCTGATAGCCGGCGTCACACGCCGCGCGCGACGCGCCGACCGCAGCGTCGAGGACTTTGGCGAGCTCGAAGAGAATGTTGAAGTTCTCCTCGTTCTTTAGCGCGCGTCCACCGGCAACAATGATGTCCGCCTCGGTCACGTCTTTGACCTCGCCGCCGGCCTTGGCGACTTCCTTGACCGTGATGCGGTCGTCGCCTGCGCCGGCCGCGTAGGGTATTTCCTCGCGCGCTGCGCTGTCACCGCCAGTGGCCGCGGGGAATGTGTTCGGCCGCACGCTGACGAGCGCCAAGCGATCGGTCGGAAACTTCACGCTCGCGAACGCCTTGCCGTTGTAGATGGGGCGCTTCACGTCCAGCGCGCCATCGTCACCGATGGCCAGCTCAACGACGTCGGTCGCGACGGCGGCCTTCAGCCGCGCGCCGACGCGTGGGGCCAGGTCGCGCCCCATGAACGTCGCCGGCAGCAGTGCGACCTTGGGCTGCACTCTCTCGAGTGCGGCCGCGAAAGCCGATCGGTACGTCAGGGCCGAGTAGTTCTCCAGCGCAGCGTCACTTACCGTGACGATAGCGTCCACGCCGGTCTGGTCGATGGCATCCGTCGCGGCACTGATATTGCCGCCGATGACACACGCGACCACCTTACCGCCGGTCTTGATCGCCAGTTCCTTGGCCGGCGTGACGATTTGTAGGGCCGCCGGATGTAGCTTGTTACCGCGTTGTTCTGCGAAGATCAGAATGTCGTTGGTCATGGTTGCTCTCAATATCTGGGCCAGCCGGAGGCTGGGCGATAGTCTTGATGTCGGGCCTCACTGCTATGCGACGCAACGCAGTGCACGTCTACAGCACCTTCGCTTCTTCGCGGAGCAAACGCACCAGCTCCTTGGCCGCCTCGTCCGGTTCGCCGTCGATGATCTTGCCGGGGGGCCGCTCGGGTGGCGGCTGAAAGTCGTGCAGCGTCGAACCGCCGATGGCGCCGGTCGCCTCGGCGCAACCCGCGACGTCCGCGGCCGTCATCGCCTTGACCGGCTTCTTCTTCGCCTTCATCAGGTTTGGCAGCGAGGGATAACGCATCTCGACCAGCCCCTTGTCGATGGTGACCAGGGCTGGCGTTTTTACTTCGACAACCTCCTCGGCGCCCTCGATACGGCGGCTGGCCGTGAACGACTTGCCATCGTCGCTCAGCTCGAACTTCACGGCCGCACCGACGTGCGGGATGTCGAGCAGTTCCGCGAGTGCCGGCCCGAGTTGGCCGCTGTCGAGATCGATTTCCTGCTTGCCGGTCAGCACCAGGTCATATCCGCCGGCCTTCGCGACCTCGGCAATCACCGCCGCAAGCTGCAGCTCGTCGAGCTTCGTGAACGCGTCGTCGTCAAGGTGGATGCCATCGTCGCAACCGACGGCCAATGCCGTGCGCAGCGCCTCGGCGGCCTGCTTGGGGCCGACGACTAAGGCGGTCACCCCTTCCACGTCCGAGCGCTTCTCCTTGAGCTGGACGCCCAGCTCTATCGCAAACTCGTCAAACGGATTGACGACCATCTTCACGCCCGCACGGTCGATATCCTGTCCATCCGCGGCGATTTTGATGCTGGTGGTGGAATCGGGAACCTGTCGGACAACCACGAGGATCTTCATACTCGCTCCCTCTTGTCGGTTAGAGACCGGGTGCACCAGGGACCCCACATCATAGCGAGTGGTCACGCGGCCGCAAAATGGCCGAATTCGACGCGATGTGATGGTTGCCACGCCGCGGTGTGCCGATTAAATGGGTGTCTGCGCGGCGGGCCGACGCGTGCCCGGATTCGGTGCGCCGCGAAATCGAAACAAGGTTCGTCGTTCATGCGCATCCGCGAATTGCTGACCACCGGTCGGCCGTCATTCTCGTTCGAGTTCTTCCCGCCCAGGGATGAGGAGGGTTTCCAGCGGCTGCGCGCCGCGGTCGCCTCACTCGATGAACTTCAGCCGACGTTTGTTTCGATCACCTACGGCGCCGGTGGCAGCACGCGTGAGCGCACCGTCGAGCTCGTCTCCAGCATGCGGAAGGAGTACGGCATCGAGGCAATGGCGCACCTGACGTGCGTTGGCACCTCGCGGTCGGAGATCCTGTCAGTGCTCGAGCGGCTGCACGAATCGGGCGTAGAGAATGTGCTCGCACTGCGGGGCGATCCGCCGGAAGGCGGCGGAGATTTCGAGCCGCATCCCGAAGGTTTCGCGCACGCCAATGAGCTGGTGGGTTTCGCCAACCGCTACTTCGATTTCTGCGTGGGCGGCGCCTGCTACCCGGAAGTCCATCCGGAAGCGGCCGATGCTGACGTCGATCTGGAGCACCTCAAGCGCAAGGTGGATGCGGGTTGTCAGTTCCTGATTACGCAGCTCTTCTTCGACAACCAGCGCTACTTTGACTTCGTCGGTCGAGCGCGGGCTGCGGGCATTGGCGTGCCGATCATTCCCGGCATCATGCCGATCACGAACGTGAAGCAGATTGAGCGGTTCACGCAGATCTGCGGAGCATCGCTCCCGGAACCCCTCATTGGCGAGCTACGCGCCTTGCAGAACGATCACCACGCCGTGCTGTCACTCGGTGTTGCCCAGGCCACGGCGCAGTGTATCGAGCTACTCCAACGCGGCGCCCCCGGGATTCACTTCTATACGTTAAACCGCTCGCCGGCGACGCGCACGATTCTCACGGCGCTGCGGACGGTCTACCCGCCGGCACGCTATCCGGCGGGCTCATGACCCAGTCTTGTAGTTCGAGTGGGAGAGTCGTGGGAGGCTACTTACCGTTCATCGTCGCAGCAAGCTTCACGTTGTCGGCCATCGCGACGAGTTGGTGCCGATCTAGCCGGCCACAGGCCAGCAGATAGCTGCGGCCTTTCTCGGTCCAGCAGAGGACGTTTACGTCGCCGTCTTTGCCCGCAACGTACTTGCGGTGGCCTCCGCAACATCCGCCGCACTGCTCGCCGTTCGCGCAGAGCTTCACACAACGATCGACGATGAACACGGACACTACGTGCTGCGGATCTTCACGGTTGCGGAAGTAGACGTGTACGACCGGCAGACCTTCGGCTGGTGCGCACACGCATGCGCCGTCAACGTAGAATTTCCCGCAAGCGGTCATATCGGGCAGGTCGCACTTGAACGGGACCGTCTTTCGAATCTGCGCGAGCGCCTTCGCGCAGTTCATCTCCTTCATCTCGCGTAGACGGAAGTCATCGTGCCGGTGCTGGTGTGCGCACGCACGGTAGATCTTCGCGAACCCGCCAGCCTCGACGGCGGTCGCCTGTGCTCCCTGCGGCCAGTACGTGACTGCCAGAATCAGTGCGGCGGCCACCGCCAGCCAGGGCGCCCCCAGACGAATCAACCTCGGGCCGCGGTGACCGGACTGCGCGCGCAGCCGCGCCAGCAGCCGGGATTCGAGCCCGGCCGGGACCGGCTCATTATCGAGGCCGCGTTGAGCCGCGGCGCGGAGCGCTTGCCAGCGTTCCACCTCGGCCTTCGCGCTTGCGTCCCGGTCGAGCAGTTGCTCGACGTCACGCACTAGTTCGGGCGCAAGCTCGCCGTCCGCGTACGCAGCCAGTCGTTCGTGTCGATTCGCGTCGCTCATTCTTGTGACTTCACCTGCACGATTCTCTGCTCGCGTGCGTATGGTTCAAGGGCTCGCACGAGATTCTGCCGGGCACGGTGCAGGCGGCTCATCACCGTTCCGATCGGCACATCCAGAATGTCAGCTATCTCCTGGTAACTCAATTCGCTCGTGGCCCAGAGCAGCATCACGGTGCGGAACTCGGTCTTCAGGCCATCGAGGGCCTGTTTCACCTCTTCATCGAGGTGGTCGTAGTCGAGTTCGGGCGGACTGATGACCGATTCATCTGCTTGAGTCTGCTCCAGCGTGACATGGTCGGTCGATTTCGGGGCCTTCTTCTCACGGGCCTGACGATTGAGAAACGTGTTGTTCAGAATCTTCAGGAGCCACGGGCGGATACCGAACTCGCGCATCTCGAACCGTCCAAAGGCCCGATAAGCTTTGAAGAACGTTTCCTGGACGATATCCTCGGCCTCGTGGTCGTGCCGAGTGAGTCGGCGGGCCACGCGGTACAGCAGGTCCACGTGCGGCAACGCCAGTTCCTCAAAGGAGTTCTCGTCCGTCTTTGCCATCAGTGACCGCCGTCGACCACCGACGGCACCCACACTGAGGAAAACCGTCGCGGCCGGCCCACAATTCCCGACGCTTGCGTAAGGCGGGCAATTATGGTTGATTCCATGCCCGCTGGCCAGTGTTATGACACGCGCCAAACCGCGCTCGTCTGCGGTCAGATCCGGATTCCGATCCCGACTCTCACGGAGGGCCGAGAATGATAACGACATGCGGTTCCAGCGCCTCAGTGGTAATTCTAGCAATCACAATCCTCATCACTCCCGTTTTCGCGGTAGCGGTCGAGACGGAAGCCGTGTCGTTCTCCGCCGCCGACGGTCATCGCATCGCCGCGGGCTTCCTCCCGGCCGCAAATCCTCCGCGCAGCGGTGCCCCGGCCGTGGTGCTCCTGCACATGTACCGTAGCGACCGGGCGGCCTGGGAACCGCTGCTGGAGCCCCTGCACGAGGCGGGCTTCGCGGTTCTCGCGATCGACCTCCGCGGGCACGGCGAGAGTGCGACGACGGCGACGCGCGACCGTGTAGAGCAGCGCGATACGAGCGTCTTTCGAGAGATGCAGGATGATCTTCGCGGCGCGTACGACTGGTTGGCGAAGCGGTCGGATATCGATCGATCCCGCTTTGCACTGGTCGGGGCCAGTGTCGGTTGCAGCATCGCGCTGCAATACGCGGCGAAAGACCACAGCGTCGACGCGATCGTGTGTCTGTCGCCGGGATTGAACTACCTCGGTCTCGACTCGGCCGGCGACGTCCATCAGATCACCGGCCGGAAGATCCTGATGCTGGCGACGGAGGATGAACGCGACGCACCGTACACTCTGCAAAAGCGTGGCGACTCGATCGAGGTAAAGATCTACCCCCGCCGCGAGGCGCACGGTACGAACATGTTCGGGACAATCGGCCGCGTGGAGGAAGAGATCGTCCAGTTTCTGAAAGCCGGTGTCGGGCGGCCGACGAACACCACCGTATTCGGGTCGATTAACAGCAACATCTATCATCAGCGCGGCTCGGGCTGGATCGGGCGCATTTCGCCGACGAATCTGCGCTACTATTCCTCACCGGCAGAGGCTGAGATCCGCGGGCTGCGGGCGGCGCGCTCCCAGGGGCCATCGCGCTCGAAGCGTGGTCGCTGACCATCGTGTATTGGTGATTTGGCCTCCGGCTGCACAGGAACGCTATCATGCTCGCACACTTGCGTTTGCCCATACTCATCATGCTGTTGATTCAAGCTGCCAGCGCGGAAGACAATCCCTGGCGGGACCGCGTTCCCGAAGCAGTCGCGCGCGCCCAGGATGAGCCTTCGCGCCTCACGCTTCGCAAGGGATTTGATGTTACCTGGCGGGCCGACGACTGGGTTGCCGGTTTGAAGCTGGCCGAGCTCGCGCAACGCGAACTGCCGGACGATGAGCAGCTCTACGGCGATGTCGCCCGGGCGCTCTGGCGTGCCGGGCAGATCCTCGCCGCCGAAGATGTACTTAAGCGCATCCCCGAGCGCACGCGCGATCCCGTCGCGCTGCGTACGATTGCCGGCGCCCAACTCGCGCGCGGCGAGATCGACGCCGCGGGCAAGACGGCAAAGAAGCTCAAGTTGTTACGCAAGCCGACGGCCGAAGATCTGTACGTGATCTTCACCGTGCAACTCGCAGCCAACGAGTTCGCAGGCGCCGCAGATCTCCTCCGCCGCGCCGAGGAGCTGACCGACGCCGAGAACGGCTATCCCGAGAACTTCGTTGAAGAGGCGATCGACGGCGTGGCGGAGTTCCTCGACGCCATCGGCACCGAACCGCTCAATCGAATCGCGGCACACGGCCGCGCCGACATGCCCGCGCTGGTGCTGCTGAACTTGCCGGCGTGCGACGTGATGATTAATGGACACGGCCCGTATCGCCTGATCGTTGACACCGGCGGCAGCATTATGGTCGCGCTCGACCAGGTCGTCGCCGACGAGATCGGGCTGAAGTCCGTGGCTACGGCCAGTGTGCGCGGAGTGTCGGGTACGACCGAGAGCGGACAGGCGTTGATCGATGATCTGCAAATCGGATCGATCCGTTGCAAGCGTGTTGTGTCCCGAATATTCGACGTGCGCGGCGCGATCATGAACGCCGCCGACGGCATCGTTGGCACGGGCATCTTCTCCGAAGGGCGGATGACACTCGATTGGGCCAACGCGCAGTTGGTCGTCAGTCCGAGCAAGACCGAGCCGGGGCCGGGTACCGCGGTCGATGTGCGGCTGGTCGGCGACGCCAAGCTGCTGTCGCCAGTGACCATTGAGGGGCAGCCTGCCGTCGCGTTGCTCGATTCAGGAGCCGACGCGGTCGCACTCGCACCGTCGCGTCTGAAGACGCTCTTCCCGGACGAGCCGATGCAGGAGTTCAGTACGGGCATCGGCATCGGCGTGGGCACCGGCGAAATGCCCAAGATCACGCTCGGCTCGGGCGTGCGCCTGGAGTTCGGTGGCCGGACGTTCGAGAACTACAGCGGCCTGGGGCTGGATGTGCTCGACAACACGCTCGGTCCGGTGCTGGGCGTGCAGTGTGACATCCTGCTGGGCATGCCGACGTTCCGGGAGATGAGGTCGATTACGGTAGATTTCCCGCGGTGTGAGATGTGGGTGGATTGGCTGAACAGGGAATAGGATTCGAGGATTCAAGGGTCAGAGCCCGAAGCGCGAGCGAGGGGCTTCGTCATACGTCCGGCGTCGTATGCGGCGCGGTCGACGGATCGTTGACCGGACTGCGAGAGGGGGGACTCGAACCCCCACGGGTTACCCCACTAGAACCTAAATCTAGCGCGTCTGCCAATTCCGCCACTCTCGCGCGGTGGGCCATCTTAACACGGCCTGCAGCGGCGCGTCTTGCTCTCTGTGATCGGGCGCTCCGTGACCACCGGCAAACGCCGGACCTGGGTGCATGCCCGGAACCGGTTCTGGACCAGCCCCGCTTGACAGATCGCCAGGAGCGGCTATCCATCTGGGGAACCGCCGATCGAGATTCCGATAGGTTCTGATCGGCCACGACGCGCGTCTTCCACGATGTTCAGTATCGCGGCTCCCGTCGTAAGGTGCTGAAAAAAAACAGGTTAGGTACAAGTAATGGCAAAGCGTGGTACCGCTGGAAAGTCGCTGGTGATCGTCGAATCGCCTGCAAAGGCCAAGACGATCAATAAATTCCTCGGCGACGAATATGTCGTCAAAGCGTCGCTCGGACACGTCCGCGACCTGCCGACCAAGGATTTCGGCATCGACGTCAGCCGTGACTTCGCACCGACCTACGAGATCGTGCGCGGGCGCACGAAAGTCGTGAACGAGCTCAAGAAGATCGCGAAGGGGGCGAACGCGGTCTATCTCGCGACTGACCTTGACCGTGAGGGTGAGGCCATCGCTTGGCACCTGGTCAAAGCCCTGGGGGTGCCGACTGACAGGATTCGCCGGGTGATCTTCAACGAGATTACCCAGGCCGCGATCCGGGAGGCCTTCGCCCATCCGCACGAGATCGATATTGACCGCGTGAATGCTCAGCAGGCCCGCCGGATTCTGGACCGGATCGTCGGCTACGAGCTCAGCCCGCTGCTGTGGAAGAAGATCGCAAAGGGGCTGTCCGCAGGCCGTGTGCAGTCGGTGGCAGTGCGGCTAATTGTCGAGCGTGAGCGGGAGATCCGCGCGTTCGTACCGGAAGAGAGCTGGAAGATCGTCGGCTACTTTGGAGCGGACGTTGCCCGCGTTAACGAGTTGCAATCGTCCTGGGGTGGGTTCCGCCAGAAGGACGACCGCACGCAAAAGCAGCTGCAGAAGTGGCTCTCCGAGCACGGTGCCCTGCGCACCGAGCTCTCGGAAGTGAACGGTGCGCCGTTCAAGGCGTTGAACGTCGACGACGCGCGCAAGGTGGCCGAGGCGGTGGGCCTGGTCGTTGACGAGATCAAACGCGAATCCTGGGCGGACTACCAGCATCTGGGGCTGGAGCAAGTACAGGTGGTTGGGAGGCTCTCTGCCGATCGCGTGCCCGCGTACAAGGTCGCCGATCTCCAGGTCAAGCGCACGACGTCGAAGCCGTCGGCGCCGTTTACGACCGCGACGCTGCAGCAGGCGGCCAGCAACACGCTGCGTTTCGCCGCGTCGCGCACGATGCGCGTCGCGCAATCGCTGTACGAAGGTATCGACCTCAAGGGCGAAGGCCCGGTCGGTTTGATCACCTACATGCGTACTGATTCGACGAACTTGTCGAAAGAGGCACTCAACGCGGCGCGTACGCTGATCAAGTCCGAGTACGGCGATGCCTACCTGCCGGAGAAGCCGAACTTCTACGGCAAGCGCCAGGAACGGGCGCAAGAGGCACACGAGGCGATCCGACCGACCGATCCGCTGCACAGGCCGGAGAGTGTCCGAAGTGCGCTGACCGACGAGCAGTTCAAGCTGTACGAACTGATCTGGAAGCGCTTCGTGGCTTGTCAAATGACGCCGGCGCAGTGGGACTCGACCTCCGTCGCGATCACGTGTGACACGTCGGCTGGGACGGCGAAGTTCACCGGCAACGGTCGCAAGCTGGTTTTCGACGGGTTCATGCGTGTGGCGGGCGTGACCAGCGACGATCAGATTCTGCCGCACCTGGACGTTGACCAGTCGGTGGGGCTGCTCGAGCTGGAGCCCAAGCAGCAATTCACTTCACCGCCGCCGCGGTACACGGAAGCATCGCTGGTGCGCACGCTCGAGTCCGAGGGTATCGGCCGGCCGAGCACGTATGCCGCCATTATCGACACGATTCAAACCCGCGGCTACGTCGAGCAGGAAGAACGCAAGTTCTATCCGACGGCGCTGGGCGAACTGGTCACCGACAAGCTGGTCGGCCATTTTCCACGCATCATGGACGTGAAGTTCACGTCCTTCATGGAGGACGAGCTCGACAAGATCGAAGAGGCGCACCTCGACTGGGTCCACGTGCTCAACGAGTTTTACGAGCCGTTCCGCGCGCATTTATCGAAAGCCGGCGATGAGATGGAGACGGTGCGCAGCCAGCCCAGCGAGTACAAGTGCCCCGAGTGCGAAGGTGAGATGGTGTACCGCTGGAGCAAGGCTGGTCGCTTCCTGGCGTGCAGCAACTATCCGCGCTGCAAAGGCACGCTCAACGTGGATCGACACGGTGCGCCGATCGTTCCCAAGTCGACCGAGCACAACTGTGAGCTGTGCAGCAAGCCGATGATTGTGCGGCAGTCGCGGACCGGACACTTTCTCGGGTGCAGCGGCTACCCGGAATGCCGCAATACGATTCCCTGCGACGAGCACGGCGAACCGTTCAAGCTCGTCAAAGAAGAAGAGCTCAAGCAGCGGTGCGATGCCTGCGGCGAAGGCGAGATGATCGTCAAACGTAAGGGACGGCGGGCATTCCTGGGCTGCAACCGCTATCCCGAATGCAAGAACACCGGTCAATTGCCCGAGGGCGTACGGCTCGAGAGCAAGCCAGCACCGCCGCCGGAGCCGGCCGGTATCAACTGCGAGAAGTGCAAGCGGCCGATGGTGGTGCGTTCCGGGCGGCGTGGCAAATTCGTCGCGTGCTCAGGCTACCCGCGCTGCCGGCAGACGCTGCCACTCGAGAAGCTCGAGGAGGCGAAGGCCAGAGCTGCCGAAGCGGGCGAGACGGCTGCGACCGCAGACGCGTCCGGTGATGGAGCAGTGGCGCCAGCGATCGCGAGCTTAGGCAAGCCCTGGCAGCCGGGCGATCCGGCGCCGCCGGGTTATGCGCTGACGCGCACGGGCAAGCCGGTGGTTGAAATCATGCCCGAACCGGGCACACTGAGCTGCCCGATGTGCGGTAGCACGGTCGAGCTCAAGCGCGGGCGGTTCGGACCGTTCTTCTCCTGCACGAACTTCCCCGCCTGCCGGTTCAACTGCAACTTGCGCGGCGAGGCGAAGAAGGAAGCCGAGGAGCTGATGCCGGCGCCGTCGCGGCCGAAGCCGATACCGACGGACATTCCGTGCGATGACTGCGGCGAGCCGATGATCATTCGGCAGGGACGTCGCGGGCGCTTTCTTGGTTGTAGCGCTTACCCGAAGTGCAAGGGTACACAGGAGCTGCCCCCGGGCTTCGACGTCGAGAAGGCCGAAGCGGTCGCGAATCAGGCGTCCTGAGCCTTCTCGTCGCGTGATGCACCATTGGATGAGTGCACGGGCGAGAGTTGAAACTCCGCCTGGCAACCATCACGGGTGCAGCGGACGGTCAACGTAGGCAGGGCGGAAAAATCGGCGGGGTCCGTGTTCAGCATCGCCAGCAGCGTCGGCAAAATCGCGTGCGCGCCGTGAACGCACACGCCACTTGGCAGGCTGTCGGTAACGGTGTGTGCCGTCGCGGAAAATCCCGGCGCGGGACAACTGGTCGGCGCGCGCGTCGTCCGGATCTGTACGGCGGCCCGGCCGGGCTCGGGAGGGCTTCCAGACTCGGGCGATGGCTTCGCCGCAGATTGCTCCGATCGCGGCGTGTCGGCGTCGGCCGAGTTGTCGCCTCCCCCGGAGTCACCGTCTGCATCGAACACGACCACCGATGTTCGGCGATCCATTGCCAGATTAGCGAGTTCGTCGGCTCGTTTGTTTTCTTCGCGCCGGATGTGCTTAACGCTCCAGCGTGACAGGCCGATCAGCAGTAGCTGGACTTGCTCGTGGAGCTGCGCCAGGCGCGGGCTCTTTACGCGGTATTCACCGGTAAGTTGTCGGACGAGCAGTTCGCTGTCCGAGTAGATGGCCAGTTTGCGTGCGTCGAAGCGCTGGGCCCGCTGTAGCGCGCGAATCAGGGCGTGGTACTCGGCGGCGTTGTTTGTCTGCGTGCCCAACCAGTGGGCGGATTCGTGTAGCAGGTTGCCGTCTTCGGAGTGAATGACGACACCGGCACCTGCGGGCCCCGGGTTGCCGCGCGCCCCGCCGTCGACATGTATGGTCAGACCCACCGGCCGCGGCGCTCCTAGGTGTGCCGTTCGATGTAGAGGATGCGGCCGCAGTTGTCACAGGTGATGATTTCGTCACGCGACATGAGCGCATTGGCCCGCTCCATCGCGAGCGCCATCTGGCAGCCGTCGCACATGAACTCGTCACGGCGCGGGTGGGTACGGATCACTTCAGCCATCACCTCGCCTTCGTAGCGCTCGGAGACACGCTCGAACATGGCCCGAAACTTCGGCTCGACGCTGTTCGCGGCGGTCGTGCGCTCGCTCTTGAGCTGTTCGAGGTGCTGCGAGAACGACGTCTGCGACTGCGAGAACTGCACCTTGAGGTTCTCGAGACGGGCCGCTTCGTCTTTGACCAACTGCTCCTGCTCAGAGACGACCTTCTTTTTCTCCTCAACCGTTTCCAGGAGTTGGTAGGCGCGCTGTTCCAGGCGGTTTAGATCCGCCTTCTCGTTATTGAGCTGCGCCATAACGGCGGCGTATTCCTTGTTGGTCTTGACGGTGCTGAGATTGTCGCGGAGCTGTGCGATGTGGCCGTTGCGAGCCTTGACGTCCACGTCCAGCGCGTCCATCTCCACTTGGGTGTGTTTCAGATCGTCCCGTGCCGCGGTGTGAGCTTCCTCCGCGGATCGGAGTTTGGCGCTCTGTCGCTTGACGGCACGCTCCTTGGCCGCGAGTTGACGGCGGATATCCACGATCTGTAGCTCGACGTCTTGAAGTGCGCGCAAGGCTTCGAGCTGTGCGCCCATTCATTGGCTCCGAGATTGAGGGTCGGTGTGTCTGGGGCGAATAATCATGAGCAGGGCATTATCGCACAGGGTGCGGCGCGCGGCAAGCACAAATGTCGGCGCGGTCACACGCTGTGCCGCGGAGCAGGCGGATTTCATGCCGGGGTACGCTAGAATCCGGGGTCGAAACTGAGCAGAGCCGGACCCGTTTCGATGAGGGCGGTTTATGCGACGAAGAACCCTGATCTGTTGCTGTTTCCTCTTGATCGCGGGCACCTGCGGCCCGGGTAATACGCTGGCGCAAGCCCCTGAAGCTGTGCGCCGCACCCAGCGGCGGACGCCCATCGTCGAGGTGTTCGAGTCCTGCCGGGACGCTGTCGTCAACATCAGCACGACTCGCGTCGTGCGGATGCGGCCGACGTTTATGGACGCCTTTCGTTTCAGTCCGTTTCAACGACACCAGGAGGTGCACAGCATCGGCTCGGGCGTCGTCGTTCACGATAGCGGCTTCATCATCACTAACGCCCACGTCGTCGGTCAGGTGACCGACGTGCGTGTCACCTTCGCGAACGAGCAGACGTTGCCGGCGGACGTCGTCGCCGTGGATCAGGAGAACGACCTGGCCGTACTCAAAGTCGATTCACCGCGACCCTTGGAGTCCATTCAGCTTGGTCATAGTGATGATTTGATGATCGGCGAGACGGTCGTCGCGATTGGCAATCCCCACGGGCTGCGGCACACGGTCACCGCCGGCATTATCAGTGCGTTGGATCGCGAACTGACGTTCAGTCCCGACGTCGTATATCGCGGATTAATCCAGACCGATGCGCCGATCAATCCGGGCAACTCGGGCGGACCGCTGCTGAACATCCACGGGGAGTTGATCGGCATCAATACTGCCATTCGCGGCGACGCGCAGAGCATCGGCTTTGCGATTCCGGTCGACAAGCTGTGGGAGCTCGTGCCGGCGATGCTGGATATCGAGCGGCGGGCCCGCGTCCGTTTTGGTCTCGAGGTGCGCGGCCCGCGCGCGCTCGTTCAGAGTGTGCGCCCGAACAGCCCCGCGGCCCAGGCCGGACTGCGGCCGCGCGATCGCGTGCTGGCGTTCAACGGTGATCCGCTGCGCGACGCGATTGACTTCCAGGTTCATATGCTCGCGCAAAAGCCGGATTCCACCGTGCAACTTAGGGTCGCACGCGGCGACGACGAGCTAGACGTCAAGGTACCGCTGGAACTCATTCCGCCGCCGGATGGGAACGCACTGGCCCGTGCGCTGTTCGGAATGGAGTTGCGTGAGATCCCGGTCGACATTCGCCGCCGCTACGACCTGCCGCGCTATATCGGCGTGATCGTCGACACAGTGCAGCCCGGCAGCGCGGCGGAGTACGCCGGTGTCGAGCCCGGCGATGTGATTCTGCGTCTGCACCGCGGATCGGTCGCAACGCTGGACGACGTCGGCCTCGCCCTGGAGCAAACCCGCCCGGGGCAGCGGGTGCTGGTCGAGGGTCTGCGCCTGTTCGAGAGCCCTCCGTTTCTCTGGACAGCAACACTGCGGGCGCAGGCCCGCCGACCGGGCTGACCCACCGCGCGGCCCCTGACGTCGCGTATTCGCACAATCTGCTTTAATCGTGCGGCGGGTCTTTCTATACTGGAGCGACTTGGCGGCCGGGGTTGGCGGCGGGCGGTGCCGCGGCTGAGATGGACCGGGTCGCCAGAATCACTCGAACAGACGGAGTTGCTGGGATGACACGATGGCGCAACGCGCTCGCGCTGACGACAGTAGCGGTCGGCTGGTTGCTCACGCCGCTCGCGACGGCACAATGGAACCCCGGAGCTGGTGAGTGGGGCAAGTCCGACCCCAACGATGTGCGCGTGATGACCTGGAACGTTCGCGACGCGCTGTGCCGCAACGCCGACAAGTCAGAGACCTTCGCGCCCTGGCACGCCGTAGCGCGCATCGTCGCAGCGATGCGGCCGGATGTATTGATCCTCCAGGAGTGCGGCGACAACACTGGCAACGGAACATCGGGCGGCCTCGACTCCATCAGCCAGCTCACGACCACGCTCGCCCTGTTCCTGCACGGCGGCAGCGACCCGTATCAGGGCGGTACCGTCGGCGCGTACGTGCAGAAGTACTTGTTGCCGGCTGACGCGGGCTATGACCTGCCGTACATTTGGGTGAGCAACCTCTCGGATGGTTTTAATCGCAACGTGATTCTGAGTCGCTTTCCCTTCGCCGACCTCAATGGTGATAGTGTCTCGCAGCGGTCGTCCCCGGCTACCGTGCAAGCGCATCTCTACGCGTGGGGTGGCGATGGTGGCATACGCGGGTTTATGTTCGGCGAGTTGGATCTGCCAGACGATACCTTCGCCGGCGATCTGGTCATCGGCAATGCGCACCTGAAAGCGGGCGACACCAGTTCGGACGAGTCGCAACGTGAGCGTGCTGCCCGCAACATGGCCTACTATATCGACCACCTCTTCAACGGTGCCGGCACGGGAACGCCGGACCCATTCAACAAAATCGGCGACAGCCCCGCGGCGCAAACGACTCTGGATGCGAACACGCCCGTCATCATCGGCGGCGATTGGAACGAGGATGAGGACACGAACGGCCGCGACGGCCCGGCTCATTGGCTGACGATCGCGGAGGACAGTCCCGGCACCGATGGTACTGACCGCGACCGCTCGGACGCGACGTACGATGCGTCCACGAACCCATTCAATTCTGAGCGCGGCACGCTCGGCTCGACGACCAAGCTGGACTACATCGCCTGGCAGGACAGCATCGCGGTCCTGCGGCGATCGTTCGTGTTCTACTCAAACTCGTTGTCGGGTGTGCCGAGCTGGATTCCGCCGGAGCTCGACGGGTTCGATCCGCCGGATGGTGCCCATCGTCCCAGCAGCGTGGCATCGAATCACAAGCCGGTGATCGCAGACTTCATTCTGCCGAAGGTCACGGTGTGGCGGCACGGTGACATGAACTGCGACAACATCGTGGGCTTCGCCGACATCAACGCCTTTGTACTGGCACTGGTCGAGGGGCCGACGGGATACTACGCGCAGTATCCGGCCTGCGATTACGACAACGCGGACATGGACCTCAATGGCAGCGTGGGCTTTGAGGACATCAACGGGTTTGTGGGCTGTTTGACCATGGGGCAGTGCCCCGATTGACGTTGGGCTAGGCGATCAGCCGCCAAAGCGTCCCAGAACCTCGGCCACACGATTCCTGTACGCCTGCTCGATGGTCGCACGCGTGGCGCGCTTAAGTACGACGTCGCCGATCTCCATGCGAAGCATGTTGCCGCGCTCGTCCGTGTAGAGCAGGCTCGGCTGGTCTACAAACCCATCGCGCACTTCGAACACGAATGCATCGCCGGTGCGGACGGCGCCGTTCGCCTTCGGTTGCGGCGTGATGCGGTGTGCCAGCAGTGCTCGCGTGCCAGTGTCATACGTCGCGAACGCGTGCGGCTCGCGCTCGCTGCTGAGCAGCAGCCCGGGCAGTAAGCGTGACCAGACCAGGTCGAGATACACGGGGCCGACGCTCATGGGCTTGCCGGGATCGGGCAGTGACGTGTCGAGGCTCGTCGTCAGGCTCGAAAAGAGTGTGTCGCCTTCGCGCACGACCTGATCGGTCTTGATCAGCGGGGTCTGTGGTTTGACGTCGGGGGCAGGGTACTGAATCTGCTTGAAGCCGATGACCTCACTGGACAGGTCAAAGCTGCTGAACGCATCCAGCCGCGTGCAGCGGACAGTGCCATCGTCAGCGAATCGCCAGGATTCCTCCTGGACGCGAATGCCCTCCTTGGATTTGCCGCGCCGTCGGTTGTTGTCGCCGTACGTGTACGTGTCGCGCGTGGCCTGCCGCTTCAAATAGCCGATCGGCTTGTCGGCCACGACGATCTGGAAGTACTGCTCCGACTCGTCCAGCCGGACGCGCTCGGCGTTCGCGCGCAGTCGAGCGATCAGCGCCTTGCCGCGGTCCAGCGCCGGCGCGAGCCGTTCGGCCTCCTGCGGGTCGTAGAGCACGTTGAGTGAGGCCGTGATCTGGTCAAACTCCTTCCGCACCCGCTGTTCATCTGCCGCCGTGTACACGACGCTCCGATATACCAGTACCCATACGGTGTGCGGATCAAACGGGATGCACAGGTAGTGCGTTCGGGCCTGGTCTGCACCGTACTTCGACGTATAGGTCAGGATGGCGCCGGCCCGCGGCGGAATCTGAACGGTCTCCCAGTCGACGTGCGTCGACTGCATCATTTCCGCCAACTCCTTGCCGAACAGGACGATCCAGTCCTCGAAGGGCTGCATTCTGAAGCTGCGGAACACCATGATCTCAAGTCCGTGTCGCCCACCCGGACTGCGGCCGCGCAGCAGACCGATCGAGTCCTCAAACTGGCGGAATCGAGTGCGATCGTAATTCCAGCCGGCCGGAATGTTCAGCGAAAAGCCGAAAGCAGGGTCGGTGTACGGAATCGTCGCAAGCGTGCTTTCGTCCGCCGACTCTGACTGCGCGCGACTTGTGATCGAGCTGGCCGCCAGCACGAGTAAGGCGACTGCCATGAGCGGAGTCTTGATGATGGCGTGGTTCCGGGTCTTGTGTCTCATGGCGTCATTGTCGCGGTTTCGGTACGCTGCTCAACCGTTTGCGAAGGAGAATGCGTTGCAGCTTACGCTGGCAGTGTCGTTGGGGGCGGTTTCGGGCATGTCGATCTGGTTTTGGGCGTTGGTGCTGATCACGCTGGTGTGGCTGCGTCGTCATCTGGATCTGAATCGGGCCGGTGAGCATCCCATTCTCAGTGCTGCAGATGCCGAGGGTACTGAGCCCCTGCCAACGGTAACCGTGCTCGTCGCGGCCAAAGACGAGGAGGCGAACATCCGGCATTGTGTCGAGGGGCTGCTCAAGCAGAACTATCCCTCGCTCGAGATCATCGCCGTCAACGACCGCAGCGCAGACCGCACCGCCGCGATTCTCGATGAATTGGCCGCAGGAGACGAACGCCTTCGTGTTGTTCACGTCGGCGAACTGCCCCCGGGATGGTTCGGCAAGAACCACGCGATGCACCTCGGCGTGCAGCAGGCAACCGGCGAGTTTCTCTGCTTCACGGATGCGGACTGCCGTTTTCACTCGCCGCACCTGGTGCAGGCCGCCGTCCGTTTCGCGTTGCGCAAGGGTGTTGGCTTCCTGTCGGTCCTGCCCATGTTGGAGGCCGAGACCTTCTGGGAGCGGGTCGTACAGCCGCCGGCGGGCGGGATCATGGTTTTCTGGTACCCGCCCGAGAAGGTGAACGACCCTGACTCGTCCCGTGCATACGCGAACGGGGCATTCATGTTGCTCGCACGCTCGACCTACGACGCGCTCGGCGGGCACACGCGCGTGGCTGAAACCCTCAACGAGGACATGCATTTCGCACGCATCGCGAAACGCGAGGGGCAGCGGCTCTTCGTGCTCCGCGGCGGCGGGATGTACAGCGTACGTATGTATGTTGGGCTGAAGCAGATCTGGCGGGGATGGAGCCGTATCTTCTACGGCTGCTTCGGGACACTGCCGCGTCTGCTCGCGAGTGTGGTGTTCCTGTCGGTCTTCAGTTTGTCGCCTTACGTCACGCTGCTGGTCTCGCCGTGGATGGGGGGCTGGGGCCCTTGGCTGGCACTCGCCAGCGGGTTAGCGATCGTGGCGCAGCAGTCGGTGCTCTGGCGATTCTACGGGTTGTCGGCGCTGCGGCCGGCCTGGGCGTTGACGTATCCGCTCGGCGCGACGTTGTGCGTGGGGATGATGCTGAACGCGATGACCAGGCTGTTCGGACGGCGCACCGTCTGGCGCGGAACGAGCTACGCTGGCGGTGCGTGACGCATTTCGGTTCCCGGGGGGCATTTTCGCGAACAAGCGATCGGTTAAGTGCCTTGTGGAAAGCTGGTTACGTCATCGTGCGCGTGTTCGGTGCGTCGCTGGACTTTTGTGAATTCCGCGGGAAAGCCGGTCATGGGGCTTGATTCCTGCCGAATACAACGTATAGCTATAAGCATGGTGCGGCCCTACAGCATCTAGCGCCGACCGAGAAAAACGGCACGGAAGCCGGTTTTCTTTGACTTTCGGCCGAAGTTAGGTTATTATTTGTACGAATAAGATTCTAACTTGGGTAGGGCTGCGGTGGAGCCGCTGACGCAAAGGAGTGCGTAGTGTCCACAAAAAAGCAACGGCCAGGCCAGATGTTATGCCTGCTCGGGCCCGGTGGTGATTACTGTACCGAGCTGTCCGAGTCGGGTTCCAGTCTCTTCGATGTCAGCGAGCGGCTAGTGTCCGCCGACGAGGTCGAAGAACTGAGTCAGTGCCTTGCCCGCGAGTTCGCCGCGCCGCCGCCGACGGAGGTCGACCTGGAAGCGACCGCGTCGGACGCGCGTGCCTGGCGGGCTGCTCGCCGCCGACCTCTGCCCCCGGTGATCTTTGGGTCGCTCAGCGCCCATCTGGCGGAGGACTATGATGGCACGGCGGAGTACGAGGACGCGGTCGTCGCTCACCCCGAAGCAGTTGCGGGTGCTCATATTCATTCGGGACTTCAGCAGCGCGCGCGGCTACGCCCCCACCATGCAGGAACTGGCGGACGAGTTCGGCGTCAGCAAGGTAACCGTGTTCGAACACATCGCCGCCCTCCAGAAGAAAGGCTACCTCAAGCGCTCCCGACACAAGGCACGCTCTTTGCGACTTAGCGACGACATCGACTTCCCGGACGAGAAGTCGACCTGTCTGCCGCTGGTCGGAACGATTGCCGCCGGTCAACCCATCGAAGCCATCGAAGAACGCGAGGTCCTCGATCTCGAGGACATGTTCGTCACGCCGCACGAGACCTTCGTGCTCCAGGTACGCGGAGACAGCATGGTCGAGGACAACATCTGCGACGGCGATTTCGTCGTCGTAGAGAAGCGTGATACCGCCGCCGACGGCGAAACGGTCGTCGCGCTGCTGGACGACGGCGAAGCCACGCTCAAACGCATCTACCGCGAGCGGCAGGGAGTTCGTCTCCAACCCGCGAATCCGAACTACAAGCCGATCGTCGTGCAGGACGTGCGGGTGCAGGGGGTAGTGGTAGGCGTTGTACGCCGGTACTAACCCGTGGTTGTGCCACTGCTCTTGAGCAGTGTCTTCTCTGCGTGCGCCACCAAGGGACCACTACTGCTCCAGGCCAGTGGCACACCTGAGCGCTGCTACTTCAGAACATCACCGGCTTGCCCATCAGCCGCCGCCAGGTCGATAGCTGACCCAAGTGCGTGGCGATGTGCGTCGTGAGTAGGTGGCCAACCAAGTCGCCTACGGTCTGAATCGGCGTGGACTTGAAGAACTCGCGGTCGTGCGGCGCGTCCATCCACGCCGGGTCCGCCGACACGGCGGCGGCCACGACGCACTCGCCGCCTTCGAGCAGCGTCTTCACCAACTCAGCTTTGGTTGGCAGTTTGTCCGCCTGCTGCTCCGAACTCGTTCCCTGACCGAAGATCTCACGCCGGTTTTCCGGCGACACGGGTGGAATTCCCAGTAGCTTGGCCGCCGAGTTGTTGGACACGCACAGGTGCCCCAGAATCCAGGCCGGCGGGTTGCCCCCAGCCGCCGGCTGGTGCGTCATCTGATTGTCACCAACATCATCCATCTGCATCCGCGCGTAACCGAGCATGAGTTGATAAAGGCGGCATTCGCGCTCAAACATGGTGTGCTCCCAATTTCGCCCCGCGTCTGATCGTGCGATATTGTAGCAGTCCTTCGAATGGACGCCGTAATTACGCGCGAGGTGGAACGATGAAGTACAAGACGGCTTTTCGACTCGCGGTCAAGGCGATCGGCGTGCTCATACTGGCACAGAGTCTGCCCGGAATCGTGGTGATGGGGGCCGCATTGTTCGTGGGTTTTCTGACCGATGGGCTCTTGGGCGTGTTCAGCTTCGACTGGACCTGGTTGCTGGGCTACCAGTTGAGCTACGTGGTCTCGGCCATCATCGGTTGCTACTTGTTTCTCGGTGGCAAGTGGGTCGTGGATCACGTGGTTCCGTCGAATCGGCCGTACTGTCACGAGTGTGCCTACGAGCTGACCGGTTCGCCGGTGGAGGGCGCGTGTCCGGAATGCGGGACGGCGTATCGGCGAAGTGTCGGTGACACTACGGATGGCGCGGGAATCTGACGGATCGGGGACTGACCGGACGGAGGTCGTCCTCCATTCCAGCGACGCAGGTGCTCGCCGTGCGTCTCCGCCCGCCCCAAAAAGAACCCGCCGGCGTGGACCTCACACCGGCGGGCGTATTCGTTCGGCTGCGCTTCTCACAGCCACGTTCGCTGCCTCGAGCGCAGCCTAGCGTTTAGTACCACCTGTCACTGGATCACCTCCTTTCTGACGGGCCAACATCCCGGTCACCGATGTGGTGGTCACCTGTGCCGGGCCTGTACCCGTCCACCGACCGTCGTCGGCGAACACACGAGATGGGGCCAGCGCCCCACACGATCGGCCGCCTGAAGGCCCGCCGCTCTTGCCCAATGTTGTTTTCGAGCGGCGAAGCGCTTCCGCGCTTCCGACATAAGTCATTATTGTTCGACAGCGAGCAAGGTCAAGAGAAAAAGGAAAATGTTGTGCCTCGCGCAGCGTGCCGAGCGTATTTCTTGCGCTTGCAGACGCTGCGCCGATAAACGCGCCGAGTTGTCTCCTACCTGACCTGTGGAAAACGTCCGCCACTAATCCGATCGGTGAAGCGCCTGCCACACGATCGCGCTTTGCTCGTCGTGCGATCCGACGGTCGAAACGCCGATGCGCACCGGGAATCGGCTCAGGTCCTCGGTCGGCAGATGGTCGGAGAGATCAAGCGTGATCTCCTCATGCGCAGCAGAGACCGTCATCAGCGGTTGCCACGGCTCAGTCAGCAGTCCGTCATCACCGACGCGTATGTACACGCGATAGCCGGTAATCGATGACGACGGCACCGCCGGCGGACTCCACGCTAGCCTCACTCGCGTGGGCGCGAGCCTGCGCGCATGCACGTCAGTCGACGGACGAGGAGCGTGCTCGCTCGACCACGGAGTGTGCAGCGGCACGACAACTTGCGCGCGATTGCCACGATACCACTCAGCGACAAACTCGCGCAGCTCCAACCAGAAGTACGCAACGTCGTCCTGATGCGAGACACGTACCAGCATCAACCCACGGCGGCCGGCGGGATCGATATTGCCGAACGCGTTGGGGCGACGGTGAAAGCCGTTGAGCGTACGCGCCGCCTCGGTCGGCCGGTCGGGCAAACGCATGACGCCAAAGCGATCAGCGTGTCCGACGATGACCGGTTGCGTGGAGAGTGGGGCGTCGAAGTCGCCGTTTTCGAGCACCTCGAAGTACGTGGGGTTGCTACCGCGCTTACGAGGATCGGGTTCGACTCGCGTCCCCGACTGGAAGATCTGCAGTCGGGCACCGGGCACGCCGCGCCCGTTGATGTCGGTGACGCGCAGCAGGATGTCATCCTGCACACGGTACAGGAAATCGCCGGTGTAGCCGCGTGGTTTGCCGAACGTTGAGTTCAGATAGGCGGTATCGACTTCGCCGAAACGGTCGGCGTTGGGGTCGTACATGACCTGGGCGCGATTGCGCGAGCGGTGCGTGACCGGCGTGCCCGTGTCGGGCCACACATGCTGAGGGCTGCCGGTGTGATCGAGCATGGTCCAGACGACCAAGCCGAGTTCGCGGCCGATCTGTCGTGGAAGCTCCCGCAGTGCGCGGTCCAGTGCGTCGCCGGCGGCATCACCCAGGATTACGCAACCCTGGTCGTATCGCAGGCCGTCGTCTGCGATCAGCCGGGTGATGACATCGTCACGCGTAAACGGCTGCTCGAGGTAGAGGAAGCGGTCGATGCGGACACGCGCGCGGCAACCGTCTGGTGCAGTGCTGTACACGCTATTGGCCAACGCGTCGTTTGTCGCGGCGACTCGTGCGCGGACACGTTCCTCCAGATGCGCATCCTCGGGCGTGGTCGGCAGGGCAATCATGAGCGCCGCCGCGTGCAACGCATCGGTGGCGACGTTGTTCGTCAAACGACGCTCACCGTCAACAGCCAGCACGCGACACGTGACGTGCTTGCACGCGGGATCCCAGCGCCAGGACGTCGACATCGTGATCGTCTCGCCGGGCGACAGAGTTTGGGCGAGGGATTGTCGGCCGACGAGCTCATCATCCACGTACCACCGAACGTGAAGCGTCTCTGCCGGGGCCGAACCGACGTTCTTGATGTGCGCAGTGAAGGTCAGTTCCTCGTCCGGCTTGTACGCAAACTCGACGTCGCCTACCGCTTCTGCTGGATACAGGTACCGTCGGGAGCCGAGCGGCGTGAGCTTCGGCGAGCCACCCGCAATGTAGGGGCGGGCGTAGCGATCTGTCTGCACGTTGCCGTGCAGGCTGGGCAGCTTGGGGGTGAACTCGATGTGGGTGATAGTCAGATCGGACGCTGCCGGGGCGCTGGCGGCGCGCGGCGGCACTTGGCAGGCTGTGCAGGCAAGCAGGAGCAACAGCGGCAGATGACGCACAGAGCTTCTGAGGGCGTGGTAGGACATCCTGGCGGGCATTGTAGAGCCGATCCGCGGGCGAACCACCCGTGATCATTGGCTTCGGACCGGTGGGCGCGTGCTCGCCGCGGTGCGTGGAGTACAATAGATACGCCGTTACGGGAGACACACCCGATGCCGCTCGCCGTAGTCGATCCGGTCACGCTTGGCGCAAATCTCTATCTGATCATTGGCGGCGTGGTCCTGGCAATCTTCCTGCTGATTGGGTTCGTCGTGCTCTGGACGGGGATAAACGCCGGCATATGGCGGGCGCGGCAGGCCCGCGACGAGCGCGCGGCGCGCAACCGCAAGTTCCGGGCGGACGGCACGCCGCTGCCCCCGGCGCACCGCGGCCTGTGCGACCGGTGCCAGAAGCCGTACGAACGCGTGTACTATCTGCCCGACGGCGAGCGGTACTGTCCGAAGTGCTACGAGGCAGTCGTGAAGGAGACGTGATGTCCGAACCGGTGACGATGGACACGAAGCTGTACAAATTGCAGGACCAGCGTGCGCTCAGCATGCGCGAATTGCTGGAGTACTTCACGCGGCACGGGTCGATGCGCGTCTCCGACCTGCACCTCAAGGTCGGCGTCCCACCAGTGTATCGCGTGGATGGCAGTTTGCAGAAGCTCAAAGGGCCGCCGTTGACCCGGGAGACGGTGCTGGCGCTGGCCCGCGTGATGCTAAGCGACAAGGAGTGGGATCAACTCGAGCAATCCCGTTCGACGGATAGCTCGTACATCTCCGACACGATGCAATTTCGGCTGAACGCGTTTCACGACAACGATGGGTTTGCGCTCGCCGTGCGGGCGCTTGATCCGAAGCCGCCGGCGGTTGAAGACCTGGGCTTTCCCAACGACGTCTGGAAGGACATCGTCAAAAAGCAGTTCGGCCTGATCCTGATCACGGGGATTACCGGGGCGGGCAAATCCACGACGATCGCATCGCTGATCGATCGCATCGCCGAGACGCGGGCTTGCCGCATCATCACGCTCGAAGATCCGATCGAGTACCAACTGTCCAGTAAGCAGGCGATCGTCTCGCAGCGCGAGGTCGGGCGCGACGTGCCGAGCTACGAACGCGGCCTGCGCGATGCGCTACGCGAAGATCCCGATGTGATCTTCGTAGGCGAGATGCGCGATCGTGAAGCCGCGGCGTGGACGCTGACGGCGGCGGAGACCGGTCACCTCGTGTTCTCAACATTGCACACGCGTGACGCGCGCGGCACAATCTCGCGCGTTCTCGACATGTTCCCCAGCGGCCAGCAGGACGAAGTGTCAAACCAGCTTTCGCTCGGCCTCAGCCACGTCATCTCGCAAAAGCTCGTCCCGCGGGCCGATGGCAAGGGTCGCGTGGCAGCGATGGAAATCCTCAACAACACGTACGGCGTCTCCAACCTGATCCGTCTGGTGAAATTGGAGCAGATCTACACGCAGCTTCAGAGTCGCACGAAGGACGTGCCCGACGAGCGCATGCTGACGCTCGAGCGGGCCTTGTCGCGGCTGGTGCGCGAGGGATTGGTGACGCCCCAAGAGGCCGAGAAGTGGGCCAATCACCCCAATGCCTTCCTGGACGAATTGCAGCAGGTGACGAGCGATGCTGACGAATAGGAGCTTGCCCGCGAGAGAGGGCGTGTCCGGACGCTAGTCCGCTACCGCCTAGTTCGCCGCTTCGACAACGACATTGCGTTCCTCGCCGGCGTGTAGCACGAACTCGTTTCCGGTTACAGTCACGGGTAGTTCCAGCTTACGCTGTATACCCGCGCGGATCGTGACCTCCATGGGCGTAACTGCAACGCCGATGGAAACGCCGCGAAGCTTCAGTGTGAAGTGCAATCCGGACCAGCCTTCCGGCAAGCAGGGGTCGATGTGCAAGCCATTTGCATCTACGCAAACGCCTGCGAAGCCGAAGATGCAGGCGAACCACACGCCACCCAACGCGGCGGCATCCAAGCCGTTTGCAGTCTCTCGTGGTGCGTCGAGCGACAATCGCAGCAGGCGCTGAAATGCAGCGTGCGTTCTGGCGCGGTCGTGATGACGCGCAGCCGTCAAGACCTGCGCGATCAGATCGGTTCGAGTATCGGCGGACGCCGGCGAGTCAGGCAGTGCGTTCAGCAAGTCGGAGTCATTCGGCAACAAGGCGGCGGCGAGTCTCAAGTCTGCGTCGCGCGATGCGCGTTGTAGGAAGGGGGCGAGGATGTCCGACACCGCCGGGTGGCTCGGCACCGGACTGTCGCTGCGCCGAACATGCTGTGTGGCGTCATCTTCTGCGTGTCGGACGAGTCCGCCAGCAATGCTACGCCAATTATTGATCTCGTCGCGCGTAACGACGGAGGGCGGGCGCGATCGCGCGGCTTCAACCGCTGTCGCGGCCTCGGCTGCAGTTAGTAGTAGCCAGCGCACCATTGCGTTCGTGTACCAGCTTCGGCCGTCGGCGTCCGGCGATTCGTCAGGCCCAAAGACCATCGTGAAGTCGTACGTGCCCGGTGTCGTTCCGGGTTCGGCGCGTGCGGCATAGAAACGCGCCGACTCGATCAGTAACTCGAGCCCGTGTTCCTGTAGGAAGCGACGATCATCCGTGGCACACAGGTACTGCATCAGCGCATAGCACACGTCGGCGTTGACGTGAATGCCCGCGCGCGTCAGGCGCTGCCACGGCCCGAGACATTCTTCGCCCGCCGGACCCGCGTGCCAGGCGAGCTTCGCGCCCGCGTACCCGAGACTGCGCGCCGTTTCCCGCGCGGGCCGCAGTCCCGCGGAACGCCAGGCCAGGCTTGCGCGTGCAATTTGCGACTGTGTCAGCGTCAGCAGCGGCAGGATAAACAGCTCGTGCTCATAGCGTGTGTGGCCGCCGCCGGCATCGCTCGTCAGCAGGCGATTCGGCATCGCAAGGCGATTGTTGTAGCGTGGTGCCGCGGCCAGCAGATGGTGGATTGTGAAACGCACGGCTAGTTGTGCGTCCGACGCGCCGTCAATGCGAACGTCACAGTCATGCCACAACGCTGACCACTGTTGGGATTGTTCGGCCAGCGCCGTGTCAAAGCCTTGCTCGAGTGCGGCGTTGAGCTCATCGTCAATGTTCGCCACCACGCCGTGCCGCAGATCCTCCGAACTGGTGAGCACGATGTGCTTCTCGATGGTGACAGGCTGATCACGAGCGGCGCGCCGGGTGAACTGCGTGTAGACCGCGTCGTGTTCCGTCACGCCGCTTGTCGACGTATCAGCCTCATCGGCGATGAGCCGGTGCGCGCACGCTAGGTCAACATTGATGCTGCGCGCGGGCAAGTGCACGCCCATCCGACAGCGCTCGGCCGGGTGCGTGCTCAGGTCGACCACGCGGTAACATCGCTCGCGCGTGATATTGGAGAAAGTCGAACCATCGATACCGATGCGCAGACGCAGTTCTGCATCGTGGTCGAGCGGCGTGATGGTGATGCGCTGGTATACGCGGTGCGGATGCGCAATCGCCGCGAAGCGCTCGACCTGAATGCGTGTCATGCGGTTCCACGCGTCGCGGAAGTCGTATCGGTAGTGCGACAGACCGGTTGCGAGGTCCAGTGTACGCTCGAGATCGCGCAGGCCGCCACGAGCAAGCGTGATTTCGCGGTCATCGACGAAGATGCGGAGATACTGCGGATTTGGCAGGTTGGCGATCGCGGGTGTCGCGCCGGCAGTGTCGAAGTAACGCGCGTCGAGTTGTGCCGGAGGTTCGCTTGTGGCGCGGAGCGTGCCGAACAGGTCAACCTCGTCGAACACGCCGTTAATCAGCGTTACCGGGCAGGGCCCGTCGCGATGTTCGAGGATGTGTCCGCTGAGGCCGAGGTAGCCGCTGGATACGCCGAAAAGCGCATTATCGCGCACGAGATCATCAGCGCCGAGGCTGGTGCTGCGATATGTCCATGCGGGATCGGAAGGCATGACGCGCATTATGCGCGGTTAGACGGCATCCAGCACGATGCCGGACTATGCCGCATCGATCGCTGCTCTGCGGGCAAAGCGCACGAATCAAGTGCTGATTGCCAATTCGGCGACGACGCGAATTTGCTATCATCGCTTGCGAATACCACCTGGCACGTTCTTACTGGAGGCTCAACCCGTGCCGGGACCTGCAATTCGAGTGCTCATGCTGCTGGCGGCTGCCGGCGTGGTGGCCGTGTTCGTTACCGCCGAAGAGGTCAAGCCGGTGTCCGTGCAGTTGGTTGTGCTCACGCCGGACCGGACCGACACGGCACCGCCACAGATCTTTCTGGCGAGCTCGCTGGACGAGTGGAGGCCAGGCGGCCGCAAGCTGGCGCGCACCGCGCCCGGCGTCTACGCGACGACGCTCGACCTGCCGCCGGACACCAAGTTTGAATTCAAGATCACGCGGCACGGCACGTGGCCGACGGTGGAGCGCACGCCCGGCGGCGAGGACATTCCCAATCGCTACTACGTCGTGCGGCCGGACGCGCCGGAGCAGACTATCGTCTGCTTCGTGGGGAGCTGGGCGGGCCTGTCGGCCGACGAGCGGCGGCCAATCGAAATCAGCGGAATGGGCCTACCGCCGTCGGTGTTGCGTAAGAGCACGCTCACCGGCGGTATCCGCTATCACCACGACTTCCGCTCTCCGCAATTGGACAACGAGCGCACGCTGATCGTCTGGTTGCCGCCAGACTACAACGAGCAGCCCGATCGCCGGTATCCCGTGCTCTACATGCACGATGGCAATAACGTGTTCGACGCGGCGACGTCGTTCATCGGGGCCGAGTGGGAGGCGGACGAGACGGCGGACAAACTGATCCGCGCCGGGAAGATCAAGCCCATCATCATCGTGGGCATCTACAACAACGCGCAGCGCCACGAGGAGTACACGCCGGTGCGGGACGCTAACTTCGGCGTCGGCGGCAGGGGTGACGATTATCTCGCATTTGTTGCCGACACGGTGAAGCCGTTCATCGACAAGACCTACCGCACGCAACCCGCGGCAGAGCGCACGGGGATGTGCGGCGCGTCGCTGGGCGGTTTGATCACGCTCCACGCGGCGTTCGCTCGACCGGAAGTCTTTGGGCGCTGTGCAGCGGTGTCGCCGACCATCGCCTGGGGCGAGCGGGCGGTGCTGGATACCGTTCGCGAGCACGCCGATGTGAAGCCCGTGCGGCTGTGGATCGACAGCGGCGCACCGGCGGGCGCCGCAGACCCGCCGGCGTACGTCCGCGACTGCCGCGCGCTGGTGGCGATCCTGGAAGCGCAAGGCCGCACCGCGGGCGAAGACTTCCGCTACGAGGAGATCAAGGGCGGCGAGCACACCGAACGCCACTGGGCCGCGCGGTTCGGGCAGATCCTGGAGTATCTGTACGGGGCCTGACGCTAGAACTCCGGCAGCGTGTAATCCATGGGCTCGCCGTCATCCACCGTCACCAGCACGGTGCGGTCCTGGGGGCTTTGCTCATCGAACCTGACCACCGCTACGTGGGCCGTACTCGCGGGCGGTGGATCGTGAAACGTGAACTCGATCCAGCCGTCGTCCGGAATGAAGCTCAGATTCCCAATCGGGTCGAAACGCAGTCCGCCGCAGATGACAGGTCGGAAATGGCCGGCCGAGCCGAGTGACAGATCGGTCGCGATGAACGTGACAGGCCCATTTTCCATGAGCCGGATTTCGGCGTTTCCAAACACAAACGGTCCCTGCTCAAACTCGAATCTGCAGTTCGCGTCCATCGTGGCGGATCTTCCCACTTTCACCACATTCGCATAGATGCGGCCCAGCGCGATCCAACCATTGGCATCGAGATCATCGAAGCCGATCTCGTAATCGCCGGTGGCCTTGGTCACGATCGCCGCGACCCAGGACCGGAACCACTCGTTGGCGGTCATGGGCCCGTAGCAGCCGTCGTCGCTGTAGTCGATGCCGACGAGACCGTACTCGGGACTGGCAACCCAGACGCTATTGGGGCATTCACCGAACTCCAGGCCGCTGTTGTCGGCGAACGTCATTCGCTCATCCGCCATGGGAATAAGCGTGGCGAAGACCCGGCCGACGTACATCATTTGTTCAACGACTGTGTTGACAGCTTCCCACGACGTTTCACCCGGAGGATCGGGTTCGGGGTCGTCACTGGGCGGTTCGTTTGGGTCGTCGCCCGGTGGCGTGATAGGATCGTTGGGGTCGAAAGGAGGTGCCGGATCGGCAGGCGGGGCGGGCTCGCTTGGCTCGTCGGCGCCATTCATACCGACGTCGAAGTCGTCGAGCGTCGGTTTCAGCCCGGTCATCATGTACCCGGCGGACTGTCGGAGGAATCTGCGCGAACCCGTGCCTAGCCCACCAAAGGTGTCAATCTGGTTCAACATCGTTACACCCGCATCGCCGTCGCTGACATCGAACGGCGAGCGCCCGTCATCTGGAGCGTTCAACGCGGCCTCGTCCGAGGCGTCCTCAGTCGGTTCCGGGGCTGGACAACCGCCGAGGGCGAGACAGAGTAATGCCATTAGCCATGGTGTCTTACGTGTCCTCATTTGGAGTTCTCCCGCTTGCGAGTCACGATACAAGAATGTATGAGTCCTGACGACTTTATTATGGCCGCGCGGACTAACGCCCTCGGTGTCCTACGTAGAAACCGGTACGCACAATGAACGAACGTCGTCACGTCAGCCTGAATCTCAACGTGCGGGGCATGGGACAATCAGCGACACTCGCGATCAACGAGCGCTGTCGCACGCTGAAGCGGGAGGGGCGCACGATCTACAACCTCGGTCTCGGCCAATCTCCGTTTCCAGTCCCGGATCCGGTAGTGGACGCGCTGCGCGAAGCAGCCGCGGAAAAGGACTACCTGCCGGTGAAAGGTCTGCGCGAACTCCGCGGCGCCGTGGCCGACTATCACACGGAGCACTCCCGCATCGAAGCACACCCGGACGGCGTGATCATCGGGCCCGGCTCCAAGGAGCTGATGTTTCTGGTGCAGCTCGCGTTCTACGGCGAGATCATCGTCACCAGCCCCTGCTGGGTGTCGTATCAACCGCAGGCCCGCATCATCGGTCGCAAGGTCAGCCGCATTCACACGACCTGGGAGACGCAGTGGAAAGTGACGGCGGATCAGCTTCGGCGGTCGTTCGCCGTCGTGCAGGACGACTATCGCCCGCGGTTGCTCGTGTTGAACTATCCAGCCAATCCCACCGGTCTGACCTACTCGGTGGAGGAGCTGCGTGCGATTGCCGACGTCTGTCGCGAGTATCAGACAATCGTGCTGTCGGACGAGATCTACGGCCGCTTACACCACGGCGGGCAGCACGAGTCGATTGCGCAGTTCTACCCGGAGAACACGATCATCAGCAGCGGCCTGTCGAAGTGGTGCGGCGCGGGCGGCTGGCGGCTGGGGACGTTCTGCTTTCCACCGAATCTGTACTGGCTGCTCGACGCGCTCGCGACGGTCGCGAGCGAAACGTATACGTCGGTGTGCGCACCGATACAGTACGCTGCCATTCGCGCGTTTCGCGGCGGCGTGCAGATTGAGCGCTACCTGGCCCACGCCCGGCGGATTCTGAGAGCGTTGGGAACGCAGTGTGCGGAGGTTCTGCGCAGCGCGAGGGTGCGCGTCTGCCAGCCGGACGGCGCGTTTTACCTCTGGCTGGACTTCTCACCATTCGCCGAGGTACTGGGGCAACGCGGTACCAACAACGGCGCACATTTCTGCAACCAGTTGCTCGAAGATACCGGCGTAGCGATCCTGCCTGGTGGCGCGTTCGCGAGGTCGCGCCAGGAGCTGACCGCACGGCTGGCTTACGTTGACTTCGACGGCGCACAGGCCCTCGCTGCCAGCGAGCACGTTCCGCTGCACGAGGAGCTGCCGGCCAACTTCGCGACCCAGTATTGCGAACGCGTCGTCCGCGGCGTCACACGTCTGGCGGAGTGGCTGCACGCGTAAACGCCGCGCGTCCAAGCCGTGGCTCACCAATCCGAGATGGGCTTAGACCGGGTCCCCCGTACGGTTCGCACACTGTTCGTGGTATTGCGCGGAGCTGCGGGTCAGCCAGTGGGCACGCAACTGCTCGACCGCTTCGGTGACGGAGAGCACAGACAGCTGCTCGCGATCGCCCACGAGGTTCAAGCGCGCGAGCGACTCGAACGCGTCGCGGGCGTCGAAGTCGAGCGGGATACTGAGTTGCTCTTTCAGGTAGGCCTCGACGCGCCGGTCGAGATCGGCCTCTGCCGTTGTCCGGTCCGACACGTCGTGACAGAACACGTACGCGAGCAGCGCCTCCTTGAACTCCTCCTGCGTGACGATTGCGACCAACGCCTGCAATGCGCTGGCATTGTTGCCGATGTTCTGGAAGTACAGGTGCCGCGTGCGCTGCGAGTCGCGGTTGTTCTGCGCGCGGCGGTAGCCCATAAACGTCTTGAAGGTTAGGGTCGCAAATCCGACCAGCAGCACCCACAGGAGCTGGCTGAGCGCGACGACGCCCGTGAACAGGCCCATCAGCTTGCCCGCGCTCGATCCGAGCGCGCCGGCTCCGCCACCAAAGACCAGCAGCCGGTCGCGCCAGTCCATGCTGACCTCGGCGTGCGGCAGGAGTGCGTCGACATCTAGTTCCGGTATGTCCTTGAATAGCTTGACGATGACATGTGGATCGTCACGCAGCCGCGCGATCACTGCCAGTCGCCGATAGACCGACACATCGAATTCCTCGCCTTTCAGCGGCTTGCGCCACGTGCGGCGATTGCGCTGCTCCACGCCGCGGCCGCGCACCCATACCTCCAGTTGGGTCACGCGCTCGGGGTGCAGGCGAATGCGCAGGCCGTAAGCCTGCGCGGTGCGGATCGCGGCGTCGACTTGCACGTTGGACAGCTTGCGGAAATTCGCTTTCTCGAGCAGGTACGCAAGTCGAGCGTGAAGTTGCTCGTAGGCTTCGGGTGTGCGAAGTCGGGTCAAGTCGTCGAGCGGGATCGTGTCACGATCGGGGTTGAATGCTGCGTACGTGTCGGCGAGTTCAGTCTGAAAGCAGACTGCCTCCTGAACGATGACGTCGTGCAGCGCGGAGGCGACAGACTCGACTTCCGCAGGTGTGAAGCCAAAGCGCGTGGCATCGTGCGCGAGCAATGCGACGAGATCGCAAGCCCGTATGGGAATGAACCGATCGTCCGGACGATGGTGCTCAGCGCCCGCCGTCGGATCATGGGCAAGTGTCGCATCTGCGCGCTTCATCCAAACGCCCCCGATCTAGTCTGGCGACTCACCGATCGCAACGATGCTGCACGCGAGGATCGGCTCGAGGCCGAGGCGCCGCGCTTCTTCGATCAGTTCGACACTCTCCGCACCGGGATTGACGTAGAACTCGTGCGGCGCGGCTTGTGCGATCTCCGGTAACACGTTCACGCCGACGGTAGGAGGCAGGTACAACACGACGCGATCCACACGGCTGGGCAACTCGTTCAATGAGCGCCAGGCTGGAACACCCTCTATGTCGGCAGCGCTGGGATGAATCGGGTAGACGTCCCAGCCCTGCCGCTGGTAGGCCCGTACGGCCTTGTTCCCGAACTTGGCGCGATCGGTGGACGCACCGACCACCGCAACCGAACGGTGCTCATTCATCATCAGTCTCCAACGCCCGCCGCCGAAGCACGTGCTTCAGTCATCCTTGGTCGCGCTTATAATAGCGGACGGGTCGAGATCCGCTGACAGGAGTGCATTTATGTCCGCGCCTGACGCCGTGTGCATCCGCGTCGCGACGCGTGGTACGGCGCTGTTCCTGGTGTTCGCACAGCGGGCCACGCACGAGACTTCGCTCGCCGCCAGCGCCTTGGTGCAGCGTTTTTTTCGATCGGAAACTGCCGACACCGGACATCATGCTGGACCTGGCCGACTGTGCGAATCTGGACAGCGCTTTCGCCGGCTGGCTGATCAGGCTGCAGCGGCAGGTCACTGGAGTCGGTGGCAAGCTGAAACTGTCCTGCTGTCCAGTGGTTTGCCGACAGTCGTTGGAAGTCATGGGACTCGACGGCCTTCTGACCTTCGGAGACGTGGCGTTTCCGGCTGACGCGCGCGAGGTCAGCGTAGCAGGTTTCGACGAGGGTTCGCCGGACGCGATCGCGTTCATGCTGCAGGCCCACGACGATCTCGCGGGGCTCTCACCTGAGAATGAGTCCGAGTTCTCACCCATTGCCGATCTGCTTCGACGGGAACTGCAAAAGCGCATACCTTCAGACGGCTGAAACCAGAATCCGATTGTGTCGCGGGGTGGGCTGATTAGGATACGCCGACCGCGACGTTCGCCGGGCCGAGATTACCGTACGGGCCAATTTGTCCGACACAGGGTGCAGTGCAGTGAACCAGACCGACAATCAGCCGGAATACGTGGTCAGCGCAGCAGAGCGGATCCCGGTCAGTGACTACCCCGCACGGATGGCCTCCATCCCGCCGTCGCGAATGTTCATGATCAAGGACTCGCTAAGCGCCTTTCGCGAGCGCTACCCGGATCGCGAAGTGTTCAACGCGTCGCAGGGCGACGGCGGGGCGAGCTTGCCAGGCGTACCGCGCGAGCTGCTCGACGAAGCGCACTGGATGCAGGTCGACCACGGCACGGCGTACGACCTGCCCGGCGGCTGTGCCGATTTTCGAAAGTCGGTCATCGAGGACTACTGGCGGGTGAACCAGGACACCGGCCTGACGCCAGGCAACGTGCTCGATGGCGCCGGTGGCCGCGACGTGTTGGTCAAAGCGTTCGAGGCGATGCAACACGTCGGTGGCGGCCGCGTCGGCGATGTCGTCATCACCAGCCGTGTGCCGTGGATCAGCTATAACTGGGGACCGTACGGCGTCGGTGCGAATGTTGTGCGTGCCCCGGGCGATCCTGAAAACGCGTGGGCGTATACGCCCGAGGGGATCGAAGCGTGCGTCAAACTCGCGCGGCGTGACGGCCGCGAAGTCGCAGGGCTGATCATCACGTCACCGGACAATCCGACCGGACGCGTCCTCTCAACGCAACAGCAGATTGAACTGGGCAAGGCGGCGCTGCGCGCGGGCGTGCGCTACGTGCTGTATGACTGGATCTACCACTGGGTGACCGATGACGCGCCCATGGATATCAACGCATTCCTGCCTGAGTTCGATGCCGGCGAGCGGCCGCGCGTAATGATCATGGACGGGATCACCAAGTGCATCGGCGGGTCGAACATCCGCAACGCGCACCTGCTCGCGGCAGAGGAAGTCGTCAAATTCATTCAGAGTCGCGCGTCGCACGGCGTAATCCCGAGCTACTACAGCCAGGCGGTCGCGATCGCGGCGTATCGCATGGGCGTGGCCAAGGCCGGCGCGAGCATTATCGGGCCGACCAACGCCAGTCGCGGCATTCTCCGTGAGTTCGTGGAGCAGCACGGAATCACCGCGGTTTGCGGACAAGGCTATTACGCCTTGCTGCACCTTGGCCCCTGGCTGACGAACGCCGGTATGCCGGACACGGAAGTGCTGGGCGCCCACCTTGCCCAGGAGCACGGCATCGCGACGGTACCGGGCGTATTCTTCTCGCCACACGCGAAGGAATGGCTGCGATTCTCGTACGCCCAGCCGCCCGAACGAACGCGCGGCGCGCTTGAGCGTCTGCTGGAGGGGCTAAACGCATTGGGATAGGGAATTAGGGCGGGTTGGATTCCGCGCGGACGGCCCCTATGCTGAACCGTTTCCAGGCACACGTTGGGAGTGTGCCGGGTGGTTCTGTTGACGCGGGAGTGTCGTGCAATGAAGAATATTCTGGTGCTCGGTGCGGGGCAGAGCACGCCTTATCTGATCACGTATCTGCTGGAGCAGGCCGAGGAAAACGACTGGTTCGTGACCGTCGCGGACCGCGACGAGGAGCTCGCGACGGAGCGCGTGGACGATCATTCGCGCGGCAGCTCCAGCTTCTTTGAAGTCAATGATCTCATGCTGCGGGCCACGCTGATGCGCAAAGCAGATCTCGTCGTGAATCTGCTGCCGGCCCAGTTCCAGCCGCTGATTGCCGAAGACTGCGTAGAGCACCAGGCCCACATGGTCTCCGCATCGTATCGGGACGAGCGCGTGCGTTCGCTCGACCACGACGCGCATCGCGCTGGTGTGCTGCTGCTATCGGAAACCGGCCTCGACCCGGGCATCGATATCATGTCCGCCATGGAGATCATTCACGGCATCCGCGCGAAGGGCGGCTATGTCGAGAGCTTTGTCTCGTACGGCAGCGGTGTGCCGGCTCCGGAAGTCGATGTTAACCCGCTGCGCTACTGCATCACCTGGAACCCGCGCAACGTCGTGATGTCCGCCGAGCACGGCGCGCAGTACCTGGTCGACGGCAAGGTCAAAATCGTCCCGTGGCACAACGTGTTTCAGCGCTCGTGGCCGGTGGATGTAGATGGCGTCGGTGCGATGGAGGCCTATCCGAACCGCGACTCGCTGTCGTACCTGAAGGTTTTCCATCTTGAGCGCTGTCAGACGATGATTCGTGGGACGCTACGCTACCCGGGCTGGAGCGAGACGTGGGCACAGATCGTCCGGCTTGGTCTACCCAACGAGCATTTGCGCATTCCCAATCTGGCGCAGCGGAGTTGGGCGGAGATTGTCGAGATGTTCCTGCCCCGCGCGACGTCGGGTTCACGCCTCGAAGGCCGCATCGCGAATTTCCTTGGGATCAGTGCCACCGGGCGGATCATGGAGAACCTGCGTTGGCTGGGTCTGTTCTCGGAAGAACCCGCGGGCATTCAGGGTGAGACCGCCGCCGACGCGATGATTCACCTGCTGCGGCAGAAGCTCGCACTGCCGGCGAACGGACGCGACATGGTCGCGATCGTCCACGAGATCGTCGCGCACTATCCCGACGATTACGATCGACGCGAGAAAGTAATCTCCACGTTCAAGCACTTCGGCATGCCCGGCGGCGTCACGGCTATGGCCAAGACGGTTGGGCTCCCGGCGGCCATCGCGGCCAAGCTGATCATGCGTAACGAACTGCCGCTCACGGGCAGCCACATCCCGACGCATGAGCTGGTGTACGGCCCGATCCTGCGCGAGTTGGCGTCCGAGGGCATGGAGTTCGAGGAGCGCAGTGTACCGGTCGAGAAGTCCGTCGTGCCGACGTGACCGCATAGCACGTCTACTGCGGCCGCGCGACATATCAGCTAGGCATTGGACGTCGCCAGCTTGGGGGCGAGGTAGCGGCCGGTGTGACTGGCCTTCGCGGTGATCACCTGCTCCGGCGGGCCCTCGGCGACGACTTTTCCGCCGGCTTCGCCGCCCTCAGGGCCGAGATCGACAATCCAGTCCGCGGTCTTGATGACATCGAGGTTGTGCTCGATGACCAGTACCGTGTTGCCCATGTCAACGAGGCGATTGAGCACGGCCAGCAGGGTCTGGATGTCGGCAAAGTGCAAGCCGGTCGTCGGCTCGTCCAGCACGTAGAGCGTGTGGCTCTGATACTTTGCCCGCTGGGTGGCCGATGCGCTGGGCGGGCCATTCGGTGCGATCGGGTGCAGCGCGCCTTTGGACAGCTCTGCTGCCAGCTTCACGCGTTGCGCCTCGCCGCCGGAGAGCGTGTTCGACGGTTGTCCAAGCCGCACGTAGCCCAGCCCCACGTCGGACAGGGCCTGTAAGCCCTGCTTGATCTTCGGGAAGCTGTCAAAGAAACGCAGTGCCTCTTCGACACGCATTTCGAGCACGTCGGCGATCGACCTGCCGCGGTAGCGAATCTCCTGCGTCTCGCGGCTGTAGCGCGTGCCCTTGCATTCCTGGCATTCCACAAACACGTCCGGCAGGAAGTGCATTTCGATTCGACGGGTGCCTTGGCCCTGGCACGCCTCGCACCGTCCGCCCTTGGCGTTGAAGCTGAAACGGCTCGCATTGTAGCCGCGAATCCGGGCTTCCTTGGTCTTAGCGTAGAGCCGGCGTATCTCGTCAAACACGCCCGTATAGGTTGCCGGATTGCTTCGTGGCGTACGACCGATCGGCGTCTGGTCGATCTCGATGACTTTGTCGATCTTGTTCGTGCCGACAATTCGGTCGTGCTCGCCGGGCTGTTCCTTCGACTTGTAGAGGCGCCGGCGCAGCGCCGGCAGCAGGATCTGCGAAACCAGCGTGCTCTTACCGCTGCCGCTGACACCGGTCACGGCGCACAACACACCGAGTGGAATCGAGACGTCGATCTTGTCGAGGTTGTTCTGCGTCGCGCCGAGTACCTGGATGAAGTCCGATCTCCGCGGCTGTCGGCGTTCTTCGGGCAACGGGATGCCGTACTCGCCGTTGAGGTAGCGGGCGGTGATGGAGGTCTTGTCACGCAGCACATCGGCCGTACAACCGGCAGCGATGACCTTGCCGCCGTGGAGGCCGGCGCCGGGGCCCATGTCGATGAGATAGTCTCCGGCACGGATAACATCCTCGTCATGCTCGACAACAATTACAGTGTTGCCGATGTCGACGAGGTTGCGGATGGACGTGAGCAGCCGCTCGTTGTCACGTTGGTGCAGGCCGATGGTCGGCTCGTCCAACACATAGCACACGCCGACGAGCCCGCTGCCGAGCTGCGTAGCGAGGCGAATGCGCTGCGCTTCGCCGCCCGAGAGCGTTGCACTGGTGCGGTCGAGCGTCAGATAGCCCAGCCCCACGTCACGCATGAAACGCAGTCGCTGGCGAATCTCACGCAGAATCGCGTCCGCAATCTGCGCCGCCTCGCCCTCGAACGTAAGCAGCTCGAACCACTCGGTCGCGTCCGCGATCGGCAATAACGTCAGCTCATGGATGTTGCGCTTCTCGATGCAGACTGCCAGCGACGTGTTCTTGAGCCGCGCGCCGCCGCAGGTCTCGCAGACGTATTCGCGCTGGTAGTTGCTCAATCGGCTGCGCCCGCCATCGCTCCCGGCGGCGCGGTAGCGGCGTTCGAGATTAGGTATCACACCTTCGAATTCGAGCTCGAGCTTTTTCGTGTCCGCTCGTGTTGTGCCGTGCAGAATGATGCGGCGCGCGTCGTCAGAAAGCTCGCTGAACGTGGTGTCGGACTTGATGTCGAGTGCCGCGCAGAGTGACTTGAGCAGCTTGAGATGCGTGACGCCGACCTTCTTCTTCCCCGCCGCCCAGGGCGCGATGGCACCGCCGGACAGTGTGAGTGCATCGTCCGGCACGATCAGTTGTGGGTCGAACCGCAATGTCGTCCCAAGACCGCCGCAGGTTTCGCACGCACCATAGGGCGAGTTGAAGCTGAACGCGCGCGGTGACAGCTCCGGCAGGCTGATTCCGCAAGACGTGCAGGTGTGCCGCTCGCTGAATACCTCGTCGACCCACTCGCCGTTGGTCTTCGATGCGGGTTGGCCCTTCAGCTTCGTGGGCTCGCCCGGCGCCTTGCCGTTCTCGCGACTGACGATGACAGTGCCGTCGCCCAGTGAGAGCGAGAGCTCAACTGCGTCGGCTAGGCGACTGCGAATGTCTTCGCGGATCACGATGCGGTCGACGACAACGTCGATGGCGGCGGACGACCGTTTGCGTTTCGCCAGCGCAGGCTCGCTCTCGGCGGTCAGTTCGGCCAGCTCCTTCACGTCCCGCAGCTCGCCGTCGACGCGAGCCCGGACGAAGCCCTCACGTTGAATTCTGCGCAGGATCGTGGGTAACTCGCTCGATGCGCCGCGGACGAGCGGTGCCATGACCATGATCCGCGCGCCTTCGCCGTAGCCCTGCACGACGTCGACGATCTGGTCGACGCTACGGCTAAAGATCTGCCGGCCGCATTTCGGGCAATGCGGCGTGCCGACACGCGCAAACAGCACCCGCAGAAAGTCGTAGATCTCGGTCGTTGTGGCAACCGTCGAGCGGGGATTCGTGGGGGGGGCGCCCTGCTCAATCGCGAGCGTCGGCGGCAGTCCCTCGATCCGCTCCACGTCCGGTTTGCCGATCTGCTCCAGGAAGTGCCGCGCGTGAACGCTGAGGGACTCGACGTACTTCCGCTGCCCCTCCGCGTAAACGGTATCGAACGCCAGGCTGCTCTTGCCGGATCCGCTCAGGCCGGTGATCACGACGAGTTGGTCACGCGGGATCTCGACCGTCACGTCCTGCAAGTTGTGTTGTCGGGCCCCGATGACCCGGATCAGCCTCGGTTCCACACTGCACCTCGCGGGGCGCTCGCGGTACCGCGCCCAGCCTCAGCCGCGCCGCAGACGGGAGAGATACCGCGCCCCATCTGCACCTTCTGACGCGCACACTTCACAATCCAACCAGTGTACCACGTCAGCATCAACAATGGCAGGGGGGCCAATCGAGCGGCGACCAATCATCCATGGGCGGAAGATGCGGGGTTGTGGCCGATGCGGCGCGTCAGGGCTGCTTGCGGGCGTCGCCCTGCAACAGTCCGTAACGCCTCATTTTTTTGTAGAGCGTGGTGCGATTCACATCCAGGACGGCAGCAGTCTTCTGTCGATTCCACTGGTTGGCCTCGAGCGCCGTCTTGATGATGCGTTTCTCAGGTTCGGTGAGCGCCTCGCGGAGCGTCAACCGTTGACTGCTCTCGGCCGAGAAGAGCGCCTGGTTGCTGCGCCCCGCGTCGACCACTGCCGGCGGCAGGGCGTCGACGCGGATCTCGTTCGTGCGGGAGTGGACGACGGCGCGCTCCACGCAATCCTCTAACTCGCGGACGTTGCCGGGCCATTCGTACCGTTGAAGACACTGGAGAGTCTCATCCGTGAAACGGGCTTGCGCGCGCCCGCTCTGATGCGCGTACTTGCGCAGGAAGTGTTCGGCCAGCAGTGGAATGTCCGTCAGACGATCGCGCAAGGGCGGTAAGTACACCGTGACCACGCTGACGAGCTCGTAGAGGTCACGGCGAAAACCGCCGTCGGTTACAAGTCGTTCCAGGTCCGTGTCAGTTCCCAGCACAATCCGAACGTCGGCAGCTTGCGTCTTGCTCGATCCGAGCGGTTCGAATCGACGCTCCTGCAGGACGCGAAGCAGTTTCCCTTGTAGCCCGGACGGAGCGCGCGACGCACCGCTGAGGAAGAGCGTTCCGCCGTTGGCTTCCGCCAGCTTACCGTTCTTCTCACCTAACGCGCCGGCCACCGCCCCCGGAACGTGCCCGAACAGCTCGGATTCAAGGTGGACCTCAGGGATTGCAGCACAGTGGACTTCCGAGAACGCTCGCGCGCGGCGCTGACTGCGGCGGTGAACCTCGCGGGCGAACAGCGATCGGCCGGTGCCCGGCTCACCGTGGATCAGCACCGTGGCATTCGAATCAGCCACGGCGTCGATTACGTGGATTGCCCGCTGGATCCCGGCAGCGCGTCCGATGATCGCGTCAAGGTTGTAGGGCGCAGATAGCACGCGTCGCAACGAGCGGTTGGCCTGGAGCAGTGCCTGCTGCTCTACTGACCGTCGAACCACCTGGCGGATTCGATCCATGCGGACGGGTTTTGGCAGAAACTCGAACGCCCCCGCCTTAATCGCATTGACCGCCGATTCGATCGTCCCGTAGCCGCTCATGGCGACCGTGAGCGTTTCTGGCCACCGCTGTGCGACCGTTCTCAGCAAATCCAGGCCATCGCCGTCGCCGAGTATCACGTCTGCGATTAGGACGTCAGCCGGCTGCTGCTGCTGCTCACACACGGCCTCCTCAATCGACGTGGCGGTTGTCACTTTGTGCCCATCAGCCACCAGCCATGTGGCTAGCGCGTCAAGGATAACTCGCTCGTCGTCCACGACCAGCACGTTTGCCGATCGCTCGGCTGGCGCTGTTGGCGCAGTCTCCGCGTGGTCGTTCGGGACAATGTTCGTCGTGCCATAGGCAGTCTGCATGGCATAGCCTCTTTGCTATCAGGCTGTATTATATGTCGGCAGTTCTTGCAACATTCATGATGTTGCCCAGAAACGTCTACGGGATATGTTTCGGATTGTCAACATCCTGTGGTGTAATCAGGATGCACTAAAGGCGCGCATATTATTGCTGACTAGTCGAAAGGGGGGGCTTTCAGGGGAAATAGGGTGTGCCGTTGATCTCGACGACCAGCACTTCCCGGAGACGCGGCACGTACACGACGTCTACGAAACCAGCCGCTACGGGGTGGTAGTTTCCGCCGACGAATGTCGCGCTCACCTTGGCCGCGCCGCGATGAACTTGGACACTGTCGATTTGCGCGGGAGGGGAGCCGTCGATCCGCTCGCCCAGCCAGGACGCTAGGCAGACCGCCGAGCCGCGAGTCAGGTCGGGGCAGGGGCCCAGGCCGGGAGCTGCGTGCGTCAGCGCTGCCCAGTGCAGCCGATCGCGGATCTCGATGAGGCCAAGTCCTCGCTCCAGCGGCCGGCAGAGTTGCCGCAGGATTTGTGCGTCCGCCGCGCGAACGGTCCCAATCGCGAACATTTCGGCACACGGAGCGGCTTCCAACTCGGCGCGCGTAATGAAGTGCGGGGACCGAGGTGAAGCGGCACAGCCGGCGACGAGAATGATGCACAAAGCGGGCACGACGCGCGCAGGAGTCCGGCCAGATCGCGCCGGCTTGCAAACCGTCCGCGCGGTCCTTAATCTGCTAGGTTCCGGATCAAGACGTCGTTTAACCATAGCGTCATGGTGTGTATCGACCCGTTCATGCCCTTCCAGGAGTTCACGCATGATTATCGGTGTACCCAAAGAGATTAAGTCGGACGAGTACCGAATCGCGGTCGTGCCGGCGGGTGTGGAGCAACTCAAGAAGCACGGGCATACGGTGTTCATCGAGCGGGGGGCCGGCGTCGGGTCCGGGATCGCAGACGAGGACTACGAACAATACGGCGCGGAACTGCTGCCAACCGCCTCGGAGGTGTGGGCCCGCGCCGACCTGATCTGCAAAGTCAAGGAGCCACTGGCGGAAGAAATTCCGCACATTCGCGAAGGTCAGGTCGTCTTCACCTACTTTCACTTTGCAGCCAGCCGTGAGTTGACCGAAGGCGTGCGTGACAGCGGCGGTGTTGCGGTCGCCTACGAGACTATCGAGGACACCCAGGGGCGTTTGCCGTTGCTGGCGCCGATGAGCGAAGTCGCGGGCAAGATGAGCATTCAAGAAGGCGCCAAGTATCTTGAGAAACCCATGGAAGGCCGCGGCATTCTGCTTGGTGGCATTCCGGGCGTGGAACCGGCAAGCGTTGTCGTGCTGGGCGGCGGCATCGTCGGCACGTGCGCCGCGCGGCTCGCGTCCGGTCTGGGGGCCAACGTTGTGCTGATGGACATCGATCTCTACCGCCTGCGGTATCTGGATGAGGTCATGCCGCCCAATGTAACCACCGTTTACAGCACGGACGAGGCGATTCGACGCCATCTCAAACGGGCCGACTTGGTAATCGGCGCGGTGTTGATCCCGGGCGCCCGCTGCCCAATGCTGGTGAAGCGCGAGTATTTGAAGCTCATGCAGCCGGGCTCGGTGATCGTCGACGTTGGCGTGGATCAGGGCGGCTGCTGCGAGACGACAAAGCCGACAACGCACGGCGACCCCACCTATGTGATCGATGGCGTGGTCCACTACGGTGTCGCGAATATGCCCGGCGCAGTTGGGCGCACCAGCACGTTCGGTCTGACGAACGCGACAATTCCTTACCTCGTCAAACTCGCGGACCTGGGTTATCGTGAGGCGTGTGCCAGTGATCCGGGTTTGGCGAAGGGTGTGAACATAGAGCGCGGCAAGATCACGAACCAGCCCGTCGCGGATGCGTTCGATTTGCCGTACGAGCCCTACTTACCCAACTAGGTCGCACGAACGGATGGCCTTGGTTGACTAGCACGTGGTGCCCAAAGTGTCGGCGCCGCCGGTGGTGTATGCGCGAAGGTGAGACGGACTGATGAACAAGTGGCTGATCCTGCTGATCGTGGTCGGACTGATCGCCGTGGGCTGGTACTACGCGCGGCAACAGGAGTTTACGCCGCCCTGGGCGATGCCCAAGTTCGGGCAGGTCACGCGTGGCGACATTCGTGTTCCGATCACCGCTTCGGGTCTGATCCACGCCAACCAGGTCATCGAGGTCAAGCCCGAAGCGTCCGGCGAGATCACCGCAGTACAAGTGGTCGAGGGAACTTACGTGGATGCCGAGAACGTTCTCGTGGTGCTCGATCCGGACGATGAGCAGCGCATGTTGGATCGCGCGACCGCGGACTACGAACGGTCGCAAGCCTTGCTCAAGCAGGCGCAGGTCGCGATCGATCGAGCGCAAGTTAACATCGACAACACGAAGGTAGCGCTGACCGAACGCGAAGCACAACGGGACATTGCCGCGTTCGAGCACGAGAAGATGGAAGCCACGCTCGACACGGAGGGACGATCGTCGGCCTACAGTCCCCAGGAGGTCCACGACATCCGCGCTCGAATGCGCATCGCAGAAGCGCAGGTCGAGGCGGCGCGGATCGCCATTCGTAACGCGGAGCTCGCCAAGGAAGACGCCGCGGCCGCCGTCCGCTCACAGGAAGCTACGGTCGAGTCGGCCCGCAAGAGCATGGAAGATGCCCAGGAGCGGCTGCGCGAGACGACCATCGTGGCACCGCAACAGAGCATCGTGACCCAGGTCTACGTGAAGCCGGGTATGCTCGTGCAGTCGGGCACACAGAGCCTGACCGGCGGCACGCCGCTGATCACGCTCGCCGACGTATCCAAGAAGAAGGTCATCGCACGGCTGGATGAGGCTGACTACGGCCGCGTGCTGGATATCTCGCCGTTGGACGCACTGCCTGAGATGCCGCAGTTGCGGGAGACCGCCGCTGCGGACGCAGCACAGATTGAGGCGCGAACTGGTGCCGTGCGGATCACGGTGGACGCGTTTCCGGATGACGAGTTTGCGGGGCGAATTGAGCGGGTGGAGCCGCAGGGCAAGCTGAATACCGGCTCGTCGGTGATTCAATTCGATGTACACGTGGAGATTGTGGACGAGAAGCGCCACAAGCTGCCGCTGGGCTGCCAGGCGCAGGTCGAGTTCACCGTGGAAAGCGCTATCGACGCTTTGCGCGTGCCGGCCGAGGCGGTGAAGTCGCTCGATGATCAGCGGGGTGTCTGGGTCAAGACCCAGCCGGATCCCGCGTCGGGTGACAAGTGGGGCAAGAAGTTTGTTCCTTGCCGCTTCGGTATTAGTGACGGCGAGTTCACCCAGGTGATCGAGGTCTTGGGGGAGGGGGTGCTCGAACCGGATGCGCAGGTCTACACGAAGTTGCCGCAAGACGTTAACGAGCGGAATTAGGCGGAGATTCGGCTTGGCGCTGATTGAAGTAGAAGGCCTGACCAAGCACTACCAGATGGGCGAGAGCGTTGTGCGCGCTCTCGACGGCGTGGATCTCAAGATCGAGCGCGGCGAGTTCATCGCGATCACCGGGGCCTCGGGTAGCGGCAAGAGCACGATGATGCACGTGCTGGGGTGTCTGGATCGTCCGACCAGCGGCCGATACGTGTTCGACGGACGGGACGTGCGAGCGCTGTCGGATCGCGCCCTGGCGGCTGTGCGCAACCGCCAGATTGGCTTTGTGTTTCAGACGTTCAACCTGATCAATCGAACCACGGCCGTCGAGAACGTAGCGGTTCCGCAGTTCTACGCGCGCAAGATCAACACGCGCCCAGCGGCCGTGCGTGCATTAGAGCGCGTTGGTCTCGCGCACCGCGCAAATCACAAATCCAACGAGCTTTCCGGCGGGGAGCGCCAACGTGTGGCGATCGCGCGGGCCATCGTCAACGACCCGCCGTTGCTGCTGGCGGACGAACCAACCGGCAATCTCGACTCGCGCACCGGCGAGCAGATCATGTCGATCTTCCACCAGCTCAACGAGCAGGGCGTCACCGTAGTAATCGTGACGCACGAGCCGGACATCGCCCGGCAGACCCGCCGGGTCGTGCAGATGCGTGACGGGAAGATCGTGTCCGACGCACCGGTTGATGGTCGAGAGAGCCACGTTCCAGTGCCCGAAGCGCAAGCGAGGGACTGAGCAACCGGGGCCAGCATGGCCGCATCGGTCAGGCATCAAACGCGTCTACCAAACCGGTTACCGCGCGGTACAATCCGCAACCAAGAACGCCTAAGTCACCATGCCACAATAGGTTAGATTTCGTTCGCGCCGCGGGGTACAACGCGCTGGCGCACTGTGGCGCAAGCGTCTGCCCCATTGCGGGTTATCCGGTTGGCGTCTATACTCTCGCGTTCTTGAAACTGAGCAGGCTGTCCCGGCTCTCCCACTTGGCCCGTGGGAAGGGCTCGGACAGGCCCAAGTACAGGGAGAATGGGCCATGGCGTTGACCACAGACAAGAAGGCGGAGATTTTCCAGAACCACCGGCGGCACGATCAGGACACCGGATCGGCCGAGGTGCAAATCGCGTTGCTCACCACCCGCATCACGCAGCTCACCGCACACCTGAAGTCGCACATGAAGGATCACTCGTCGCGACGCGGGTTGCTGAAAATGGTGGGCAAACGATCGGCGTTGTTGAAGTTCCTGGCGCGCACCGACCGCCAGCGATACCTCGACACGATCGGAAAGCTCGGGCTGCGTAAGTAAGCGGGTTGTTTCCGCCCCAAAAAGTCGATTCGCCACCTGTGGCGCGGCCGTACCCGGTCGCGAAGACGGGGGATCGTTCAAGCTGGTTGACGTTACCGGCGGCACCAGCGGCGTTGGTGCTAATGTTGGTTCGGGTCGTGGAAAGCAAATGAAAAGGCAGAAGATGAATCCGGTTGTGAAGGTCAAGCGCGGAATCGGGGGCAGCGAACTTACCATCGAGACAGGCAAACTGGCCAAGCAGGCCTCAGGTGCGGCCGTCGTCCGCTACGGCGACACCGTTGTGCTCGGAACCGTCGTCACCGCCGACCCACGACCGGGGATCGACTTTTTTCCCTTGACCGTCGACTACCGCGAGAAGATGTCCGCAGCCGGCAAGTTCCCGGGCGGTTTCTTCAAGCGCGAGGGGCGGCCGACGCTCAAAGAGGTGCTCACGAGCCGCTTGATCGATCGACCGATGCGGCCGCTGTTCCCCGACAAGTTCAAGAACGAAGTGCAGGTCCAGATCATCACGCTGGCGGCCGACCTCAAGAATGACCCGGACGTGATCGGGATGTGTGCGGCGGCCGCCGCCCTGGCCGTCGCACCAGTGCCGTTTCACGGCCCGTTCGCGGGCGTGCGCGTCGGGCGGGTTGACGGCAAGTTCGTGATCAACCCGACGCTATCCCAACTCGAGTATTCCGACATGGACATGGTCGTCGCCGGCCACACGGACGCCGTCACGATGATCGAGGTGGGTTGTCGTGAGCTATCCGAGGAGGATGTGGCTGAAGCCGTGAAATTCGGGCACGACAACGGCGTGATCCCGATCTGCGAGATGCTCCGTGAGCTCAAACGGCAGGCCGGCCAGGAAGCCGACTGGGAAGCGCCGGAGAAAGACGCGGCGTTCTACGAGGAGATCGAGGCCAAGGTCGTCGACGACATGCGGGCCGCGAAGCGCGTGACGAAGAAGCTGGAGCGCCAGGAGACGACCAAGGCGATCTACGATCGGATCATCGAAGAGTACTGCCCGGAGGACGAGGAAAACCCGGAGCGTACGCCGGCCGAAGTCAAGGAAGTGATCCACGACATTGAAGAGCGGATCTTCCGCGAGCTCGTGCTGGACGAGAAGCTGCGCGTCGATGGCCGTAAGATGGATGTCGTACGGCCGATCAGCAGCGAGGTGCAGTGGCTGCCGCGCGTACATGGGTCGGCACTGTTCACACGGGGTGAGACACAGGCCATGGTGACGTGTACTCTCGGGACCTCGCGTGACGAGCAGGTCATCGACGACATGATGGAGGAGTACACTAAAAAGTTCATGCTGCACTACAACTTCCCGCCCTTCTCGGTCGGCGAAGCCCGGCGGATCATGGGGCCGGGGCGGCGTGAAATCGGCCACGGAGCCCTTGCCGAACGCTGTCTTGAGGCGGTGTTGCCGGGGCCGGATGATTTCCCGTACACCATTCGCATCGTGAGCGACATCCTGGAATCGAACGGTTCCAGCTCGATGGCGTCCGTCTGTGGCGGATCGCTGGCCCTGATGGACGCCGGCGTCCCGATCAAGGGACCCGTCGCCGGCATTTCAATCGGTATGGTCCTCGAGGATGACGGCCGACACGAGCTGCTGACCGACATCGTCGGTGACGAAGACCATTACGGCGACATGGACTTCAAGGTCGCCGGCACGCGCGAGGGCATCACCGGCGTGCAACTCGACATCAAGGCCAAGGGGCTGCCGCACGACATCATGGTCAAGGCGCTCCAACGGGCGCACAAAGCCCGGATGAAGATCTTGGACGAGATGGGCAAGGCCCTCAGCGAACCGCGGCCCGAAATCAGCGAATTCGCCCCGCGCCTGCTGACGCTCCGGATCAACCCCGAGAAGATCGGCAAGCTGATCGGCCCCGGCGGTAAGTCCGTCAAGGCCATCCAGGCCGAAACCGGTGCCCAGATCGACATCGAGGACGACGGAACTGTGCTGATTTCCTGCCTGGATGCGGCGGCGGCTGAACGTGCCCGAGAGTGGGTTGAGCGGCTGACCGAGGACGTCAAGGTTGGTCGGGTCTACGAAGGTAAAGTCATTAGTATTAAAGATTTCGGCGCATTCGTTGAGATCATCGAGGGGCAGGATGGACTCTGCCACGTCAGCGAGCTGGATGACAGCTACGTTCGAAACGTGGCCGATGTCGTGAAGATTGGCGACATCGTCAAGGTGAAAGTCATTGCCATCGATGATCAGGGGCGGGTAAAATTATCGCGCAAAGCGGCCATGAAAGCCGCTGAGGAGCCTGCAGAGGGCTAGTGGGCTGACGGGTTATTGCGTCCGTCAGCGAGCAATTCGTTGTGGTCCTGGACGGCGTTCCAGGGCGATCGGTCATATCTAGTTCTATTTCACCGATCGTACTTGGCTGCGCGTGGTCGGTAATCGGGAGCCGGCCGAAGTCTGGGGGACCAGTCCGGCAGCGGACCGGGCCGAGAAACGTGAGTCGCCCCTCGAAGCATATCTCGGGTGGCTCTCGGAGGCCAGTATTATGACCGACGGAAGTGTCAAGTGGTTCGACACCAAGAAGGGCTACGGGTTCATCGTAGGGCCGGAGGGGCAGGACGTATTCGTCCATTACAGCAGCATTGAAGGGGATGGATTTCGGTCGCTGCACGAAGGCGAGGAGGTGCAGTACGAGCTCGTCGAGACGGACAAGGGATTGGCGGCGAGCAACGTGCGCGTGACCAGCGCGAAGAAGGTACGGCAGCATCAGCCGGCGTCCTGATCCGGACACGCACGGAGGCGAGCGACAGATTAAACGGGTGGATGTGGGGTCTCTGATGGCGGTGCCGGTTGATTTGCCGCTGCGATTCTGGTTGGATAGCACGTTCCGAGTGTTTGCAGCGCGACGCCAGTACGGTAACGGGGTCGCGTCCTCTCAATCGAAACTAGGTGAACGGTGGCGACGTTGATTGTCTTGCAGGGGCCTGACAAGGGTCGCACGCTGCAGACCACGGACGATGTGGTGTTGATCGGCCGTGGCAGCACACAGATTCCGTTGACCGATCAGACCATCAGTCGCCGCCATGCCGAGCTCAGGAAAGGCGAAGGGGGCTGGGTGCTCGCGGACTGCGAGAGTTCCAACGGCACTTACCTGAACGGCGTGCGATTGCAGAAGGCCACCCGCTTGAAGCACGGCGACCAGATCCGCGTGGGCGGTACTTTGCTGGTTTACACGGGCGACGAATCCGTCCAACAGTTCTCCGGCGCATCGATACCGCGCGACCTCGTCACCCTCGACGCCGGCAGTCGACAGGTCGATTCATCCGTTGTGGCAAGCGTGCCATCGAGCGAGGACAGCGTGGTCCTGGCGACGCCGGAGACCGCGTACGCGGTTAAGGCCTGGCGCATCATGCGCGAGCTGACCAACGTCATCGGCACGTTGTTGCCGACGGACCAGTTGCTGGCGCGCGTTCTGGACCTTGTCTTCGCCGAAACGGAAGTCGACCGCGGTGTCATCTTCGTGCGTGATACGGAGACGGGCGAGCTGTTGCCCGAAGTCGTGCGGTTCCGCACGCAGGAGGAAGAGGCCGAACGCGATCCTAAGGTGATCATCGCTTCGCGCACGATCATCCGGCACGTGGTTGAATCACACGAAGGCGTTCTGTGCTCGAACGTGGTTGCCGACGAGCGTTTCCAGAGCGGCAAGAGCGTGCAGGACCTGGGCATGCGGTCGGTCATTTGCGCGCCCATCCTCGCGCGTGATGCCGTGCTGGGCGTGATCCACCTGGATTGCCCGCTGACGCGCCACACGTACAACGAGCACGAGTTGCGACTGATCACCGCCGTAGGTTATCAGACCGGGCTCGCGATCGAAAACGCGCGTCTGGTGCGTTCACACCTGGAACGTGAGAGACTCGCTGCCGCCGGCGAGACGGTTGCGTACCTGTCGCACTACATCAAGAACCTGCTGCAGGGCATGCGCAGCGGCGCCGACGTACTGGAGAAGGGGTTATCCAAGCAGGATCAGGGAATGACCGAGCAGGGCTGGCGCATCGTCGAGCGCAACCTGGATCGATCATACAACCTGATGCTGAACATGTTGGCCTTCAGCAAACAGCGTGAACCGCGGCTGGAGACGCTCCACGTCAACCGCATCGTGGAGGAAGTCGCGCGGCTCGTGCAGAAGCTGGCCGACGACAAGAAGTGTGTCTTGCTCACCGACTTGGCGGCGGACGTTCCGGCGACCCCGCTCGATTACGAGGGTATGCACCAAGTGATACTGAATCTGGTGACGAATGCAATCGACGCCGTCGAGGCCGGCGACGGTGTGATCAACGTTCGTACGGCGTACGACGAGGCAGAACAGGTCGTAGTGCTGGCCGTGCGTGACAACGGCCCCGGCGTTCCGCCGGCGATGCGCGAGCGCGTGTTTCAGCCGTTCTATTCGTCCAAGGGGCACGCCGGCACCGGGCTGGGACTGGCGGTCGCGCGGAAGATCGTGCGCGAGATGCACGGCCGCATTGACCTGATTAGCCCGGCGGACGGCGGCGCGGAGTTCCAGGTCCGTCTGCCCGCTGCGCAGGATGAGTCGTTGACCAAGAGTGATACGATTGGTCCGGAGGCGTAGTGCGAAAGCCGGGTGGGCCGAGTGTTTGGCGTGACATTTCAGGTATTCACAGGCTCTGCGGGCGGGACGCCCGCACTCCCCGGAAACTACACGCGCCCCAGTCGTTCCAGCACGCCGCGTAGTAACAGCGGCCACGCGACGGTCGCGTCGGCGTAGACCTCCGCGTGCCGGCCTCCCTCAGACTCGGGGACGAACTTGCCCCATGAAACGCCTTCTGAGTAGGTGCATCCGGACAGTCCGCCCCAGTGTACGGGCTCAGGGCAGATGCGTACGCCGTAATGGAATCGCTGGAACATCCCGTGCTTGCCCTCGGTACGGCGCTCGAGCACTTCGCCGAGCGGACCGACCTGCTGTGCCCAGTTGCGTGGCACGCCGCCGCCAATGGTGAAGATGCCCAGTCGCTCAGCGGCGGCGCAGCGCCGGTAGTAGTCCTCGAGATCCAACAGCGGATCGTACCGCAGCGTAGGCAGTCCGCGATCACGTGCCAGCACATTCTGAACGAACAGATCGAGCCCCAGCTCGCTGTCCGTGAACGCGGGCACGTAGATGGGAATCTTCCGCGCGGACGCGGAGCGCAGGATGCCGCGGCCTGTGGCCTGCTCATTCAAGTAGTCGCCAATGCGCCAATTCAGCTCATGGCTGCACAGCGGCGTGTCGGGATGCACGTCAGCAAGCACGGTGGTCAGAATCTCCGCCGCATCTTCGAGGTTGCGTTCGAGCTCGAGCGTGTCGTAGACGCGGCAGTAACCCTTGCGATACAATTCGTCGTCGGACCAATTGGGATCCTGGCGAAAGTGCGTGTGCCCGCTCTGCTCGATGAGACCGTGGCACATCAACGCGCCCGTGCTGACGACCGCGTCGACCAGTCCCTGGTCGATCATCTCCGTGATCATCAGGCCCTGCTTCGCGATGGTCATCGCGCCGGAAAGCGTCATCACCTTGAAGCACGACTCGTCGTTCGCCATCTCCACGAGGATGTCCGCGGCCTCGCCCAGCGTACGACCACTGAATGCGGTCTTCGACATCGCCGCGAGCAGTTCGGAGCACGTTGACGTCTTCGTGATGTCCAGCGGCTCGAGCGGTCTGAACTCGTGCTGCCAGCCGTCGGCCAGCTCATCCACTGGGCGCGAAGGTTTGGGTTGATCAGGTGCAGACATGACGTGGCTACCTCGGTGCGCGCCCGGTTTGTCCGAGCGATTCTCCCCGCTGTGTAACACGGAGCGTGTGATGTGTCCAGAGTGTGCTGTACCCGTAGCGCCCGCTCGGTTCGCCAGCAGCACCGATGACGCAACTATGCCACGTCGAGCATGCGGCCGCGGGCGAAGGCGCGGCGGATCGCGGGCAGGATGAAGCGCTCCGCTACCGTATCCCAGCTCATCTGTGTCGCCATCTCCAAGCCCGTGCGCATCAGCTTCTGGGTTGCCTTCTCGTCGGCGGGCAAACGGGTCAGTAGCTCTTCCGCCAGCTTCTCCGCGACGTCGCGTTCGACGGCCCGTAGCTCCCGCGCGCCGATCTCTAGAGCCCGTTGCACGGAGCGCGGCCGTGGTGCAGCACCGATGTAGTCGGCCAGGATCACGTTGCAGTAGCGCTTGCGGCCTGTAATCTGCTTCACGAATCCGGCGCACCCACACGACGTGCTGACGACGCAGATGCCACCGTAGGTCAGTGGCTCGAGGGGCGAAATTCCGAACGGCTCGTACAGGCTCATGCCCAGCTCGGCGTCGGACGCACGCCGCAGATCCAGGAACTCGAGATCGTTGGGCACGCGTTTGCCCGCGCGGGCGCGGTCAAAGCCGAACTGATTGACGAAGATGATCTTGATCTTGCGAGCTCGTGCGTTGAACGCTTGGACGAGCTGGTAGTAGCGAGCCTCCCCGCCGGTGAGATCGGGATGTCCCTCGCGGTGCGCGAGTGGCCAGTCCCATTCGCGTTCCATTGCCAGGATGTCGGTCGCGGGACGCCTGGGTAGTTCGGTCGAGAGCGTCAGTAGGACCGCAGTGCGGTCGTCGCGCACTAGCCGCTTGTCCAGCGCCTCGAGCAGATCGATATCACGCCACATCGCCTTGCTCTCGGCCAGGCGTGTGACGTGTGTAAAGATCAGATCCGGCTGCCAGCCCAGCAGGTTCTTGAAATACTTGCGGACGTGGCGGCGGCTCTCGTCGCGCTCTTCCTGCGTCACGCGCGCGACGGGCACGCCGTTGTACGCGAGCGCGATGTCGGCATCGTCGAAGTTCGCGCTGAGGAATTGCAGTTCGCGATGCACGTGATGTCCGACTGCGAGCAGGCCGTCGCAGTAATGTGCGGCCTCGACGATCGCGTGTTTGTGGTAGTCATCCTGCGGTCCGAAGACCTGCTCGAGATAGAGATCGCTCTTGCGCGCCAGCTCGAGTGTGTTGTAGAACATGACGTCATGGCCGGGGTGGGCCTCGACGATGCGACGAATCGGCGCGGTCTCGTGGGCGTGAAACAGCGTGCGGTAATGGTCGCGGTACCTGGCCTGCGCTGCCAGTGCGAGCGGCAGCCCCATGAATTCATGCGCAAAAATCACCGCCGGTGTTTCGGTGGTGCCCAACCGCATCTGTTCCATCGCCGCTAGGGCAGGGGCGGCTAGCTGCACGTACTGTTCCAACTCCCAAATGTGCTCGTAGCGGTCAAACTGAATCCCGTACAGCTCCCACAGAAGCGCCTTGAACTCGTTGACCTTCAGATGGTTGATCCCCCGCAGGTCGACGAGGAGTACTTCGCACAACGTACGGCGTTTGGAATCTTCGTCTTCGAGCGGACGCCGGCCGTGGATCAGGCGCACGTTGTATTCCTGCTCGACCTGTCCGAATGCCTGCGCGTAAGCGCTGTCGTAGATGTTGTCGAGTGAGGAATACTCGATCATCCCGCCCGGGCCGAGCCGCTCGGTGTTCTCAGGATAGAACAGCGGGCACACCAGTATGGTGCGCCCGATATTGTCACGATACGGCCGGCTGTTGATGAGGCCTTCGAGGACGGTGCCGATACCACCGACCTTCCAGACCGCCTCGTGCGTTACGTGAATCGCATTGAACACAGTGGTACCACCACGCCAGGGGTCATTGGGTACTATCGTCCGTACCTGTTCGGCGCTTGATCGCCGTACGGGCCGGTCTGATGGGGTGCTGAGAATGCGTAGTTGCGTTTGGGCAGCGCGCAGCCATCAAGCCTCACTCGGGCGAGACGCCGGAATGCTGGACGGGCTGTGCTCAGGATGGAACACACAAGGTGTCGCTCGCACGTCGGTTGCCGTCGTTTCCTAGGACGCCGCGCGGGTCTTGAGCGCATTGAGACGCTTGGCCAGCCGGCTCTTCTTGCGGGCGGCCGCGTTGCGATGGATTAAGCCGCGGTCGGCTTCGGAGTCGAGGGCTTTGACCGCGGCACGATATGCAGTCTCCGCCTCCTCCGGCGTGCCGCGAACGAACAGATCGCTGACGCGGCGCAGCTTCGAGCGCAGCGCGGTGTGACGCGCACGGTTTAGGCCGCGCTGCTTGATGTTCTGGCGAATGCGTTTCTTGGACGATAGCGAGTGAGCCACAGTTTCTACCTCGAATCGGCGTATTTTCTTCCGTTACCCTTGATTCAAATTATCCAGGCGCTTGCGCGCGTCCCCGTTCATGTAGTTGTAATCCTGCCGCAACAGCCGACCGTAGGCGTCCTTGGCCTCTTCAACCTTACCTTCGGCCTCGTACGCCCGGCCCAGCCAGTAGAGCAGGCGTTTACTGTGATCGTCGGTAAGCTCGTATTTCTCGATCGCCTCGTTCAGCACGGGGATGGCCTGGCCGTGCGCACCCTTCTCGTAGAACGCGCGCCCGATCATCAATTGGCTCTGCGCGCGGCTGCGCGGATCGCCCTGCGCCTCCTGCAAGACCGGGAGAGCTTCGTCGTACTCGCCGGCGTCGAACAACGCCGCGCCGAGCTTGAACTTCAGTCGCAGGTCCGTCGGGTACTTCTGCACGCGCTCGCGGTACACGTCGAGCGCCACTTGACGCTGCTCCATCGCGGCCAGCCGGGCCTGCTGTTTGTCCTCGGTTGTTCCACTCTCGCGGGCCTTCGCAACCATCTGGCGGGCGGACCGCGTCAACTGGCGTAGGCGAACATCGTCGGCTTTTGACTTGATGCTGTAGTTGTGGGTGCGCTCGAAGGCGTCCATCAGCACACGGATTGCTTCGTCCTCCTGATCCTTATGCTCTTCCCGACACAGCAGATCGACCAGGTGGGTGAGTTTCGCACTCGAATCCGGCTCGGCTTCGTACTCCCCGCGCGCCTTCTCGATCAGGGCGGCCAGCGTGTGCTCGCCTTGCTTGGCGCGCTCGGCGTCGTGCAGCCGTTTTTGCTCTTCCGCGTCCTTGAGCGAATCACGAAAGTCGCCATCGTCATCGTATTTGCCACGCGCGATCGTCAGTTTCCCGGCGAGATCACGCTGTTCATCCTTCAGATCCGATTCGGACGGCATCCGCATGATCAGAAACTCGAGCGACTCGACTGCCTTCTCGAGGAAGAACGTCTCGTGTGCGCCCAGGTTCCAGTTGTCGGCAGTTCCGGCCGCCTGCACGAGCGTCTCGCGGTACGTCTTGAAGCGGGATTTGTTGGGCTTCTTGTCACGCTTCAGATTCTCAAGCACAATCTCGGCCACCCACTGCACGGCGTCCATATATCCGCCCCGCGCCGCGTTCTTGAGCACGCCCTCGGCGTATCCGGCGTTGGTCGGATCCTTGGAGAGCAACTCCTCGGCATTGAGCATGGCTTTGAGCGCGTCCTTGCCGGTCATCGGCTTGCGCATCGAGTCCATAATGCCCGGCTTCTTCCCGCCGGCTTGGGCCCGCTGGATCGCGAGCGAGCGCAGGGGACGGTGCCCGTCCTCGACGGCCTCCGGCCAATAGCTCAACCCGCGGATGTACGACTCGATCGCGTAGTCGTAGTTTTGCTTCTCACGCAGGTTGTTGCCCTTCTTGAACCACTCGCGGGCCCGCGCGACGTCGGCGTCGGCAAACTGCGGAAGTTCGCTGAGTTCAGCGCTCTTGCTCTTGGATGCCATGAGATTCCTGGTAACCGTTTACCACGGCCGGAGATCCGGCTCGCGAAGTTTACAGTCCACCAATGCTAACACAGGTCGACTGGCTTTTGAAGGGGACGGATTCACCGGTACGGCAGTGTGCCGTCAGCGAGCCCCGCCAGGATTTTGAACCCCCACCCGGCCAACAGCAACACGAGCAGCGTCAGGAATATATGGTGCGGAGCCAGACGGTGGAACGGCCAGGCTGGCCAGCGGCCCCGCAGCAACACCCAGCCGCCCAGCACGGCTCCGCCGGTGGTGGCCAGACACAACACGAAGCCGGTCGGCTGGACCCATAACGCCTGCAGCCACTGGCCCCGAACCGTGTGCGCGAACGCCGTCGTCATCCCGCAGGTCGGACAGGGCAGTCCGGTCGTGATCAGTACGCCACAGGGGCCCCCGAACTGTTCCGCGGTTCCGTAGCCGCGCTGATCGGGCGTAAGCCAGACCGAAAGCGCGAGGACGCCCACGCAGCCTGCCAGCAGCGGCGCCGCCAGCGCGCGGGCCTTGGTTGGCGAAAGGCCGGGTCGTCCCGAGTGACCCTCCACGGTGCTTGAGGGCTCGTTAATTTCCTGTTGGTCGAGCGCCGTCATCGGCCGCGCTTGGCCTTCGCACGGGGTGAGCGCACTGCGGTGGCGTGGGTGCGACGCCGCGGTTTACGTTCCGCCAGCACCTTCTCGGCCTTCTTCAGGTCAGACACGCGGAAGATCCCCTGCGTCTTGCCGCTCCGCGTGCCGGTCGTGCAATATGCGTAATTCACGCCGATGTGATTGGAGGCGAGCCGGCCGACGATGTCGGCCAGCGCGCCGGGACGATTTGGCAATGTTGTCAGCAAAACGGTGGTTTCGGCGGTGGCGACGTTCAGGTTGTTCAGTGCGTTTCGCGTGCGGTCCGCGTCCGTTACGACGATGCGCAACACGCCGTGTTCGCTCGCATCCATCATGCTCATGGCGATGATGTTGATCTTCTCGTCGGCCAGACGATCGCAAATCTGCGTGAGCACTTGGGGCTTGTTGCCCAGAAAGACGGAGAACTGCGTCTGCGTCGTGGTGCCGTCTTCGGATTTCATCATTCGGTCTCCTCTGCGTTGCACGCTCGGTCTACGCGCGGCAATTCTGGCGGTTGTCGCGTTTCGGACCGTGCGTCGGCGCTGGTCGTCCGCGCACGACGCGTTTATCATCCCGGGCTCCGACACACAAGCGCGATCGTAGCCCGACTTCCCGCGCCCCCGGACTTCCAGGAACTCAGCCGGAACATGCCGCCATCGCCCAACAGCGCCGCAGACGCCGCCTGGCGCGATGCGATAGTGGAGCATTTGGCGCGTCATCCGGACCGTCCCCTGAAGACGCGCGCCGTGGCCCGGGAACTGAACATCACAGACGCAGATTATACCCGATTTCGCACCTTCGTTCGCCAACTGGTTGCCGACGGCGTGCTCGCGCATGGCCCGGGAAGGACGTTGCGGTTGCCGGCGCAATCGGGGCTGATCGTGGGCACATTCCGGCTCAATCCACGCGGCTTCGGCTTCATCGAACGAATCGGGGAGGCGGATCTGTATGTCAGTCGCCGCGACACCAGCGGGGCGGTCGACGGTGACACAGTGAACGCGCGGGTGGTACGCGGCCGCGGCCGAGGTCGAGCAGCGGGCTCACGTGCGGAGGTGGTGCGTGTGCTCGAGCGCGCCCAGCCGCACTGGGTGGGTGTGCTCAGCCGCGTGGGCCGGGAGTGGATCGTGCGCCCGCAGGGGCGCGAGCCACTACCGCCGGTCGTTGTACAGAATGTGCGCGCGTCGCGAGCGCGTGCTGGAGACTTGGTCCTGGTCGAACCGGCGCGATCGGGCGCCGGGCCAGCGGGCGTACCGGGGACGATCATCGACCGGCTGGGCGATCCAGATGATGCCCGCGTACAGATCGAAGGGATCGTGCGGCGTTTCGCGCTACCGGACGCGTTTCCCGGCGATGTCGCGCAAGAGGCGGAGCGCGCTGTCGAGACGTTCGATCCGGATGATCTGAACGGACGTTTGGACTTGCGCGAGCTCTCGACGGTCACGATCGATCCACCGGACGCGAAGGACTTCGACGATGCCATCTCGATCGAGACGTTGGACCGCGGACGGATGCGCCTGGGCGTGCACATTGCAGATGTCTCACACTTCGTCGCCGCGGGTGAGGCAGTCGATCGCGAGGCGTGTCGCCGGGGAACGAGCGTGTACTTTCCAGGCCGCGTGCTGCCCATGTTGCCGGAAGAACTCTCCAATAACGTGTGCAGCCTGCGGCCCGACGAAACGCGTTATGCCAAGTCGGTGTTTCTGACCTACGACCTCCGCGGCAACGTGCTGGACGTGCGGATCGAACGCAGTGCGATCCGGTCAAACGCGCGCTTGACTTATCAGCAGGTCATGGCTGTGCTCGATGGAGGCGAAGCGGACACGGCATCGGACGTCGTCGATCTGTTGAAGCGTGCTCGGGATCTTGCCCGGATAATCCGCAAGCGTCGCCTGGCGAATGGCATGATCGCCCTCCAACTTCCGGAAACAGCGATTCATGTAGACGAGCAGGGACACGTGGCGGACACCGGCCCGGCGTTCACGTCTTTTACCAACACGATCATCGAGATGTTCATGGTCGAGGCGAACGAGGCGGTGAGCCGTTTTCTGAGCGATGCGGGTGTGGGGCATCTGCGCCGGCGTCACGCACCGCCGGAGTCGGAAGACACCGATGCGCTGCTCGCACTCGCGCCGATTCTGGGGCAGCGTCCCGACCTGTCTCTTGAGCGGCGTGCGATCCTGCGACTGTTGGACAAGGTGCGCGGGCGTCCGGAAGAGTCGGCGGTGAACTACGTCCTGCTGCGCGCGTTGCCGCAGGCCGAGTACAGTTCAACGCCTGGGGGGCACTTCGCGTTGGCCAGCGACCACTATTGTCATTTCACTTCGCCCATCCGGCGTTATCCCGACCTGACGATCCACCGTTTGCTCGACGAACTGCTGTCGGACAGCGCAGCAGACGACCAGAAACGAGAACTGTCGGATGACGACCTGGCGGCGCTGGGACGTCAGACGAGTGCAGCAGAACGCCGTGCGTTACAGGCCGGGCGCGAGGCCACCAGCGCGCTGCTGTTAATGCGGATGCGCCGCAGTCTTGGAGAAATCTTCGATGGAATCGTGGCGGGCGTTGCGTCATTCGGCGTGTTTGTGCAATTGCCCGAGACGATGGCAGAGGGTCTTGTGCGTGTTGGCGACCTCGGGCCGGATGAATGGGAGTTTGACCGCAAGACCAGGACGTTCACCGGGCGCGGCACGCAGCGCTGTGTGTTTATAGGACTGCGTGTCCGCGTGCTCGTTGCCGCCATCGACTTGATGCGCATGCAGATAGTGCTCGTGCCAGCAGAGGGAGGCCCCCTGGGGGTGACGCGTAGCGGCGCGCCTGGCGTTCGCCAGCGGAGTCGCGGGCGAGGTCGACGCAGGCGTCAAGTCTAAATAAAAAGAGGGCACCAGGTGCCATGCGGCGACCCGGTGCTCTCCGGAGGGGAAAGAAGCCAGGTACTTCGGGGACCCTGAACCAAGGTCCGGATATATAAGCCTCCGTTAGTATAGCGCTAGCAAAGTGTACGCGTCAAGTAAGCAAGGTTGACTGAACACGTACAGCACGTCCATATCTATAGACGAATATCGGGCGAGGTGGATCACCGAATCCAGTCTTTTTGACGGATTCCTACAAAACAAGCGTCTGAATGGCCTTCTGCGGCCGACAGATCGGCGAGCACTGAGGCCGGGAGCGCGCACGGACCGGTCATTTCCCGACGCAGAACTCGCGGTAGATGTGTGCGAGGATGCGTTCATCGACAGACACGGCACGTTCGGGGTGCAACGCATCGTGGGCTACACGCAATTCCAGGGCGATCAGCTCGTCGTTCGACAGGCTTTCGACGTCACCATCGGCAAGGGCGCGGGCACGTACTAGTGCGGCCGCGAGCGTATTAAGCTCCGCCGCGCCAGATGGCATCACGGCGCTGCCGGGCTGCTGCGCGATCTGGCGCACCAGTGCCTGCCGGAGATCCGGCAGGCCGGCTCCGGTCGCCGCGCTTACTTCGATCACCTCCACGAACTCGATGTGCGGTATGTGGAGTGGGCGCACAGAAGCGATGTCCGACTTACTGCGGACGAGTAAGCGACGGCTCGCTGGTAGTGCTGCCAGCACGGCGGACGCCTCGTCGGGCCAGGCCTCGTCCGTCGGGTGTACCCAGAGCACCAGATCGGCCTGACGGGCTGCGCGTTCGGAGGCCACGTGTGTCGCGAGCTCCAGTTCGGTCGACACGACTCCGAGGCCGGCGCAGTCCTGCAACGTCACATCCAAGCCGTCGAGCGTCACTTCTGCGGAGAGCACGTCGCGGGTCGTGCCGAGCACTGGTGAGACGATCGCACGTTGCCGACCGAGCAGTGCGTTAAACAACGTGCTCTTGCCGGCGTTCGGGATGCCCGCCAGCGCAACGTGCGGATGCGGCCGACTTTGCAGCGTCGCGCCACGCAAGGTCTCCGTAGCCGCACTCAGATCATCAAGTGCGGACCTCACCTCGGCCGGTGTGGTGAATCGGACGTCGTCCTCGTCGACGAAGTCGATTCCTGCCTCAATCCGCGCCAGCAACTCCGTCAGTTGCTCGTCGAGTTGTGCGAGCGCGGCCGTCCGTGATGAACCAGCCTGCCGCGCGGCGGCGCGCAGCGACGACTCCTCGTGCGTGCTCAGCAGTGACAATACGCCGTCAACCTGGGCTGCATCCAGCTTGCCAAGCATGAAAGCACGCGCGGTAAACTCCCCCGGCAACGCGCGCCGCGCACCGGCAGCCATCAGTGCGGCCGACAGCGCGCGCAGCACGGGCAGACTGCCCGGCGCATACAGCTCAACGACGTTCTGCCCCGTGTAGCTGCGCGGAGCGCGAAACCACAATGTTGTCGCTGGGACAAGACCGGAACCATCGATCCGGACATACCCGCACGTCCGGCAGGGCACGGCAGCATCGCCGGGTGGTTGCAGCCCCACTTCATGTGCAATCACGAACGCGCGCGGGCCGCTCAGGCGGACACACCCGACGGGACTGCGCTGCCATGCGCTCGACACAGCGACAATCGTGTCGTCTATCGAAGGGACCGACATCGCGCGAAATCCGATGGTTCGCGGGATCGGCGTGGACGTCACGCCAGATTCACCTCGACGTGTCGAACATGCTATCGCGCATGACGAGGCGATGTTGAGGAATAGCAACTCTCGCGCCCCTCCGCCTTAGGCGAAAGGGTGCGAGAGGTAGGGTAGCCTCATATCCGGTGGCTACGGCCGTCGGCGACGTGCGCGTGTCGTCCAGAAGCCGGCCAGGGACAATGAGAGCATCGCGGCCGCGACGGTCGGGCAGACGCCGGTCGCGGGCAGCAGTTGCTCGACGTGCCCCGACGCGCCCTCAATCCTTGCACGGGCGCCGCGCGTCGGGGCATGTACGGCGGCATCCGGCCGCTACGGGCAGGGCTCACAGACAATCGGCAACGGGTTCGTCGTCAGCAAATTGACGAACGGGTTCAGATCGCCGAACGATGGGTACACGCCATCATAGTCGATATCACCGTTCCTTGGATCACAATCCGGGAAATCCTCCTGCCACTGGGCATGATTCGCCACGTAGTCGACAAATGCGTTGATGTCGCCGAAGTCAACCTGCCCGTCGCAGTTGACGTCGCCTACGCAGTCGCACTGGCACGGTTCGGGTTCGCAGTTCTCACAGACATCTGAGTAAAGTGCGCCGCGGCTGCAGTCGTCGTCGGCGGTGCACAGAGCCGGCGACGTTGCCTGCAGTGCGAAAGCATAGTAGGGGTCTGCGGTAAGACAATTAGGGTCGACAAAGAGCGGATCCACGTAGATGTTGTCGACGCCCGGAGTAATGGACAGTGAGTAGATTCGGTCGGGTTCGTCAGGATCATACGCCAGGTTCCAGTCGAACTGCTGGGGCGGCATTGAGGATTCGGCGAAGATCTCAAAATCCTCGTTTCTGAACAGGATGTTGTTCGAGAACGTGGGGTACGCACCGGCATTCACCTCATTGTGAATTCCGCCACTCTGGTCATCCATGCCGGCGCCGGTATTGCGGTAGATCGTGTTATGGTCCACAAGCGGCTGCGCGTCATTGACATAAATGCCGGCCGCGTAGAAGGGGGGGGTACCGGACGGAGCTTGTTGGACCGCCCGATTGCAGAAGATGAGGTTTCGAATGACGCGGACCTCGCTTTTCTTCATGAGCGCGAGTGCTCCGCCGATCTGTGCCTCATTGCCGTGAATGACGTTCTCGCAGACCCAGAAGAGGTTGCGATTGAACTCCTGGACGTAGATGCCACCGCCCTTGGAGGCCGTCGTGAGCCCTTCATTGCTGCCAATGACGTTTCGCACGATCAGGGGCCACACGAATTGGTCCACGAAAATGCCAGCGCCTGAGGCGGCTAAGTTGTTCCTGATGACGTTGCCGCGAAGCGTACCTTCTGCTGGTACCTCGAGGGTTCCGCCGGTCCAGTAGACTCCGCCGCCTGCTCTCGGCGTGTCGAGGCCGAAATGATTCTCCGAAATCTCGCTATCGGCGATGACCAAGTCAGCCGTCGTGTTCCGGAGGTAGAATCCAGCACCAGGCGTGGCTGCGATATTAGCGGACACAAAGCTGTCGACGATCTCAGCCGAGGCGCCGTCGATGCGCACTCCGCCACCGCTCCCCAGTGCTGTGTTGCCCGCGATCTGGCTGCCACCGAAGATCTTGGGGCGCGCACCAGTGAGAATGGTCATCCCGCCGCCATGCACCGCATCCGCGAAGTTGTTGCTGAAAGTGCAGTGCTTGATCAGCGGCGTGGCACCTTCGATGATCTCGGCGCCGGAGTTTCCGAGAATGAAATCCAACCCCGATACGCAGATGTCGCTGCCGCAACCGTCAAACGTAATGGTCGCGTCCTGAGGCGGCTGCCCTCCTCCGCTATAAAGACCGTTGATTTGTGTCGCGCCGTACGTATCGGGTTCGCTGCTCGTCAACGTGATTTTCGTGTGGGTGGAGTCGATTGCCAGCGGGCCGACGAAATTGACATACGCTTCCAGAACGATGCAACTTCCCGGCGGAGAGTTGTCGATCGCCGGCTGAACGCCCGCCGGATCGCCCACCGGCACAGTAGCAATTGCGTAAGTGAAGTTCGCACCACTGTCAGACAGCGCAGCCGTGCCACACGCGTTCTCGAAGGTTACGTCGGCGACAAGCGGTGTCTCGCTCGAGCAATCGCACCCGGGTGGTACGGCCGGCACTTCGACGATCAGCTCCGTCCCATCGCCATTGGCTACGACATCGTCGGGTGGTACCGCTACCTGATAGTCCGGCGTCACGAACACGACGGACATCCCAGAGGTGAGCAACTGACCAGCGAACGTCACCGTCGCGCCGCCGGTCGTCAGATCCTGCGTGGGTGAATCTGTGGCGTATCCGGCGACCTGTAGAGATACCTCGACCGCGACGGCCGTCTCGCTGGTCGTGGTTCCGCAATCGTCCGTGACGCCCACGCTATAGTCGCCCTGATCGGTTGCGGCTGTGGGGTTGATGGTGAGCGTGTCCGTCGTGGTACCGCTGATGCGGTCGTCGTCGACCAGAACAACAGTGCCCTTGTACCACTGATACGTCATTGTCCCAGTACCGGTCGCAGTTACCTGCAGTGTCATGGATCCACCGGCGCAGAAATCCTGATCCGTGGGTTGTTCTGTGATTGTCGGTCCCATCGTGGTATTCACAGTCACCGTCACCGCCGCACAATCGGTGCTGACGCAACCCGTAACCGGGTCACGCGCCCGCGCGTAGTATGTTGTCGTCTCGTTCGGTGTGACCTGAAAGGTGTCCCCTGTATGAATGAACGAACCTCCGCAACTGTCGACGTACCAGTCGATCTCCGCTCCGCCAGCGGAAGCGCTCAGCGTGGCCGGGGCGCCAACGCATACCGCCGCGGGATCGGCGGAAGCAACCGGCACGTTCGGATGTGGGCTCTCGCAGCCATCCGGGACACCGTTGCCATTGCAGTCCTCGCACCAGGTCTCGCCGGCGCAAGCTGCAATATCGCACTCGTCGGGTACGCCGTTGCCATTGCAGTCGGCGCTGGTTCCAGCGGCAATGTCGCATTGGTCGTAAGCGCCGTTGGGTTGGCAGTCAAATAGATGATAGATATATACCGTTCCAGTCGTACTTGGCGGGTCATACATTATTCCGGGCGCCCCGAGCATGACGACACCGCCGTCAACGCCGACCGACGCTACGAACCCGTCACTGTACGGGGGTAGTGGACGAACTAGTCTGGCAGTCTCAATCCAGTCAACACTGTCGAATTCGAACACGTACGCCCTGCCGGTGCCCCCGACGATAGCCATATCGTCGTCGATGGCGACCTGACGAGCATTGACCGG
>JANQFV010000010.1 GCA_028277645.1 Phycisphaerae bacterium
TCGGGGTTCGCGATGCGGACCTCGCGCACGGCAATGTTGAAGTCGACCAGCACGCCCTGGTTCACCGGGACCGCGATCAGCGGGCCGCGCGTTGTGGCGGGCGCGACGGTAATCTGGACGTCGGTGGCCTCGGTGACGTTGCCCTGGGCGATAGCCGGCGAACCGGCCACGCAAACAAACGAGAGCAGCGCGCCGGTTACCGCGACGCGCATGCGGTGATGACTCTTGGCGATTTTGCGCTGTGGGTTCATTCGGACGGCTCCTCTTCGTACGGATCTTCCTGTTGATCGACCGGGCCTTCCTGGGACATCTCGTCCGTGGCCGGCGTGGCGTTCTGTGCGGTTTGCGATTGCGAGCCACCCAACTGCCCCAGCAACGACGAGAACGAATCGACGAGCGATCCGCCGCCCGGCGCGTTGGACTGTGTTGCGCCGGGCGTTCCCGTGGGCTGGTTGCCGAACATATTCGGCGTCGGGGGCGACAGCGGCCAGGGCGCGCTGGCATCACTGGTGGGCGTCAGCGGCTCGATGGCGTTTTTGTCCGAGAAGACGACCTCTTCCTTCTTGGCCGCACTGCCGCGATAAATGCCGACGACCCAGTTCTGCTGGGCGGGCTCGGACGGCGTCATCAACATGGCGAGGGCCGAGGCGTCAAACGGATCGCCGGCCGGCTCACTCGGCGGCGGCGGAGCTTGGCGGCGCTGGCCGGAAAGCTCGAGTTCACTGACCCACTGTCCGTTCCTGATCGTGCCGCCATCGTCGTCGCTGCGCAGCGCGAGTTTGATGCGCCCCTTCTGCTCGGTGACGTGGAGCTTCGCGACCTGTTCGGGCTTGACGAAGAGGGTCACCGCCCGGACCTTCCGCTTCTCGGGGCGCTTGCCTTCGTCTTCCTTGGCCGTGGCCGGGCTGATGCGCTCGCCGACCGCCGCGACCTCGACGTTTTCGAGGAGCGTGGATGCGACCGTCTCAACCTTCCCGCCATCGCCGCGGACATTGAACGAGCCGACCACGTCGACGAAGCAGCCGGGCTCGAGGTGGAAGTCCACGCCGGAGCCCTCGTCAATCTTCACGCTGACTGCGCGGAAACCGGGTTTGACGCGCAGGCGGCGCGTTTCGCCGGGCGGCAACAGCGTGTGATCGAGGATGATCATGCTGGTGGGCGTGTCGATTTCGCAGACGCGCCCGATGATCTCGTCCTTCTCCGAAACGGCCCCGCTGGGCAGGAGATTGCTGGGGAAGGTGATCGGTTTCAGCATGTCCTCGGTGACGACGTCACCGCGCAGAATGTCCCGGGCGGCCCCCCAGACCTGGACCGCGTCGACGGGCTTCTGTGTTCCCCGGGCGTTCTTGAGCGTGTCAAATCCCATCTTGAGGGCGAGTCCACCGATACCCAAGCCGGCAATCAGCGGGATCAGGGCTTTTGCGTTCATCGTTGACCTTCCTCGCGCTTCGCCGCGCGCTCCTGGGCCGCTCCTGGTGCCAAATCCTCTGTTGCAACACCGGCGTGCCCATGTGCGCCGGTGTACCTGTACGAAATCTTCCTGCTCCGATCGGCGGCCGCGCAGCCGCCGGGCGCTAGTCGACGGACTCCTTCCGCATCGAGCAGGTCGCGCCCAGATCGAACGCGGTCGTGCCGAACCAGTCGCCGAGCAAAGTAACATCCGAGTAGGGCACGGTGACCGTGACCGTCTCGGACTCTGCGATCGGGTCCGACACGAGCGTGTACGTATGCGACGTGACGCCCAGCGGCGTCAGCGTGTCCGTGATTCGATCGGCCACTTCCTGTTCGGTGGCACCGGGCAGGGCGGCGGTGCGGGCGCCTTCGCGCGCCGCGGTGACTAGGCCCTGACGGACGGTGAAGATCCACCCGTACTCGATGATGCCGAACAGCATCAGGAGCAGGAAGGGCATGACGACGGCCAACTCAACTGCAACCGCCGCCCAACGCAGATGACGTTTCTTTCCCAGTGTGCGGATCACGACAGCCACCCTCCAGCGTAATACGTGAACAGGATCCCGAGCGTGCCCGCTGTCAGCGGCACGCCATAGGGCAAGAGCTGACTCGTGTCGCCGAACGTGCGCGCGCCACCGTACTCACCGAAGGTGGTGTCCCAGCGGCGCATCTTGGTCATGATGGTTTGCAGGTTGGTGTACGCGTGTACGGCACGTCCGGTAGAGAGGATCATGACGATGGCGCTGATGCCGCCGATGATCGCACCGGCGGCGAAGCTGAGCAGCGTGAGCCAGGGTCCGAGCCAGCAGCCGATGGCCATCATCAGCTTCACGTCACCCGCGCCCATGCCGTGCATGAGCCAGGGAACGATGAGCACCGCGAAACCGACCGCCAGTCCGAGCAGACCCCAACCGACGCCCCCAACCCCGTGGTCGTACCAGCCGAAGTAACTGCCCTGCAGGGCGAGTCCGGTAACTGCAATGAGAGCGTTCAGCCAGTTGGGCACCTTGCGCTGCGCGTAGTCAATCCAGGACGCGTAGAGAATGCCAGGGACGAGCAGTGCGAGTGTGATTTCCCAGTAACCAACGTTCATCTTCGGCCTCTGCGTTTACAACACGTATTCCGGGCGCAGGTCGCGCTTGGCCCGCGTTCTCAGGTCCCCCAGTAACATCGGACGTTCCCGGGGGGGACGCGAGCAACACGGGCGACGGCACCGCTATTCCCGGTGTCGCCGCCCGCGTCGGTACGTGTCGCAGATCACGACCGCATAGGCATAGGCGGTCTACGGCGCGGCAGCGTCCAGTTCACCGGACACGCCGGTAAAAATGCCCTGCAAAGACGTCGACAGGGCGGAAATGGCGACCATGCAGACCACGATCACCAATGCGAGCATCACGGCGTATTCAGTTGCCGTGGGACCGTCTTCGTTGGCGAAAAACGCCTTTGCGCGTGCGAGGATCGAGTTCATGAGGCTTTCCTTTCGGATAGAGGTAACTGGCGGCCACAGTCCGCCAGGGAACAAAAGCAGGGGGTCGCCCAGCGACCCGTAACAACTGACCTGACACTCGCTCAACGCGCTCCCGATCGTCGAAGACGGGCGTTGCGCGGTTCGAGTGTTCGCCTCGTGGCGGCGGTACCCCCCGGGGTCAGTCTGTGCAAAGCGTCGAGATGCCGCGGTGCGACAGCTCGTTACGATAAGCGTCGAATACGTTCACGGAACGGGCAAACGACGAAGCAAAAAGGTGTAATGACAGGCGTGCGGGATAGTCCGGCGATCTGTATATCGGACGCTCGGGGAGTGCGCTGCGCGGCGTCTCATACACACGCTCGTTTGACCGTAACGGGTCGATAACGTCCGGAAGATGCCGTATCGGGCTTTCCGTCGGTGCGCAAAAGAGACGGGCGACGTACACCGCACCGCGCGGTGACGCCGCCCGACAGCCTTCGATACAGACGATCGCGCCGTCGCGCGAAAACTACGGGGCTACAGCATCCAGCTCACCACTGATGCCCGTGAACACGCCCTGCAGCGAGGTGGACAGCGCGCTGATGGCTACCATGCACACCACGATAATCAGGGCCAGCATGACCGCGTACTCAGTCGCGGTTGGACCATCTTCGTTGAGCAGAAAAGCCTTGATGCGATTCAACATGATATTCCTTTCCGTTTGTTTTCAAGACCAGGGGTGATGCGTGTCACCCGCGATGGGACCCGCCTCCGTGCGACCTGTATCTGCATCTCACCGTTCCTCTCCGGACAGCACCGGCAGGCCATTGCCGGAGCGCCCTCTGCTGGGAGCATGGGGTGCGTACGTTCACCCGAACGATTCGGGTGCGGCCCCAGCTCCGCCACCCGTCGAGCCCTCTCGCTCGCACGTGTGGCACTCAAAGCGTCAGAAACATTTGGGCGCAGAGCAAAAAAAGGTTGCAGGATTTGCAGGTCGAATGGTGTCTTTAACGTCCGCTAAGTGCGCCGCGCATGATGTGCAGCATGGGAGCGGTGTCATGCCATTGCGTGAATTGCGTGGCGGCCTGGTGGAGGAACATCTCGACGCCGGTGACCGTTGAGCAGCCGGCCCGGACTGCGTCCTGTAATAGTCGCGTTTGCTGTGGCCGGTAGACCGTATCGAACACGAGCGTCGTGTCGCGGTGCGCGGCCGCGGGCAGCGGCGAATCGTCGACGTTCGGCCAGAGGCCGACCGACGTGCAGTTGATCAGAATCTCTCCCGTGTGTTCGGTGCGGGTATCCCAAGGTTGATGCGTGCAGCCGAAGTCCCTGGCGAGCGCGGCCGCGCGCTCCGGCGAGCGGTTGTACACCGTGGCCGTGCACCCTGCGTCCGATAGCGCTGCCAGCACGGCGCGGGCAACGCCGCCGGCGCCGAGCACGGTACACGGTTGGCCAGCTAAGGACTGGCCAATCGTCGACAGCGCAGTTTGCAGCGCCGTTGCTACGCCCGCAGCATCGGTGTTGTCGCCCGTCCACGAATCGCCGGCGCGCGACAACGTGTTGGCCGCCGCGCAACGTCGAGCAAGTGGCGTGAGCTGACCGCCGTGTTCGTTCAGCCAACGGACGGCGTGCTCTTTGTGTGGAATCGTGACGCTCAGCCCGTGGATGTCGAACTCGGGGTGATCCGTGATGAGGTCCATGAACGCGGCGAAGTTGGAGTAACTCGGCTTCACCGGAAACGGGAGATAGATGCCGTCGATGTCTGCGGCGCGCATGGCGGCGTTGTGTATCACTGGACTTTGCGAATGGCTGACCGGCCAGCCGACGACGCCGAAAACGCGCGTGCCTGATGAAAGCTCCTCCCAGCGGTAGAGCGTGCGCAGCGTTTCAAGCGTAGGCTGGCCGGGGGCAGAGGCGGAATCTCCAGTCAGGGGCGCGAAGGTCAGGAAGCCGCCGAACTTACGGGCCAGTACGCGCGATGCGAGACCGGCCTCGCCCATCGCCAGCGCGATTGTCGGACGTTGCGCGGCGGCGCGGCGTAATTCGAGCAACACGCGCAACGCGTCGCGCGCGTCATTGGCGGCGAATACGGCCTTCGCCGTGCCGACGTTGGTCGCGAGCAGCGGCGCGATGGCGGGAGCAAGCGGATCCGGTGTGACTTTGAAGTCGTGGACGGACAAGATGAGTTCGTTCCTAGCGCGATCGTGCGTAGTGGCGGGGCCTGTGTTGCAGACCAGGGCCAGCTTCTGCCGGATACTGGCGGACCGCTGCCAGGTCGCCAACTCGACGTCGATATGGCCCGGCTGGAGCAGGCCGAGGTGCTCGTATAGCGCGATACGCTCCTGATCCGAGCCGGACCAGTCGCCGCCCTCATCGGCCGAGCGGATCGTGACGATTGCAGGCAGATCCCGCGGGCCGCTCAGGTACGCTTTGACGGCGGCGACATCGTCAATGCGGTCGACGCGCAGTTCGACCAAGTCGGCGCCAGCATCCCGGGCGGCGTGAGCTTGGTCGGCGATCGACGGATCGGCCGAGACAATCGGAGCAGCGAGCAGTGTGCGGTCTGGCATGGCGGCTCATTGTCGGTCATCGCGGGGCGAAGTCCAACTGCGTGCGGCGCCGCTGTCGGACAGATGTACAATATTGTGGCGACGTGTCGAATCGTGGATTCGGCGCTGGACAGTGCATTACTGGCCGATCAAGCTTCCTGGTATACGTGGGTGCTGGAAGGGCATGTGCCCGCACTCGCGCGGCCGGGGCGAGTCGTCGGGCCGGAAACGGCCTGATCCGGATGGTAGCCGGAAGACGAATTCGCACGGCGTGTACTGGAGGTCGACTGACATGAACCGCAAGCATCTGTGGACCGGGTTAATGGTCGTGCTGTCCGCGTCGAGCGTCACGCTGGCGCAGTACAGCGACACGTACGGGGATTACGAGAACGAAGAGGTACAGCACCGAGCGGACGACGCGTCGTACGGCTTGCTGTTCACGCCGACGATGGTCGATTTTGCCATCAATCGCCTGACCGACGAGATGGCAAACCACTACGACTTTGATGAGGACCAGCTCTGGATGACGCGCGAGCTGATCAAGGAGCGATTCCCGGCGTGGCTCGAGGAGAATCGAGACGAGATCATCGTGGTGATGAACCAGTTCATCGAATCCACCATCTCGGATGAACCGCCGACGGCGGCGCAGGTGGCCGACTGGGCGGGGCGCGCCATGCCGTTGCTGGAGGATTTCACGGGCTTGGTCGACGGGACGGCCGAGGAGATGCGCACCTACATGACCGACGAGCAACAGGTGATGCTCGATGGTGAGATGGCTGCGTTTGACGTCGGCACGAACTATATGCAGCAGCGTCTCGCCGTCTGGGAGCAGGGCGGCTACGATTGGGAAACGGAGTGGACGCGGAGCGATTCTTTCCGTGATGCGCAACGCAAACGCGATCACGCGCTCGAAGACGAGCAACGGCGCGCCAAGCAGATTGCGATGGGGATGGATCCGAACGCGAACGCAGGGGATGACGCCACCACCGCACTTGCCACGCACGAACGGCCGATTGAACGTCCCTCGCGACCAGCCGGCGCCACCAAGGCAGAGAAAGACGAGTGGACGCTGTATGTCGAGAAGTTCATCAAGCGTTATCAGCTCGATGAGGCCCAGCAGAACAACGCACGGCGTTTCCTCCGGCAGGCGCACGAGAATCGCGACCGCTATCTCGGGCGCAAGTTGGATGATATCAACCGCATCTCCCTGATGCTGAAACAGGCCGAGACGGAAGACGAGAAGACACGCATTCGCGAGAAATATGAGCGGCTGACCGCACCGCTGGACCGGTACTTCAACGTGCTGAAGGACAAGCTGGATCGACTGCCCACGCGGGCCCAGCGCAAGGTGGCGGCGATGGCGGAAATCAAGCAGGCAACGCCGGAGAAGAAGCTGGAGTCGCTGGAGAAAGAGCTGAGTGCGGAGTCGGACGGGGAGGAGTAGCCGGCGCTGCAGAGTGTCATCCCGAACGTAGTGAGGGATCCAGCCACGGGTGGTAGGTAACACGCATTCGTGCGTAGATTCCTCCTCCCGCTGGTCGTCGGAATGACAGGGCGTAGGGGGTGGAGGGTTCCGAGCGAAATGCGCAAAAAAAGAGAGAGTCCGAGCTCGCCGTAACTCGGACCCTCCAAGCCAGGCTGTCCGCTCAGGTGAGCGGAGACCCACAGCCTGGTGAGCGTATCGCGTGGATTGGGGATCTGCTTTAGTAGCAATGGGTGCGGTTCCGGCCGCGACGTCCCATAGTGGGGGCGTGTCGGCGGCACGCAGTGTCTGACGTGCTGCAAAGCGTTCGTGTTTTCGGGCGAATCCCTATGCGACAGACGTGAATCGCGCCGGATTGACAGCGGTGCGCAGCGCTTCTAAGGTCCGATGCCGATCGGTCGGGTGTGCGCAAACTCCGGCCGCGGCTTGAAGTGGGTCCCGAGGATTGGCCTTGTTCATCATCGAGATTGTGTGCCTGCTGCTCTTCTTCGTCCTGGTGGCGTTGCCGAGCCTGTACGGCTTCCACATGTACCTTTTGCTGTTCCTGGCCCTCCGCCGGCGAGGTGCGGTCCGCGCTGCGCAACGGGAGGCGATCGAGCACTATCAGCAGACGACGCCGGATGAGGCGTGGCCGCGCGTCACGACACAGATTCCGCTGTACAACGAGCTGCCGGTCGCGCGACGGATCATTGAGTCCGTCGCCGCCATCGACTATCCACGCGACAAGCACGAGATCCAGGTGCTCGACGACAGCACGGACGAGACGCGGGCGGTCGTGGATGAGGTCGTCGCCGAGCTCCGTAAGAATGGCTACGACATCAAGGCCGTCCGGCGGCCCACCCGCGAACACTACAAGGCCGGAGCGCTGGCCTATGGTCTGGAGCGCGCAACGGGCGAGTTCGTCGCGATCTTTGACGCGGACTTCGTGCCGAACCCCGGGTTTCTGCGAAACCTGATCCCGCTGATCGCGCCGCACGACGACGTGTGTACGGTGCAGGGGCGGTGGGGATATCTCAACGCCGAGGAGACCTGGATCACGCAGTCGCTGTCCCTGAGCCTCGATCTGCACTTCGCGCTCGAGCAGGGGGCCCGCAACTGGAACGGCCTGTGTATGAACTTCAACGGCACCGCGGGCATCTGGCGTAAGTCGGCGATCGACGATCCGCGCGTCGGCGGCTGGAGCGGCGACACGATCACCGAAGATCTGGACCTGTCGTACCGCGCGCAGATGGCCGGCTGGCGGATGGTGTTCTGTGTTGACGAGGTATGCCCATCAGAACTGCCGGCGGACATCGATGCGCTGAAGGCTCAACAGCGGCGCTGGGCGACGGGGTCGCTGCAAACCGCAGTGAAGCTCGTACCGCGGGTGTGGCGGTCCAGCCTGACGCTGGCGCAGAAGCTCGAAGCGACCGTACACATGACACAGTACGCCATCGCAGTGCCGATGATTCTCGTGGCGCTGATGGGGCGACTGTTGCCACTGGCGCTGACGGGCAGCGCGTGGCCGATGTGGATCCAGTACCTGTGCATGACGTTCCTGCTGGCTGCGATCGCGCCGTGCATCGTCTATATGTACGCGCGGCACGCGATCGGCGGGCCGTTGCCGGGACTAGGACGGATCGTCAAACTGGTGATGCTGGGGTTGGGGCTGTGTGTTAATAACGGCGTCGCCGCACTCGTTGGCCTGTTCCAGCGCGGCGGGGAGTTCGTACGAACGCCGAAGTCGGGCAGTGCTGGCGGGCGGGCGGCGCGCCTGGCGTACGGGAGCATCCGCTCGCGGTTCTGGCTGATTGAGATCCTGCTTGGCGTACACTGCCTGGTGCAGTGGGCGGTGTTTTTGCCAATAGATGGCGTTTTGGGTGGATTGTTCCTGTTCCTGTACGGCGTAGGGCTGATCACGCTGGGCTGGGGGTCGCGGCCCAAGACAGCACGCGAGCCGGCAGAGCGAGTCATCAAACAACGTTCACGCCTGGCGCGGGACGTCGCGACGACGAGCGCCAGACCGCAGTCGTCGCCGGTGTCTTCGACGGTGGGGCGGTAGAGCGCGTTAATCTCTTACGATGGGCCATAGCACCCAGTCGCCATCGGGATAGCGCGGCGCTGTGCGAAGGTGAGCTGTTTTTTCGTCCTTTGGCGGCAACCACGTGCGCGCTGCCCGCGTTGATGAGGTGCGCCGCACCGGACGGAGTGTCGATAGGTCGACCGCACGGCCGCTGTCATCATCGCGATCCACGCCGATGGAGTAGAGCAGCGGTTGCCCGTCGACAATTCGATACTTGATCGCTTGCCCGTCGTAGCGATCGGGCGGTACATGCGGCAACAAATGGGGTACCAAATCGTCGAGCGTGGCCGGCCAGGCGTCGTGTCGGCGGTGATGTAGCTGCAAGGCGACGGCCACGAGCGTCGCGTCGCGGCGTTGCGTGACGTACTCCGCCGAAAGCGAAGCGTTGACGAGCGACGGCATGAAAATCGAGATTGGCAGGTAGCGGAACTGTTCGAACCTGGTTGACTTCAGTGCGTCCAGTTCGCGTTCAGCCACGGAAGGCTGGCGCTGCCACAGTGTCTGACGACTCTCGAGCTCGCAGCGTGACAGCAGGCGGTCGAACTTGTCTGCGACCTCCCGGCGCGTGGCCATTGCCGGGCTGAGCACCGGCATCAGATAACTCGACCAGCGTCCGCCAGGGAATGGGGCGATGCTGCCGCTGCCGGCGACGGTGCTGAGCATGTCGGGCCGTGGCAGGCCGTCGCCGTGGCCGTCGTCAGAGTACAGACGCTGGAGCAGGTCGTTGACCACGGCGTGTTCGCTGTCAAAGCGGACACGCAGGTCGCCGCCTCCGTTCACCGTCGCTAGGCGGTGCGAGAGGTCGACGAGCTGAGAATCGGAGAGCACGTCGGGGTGGTCCGCCAATAGATCATCGAGCACTACACAGGCCTGGTTGATCAGGCGCAGGCCGATCAGGTCGGAGATGAGGAGTCGGATCTCGTACGCGTGCTCGGCGGCGCGCAGTAACGCAGTCAGGTTGGACGCCGCGCGATCGGCGTCGCCTGCTTGTGCCGCCAGATAGGTGTCGACCACGAAGTACTGGCCGGCCTCGCGTAGTACGGTGGCCTGCGGCAGCAGTACGGTCAGGAAGACCGGGTTTTCCTCGGGTTCGCCAGTTGGCTGGGTGCTGGTGAGGATTGCACCGAGACTGGCCACCGTGGTGGCCGCGCGGTATTGGTCGAGGATGTCGGTGTGTTCGGTGACGAACGCGGTGAGTTTGGGCCAGTGGATGCTGCCCGGGTGCGGGTCGGAGCCGCGGTGCGTCGGCCACTTCGGGGCGGCAATCGAGGCGGCGTGATACAGCGGCCAGGCGCGCTCCGCTTCGGGGATCGCGAGTGCTAGCGCGTTCCACTCCCGAAGGTAGTTGTGCTGAAGGACCTGGCTCGCCGTGTGCAGACGGATAGCCTGCACGACGTAAAGCAGGATGCACAGTGTGATCAGAAGCAGCACGCCACGACCGAATGTGTCGAGTGCCCGCCAGACGAATGGGCGCGTGCGTTTCTTGGCGCGGCGGATGAGTCGCGCAGCGTCACGCGGGTTGCCGAAACGGTCGACCAAGTCGGTCGACGATGCGCCGGCGTCGAGGCCTTCCTGGAAGTGATCGATCAACTCGGCTGCGACGTCGACTCGTTCGAATACGCACAGGCGCGTGCGGCGGACGACCTCGAGCGTGAGCCTGGCCAGCGGTTCGGGCAGGTCAGCATCTGCTATCAGACGCTGGATATCCATCTTGGGTCGGACACGACCACGCGCAAGATCGAACAACGGCGTGTAGAGCACGCGGAAGATCAGGCGGTCACGCGAGGCCGGACGGTTGGTGGCAACGGCGCTCATGCCGGCACCTCCCCCGCCGGGGCGGGTGCAGAGATGACGCCGAGAGCTTCCATCGCGCTGGCGACGGCCTGCCACTGGGCGGATTGCTTCGCGAGCTCGCGCTTGCCGCGTTCGGTGAGGCGGTAATAGCGGCGCTCGCGGCCGGACTCGGCCCGCTGTCGGCGGGCGGCGATCCAGCCTTTGGCCTCGAGGTTGTAGAGCATGGGGTAGAGCGTCGACTGACCCATCGCGAGGACGCCGTCGGAGCGCTGCGACAGGGCGTCGACGAGCTGGTAGCCGTACATCTCGCCGCGTTCGAGCAACTTCAGGACGGCGACGGGCCCGGCGCCGCGCATGAGTTCGCGTTCAATCCGCATGAGTGAACTCCGGTACGGGGGCATCCGTTCTGCGGATACTATGCTACACATAGTATAGCACGCGTAGGTGACCCGGGCAAGTGGTTGCGAGTAAGTTAGAGAATTGATAGGGTGTCTTATGGATGATTGTAGGCGCCCCCACAATCTGGACGATTGGCCACGGGTCGATCGAGATCGAGCAACTGACTACGCTGCTCGGTGGCCAGGCTATACGCACATTAGCGGACGTGCGGAGTGCGCCGTACAGCAAGTTCGCGCCGCAGTTCAATCGCGAAGTACTCGCGACGGCGGTTCAGCGGGGGAATATTCAGTACGCGTTCTGGGGTGACACACTTGGAGGCCGGCCGAACCACCCGTCGCTGTTCCTCCGCGGCGGTAAGCCGGACTATCACGCGATGGCGGAGACTGCGGAGTTTGCGCGCGGCCTGGAACTCGCGATCGACGCTGCTCGGCGCGAGCGGATCTGCCTGATGTGCTCCGAGGAGGATCCGGCCTACTGCCATCGCTCGCGATTGGTGGCCGAGCAACTGGTGAAGGCCGGTTTTGTCGTATTGAATATCCGTCACGATGGTTCAGTTGAGAGCCATGCGGATGTTGTCCGACGGCGCACCGGCGGGCAGCTCGCACTGTTTTGAGGGGTAGCTTTGCGCGTCTACACGATCGGCTTCTCGGGGAAGTCGGCGGAGCAGTTCTTCGCGATTCTGAGCAACGCCAGCGTTGAGCGCGTGCTGGACATTCGGCGGAGCAACAACACGCTGTATGCGGGTTTCACGCGCTCACGCGACCTGCCCTTCTTCCTGGAGCGCATTTGCGGGATCGAATATGTACACGAGCCCGAGTTTGCACCGTCGCTTGAACTGCTGCGCGCGCATCAGGCCCGGCTCAAGAAGGACAAACGCGATCCGACCGCCTGGGCGGACTTCGGCGAGCGCTATCTCGCCGAGGTGCAGAATCGTCCCGTAGCGGAGCACTTTGCGCGGCATACGGTCGGCGTCGATAACGTATGCCTGTTGTGCATGGAGCCGACCGCCGACACCTGTCATCGACGGTTGCTGGCGGAACATCTGGCGGCGACCGCCGACCTGGATTTGGAGATCATCCACTTGTGAACGCGGGGCACGATGCGCGGGGCCGGCGACTGCTCGTCATGTCGGTCACGAAGCTGGCCGATGGCGTCTGTGTGGCCTGCCTGGACACCGATTACAAGTGGGTCCGGCCGACACGCGAGAATGAGACGGGGTGGCGCCAACTCGAGGTGAATGACCTCTTTGACGAGCGCGGGCAGGAGGTAGTCCGCGTGGGAAACGTCGTTACGTGGTCGGTGGGCGACGCCATCCCGCGGGACGCGCATACCGAAGACGTGCCGGAGTCCGGACGTCCGCGGCTGGCCCGGCGGGCCGGTGCGGCGGAACTGCGGACGCACTGTGCGCGCTGTTCCGAGGGCAGCTTCGCCGCGTTTCTGCGTAGCGCTGATAGGAGCCTGCTGCTGCTGGCACCCCAGTCGGTTGACGCCGTGGAGTTCTCCGATTATCCGAAGCGCGGGTTGAACGCTCGAATTACGTTCAGATGCGACGGGCGCTGCGAGGATCTGAGTGTCACTGATCTCCAATGGCGCGCGTGCGGCCGTACACTGCTCGGGCGACACCGCAGCCAGCACTTGCGCTGGACGCATGAGGAGTTCGCGGCTCGCGAGCACCGGCGTGTCGAGTTTCTGGCGATCGGACGCGGTCAGCCGTTCCACGAGTCCGTACATCCGCTCGCGGGTCCGTATTGGCCGTTTGTCATTACAGTGTTCACGACGCCGCCGGTGGATGCGCCGATCGACTTTCAGAACCGCTGACCAGATCTACGGCGGTCGCGTCGGTGAATGGCCGCGATGTGCGTGCAAGGGCTGCGCTCAGCCCACCGGCTTCAACCCGGTCGGATACCGCCGGGCGAGGTCTATGTAGGTTTCTTTCCAGCGGGTCCATTCGGCTCTGTATTCGGCGCTGACTGTCTTTTCGAGCAGCTTGGCGGGGACGCCGACGGCGATGTGCTCGGCGGGGATTTGCTGGTGCTGGCGGACTACGGCGCCCTCGGCGACGACGGCCCATTCGCCGACGTCGGACCAGTCCGAGACGATCGCGCCCATGCCGATCACGGCGTAATCGTGGATCGTCGCGTTGTGAACGATGCACGCGTGGCCGAGCGTAACGCGGTCGCCGATGGTCGTCTGTTCGTCCGGGCGGGCATGGATGACGACGTTGTCCTCCACCGCGGTGCCGTCGCCGATGACGATGCGGCCGTAGTCGCCGCGCACGCGGGCACCGGGGCCGATCCAGCAGCCGGCGCCGAGCACGACATCACCAAATACGTCGGCGGAGGGGTGGATGTAGGTGTCGGGGCCGATCTGCGGGGTTCTGTCTTCGAAGGAACTGATCATCTGTACCTCTTGCGCGCAGTCCCAGGGGGCGTTTATCTCGCGGAGATCGTCGCGAATGTACTGGAGGGACTCGGGCGGTCAATGGGCGCAACCGCTTTAGAGCAGTTGATCGGTTTGGTATCATGACGGGTTGATCTGCCGCACTCTGGAGGAGCATCCGAGATGACGACCGCCCCGTCTCGTGCGCGTGTTGCTGCGTCGATTGATGATATTGCGCCGCTGATCGGCGAGACGCCGCTGCTGCGGATTGACTATCTGCTCGACGGGCAACCGCGGCACCTGTTCGCGAAGTACGAGCAGGAGAATATGACGGGGTCGGTCAAGGACCGCATGGCCGAGCACATTCTCCGCAAGGCGTATGAGCGGGGCGAGCTGCGGCCGGGCGATACGATCGCCGAGGCGTCGAGCGGCAACACGGGGATCTCATTCGCGGCGATCGGCCGGGCGCTGGGGCATCCGGTGCGGATCTATATGCCCAACTGGATGAGCCAGGAGCGCGTGCGACTGATTCAGAGCCTGGGTGCCGAGATCGTCCCCGTGTCGCATGAGCAGGGCGGCTTCCTCGGCAGCATCGCGCTGGCGGAGAAGTATGCGGAGGAGCACGAGCGCATCTTTCTGCCGCGGCAGTTTGAGAACCAAGCAAACATCGACGCGCATTTTGAGTCGACCGGACCGGAGATCGAGTATCAGCTCACTGAGTTCGACGCGACGGCGGGCGCGTTTATCGCGGGCGTCGGCACGGGCGGAACCGTGATGGGTGTGGGGCGGTACCTGCGGCGGCAAACCCCGGGCGTGAAGATTCACCCGCTGGAGCCGGCGAATTCGCCGACGCTACGGACGGGCTGTCAGGTCGGCGCGCACCGCATTCAGGGCATCTCGGACGAGTTCATCCCGAGCATCGTCAAGCTGGATGAGATGGACGCGGTGGTCGACGCGTGGGACGGCGACTCCATCCTGATGGCGCAGATGTTGTGCAGCCAGCTAGGATTGGCGGTAGGCATCTCGTCAGGTGCGAACTTCATCGGTGCGGCGAAGGTGTTGGAGGAGATGGGGGCAGACGCGACGATTGTCACGATCCTGCCGGACTGCAACAAGAAGTATCTGAGCACGGACCTGTGCCGGATCGAGCCGGTGGGCGAAGACTACATCACGCCGCGGGTGGAGCTGGTGCGCTTCCGCGCAGTGCGGCGGTGCCTGGGGCGCATGTGCAAGCACCACGCGGAGGAGGCGAAGGGCGCGTAGCCCCGCGCGTTTGGTGCGCTACGGCCGACCGGGGCGTCGGCAGCTACTTAGCGGCGGATTTCGCGGAGGAACTCCTGCACTTCGGGGATCTCACCCTGGTAGACCAGGTAGCCGTTGTAGGGTTCACGGTCGGTGATTTCGTCGGCGACGGGCGTGAGCATGAGCTGCTTCACCTCGTCGCGGTCATGCGTCTGGCCGAGAGCCCAGCAGAGCTTCATGTATGCGACCTCGGGCAGCATGTTCGCCGCGGGCACGACGCCGAGCTCCATGATCTCGCGGCCGGTCTCGTAGACGTACATCTGCACGTAGCCCCACAGCGTCTGCACCGTCATGTAGACGTGTACGCCCGCGTCCTTGGCCCGTTGCAACGCGGGGTACAGCGGCTTGTTCACGTGGCCGAGACCCGTGCCGGCGATGACGATGCCGCGGTAGCCCTTCTCGATGATCGCGTCGACTACGTCCGGCTGCATGCCCGGGTAGTAATAGAGGATCGTGACCTTGTCATCGAAGGTCGGGACGATGGTGATCTCGCGGTCGTCGCGGCGTCGTCGATAGTTCGGCTGCAGATATGCGATCTGGTTTCGATCGATCATGGCCAGTGGCACGTCGCCGATGGTGCGGAACGTCGAGCGATAGCTGCTGTGCATTTTGCGGACGCGTGTCCCGCGGTGCAGCAGGCCGTATTCGTCGGACGTCGGGCCGAACATGCACACCTGCACTTCGGCGATCTCGCCCTCGGCGGCAGCCTTCACCGCGTTGATCAGATTCATCGCGGCGTCGGATGACGGCCGGTCGCTCGAACGCTGCGAACCGACCATCACGATCGGCACCGGTGGATTCTGCACCATGAACGTCAGGACGGCGGCGGTGTGGTGCATGGTGTCGGTGCCGTGGCCGATGACGACTCCATCGACGCCTTCGGCGATCGCCTCGCCGATGCGCTGGGCGAGGGTGATGTACTGCTCCCTGGCCATGTTCTCGCTGAATACGCCGTAGAGCTTCTCGGTTTCGAGATTGCAGATATCCGCCAGCTCCGGGACGGAGCCGTAGAGCTCGCCGGGGGAGAAAGCGGGGATGACCGCGCCGGTGCGATAGTCGAGTCGGCTGGCAATCGTGCCGCCGGTGCCGAAGAGGACGACGTTGGGCTTGCCGTCGTCGCGCGGGAACTCCTTTTCGGGGATGTGGTAGTGCGCCTCGCGACGACCGTGCTCGGTCATGCTGGTGATGGTCTCGGCCGCGATTCCGATGTTGTAGCCGCTGTTGAGCTTCAGCACGATGTGGCAGTCGTCGGCGGTCTCGGAGCGCGGCAGGATCAGTCCGCGGAACTCGCCGCGGGAAGACTCGACCGCGACGTCGCTCCACACGCCGACGTTGTGTCGTTCGAGCACTTTGCGGCCGACGCCGCGATAGCCTTTGAAACGCTCGTCACTCATGACTGCACCTCCCCGTGGGCGGAGACGGTTACCGGTACGCCGAGCTTTTCGTGAATGCGGTGTATGGCCCGCGCTCCGTCAACGCGACCGACGAACTCACGCATGATCCGGCCGGCGAGAAACCGACATTTCTTCTGCGGTGCGGCAAACTCGTCGTCGTCGAGTTGCGCGTCCCACTTCGCGATCGCTGCGTCGAGCTCGGCGTCGGTCAATTGTGTGAAGTCGCTTGTTGCGAAAACGCGGGCGACACGGTCCTCACCGGCCTGGTCCCGCGGCTGACTCGCGAGGTAGCCGAGCAGTTCGAGTACGCCTTGACGCGACAGGCGCTTTTCGGTGTAGGCCTTGAAGACGGCGTAGATCTCTTCATCGCTCAGAAGATCGACCTTCAGTCCGGCGCGGCGCATGCCCTTGAGCCGCTCGACCAGCACGATGGCGGCGAACTTGCCATCGACCTTGAGCTCGCCGGTGATGCGGTCGAACAACTTCGTCCGCCGGGGTGCGCACAGGTCGGAGAACGTGTGCTCCGGTACGTCCAGCGAGCGGTAGCGGGCCTCGCGCTCCCAGATGAACTCGGGCAGATCCGCCGCGAGGCGTTCCAGCCGATCCTGCGTGATCGCGAGCGGTGGCAAATCGGTATCGGGATACATGCGGTCGGCGCCGGGTAGCACGCGTTCGAAGCCGTTGGTGCCGTCCTTCAGGGCTTGCCGCGTATCGCTCGGGATGCCCTCGGCCGCTTCGCGGGCGCGGATCACGATTTCCTTGGATGCGGTATTCACGTCATCGGCGCTGCCCCACACCAGCACGAGCGTGTCGCCGTGATGGGCGCGCATCTTGCGGCGGAGGTCCTTCCACTCGCGTCCCGAGAGCGATTCGGACGGTGCGTCGGAGTGGATCAGGTTGGGTTGTTTCGAGAGGCAGGCGATGACACGGGCGCGATCGGAGAACTCCTTAGCGAACGTGGTGTGCTCTTGCGTCGGCTCACGCAGCAGCGCGCCGAAGCCGCGCAGCAGCACGCAGCTGACGCGTTCGCCGGCGGTAAGGGCACTGCGGATCGGTTCGAAGCTTGACTGTGCAACGATGCGGGTGACGTCCTCGATCGCGTGCTCGAACGTGTCGGGCGTGACGCCGCGGGACTTCAGCTCATTGCGGATGTGCAGCAGACTGCACTGCCGGCGGGCCTCGTTATAGATCAAGTGCGGGTTACGCCAGATCTGGGGCGTGCCCTTGATCTCGACGCGCGTCCCTCCGCGGACGCTGACGTTCACGTCCTGCCGTCCGGCGCCATAGCCGGTGCGGACCTTCCCGGTCGAGCGCACCAGTCGGCGCAGAATCTGTCCGACGGCGGCGGCTTCCTGTGGTGTGTGCATGTCCGGTTCGGTGACCGTCTCGATCAGCGGCATGCCGAGCCGGTCGGTCAGGTAGATGCGCTCGTGTCCGATGTCGGAGACTTCGCGGCAGGCATCTTCCTCGATGGATAGCTGGCGGATGCGGATCTCGCGCTCGCCGAAGGGGATCACGCCGTCGACGCCCAGGATACCGGTGCGTTGGAAACCGGTTGGGATGGAGCCGTCGAGGTACTGTTTGCGCGCGATGTGCAGCTCGCCGACGATGTTGAGGCGGAGCAGTTGGCAGATCTGCAGCGCGATGTCGAGTGCTTCGTCGTCGATGAAGAACGGAGGCGTGTCGTCGAATTCGTAGGTGCAGACGCTGTCGCGGTGAATGCGGTAGTAGATGTTCTTCCGCGTCTTCTTCTCCATGAGGGCGGTGCCGTCGTACTCGCCGAGCTCGGACAGCGTGGGGCGCATGTGGCGGAGAATCTCGGCGTCGTATTCCGGGCCGTAGCGGCCGGCGGGACAGCGGCAGAACAGCTTGCGGCTGGTCAGGAGCTGCTGGTGGACTTCGAGCCCGACCTTCAGTCCGACGTTCTCGTAGTCCCCCGGGGTCATCTGCTCGAACGGCTTGAACGACAAGGGCATGGAGTGCTCTCCTGCAACTGATGCGGAAGATCCATCATAGCAATGCGCGTTCGGGCGGCAAAGCCGGGCGGTGTTTTAGGGCTGAAGATCGCGCAGCCAGGGCATCAGGGCGCGGAGGCGCCGGCCTGTTTCTTCGATGGGGTGGTTCGCAGCGATGGCTTCCATCACGCTCAGTTGCTGGAGACCTGATTCGAACTCTGTCTTCCACTCCTGCGCGAACTTGCCGGACTGGATTTCGGCGAGCAGCTCCTTCATCGCGGCGCGTGAGGCTTCGCCGAGGACGCGTTCGCCGCGCGTCAGGTCGCCGTAGCGGGCGGTGTTGCTGATTGCAGCGCGCATGCCGGCTATGCCGCGTTCGTGCAACAGGTCGGCGAGCAGCTTGACCTCGTGCGTGCAGCAGAGGTAGGCCATCTCAGGCGCGTAGCCAGCGTCGACGAGCGTCTCGAATCCGGCGCGAACGAGCGCGGTGAGCCCGCCGCAGAGGACCGCCTGCTCGGCGAAGAGGTCGGTCTCGGTCTCTTCGCGGAACGTGGTTTCGATAATGCCGGCGCGGCCGGCGCCGATTGCGCCGGCGTAAGCCAGGGCGAGATCGCGCGTGTCGCCGGCGGGATCCTGCTGTACGGCGATGGAACACGGGACGCCGTTGCCCATTTCGTACTGGCGGCGGACGAGCGCTCCGACGCCGTTGGGGGCGGCGAGGAACACGTTGGTGTGTGCGGGCGGTTCGATCTGTTCGTAGTGGATTGCGAAGCCGTGGGCGAAGCCGAGGTACGCGCCGGGCTTCAGATGGTCCGCGATTTCGTTTGCGAAAACTCCGGGTTGTTGCTCGTCGGAGATGAGCAGCATCAGCACGTCGGCCTGCGCGGCAGCGTCTGCGACCGGGTAGATGTCGAAGCCGGCAGCCTGGGCGCGTGACCACGACGCACCGTCGGGGCGGGTACCAATGATGGCGTCGCAGCCGCTGTCGCGCAGATTGAGGGCTTGTGCGTGCCCTTGCGCGCCGTAGCCAATCACCGCGATGCGCCGGCCGTCGAGCACGCCCGTGGGCAGGTCATTGTCTTTCAGTATCTTCACAGATCACCTCGCGCGGCGCCAGCGGAAGACGCAGTCGAACAGGGAGCCGCCGATGCGGGCGGCGACGGACTCATCCTTGAGCACGGCGGTCGTGAGCTGATCGCAGATGAACGCGGCGTGGAAGTTGCTCTCGATCCCGCGGCCCATGCCGTGCAGGTAGATCAGGTCGGCATCGGCGGTCGCGTCGACGAATTCGTCGCTGAGTTGTGTCAAGTCGATCAGTGGTGTGACGCTTCCTGTCGCGCGGACGCACAGTTGCCCGGAACGCAACGCGGCGGTAAGCGTGTCATCGTGATCGCCGGCCAGTTGGAGCAGTAGTTCGAGTTCCGCGGCTGTGATGTCGTTCAGGGCGGGCTCGGAATTGGCGGCCAGCGTGACCCGCGCGCCCGCCTGCACGAGCCAACGGGCCCACGGCAGGCAACCCAGCACGATGTCGCCGCCGCAATTGTCGATGAAGAACACGACGTGTTCGTACCCACCACGTTTGTCCCAGTGTTGCCACCAGGCCTTAACGTCGTCGATGAACCAGGGGCGTTGCGGCTGCGTGTCGCGTGTCGCGCGGAATGAGGTGTTGCCGTCAGCGTGAAGCTCGATCGTGGCCTTGGAGCCGAGGTCGAAGATGTTCCCCGCCATCAGGCCCGCAACCAGCAGTTCGCGGCGCTGATGCTCGTCCGCTCCGTCGAGCTCGGCCAGAACGCCGGGCAGGAGTTCGAGGGCGGTGGCGTTCTCGCGGGATTTGAGCGCGTGGAACGGATCGGGGAAGTTGTACTTGCTGTGCGGACCGCGGCGGAGACTTGTCAGCCGGAGTATGTCCAGCGGTGCGTACGTATCCGGACGCGCCTCAACGTCGTCGTACAGCGCGCGGTACTCGGCGCGAAACTCCGCCAGAGTCTGCTCGGTGGCATCGGGATACTCGGCACGCATCAACGGCAGCAGCGTCGCGTCGAGGTGCCAGCGAAACAGTTCGCACCAGCGGGCGCGGCCGGCGTGGTCGCGGCCCAGGTCCCAATCGCAGGGCCGGTACGTCTCGGGTTCCAGCAGTTGTCGCAAAATCGCCATTAGTACTCCGCACGCCTGCCGTTCGTTTGGGCCGGCGCTTACAATCGGTGCATCATGGTCGGCACGGCGGATTACCTCAACGCGGCGGATTGGCTGAAACCGTACAAGCGGCCGCTGGTGATGTCGCATCACCGGCCGGACGGCGACGCACTGGGCGCGATCGCGGGGATGGCGCTGGCGCTGGTCGAAGCAGGTAAACATCCGCTGCCGGTGGTATTCGAGCCGCTGCCGAACCGGTATTCATTGCTCGCAGATGTTGTGGACTGGTGCCGCTGGGCTGTGGACGAGGAGCGCCTGCGGAAAGATGCAGACGCACTCGTTCTGCTCGACACGTGTGCAGTGGCGCAGCTCGAGCCGATCGCCGCGCTATTGGATGATCCGCCGCCCACGCTGATCATCGACCACCATTCGACGAATGATCCGATTGGCGAACGTGGCAGTGATCTCCGGCTGATCGATTCGACGGCCGGGGCGGCGTGCCTGCTCGTCGCGGAGTGGATGCAGGCGAACGAACTGGCGTTCACTGAGCCCATCGCGACGGCGCTATACGTCGGCCTGACGACCGACACGGGGTGGTTTCGCTTTCCAAACACTGATGCGCGACTGCTGCGAATGGCGGCGACGTTGCTGGAGGCGGGTGCGGCGTCGCAGGATATTTATCGTGCCGTGTACCAGCAGGATCCGCCGGAGCGGTTGCGGCTGATCTCCCGCATGTTGAGCTCGCTCGAGTTGCACGCGGAGAAGCGCTTGGCGGTGCTGTATCTTCGCCAGACAGATTTCGCGGCTGCCGGTGCCGATCGCGGCATGACCGAGGATCTGATCAACGAAGCGACGCGGCTGGCCACAACGGAAGCGACCGTGCTGTTCACGGAAGATCCCGACGACGTCGTGCGCGTGAACTTCCGCAGCAAACGCTGGCTCGACGTGTCTGCGATTGCGCGGCAGTTCGGCGGCGGCGGCCATGCACGGGCATCGGGGGCCCGGCCGCAGGGTGCGTGGGATGAACTGGTGCCGCTGGTTATCGCGGCGACGGTCAAGGCGCTGGACGACGGACCGGGCCCGGCTTGAGATTGCGACGCCAGAAGTTGTACTGCAATTTGCGCCAATGCTCGCCCCACAGACCGTGGCCGGCTTCGGGGTAGATCATCAGCTCGAACGACTTGCCGGCTTCCTGGAGCTTCTGCGCGAGTTGCAGTGCGTTCTGCACGTGGACGTTGTCGTCCAGCGCGCCGTGGCCGATCAGCAGGTGCCCGTGCAGGTTGTGCGCCGCTTCCAGCACGGATGATTGCTGATATCCGTCCGGATTGTTGGCTGGTGTGCGCATGTAGCGCTCGGTGTAGATCGAGTCGTAGTTGCGCCAATCCGCCAGGCCGGATTCCATGATGCCCGCGTCGAACACGTCGCCGTGGGTCAGGGCGTACGCGGCGATGTAGCCACCGTAGCTGGAGCCGACGATGCCGACGCGATCCAGATCGGCCTGGCGGTGCTCGGCGAGCCAGCGGACGCTGTCCTCGAGATCTTCGAGTTCGGTGACACCCAGCCGCTGGTAAGCGTGCCACGCGCTGATCTGGCCTTCGCCGCTGGCCGAATAGGGGTCACAGGTCCACACGAGGTAGCCCTGCTGGGCGAGGTACTGTTTCTGCGCGTAGCTACGGCCCTGCCAGTGGTTGCGTACCGTCGGACTGTGCGGACCGGCGTAGGTGAAGACGATGACCGGGTACACCGCGTTCCGTTGCATCGCGGGTGGTGCGACCAGCACGCCGTTGAGCTGGTGGCCGCGGGGGGTTGGGATGCGCAGCACTTCAGGTTCGCTGAGGACGTATTCGTCCATTGCAGTGGCGTCGTTCGCGCTGATCGTACGGACGAGCGTGCCGTCAACCTGTCGCAGGCAGACGCGCGGCGGGACGTCAATGGCGCTGAACGTGTCGATGAAGTACTGCCAGTTCGGGTCGAACTGGACGCGATGCCAGAAGCCGGGTTCGGTCAGACGCTCGATCGCTCCACCGGCAAGTGGTACGCGATAGGCATTTGATTCGATGGGGCTATCGCGCGTGCCGTCGAAGTAGACCCAGCCGGCTGTTTCGTCGACGCCGTGCAGGCGGCGGACTTCCCATTCGCCCATGGTCAGGCGATTCAGCAGGTTGCCCTGTTCGTCGTAGCGGTACAAGTGCGGCCAGCCGTCGCGTGAGCTGCGCCAGAGGAATGAACCGTCGTCGAGCCAGTGCGGCATCCCGTGGTGCGTGACCCACGCCCCGGTCTGCTCGCGAAAGACGGTTCGCGGCGCGCTGTCGCCCGGCGAGACGACATTCAAGTCCAGCCAGGTTACCTCGCGATCCTGCACGCAGTACCAGAGTCGTCCGTCAGGTGACCATTGTAAGCCGACAATGAGCGGCTCGGATTCGACGTAGCGTGACAGGTCGATCCAGTCTGTTTCGCCGCCCGCTGTCGGGACGACACCCAGGCGCACGGCGGGATTGGTGTCGCCGGCCTTGGGGTAGAACATCGTCTCGACGCGGGGGTGCGTCTCGGTGTGATCGACCAGCGTGTGTTCATTGACGCCAGTCTGATCGAGCTGCAAGTATGCAATGTGCGTGCCGTCCGGCGACCACCAGTACGCGCGCCAGCGTCCGCGGCCGTAGAGCTCCTCCTGGTATACCCAGTCGAGCTTGCCGTTGAGCAGTGTTGGGCTGCCGTCGTGCGTGCAGCGGATCTCTTCGCCGGTCGCGATGTCGATCGTGAAGATGTCGTTTGCGCGCACGAAGGCGATCGTGGCGCCGTCAGGGCTGAGTGTGATCTCCTCGCGTGTTTCATCCGCGTCCGCTGCCTGTACCAGGGTCTGCGGTACGCGATTCCAGGCGTACAGCGTGTTATCGTGCTCGAGCAGGACAACGTCACTATCTTCGCTGCGTGCAAGCGGGCGCCGCGCAACGCGTCGCGCCGCGAAGTCCGGTATATCGGCTTCGTCGACCAGCGCGGCGATCAGCGCATCGTTGTTGTCCGCCGGTCCGGCGTCTTCCCCGGTAACGGGATCCTCAGTTCCATCGCGTCGGGCCAAGCGGCTGTAGTCCGTCCATCGCAACCCGCGGGCGTACTCGCCGCTGAAATTGACCGCGCCGGGGCCGTAAACATCGTCGTACGTTAGGCGCTTCTTCCGAGCGCCGTCCTCGGCGCGCGGTGATGGGGTAACGCAAGCGCTCAGTGGTACGAGGAGCGTCAGAACGATGGTTGTGAGCGCGCTCAGCCGCGCGTTTCGAGGGGGCCCATGTTGCACCTGTTGCATTTACGCGCTCCGTCGGCTGGTGTGCTGGACCGGCGGTGCCGACCGTTTGTGGTTACGAATGGAGTCGTGCGTTCGGCATCTTACTGGGCCGGCGTGCCGCTTGCGTTCGCGATCAGACCGCCTTAGGTCAGCGTCCTGCTTGTGTTGGAAAAACTAACAGATAATATTGGATTTTCCAATATCTTCCGATAATATTTCTGCAGGAAATACGAGCAGGAAGCAGCATGTATGCACGACACATCACCACAGGGTTGCACGCCGCCCTTCAGGACACCCCAGTGGTCGTCTTGCACGGCGCGCGGCAAACGGGCAAAAGCACACTGGCGCGGCACTTGGTCGAGCTAGGCCACCCGGCTACGTATATCACGTTCGACAACGCCACCGCGCTAGGCGCCGCCAAGAAAGACCCCGTCGGGTTTCTGGCTGGCTTCGACGGCCCGGTGATCATCGACGAAGTGCAGCGAGCGCCCGAACTGGTGCTGCCGATTAAGGCGGACGTTGATCGCAATCGTCATCCGGGGCGTTTCCTGCTGACTGGATCCGCACACGTGATGCAGATTCCCCGGCTGGCTGACGCTCTGGTCGGTCGAATGGAGGTGCTGACACTACGGCCGCTGTCACAGGGCGAGATCGCCGGCGTGCGCGAGGGTTTCGTCGACGCTGTTTTCGCCCAGGACCCGCCCAGGCCGCCCGACGGGGGTTCGGACCGCGCGCCTGCCAAGTGTGTCGGCGGGCTGGCGCAGCGGATAGTCGCCGGCGGTTATCCGGAGGCAGTGCAGCGCGCGGAGGAGGACCGACGCCGCAAGTGGTTCGAGGCGTACCTGAGCGGCGTGCAGATGCGCGACGTGCGTGAGCTGTCGAACATCGAACGGCTGGGCGAACTGCCACAGTTGATGGCGGCGGTGGCCGGCCGTAGTGGTGTGCTGTTGAACTACGCCGAACTGGGCCGCGACGTGGGGTTGAATCAGGTTACAACCAAGCGCTACCTGGCGTTGCTGCGCGCGACGTTTATCGTCCATGCGGTGCAGCCGTGGTTCACGAATCGCATTAAGCGCGTCGTTAAGAGCGAGAAGCTCTACTTCACCGATACGGGATTGCTGGCGCATGTGTTGGATGCGACCGCGGAAGGTATGGCCTCCGATCGCAAACGCACCGGCACGCTGCTGGAGAATTTCGTGGCCCTCGAGCTGGTCAAGCAGGTTGCGTGGAGCAAGACGCAGCCAACCGTCTGGCACTTTCGCGACCACCGCGGGCATGAGGTTGACGTGCTGTTGGAGAGCCCTGGCGGAAGGAAGATCGTCGGCATCGAAGTGAAGGCGGCGCGGACGTTGAACACTGAAGATACGAAAGGAATGCGCGTCTTGGCCGAGGCAGCCGGTGATCGATTCCATCGGGGCATTGTCCTCTACGGCGGCGATGAGTTTCTTCCGCTCGGCCGCGACCTGTTCGCAATGCCGGTAGCGGCACTTTGGCAGCTTGGCGCCGAACGCGTGCCCTGAGCCTCCAATATGACTCAATTTCATCAAACAGATATGTTGGCGGAACGTAGCGCCTACCGAACAGGGGACATAGTGATGCCCGATCGAGCCGCGAATCGACTGCGTCAAACGCACTTGCACACGTGGACTCATCCGACGAAGGGTCTGGTCATTCTTGATGAACGGGTGCAAGCCAATGTGCCTGCCGACCTGGTCCGGCTCTTCGTTGTCGCTGAGAAGCGCATGGCGAGATTTCAAAAAGAGTTCGTTCGCAAACTGCTCCACGCGAGCGAAGGAGATGCACGTACTGCCTGCGAAGCATATGAGCAGTTTCGTTCGCGCAGTCGGCAAACCCATTGTTACGTCTGCAAACGGGACCTTAACACGATCGACTTCGAGGTTTGCGTTCACTGCGACTGGATTCGCTGTAAGTGCGAAGCATGCGGATGCAAGTTTGGCGGGAGCAGCTCGTCGTAGCGGGAGAATCAGTGTGCACACACGGGCGGGCGTCCGGTTTCGTCGGTAGCTGGACCGCACGCAATGATGCGGAGCAGATCTGCCCGTCGCGCAGGCATACGAAGGTCCAGCGTTATCTTACGACGCATGGAGGCGGGTTACACAAGAGAGCCTGTCCTCAGCATGTGTTGCAATCCGCCGCGATTGCCATTCTGATGCGCGGGAGTCACGAGGCAGGATGCCCGCATGGACTTTCGAAATTCGACGGAACTCGACGCGCAAACGCTGCACCGCCTGTACGTGCAGCACACGCGACCGTACCGGCACGACAAGCTGGTGGTGCGCGTACGCTACAGCCGCGGCGCGGATTTTTCTGGTACGTGTTATTACACCGAGGCGCGCATCCTGGTGAATCTCGGGCGGCACGTTACCTATCCGTACCGGTTGGGAACGCACATCGCCCGCTCGAAGTCGAACAGGACGCATTGGTGGCGTGAGACCTATCGGCTGGTTGTGAAGACGCGGTACGAATTGGCGTTGTTCGTCTACCTGCACGAGCTGTATCACTTTCTGGTTTTCGAAGCGGGCCGCAACCCACGCCGCAAGGAGGCGATGTGCGACCGGTTCGCCGTACGGGCGCTGGTTGATCACCACGGCTGTCGGGTCGTGGACCGTAGCGGCCGTCGAGTGCCGCGGGAGGCGTGGGATTTTCAGGACGTGGAGGCGTTCGTGGCGGGGGCGCCGCGTGACCCGGCCCCGACGCTGTTTGAGGAGTTGTTGCCCGCGCGGCCGCGCAAGGTACCTGTGCGGATTCTCGGGCTACGCGCGGGAACACGCCCAAAGCGGAGTGACACTTGATCGCAACCGCTCCCAGATCGCCGCGACCGGCGGACAGACCGCCGCCAGTGGGCGGCAAAAGGCCCGCTTGAAACGCCCCTGGGCGCCTTGGCAACCAGCAAACGGTGCCGTACACTTCGCACGCTCGTGCCGGGGCACAGCGCCCCCGGTCGACGTAAAGCCCGCCTCGACAGACCGGCGCGGGCGTTTGATGACAGACATGTTCAGGTGAGTACCGGTTCCGCACGGAGACGATGGAGCCGGGCGAACTCAGGGTAGCGACGGGCCACGCCTTCCTGGGCCGGGCCTGGGGCCGTTGGAGGTAACACTCGTGGCAGATGCGTCAGAGATTGAAGCGAAAGTCAAGAAGATCGTCGCCGAGCAGATGGGCGTCGCCGAGTCGGAAATCACGCGTGAGACGTCGTTTGTGAACGACCTGAATGCGGACTCGTTGGACACCGTCGAACTCGTGATGGAATTCGAGGACGAGTTCGAGATGAGCATTCCCGACGAAGAGGCCGAGAAGATCCAGACGGTCGGGATGGCGATTGACTACATTCTCAAGCAGGCCAACAGCGCCAGCGCCTGATTCCTGCCCTCACTGTTCGGGAGTGCTGCTGTGACGGACCGTCGCGTCGTCGTCACCGGGATTGATGCCATTACGGCTGTCGGGAACGGGTACGAGGCCTACTGGGATGGGCTGGTGTCCGGTCGTTCCGGGATCCGGCAGATCACCCGCTTTGACCTGTCCGCGTTCGATTCGCGCATCGGGGGCGCGTGCGACGACTTTGATCCTTCCGAGTTCATTGATCCACGCGCCGCGAAGCGGATGGATCGCTTTGCGCAGTTTGCGTACGTCGCCGGGCTCCGTACGGTCCACAACGCCGGGCTGGACGACGGCAAGTTTGAGCGCGACCGGGCCGGCATTCTGCTGGGCACGGGGATCGGTGGATTGCAGGAGATCGAGGATCAGCACATCCGCCTGATCCAGAAAGGGCCCGGCAAGGTCTCCGCATTCACGATTCCAAAGCTGATGGCAAACGCTGGCTGCGGGCACCTCGCAATCGCGACGCATTTCGAGGGACCGTCAGCGTCGATTTCGTCTGCGTGCGCGTCGGCCGGCAGCGCGATGATCGAGGCGTGCCACACGATTCGGCGGGGCGATGCGGATCTGGTTCTGACCGGCGGTACGGAAGCGGCGCTGACACCGCTCGGGATCGCGGCGTTCGCGGCGATGAAGGCCCTCAGCACACAGAATGACGACCCAGAGGCGGCATCGCGGCCGTTCGATCGAGATCGAGACGGCTTTGTTTTGGCGGAGGGGGCGGGTCTGCTGCTGTTCGAAGAATACGAGCACGCCCGAAAGCGCGGCGCGCACATCCTGTGTGAGGTCCTCGGCACCGGCGCCTCGACGGACGCGTCGGATATTGTCCAGCCGGAGCCGGAGGGGCGCGGTGCAGCGCGGTGCATGAGGCACGCGCTCCAATCCGCGGGCATTAACCCCGAGGACGTCGACTACGTAAACGCCCACGGTACCAGCACGACGCTCGGCGACATCGCTGAGACACGGGCGATCAAATCCGTCTGGGGTGCCCACGCAAAGAAATTGGCGGTCAGCAGCACGAAGAGTTCGATCGGTCACTTGCTGGGTGCCAGCGGAGGCGTCGAGGCGATCGCGTGCATCATGGCGATGCAGCACCAGACCATTCCACCGACCATCAATCTGGTGAATCCGGACCCTGAGTGCGACCTCGATTACGTGCCGAACGTTGCACGCGATGCGCAGGTCAACGTCAGCATGTCCAATTCGTTCGGTTTCGGCGGCCACAACACCAGCCTGGTTTTCCGCAAGATCTGACGCCAGCCGCACCTGCCGCGGCCGCACACGTACCATCAAGGAACGACCGATGGAGGCCGTGTGCCGCCGGAAGCCCCCGACAAATCGAACGATTCTCCGCTGCGCGAGCCGCGGTTCACGCGTCGGCGCCTGCTGATCGCCGGGAGCGGGCTGTTTATCGGTGGTAGTGCCGGTGCGGCGTACGCGCGGTTTTTCGAGCCGTTTTGGCCGGCGATTGAGCGGCTAACGCTGGATCTGCCAGGGCTGCACGATGATTTGGTCGGCTGCTCGGCCGTACAGCTTTCAGATCTGCACGTCGGGCGCGACGTTCCAGCCGAGTATCTACGCCGTCAAATGCACGCGGCAATGTCGCTCCGGCCCGATCTGATCCTGTTGACCGGCGACTACGTAACCGCCGGCAGCCTCCGCTTCCGAGAAGACCTGGCAGCACTGCTCGCGATCCTGGAAGCACCGTTGGGAGTGTACGCTGTTCTGGGAAACCACGATTGCGGCTCGTACAGCCCACAGCGGCGCAAAGTGGGGCCGGGGCTGGCGGATCGCGTGCACGAAGTCCTAGCAGAGACTGGCATCGTGGTGCTGCGAAACGAACGGGCAGTCGTCGCGCGCGGCGCGGGTCGCTTCCAGCTTGTCGGTGTGGATGATCTGTGGAGCGGGTTGTGCGACGTCGAACGGGCGTTCGCCGGTTGCGATGAGCGCCTTCCGACCGTCACGCTCGCGCATAACCCAGACACGATCGAACTGCTTCGCGAGCGGCCGACGCACTGGGTACTATGTGGCCACACGCATGGCGGGCAGGTACGCGTACCTTTCTTCGGTCCCCTCATACTGCCGGTCCGCGATCGACGTTATGACGCGGGTCTGATCCAGGTTGGCGACCAGCGGTTGTATGTGAATCGCGGAATCGGTTTTCTGGAGCCGGTGCGGTTCAACTGCCGGCCGGAGATCACGCTGTTTACGTTGGCGCGTCGCGCGTAGTTTCGTGCGTGTCGAGGGGCGACTCTGTTTTCCTATACGCGAGCCGGAGCAACAGTACGCCGAGCGCGATCAACATCACCAGATGCGCGCCCATCACGCGCGTGATCGGCCAGATCCAGGCGATCATGCCGATGGTCCAGACTGCGAGGCCGATGCGGCCGGTCATTCGCAGTCTCATGCGTTGATGTGTAGTCGCGGATGTGGCAAAGAGAATCAGCGCGGGCAGCACCCAGACGAGGTAATACTGCCGCAGAAGCGGGGAGAACACGAGCATTCCGACCGCAACGGCGGCGGCTTCGGCGTGGCGCTGATCGACAGTCAGTCGGTTCCACGGCCGGTGCAACGCAGCGAGAAAGACGACTCCGAGCAACAGACCGAAGCCCTGCGCAGTGTGGCGGCAAGTAGCTGCTGACAGCTCGAAGGGTTGCCACGGTACCTGGTAGGGGTGCTGCGGCCACGTCCAGCGTGCGAGCACTTGCGTGATGGACTGGTTGCGTCGGTCGATAAAATGCTCCGGCAGTTCGGGATTGAGCATTCCGCCCGCCGCCTCACCTCGTACGTTGTGCTGCCACCATTCGTGGTGGTATGTGGCGGCGTTCTTCGGGCCGAAAACCAGTGTCGGCGGAATGATGGTCAGCAATGCGCCCGCAACGACGCCCGCAACGGCCGCAGTCCACTGGCGTTTGAGTAGCAACCACGGTAGGAAGATCGCGGGCAAGAGCTTGAGGACCGCCGCGGCACCCAGTAGAGCGCCGCCGCGCCAGGGGTGTTTGTGATCGAGCGCATCCAGTCCCGTGAGCACGAGTGCCAGGACGAAGTAGCTGACTTGGTTGAAGCGCGCGGCTTCTATGAATGCGGGGATCGCGAACGCTAGCGTGATGATGATTGGGCCGGCACGCTCGGGGGCACACCATCGCCGCAATACGGTGATGCTGTAGAGCAAAGCCAGCATTTGTCCAACGGTCCAGACCAGTGCGGCGGGCGTACGGCCGAACGCAGTCAACGGCGCGAGCAGCAACGAGACGGTCGGTAGATAGAAGGGCAACTGGCGCCGCGCATCAGGGTCAGCGTTGTCGAAGTCGTCGTTGAGCGCGCCGTGCTCCCAGACATAGCGCGCGTCGAGGTAGAAATGGTGGAAGTCGTAGCGGCCGCGGCGTGCGCGGTCGAATGACAGCGCGCCAAGAGCGATCAGGAGCGCAAGCAGCGCCCACCGGAGCCACCAGTGCTTCTTCGCGTGCTCAGTCATTGGCCTCAGCGGGAGCGGGGTGTTCGCGCGCGTAATACGGTAGCGGCCAGGCGTTACGGTCGCGGCGCAGGGTCAACAGCAGCGTGAAAACCGGTAGGGCAAGCACCAGTACTGACGCAAGGAGCAGCCCCATCGCCTCGGCGCGCATTGACCACATGCTGAACTGTGCCGCCGCCGCCAGGCTGATGCAGGCCAATGCCAGTACTCGCCACGTTCTGCGGCGCGGGGTGTAGTGCACAGCGGTCGCGAGAACGGAAAGCGCCGGCAGCGCCCACACCATGTGGTAGCGACGCATCACCGGCATCAACCAGAGCATCGCCAGTACGAAGAGCGTCCATTCCAGACGGATTTCCCAGACGGTTAGCTGGGACGCAGGGCGACGCGCGATCCAGAACAGCAGCAGCACTGAGATGCCGACCGCAATCATCGTTAGGCGCGCGACTGCCGGGCGTGAGAGCTCCGCCACATTGAGATGACGATCCTCGGGTTGGTCATATGCGGCCCGATGCCGGGGGTCGTTTGAAAAGCGCGTGTTGTAGTTGGTGGGATGCAGCCAGCGGCTCAGGACGGCCCCGAGGCCCTGATTGCGCCAGTCCATCTCCCGCTGGGACAGAATCAGTCCGCGGTGTGAGCCACTGGTCGTCGCGTTCGACAGCCAGGTGCGATTGGCGGAGATCGCTAGGTCCGGACCGAGGGCAGCGATGTCAGCTACCGGGCCCGCGAGCACAATTGTCAGCAACGCGATCCCGACGGTGCGGAACTGGCGCTTCAGCGCGAACCAGATCACCAGCAGCGCGGGTGTGAGTTTCAGTAGCACCGCGAGCCCAAGCCAGAAGCCAGCTGTGCCGGGGCGCCCGCGCAGCCAGCAGACGAAACTGCCGACGATCAGCAGCAGCGTCAGTACGTTGATCTGGTTGAGGCGAAACTCCCAGAGCCAGTAGGCCCCCATCAGAATGACCGGCAGGAGTTGGGTTACGGGCCAGTCCTGTGGCGGAAGGCCGCTGACGTAGCGTCCGAGCATCACCAGGACCGCCAGCAGTGCGACCAGGTTGATCGTCAGCCACAGATACCCGGCGACATGGAACGGTAGGCTGCCGGGCAACGTCATCAGTCGCGAGACGAATGGCAGATACCAATCGAGGCGACCGCGCGGTGTGATTTCGCCGTCAACGACGTCGTAGCCTGGGTCGAGCGTGCCGTGCTCCGCCAGCCATGCGCCGGCCTTGTAGAAGTACTCGAAGTCGGGGTGTTGCCCGTCGATGCGCTGCGCGCTGACGGAGCCGAGCCACAGGAGTAGCCCGCCGACTCCGAGTAGTGCCAGGGTACGGACGGCGCGCGTCGCGATGGGCGGTGCGGGTGTGTCGGTCGGAAGTGCAGTCGCGCCGGAATCGTTCATGGACGGCGTGATTCTACGAGGCGCGTGGCGTGCGAACAACGTGCGGCGGATTACGCCGGCTGGATAGTGTCGATGGCGGCGGCGAATTCCGCGTCGGACACGTCGGAAACGCGGGCGGGATTCGCAAAACCGTTCAGCAGCACGTAGTTCACCGCGCCTTGGCGGGCCTTCTTGTCGACGCGGGTGATCGACAGCAGCTCCGTCGGGTTGAGCCGTCGCGGGGCGCGGGTCGGCAAGCCTAGTTGTGTCAGCAGATTGGTGACACGGCCCACGTCCTCGTCGGTCAGCCATCCACGTTCCCGCGTAATCTGGTTCTCCGCGACCATGCCGAGCGACACGCACTCACCGTGGCGTAGCTCGTAATCGAGCGCGTGCTCGAGCGCGTGTCCGATGGTGTGGCCGAAGTTGAGGATGGCTCGGAGGTTTACCTCGCGTTCGTCCTGCGAGACGATCGCGGCCTTGATCGCACAGTTGCGTTCGATGAGCTCCGCGACGGTCTCAGGCTCGCGGGCGAGGATTTCGTCAACGTGCCGTTCGTGCCAGTCGAGGAAGTCGCGATCGCGGATAAGCGCGTGTTTGACGCTCTCGGCGAGGCCACCCAGATACTCGCGTTCAGGCAGCGTGGCGAGGAAGTCGGTATCGACGACCACCAGGCGAGGTTGGTGGAAAGCACCAACGAGGTTCTTGCCCGCGGGTAGGTTCACGCCAGTCTTGCCGCCGACGGAAGCATCCATGGCTGCGAGGAGAGTGGTTGCGACCTGCACGAACTCGACGCCGCGGAGCCAGGTGGCGGCGATGAAACCGCCGAGATCGCCGGCGACGCCCCCACCCAGGGTGACAATCAGCGCGTCGCGGTCCGCGTGCATAGCGGCAAGCTGGGTGTAGGCGTGCTCGGCGGTCGCGAGCGTCTTGCTGGCCTCGCCCGGTGGAAAGCTGATTAGGACCGTATCGCTATCAATAGCGGATTCCAGTGCTTTCAGGTGCAGTTCCGCAACGGCAGCGTCCGCAATGATAATGATCTGGCGATTGCTGTTGCCGGTGCCGAGCCACGACGTGAGCTCTGAGCGGGCGTTGGTGCCGATCGCGATGGTATACGAACGGCGGGCGAGATCGACCCGCGTTTGCCGCAATCCGTGTTCCAAAAAGCACCTCGTTTCGCACCCGTTGCGATTACGCGACGTATTATCATGCAGATGGGCGGCGCTTGGCGTTTAGCGATGGGCGGCCGGTGAGCGGCGCGAACGTGCGTAACCATCTATGAGAGAGCTGGTTGCAGTCGAAGCTGCCTTCCAGGCGCCTAGCCCCTCGGGGGCTCGTTTGGTTGACGAAACGCGAACTTCTGATTAGTATAACGCCCCATGACACGAACAGTTAGCAAGCGACCTGCTCGTGCGAAGCGTGTCGCCAGCACCCGACCGAAAGCTCGAGCCTCCCGGACGACGAAGAAGACCACGACGATCCGGACGTACCGTGCTGCGCTCGAGTTCCTGAACAGCCAGACCGATTACGAGAAGATGGTCCGGGTGGGGTATAATCACACTAACTTCAATCTTTCGCGGATGTTACGGATTTTGTCCGCGATCGGCAACCCCCATAAGCAGCTCAAAGCTGTCCATATCGCCGGGACCAAGGGCAAGGGCTCGACGTGCCACATGGTGGCGGCGATGCTGGAAAACGCCGGTTATCGGACCGGTCTGTATACCTCGCCGCACTTCATCAACATCCGTGAACGCATCGCGATCAATAGCGAGGATATCTCCGAGCGGGAGTTCACAAAGCTGATCGCCAAGATCACCCCGGTCATCAAGAAACTCGAGAAGGACAACCCCACGTTTTTCGAGATTATGACCGCAGCGGCCATGCTGCACTTCGTCAACTCAAAGGTTGACTACGCCGTGCTGGAGACCGGCCTGGGTGGACGCCTGGACTCGACGAACGTGATCAAGCCGCTCGTGTGCGGGATTACGAGCATCAGCTACGACCATGTCGCTCAGCTCGGCAACACGCTAGAGCGGATCGCGGAAGAAAAAGCGGGGATCTTCAAGCCGGGCGTGCCGGTCATCAGTTCGCCGCAACCGGCGAATGTCCGCAAAGTGCTCCAGAAGATGGCGGAGAAAGTCGGCTGCCCGCTCCGGACCGTGGGGGATGATATTGAGTTCAGCTATCGCTTCGAGTCGTCGCGGGCCACCGGCCCGCACACGCGGGTGTGCATCTCGACCCCGACGACGCGGTTTGACCATCTCCAGGTGCCGCTGCTGGGCGAGCATCAGGCCCACAACTGCGGCGTAGCCCTGGGCATCGTCGACGCGCTGCGTGAAACCAAGATCGATATCCCGGAACAGGCTGCCATCGACGGGTTGTCGAAAGTCCGTGTGCAGGGTCGGCTGGAGCTGATTCGCGACGTTCCCCGGACGGTGGTCGACGCCGCCCACAACGCCGCCAGCATTCTTGCCCTGATGCGGGCGATCGGGCAGAACGTGTCGTATGACTCAATGGTCGTGATCTTCGGCTGCTCGGCGGACAAGGACGTCGACGGTATGTTGGAGCAGCTCCAGCTTGGCGCTGACAAGGTGATTTTCACAACCACCGGCACGCCCCGATCGGTCGATCCGCACGAGCTGCACGCGCGCTTCGCGGAGAAGAGCGCGAAGATGGCGCAGGTCGCCGAAAGGCTGCCGGATGCTTACGAGATCGCGTGCAATTGCGTTACCCGCGAAGACCTGATCTGCATTTGCGGTTCGGTGCATCTTGTCGGCTTGGCCAAGCGCCTGTCGGCGGCCGGTAAGCTGTAGTCAGCACGAATTCCGCGATCAGCCAGCGGTAGGGGATCCAGAACACAATAAGGGTGGTGTAGACGTCCCGCCCGGATATGCGACCGGGGCGCCGGCCGTTACAGATTCACTGGTACGACGTCAATTCAGCAGCGCGTCCACGAACGGGTTTATGTCCTCGAAGCCGACGCTGGGCGGCGTGTCGCCGGTCATGTCACCCAGGTAGTAGTTGCAGCCGGGCTGCTGGGCGTCGTACGCGATCTGGCCGTCGACCAGCGCGGTCACGAACGGATTGATGTCCTCGAAACCGACGCTGCCGTTGCAATCCATGTCGCCGCGGGGTCGGACGGTACCATCGATGTAGACCGTTCGGACCGGTTCCTCGGGTGAATCCGAGTCGATCGTGACCCAGCCGAAGAACGTGCCGAGCGTCGACGTGTCTATGCCGATCTGGTGCACGTTGGCGGCATCGCCCACGGCGTGCGAGAACGTGCCGGTGGGTGCGGTGACGCCAGCGCTGGGCGCCAAGGTGTAGTCGAGGTCGGCTATGCCGTCGGGGCCCCAGAGGGCGGTGTCACCCGGGTTCCACACGCTGAGTGGTGATTCTGCGACGGTGTCCTGCGGGACGGCGCCGAAGAGCAGCAGGGCATCCGAATCGATCTTGGGCGGAACCAGCAGGTCGAGGAACACGGGCAGGTGGCCGCCAGTGGTGGCGACGTTGCGCAAAGCCTGGGCAATGGTCGCACCAACCATGGTGTTGCCCGTCGTGCGCAGCGAGGTGTTGCAGCTCGTGCCGTCGTTGCCCCAAGCGCGGTAGCTGTGGAACGGGTCATTCCACGTCGTCGTGCTGTAAGGCTGGGTCGCATCGCCAGCGTATTCGAAGCCACTGTCGTCGATGAGATTGTCGGAGACGAGGAGCTGATCGTAGCGGTCGTCCATCCCGCCGGCGCCGATCGGGTCCTGGGTGTGGACGAATCGATAGGAGCAGTTGTTGTTCCAGGAGCCAGGCGTGCTGATGGGGTCGAAGAAACGCCCGTCGTTGTTGGGCTGGCTTTCAATGAGCTCCTGGTAGGCGGCTTCGCTCGAACTCTGGATGTTGAGGTCAGCGCCGAGGACGAAGTGGTAGTGATCGGCAAGCGTCTGTGCATCATCGCGAATCCAACGGGCCTCGGTCAGTCGCTCGGCCTGGTCGGTCGATGTGCTGCCGGCCTTCATGTGGCTCGCGTAGCAGGCGAGCACCGCCGTCTCGAAGTCGTAGCCCTGCAACCACAGCGTGAAGCGGACAGGATTGCGCGGCGGCACCGGTGTTCCGCTGCCGCCGATGACGAGGCGGCCGCGATAGATGCACGTGCCGGTGCGATAGAACAATGTCGTGCCCTCGTAACCAACGTCGCCCGCGACGAACTGCAGCGCCCAATCGCCGGGGCTGTCCGTGGCGGTGTTGAGGGCGTCGCGCATCTCCTGGGCAGCGGTGAGATCCATGATCTCCTGCGCGATGATGATGTCCGGTGCGAAGGAGCGGCCTTCAAACTCGCCGTAGACGGCGGTCTGGATGTCGCTGATACGCCCGCCGTAGTAGTTCGTGATGTTCCAGGTCGCGATGCGGAGGCCGTCGGCGGTCGCGGTCTGTGTCAGCGCGAGCAGGGCAGCGGTAACAACTACCCGGCGGGCGAGCGAAGTGTCCCCAACAATCATGCTTTCTCCTCCGTTCCGGCGCACCGTATCAGGTGAATCTGACCATCGCAAAGCCGGATTATACCGAGGCAGGCCCGAATCGCGCAGTGCCTCGGTAGGCAAGGGGCGCTGACCCGCGGCAATACGCAGGCGATCTGCCGGCCAACAAGAACGGGCCGGCGGTCGCGGCCCGTCCTCTACCCGGGTGTCCCTTATTGCGTGCTCGATCCGTAGAGCATCAGCTCCACAAACGGGTTGATGTCCTCGAAGCCGACCGACCCGTTGCCATTGCAATCGCCTCGAATGCGGTCGCAATCGGGATACGTGATGGCGTATTCCGCTTCGTCCAGTAGTGCCAGCACGAATGCGTTAATGTCGCCGAAATCCGTTACGCCGTCACAGTTGAGGTCGCCAACCGTCTCACACTCGTCCGGGATCCCGGTGCCGTTGACGTCCGTGCTGGTGCCGGCGGCGATGTCCTGATCGTCCGGTGTACCGTTGCTGTTGCAGTCGGCAAATCCGGAGCACGTAAAGGCGATCACGCGGAATGCGTCGAGCCCGGACTCGTTGATGCTCTGCGGGTCGGCATCGTTGGCCGTGAACCGCAGCATCATATTGTCAGTGAGCGCAACACTGGCCGCGACGAGGTCATTGTGCGTGATGACGTGCGGTCGCCAGAAGAGTCCACCGCTGGTGTCATGACGGGCGATTTCGGTCCAGGGGCCGGCCGTGCCGTTGCTGCTGATCTCGACCAGCAGCATGTCGGTGCCCGGCTCAGTCAGATACGCGTAGTACTCGTACTCAATCGTAATTTCGCCTTCGGCCATGTCGATTCTGGGCGACGTCAATTGGACCGCGCCGTCGTCGACATCGGAATTGTATGGGTTGTCCGTGTTCTGTGTGAGGTAGCACTGTCCGCTGCCGTCGGCATCGGAAATGGGGTCGTAATCCCAGTCGGGGTTGTTGACGGGGACGCCGCGCTGCCAATCGCCGGTGGTGGCCCCGAGATTGGCGGCCTGCCAGCCGAAGTCGCTCTCGAAGTTATCGTGGAGTAGCGTCGTAACGCTACCGACCTGTGCCGTGTATACGACGCTCGGTGCGGTCGGTGGCTTGAGCACTGTGTCGCTGACCGTACCTTCGACCGAGAAGTAGAACTCGGGCGTCGCGTCACAGTTTGTCGGTGGCAGCGTGACCTGGAAGAGGTTGCCGCCGAGCGGAGCGAACGGCAATGTCTGGAACGAGCCGCCGTAGTAGCGATAGTGCAGGTGGCCGGAGTTGACGACGTACTGCTCGTCGCCGGGTGTGACCTCGACGGTGATGTCGGTCGCTTCGCCGGCGGGGATGTACTCGGGGAGATCGTCCGGGAAGCGCATCCCGATGCGCCCGGCGCTACCGAGAATTTGGATATCATCGATGTTCCAACCGGGGAAGGTCTCAAAGCTGTCGGTGGGACCCATGCCCCAACGGATGTATACGGTGGACTCGCCGTCCGCTATGGCCGAGATGTCGAACTCCTGGTAGACCCAGAACGAATCGCTGACTTCAGCGCCGGTATCCGTCGCACGCCAGATGGTCGTCCAGCTCGATCCGTTGTTGCTGACTTCGATCGTTGCCTCATCGTAGCCGGAGTCGGACTCAACACCCAGCCAGCGCCAGAAGGTGAACTTTGTGTTGGTCGCGCTGGACAGGTCGAGTGCCGGCGTTGTGAGGTAAGTCGCCGGGAGATCGTTGGTGTAGTCGCCCAACAGGTTGTAGCCATAGACGCTGAGGCCCGTGTGGCCGGAGGTCGGATCGCCGTTGTTCGATCCGAAACCGCCGGGCTGACCGTACTCCCAGGCACCTTCGGTCGACCAGCCGGGATCTGACGCCAGCGGGAAACTGTAGACAACGAGCAACGTGGCGAAGGAGTAACAGGAACCGTCGTTGTCGTCGGTGCCGACGTTGCCGTGGACGTCCTCGGCGTCGATCGCTAGGTAGTAGATGTTATCTGCACTGAGAGCGGTCAACTCCACGGTGTGGCTGGTGCGGCCCTCAGCCCCGGTCGCAGAAGACGTCAGTGCCGCGCAGGACGATCCGTAGTTGACGGTTCCTGTGGCGGGCTCGTCTGTATCGAAGGTGATCGTGGCGCGATCCGCACCGATCTCCGTGATCTGCACGTTGGAGATCACCGGACCGGTGCAGTCGACGTCGGCCATGGACTCGACAATGACGTTCGAGCCGCCCTGGCCGTCGTCCGCATCAACGTACCGGGCCGTGATGACATCGCCCGGCGTGACGAGGAGTTCGCCGACCGTGTCGGTGGTCGTCAATTGGATCGTGCCGATGAACTCGGCGGTCTCCGCGCCGCTCTCCGTCATCAGCACGCTTTCGCCGGCGGGCTCGGAGTCGGAGTAGATCAGCACGTTGGTCGTCTGGATGGTCTGATCGTCGGTGTTGAGATCGCAGTCATTGAGGATCAGCGTCGCGGTGCCGTCGCACGCGTACGCCGTCGCGTCGAGCTTGATCGTGCCCTGCGACGAGCAGGCGATCAGTTGCGGCGAGGCGCACAGCGAGAACGGCTGCGGACCTTCGGGCACGTCGTACCCGTGCACCTCGACGATCCAGATGCCGGGTGTCGGGTTCGCGACGTACACCTGCTCGATGTTGTCGAGGCGGTTGGCCTGCGTGCGTACCGCGGCTGCGCTGGGGCTACCCGGGTTGAGCGCCCACGGGAAGTGCTGTGCCAGCGAGGGGTCGAAGACGCGCAGGTCGAGATCGTTGACCAGCACTGGGTTGGAGTTAGCCGTGCCGGGGTAATCGTCCCACGCCATCGTGACCTTCAGCTCGGATGTGCCCGGCAGCACCGACACGAGCACGCCATAGGTCTGGCCCTGTGTTACCTCATCCTCAAGGAAATTTCCGGTGCGCATGAAGTCGATGGCGTCCCTGATACGGATGGAGCCATAGCCGGTCTGGTAATCGGGGCCGGCGTTCACGAGGTCGACCGCGGTGTGCGCCAAGAAGGTCTTGAGCGTCGAGTTGCGGAAATCAGGTTCGGTGGCGTATTGCGCGCGGTAGTCCTCGAGCAGCAGCGCGGCCGCTCCGCAAACTGCGGGGCCGGACATCGACGTGCCGGAGAGCGTTGTGTACGCAGTATCACTGGAACTGTCGCAGGACGTTACGCCGACACCCGGGGCACAGACATCCGGCTTCATGCGGCCGTCGTCGCTCGGCCCCCAACTGGTGAAGGAGCTGACGCTGTCATCGGACCATTCGAGGGCACCAACCGTGATGTGGTTCTTGGCGTTCGCCGGGGGTGGAACCGTACTGTACGTGGTCCCACAGCGCCCGTCGCCGCGCTCGTTGCCGTTGGACCAGACGATCCGGAACGGCGACGTGAAGTTCGGATTGCTTCCGTCGCCGCGTACGATCGTGTCGATCATGATAGCGGTTGCGCCGTAGTCGCCTTCGTAATTGCAGTCGAAGAAGTTCTGGGAGATGTTGGAACCGATGGAGTTGTTCGAGATATCTGCGCCCAGGTTGTTGATGGCGTTGCCGTAGTCGGTTTCGATGTCGCCGGGGTTCTGATAGAGGAAGACGCCGCCGCCGCTGTACTCGAACCCGAACGAGACCATCGAAACGCCGGGGGCCTGTCCGCGGTACAGCGCGTTCGCGATCCCCGCGCCGCCGATGGTTCCGGCGACGTGCGTGGCGTGGTAGTGCTGCCCGGAGAAATCGTGGGTGGTCAGTCGGCCCTCGAAGTCGACGTGTGTGGAGCGGGCGGTGCCGGCATCATAGACGAGCACGGTCACGCCGCTGCCATCGAGGTTGTAGGGGGCGGCCTGGGCATCTTCGGCCTGCGTGCGTGCGCGGGTGTTGTTGTTGACCGGGCCGAACCGCGGCAGGGGCATATCGACCCACTGCACAGCGCCTTCAGCGGCGAGCGTGGGAATCAGGGTCTCGTCGAGGTGGACGACCAGACCATTGACGCTCTCGAGCGTGTCGACCACCTCGGCGCCAAGCAGGCCGACGGTGTCCATGCCTTCGGTCAGCAGGTCTACGTCGCGGTGGAACAGGACATACGCGGCCACGACCGGCGTGCCGTCGGGGAGTCGGTCGACGACGATCCAGGACGGCGTATCACCGCGCGACCATTCGGGATGCAGTTTCCATTCCGGATTGACGGCGTGGACGCCGACAAAAGTGGCCACGCGCTCCACGCGCTCGATGTCGAGGCGATCGGGAGCTAGCGACGCGAAATAGGCGTGGTTGCCGATGTAGTTCAGGAGCGTGATGCCGGCGTCAGCGAGTGAGCCGCGCTGCGCGTCATCGATGGGCGCGCCGAGTTGCACGACCACGCGCTGTTGTGTGTCGAGCTTGTTGCGCGTCGCCGCCTCGAGTACCGCTGCACGGTCGCCGGGCGACTGGTCGGGCAACACACGCGGGCCGTTGCGGAATGGAATCTCGGCCGCCGAGGCCACTGGTGTCAGCGTGAACAGAACTGCGGCAATCGTGGTCGTACTGACGAGGTTCCATCCAATTCGCACAGACGTAGTCATGGGTGGCATCCTTCCTGGTTTGTGATCAGTCGTGTCTGTGGGTGTGATCGGCTGTCGTCGCGCAATGTGGGCCGACGTCGCGCCATAGTGGCGTGTATTGCGTTTGAACGCACGGATTGTGCGCAGTAATGGCCCAAGCGAAGATCCACCGGTCACACATCCCAACGCAGATGGCAAATCGCGCTCGCACTCGATTCGCCGACAGAAGCATTCTAGCGGATCAGTGAACCGGGTACCAATTCGCGGCGTGACGGTGTGCGGTGCGGCGATTGTATCGGACGTCTAGTTCTGCGGCGGTTGGCGCTTCGGATCCTGCGCGCGCAGGGTCTTCAGGCGTTGCCGAACCGCTTCCAGATTCGGCTGAATCTCCAGAATGTGCTCGAACTCGCGGATGGCGGCGTCGATGCGGCCGGCATCGGCGAGCGCCTGCGCGAGCATGAGGCGGTTCTGGAGATCGAATGGGTCGAGTGTGACGGCATGCGCGAACGCGTCTGCGGCTTGCTCGAAACGTCGGGCAAGCGCCAACGTTGTACCAAGGAAGGCGTGCGCGTCGGGGTTCTCGGGTCTGAGTTCTACGGCTTTGCGCATGGCGGCGATCGCATCATCGACGTGCTGCCGTTCCATCAACGCCAGACCGAGCGTCATAAAGTAACGCTCGACGTACGGTTCGATCGCCAGTGCTCGGCGGGCGGACGCCTCCGCCGCGGACGCATCGCCCGTTTGCAGCAGCGCCACCGCTAGGTTGTTGTGCGTGGCGGCGATGTGCGGCTTGGCGGTGACGGTCCACCTGTATAGCTCGACGGCTTCGGTATTGCGGCCGGCGGAGAGCATCATGCCGGCCAACTCGTTGTGGGCACGGAAGGACTCGGGTCGACGGCGCAACTCCTCCTGAAAGCACACATACGCTGTCTCGTAATCACCCTGCTCGAGGTGGTGGAGTCCGAGCGACGCGAAGAGTCCGACCTGGTGCTCGTCTCGTTCAAGGCAAAACGGGCCGGGCAGTGTGATGATCGGTAGTGTGGCAACGATGACGATAAGGCCGCCGAAGATAGTGTGCCAGTGTCTTGTACGTAGCGCGCCGGTAAGCGTCGTGAGGCCCGCGCCCGCAAGGACGGCGAGAATGGGCAGGTAAGGAATTCGGTAGCGCGCGGTGACGAACACGAACACGATCGACATGGGGTAGGCGATCAGGAGGGTCCACACAATGCCGGGCAGTTTGCGGATGTTGGTCAGCACTCCCAATATCGCGAGCGGGAGGACTACGCCGAGGGGAAAGCCGAATGATCCCCACTTCCATAGTAGCACGCGTTGCACGCCGGACCATTCGTGCGTGTCGTACAGATTCACGTTCCGCGGGAGTTCGCGGGAACTGACGAACTGGAGTGCCTTGCTGCCCAGGCTGCGCAGGAAACGAATGGGATCGTCGTCGGCGTCGCGGCGGACTCGGTCGTAGAAGTAGCGCTGCTGGTCGTAGGGAGCGGTGATGTTCTCTCGCAGCGGCTCACGGGAGAGTTGTTCGAACTCTAGTCCAACGGCCGTAGCGACGCGGCAGGGATCGGGATGGTTGCCCAGGTACGTGTTGATGCCGCCGGAATGAGGCAAGAAGCCGAAGTGCTGGTTTTCTCGCAAGTTGAGCAACGCGACGGGGGTCGTGGCGACGGCAAAGCCCAGTGCGAGTAACACTGCGGAGAGTGCTGCACGCTGGCGCGTTGCTCGAACTCGGCAGTTTGTGGCGATCAGCCATACGGCTATCAGGATGAAGCAGGGCAGGAACGTAGGGCGTGTCAGCGCGCTGAGTCCACCGGCGAGGCCGAAGAGCAACACAGAGCGCCATGTGAGCCGTGCGTGCAGGCGCAGCGCGAGGAGCAGCAGAGTGACCGTCCAGAATGTGGCCCAGCCGGTCGCGAGCAGTTCGACCTCATAGAAGATCAGCGGCCCATAGAACGCCAAGATGAGGCCGGCGCACGTTCCGGCGCTGCGGCCGAAGAGGCGTTGGCCAAGCACAGCGGTGAGCGCGCAGGTCAGCGCGCCCAACATTACCTGCAACATCTTGACGGCGAGAATGGATGCGCCGGCGCCGTACTGAACGGCCAGTACGAAAGGGTAGAAGAACGGCTGCCAGAAGAAGACATCGTGGTACGTGCCCTGCGCGAGCCATTGGCGAGCGGCATCGTCGTAAACGCGCGCGTCGACGATGGGCGTCGTGAACGCCGGGTAGTCGGCGCTATCGATCAGGTAGACGACACGGACGGCGAGGGCGATTGCGAAGATCAGCAGGCCGGCTCGCCAGATGCTTTTGGGTGGCTCGTTTGTATTCGGTTCGGGTTCGGGGGTTTTGTTGTGCGTCGTGGTGTTAGGGTCGACGCCTAGCGTGAGCATGTGGAGAGGCTATCGCGTACGCGGGGGGCCGACAATTTGTGCATTATTCGTGGTGTGATGGATTGCATCGCGGAGTCGGTTGGATTTTGAGAGATTGTGCTTGACGGGGTTTATTTGTTCGGTTAATATTAGGTATACGAAATCGGGCCTGGGAGCCTGGTTTTGTGGGAACCGAAATTCGGGAACGCAATGGTTTTGTCCATGGAAAACCTTTCGCAGGCTGCGCCCGGGGTGCGCGCTGTGGCAACGAGCCTTGGTTCACCCAACCTGGCGCCCCGGTGTTATGGCACCGGGACGCTCCCTCCCGAGGTGGAGGGGGATGGGTGGGACGCATCGCTTGCAGAGCAATGGCGCGACGAGCGTGCCATCGCTGTGTCAGCGGTGTCGCGAGCGGAGGGACATGATGAGAAGGCACTGCTCGCAGAGCAGTGGCACTGTGAGCGGTTGCATGCGGGGGCATTTGCGTGGTTGCCGAAGAATCCGCGGCTGGCTCGGTTGGCAAAACAGATTCGTTCGTGGCGCAACGGTGGGCTCGCCTCCCCGCCGCGCTGCCCCAGTGGTTGGTCTCCTCTCGACGGCGCCCTCGGCGGTGGCTTTGTAACCGCTGCACTTCTTGACTTCATCGCTCCCGTCGAGGGTGCCGCCGCTTGGACGGTAGCGCTGCGGGTGGCGGGCCGGGCCGCCGCTGCGCATTGCTGGGTGCTTTACGTGGATATGCCGGGAGATCTGTGTCCGCCCGCGTTACAGCCGCTGGGTGTGCCGCTGGAGCGGTTACTGGTGGCGCGGGCTGGAGTCGTATGCCTCGTGACGGTTACAGCCCGTAGCGGGGGCGGGGTGGGCGCTGGGGCTGGTTATTCGCCGGTAGGACCGAGGTAGTGCTACGTTTGCGGCTTCGTGTTTGTGCTTTGAGCCGGTGGCCGGAGGGGGGCGGCCATCGGCGGGCGTGAATCACGATTTTGAAGCCGAGCGAGGGTCGGCCACAAGGACCGGTCATTTGTGGAATTGGCCGATGCGTCGCGTGCTATGTCTTTATCTGCCGTATTTGGCGACCGAGCGCGTCTGGCGTGACGCCGCGCGACGAGACGGTGAGCAGTATCCACTCGCGCTGGTTCGGCCCGCGGGCGCGGCTCAGATTGTTGGTCAAGCTTGCCCGCGGGCCCGCCGCCTCGGTGTGCATCCGGGATTGTTGCTGGAGCAGGCGTAGATGCCTGGACTGGTCGTTGGCGCGACTTCAGCCTAACCCTCTCCCAGTCCCTCCCTGGAAGGGAGGGGAGTATGAACCCGCGCGCCTGCGTACACGGGGAGGTGTTCATTGTCCACGTGGGGCGGTCGCCGGTATGTTGCGGCGCGAGGAGTGCTCCGTAATGCCCGGTGCAGAACGTGAAAACCCGCCGACGGCGAATGTGCGCTGGCCGTTCGGTCGCTGGTGTGCGGCTGCCCTGGCGCATCGGTATATGCCACTCGGGGTTGCATCCCTGGCGATGTTGCTGGCATCTACATCGCTGTCGGTGGGCTTGGTCGTCGACGACTATTTCCACCGCGCGGCGTTGCAGGGCTCGCCTGCGTTCGATCAGTTCATCGATTCGCCGCTGGCGCTATTCAGCTTCTTTGACGGTGATCCGGAGCGCGTCCGGCGCATGATGGCGCTGGGTTTTCTACCGTGGTGGACTTATCCCGAGATCAAAGCCGCGTTCTTCCGTCCAATCACCGTGTTGACACACTGGATCGACTACCGCCTTTGGCCCGAGACGCCGGCGCTAATGCACGTCCACAGCTTATTGTGGTTTGGCGCGGCGGTGTTCGTGGTTGCGCTGCTCTACCGGCGATTCATGGGCGCGGGGTGGGTTGCTGGTCTGGCCGCACTACTGTTCGCGGTCGACGACGCGCACGCTATGCCGGTGGGATTTCTCGCGAATCGCAACGTGCTGATCGCGGTCGTCTTCGGCGCGCTGACGTTGCTGCTGCACGACCGCTGGCGGCGTGATGGTGCACGGTTCGCGGCGTTTCTCGCACCGCTGATGCTGGCACTGAGCCTGTTAGCGAAGGAGTCGGGGCTGGCCACGTGCGGTTATCTGCTGGCGCACGCCGTGTTCCTGGATCGCGGACACTTGCGGCGGCGGATCGTCGTGTTGATGCCGTACGTGTGCGTGACGTTGGTGTGGGCCGTGGCGTGGAAAGCGCTGGACTATGGCGTCGCGAACGTTGGCTTGTACGTCGATCCGCTCAACGAGCCACTGCGCTATCTTGCGGCCGTTGTGGAACGCGTGCCGGTGTTGCTCATGGGGCAGTGGGCCACACCGCCGGCGGAGGTTCTGCTCCTGCTGGAACGGGCGTGGGTGCCGCTGTTCTGGTGCGGGGCGATGTTGTTCCTGCTGGTGTTGGCGGTCTTGTTGATACCGCTGCTGCGCACTGGCCGCGTCGTGTGTTTCTGGCTGTTGGGGATGGTACTGGCAACGCTGCCGGCCTGTGCTACGGCGCCGGCCGATCGACTGCTGTTCTTTGTCGGGATCGGTGCGATGGGCGTGCTCGCCCGACTGCTGCAGATCACATTGCAGGAACGGAGAGAGATGTATACCCGCCAGAGTGTGCGTGGCGGAGCGTGCGTGCTGGGCGGGATCTTCGTCGTGCTGCACCTCGTGGTCGCGCCGATGGCGCTGCCGGCGCGAGCGGCGTACCCGGTTGGCCCGGGCGTGTTCGAGCAGTTCACGTTGCGATTGCCGCAGGATGCCGAGCTGTCCGGCCGTGAGCTGGTCGTGGTAAATCCGCCGAGCGTGCTGCACAGCGCGTATTTCCTGGTGCAGCGCGAGCATGATGGGAAGTCAGTGCCGCGCTGTGTGTGGCAGCTCGCACCGGGCATGCAGCCAATCGAAGTGGCTCGCCGGGATGACCGCACGCTCGTCATTCGTCCGCGCGACGGCTACCTCGCGTGGGTGTTCGAGCGGCTGTTTCGCGACGAGCGGTTCGCGTTTTCCGTTGGTGAGCAGGTGGACCTGGACGGCTTAACGGTGACGATCGAGGAGCTGCTGTCCGATGGCCGGCCAGCCGTTGTGTCATTTGGGTTTGACGTGCCGCTGGAGAGTGCCGCGCTGCACTGGGTGCATTGGCATAACGGACAGTTCATGCCCTTCACACCGCCGGCCGTGGGCGGCGTGATGCACCTGGAGGGGGCCACGCTGTCGATGTGGTGACGACAGCTTAGGGGACATCCTCTGAATCCGAATTGGATGCAACGCCGCCGAGTTCGCGGCTGCGCTCGAACGCCGCGACGACTCCGTCGACGATCTGTTCGAAGACGCCGTTAGCGGCAAAGCGTTGCATCGCGGCGGCGGTCGTGCCGCCGGGGGAGGTGACCTTCTCACGCAGCACGTCGGGCGGCTCGCCGGACTCGAGCATCATGCGGGCGGCGCCGAGCGCGGTCTGCTTGGCCAGCAACTTCGCGTACTGGGGAGAGAGACCGACACGCGTCGCGGCTTCCATGAGGGCTTCGGTGAAGAAGTAGTAATACGCCGGCCCGGTTCCGGACACCGCCGTAATGGCGTTCATGAGGTCTTCGGTCTGGATGTGCAGGCTCTTGCCGCCGGCATCGAAGATGCGCTGCGCGCGGAGCAGATCGGCGTCGCTCGCGTAGCGTCCGGGATAAACTCCGGCCATACCTGCACCGACGTGCGACGCGAGATTCGGCATGGTGCGCACGACGCGCGGCTTCACGTGCGGAAAGCAGTCTTCGAGGGCACGCGTAGACACGCCCGCCATGATCGACACGATCAGATGATCTTCGCGGACCAGGTTGGCGAAGTCGCGCACGGCTTCGCGGTACTGCTGCGGTTTGACGGCTAGCAGGATGATGTAGCTATCGCGCACGACCTGGCAGTTGTCGTCGGTGGTCGCGACGTTGAAGCGTTCGGCGAACACCTTGCGGCGTTCGGGGCTCGGGTCCGCGGCGATGATGCGGTCCTCGAGCAGGACGCTGTTGCGAAGGACGCCGTGGATGATGCCCTCGGCTGCGTTCCCGGCGCCGATGACTCCGATTTCGTATTGCGTTTGCAACGCGGGCTCCTCCGCCAACGTGGGGCGATCGTATTACAGTTCGTCAAGAATGGCCGCGGGCGCGGAAGTGGCCGCGAGCAACAACTCGTCAGGATACCGACTTGGAGGGGGGCTCGTCACGAACTGATCGCGCGTTGGCCGGTGGTGGGGTCACTGCCGGACGGGGGATGGACAGGTCCGGCGGAAGACCGGCGACCGACGCGATATCCGCCGAACGC
>JANQFV010000033.1 GCA_028277645.1 Phycisphaerae bacterium
GGGCGGATCGATCGACTCGAGGTTGGTCGCGACCAGTAGCACGCCGCAGCCGTACTGGTCGAGGATCTCTTGGGCGCGGGTGAGCGTCTCGAGTTGCACGACGGTCTTGGCGACGGTCAGAGCCTGATCGACCGGAAGAGCGGCGAGTGTATCGATCAGCACGGCCTGCACCGTGCTGCGCACGAGTTGATCGGGGTCGGCGGCGCCGAACAGGAACTGGTACGGGTCGGCGACCTGGTACTGCACGACCATGGTCAGCTTCAGGATGTTCACATCGCCGGTGAGCGTGTCGCTGGCGGGACTGCTCATGATGACGTCGATGTCGCCGGCGGCGATCGCGGCCCGCTGTTCGGGTGTGAGGCCGACGTACACGCGGCGGACTTCGGTCGTGGTGGGTTTGTCGACGACACAGAACGGCCAGGGCAGGGCGTAGTGTACGCCGGGTTGGACCCGCCGGGAGCCTTCCGCCGCGCGACCGAACCAGCGCACGACGCCGCGCTGTTCGGGCTGGATGAAGTACACGCCGGTGGCGAGCCAAGCGATGATCGCCACGACGAGCACGGTCAGTATCCACGCGGGGCGCAGACGCATCGGGCGTTTACTCCGGCGAATGGGGCTGAGTGGTGGCGGCTGGCGGCGTCTGAGCTGAATCCGCCGTCGGCGCGGGCAGCAACGCACTGTCCGGTCCACGGTTGAGCAGACGCAGGAAATCACTTGTGCCGGACAGGATGGCCACGGTTTTCTCGCTCAAGGTCTTCTCGTAGGACTCCAGCGTGCGGATGAAGTTGTAGAACTCGGGATCCTGGCCATAGGCCTCGGCGTAGATGCGAGCGGCTTCGGCGTCACCCTGACCACGGATGCGCTCGGCCTCCTCGTAAGCGGCGGCGAGAATCTCGTCGCGCTGGCGATTGGCCTGGGCGCGGATGCCGGCGGCGCGTTCCTCGCCTTCGGAGCGGTAGCGCGTCGCGATCGTCTCGCGCTCGGCGCGCATGCGGTCAAAGACGTTGCGGCGATTCTGCTCGGGGAAGTTCAGCCGCTGGATGCGGACGTCGACGATTTCGATGCCGTAGGCGGCGACACGATCGCGGCAGCGTTGGAGGATGGTCGCGAGGAACTGGTCCCACTGGCGCTCGCTCTCTTCAGTGGACACCAGCACGGAGAAGTCGTTGCGGCCCAGGGCGGCGCCGAGCTCGGATACGACGATGTCGCCGAGGCGGGCTTCGGCGCTGGCGATGTCGCCCATGGTTTCGAGGAAGGTCAGGGCGGCGGCGGCGCTGCGCTCAATACGCCAGCAGGTGTACGTGGTCACCACGACGTTCTTGCCGATGCCGGACTCTTCGTCCTGCGTGAGGTACTCGCGATCGGGTTCGTCGGAGCCGGGGTTCTCGAGCACCTGCAAGCGGTTGTCGAAGCGGACGAGCGTATCGACCGGCCACAGCCACTTGGTGTGCAACCCGGGCTCGATCAGCGTGCGCACCGGCTTGCCGAAGCGCATCTGCACGACGTACTGCGTCTCGTCGACGATGAAGAAGCACGACGCGACGGCGGCGCCGATGAGCGCCAACAAGAGCACGATGAGGACGATTCGCATGACTCTGCCTCACGCCGCGCGGTTTACTCAGCGCGGCGGTATCTGAATGGGGCTCGTACGGTTGGAGCCCTGATTCATAAACCAGATATCCAGTAGTGTGCCGCCCGCGTTGGCGTCGGGCGGCAGCAGGTACTTCGTCAACCCAGGCAGCACACGGTCGAGCATCTCGAATTCCAGACGCTGCGCCGTGACTTCGGGCGACGTGCGGTACACGCCGAGCAGGGCGAGGAAGCGGTCGGCCTCACCGCGGGCGCGCCTGGTCGCGAGCGTCGCGGTGGCCTGGGCTTCCTCGATGCTCCCGGCGGCGCGGGCGCGAGCGGCCGGCAGCGTGCGGGCCTCGGTTGCGCGGGCGCGGTGTATTTGTGTCGCGCGGTCTTCAACGGCACTGGCTACGTCGCGGAAGGCGTCGTGTACGTCCGGCGGCGCATGGGCGTCGAGGAAGCGGAACGCGTGAATGCGTACGCCGACCTCGTAGCCATCGAGGCGGCGTTGCGCGAGCCGGGCGATGCGATCTTCGTGATCAGGACGCTCCGCCGTGAACACCGAGTTAATCGATGCGCCGGCGAGCACTTCGCGAATCGCGGCCAGCGTGACGTTGCGGACCAGCGCCTCGCGGTCGGCGGTACGAAACTGGAATTGGACGAGCTGCGCCGGGACGACGCCCCAGTGGACGGCGACCTTGATGTCCGCCTCGTTTTCATCGCCCACGATGTGCCACGAATCGCGCGCGGCGGCAAGAAGGGCATTTTCGTCGTCGGGATTGGCGGTCAGGCCGATCAGTGTGCGTTGCACGCGCTGGACCGGAACACGCTCGACGCGCGCGAAGGGGTAGGGCAGGTCGTAGTGCAGGCCGGGCTGTGCGTTGGCGTCGCGGATCGCGCCGAAGCGGAGGACGACGCCGACCTCGCCCGGGCGGACAACGAAGAAGCCGCTGAGCACGTAGCCGGCCGCGAGCAGGATGATACCAGTGATGCCGAGACCGTTGGCAGAGGCCGGCAGATGCGCGTTCGTCCGCAGCCAATCGGCGATGCGGTGCAGGTAGCGTTGGCGGCCCAGGCTCGCGAGGCTCAGCAACAGGAATCCCACGGCGGCGGCGATCTTCAGCCACCCGGGGACCAGCGGGGCGTCCAGTGCGCGGACCTGCCAGTCCGCAGCCGGGCCGAGCAAGAAGTAGTTCGTGCAAAGTCCGGCGGCGATCGAGACGGCGATGATCGACACGAGGTAGACGACGATCGCCCGCGTGCCGAGCAGCGGTCGCAAGACGCCGAGCGAGCCGATGTTGGTGGCCGGGCCGACGAGCAGCAGTACGAGGCCGGCGCCGGGACTCACGCCTTGGGCGATGAGCGCAGCGGCAATGGGTGTCGAGGCCTCGGCACAGATGTAGAGCGGCACGCCGATGAGCACCATCAGCAGCATGGACTGCACTTCACCGCCGAGGATCGCCTGGAGCACCTCCGGCGGCAGCAGGGCCTGGATCGCGGCCGCGACGAGAATGCCGATTACCAGCCAGCCGAAGATGTCGTCGAACAAATCGACGAATGCGAAGCGCAGCGCGGTGTGAACGCCGGCGCCGCGTGACTTCGCGTCGGATTCCGAATTCGCGTTGTCGCCGTGCTCGTGTTCGCAGCAGGAAGGGCAAGACTCAGCCGCAGTCTCGTCCTCTGTCGGTTTCGTGTCCTCGTTGCGGCGGATCTCGAGCGTGTTCTCCACCAGTCCGGCGAGCAAGGCCGTGGCGCACGCGGCCAGGGGACGGATGATCGCCATCGCCGGACCGAGCAGACCGTAGGTCAGCAGAATTGACTGTACGCTCGTTTCGGGGGTTGAAATCAGGAACGACAGTGTGGAGCCTTTACCGGCCCCTTTGCGGCGGAGCATAACCGCGGTCGGCAGCACGCCGCAGGAGCACAGTGGCAGGGGAGCCCCGACAATGGTGGCCAGAAACACGGTGCGGCGGCGGGTACCCGCCAGCCAGGCACTAAGTCGCTCCGTCGAGACAAAAGCATCCAGCAAACCGGCAAAGAGAAAGCCGGTGAGGATGAAGAAGGCGGATTCACACAGGATGAACCAGGCAGCGTCGAGCATAGGTCTCGCGGCTTATAGACGAACGAATGCTATAGGTGATTTATAGGCGGCGAAGGGCGCATGTGCCAGTGGTGGTTACGGGGTTGCGTGTGCGATCGGTCGTACGAAGCGACCTAGTGGTGCTCTTCGCGGGCGAGGTTGCGGTTCCAGTTGGGTATCTCGACGACCAGGTTCTGCGAGCCGTCGGGGACGCACTGGCAGGCCAGGCGCGATTGCGAGGTGAGGCCGTAAGCCGCGTCGAGCTGGTCTTCCTCGTCGTCGGTCGATTCGTTGCACGAGTCGACTCCTTCGCGGACGACCACGTGGCAGGTGGCGCAGGCGCACACGCCGCCGCAGGCGTGGTCGAGCTCAATGTCGTGCCCGAGCGCGATGTCGAGCAACGAGCCGGGCTTGCCGTGGCCGGAGTAGGGGATCTTCGCCGGGTCGACTTCGATGACGTGTTCGTGCTGTCCCTCGTCGATGAAGCAGACGGTGTACTTCTGCGTCGGCAGGTGCGTCTCGCCGTCGGCGATGTAGGGATTCTGGCCGCCCATGGTCAGCGCTCCTCAGTCGCGTTCTTGTCGGTTTGGTCGGCGAGTGCGCCGCGGATGCCCAGTTCGGCCAGGCGCAACGTGCTGTGGCCGAATGCGGTCAGCGCCTCCTGCAATCTGTCGAGATTCTGCTCGCGCTGCGCCAGCTCGCGCAGTACGACGATGTCCCGCTCGATTCGGGCACGCTCATCCGCGTTCAGCTCCGCGCCGACCTTGGCCAGCATCTGCTGCGTCTTGTGGATGTCGAACTCGACCTGGTTGACCAGGTCGATGCGGCGGTGGGCCGCGATGTCCTCCTGGGCGTGCTCAACGCTCTCGCGCGTGATGCGGGCTACTTCGTCTTTGGTCAGTCCGTGGCTGGGCACGATCTGGATGCTGGCCTGCGTGCCGCTGCGTTGCTCGACCGCGGAGACGTTTAGAATGCCGTTGGCATCGAGCAGAAATTCGACCTCGACCTTGGGCATGCCGGCGGGCATGGGGGGGATGCCGCGCAATTCGAACTCGCCGAGGGGGCGACAGTCGCGGGCCAATTCGCGCTCACCCTGAAGCACGTTGAGCTTGATCGCCGTCTGCCCGTCGACGAAGGTTGTAAACATCTCTGTCGCGCGGCAGGGGATCGTCGTGTTGCGCAGGATCAGCTTGCCCATCGCGCCGCCCATCGTCTCAATTCCGAGCGACAGTGGCGTCACGTCGAGCAGCAGCATGTCCGGCTGCTGGCCGGCGAGGATGGAGGCCTGAATTGCCGCCCCGAGCGCCACGACCTCGTCCGGATTGAGGGCGGTGTACGGTGGGCGGCCGAAATACTGTTCGACGCGCTGGCGCACCAGTGGCATGCGGGTCGATCCGCCGACGAGAATTACCTGTTGGATGTCGTTCGATCCGAGATCAGCATCACGCAGGGCACGCGTGCAGAGCTCCAGCGTTCGTTCGACCAGCGGCGACGTGAGCTCTTCATAGTCCGCGCGGGTGATCGTACGGCGATACACCCGGTCGTCGCCGAGCGAGAGCTCGATTTGTGCGGAGTTTTGCTCGGAGAGGCGAATCTTGATGGCCTCGGCGAGTGTGCGCAGGGCTTGGCGTGTGGCGGGTGCGGTGATGCCGACGTCGAACTGCTCTTGGACTTCGCGCGTGACCAGGGTGATGAGCGTGCGGTCGAAATCGTCGCCGCCGAGACGCGTGTCGCCGGCGGTGCTGAGCACCTGAAAGACGCCGTTCTCGATGCGCAGGACGGAGACATCGAACGTGCCCCCGCCGAGGTCGTAGACGACCACGGTTTGTGTGTGGTCGGCAGTGGACGCGTCGGAGGATGCGGTCGGACAAGTGGGAATCGGCAGCGATATGCCGCCCGTATTGTTCTCCGGCTGATCCGCGATTTTGGCGCCGATGCCGTAGGCCAGGGTGGCGGCAGTCGGTTCGTTGACAATGCGGAGCACTTCGAGCCCGGCCGCTTCGCCGGCGGTGCGCGTGGCTTGGCGCTGGGCGTCGTCGAAATACGCCGGCACGGTGATGACGGCTTTGCGTACGGGCCCGCCGAGCTGTTGCTCGGCCCGCTCGCGGAGTTTGCGGAGGATCGCGGAGGAGATTTCTTCCGGTGAGTAGCGGCGGCCGTCGATGTCGATCTGCACGGTATCGCGCGGTCCGCCGGCGACGGTGTAATTGAGGAACGGCAGCTCGGCTTCGAGGTCGGCCAGCCCTTTACCGATCAACCGCTTGACTGAGTAGACGGTCGTCTTCACGTTCTCGACCGCGTGGTCGCGGGCCGGCCAGCCGATGGTCAGCGTCGGCGGAGCGCCGGGCGTACCGGGGAGCACGGCCAGCACCGACGGCACGCGTGCGTCGCCGTTTTCGTCGCGGAGGACGTGCGGCCCACGCTCGTCGGCGTATGCGACCAGCGAGAAGGTCGTGCCCAGATCGATGCCGATGATGGGTTCGTCTGCACTCATGCCAAGATCAGATTTCCGCCGCGAGTTTGCGGTAGTACTTCATCGCGTTTAGCGCTGCCCGGAGCTGCTTGCGGAGATCCTCGTCGCCGGGGAGCTGGCGGGCGAGTTCAGCGATCTGCGCGACAGTCGTTGATTGGCGTTCCTCGACCTGCTGACGGAGGGTGGTCAGCGCGCCGGTGTCATCGGCCGCATGCGCCTCGGCGATCTCCTCATGCAGCATCAGGGTTGCCGCCAGCACATCCTGCGCGACGGTCTTGTCCTCGGTCGAGGCCACGCCGCCGTGCAGTTCCAGCAGGTATTCGGCCCGCAGGACGTCGTCGCGCACGACGCGATAGGCCTCGTTGAGTCGGGCGCTGGCCTTCAGGCTTTCGCCCGTCTGCACCGCATGGCGGTCGGGGTGTACTTCGCGCGACAGTTGCAGGTAGCGCTGTCGCACGTCAGCGACGTTCACGTTGTACGTCGGCTCAAGCCCCAGCATGCGAAAGTGATCCAGGTCCTCGGCCGAGTGCAGCGTGCGGCAACTGTCGCACACCAGCGGCGAGTTCATCGGGCGATTGCAGGAACAGCACTTGACGGGCGGTGTGCGGCGTGCGTTGGGCGGTGGATTCGGCATGGAGCTTTTTCGAACAAACGACCACGGCTCGCCTGGACGTGCGACGGCCGGTCCGTCGTTTCGTCCACGCGAGCCGTGGGGCATTGTAGCGGGAGTCGGTCAGGCCGAGTAGCTCGACCCACAGCCGCAGGTGTGCTTCGCGTTCGGGTTGTTGAACGTGAAGCCGCTACCCATCATGCCGTCCTGGAAGTCGATTAGCGTGCCGCCCAGATTACCGACGATGTAGCTTTTCAGGTCACAGACGACGGTGATGTCGTGCGAGCTGAAGACCTCGTCGGTTTCTGCCGCTGGGGCGTTGCGCTCGTCGCGCAGGTCGAGCACATAGCTCAACCCGCTGCAACCGCCGCCCTTCACGCCGACGTAGAGGTACTGCGTGTCGGGGCTGTCGGCTTTCTGCATGTACTCGCGGACCTTAGTCGCGGCGAGTTCAGACAGACGGATGCCGTCCTGCTCGGTCGCGGGGCGGGCACGTTCGCCGACGGGCTTCACCGGGGTCGTGTTCTGCGTTTCCGGGGTGGTACTCATACGCAATATGCTCCGTGCAGTTGGTTAATCAGAATCAGCCGGACGAAGCCGGCGCAGGGGTCTTTTTGGCCGCGTCACGCTTGGCGGCCTGCTTGGCCTTGAGGTCGTTGACCGCGGCGCGGATGGCATCCTCAGCCAGCACGCTGCAGTGGATCTTCACCGGCGGCAGCGCCAGCTCTTCCACGATCGCGGTGTTCTTCACTTCGAGGGCTTCGTCGAGCGAGCGGCCCTTGATCCACTCCGTGGCGAGCGAGCTCGAGGCGATCGCCGATCCACAGCCGAAGGTTTTGAACTTGGCATCGACGATCTTGTCGTTCTCGTCGACCTGGATCTGGAGCTTCATCACGTCGCCGCACTCGGGTGCGCCGACGATGCCGGTGCCGACGTCGTTGGCGTTGCGGTCGAGCGAGCCGACGTTCCGTGGATTCTCGTAGTGGTCGATGATCTTCTCGCTGTAGGGCATACACCGTGCTCCTTGGTCGCGTATCCGCTGTGGATCAGTGGGCGTCCCACTGGACGGATTTCAGGTCAACGCCCTCGCGGGCCATTTCGTACAGGGGGCTCATTTCACGCAATCGGCGCACGGCCTTGACGACGCGTTCGACGGCGTAGTCGACTTCCTCGGTGGTGGTGAAACGACCCACCGAGAAGCGAATGCTGCTGTGGGCCAGCTCGTCGCCGACGCCTAGGGCCTTGAGCACATAGCTCGGCTCGAGCGACGCGCTTGTGCAGGCCGAACCGCTCGACACGGCGATGTCGTCCATGCCCATCATCATGCTCTCACCCTCGACGTATGCGAAGGAGATGTTGGCGGTATTGGGCGTGCGTTCGGTCGGGTGGCCGTTGACGGTCACCTCGTCGAGTTGCTCGGTAATGCCGGCCTGGAGTCGATCGCGCAGCGTGCGGAGCTGCTCCGCCTCGGTGCCCATGCGCTCGGCACAGATCTCCGCGGCGCGGCCGAGGCCGACGATGCCGGGGACGTTGAGCGTGCCGGAGCGAATGTTGCGCTCGTGGCCGCCCCCGTGCATGATCGACGCGAGTCGGACGCGGGGGCGCTTACGCCGAACGTACAACGCGCCGACGCCCTTCGGGCCGTAGATCTTGTGGCCGCTGCACGTCAGCAGGTCGATGCCCGTCTCGTCCACGTTGATCGGCAGCTTTCCGAACGTCTGGCAGCAGTCGCTGTGGAAGAGAACGCCGCGTTCTTTGCAGAGTCGCCCGATCTCGCCCACGGGCTGGAGTGTGCCGATCTCGTTGTTGCCGTGCATGATCGAAACGAGAATCGTGTCGTCCTTGATCGCTTCGGCGACTTGGTCCGCCGTCACGCGGCCGTGCTTATCGACCGGCAGCACGGTCACGCGATAGCCCTGCTGTTCGAGCCATTTGCAGGGGTCGATCACGGCCTTGTGCTCGGTGGCCTGCGTGATGACGTGCTTGCCCTGGTCGGCGTACATCGCCGCGACGCCCTTGATGGCAATGTTGTTGCCCTCGGTGGCACCGCTGGTGAAGACGATGTCCTTCCGCTCGGCGCCGATGACCTGAGCGACCTGGGCCCGGGCCTGTTCCACCGCATCCTCAGCGGCGTGGCCGAATGAGTGGCTGCGCGAGGCAGCGTTGCCAAAGTGCTCGCGGAAGTACGGCAGCATGGCTTCGAGCACCTGCGGGTCGACGGGCGTGGTGGCGTTGTGATCGAGATAGACCTTCATTATTCGGCGACAACCTCTTTGAGCTCGCGGGTCTTGTCGAATCCTTCGAAGGCGAGCTCGGCAATGGAGACGTTACAGAGAAACTCACGCAGTCGGTGGTGGATCTTGTGGACGGGTACCTGAATCGGGCAGTGCCCGGAGAGACTGCACTTGCGGTTGCTCTTGCTCAGGTTGTTGCAGCGCACGAGCTGCACCGGACCTTCCACCGCCTCGATGATATCCGTCAGGCTGATCTCGTCTGCGCCCCGCGTCAACATGTACCCACCGTGCGCACCGCGCTGCGATGCGACGATGCCGGCATGGTTGAGCTTCTTGAGGACGTTCATGAGCAGCGGAAGCGGAACGCCGTGCTGCTCGTGCACGTCGCGGGCGCTGGTGACGGCGTTGCGGCCGACGCGCGCCAGATGACAGACGGCGATGAGGGCGTACTCGGCTTTGCGGGTCATGGACAACATGCGTGGCGCTCCTACGCAAGGAATTCACCTGAATATAGCATCGGACCGGTGCGGTATCAACGGTTGGTCGATGTGTAGTCCGATAATGTCTGGTCGAATTTGGGCGAGCTTGCATTTTAAGTCTGCGAAAAGAACACCTGTGGGTCCGAGATAATTCGTACCACGCGGCGCCGCGCTCGCGCTGCGCGAGAATGCGTGCGGTCGTCCGTACCTGAGAGAGCCGACGGTCGGCGGGCTGCGAATCCCTCGCCGTTTTCTGAAGGACATGTCGTACACGCTTTGCGCACGCGTCGTTCGCGCGAACCTGTTGCTGCCTGCGCGGCGCGACTACACTTGGATGTATGACGCGCGAGCCATTCGTACAGGCAGCTCGATTCCCGTTCGGCGTATTGACGCGCTTTCGGGGTGTGCAATTACGTAATGCGTTGGATCAGCATCTGCGCGAAGCGCCGCTGCGGGCGTTCGCCGTGCTGGTGCTGCTGGTGATCATCTGGGCAGCGCTTTACCTGTTACTGTCCGAGGTGTTGCGCCAGATCGGGCGCTGGGAACTGGTAGCGCTGGTCGCCAAGAAGTATATCTTCATTCACTTCTTCCTGGTGCTGGCGATCATGCTGGCATTCTCCAATGCGGTGCTGGCGTTTGGCAGTCTGTTTGGGCGCGAAGAAGCGCCGCACCTGCTCGCGATGCCGGTGTCACCCCGTCAGGTAGTGTGTCTGAAATGGCTCGAGGGCATGTTGCTGTCGAGCTGGTCGTTCTTGCTGCTTGGCGTGCCGCTGATGCTGGCCGTGGCACGGAACACCGAAGTCGCCTGGTATTACTATCCGTTGTTCGCAGGGCACTTCCTGGGATTCGTCGTTATTCCGGCCACGCTCGGTGTCGTGGCGGCGTGGGCAGTGGCGTTGTGGTTTCCGCGCCGCCCGGCGACGGTGATGACGTTCGCCGGTGGGGCCTTGGCTGTGATCGCGATCGGCTGGCTCTGGCGGATTTCACGTCATCGCCCGATGTCGTCCGATTGGCTGGATGCGTTGTACGGCCAGCTCAATCTCGCGCGCTTACCGTTCCTGCCGAGTACCTGGACGGCCCGCGGCATCCTGGCGGCGATGGAGGAACGGGTCGAGTACAGCCTGTTCTATCTGGCCGTCGTGCTCGCCAACGGCGCGTTCATCGCGTGGTTGGCGATCAACTTGGTCGGGAACTCCTGGGCGCTGGCCTACAGCCGGGCGCGGCAGGGACGTGGTCGCACGCTGATTCGCAACGGCTATTTCACCGAGACGTTGTGTGGCATGTTCTTCTTTTACCTGCCCGAGCGCATCCAGCAGATCATGCTCAAGGATCTGCGCAGCTTCGCCCGCGATCCGGGCCAGTGGATGCAGATGGTCATCATGCTCGGTCTGCTGGTCTTGTATGCGATCAATCTGAAGCGGCTGCCCGTGGATCTGGGGCATCCGGGCACGGGCGTATTGCTGGCGTTTCTGAATCTGACCGTGGTCAGCCTGATTCTCGCCACGTTCACTAGCCGGTTTGTGTTTCCGCTGCTATCGCTGGAAACGCAGCAACTGTGGTTGCTCGGGCTGCTGCCCGTTCGCCGGCGGACGCTGCTGCTGGTTAAGTTTGCGTTCTCATTGACCATCACGGCGTTTGCGGGGCTGCTGGTGGTGGGCCTGTCGGTACGCGCGCTGGCGCTGCCGGCGGGATGGGTGTGGCTGCAGATGGCGGTATGCCTGGGCATCTGCATTGGTTTGTCTGGTCTGGCAGTGGGCACCGGCGCGCGGTTCCCGATGGTCGGGCAACGCAATCCGGCGCGCATCGCGTCGGGCTTTGGCGGGACGTTCAACCTGATTGCGAGCATGTTGTTTGTCGCGGCGGAAATGGCGGGGCTGGTATATGCCGGCCTCGTGAAGATGGGGGGCGAGCCGGTCACGATGGCCGATCTGGAAGTCGCGTACTGGATGGTTCCGGTGCTGCTGCTGTTCGGAATTGCGGTCGCGACTCTGAGTCTCTGGGTCGGCGCGCGGCACTTCGACGAGCTCGATTACTAGCGTGACAATAGAGCCTCGGGGTTATGGGGCTTTGCGGGGACTGGGACATGGCGTCCACGTTTTGGTGTCCAGGTAATCGGCGGGCGACCGTTACCAGGCGAACTTGCGATCACCACCCGGACATGACTACGCTAGGATGCTGGGCGGAGGTGCGGGCCGCGGGAGCACGCGTGTACACGGTCCGACGGCAGCGAACGCGTTGTTCCGCCTACGGAGTTCGGCGGATGACAGTACCGAGATTCGTCGCGGCACACGTCGTGGCTATTCTGATTGCTCTGAGCTGCGGCTCGGACGGCGCCGTTGCGCAATGCGTGACGCCGCTTGCGCCGGCCGACGCTGCGGGCATGGCTAACTTCGGCGCGAGCGTGGCGGGCAACGGAACACGCGTCGTGGTCGGGGCGCCGCAGGCCGATGTCACCGGTACCGACTCCGGTGCCGCGTACGTCTATGAGCTCGACGGGGGTACGTGGGTCGAAATCACGCGTCTCATCGCAGCCGATGGAGCGGCCTGGGATTGGTTCGGCGGGGCAGTTGCGATTTCCGGTGATGTGATTGCGGTGAGCGCAGCGCGCGATGACGATGCGGGTGCAGAATCGGGCGCGGTGTATGTCTATCGGTTTGACGGTGCCGACTGGGTTGCGGAACAGAAACTCGTCGCGAACGACGGTGCCGCCGGCGACTATTTTGGCAGTTCGATCGCAATCGAAGGCGATCGACTCATTGTGGGCGCACCGCGCGACAGCGTCGACGGCGTACGCTCCGGATCGGTCTACATTTACGAATACGACGGGGCGGTGTGGCAATCGGCCGCACATATTGTGGCTGACGATGCCGCGTCCGGCGACAACTTTGGTGCGTCCGTCGCGATCGTCGATGACCTCGCGCTGGTCGGTGCGCCGTTTCACAATGCCGCGGAACCCGCGTCAGGGGCGGCGTATGTGTTGCGGCGCGAATCGGACGTATGGACGCAGCAACTGAAGATCACACCGGCGGACGCGGAGAGCGGTGATGTGTTCGGCAGTGCCGTCGCGTTCGATGGCGCCACGGCACTTTTCGGCGCTTGGGGCGACGACGAACAGGGCACAGATGCGGGGGCGGCGTATGTTTACAGTGTTGCGTGGCCGGACGTGGATGAATTAACGAAGCTCTACGCGCCCGCGCCCACGGCGCTGGATCAATTGGGCACCTCCGTCGCTGTGCGCGGCAATCGCATACTGCTCGGTGCTCCGCGCTCCGACGCACACGCTGCGGACGGCGGGGATGTATACCTGTTTCAATATGATGGTGCGGCGTGGGATGCGGGCGTGGCGCTGGGGGCCGTTGTTGCCGAGGCAGGGAGCGGGCTCGGAGAGAATGTTGCGTTGCTGGACGCGCACCTCATCGCAGGCGCACCACAGGCAGGCGCGACCGGCGAACTGCACGCGTTCGGCGGCCTGGACGACTGTGGCGGCGAGGGCACGCTCGACCTGGTGGCGATCCTGCTGGATGGCGCCGCGGACTGTAACGGCAACTGCGTTCCGGACACGTGCGATCTGGATTCCGGTGCCAGCACGGATGGCAATGAGAACGGCATCCCTGACGAGTGTGAGAACGACTGCAACGGCAACGGCGTACCTGATGATCTGGACATCAGCGACGGCACGAGCGTGGACGTCAACTCAAACGGTATCCCCGACGAATGCGAGACCGACTGCAACGACAACGGCGTACCCGACGACGTTGATATCGCAGACGGAACGAGTGTGGACTGCCAGCCCAACGGCATTCCGGACGAGTGCGATGTGCGCGACGGATTCAGCGCGGACGAAGATGAAGACGGCACGCCGGACGAGTGTCAGGCCGACTGCAATGGAAACGGCGTGATCGATACGCTCGACATCGCTGACGGCACGAGCGTGGATTGCAATGGGAACTTCGTGCCCGACGCTTGCGAGATTGACGCGAACAGCCCCGCGCCCGGCGGCCCGTTTTACTGTCAGGACGATTGCGATCCGGACTGCAACGGGAATGGCGTGCCGGATGTATGCGACATCGCTGATGGCAGCGAAGCTGACTGCGACGGCGACGGTCAGCCGGATTCGTGTCAGCCTGACGCAGATAACGACGGCGTGATCGACGCGTGCGACGCGTGTCCGGACGATCCGCTCAAGGACGATCCGCTCGTGTGCGGTTGCGGCAGTCCCGAGACGGACGACGACAGCGACGGCGTACCGAACTGCATCGATGAGTGCGCGGATACCCCAAGTGGCATACAGGTCGACGCGATCGGATGTCCGGCGAATGACTGCAATGGCAACCGCGTTGACGATGGAATGGACGTCGCAGCGGGGACGAGTGCTGACTGCGACGGCAACGGCCAGCCGGACGAGTGCCAGCGCGACCGCGACAACGATGGCGTGATTGATCGCTGCGACAACTGTCGCGACATCGCGAACGCGAATCAACTCGATTCCGACGGCAACGGCGTGGGCGACATGTGCGATCCGGGTGCTCAGGGGCCGAAACCGCCGATTGATGATTCGCTTTCCGAGGACGATCCGGGCGAAAGCCCCAATGATGGCACGGGCGACTCGCCCACCGACACGCAGGACGAGGCTTCTCAAACGGAAGCCGATCGCCCATCGGATGTTGCGCCACCGAGAGAGTTTGTACCGACCGCCTGTGGCGGAGTCGTTTGTGGTGCCGGAGTATTGGGGTGGATGCCGGTGACGATCGCCGGTCTGTGCGGCCTGCGTCGGCACGTGTCGCGGCGTCGCTGAAACTTGTTTCATGCAGCGGTTGCGATCGATTTCACTAGTGTGTGGCTGGTTCGCGCGTTATTCTGCCTCTTATCGTGTCGGTGGAGACTTCGGTGCGCACCGAGGACAAGGGTCATAACAGGCAGGGTCGGTCTGCTTCGCCGGGGATTCCGAGCGAGGAGACCGGTCGCGTAGTGTCCACTGATCCGACGTGGCTCGACAGTAATCCCGTTCCGGACGACGGTACGACGGCGACGGACGCGCAGCTCCTTCCGCCAGCGGGCACAATCCCCGGTTACCGCGTGGTACGACAGATCCATCGGGGTGGGCAGGGTGTGGTTTACCAGGCTGTTGATGAGGGCTCCGGGCGTGACGTCGCGATCAAGGTCATGCGCGAAGGGCCGTTCGCGGGACCGGCGGACAAGGCGCGTTTCGAGCGTGAAATCAGGATTCTCGAGCAGCTCAAGCACCGGAACATCGTCACGGTGCGAGCCGTTGGTAACGTAACGAATTGCCACTTTCTGGTGATGGACTACGTTCGTGGGATACCGCTGGACGAGTATGTCCAGAGCGCAGCGCCGAGTGTCCGCGAATTGCTATCGATCTTCGGGCGCATTTGCGACGCCGTGCACGCTGCACACGAGAAGGGCGTCATCCATCGCGACCTGAAGCCGGGGAACATTCTTGTTGACGACGACGGCGAGCCCTATGTGCTCGACTTCGGCCTGGCGAAACTGGACGAGCTGAGCGCGGGCGAGTTCATCACGTCGACCGGGCATCGCATGGGCACGCTGCCCTGGATGTCACCAGAACAGGCCGAAGCCCGGCCGGACGGTGTCGACGCGCGCTCCGATGTGTACTCGCTGGGCGTCGTGCTGTACAAAATACTGACGGGGCAGTTCCCATACGAGATCACGGGGCGCATACCCGAAGACGTGGAACGGATTGTGCGGGCCGAGCCGACGCGCCCGCGGGCGTACGTCAGAGCGCTCAGTACCAAGGTCGAGACCATCATCCTGAAGTGTCTCGCCAAGAACCGCGCCCGGCGATACCAGTCGGCGGACGAGCTGGCGCGCGACCTGCGGCGTTACCTATCCGGCAAGCCGATCGCGGCCCGCCGGGAGAGCGTGCTCTACGTGCTGCAAAAGCAGACTTCGTCGGCAGTGGAACAGCACCCGTGGACAACGCGCGTGGGTCTGGTGCTGCTGGCGGCCTGGGTGGCGATCTCAATCGGCGTGCCGCTGGTGTATGAATGGACGCCGGCACACCGCACGTTTACGCGACTGGCTTACGGATACTGGCCGCACGCGGTGGCCGACACTGCGTTGTCGGCGGTACGTGTCATTGAATTGACAGAAGACAGCGATTTGCACGTGATCGCCGAGCACGCTGGAGTGGATGCGGAGCGCCTGCGCACGGATCCGCGTTTCTTTCGCAAGGTCCACGGGCTGCTGATGGAACGGCTCGCCGCTGCCGGTGTTGGTGTGGTCGCATGGCACATCCACTTCATCAAGAAGAGTGCGTATGACGACGATTTCCTGGCCGGACTGCGCGCCGTTCGGGCCGCCGGCGGTGCCGTTGTGCTGTCGGCGAGAAATTGGACCATCGACGAGAACGGCCTGCCTCCGATCAATCCCCAATTTCTGGAGGAAGCGCGCTGGGGCTGCTCCGTCTTTGCCTACAACAGTGATGGGCCTTGGCGCTGCGCGCTTGCCGTGAAACGCGGACAAGCGAATCCCATGCCCTCATTGGCCGTCTCGGCCGTGGCGGCATTGCACCGTCCGGCGGAGGAATTCGACCTGCACCTGGATGAGGTTCAGGAATCGCTGACGTTGCGGTACTGGCGAGCGTCGCAGGAGGCGCCCAGCAGACGCGTCTATGTTGAGCCGTTCGATCGAGTCCAACTCAGCAACGTGCATCCTGAGGATCGAAGCATTCCGGCCGTAGGGTTAGAGTCGAACGATCAGATTGCGTACTACTTTCTGGAATCGGTTCTAGGCGACGACGTGCTGAGTGCGTCCACATTGGACTATTGTGACGTCCTCACAGCCAACGCAGACCAGATGCGCGAGATGTTCGCCGGGCGAATTGCGCTAATTGCCGACCGGCGCGGGGGTGCGAATTTCCCCACACCGGATGGACGAATGGTGTGGGGTACGTACGCGCACGCACAGGCTATGGATATGCTCCTCGGCGACGTAATAGTCCGTGACCCGCAGAAATCACTCGCCTGGGGACTGACTGCAATGGTTGCGCTGGGCGGTGGTTTCCTGGGCTGGGTGTTGCACGGACGATTGGTATGGCGCGCCGTGGTGCTAATGGTGAGTTCTGCTGTGATGTTGGGGCTTGGATTCATCGCCGTGTGGTATGCGCGTATCTTGTACAATCCACTTCTCGCGGTGATTGCGCTGCTGCTGAGCAGCGAATTCGCCGCTCGCACTCGTAGCATTTCGCGTTCTGGCAATCTCTAATCGCCAATTGGGAGAAATCTGATGATTGGGAATTGGCTCATCGTGTTCGGTTGTGCGTGTGTACTTGTTTGCCCTGCGACGGCATTAGCTTGGGGTGTCGAGCGAGAATCGACGGATACGGCGGAGGCGTTCATCACCGGCTTCATCCTGCGTGATGCCCTGAACGATCACGACGTGCGCATCCGGCTCACCAGTGTGCAGTCAGACGGCGTGCCGATTGATCCGAACGTGCCCTTCGCGTTTAACCATGGTATCAGCCTGCACGTTCGCCAGGAGACGAACGAAGGATTGGCGGACTTCGAAGCGCTGTTGTATCCGGACGATGGCGAAGACGCTCTGGTTGAAGGCGAAGTACGCTCCAGTCTGGCGAGAATCTTCCTCAAGGCGGGCTGGGCGATACTCGGCGGAGATCTGCCAGTCGTGGATAGCGATTGGGGAGAGGCCGGTGCTGAGGGCACGGACATGGCCGTCCGGATTATTGACGACGAAGACCCCGCGAAGCGCAAGATCGTCGTCTACAACCTCGAAACCTCCGGGTCGAAGACCGTGACGGTCGATCTCGACAGCCAGGTAAACGACATCACTCTTGATCCGAACGAGTATGTCGAGGCCGTGCAGCAGCCGCAGACCCAGCCGCAGCCGCAGACCATTCCGACGGGCGATACGTTCGTCGCGATGGCGCGGCAGAAGGCCAAGGACGCTCGCATCGGACGGGCCACGACGCTGACTGGCGGCGACTGATCCGGCTCGCTAAGCGATAGTTCCGCAGCTCCGCTGGATCATCCGTGACCTCGGCTGCAATTCGCGCGCTGAGCACCTATGCTCTACACAGCAGGTGCTCGGCGTGCCTGCCGGAATTGCCGGTCACGGAGATCAGGAATGACAAGACGTGCTGCGGGGTTGCTGTGTGGTCTGATATTCGCGTTCGGGGCGGCGCTGCCAGCCCGCGCTGAGGCCGACGGACCGGTGCCGGATTCATCTGCGCCCGCTGGGTTGGATGCCGCTACGTTCGCAGGGCTGAAGTTCCGAAGCATCGGACCGGCCCTGAAGTCCGGTCGTATCGCGGACTTGGCGGTCAATCCGCGCGCCCGGCACGAGTTCTACGCCGCGGTCGCGTCGGGTGGGGTATGGAAGACCACCAACGGCGGTACGATCTGGACGCCGGTGTTCGACAAGCAAGGCTCGTACTCGATCGGCTGCGTCGAGCTCGATCCGCGCAATCCCAATGTCGTCTGGGTGGGTACCGGCGAGAACAACAGCCAGCGCAGCGTGGGTTTCGGCGACGGCGTCTATCGTTCGCGTGACGGCGGCGTCACCTGGCAGAACATGGGTCTGCGTGACTCCGAGCACATCGGCATGATCGCGATCGACCCGCGCGACTCCGACGTCGTCTACGTCGCCGCGCAGGGGCCGCTGTGGCGCGACGGCCCGGAGCGCGGGCTGTACAAGACCGTCAACGGCGGGCAGACATGGCAGCCGGTGCTCCAGATCAGCCCGATGACCGGTGTGAACGAGGTACATCTGCACCCGGGCGATCCGGACGTTGTTTTCGCTTCGGCCTATCAGCGGCGTCGGCACGTGTGGACGCTGATCAACGGCGGGCCGGAAAGTGCGCTGTACAAGTCGGAGGACGGCGGTGCGACGTGGCGCGAGCTGACCCATGGCTTGCCGTCGGTCGACATGGGCCGCATCGGACTGGATATCTCGCCGGCCGATCCCAACGTGATCTACGCGATTGTTGAAGCGGCTGATGGAAAGGGCGGCTTCTTTCGTTCGACGGATCGTGGCGAGACATGGGAGAAGCGGAACGACTACATGTCGACCAGTCCGCAGTACTACAACGAGCTCGTCTGCGATCCGCAGCGTATCGATCGCGTCTATTCGCTGGATACATTTCTGCACGTGACCGAAGACGGCGGCAAGACGTTCAACCGTATGCCGCGCGAAGATCGCCACGTCGATGATCACGCCTTGTGGATCGATCCCACGGACAGCGATTATCTGTTGATCGGTTGCGACGGCGGCGTGTATGAGAGCTTCGATCGCGGACAGGCTTGGCGATACTGCGCCAATCTGCCGGTGACGCAGTTCTACCGCGTGTCCGTCGATAACTCTGAGCCGTTCTACTACATCTACGGCGGCACGCAGGACAACGCCTCGGTCGGCGGTCCGTCGCGCACGACCGACCGCGTCGGCATCGCGAACGAGCATTGGTTCGTCACCACCGGCGGCGACGGCTACGAGACACAGGTCGATCCGTGCGACCCGATGGTCGTGTACAGCCTGTGGCAGTATGGCGGACTGGTGCGGCACGATCGGCGCAGCGGCGAGATCCTCGACATCAAGCCGCGCGAGAAACCGGGCGAGGAGCCGTATCGCTGGAACTGGGATTCGCCGTTCCTGCTCAGCACGCACGATCACAAGCGGCTCTATTTTGCCGCCAACATTCTGTTTCGCTCGGACGATGGCGGCTTGAGTTGGCGGGCGATCAGTGGCGATCTGACGCGGCAGCTTGACCGCGACCAGCTCGAAGTGATGGGCCGCGTTCAGCCGGCGGACGCGGTCGCGAAGCACTGGAACACATCATTCTACGGCAATTGCGTGGCGCTGAGCGAATCGCCGTTGGTGGACGGGCTGATCTACATCGGCACGGATGATGGCCTGATCCAGGTGACCGAAGACGGCGGCGCGAACTGGCGCCGCGTCGAAGCGTTTCCCTGCGTACCGGAAATGACGTACGTCAGCTTTCTGTTCGCGTCACAACACGACACCGACACGGTGTACGCCGCGTTCGACAATCACAAGAACGGCGATTTCAAGCCGTACTTGTTGAAGAGCGTCGATCGCGGGCAAACGTGGACGTCGATTTCCGGTGATCTGCCCGAGCGCGATATCTGTCTGTCGATCGCCGAGGATCACGTGGAGCCGAATCTGCTATTCGTCGGCACGGAGTTCGGCGTGTACTTCACGGTCGACGGCGGAGAGCGCTGGATCAGGCTCCGCGGCGGCGTACCCACTATCTCGGTACGGGACATCGCGATTCAGCAGCGTGAGAATGATCTCGTGCTCGGCACGTTCGGACGCGGATTTTACGTGCTGGATGATTACTCGCCGTTGCGGGCGGTGAGCGATGAGCTGCTCGCGCGAGATGCGGCGCTGTTTCCGATCAAGCCGGCCTGGCGGTACATCGAGCGCGCGCGGCTGGGTGGGCGGTCGGGCCGCGGTTCGCAGGGAGCGGCGTTCTACGCGGCGCCAAATCCACCGTACGGCGCCGTGTTCACGTATTACCTCAAAGAGAAGTTGAAGATGCTCAAAGAGCTGCGGCACGAGCGTGAGGCTGAAGCGGACAAGACCGGTGACGTCACGCCGTATCCTTCGATCGACGACTTGAAGGCGGAGGCGGAGCAGCGCGAACCACGTGTGTTGCTGACCGTGCGCGACGACACCGGCGAAGTCGTGCGACGGATTACAGGCTCGCGCGAGAAGGGCATTCACCGTGTGTCGTGGGATCTGCGGCACCCGAGCTCGACGCCCACAAATCTCAATACGCCGACCGATCGGCCGCCGTGGTGGCGGCCACCGGCGGGACCGCTGGCGTTGCCCGGCATGTACACTGTCGAGCTCGCGTATGAGTCCAATGGCGAACTGACGGTGCTGGCCGAGCCGGCCGCCTTTGATGTCGTGCCGCTCGAGCTGGCGACGTTCGCGGCGGATGATCGCGACGCGGTGCTGGCATTTCAGCGCAAGGCGGCGCGCCTACAGCGTGCGGTCCTCGGCGCGATCCGCGCGGCTGACGAAGCGCAGAAGAGGATTACGCACCTGCGGCAGGCAGCGCTCGATACGCCGGAGATCGATCTCGCTCTGCTGACGGAAGTCTGCGGTCTGCACACGCGGCTCCGGGAACTGCTGTACAAGTTGCGCGGCGACCCGACGTTGATGAAGCGCTACGTACCCGCACCGCCGTCGATTCAGCAGCGCGTGTCGCAGTTAACCGGGCAGTGGCGCACCACGTCTCCGCCGACGCAGACGCAGCGCGACGCATATCGACACGCGGGCGAGGAGTTTACAGGCGTGTTGGCCAAGCTACGGAAGTTGATCGAGGAGGATCTCGCCTCGGTCGAACGTCGTATGGAGCAAGCCGGCGCGCCGTGGACGCCGGGGCGACTGCCGGAGTGGGAACCGGAGTAGTGTTGCACTCATGCAACAATTTGCTCGCTTCACGCGGCAGACTGTTTCGTGTGTGCAACAGAAAATTTGCGCGATTAGTGAACGACTGCTTCACGCCTTAAGATAGCAGCGGAGCGCCGCGCCTCCACATTCGTGTGGCATCGACGTGGGGTCTGGCGGCGAGCTCGTCATTTCGTCAGCCAGTGCCAAAGCTCTGCTCCTTCAGAGTCTGTTTGCGCACAAAGTCCTGCGCAGTTTATAGCTCAGCGGCGGCAGGTTGCAATGTCGCCGGAAAAGCACCTCTGTTGGAGGCTCATCATGCACGCGCTCACTGATCCAAGATGCCTGAGTTTACTGCTGTTTCTGGCGCTCATTGCGCCGGCGAACGCGCCGGGCGACTGGCTGCTGATGGATCCGCCGCCCGACGTCGACAAGTACCATCACGGCCACTCGGCCACACTGACCTGCTGTCTGGCCACATCGGCCAACATGCTCGCGGGGGCGGGCTACGGGACCGGTAGCAGCGTTCAGGAGCAGGCTGACGGCATATACCTGCAATTAGTGGATCATTTCGGGACGGACGAGTGAGAGTGGGTCGACACCGCCACCAGTTGGTGGCTCAGCTCTGAGCACAACGACAGTCCCGACAACCCCTACACCGTTGTGACCGCCTATGGCAGCCGCGACATGTCGGCGCCCTGGGACGATCCCAACGGACCGCGCTTCATCGCCAACGAATTGCGACAGAGCCACTATGTTGGCATCACGATCGCCTGGCCGGCGCCCGGCCCGGGCGGCGCGGGCGTTCGTCACGTAGTTACGGCCTGGGGTGACGAGGGCGATTCCAATCAGACCGACGTCAACCCGGCCACATTGACCATCACCGATTCGGATCGTGATGACGGCGGGGATGTGCAGACGTACACGTACGACGCGTACGACGATCCGAGCCACATGTTTGACGAGGGGCCCGGCTGGTACTTTGACTACACGCCCGCCGTTCATCCGTACATCATCCAGGTCGTGATTTTGAGTCCCACAGACGAATCGTCCGAGAGGGACGCGACGCAGACGGTGGTCGGCTCGTACGAGATCTACCAGGATGACCCACAGAACGCAACGGGCCTGCACTACGACGTTGGTACCGACACGGAGATTCTCAGCTACAAGACGGTCATTGATTGGACCGACCAAGTTGACCCGACCATCGTCGAGCACGATCCGCGCAAGGGACTCACGGTTGATTGGGATCTCTCGTCCGCTCCGGTGCCGCTGGGTACGTCGGTGAAGATCACGACGACGTTCGTGCTGGACCGCTACAACGCGATCTGGTACGACGACGTACGCTTCTCGTACGATGATCCGAATGACCCCATCGGCATCCCGAAGCCGGGGCACCATTGGATCATTGACACCCCCTTCCTGACGGATCCGAGCACGTGGACACCGGGCCAGCGCGGTGGATACGTGTATGGGGCGTACGACCTGTACAGCGATCCGAACGGCACGAATCTCCTCGGTCGGTGCCGCCTGCAGCACGAGTACGACTTTGACCAGGATCCGACGGTGCACCATTTCACGCTGAGTGCGCCCCCTGGCACGCCCACGGTCTACGTGGACGGTTTGCGTTTCGGGCACAGCTACAGCCTGCTGTACGACGATGCCTTGTGGGCACTCGATCCCAATGATCCGAACGACTGGCTCACGCAGGTGCCGGGCCCCATCGAGCTGAGTGAGTCGACTCCGATCGACGTCGTACTGAGCTGGCCGCAGCTGCTGGCGTATCCGTGTGGCAGCAACTACATCGAGCCGGGCGTCTGTCCCGGCGACGCGAACTGCGATGGCAGCATTGATTTTGGTGACATCAATGCGTTCGTCGACGCCCTGTTGAGTGGCATGTACTGCGACGAATTGGGCATCAACGCCGACGTCAACCAGAACGGCTGGGTCGGTTTCGACGACATCAACCCATTTGTGGAGTTGCTGACGACGCAGCCCATTCCGATCGCGTGCCCGTGAGCGATGATGGAGACGTGTGGATTCTGTCTTGGAATCTGGCGGACCGGACTGCGGCTTGCACGCGTTTGTGACTCGTGTGTTTTCACCCTCCCCCGGTCCCTCCCTGAGAGGGAGGGGGGTTAGCCGCCGCGGGTGAACTCCCCGCGGCGGTCCATGTGAATGCGCAGTTCGCGGAGTGCGCGCTGGCACAACGCCGCGACGGCGGCTTCGGAGCGGTTCATGCGCGCCGCGACCTTGGCCAGCGGTAGACCCTGGAGGAAGCGCAGCTCGATCACCTCGCGGTGCGCGTCGCTCAGCTCCGACACACACGCGGCGATCGCGCCGATCGCCTCCTGTCCGCGGATCACGCGGCTGGGCGTGTCGGATTCCTGTTGCACGACGTCGAGCAGGTCCAGATACGACTGTGACTCGGCGACCGCGACGGGCTGCTCACGCTTGATGTCACGCTTGTGCGCATGCGCGCCGCGGCGAATGTCAATGATCTTGTGGTCGACGATGCGGCCCAGCCAACTGACGAATGGGCCGACCCCGTCGCCGCGAAACGTGCTGATCTGGCGGATCACGTCGAGGTAGGCTTCCTGTAGCACATCGTCGGGATCGAAGCGGCCCTGCAGTTCGCCGACGAGTTGGCGCGTCGCCCTGGTGCGCATCAGTGCGTGATGCACCGCCAGCAGCTTCGTCAGCGCGAGGCGATCACCACCGCGGGCCGCGGTTATCCAGTGCTCGAGCTGTTGCTGTTGCGACATTGCCGTACCTGCAATCGATCACTGCCATGATACCCGTTAGAGCGGCGTGCGCGAGAAGATTGCGTCGCGTCGCGGGCGCCGTACCATGCACCCTGCCAAGCGCACGATGCACTTATCACGTTCGCTCGGCGGGAATCCGACGATGACCGCGCCACAACACGATCACGGCAGGCCGGACGAGCGGATTACGACGCTCGTCAATGAGTTCCTGGATCGCTGCCACGCGGGCGAAACGCTCACGCCGGAAGCGTTTGCAGTGGCGCATCCGGAAGTGGGGGAACCGTTGCGTGCGGCGCTGGACGGGTTGTCCGTAATCGACCAGGCGTGGAGCCGTTGGCGCAGCTCGGGCGCGGAGCGAATCACGGACGTCGCGTCGGAACTGCCGTCAATTCCTGGGTACACGCTGCAGGACGAAATCGGCCGGGGCGGCATGGGGGTCGTTTATCGCGCCGAGCAGATCGAGACGCGTCGCACAGTGGCACTAAAGGTAATGTTGGCCGGGCCGTTCGCCGCGCCGGCAGCGCGACGTCGGTTTCGCCGGGAAGTACAGCTCTGCGCGCGGCTGGCGCATCCACACATCGTGCGTGTGCTCGAGGGCGGTGAGATCTCCGGTCAGCCGTACTACGCGATGGAATTTGTGGACGGTACGCGACTGGATGAGCACGTCCGGCTGGAGCAGCCGGAACTGCGCCGCCGGCTGGAGTTGTTCGTGCAGATATGCGACGCCGTCGAGTACGCGCACCAGCACGGCGTAATTCACCGCGACCTGAAGCCCGCCAACGTGCTGGTGGACGCGGAAGGTGCGCCGCACATTCTGGATTTCGGCCTGGCGCGGGCCATCGACTCCAGCGAGTCCGAGGCATCAGCCGCGGCGACCGTGTCTTCGCCCGGACAAATCCTGGGGACGCTGGCGTATATGGCACCGGAGCAGGCTGCGGGCACGCCGGAGCAGAGCGACGCGCGCACGGATGTCTACGCATTAGGGCTGGTGCTTTGCGAAATGCTGACCGGTCGGCTGCCGTACGAAACGCACGGACGGCCCAGCGAAGTGCTCGAGCGCATCGTTGATGGAGTGCCGACGGCACCGTCGCATTTCTCTGGCAGCCTCGACGTCGACCTGGACACGATCGTGCTCAAAGCGCTTGAGAAGAAACCGAGCGATCGCTATCAATCCGTGGCGGAAATGGCCGAAGACCTGCGAAGGTACCTAGCCGGTGATCCGATCTTCGCGCGGCGCCGCAGCAGGATCTACGTGCTCAAGAAACGGTTACGCAAGCACAGGTTAGCGAGTGTGTGTGTCGTGGCAGCGCTGCTCGCAGTGGTTGTGTTGATCGGCGTTCGGGAACGAGCGAATCGCGTTGCGCGAGACAAGGCCCGTGCTGCGGCCGTCATGCTCGTCGAGGGGCTCGAGCGCAGCCGAGATCTGAGTCGCGCCGGGACGGGACGCCACCTGCACCTGCAGCATCCGGACATTCCCGAGGTATGTCTGGCCTGGGCACGCGAGCAGTTTCGGTCAGACCGGCGTGACAGTGCGGTGCGATATCTTGAGTCGCGGATGCGCGCGGATCCCGATCAGTGGGCGTATCAGTTGTTACTGGCCGACCTGTACGCGGCCGCAGGTGACGCAGCGCAGGCCCGGGCATTGCGAACCGACGCCCGCCAGCGCGCGCCGGACACGTCCGAGGCGTGGTACCTCCGTTCGCTCGCGACACTGGACGTGGTGAAGGCGCTGGAGTGCGCGCAGCGCGCGGTGACGCTGTCGCCGAGTGAATCGCGTGCCTGGGAGCGGTGCGCGCATCTGGCGCTGTGTACGGAAGACTATGCGGGTGCCCTCCGGGCGGCCGATCGGCTGAGCGCGCTGCACGATGCGAGTCCGACATGGACGTGCTTCCGCGGCCACATTCTGGCGCGGATGGAGCGCTTCGGTGAGGCGGTTGACCAGTATTCCCAGGCGATCGCGCAGGACGGTTCATCGCTGGGTTACGTCGTGTTTCGCGCGCACGCGTATCGCGGTCTGCGGGACTACGCGCGGGCCGTGGATGATTACACGTTCGTTCTGGAGCACAGCAACAAGGACAACGTCAATATCTGGTATTACTACCAGCGTGCGACGCCGCTGATCATCTTGGGTCGCGTCGATGAGGCGCTGGCTGATTATCAGCGATTCCGCGTTCTGCACGGGCGGCCCTGGTTCTCGGACGCGCGGAGCTTCATCCTACTGCGTGGCCTCGGGCGCAGCGACGCCGCTGAGCGCGTGATGGCACGCGCCCTGGAGCAGGCCGATGATCCCTCGTGGCTGCGGCAGGTGCTGCTGTGCCTGGCGGGGGAGATCACCCCCGACGCATTGGTGGCCGAGGCAGCGGGGCGTGGCGCCGCCGAGCAACTGTGCGAGGCATACTACTACGCCGGCGAGGCCAGCCGGCTGCGTGGCGAGCCGACGGCAGCTCAAGCGATGTTTCAGAAGTGTATTGATACGGGCATCGCGTTTGACCTGGACGACTTTCCGCTGTCACCCATGAACGAGTACGAACTGGCCGAATGGCGCCTGAACGCCGACGGCGCCGAGTAACCATCCGCGAGCAGGACTTTTTTCACCTGAAACTGCGTCATCGGCTCAGCCTCCTTACGCCTTGATCCCTGAGGCGCTTGGTGCGCCACCGAGACTAATCGGCGATCAAAGGAGAGCTGCCATGAAACGCACCACGTATCCAGCATTGCTCGTAGTCACCGTCGCACTGACTGCGGTGCCGCTCGCCGCGCAGGATGTCGCGGGAACGGCATTCACGTACCAGGGGTTTCTGCAAGACGCTAATGAACCGGTTAACGGAACGGTCGAGCTGACGTTCGGACTCTGGCGCGATCCTACTGGTGTTGATCCAAACGACTTGCTCTTCACTCTACCGCCGATCACAGGGGTCTCGGTGACGGACGGCTACTTCACGGTGGAGGTCGATTGCGGCGAGGACGTGTTCGTCGGCGAAGCCCTTTGGCTCGAAGTCGACGTCGATGGGCAGACGCTTTCGCCTCGACAGGCGATCACGCCGGCCCCTTACGCGCTGGCATTGCCCGGCGTTTGGACGCATCAGAACGATACCTCTCCAAGCGTGTTGGCGGGGTATGCGGGCAACGTGATCGATCCCGGGTATGTCGGCGGTGTGATCTGCGGTGGCGGCGCGGAGCTATATGCGCATCCTGGATATCCACCCGATCCCAACGATCCCAACGATCCCAACGATCCGGGCGACCCCAACGAACCGCCGGTGCCGGGCGAAAATCGCGTTACCGCGGACTACGCAACGGTTTGTGGCGGCACGGCGAACCAGGCCGGTGGTGGTGACGGGCCACGTGCCGAGGGCGACGGCAACAACAGCTTTATCGGCGGTGGCAGCCAGAATGATGCCAACGGTGCTTACAGCACGATCGGTGGCGGTTACAAGAACACGGCCAACGGCAACTACACCTCAATCATTGGCGGCCGCGAGAACAAGTGCGGTAACGGCACAACCCATGAGTACGGCGTGGTCTGCGGCGGCAAGAGCAACCAGGTCAATCAGGACGCCGCGTTCGTCGGGGCCGGATTCACCAACAACGCTTCCGGCGTATCGAGTGTGATCTGTGGCGGCGAGGGAAACACCGCGTCCGGGTATGTGTCCGTTGTCTGCGGCGGCACGACCAACTCTGCCACGAGACAAGGTGCGTCCGTGTTAGGCGGCTACAACAACACCGTCCGGGGTTACTACAGTTCGATCGTCGGCGGGAACGGTAACACGATTGACGACTACGATGATTACTCGCTCGTTTTCGGCAAAAACGTTCGTTGCACGCGCAGCAAAGCCGTCATGTTCTTCGACCATGGTGATTACGGCATGCTGGCGATTAACCGCGATAGTGACAACAGTACCTTGTATCGGCCCCTCATCGTTGGCATGGGTGGCAGCAACGGGAATGGCGCCTACCTCACGCAGAGTGGCAACTGGGTTAGCACGGGCAGTAAACGCAGCGAATCGCGCGAGCTGCGCTGCGTCGATCGTGGCGACCTGTTCGACCGTATTGATGCGCTGCGTATCGGCCCATTCGAACTAGAGGTCACTGGCGAGCGGCACTTCGGCGTGTTCGCGGAAGATTTCCACGCCCTCTTCGAGGTCGGAGCGCTGCGCGAAGACGGGGCGCGAGATACCTCCGGGCTCGCGGCCGCGGATGTTGCCGGCGTTGCGCTGGCCGGTGTGCAGGAGCTGATTCGCGAGAACGACGAATTGCGTGATCGGGTCGATCGTCTTGAAGAGCTTGTCGAGCTGCTGCTTGAGCGTCAGCCCTAATTCCCGCGGCCATCTGGATCAGGAGAATGACCATGTATACGTCGAGATCCATACTCACCGCGGTTGCATTCCTGGTGCTCACCCCGCTTGCAGCGAACGGGCAATACGAAGTGTCCTGGCACTCGATTGACGGCGGTGGCACGATGTCCGCCACGTTCGGCGACTACACACTGTCGGGCACGATCGGGCAGTGCGATGCGAGCGAGCTGCTCAGCGGCGGAACGTACACGCTGACGGGCGGATTCTGGACGATGGACGTGTCGTCGTCGGAATGGCTGCCGGGTGACATGAACTGCGACGGATTCGTAGGATTCGCAGACATCAACCCATTCGTGCTGGCGCTCGTAGATGGCGAGATGTCGTACGCACAGCAGTATCCGGACTGCGATTTCATGAACGCCGACGTTAACGGGAGTGGTACCGTCGGCTTTGATGATATCAACCCATTCGTAGCGTTGCTGCTTGGGTAAGCGACACAGGTCCGGGGATCCCGCGGCTCGATCGGTAGCCAACCCGGTCGGGCCGCATGTGTTTGCGCCGAGCCGCTGCGTATGATCAAGCTCCTGCTTTTCGGATTTGGCCGTCTACAATCTGAGCACGACCAAGGAGACATTGCTATGGACACGTTTGAGGCAATTTACGCCCGTCGTTCGGTGAAGCACTACGATCCCGACTTCGTCATGCCCGACGCGGACCTGAACAAGCTGCTCGAAGCGGCGATTCAGGCACCGACCAGCTTTAACATCCAGCATTGGCGGTTCGTTGTCGTACGTGACGCCGAGCTGCGCAAGCAAATCCGCGCACTGGGCAACGACCAGGCGCAAATGACCGACGCCTCAGTGCTCGTCGTAATGACCGCCGACGTGCAGGCCTGGCGCAAGGACCCGCAACGCTATTGGCGCGATGCCCCGGCTGATGTGGCGAAGCTGCTGGTGGATTGGATGGGACCGTTCCATGAAGGCCGCGAATGGTTGCAGCGTGACGAGGCGATGCGCTCGATCGGCATGGCGTCACAAACGCTTATGCTGGCGGCCAAGGCGATGGGGTATGACTCATGCCCGATGATTGGCTTTGATCTCGAGAAGGTGGCTGAGTTGATCAAGCTGCCGGCTGACCATGTGATCGGAAACATGATCGCGATCGGCAAAGGCACCAAACCGGCCTGGCCGAAGCCGGGGCAGTTGCTGCTCGACGAGGTTGTGGTCCAGAACAAGTTTGCGTGAGCGAGGCGACTACATACTACCCCTCTCCCCGTAGGGGAGAGGCTGGGAGCGGGGAAGATTTGGGGGAAGCTCGACCCTCCCCCAACCCCTCCCTGCCAGGGAGGGGAGTCTAGCCGTGCGGTGCCGGCGCGGTTGAGTCACGCTCGACCAGCGTCGGCGGCAGCGCCCGCCCGACGTTCCGGCGCTGCTTGGGATCCTTGCCGGTCAGTCGGTCCAGCAGGATCTGCGTGGCCTGCTTCGCGACGTCGAAGCTGGGCTGGCGGATCGTGGTGAGCGCCGGGCTGCTGTACATGGCCGAGCGGCTGTCGTCCACGCCGATAATGGAGAGATCATCGGGTACACGTCGGCCGGCATCCTTGGCGGCCTCGATGGCGCCGTGCGCCATCGTGTCGTTGGAGCAGAAGATGGCCGTCGTCTCGGGGTGCTGGCTGAGGATACGTACGCAGCCTTCATGTCCGGACCAATGGCTGGTTTCAAAAGCGCCGTAGTAGATCTGTTCGCCGTCGAGGTGGTGACCGGCCTGTTCGAGTACGTCGAGGAAACCTGTGGCGCGGTCGCGGGCGGACGCATGATTCGAACTGCCGACCACGAATCCAAAGCGGCGGTGTCCCAGATGCAGCAAGTGATCGGCCGCGATCTGGCCGACGGCGATCTCGTCCGTGCGAACGTAGTCCAGACCGAGGTCTTCACCGTCGCTGTTGACGATCACGACTGGCGCGTCTTCGGAGGCCAGTTTGGCGAGGTAGCTCTGGTCGAGCGTGGGTTCGAGCACGAGCATGCCGTCGACCTGGCCGCTGCGGAGCAAGGACTGGTAGCGGTTTTCATCGATGAAGCGCGCGCTGGACGTTGCCAGCACGAGCGAATAGCCAGCGGCCTCAAGCGTCTCGTAGACCGCGTCCAACGCGAGGCCGTGCCGCAAGTCGCTGAACACGTGCGGATACGGCAGCATGACCAGCGCGATCGTCTTGCTCTTGCGCGAGGCGAGGCGCTGCGCGAGCGCAGACGGGACGTAGTCCATCTCCGCCATGATGCGCCGGACGGATGCAACTGTTTCCTCGCTAACGCCGGGACGTTGGTTGATGACAAACGACACCGTTGTCTTGGAGACGTTCGCCCGACGTGCTATCTCGTCAATAGTTGCCATATGTTGATTCCAAACCGCAGCACGGTTGGCGATCCTGATGCCGGGAGGCACTGCGAATATGCCATTATAACAGAATGTGAGTGGCAGATGCTAAAGGGGTTTACCCCGCATATCGGACGTTGGGTACAAGGAATCGGGGCGGAACGGCCCGGCACAGCCGCCCCGCGCAGGATCCACGATTGCCGTCGAGACGGGCGGAGCTAGTTGCTCGCCTTGTTGCCAGCCTTGACCTGCGAGAACGCGTACAGCAGCTCGCGCGCGATCTGGGCGCAGCGCTCGTCATACTTCGCCGCTTCCCCCGGCGTGTTGTCGGCGACCTTGGGGTCTTCGTAGGTGATCGCGATGCGCTCGCTGGCACCGTAGACGATCGGGCAGGCCTCGTCGGCGTGCGAGCAGGTCATGACCGCACCGTACCCCTCCTTCGGGTTCGGGGCCTGGTTGTAGACCTTCGAGAAGCATGTGAGGGGGTACGCGTCGTCGGAATAGCGCACGTGGTAGACCGGGTTGTCGTCCTTCGTCGTTTGCGCGATCTTGAAGCCGGCCCGTTTCAGGGCGGCCACGGCGCGTGGGTTGAACGCGGTTGACTCGGTTCCGCCGGAGTAGGTCGACACGCCGTCCAGACCGAAATGCGCGGCGGCCGTCGCGGCCCAGAGCTGCGACATGTGGCTGCGGCGGGAGTTGTGTGTGCAGATGAAGTTGAGCTGGCAGGACTTGCTGGTGGTCAGGTACTTGGCGACGTGCGCTGCGAGCTCCTGCAGCTGCTTCTTGCGCTCGGCGGAGATCTGGTCGAACTCTGCACAACGCGCGTCGATGAACTTCTTCAACTCGGGATACATGCGTGTCTTGCGCTCCTTGTCCTTGTCGTCGGCAAGGGCGGTGCCGGTGACGAAGACGATTGCGGTCACGAGTGCGATCCGTGTCATGATATTCTCCCGTGGTCTCAGGTCGAATTTCGAAGAATGGTCCAGTTGTGCCACTGCTCTCGAGCAGTGGTTCTTCACTTGACGACGCTCAATCACCGCACTCGTCAGCAGCGCACGACGCCGCGGCAGTGTTGAGCTGAACGAACAGGTTGCTGAACGCGGCCCGCAACTTGGTCATGGTCTCGGGCGCGAGGCAGTAGCATACGCGGGCACCGTCGACGGTGCCTTGGATCAGCCCGGCGTCGCGCAGCTCGCGCAGGTGCTGCGACACGGTCGATTGTGCGAGCGGCAGGTGCTCGACGATCTGTCCGCAGAAGCACGTTTGTCGCGTGGCGAGGAATTGCAGAATCGCGATCCGCGCCGGATGCCCGAGTGCCTTGGCCCAGCGGGCCAGATCACGTTGGTCATTGTTGTTGCGCTGGCGTCGGCGTGTTCGAGATAGTGGGTGGGTCGCTGTCATCGTTTATCGTAGATATACGATGATAAGTGTGGCGTCAAGAATGAAGAACACCGTTGCCACGTGCCGATCATTTCGTTGGAGTGAACAGCGCATTCGTATCTTCGTTGCGCTCCGAAACTTGCGTGGATCGGCGAACTTGCTCAGGGACACGCGAGGCGGTAGAAATCGATGCAGGCGGTGCATTGTGGCGCCGATGCCCGCCGCGCTGGACGCGCGGCGAGAATGTGTAGGTGCAATTTGATCGAGCACATCGAAATAGAGAACTTCAAGTGCTTCAGGACGTTGGCTCGCACACAGCTTGGGCGCTTCACCATCGTTAGCGGCCAGAATGACGCAGGCAAGACGGCATTGCTCGAAGCAATCTTCTTGTGCGGCGCTCCGTGGATTCAGTCCGATGGCATCCTTCAGCCCTACGTGGCACGGGGGCTAACGGGAACGGGGCCGTCTCCCGACAGCTTGTGGGGACCGTTGTTTCACGCGTACGACACATCTGTAGCGATCGAAGTTGGGCTCGATCACAGGTCGTTCAAGCTGTCGATTTCCGACTTCGTTCCGCAAGAAACACCGGGTGCCGCGCCAATTGGTGCCGTTGCGCTGCAGCCTCGACCCAAGCGGAAGGCGCTATGTGTGCAGCAGGCAGAACAACGTGTCTACCACTATCCAGGGGAATCGGGCAACATCGAAACGTACATAGAACATGCAACGTCTCCGTTTCCCGTTGCTGCGTTTTGCGCATTCCGGCATCGTTCCAGGTCACTTGCGTTAGACCTTGGAACTCTAGATGAGCAGAATCGAATTGATGAGGTCGTCACTCACCTTCGTATCATTGACGACCGGATCAGGGATGTTGCGGTGATACCCGCGGGAAACCAGCCTGCGATTCACTGTGACATCGGGATTGGGCGGAAGTTACCACTTGCCCTGCTCGGCGACGGTGTATCACGGACCCTGGAACTGCTGCTACCAACGCTGCTCGGCAGTGACGCGACAGTTCTAATGGACGATATCGACGCGGGCCTTCATTACTCGGTTCAAGCCGACGCGTGGAAAGCGCTGATTTCTGCCGCCAGCGAGAGAGAGAATCAGATCATCGCAACGACGCACAACTACGAGTTTCTTGCACGTGCCGCAGAAGCGTTCCCGGATGAGCTGGCAGAGCAGTTCCGGTTTATTCGGTTGGAACGTCTAAGTGGTCAGATCACCGCGCATTCTGTCGATCTCGCCGCTGTCCGATCGGCGACGCAGAGCGATTTTGAGTTACGCTAATGAAGCTCGACAAACGCATAAGGGGGCCTGCAATTGTACTTTGCGAGGGTGTGACAACTCTCAGATTCTGTGAGCATGCCTACGGTCGACTAGTGGGAACGCCTGACGGCGTCGAGTTCTTCGACTACGGAGGTGTCACTCAGCTGCAGACGTACTTGCACGGGCTTAGGGGAACGACGGGGTTCAGCGAAGACATAGAAGCCATGCTAATCGTGCGTGACGCCGAGACGAGCCCCGATCCCGCTCGCAGCGTGACGGACGCGTTGTCGCGGACAGGTTTCGATCAGCCACCGGATCGCCCGTACTTGTTCTCGGGAGCAAAACCGCGCATCGCGTTCGCCTTGCTGCCGGGCCTCGACAATGACGGTAAGCCCCTGCAGGGTTCAGTGGAGGATCTTTGTCTTCAAGCTGTTGCAGAAAGCCCGTTCATGACGTGTATTGACAAACTGCAAGCATGCCAACATGAGGTACGGGAAGAGGCAAAATCGGGCGAGAAGTATCGCGTGAAGAGACAGAGTCCCTCCAAGCTGCGCGCGCACGTGTACCTTGCGCTATGCGGATTCGCTGGCAAACAAATCGGAACCGCGACAAAGGCGGGAGTGTGGGGGGACCTGTCGGACGATTGCTTCCAACCTCTGGCGACGCTCTTCAGGCAGCTTCGTTCGGTCTGACCGCCGGTCGCGGCGCGGTTAGGACTGGTGTCCAGGACGCCTCAGTTCGCTGCTACGCCTGACTCACTTGCGTCAATTCGGGTTCCGATAGACGGAAGGGACGGCGGAGAGTGTTCGCCACTCTCCGCCGTCCGCGCGATTCAGTCTGTTGCTACATTCAAGCGCCGGTCAGCAGGCTTACGAACGGGTTGATGTCCTCGAAGCCGACGCTGCCATTGCCGTCGATATCGCCGTTGGCGTCCGGGCAGTCCGGGTAGTCGGCGGCGTATTGGGCCGGGTCGACCAGTCGGTCAACGAACGGGTTGATGTCGCCGAAATCTACGACGCCATCACAATTGAGATCGCCGGGTATGACAGCGAACCAGCAGGGCACCGCGCCCTGGGCCATGTCGTTCGCTGCGCCGGTGCCGCCGGCGATGACCTGACCGACAACCAAGATGCTGCTGTCGTCGGTCGTGTTGCCGCCGCTGGCGATCGTCGGGCAATCGAGCTCGGCGACTGCGCCGGTTACGACGAGCAGGCCGACGGCCGCACTTGCGAGCAGCGTGCGTTTGTTAAGTCGCATTTGTCTATCTCCTTTCCATGTGGGATGGGCGGAGCCGGGCCCACATGTGAATCGTCCTAGTCTCCGATGATGACCGTGCCGCTTTCAGCTTCGATCGTCATCGCCCGCGGGCCTTCCCAGGTGAACGTCGGGTAGTTGCCGGCAACGACATGAACCGTGCCGCCGTCGAGCACGCCGAAGTAGCCTTCGATCAGCTCGTCCCAGGGTTGGGCCTGCGTGCCACTCTCCACGCCGCCCCAACTGATGTCGACCCAGACGTCCGACTGTGCGTCGAGGAAGGGTGAGAGCCTGCTCCACGTGTCGGGGAACGAACCTTCCCACGTGTTCTCGCCCGGGCTGCAATCGGTCTCCGAGCAGCTTGCCACGGTACGCACGCGCTTAGCGGAGTCGAAGCCCGGGCCACCGGACGAGCCACCTTCCTGGCCGCCGTCGCTGAGGTCGAGCCGATATGTCCAGTCGCCGAGCGCGCACTGGTCATCGTCGCGGCCCTCGTATACGCCGTAGGAGATCGACTTGCGGACGCCGGCCGGATGGTGGATCAGCGTGCCGGGCTCGTTGTTGGGGATCGCGTTGGCATCCCAGCCCTGCCACCAGAGTCCGCCGGGGATGTCGCCGGTGAGACCGAGCAGCGAAACGTCCGTCGTGTTCCAGAACGCGAGCAGCGTCGAGCCGTCGGTGCGCGGCACGGAGTTGAGTGCCGGCGGCGTGCCGTCGCACGTGTCGGTCTGGAACAACCAGTAGACCTCGATCGAATTCGCGGAGGCTTCCGTGTTGATGCAGTGGGCGGCGGTCAGGAACATTGGGGCGAAGTCGCCGCCGATGCGGTTGAGCATCGAACCCGTGCAGATGAAGCTGCTGCCGCCGTCGACGAACTGGATGTGAGCGACGCCGAGCGCTTCGGTGTCCCAGGCCGAGTCACACGTCACGTCCAAGCGGCAGGCGGCGCGATCGGTGTCCGCTTCGGCGTGAAAGCCCTGCGCGGCCTGAGCGATGTGGATTTGCTCGGCAACGCCGACTGGGTCGATCCCGGCGGGGACGAAGATCTCGATGCGGGCTTCCTGACCGTGAACGGTCGGTGCCCACCACTCGCCGGCGAAACCGCGACCGGCAGTGAACGGCCCGTATGCCTCTTGAGGCAGCGCGGCGTTGTAGAGCATGACCTCGACGCCGGCCGGCGGATTAAACGGCGCGAATTTCAGTCGAACCCAGTCGGTCGTCTCAGTGCCGACGGACATGAACCACACGTGGCTGCCGTCTTCGTATTCGATCCACTCGCCACGGGTGCTGAGCGCCACGTCGAGCTCGTAGACGAGACCGTTGCGCTCGCGACCTGACTTGTCGCGGATTGCGTTCAGCTCGGCCCGTGTGAGGGCCGGGAGCCATTCGATGTCATTTGAGGCCTGTCCGACGACGGCGGGTACATGGCGTTCAACTGCTACCGCCGGCGGCCCCTCGAGACCGTCGACTGCGGGCATGGGCCCGTCGTCGCTGGCGACGCGATTGTCCCAAGCGATCGAGGTGGGCACGCTCGCCGCCTCGACCACAATATCCGGATCGGGCTTGTCGGTTGCCCAGGCGCTGGCTCCGCAGAGCAGCGCGGCGGCAATCGCGATTCCTGTTTGCTTATTCACTTCAGGTCTCCTTTCTGTTGCAGCTCATTCGGTTTTGCAGCGAATAGCGCCGCAACTACTGGAGACTCACGAGCACGAGCACCAGCCCGGTGTCAGCATCCAGGCCGGTCATAGCCTTGCCGATAATCGCGCCCTGGGCGGCCGTGTAGTCGGTGACCTTCATCGCGTGCCCGGGGATGTCGGCGGTCGTCAGCAGATCACCGGGGACGATCGGCGCCGTGCGCGCGTCGCATTTCACCCAGACGCGGCCGGTCAGCGCCACCGGGTGTTCGCCATCGGCGATGGTGTTGCGTTGGCCCATGATCATGCCGGGCTTGACGTTGCCCGCGCCGCTGATGATGCCCGCGACAGTGCGGTCGTAGGACGTCGTGCTGACGACGAGCTTGCCCGGGTTCGCTGCGTCGATGCAGACCACCATGCCCGCTGAAACGGTCGCACCGCGAACGTCGAACTGCTCCGACAGGTCGCTACCGCCGGTGATGGCGAGTTCCTGCGTGGTGATGCGGCCGTCGCCGCCCGTCTCGGCGTCGAGCGTGATGGTCGTAACACCGGACGAGTTACGAAGCGAGATCACTCCACCGGTCGAGGAAGCTTGCATGATAGCGCTGCTGCTGTTGCCGGTGTCGCCGAGCGCCGCGATGTAACCGCCAGAACCGCCGTCGGAATCGATGTCGATGGTCAGGTCGCCGCTGGCGTCGGTCATCAGGATCTCGCCACCGGTATTGAGCGAGTCCTGGCCGCGCATAGTCAGCACGTCAACGCCGGCGTTGTTGCGAAGATAGAACTCGCCCTCGCCGTCAAGCAGCGCCTGCAGTGTATTGCTATCGTTATACAGTTCGATCTGCCCGTCATCGCCGGAATTGGTGGCGTCGAAGACGATGCGGTTAAGGCCGCCGTCACGGAGTGACATCCAGGCCCCCGTATCGCTCGAACTCCAGCGCGAGCGCACTTCGATGTTCTGATCACCGTTCGGGTTGGTCATGATCATCTCGCCGGTGAACGTCTCGAAGCTGAAGCGCGGCGTGGCCGTGTCGCCCCCGACGAACTCGACCGCGTCGCTGCCGTAGCCGTCCGAGGTGAAATCGCGGTACTGGATGCCGTAGGTCGGGAACGCCTCGGAGTGCGCGATCCACATGCGGGTCGGGATCGTGTTATTGTGACCGGCGGTGATGAGCGGATCGGTCTGCAGCGCGAAATTCAAGTGCTCGCTAATGTCGATGTTCCCCGACGAGTCCACCGCGGCGGCGGTGGTGAATGTGTTCGGCCGCACGAGCACTTCGGCCTTGTTCGACTTGGCCGCGTAGGGCACCATGCCGATGCGCGTGCGTGGTGTCAGCTCAGGCGCGCCGTCGACGCTGACCGACACGTACATCTCGGCCACGTCCAGCGGTAGATCCGGCACACCGCCGGCCGTTTCCGACCCGATCATGATCGAGAACACGCCGTTGTTGAGCGGCACGTTCAGGTGATCCTCGGAGAACCAGAGGATTCCGAGCACGGGGGCGTCCGACAGACGCACATTGAGATCGACCGGTCCGGTCGTCTCGCCGGCGATCTTGCCCTGGAAGCTGATGAGGCGCGGTACGTCGGCGGTTGCCATGGAAACGGCGCCAAAGATCAGTAGTGCGGCGCTCCATGCGCGCAGATTCTGAGTGCTGAGCATTTCGATACCTCCATCACGTGCGAGACCGCGCGGTCTCGCGCGTCCCGCGGGCGAACGGCGCCGCGTTTCGCGCGCGGCAACACCACTGCGGGGCGCAAACCCTTTCTCGAGAAGTGCCAAATGGCCCGATGGATTTCAGTATACCGCAAGCGATTCAAGCTTCACGCGAAAAAGGCGCGCCATTCATGAACGGCTCAAGTGCGCCAACGTTCTGCGGGAGCCAGAAGGAATTGAATGACTTGAATGTCGAATTGCGATCTTGTGGGTCCGCTGTTGGCGACGCGGCCGCGGCCTATGGCATGTCTCGCGGGCTCAGGATTTTCTCGGCATTTACGAGACTGGCTTGCGCTCGTTCGTTTCGCGGATCGATCGCCAGCGCTCGACGATACTCCGCGGCGGCTTCGGCAAAGCGGCCCAGCGCTGCCAGTGCTTGTCCAAGGGCTACATGATCGTTCGCGACGTTGGGATGAATCTGCTGGGCCCGGCGAAAATGCGTCGCTGCTTCCTCGAATTGCCCCAATTGCGCCAACGCTGCGCCGAGACGGCGCTGCACGTCGCGGAGCTGCGGGTTGATTCGATGCGCTGCACGCAGCGACGGTAGCGCCTCAGCCACCTGGCCCTGTTTCAGCAGCATCGTTCCCCACGCCAGGTGTGCGCCGACGTGCTCGGGCCACAGCTCCATTGCGCGCTGCAAGTGCCGCACGCGCAGCTCGCGCGCCGGCGTGCTCGACAACAGGTAGTGAACATGTGCCGCGGCGTGCCGGATCGCTCCGTTCTGTGGGCTGGTGGCGATGGCGGCCTCGATCCGGTTGAGTCCGGCACCTTGTACCAGCGCGTCGGGCCGGCGGGTGGACAGCAGTCCCTCCAAGAACAATGTCGCTGCGCGGTGATTCTCTTCAACAGCAGATTGGTTCTCATCGTTAAGGCTCAATTGCGGCAGTTGCCGCACGCTCAAAAAGGCCTCCAGATTACGTGTCACGCGGCTGAACGAGGGTTCGGCGAAATCGGCGAACGAATAGAACTCGATGATCGGATAGGCAAAGCTGTTGATCGGGACGTCTCCGGCCAGCCGGCTGAGCATGTCGGTGTCCGCGGTCAGGAAGCCGAGGAAGTCGCCGGCGCGTTGCCAGCCCCAGCGATTCAGATGTGCGGCGTGCGGACTGCTCAGCTCGGTATCCATGTGCTCGACGTTGACACGCAACGGTGCGTCGCGTCCAACCAGGTAACACGAGAAGGGCGGCTCGACCCAGGCATACGTATGCGGGAAGATGTTCAGAAACGTGCGGACGATGATCCGCAGCTCCGCCGGCGGTACGTCCAGCGGTATCCACTGGATCATCAGGCCGTCAGCGTTCAGTCGCGCACGGCAGGCATGATAGTAATCGGCCGAGTAGAAGGTCGCGTTTCCGCCGTGACCTGTCCGGGATTTTCCATCAGAGATCACAGCATCGTAGGACTCGGCAGTGCGCTTCAGGTAGTTGACGCCGTCATCAGTGATAATTCGCACGCGCGGGTCGCGCAGCACATTGTCCGTCAGGTCGTCGTACAGGTGCGCTGCCTCGATTACGGACGGCGAGATTTCCAGGCAATCCACCGTAGTGACGGTCGGATGCCGCGCTACCTCGCCGATCAGGATTCCTGTGCCCAACCCGATGGACAGGACGCGCCGCGGCGGCGGATCGCTCAGTAACAGAAAGGGGAAGTGCGCCAATGCCTGCTGCTTCTGATCGACGCCGCCACCGCTCTGTCCGATGACGATGCCGTCGACGCTCATCACGCGCTGGGCGGCGTCGTGCGCTTTCTGGATGACCTTTACCGTAGCGACCAGCCCCTCCTTGTAATACAGCACGCGGTCGCCCGGCTGTTGATCGCCCTGACCGAGGAGTCCCGGTCGCCAACTCGTCAGCAACAAGCCGCACGCGATGAGCCCGCCGACGATGGGCGTCGCGCGAACGAAAGCGCCGGCGCATCGTGTGACGGGGATGGTCAACAGCCCCCAGGCAGCTGCAATCAGGTTGAGCAGCGTCAGACCCACGAGACATTTCTGCAGGCCGAACAAGGGCACCAGCGCGAAGCCCGTCGCCGTCGCGCCGATGATGTTGCCCAGCGTGTTGGCGCCATACACTGCGCCGAGCCGTCCGCCCAGTGAGCGCAACTCGCGTGCGGCGAGTGCCCCGGCGAGCGGGAAGGTCATACCGATCAGCGTTGCCGGCAGCAGCATGATCAGGAAGCTGAAGCCGAAACGCGCCGCGATCAGAGCCAGCCAGTTCCCGGTGGTCTGCGCCAACCAGTTCTGCGCAGCTCCGGTGCTGAGGTAGGCCATCAACGGCAGCGTCAGCAGCGCCGTGGCGGCGATGCCAATCTGGATCCAGCCGAACGCTTGTCGTTGATCGCGGATACGCCCGATGAGCAGGCGTGTTACGAGACTGCCCAGCGTGATGCCGACCAGGAACGAGGTGAGCATCGTTACGAATGCGTACGTCGTCGTACCCACGATGAGCACGAGCATGCGCGTCCAGACCACCTCGTAACCGAATGAGGCGATGCCCGAGAGGCACATCATCAATAGCAGACCGACATACGTGAGGCTGGTCACTGCGCTGCCGGCGCGCGTGGGGGGTTCGCGTTCGCTGGATCGATCTGTCAGTCGGAACCTTCGTGCCAACAATATCGCCAACAGCCCGAGGGCGACGTTGCCGACGACGGAAACGTGCAGCGTCGCGTGCAGCCCCAACCAGCGAATGAGCCAGAATCCGCTCGCCAGACTGCCCGCCACGGCGCCCAACGTGTTGAGCCCGTAGAGCACGCTAAGTTCCTGTCCCAAGCGCGCGATCTGCTGCACGAAGTAGCGCGTGATTACCGGTAGCGTGCCGCCCATCAGGAATGTCGGGGGCAGGATCACGACAGCGGCGAGCAGCACTCGGATCGCGAGCAATGCCGGGGAGTCCATAGCGAACCGGTTTGCCGCCCAATGGTGCGCTGGCTCGAGCAGCGTCAGTAGCCAGGGGCCGGCGAGCGCTGTCAGGCCGATGCCGATCTCCAGCAGGCCGTAGAATCGCAGGGGGTTCGCGCTGCGATCCACGGCGCGGCCGATGATCACGCTGCCCAGCGCCAGCCCACCCAGAAACGCCGCCAGCACCGTCGTCACGGCGTAGATGGTCACGCCGAAGATCTCGTGCAGCATCCGCGACCAGACCACCTGATAGATCAGGGCGGTGGCGCCGGAGAGTGTGAACAACAGATAGACAGCCAACAGGCTCAGATTGCGATCGTGTACCGCTTCGGCGGCACCGGGGGATCGTGCCCTGGTTTCGTGATTCGAGTTGGCCCGGGCGTTCGCAGTCATGCCCATCCTGCGTAGCGGCCGATTTGGTGAAGCTGCCAAGTTAGCCTATCACGCCGGTCGCTTTCCGTAACGTCCTGCTCGTCCGACGCGCTGGCTTAGAAACAGTTTCATTCTTTTGTCAGTCAGCATCAAGTGACTCTCGCTGCCGGGGGCATGGCGTGGGACCCGCGGAACCCTTACGCTGAGCTTCGAAGCACACCTGTCGCCGCGCTGGTGCGCAATCGCCCTGGCAGGTGCGTCACGCGCCGCGCCATTTGCAGTTGACGCTGCGATCCGATACGGCCCGCAACAGACGGAATGATCTACGTATGAGCAAAAGTGAGCACCACGTCACGGCCCCCGAAGATCGCATCCCATTGCAGCAAAAAGCTGCCTACTCGGTGGGCATGTTCGTCAACAACCTGCAGGCCGCGGCGCTGCCGGCGATGGTTGTCATCCTCGTGCTGGGTCTGAAGATGGACCCGCTCCTGGTCGGCTGGATCGCCGCGATCCCGCGCGTGTTCGACGCAGTCTCCGATCCGTTGGTTGGCTACATTTCCGACAACACGCGTACCCGGTGGGGACGACGCCGGCCCTTCATATTCGTGGGCGCGGTGCTCTCCGGCCTCATCTTTGCGCTGATGTGGCAACTCCCGGAAGGGCAGACTGAGATGTTCTACTTCTGGGTGTTTCTGACGGCGTCGATTCTCTTCTTCCTGGCGTACACGCTGTACGCCACGCCGTTTGTGGCATTTGGCTACGAGATGACCGCTGACTACCACGAGCGAACGAAATTGCATGCGGTGGCCAACACAATCGGCCAAATCCCGTGGCTTTGCGTGCCGTGGTTCTACGCGATTATGGCCAACGAGACCCTGTTCAGAGATGAGGTGCATGGCGCTCGCACGTTGGCGATCTTTGTCGGAGTGACGGTAGCGCTGTTGGGCGTGATACCAGCTATCTTCTGCCGAGAGCGATCTGTGCTACGGTCGCCGGTCGGCGCGCTGCAGGACGTGTGGGCCAAAATGATTGACTTCTTCCGCGGGATCGGTACCACCTTCCGGTGTGGGCCTTTTGTAAAGATCTGCGCGGCCACGTTCCTTGTATTCAATGGTTTCATGCTCGGCATGTCGTTCTCGTTGTTCGTGATGATCTACTATCTCTTCGGCGGTGATAAGGAACAGGCGGGCGATCTCAACGGCTGGTTCGGATCACTTACGTCCATCGCCACCTTGGGCGTCATCCCACTGACCGGTTGGATCGCGACGCGCATAGGCAAGCGCAGCACATTCCTGATCACTATCCCCATTTCTCTGGTCGGGTACGCACTCAAATGGGTCGGCTACAACCCTGACTTTCCCTATCTTTTGCTCGTGGCCGCCCCCTTCGTCGCGTTTGGTACCGGATCACTGTTCACGCTGATGGGCGCGATGATCGCCGACGTGTGCGACTACGACGAGCTCAAAACGCACCAACGCCGCGAGGGCGTGTTCGGCGCGATTTACTGGTGGATGGTGAAGATCGGCATGGCTCTGGCCGGACTGCTGACGGGCATCATGTTGAACGCATCCGGCTTCGACGTTGCGCTGGAGGGCGGACAGTCTGAACGGACCACCTTCCTCTTGAGAGTCTTTGATGTGGGCGTGCCGCTGATCACATCAGCGATCGCCGTGCTGATCATGTTCTCGTACGAGATCACCGAAAAGCGGGCGTACGAGATTCGCGCCGAATTGGAGCGTCGCCGCGGGAGTCTGGACGCGGTCGCGAAAGGGCACGTTGAAGAGTCGGATTGAGAGGACTGGCTCGCGGGCTAGCCAGCTACGTGGCGTTCAGAACGTGCAGGTACACGCAGCAAAAAAACGCACAGCAGTCGCGCCAGATGTGCAGCAGGGCGTGGCTGGAATGTGCCAGGCCACGCCCCGTCGTACGATCACGCCACCCCGAGGAATCTTGTGCCCTCTAGCTGCCGACCAGCAGCCCACGCCACTGGCTATCCTAACACAGTGACCGGACTCGTTTTCGGGGGGGCAGGTCAATGAGGCTTGTGACCAAATACGTGACCAAATCGAGTGCGCGGCAGGGCATTCCGGTGCATCTGCGGACACTTCGCTGCGCAACGCGCACGGCTGTAATAACGCAAGAACCCCGCAAAATGCGGGGTTTGGTGGGATGCCTCGGCTAGGAATCGAACCTAAGACACGCGAAGCGCAAGGCGTTTCTGGAAAAGACTTTGTGAATTCCGCATGGGGCGATGCACCAAATACGTCACCAAATGATCCGGCGTTCGACGCCATCGCGGCGGTCTGGCCGTTGTTGTCGGACGTGGCGAAGCGAGAAGTACTCCGCGCGGCGAGGATCCTGAAATGCGCGGGGAGGTGGAGTCGCTGCTGCAGCATAATGAGTGCGCCGGGGACGTGTTCCTCACCGGTGAGAATACGGAGCGACGTCGTAGTTCTGCAATCACGTCAATGCTGCCTGATGAGGCAGTTGCGAGCGCGTTTGAGCCGGAGATCGCTGGCTACGAGATTACGCGGGAGCTTAGCTGTGGCGGTCAGGGGGTCGTGTACCAAGCGATTCAGCTATCCACCAAACGCAAGGTTGCGATCAAGGTTCTCTTGGCCGGGCAGTTCGCCTCGGCGAGTGATCGCAAGCGGTTCGAGCGTGAAATCGCACTCGTGGCTCAACTGAGGCACCCGAATGTTGTCGACGTGCTTGAGGCCGGCGCAGCCGCAGGTGGGCAGCCGTTCTACGTGATGGAATATGTCCGCGGCCGCACGCTCCGCGAGTTCGCGCAGCAACAGCGATTGACGGTAAGGGATACTCTCAGTGTATTTTGCGCAGTCTGCGACGGGTTGCAGCACGCGCACGCGCGCGGTGTCATTCATCGCGATCTCAAACCCTCGAACGTGCTCGTGGACGCCGAGGGTCAGCCGAAGATTCTGGATTTCGGTTTGGCGAAGCAGCTCGCCGCTTCGGCAGACAATGTGTCTCTAACGGAGCAGATTGTAGGTACGCTGCCCTACATGGCGCCGGAGCAGGTTCGCGCGTCGCCGGATGCAGCGGATACGCGTACCGATGTCTACGCGCTAGGCGTAATCCTCTATGAACTGCTTACGGGACAATATCCGTACCCAGTGTGCGGCTGCCTGTCCGACGTAGCGAAGAACATCGCCGAAGTGGATCCTATGTCTCCTCGAGATGCCTGGCTGCAAGGCTCTGGCATCCCCTGCGGGAACAGCTGGCTGGGGCGGTCAACGCGCTGCCCAATCACAAAGGATCTCGAGACGATCTTGCTGAAGGCGCTCTCGAAAGACCCGGCGCGTCGGTATCAAAGTGCTGGAGACGTCGGACGGAACGTAGAACGATGGCTCAGCGGAGATCCGATCGACGCGAAGCGCGATAGCGCGTTTTATGTTCTGCGCGTACTCCTCACGCGCAAGCGGGAACCGATGTTGGCCCTCGCCTGCGTGCTCGCCGTGAGCGTCGCTGCCGCGCTCGTGAGCGGCTACTACTATGGGCTGGCGGCGCAAAGTGCCCACAAGCTCGGTCTTGTTCAGCGCGACACTGCAGACTCAAAAGAAGACTGGGACAGGCGGGCGCGTGAGGGCCTCGCGCAACTCGGCCGCGACAAAATCGCGTGGTTCCTGCTCGAGTGGGAGAACGACAACTTCGAGTACGCGCGGCAGATCGCCGCGCGTCTGCCGGAGGAATCGCCCGAGAAGATTGCAGCGGAGTTCCTGTTGGATCCACAAATGGAGCCCGAAGACCTCAAAGCCGAGATGGCTCCGGGCGAGAACCCGCTCAGGTACTTCGTGATAGGCGAGCGGTTCCGTAAAGCCGGACGAGGTTCGGATGCGCGATACTGGTACAAGATGTGCATCGATTCCGGTGCGAATGACCTCAACTGGATTCGGGCGGCCCGCGGCAGAATGCAGAATCTAGAGGATCCCGCGGCGGCCGTAGGCTCGCAGACCGCTGACTCCGGCCGTCAACGATGACCTACGCGAAACTACCGTAGCACCGAGTGCAAATGGTCTTCGGTCGATGGACCTGCAGAGGAAGAACCAGATGCTTTGCTGTCATCCTACCGAAGGGCGCGTTCGCCAGTCACGTACGCGTGCGTTTACGTTGATCGAGTTGCTGGTTGTCACTGCGATCATCGCGGTGCTCGTTTCGATCCTGTTGCCGGCACTCGGTGCTGCGCGTCGGCAGTCGCGGCGTGTGGCCTGTCTCAGCAGACTTCGGAATCTGCACATCGGCTGGGAGGGCTACCTTCAGGACCACGACGGTGCCTTCCTGCAGGGTGTCAATGTCAACTACAACTATGGCGGCGGACAGGGCACGGCGGGGCTCCCGCCTAATTGGACGTGGCCGCCGGGAACGCCGGTTCCCAAGCCGCTGAACAAGTATGTTGGCTTGGATCTAGTCGTATCGACCGATCAAGCGCAAGCGTACCGATGTCCTGCTGACGTTGGTGTCGACGTCGCGCCGGACTTGCATCAGCGATACTACGGCACAAGCTACTTGACGAACTTGATCCTGGTGGGCCAAGACCAGTACAACGTTCCCTCCGACGCTCCGTTGATGCTTCGCATGTTACTGTATGAGATGAACGACCGACTGCCGGGGCTCACGATCTCACGTGTGACCACGCACCCGAGCGACCTCATGTTGCTCGCGGATGCAACTTGGTGGCATGCTTGGTACGACGGCGCCGACGCCACGAATGACTGGCACGGTAGGATCGGATGGCACTGTGCGGGATTCCTCGACGGCCATGGTGCATTCACACGGTTTGAAAGGCGGACCTATAAGGCAACCGGCTACGCACTTATACCGTTTCGCGATCTGTCAGATCAGGCTGCGAAAATTCAGGCAGAGATGCCCGACGACTGAGTACATACGTCTGACCGGCGCGTCCTGTTCGAGAATGGAAGGGGATCGGAAGTGACGAAGGTGCGACATCCTATCACGGTAGTACTTGCGATGATTAGCGCCACCGCTTGCGCCGACATGATCTACGTGAACGGATCTACGGGGGACGACGCCTGGGACGGACTTTGTGAAGTATGGGACGGCGGCACTTGCGGGCCGAAGGCGACCATCCAAGCTGGTATCGATGCAGCGGATGATGGTGACGAGGTTGTCGTCGCAGATGGGACGTACACCGGCGGTGGGAACCGCGACCTGAACTTCGGTGGTAAGGCGGTCACTGTGCGCAGCGCGTCCGACGATCCAACGTTGTGTATCATTGACTGTGGAGGGATGGGACGCGGGTTCTTCTTTCACAATAATGAGGGGCCAGACAGCGTGGTCCGGGGGCTCAGAATCACGAACGGAGACCCTGATGATACAGGTCCCGGCGGCGATATGGGTGGCGGCGTATATTGCCAGAACAGCAGCCCGACGCTGACCAACTGTACGATTGGGGAGAACTCTGCCTCCTCTTACGGTGGTGGCGTATATTGCTGGAATAGCAGTCCGACGCTGACTCAGTGTGCGATTGACGGGAATTGGGCTTACTTCAACGGCGGTGGCATTCACTGCCGGCAGTACAGTAACCCGACGTTGATCGACTGCACGATTGACCGAAACTCGGCCACCGACGGCGGTGGCGTATTCTGCAAGAACCACAGTGACCCCGAGTTGACCAACTGTACGATCAGCGAGAATTTGGACACCCTCGCTGGCGGCGGCATCTACTGTTGTGACCAAAGCAGTCCGACACTGGTCGACTGCGAGATTGTCGGAAACTCGGCTTCCATTGACGGTGGTGGCGTCTATTGCGAGAACCTCAGCAACCCGACGCTGACTGAGTGTGAGATTATTGGGAATGTGGCTCACTCCACCGGCGGTGGCATCCACTGCTTGAATCACAGCGCCCCAACGCTGATCGACTGCAAGATTGACAGGAACGAGGCCGACTACGGTGGTGGTGTGTTCTGCTGGAACTACAGCGCTCCCAACCTGACCGACTGTACAATCAGCGAGAATCAAGCTGCTTTCCATGGCGGCGGCGTGTATTGCGAGAATCACAAGGACCACAACAGTCCGACGCTGACAAACTGCAACATCGCTGAGAACTGCGCCGAAGATGCCGGTGGTGGCATCTACTGCTGGAACGACAGCGACCCGACGTTGATCGACTGCAGAATCGGCAAGAACTCGGCCGCCAACGGCGGCGGCGTGTTCTGTGAGAACTACAGCGACCCCGGTTTGACCGACTGTACAATCAGCCAGAATCGGGCCACGTCCAAGGGTGGTGGTATCTATTGCCGGGACCACACCAGTCCGACGCTGACAAAGTGCACAATCAGTGGAAATTCGGCCACCGACTACGGTGGTGGTGTCTTCTGCCGGAACAACAGCAGTCCCGCGGTGACTGGCTGCAGGATTGACGAGAATTCGGCGCCCTTCGGCGGCGGCGTGTACTGCCGCAATGATAGCGGTCTTACGTTGACCAACTGCATGATCAACGCGAATTCGGCGTCCATCGCCGGCGGCGGCCTCTACTGCTTAGACGACAGTGGTCCGACGCTGACTAGCTGCACCATGTACGGGAATTCGGCGCACCTTGCCGGCGGTGGCGTCTACTGTATCTCCTCAAGCAGCGCCACATTGCTAAACTGCATCGCATGGGCCAATAGCCCCGACGAGATCTTTGAGTTTGGCAATGCCTCGGACACCGGGGTGCGCTACAGTAACATCCGTGGCGGCTGGCCGGGTGAGGGGAACGTCAATTGGGATTCCCTGCTGACGCCGGATGGACATCTGACGACCGGCTCTCCGTGCATCGATGAGGGCAATGAAGCGGTCTTGCCCGCGGATACAGCTGATCTGGATGGCGACGGCGATTTCTCTGAAATTGTTCCCTTTGACATTGACTTTGATCCGCGGGTTCTGGGTAGCACCGTCGACATAGGGGCTGACGAGTTCCTGGACAGTGACGCTGATGGACTTCCCGACTGGTGGGAGTTCGAGTACTTCGGCACTGCAACCGCAGCAGATCCGATGGCCGATCCCGACGGTGACGGCTTGCCCAATCATCTCGAGTACTTCATGTATGGCAGCGACCCAACCGGGGTGACGTGGTATGTCCATGCAACAAACGGCAACGATACGTGGGACGGTACGGCAGCGCACTGGGAGGGCGGCTTGGTTGGTCCGAAGCAGACGATTCAGGCAGCCTTGGACCTGGCGGCGAACGGTGAATCGGTGCGCGTGGCGGGAGGAACGTATGTCGGTCCGGGCAACTATGAACTGAACTTCCACAAGCGTTCCATTGTCGTCGTAGCGCACGTGGCGCTGGGCGGCACCACGGAGATCGACTGTGGCGGCGCTGGTCGGGCGGTTGATCCGAACTCACTCGGCACATCGCTGGCGGTGCTGGAGGGCTTCGTCATCCGCGACGGCGCTGGCGACGCCGGCGGTGCCGTAAGTATGGACGGCGGTCGTCTGGTGATGCGACACTGCACGATCGAGGACAGCGGCGCCAGCATTTCGGGAGGTGGCCTTTATTGCAGACACGGACTGCCGACGCTGCACGGTGTGACGCTTCGCGACAACATCGCTCCGGAGAACGCCGGCGGCGCAGCCACCGTGTTGTCCAGTCACGTGACGCTTACCAGTCCTTTATACGTCGAGACGGGTGAGCTGTTGAGTGTCTCGAGCTGGTTCACGGGACAGGGTCGGCTTGAGCTGGCCGGGGGTACGCGGCTGCACGTGGTCGGCACCAAACAAGGTGATCCACCCACTGTCTTCCGCACAGATATCTTTGGAACCGGTGACATCATGATCGAGGCCGGCCAGAAGCTCCTACTGGAGCAGGGCGCGCTAATCGACCTTAGCGGCCACGTCCCGGGTGACCCGAACGGCCCCTGTGCCGATCCAAACAGCTTCGCAGACTGGGGCACTATCCTCGTGGACGGCATACTGGTGTGCCGCGGCGCAACGATCCGCAACACGGGCGTGCAGGTGAACGCTGGCGAACTTGCCGGCGGTGTCACAATCCGTAACAACGAGATCAACCTGTTGCAGGACCCACCAGGGTGGGGTGGAGAGTTGTTCGTCGAGGGTTCATCGGTAATCGAATGCAACGTCATTCGATCGGAGGGGGATCGCTACCTGGACCTGGATCCGGATCCGAGCATTGATCCCAACGATCGCCCCATCATCCAGAACAACAAGATCTATGTAGCGATTGTTCAGGGGATTACCGGCGACCAGGGCGAATTGCTGGAATTGCGCACACAGGATCACGACATCGACAGCCCGGATCCCAGCCTGGGCTACGGCTCCTCGGGAGCGTATCAGCTGGATAGCAGTGCCGGCTACCAGGATGAGTGGGCATTTGAGCAGTTGGAGATCCGGGACGATGCCAAGGTCAACCTGACGAATCGGTCGGGATTCGATTTCCAGGATGCGCACACACCGGAGGCGTTGTATGTGACGGAGCTGAAGCTGCATCCACATGCGGTGCTGAATACGGGTATGCAGCGGCTGTACTACCAGCGATTAGTGGATGAACAGGGATTGGAATTGGACCACGATCAATACAACCCGGGAGCACCGCTGAGCAATGGCAGCCGGATTGTGGACATCCCCCTCCTGGGATTCTCGCTAAAGGTGATCACGTTCGAGGATAACACGCCACCGCCAAACGATGAGTTCACGATACGGGTGCGAACGCGGTTACGGGATCCCGACGACATCCAGCCAGCTGATCCTGATTATCAGGGCGACCCGGATGATCCGCCGCTGGAGGGCAAGATTACACGTATCCCGGACAGTTACGATTCGAATAACCACGTGATGGAGATGCTGGCGCAGGCTCCGGGGCGGCAGTCGGCGAGTTCGGTCGCGGCGCACGGTGCGTTCGCCCGTGCGAGCGAGGACCACATCCTGATCAAGTTCAATTACCGCTTCTGTGAGGTAAGCGATCCTAATACGACGTTGGCGGTGTACCTGAGCGACAGCCCTAAACCTCGGGATGTGAGCATCGCGCTGCGGCCGGGAGAGTGTGAGGAGCACAGCTGTTGCTGTGCGTGGGTATATCCGCCAGGGCCGGGCCGGCCGGGCGCGGTCGGTAGTCCGGAGTGGGCGACGTTCCATGGGCTGTTCCCGCGAAACGACTTGAACTTCACGCGGGGTACGTACGTGGAGCTGGAGCTGCGGGGTGAGGATGCCTGCATCGAGATTGACGATTGGGATCCGCAAACTAGCTGCGAAGGTGCCTGCCTTGATTTTAGTGGTGATGGCGGTGTGTCCGGCCTGGATTTCCTGTTGCTGCTCTCCGAGTGTGGGCAGGAGACGTCGTTGGATCCAGACAAGGAATGCCTGGACAGCCGTCTCTCACGGGATGGCTACGTTGATCACCATGATCTCTTGGCAGTGGACGCAGTGCGTTCCTGGGAGGGGACGAATCTCTGTAACCCACCCATCGCGCCTACGGACCTTGGCACGCCGACCACGGGACTGCCGGTGACTGGCCTACTCGTCGCCGGTAAGCCCCAAGCCGCCGATCCGGAAGCACTACTTGATTGGCTCTACGCCTACTGCGCCGATGGTAGTCTGAGCACCGCTCGCTATCCGCCGGCCAGCTTCTTCGGCCAGGCCAGCGATCCAAACATTGGCTATTTACAGATGGGTAACGGGCGTCTGATCCGGTCACCGGACGGAGCGGTGCACCAACTTCACGCCATCCAGGGATTGGTGGCTTTGGCAACCGCTGAACGTACGATCGCGCCGTTCCAAGACAACCTGGCCGGTCGGACGGTCTACGTGGGCGTACAGGATACGGCAGATTATTGGGACTACCCCGACGGTTACCCCATGGGGCTACCGCTAGCTGACGTGGTCTTCACTGACGCCGATACCGCGTACGTGACACCGGTCCTGGTGAGTTCAAGCGACTGGTTTATGGGTGAGCGGTATCCGCACTTCAAGGCGTCGGCACAGCTAACCTACGACAACAACGAATGTCGGGTTACGCAACTCTATGGAAATGACTACTGCGATGATGTCTGGTCCTTCAACATGGATCCGTGCTTCGAGTCCGTGAACATCCCGCAAGGGCAGCGCGCATTGGCTGTGGACGACGCGGGCTACCTGCTCGTGCTCAGTTCCAATGGGCACAGCCAGGGGGATGATTGTCTGCTGGTTTACGACATCGCCAGTGGGAACGAAGAAAAGCGGGTCGTACTCAGCGCGGTCGATTCCAGCTTGCGCAATCCGGCGAGTATGCTGCTTTCGCAATTCCAGTCCGACGTGTTGTACTTGGCGTCCGGCCTGGACGAAGCCGAGGACGATGCGAACACGTACTTGTATCGCTGTCAGCTCGACCTGTCGGACGAGAATGAGCCTCTAAGTGTCACGGACGTGATCGCTATCCAGCATAATCCGACGGAAGGCGATTATGGACACGGGCACGCGGCGTTCATTACGAGCATCCAGGAGGATCCGCACGACGGGAATCTGTACGTGGTCGGATATACGAGCCCCCGGCTCTCTGACGACCTGCACTGGACTCAGTTCCCGTCCAACTACACCTCGCAGGTCATACCGACCTTGGCCCGCATCAGTGGTAGCGACGTTACAGTAACTCGTCTCGCCGCAGGCGATGATCCGAATCAGGCGCTGGGTCTGCCCCTGGCGGCGTTGTACCTGGGCGCGGAGACGATCGTCGGTGACCTGAACTGCGACGGTGCACTTAGCTTCGCAGACATCAATCCGTTCGTGGATGCCCTGATCGACCTGGAAGACTACTATTCCGCTTACCCGTGCTGCAATCACCTGTGGGGCAATATCGACGGCAACGGATCCGTCGGCTTCGAGGACATAAACCCCTTCGTCGACCTGTTGTTAGACCTGCCAGCTTGAGTCGAATCGCTAAGACGTGTTGCCGATGTATCACATCGCTAAGACGTGTTGCCGATGTATCACCCAGGGGCTGGAGCCGGCGAGCGCGATGTTACACGCCTGATCGCCGCCGCGGTAACGCTGCGGCGCCGTTGAGAAGTGAAAGCTGCCAGAACACGAGGGGGCAAACGGCAGACGCAGCCGCACATCGCGTGTTGGCTCGTCACAGGCTCGAGTGTAGCGCCTGATACGCGAGGAGTTATGTGCGGCTGCGTGTCGTCGGCGTTGTGAACTCAGACGAACCAGTACCAGTCAATCCCGAGGACCTGCGCTCCGAGCACCCTCTGCCAAGTTTCGCAACCAGATTGCGTGCTCAGCATCGCGCCCAGCGCGAGCAGATAGATGACCTTACGGTTCATTGTTAGTCTCCTTTTGGTCGTGGAAGCTACTTCTGGTTCTCAAGTCCCAGAGACGATCACTCGGTCCTCCGTCTCGGTCTGTGCAGCGGCGCCCAGTGTCTCTGAGGCTGGGATCAGCCGGACGTCGATTTGGTCAGGCACGAGCCGGTTGTTCGCGCCCGAGATCGCGTCCACGCCGAAACCGATAAGGCCGCCGAGGACGAGGTTGCCTAGCGTGGCAGCCGTCGGCACACGCGTGATCAACCTTGTCTCCTGCTGATAACCTTGGCGCTCGATAACCATGCGGTGGTCCCGCGAGCGCGCCAGTTTGATCTTACATGGCGACCGATACGTCTTCTCGTCCACGGTAATGGTGGCGCCGGGCGGTGTGGTCGACACAGGAACGTCCTGGTGCGGACTGTTGATCAGGGTCGCGCAGCCTGTGCCGAGGAAAATGATCGCCGTCGCCGAAGCCACTGCCGATAGTCTCAGCGGTTTGTCGCACATGCCGGTTCTCCTTTCGCATGCTGAGTGTTTCCAGGCCGTTTAGCCATCTGTTGCTACATGCGGCGGAAATTCGCGTGCGGCGCACGGTAGCGCTAAGAAGAACCACTTGCAGTGCTGCGACGGCAATGCCCCCTAGCCATGGGGTCGACCAGACCTGCGTCGGTGGGCGCAAAGAGCGCAATTCGCCGCAGTAATCAATGGAAGATGCCTTCGTGAGGCTGTTGATCGAGTCGACATCGAAGCGGCTTGGAGGGGCCACGAAGTGGCCCCCGGGGATCGTGGTTGCCGCGCTGGGTTGCGAGCCTAGCGACCGCCGTTCACAACATCCCCTATTTGCGAGAATTACGCAGCGCAACTTTGCTTGTGGACTAAATACGGCACCAAACGGCCCAGCAATCGTGATCGCTGCCGTGGTCGGCGTGTAACGCCGAATTCACCTAGCGCGATGAAGCCACGGCGGCTCGTCGATCGCTTACTTGATCTGCCCCCCGAGAACGAGTACGGTCACTGAATTAGGGGAGCCAGTGGCGTGTGCTGGTGGCAGGCAGCTGAGCCGGATAGCGGCTGCGACACAAAGGCTGCGGATTGGCGGGCCAGACTGTCGAATAGCACGGCGAAACGAGCGCGGACGGGCGCAAGGCAATGGGTGTTTAGTTATGCCCGCGTAACGAGTAGCACTCGCGTCGAACGCGGTTATCGCGAACTCCGTGTGCGGCGCTCCCCGTGGGTTCGAAGGCAGGATGCACCAGGGCCTGCCAATTGGTGCTTCGATGTCCCGGTGCTCGTGTATCCGTCCGGAAAAAATGCGAATCGGATCGCGTGAGCCTTGACTTCCGACGTCTGCACGTGATAGGGTCAAGCGAACTCGTGCGGGGAAACTCGTGAGTAGATCCGCTCTCGCGATATCGGTTACGCGCTCAGCGCCGTCTGCGTGCGCGGTGCGCGCTGTGGGTTTGTCTTCGGCGCGCTGACGCATTCAGTCCCATCCGATCCTGCGCGTGTCGTGCGTCGCCATTGGAGATGCGACGGTGACGAATGGGAGTGGCCGTAATCAGTTCAGCGAACGATGCTGTCGCGCGTTACAACGCCCGACGGTCACCGGGGATCTGGCCCAGGAGCATCCTGGTCCATCGTTTGCTTCCGTCCCAGAACAGGCCGCTTCGGGGATTTACGACGGGGGTTTGCCAGGCAAAACCACATGCCCTTGCACACGCCGAGCACGGGTCGCGACAGAGACCATTCGCAGGAAAGGGGCTCGCCATGCGCCGAACAAGTTCCGCCATTCTCCTAATGATTGCCGCAAGTTGTGTCGTCGTTTCAGCACTCGCCGACCAAGCTGAGCCGATCTCGACGATTGCCGATGAGCACGACGTCGGTTGTACGGCCGACGAACATCTGGCCAACTATATTCCACCCAATCCTCTGACGTTGCGAGACCCGCTAAATATCCAGATCACGCAAATTGAGATCTCACGGTTCCCGACTGTCCAGGTGGCCACGCTCGTCAGCGATGCGAACGGGGATGCAATCCTGGGATTGACCGAGGCCGATTTCACGTTGACCGAACAGGGGCCGGTGGATCCGGTCCCTGTCGTGGAGCTAATCGACGTGACGCCGCTCAGTGGCACGTCGGGGGCGGTATCGATCGCGCTTGTGTTCGATCGCAGTGGCTCGATGAACGGCTCGAAAATCCAACAAGCGAAGGTGGCCGCCCGCACGTTCATCGACAATTTCGCGGACCAGGACCGAGCCGCACTGGTGTCATTTTCCTCGAGCGTAACCGCAGACCAGCAGTTCCTGTTCACCGATCTGCCAGGGAAGCAGACGATCAAGGATGCCATCAATCGCCTCAACGCAGGTGGAGGTACGGCGCTGATCGACGGCGTCATTGTGGGAGTGAATCTGACAGCCGGCGAGCCGGGCACCAAGGCCGTGATCGTCTTCACCGACGGCCAGGAGAATTCCAGCAGTCACACGCTGCAAGATGCAGTGAGCACTGCTGTCGCTGCAAATATCCCGGTCTATACCATCGGCTTGGGTAGCGGCGCGAATCAGTCCTTCTTGACGACACTCGCTCATGACACGGGCGGTGAGTACTACTACGCCCCGAGCGCTTCGCAAATGGCGGCTATCTACGCGGCGATCAAGCAGAGTATCCAGGCGCAGTACCTTCTGGTCTACGACACCCACCGTCCGGTCGAGGATGGCACCACACGAACCGTAACCACGACTGTGGATTATGCCGGCAATACCGCGTCAGACAGCAAGAATTACGTGGCGCACCTGCCCCCGCGCATCATCCGCACACAGGAGACCGTCGAGCTGAGCTTCGTCAGCCAGGTGCCCGCTCAGAGCTTAGCCATCGAGGCCAACGTGCTCGGCTCGTTCCCGACCACGGCCGTCAAGCTGTACTATCGCGGGATCGGCAGCGGGACGTCTTACACCGAAGTGAACATGAGCCCGCAGGGCGGGTCGCTGTATCACGGGATCATTCACGCAGGCGTAGTCGTTGCCCCCGGCGTGGAGTACTACATCACGGCGTCGGACGGGGTACTGACCTCCACGGATCCGGCAGCGGATCCGTTGAACTCCCCGCATCAGATTCCGGTCGGCCAGGCCGGCTTCGGCATTCAACACGTGCCGGTGATCCTGGCCCCGTACGGAGTCAGCGTCGATATCGCGGCCCGCGTGGTCGACCTGAACAGCACCGTAACGGCGGTCAAACTCTTCTGTCGACATGCCAACGACGTGTTGTACCAAGAGAGTGAAATGCTACTCGTCTCGGGCACCGGCACGGACGGCATCTACCTCTCCGCCATTCCGGCGACCGTCCACAGCGGTCCGCCGGGCTGTGATTACTACATTGAAGCGAGTAATGCGGATGGCCGGATTGTGCGCCATGGCACGCCCGAGGTTCCACATCGGGTGAACTACGAGCCGCGGACGTTGATACTGGGTGCGTACTGGGATCGCACGACGAGAGATTTGTCGCTGAGCGCCTGGGCCTTTGACCCGACGAACGGCGCGCCGGTGACGATCGGTGCGGCGCGCTTCGTGGTGTATGACGCGTCAGCCACGCCGATTCGAATCGGGCACCTCGCGTACGACACGAATTTGCAGCGCTGGATCTCGAATCCCATTCCGTTCGATGAGCAAGGAACTTTCACCTACGAAGTGAACGTCAACGGTCTGGTCGGTCGGATCTCGTTCGTCGCCGGTATTCAGGAGACCGATATCGGCGGCACGGTGCGGGAAGGGAACGGTGCGCCGGTCTCCGGGGCGACAGTCGAGCTTCTGAATCAGGTGCTGGTCGGGAGCCAGCTGCAGTGGAACGTCGTGGAAACGCTGACGTCGTTGGGTGATGGCTCCTTCGCATTCGCGACGCAGCCAGCTGGCGTTTACTGGATCAATGCGGAGAAACAAGGGCTGCACGGGCGCAGCGGGCCTTTCTATGCAATCGGATTGATAATACGTGATGTCACGATGACCGACTTCGGTGTGCCGATTCAGGCCATCGATGATGTGACGAGCAAGCTGCTGGACCTGATGGACAGTCATGTCGACAAGCTGTCTGAAAAGTCGAAGACGGTCGACGAGATCGTCTCGGGAAGCGACCTCTGGTCGAAAGGCGTAGATGTAGCCGACACGCTGAAGTTGATCGTGACCAGTGTTCACAGCCTGGGCAAGGCCGCGAAGGAGCTCCATAGCTGGAGCCGGGCAGCCACGTATTGGCGGCAGGCCAAGGAGGCGGGGGGTGGTTTCGACGTCATGATCGCCTCTGGCATATCGAACGTCGCGAAGGCCGAGGCGGAGAAGGCGATGAGGAAGGCGCTCAAGGGCGTCGCCGTAGACTGGGCAACGAACCGCGCCCTCGCTCTAATGGACGCAACGGTGCTTACGGCAGATGAGCGCCGCAGCTTCGAGGTGTGGACCCAGAAGACGGTCGGTGCCTCACATGGAAAACACCTTGGGCAGAACTACGTAGTAGCTACGACTTTTGATGAAGTGTTGAGTGCGTTCTACGTACAGCAGATTCTGAACAATCTCGACGATGTCAGGCAATCGGTCGAGTTCCTCATTCCAACGTCGGGGGCGAACGTTGAGTTCAATGAACGACCCTGGCTCCAGCCCTGGCCGCCGTCCGCGCGCAACCACTATCGGGATCCGGCCGCCATCCGGGCGGGAGCTCCGATCTACGCCGTCATCCGCGACCTGCTGACGAATCCGAACACCGGCTTGGCTGACGTGTACAAGACCGATCTGGTGACACTGAACGCGCACCCGGATCTGAATATGCTGGTAATGCAGGACATCTTTGCCTGGACAACGAACCAGATCGATCTGATCCGGGAGCATACGGGCAACGAGTTCCTGACGCTCTACGGCGAACCGCTACCGGTGAATCTGAACGACTCGCTGGCGCTCTACCAGGGCGCCGTTGACCATGTGAACAACATCATGGTCGGGAAGACGCTGAAAGTCGCGGCGGATATTGCGGTGGCAGCCGTGACGATCGCCTCGGCCGGAGTGGCAACTCCACTGCTGGTGGCGTATTCCGCGGGGTCATTCGTACTGGATGTGACCCTCCAACTGGTCGAGCACGAGGCCCGCATGGCCGTGATGGGACAGTACATCGGGCTATCGACCGACTGGGCGATGGCACAACTCGAAATTCCAGCGGTGCTGGAGCGCGCGTATACGTATGCGGTAACGGAGATACTCGATCCGATGTACGCCGTTTCGAATCCGTCCTACAAATTCCAGGCCGCTGTGGATAATGTGGATATCCATCCTGACTACATCAGCCCACTGACGAGCAGACAGTACGTTCTCGCCCCCCTTGGGTTCCTGCTGATCGGAAACCGCGACATCGACTTCCGTGTCAGGAACATCGGATCCGAGGAGGCCCACGCGCGGGTGATTATCGAAAATCGAGTGGCCCGACTGTTTAATCCTGATGACTTCCTGTCATCGTGGCAGATCTTCCCCGACTGCATGAGTGACGTGAATCCCCAATATGAGGAAATGGGGGTTCGGCTACAGCCGAGCGAGCAGCAGTCGGCGACACTTGAGTACAAAGCACATGTAGACATCGCGAATCTGTTTGAAGCAAACAGGGTTCTTCTGAAACCGTACATGGGGCCGTTTGCAGGCAGTGCCCACGTGGAAGAGTACTGGGTGTGCTTCGGCTTCCCTCCGCCTTTCCTGGTTCCGGACCGCAACGCAACCATCGAGGAGGCCATCGCGTTCGAGCAATCTGTCAGATTCCCGGCCGTCGTCACGGGAGAGCCGCTGACGCTCTACGCGTTCGACAAGCTCGCGAATCGCACGGTCAGGTTGGAACGCGGCAGCGGTGTGCTTTCCATGGGGAACGCGATCTACACGGAGAGCTACACCGCGCCCCCGGACGTTTGGTCGGTGCGCTTCGTTCTGCATCACCCGGTAATGGCGAACGCGCAACTGCATATCTACGAGGGCGGTGATCACGTCGGTTGGGCCGATGATCTCGGCAGTGTCGAGTACGCGTTCCCGGCCGTATACTCCGGCGACAGTGCCGTGCCGGAATCAATCGAAGTGCCCCAGGCCGCTAATCGAACCTTTACGATTGAAGCGCGCTTGGTCGGCGTGAACTCGGATCTCGAGTTCCCGATTCGCGTCGAAGTGCGCGAAGAGCCGATTCGGCCCGACGCGGTTCTCGTCACCGACGCGACGAGCGTCAATATCAGCGTGCCCACGGATGTTGAATTCTCCGTGACGTCTACAATCGCGGAGGCCAGCCAACAGCATCCGGTGCTGAATCTCACAGCTTCCGTTTCCGATTTGGCCGACCCGAACGGTACCGTGCTCGACCTGCTGGCGGCCGAGACGCCTGCGCTGTACAACGAGCCGATCATTCCTGCCGGCGAGACGCGACACTATGAATGGCGATACCACTCAGGGCAGACCCCCGGCGTGTTCAGCGGGGATGTGACGTACACGAGCGATTCGGGCGACTTGGCGCAAACCGTTGAGATTGTCGTGGCGGGCGCGGTCGGGCAGCTGGTGACAGTGACGCACTCGGACCTGCGGTGGGATCGGGCAACGGGACAGTCCTACGCCACCGTGACGATCGCAAACACATCGGCGACCACGATCAGCGCGCCGATCTTCCTGGCAATCGACGACGTCACGCCCGCCGTCATAACGCCCATCGGCGCGGACGGCGGTTTCGTGGATGGCCGCCCGTACTTCGAGTTTTCGTCGCAGATGGCAGGGACTGAATTGGCTCCTGGCGATGAAGTCAGTCAGCAGATCGCGTTCGACAACCCCGATCGCCTGCGCTTCCGGGCAGACGTCACGGTTCATGGAATCGTCGGCAGTCTTCCCGGTGGTCCGGCCCCCACGTTTGCAGTCGGTGCGCTCGCTGCCGGGGATCTGGACTGCAGCGGCACGGTCGACTTTGCGGACATCAACCCGTTCATTCAGGCACTAACGAATCCGCTTGACTACGGCGTGGCGCATCCTGACTGCGACGCGAGTCTTGGCGACGTGAACCGTGACGGGAGCTTCGACTTCGGCGATATCAATCCGTTCATCGCGTTGTTGCTCGATTGACCGCCGCGCGGTCCCGGCTGCCACACGAGGGCGACCATAACTGCAGGATGAACCGGAAGCACGCAGCGCCGCGACTTCGCGCTGCGTGCTTTCGCAATGGGACGGATGGTCCAGACTCCTAGCGCTCGGCGCTCGCGTTCAGGTTGCTTGCCGGCTGCTCCTTCGTCGGTGACGGCGGCGGCAACTGGCTCACGTCGTTGTAGATGCTCGTGGCCTCGTGACCAATACCACGCAGGTGCGTGCCCGACATGATTACAT
>JANQFV010000040.1 GCA_028277645.1 Phycisphaerae bacterium
CTGGCGGCAGGAGTCTTCCTGCTAATGCTGGATCCGACCGCCGACGCAACCCGCACGTTGGCGTCGACGCTTCAGGTGTTCCTAGCCGCAGTGCTTTGGGCCGCGCTGGTTCAAGTGTGGAAACGTCGCTCCGCAGTTGCATCGATCGTCGCAGGGCTACTGCTAGGGGCAAACTGCCTGGCTACGCCGCCGATGCTGCTGCTGGTGCCGCTGGTCCCACTGTGGATGCTCTGGAGCGGCGGGAACGTCCGCGTCGCGTGGCACAGACCGGTGCTAAGCCTGCTTGGCACGATAATTGTCATCGCGCCGGTGACCATCCACAACTATCACACCGCAGGCGAGCTTATCCCCGTATCCGCGCACAGCGGCATCACGCTCTATCAGGGCAACGGCCCAGGCGCCCGCTGGACGTACACGCCGGTCCCCGGCGTCAGCCCGGATCGCGAGCGCATGCACGAAGACGCCGCCCGCGTTTACGAAAAAGAAACCGGACGCCCCGGATCGTGGAGCGAGATCGATGGCTTCTTTCGGCGCAAGGCCATCGACCGGTGGCGTGCTGATCCACCTGCGGCAATCGCCCTCCTGGCGCGTAAGGCCTACGCATTCCTGACAGCCCGTAACTACGGCGATATCTACACGCCCGAAGCCGAGATTTCAGCCGGCCTCGCGACGCTGCTGAACCTCGCGCCACTGCGCACCGCGTGGTTGACCATACCCAGTGTCATTGCACTGGTTGGGCTCGCGCGGCGGCTGAAGACACACCTGCCGGCCCTGCTGCTCTTCGCTTTGCCGTGGTTCGTTTGCACCGTGTTCTTCTACTCACCGCGGTACCGGGTACCCGCTACGCCGGTGATTGCGTTGGCTACTGCGTGGCTGATTGGGCAAGCGCTCAGCGGACCCACACGACGCCGGTGGATCATCATTCTGCTCGCGGGAATCGCCGCATCGATCGGGCTGGGCATAGCGAATCGAGCCACGGGCTTCGACGTTTCCACGCAGTCGTCAGCCGACTTCAACTGTATCCTGGCCGCGGCCTACGCCACGGATGAGCAATGGGATAGCGCGGTAGAACACTACGAAAGCGCGCTGCGCGAGGCACCGGAACACGGCCGCGCTCAGCTCGGACTGGCCCGAGCGTTCCGCGAGCTCGACCGCTTGGACGACGCCGAGACGCTGCTGCGCGCGGTCATCGCGCGCAAACCAAGCTCGATCGACGCCCGCAACATCCTGGGCATTTGCCTTGTTCGGATGGGACGACCCGCCGACGCGGTCCAGCAATTTCGCCACGCGCTGGCGGTCAATCCCGGCATCCCGCAAACGCGCACCAATCTCGGCAACGCGCTCAGCGAGGTCGGCCGTGCGCTGCTGATTCGCAGGGATTACGCCCGCGCCGCCGAGGCGCTGCGGGAAGCGTGCCAGATGGCACCGACGAATCTCACGGCAATCAACGACTTGGCGTGGCTGCTGGCGACGTGTCCGCGATCAGAATTGCGGAACGGTGCAGAAGCCGTCCGGCTCGCCGAGCGCGCGTGCGAAGCCACGGCGCACAGCGATGCAAACTTGCTCGATACGCTCGCGGCGGCGTACGCCGAGATCGGTCAGTTCGCGGACGCCGTTGAGACCATCAAGCAAGCACTCGCGGCGCCGGCCGTGGCCGCGAACGCGGATCTGGCTGCTGAGCTGACCGCGCGATTGCGGCTGTACGAAGCGGGCCAGCCGTATCGCGCTGCAGATTAGACGTGGGATTGAAGGAGCCTGGTTATGGGCCGGGCGACTTCTGCTGCGCACGCTGCTGAGCGAGCAACAGTTGGCGCTGGGCAGGCGCGAAACCAGGCCGCGTTCGCAGCACGGCGCGAAAGTGCGTACACGCCTCGTCATAGCGTTCCTGTTGGATCAGCGTCACGCCCAGACCCATGTGCGCCTCGACGTCGGTCGGGTGCGCGGCGAGGGCCGACTCGAATTCTGCGCAGGCCGCAGCCGGGTCGTCGAGCCGCGCCCAGGCCCGCGCCCGGTCAGTGTGCCACTTGGCAATCTCGGCGCCTCGGGGCGACGTCGGCCAGCCGCCCCACGTCGCGAGCGCGATCCACGCAACGCCCACCAGCGCGCTCCCCCGTTGCGCGCGTACACGTAACCGGCGAATGACCTCAAACACCCCCCCTGCCGCCAGGACCATCAGGAACGGCACAATCGGCAGGCGATAGCGCCCGGCGATAAAGAACGGCCACACGGACAGGAAGTACGTAACAACCAACACGCACAGCAGTACGACGACTTCGTGCCGCCGACGAATCGTCCGATCGTCGTCATCGTGCGCTGATTCGTTGCGCTGTCTTGTGAAGAGTAGAAATGCGAGACCCACCACGGCCGCGCCGAGCACGGCGCCGAAGTGTACCGGCAACGGCGACAACACTACGGATTGCGTCCGCTCTACGCGCAGGACCTTGTTGTGTGCGATCTCCCACGCTCCCCAGAACATGATCAGCTTGCGTCCGCAGAGTTGCGCAAACTCCAGCGGGTTGCCGGCAATCCACGCCAAGGCCTCATGCGTGAAGTGCCGTGAGACGGCGCTGGAAGTCAGTTCACGTCCCTGGCTACGCTCTAGGCTTGCGACCAGAGCGGGGTAGTCGAAGCACGTGCGAAACGTGCCGACGCCGGGAATCTCGTCCGTGATGCCGCCGTCGGCCTGCGGGTTGTTGCCGATGTAGAGGTTGATGCCGGCATTGGACGTAATCAGCACGAATTCACCGGACACGTAGTAGTTCCGAAACGTCGCCGGCGCGAGCGCAGCGACCATGCCGCACAGGAGTCCGCCACCGACGAACACGATCCGACGCAGCTCGCCGCGCCGTGTTGCGACCCACCCGGCCCAGATGAGGATCGCTGGCGCCAACAGCAACGCGTTTGGCCGCACCAGCGCCGCCAGCCCCAGCAGCAAACCGCCGAGCGCTGCCCGCGTCAGTGACAATCGCTCCGTCCACGTTGCCACGATCAACACCAGCCCCCACAGCAGCGGGATCAGCAGCACGGGGGCGTGTAGTTCCGTTTCAAAGTAGATCAGCACCCAGTACGTGCCGGCCAGCGCCAGCCAGCAAAGTGCCACAGCGCCGCCGAACCAACGGCGGCTAAACGCGAATCCCAACCCAAGCGCCAACATGCCCAGTACGCTCTGCACGATCCGTAAAACCAACGGCGAGCTTCCAAACACCCGATAACATCCGGCCAGGAAATAGGGATATCCCGGCGGTCGCAGGAACGGCGTCCCCCGGACCTGCGGATCCTCGTATGGTCGCGGCGGGGTCCAGTCGCCAGTCGCCAATCCACGCGCCCAGTAGTCATGGAACTGAGCGTCTACACCGGGAGCGCGAAAGTCCGGCGCGTGAGAAAACTCGACCACGTACGCAATTCGCAACACCAGCGCAACGACAAACAACCCCACCAGGGCCAGTGGCATCCACCAGCTCCGGGGCCTCGGCTGCGGTACATCGTTCGCTGCGTCGGCGGACATTGCACGCTCCTGCCTGCGCGGCTACGGCTGACTCGTCGGATCGTCCGGCACCGTCCGGCTGAGGTCAATGGTTTGACGCCCCGTGTTTCGTCCTGGAGACTCTCCGACATCATCGATCTGCATGACAGCGATCGCACAGTAGTGGTTCTCAACGCAAACCTGGAGTTCCGATGTCAAGCCACCCTAGCCCACCCGTATTAACGCTCACCTGCCTGATCGCACTGCTGGCTCCGGCCGGCTGCGCGATCGCTGAACGCCCTGCCGTGCAGCTTGGGATTGACGTGCTGATCGAACGCGACTTCGACGTGCTGCGCGGCCGCCATGTCGGCCTCATTACCAACGCCACCGGCGTCGCAGGCGATCTACGCGCTACAGTCGACATTTTGCACGAGGCCCGCGACGTACAGTTGGTGGCGCTGTTCGCCCCGGAGCACGGCATCCGCGGGGCGGCCTACGCCGGCGACAAGGTCGAAGACGCCCGCGACCCGGGCACCGGCTTACCGGTCTATTCGCTGTACGGCAAGACGCGCGCTCCGACGCCGGAGATGCTCACCAATATTGACACGCTCGTGTTTGACATCCAGGACATCGGCTCACGCTCCTACACCTACATCAGCACGATGGCGGCTGCGATGGAAGCGGCGGCGGAACACGATATCGCGTTCGTCGTGCTCGACCGACCCAACCCGCTCGGCGGCAACCGGATGGAAGGCCGACCGCTCGATATGGAATACCAGTCGTTCGTTGGTTATCTGCCGATCCCCTATGTTCACGGACTGACTGTCGGCGAGCTGGCCCGCATGATCGTCGGCGAAGGCTGGCCGCCAACGTGTCGCAAGCTGCGACTCACCGTCGTACCGATGCGCGGCTGGCGTCGCGACATGAATTTTGACGACACCGGGCTGCACTGGGTACCCACTTCGCCGCACGTCCCGCGCAGCGACTCCGCCCTGTTCTACGCGGCCACCGGCATCATGGGGGAACTCCGCATCATCAGCGAGGGCGTTGGCTATCCACTGCCGTTCGAGGTAGCCGCGGCTCCGATGCTGGATGCACAGCGGCTGGCCGATGCACTGAACGCCCGCCGGCTGCGCGGCGTTCAATTCCGCCCTGTCCACTACAAGCCATACTACGCATCGTACAAAGGTGAACTCTGCAACGGCGTGCAGATTCACCTGACCGATCCGGAACAGGCGGATCTGACCACGATCCAGTTTCACGTGATGCAAATCGCGCGCGATAATTTCGACGTCGAGCTATTCAACGGCAAACGCGACGCGATGTTCGACAAAGTCTGCGGGACGAGCCGCATGCGCGAGCTGTTTCAGGCCGGAGCCTCAATCGACAAGATCTTCGGCTGCTGGAACAAAGGCCTCGACGAGTTCGCGCAGCAGGCCCGGCCGTATCTTCTTTACTAATAGCAAGAGCCAGTAGCCTGATCGACCGCGCAAAGAGCGGCGGCCGGCACGTGCAGGTAACACGCGCCGGCCGCCAGCGGATATCAGAGTCTAGTTGCTTACGGACACGGAATCGGCACTCCGCCGCCGGTCAGCAGATCGACGAACGGGTTGATATCGCCGAACGACGGGTAATCACCGTCGTCGTTGATATCGCCGTTCTTCGGGTCGCAGGCGGGGTAATCCAACTGCCACTGGGCATTGTTGACCAGGTAGTCGACGAACGGGTTGATATCGCCGAACCCGATCTCGCCGTCGCAGTCGAGGTCACCCAGACAGGGGACGGCCGACTCGAGCAACAGGATGTCGATCTTGATCGACCTCGTCAGATCGATAATCGGCGATGGAACCTCATCCACGCTGGATGTCACAATGCGCGCCCACCGCTGGTCGGTCGTGTCGAGCCAGTACCACTCGAGCAGGCCCGACTGACCCGGATTGCCGGTGTCCGTCGCGAGCGAACTCGAGCTCAGATACGGGCCGAGCGCCGCGAAGTGTTGATCGGTCGAACCGGAGAACGTGGGCTCCTGGAACAGGATCTCTTCGTTCGGATCAAACGCCACATCATCGAAGTCACAGATGACGAAGTCCAGCCCGCCGTCGGCCTCAACGTTGATCACGTTGTCGACATAGAGCGTATACGCACCGGCACTGCGATCCGGCGAGGCGGCGTTCACCGCGACTGCCAAGTGGTCGATCGTGCCGCGGGTCCCGTCGATATTACCGTCCCCGGTGAAGCCGGTTACGTTGTTCGGGTCCGTAGGATCGAAGATGATCGTCTGCCAGTTCGGGCCCGGCACAACGGCGATGCCCTGCGGTGCGCCATTCACCGAGGTCGGTGCACCGACCCATTCCAGGTCGCCCGTACCGCTACCCTCGGAGCCCAGCGGGCCAGTATCACCCGTTTCGCGAACACCGAGCGAGATCAGCACAGCACCATTACCCACACCGACCTCCAGCGGATCGGACGCGGTCGTGCCGATCGCATTCGTCGCCTCGGCCGTGATGGCCTCGAGGGCGACCAGCGACCGCGTGAGCGACACCACAATGCCGTTCGGATCCATCGCGCCGGCGTACGTACCGATGGTGGTTGCATTGGGGTCCTTGATTACCAGTGACGTCACATCGACCTCGACACCGGTGACCAGCACCGACGTGTCACCAGCCGCCAGCGGGGCCGAGATTGCCGGCTTGAGCGGGGGCTGCGGGCCGATCTGCTCGAACCGCACCGGGCCGATCTCGACGCAGTAGTCGTCGTAGTACGCGTCGTTGGCACTGGAATAACCACCGCCGATACGCATCTTGTCATAGAACGTGTCCGCCGTGAGCTGGATGTTCTTGGCGGCGAGCAGCTCGTCGACGTAGACGTCGACCCGCTGACCCTTGTGCACGATGGTGAACGTGTGCCAGCCGACCGAACGCAGCGGTGCGTCATGCTCGGTCAGGTCGATCCAGTTCGGACCGCCGTTGCTGTTGGCGCGGTATTGGTAGTAGTTGGTGTCCTGCGGGGACCACGACAGCATGCCGACGTGCTGATAGAAGAAGTCGGCGACCTGCCCGTTGAGCTGCGCGAACTGCACGTTCGACGCACCCGGCCCGTACCCGTCAAAGATGTGTACGTTCCAGATGACCGGGTTCACCTCGGTCGGCGTGGTCACCGCCATGTCCCGCTCAACGCGCGTCGTTCCGACCGCGCCGTAAATTGACTGCGTACCGGAGGGATCGGTTGCATTGAGGTCGGTAGAGAGCGTCAAACGGGCGGCGCTCCCAGAGTCAAGCCAGGCGGCCTCGTACGCCGTCTGGTTGTACTCGAAGTCGTCACAGTAGATGACGGTCGCGGTCCCGGTCGTCACCGTCTCGTAGTCCGACGGTACACTGTCGACGCCGCCAACGGTGTAATACGCCGTAACGGTCTCATTGGGATCCATACCACTGACGGTGACATCCCAACGATCCGGATCGCCGACGACCGACTCCGTGAAGTCCGTCGTGTTCACTGTGACCGTGACCGTATCGGCGTCGGGCGGCAAGGCGAGCACACGCACCGTTGTCTCACCAGCGGCCGGAGCCTTGTACAGGACCGGTGCCACGAATGCGACAGTCACTGCATCGGAGAGTCCGCTGACTTCCGCATTGACCGTCTGTCGAGCCGTCACGGTGTCGCCCGTCGCGAGGGTGATGGTGTCCAACGGTACAGAGGCGGTTGACCCGGTGATCGTTGTCGTGCTACCGGCAACGTTCGGATCGCCGTTGACGAACACCTCGACCAGCGAAGCGCTGGCGAACGGCGCGTCATACAGACCGGAGACAGCAACCGAAGTGGAACCCGGGGCGATTGGCGCATCCACTACTGGCGGCACTGGCATAGCCTGCGCCACCTTCGGATAAGCGAAATCGCTCGTATCCGCGCCAATCGTCTGCGTCGCAGAGATTGACTGTCCCACGGCCAGCGGATCGTTCGGATCGAAAACGAAGTCCGTCTCGGCCGTGTTGGGATCGACCGGGGCGCCGTATGGCTCACCATCGACATAGAGCTGCACCGCCACGGCGTTTGGATCGTTGATCACGCGCACGGTGGTCTGATCGCCGACCACAATCGGCCCAACGATTTCCGGCGCGGCCGGCAGATTAGGATCGGCCTCTGAACGCAGGTGCAGGTGGAAGCGAATCGCCGTGCCCGCGTCGGAGAAGGTCGGGCTCGTACCACACGAGAAGCCGATGTTGTGATACAGGCCAAGCGACTCCTGCTCACTGGACGGATAGGTCCAGAGCAACCGATGGCTTGTCGTGCCGTCATACGCCGTCGTGGTCGACAGCCCCGAGAAGGAGGCGCTCGTCGTGCTCTGACCGCGCACCTGGCTGAGCCAGTTGGTGTCGTCTTCCATGTCCTGAATGACGTCGATCACTGCGCCGTTGGGATCGAGCAGCTCAATTCGGTCGAGGTATGCCTCGTGCGGGCCGGTCCAGCCGCCATCGGCAATGGCGAACCAAATGCTGTCGATGCTCCGCACACCGGCGGGCGCCGCGTCAACCTGGCCGTTGCCACCCAGCCAGCCGATCACGACGTTGGGGTCGTCCAGCGGAAACTCGACCGTCTGCCAGCGCGAGTTGTCGTTGAACAGCGTGACGCCGGTGGGGTACAGCTTGCCACCCGCAAGGGATGCGACGTCGGAAACGCCGATGAACTCCCAGCCACCCGGTGGATCGAAGCCGCAGTTGTTGCCGTCTTCATCCAGCACAAAGGAGAGTGTGAACGGCGACGGCTCCGGCAGCACGGTGACCGGATTCGAGAAATCGCTCCAGAGACCGGACACACTGTCGTGCTGGCGCGCCTCGAACACCTCGCCGCCCATGGCGAGGTTCGGATCGGCACCGGCAGACAGGACGAACGTGACATCGTTCGGATCGGTGACCGCGACGTTCTGCTGCAGAACGCCGTCACGCCACAGTTCCACCTGGTCAACGGTCGTGATCAGGCCGGTGACGGTGACGTTCGGATCGTCGGCGATAATCGGCGCGACGATTTTCGGCTTCACAACCGGATCCGGCATCGTCGCCTCGAACTGCAACTCGTCGATGCCGACGATGATGGTGCCAATCGCACCTGCTTCGACAACGTGGGTGAAGGCAATGTGCTCGAGTGTGCCGCGGCTGTCCGTGGCGCCCAGGATGCCATCGCCCGTGAATGGTGCGAAGCCACCATCCATCCAGGCCCCGCCGTCGACACGGTACTTACCGTTCGACAGATCCCACTCCAACGCGACGGAGCCGGGGAACGTCACGGGCAGCGTATACGCCGGGATCGGCGTGATCACGCCCGCGGTGGTCGCGTACGCACCATTCACCGCAACGTCGTCGCTGTTTGGATCGTGCGTGGACTCGAATGTGCGGTTGTCTCCCCAAGAGATAACCAGCGCGGTGATGTTGGGATCATCTTCGACGTCCACGATGACGTCATCGCCACCCAGCGTCGAGTCGATCACGCCGTCATCGCCGGCCTTGATTAGAGTCAGCGTCGAAGCGTCGACACCGACCCACTCGACCGCGCCCAGGGAGCCACCATCCTGAAGTTGCGGCACGTTGACGCCGGTCTCACGGATACCCAGGCAGATGCCAAGCTGGCCGTAGAAGATCTCGCTCTGGTTGGTGATCTTGAAGCGGACTTTGCCGCCCAAGTCCAGCGCCGGGTTGGGGCGCTCGGCACCGTTGAATGTCGAAAGCCGGACCCAGCCATCGGGGTTATTCGGGTCAAGCCATTTCCAGGATACTTCCATCGCCGCCGCACCCTCGGTCACCAGATTGGACCAGCGCGACGCGTAGTTGTTGTTGTTCGGCGGCGGCGGGTTGTTCCGGATGATGTACCCGAAGCATTCGGGCGTGGAGTACTCGGGAATCCGGAACATCTCTTTCTGGCCGTGATTAGGGTCATCAATGGTCCCGGGACCGGAGCCGTTGAAGCCGACCAGCTCGGACGGATACTGCGCCCATGCCGCTGTGGACAGGAGCCCCAGGACGCACACACACAGGCACGCCCGGACTAAAGACCGTGTCATTTCGCGTTCCTCCGTATCATTAAGACGAGGGTAGCGGGCACAGGCGGGGACCGCCGCGCTGTCGTGCCCAGTTCCAGTTACTTCTGTCATCGGCTGATCCGCGCTGAACTCCGAGGTCCGGCACGTCCCGCGGTCCAAAGAAAAACGCCCCGCCCCGTCTGAATCGCGACGAAGCGGAGCGTCTTGCGTCATTGAGTCATTTGCCTCTTACGGGCGGCGACAGCCGCTCCCGGATCCCGCGGCGCCACGTTCAGGCGCCGCGGCAAGAGTGTTTCACCGCCGTAACAGTGAGCGTCTAGCGCCGACGCAGCACGAGGCCAGCCAAGCCGATCAGCAGTAGCGCGCTCGGCTCCGGAATGTTGAATACCTCGATATCGTCGATCCAGACCTGCTCCTGCGAGCTGTAGCTCGTGCCAATCGAGAGCGAGTCGTAGGTCAGGCCGCTGGGCTTGTTGACCTCGCCACCATACACGCCGTCGACATAGTACTTGATCTTCGTATCCCACAGCACTGCCGTCAGCGTGCGCCACTCAGTGTCACGAGTGAAGGCCGGATTGCCCGACCCGTCGTCGATCTCGTACCACTTCCAGAGACCGGCCGGGTTCGTGCCGTCACCGCCACGGAAATGATAGTGGAACTGACTGTTGCTGCTGTTGAAGCCCAGGGCAACCAAGTCCTGGAGGCCGCCGTTAGGATCGCGGGCATCGAGGCGGACCCAATTGCGCGTCCACCAGTGCAGCACGTCGACGTCAAACCTGGCGCGGAACACGAGCGGCGTCGCGTCGGTCGCCACATACTCGGCGCCCAGCGCGTAGCCGATCGCCGCGGTCGGGCCGGGCTTATTGGTGACCGACTGGGCACTGTTGTAACCCTTGGCCTGATCCAGGAACTGGCCGACACCCCAGGCGCTGTCCAACGCCGCCTGATCGGCGTACGACTCAAAATCTTCGACATACGTCGCCGACGCCGTCGACACGAACAGCGCGACAACACTCAGTGCAAACAGCTTTCTCATCCGATTCTCCTCCGAATTAGGAATCCTGCCAGACAGATTCGCGATTTCCGTCGTTCTCGGGGGCGTGTTCTCCGGTGGTTGCTGAATCCGATCGGATTCGATCGTCGCCGGCAACCGCACGCTCGCGGGAAACCACGGCGCGTAACGCGCAAAAAGGCGACCAAATATGATTGTTTCTCGCGGGCTCTATGCACCTCCTGATGCAACCTCGAGCCCCGTGCTTTCTGACCCCAGAATCTCTCCCCTGCCAAACTCTGGGATTTGCTTATATAATAACGGCCTGAAACGCCTTGCACAAGACGATTTGCAAATTCGCGTCATCCGGCGTAACCACTGATAATAAATATGGTTACATCCGATGCCCTCGCTCGGGACACGGCTTGTGGATGTGAGGTTCGCATTATCGCGCAGGCAAAAACGTAAGGGCAACTACGTACGAGGGCCGCGGACACGCGGGGACGTGAAATGACGACAGCAACCCGGTGGTGGACGTTACTTGCCCTGACGGTCGGCATGATTGCCGCGATCGTCTTCTGGCGAATCGTCCAGCCCCCAGGCCGTTCTGACCCAACCCAACCATGTGACCTGGCGGAAATTGCCGCGCCGGGTGCCGCCGCGGGCATGAACGTCCTGCTCATTACGCTCGACACCACTCGCGCGGATCACCTGAGTTGCTACGGCTACGCAGAGAACGAAACACCCAACATCGATGCCCTGGTCGCCCACGGTGTCCGTTTCGACCACGCCATCTCAAGCGTGCCACTGACGCTCCCGGCACACGCCACGATCCTCACAGGACTGGCGCCGTACCACCACGGCGTGCGCAATAACGGCGCGTACGCGCTGCCCGCCGACAGGATCACGCTGGCAGAGGTGCTCAGGGAGCGCGGATACGCAACAGCCGCGTTTGTGGCGGCGTTCGTCCTCGATGAGCGTTTTGGATTACGGCAGGGCTTCGACCACTACAGCTTCGAAGTGACCGAGGAAGGGCGTCGGGGACCGCAGAGCTTAGCGCACGAACGCGACGCGAAGGCAATCACGTCCGACGCTCTCGGCTGGCTGGCCGAATTCACCGATACCCCGGCAGAGAAATCCCCGCCGTTTTTCGCCTGGGTGCATTATTACGATCCACATGCGCCTTACGCCGCCCCACAGCAGTCGCAGAGCCGCGCAGAGGATCCGCGCAAAGCGGCCTACGACGCGGAGATTGCCTATGTCGATTCCCAGATCGGACGCCTGTTCCGCGCGTTGCAAGACTGCAACCTATGGGACAACACGCTCATCGTGCTGGTCGGCGACCACGGCGAAGCGCTCGGTGATCATGGGGAGTTGGAGCACGGCGGATTCATTTATGACGAAACGGTACGCGTGCCGCTGATCCTCTCCAGCGCGGCACTGTTCAACCAGGCCTACCGCGTGGACGATCGGGTCGCGAGCACAGAAGACATCGTGCCGACGTTGGCCGCCCTGCTCGGCTTTGATCTTTCGCACGACGTCGACGGACACAATCTGCTCGCCACACCCACGGACGCCGATCGGGTCATTTATATCGAGACCCTGTACACGCAGGAGGACCTGGGCTGCGCGCCGCTGTTCGGCCTACGCCGGCTGAAAGATAAATTCATCCTCGCGCCACGCTCCGAGTACTACGACCTGCAACGCGATCCTCTGGAGCACGAGAACCTATACAAATCTGGCCGAGCGCCCGCCGCGGCACTGGAAAGTGAGCTCCAGACCATCATCAGCGGTTGGTCTGCGGATGGCAGCGCAACGCGCCAGATGTCCGCCGAAGAAGTCCGGCGTCTGGCCACGCTGGGCTACGCCAGCATGATCTCAGACGGCGTGGACGGTGAGCTGCCGGACCCCAAGGACCAGGTTCCCCAACTGGCGCGCGTGACCACGGCCCGCGCCCTCCTCGACCAGGGCAACATCACCGAAGCGCTGGAGATCCTCACCGAGATCGCCGAGAACGTGCGCGGCGCGAAGGACGTGGCAATTGCACAGGCCGACGCACTGGTGCTCCTGGACCGACGCGCGGACGCTGCCAAGCTACTGTTTCGCTTCGTGCAGGAGTATCCGTCCGCTGATGTCCACGTGCGCCTGGCGGCGGAGCTACTCGCACTGCGGCGATTCGCTGAGATGGAACGCTCGCTACGTGCCGCCGAGGAACTCGATGACCAGATCGGTCTGATCGCCGTCCTGCGGGGTGATATGCACTTCCAGTGCGGCGAGTATCGGGACGCCGTCCGTCAGTATCGGAAGGCGCTTACAACGGACCGCGACCGGCTGGGTCCGAAAGTCGAGGCGCGTTTGCGGGAGGCAGAGAAGCAGCTCTCGTCCGGATCGTAGCGCTGCACTTCTTCATTGTGGCGCACGGGCACGAATCGCTATGATGGATTCACGAGGCAACAGAGAAGTGCGCTCACGAAATGCGAATCGTGGGCGTTTGTACTGCACTGTGGATGGGAAGGATGGGAGCATCACCGATGCGACGAGCACCCCGGTTGACGCCGGCACAGCCGCTGGCAATCACAATCTGCCTTGCGCTCTCTCTACCGGCAGTCGGCCAGACGATCACGATCGATAACGTCGATGCGGAGTTCTCGATTCTCGCCGGCACCTGGAACTCCGGTGCCTACGGGCAGCCGTACGGCGCCGACTACAACTGGGCGCTGACGTCCGGCGCCGGCGAGGGCTGGGCCGAGGTCGAATGGCGTCCCGACCTCCCTCTCGCAGGCGTGTACGACGTGTCCATATGGTACGTTCAGGGCACGAACCGCGCCGTCGATGCGACCTTCACGGTCCATCACACCGGCGGCGATACGCCCGTCGCCGTCAACCAACAAACGTTCGGCGAGACGTGGTACTCCCTTGGCACGTTTGACTTCGATGCGGGTACGGCCGGATCAGTGTCGTTGCATAACGTCGCGGGGCCAAGTGTCGTGATCGCCGATGCGATCCGTTTCACACGCACAACGTCGACGATCGGACTCACCATGGAAGTCGAGCCGCTCGGCTGGGGCACGACAACGCCGACGGACGGTTTCACGCACTACTACGAGTTCAACGACGTCGTCGCGATCTCGGCTCAGCCGCACCTGGGCTATCTGTTCCATCATTGGAACGTCTCCGACGGCGCGGACGTGAATGATCCCTTCGCGCCCAGCACGACGGTCGTGATCGACGAAGACAAGACGGTAACGGCGGTCTTCGTTGAGGACACGAGCACGCCAACGGAGTTTCGCGGCTTCTGGGCCTACGCGTTCGGCGCCGGCTTCAAGAGTCAGGCGGAAATCGACGACATGATCGCCCGCGCACTGCTCGGCAACTACAACGCCATCCTTCCCGAGGTGCTGGCCTATCACGACACCGGCGGCAACGGACACGGCGCGTACTGGAACTCATCCATCGTTCCGAAGGCCAGCGACATCAGCCCATCTTCGTTCGACCCGTTGGCCTACCTCGTCACCGAAGCTCACGCCAACGGACTGGAGGTCCATCCCTGGCTCGTGACGTATCGCGCCTGCACGAGCTGGCCGCCGAACGGCAACGCGACGTTGACCGCGCACCCGGAGTGGATCTCAGTCCTGCAATCCGACATGGGTTCCGGACCGCAACCGATCTCCGGTAAGTACGAGCTCGATCCCGGCTCGCCTGACGTGCAAGAATACCTTATCTCGATCGTGCGCGAACTGGTCACGAATTACGCGGTCGACGGCATCCACTGGGATTACATCCGCTACACGAACTCGGGGGCCGGCTACCCGGCGCACACGTGGTACACACGCTCCGGGCTGGAGCGTTTTCGAGAGATCACCGGTTACAGCGGCACGCCATCGTCGGGCTACAACCCGTGGGAAGATTTCCGCCGCCGCGAAGTGACCGAGCTGGTTCGCCGTGCACAGGTCGAGATGGCCACCATCGACAGCAACCCGCGGCAACCGTTGCGGCATACGGCGGCGCTGATCACGTGGGGCGATGCGCCGTCCAGCTTTGAAAGCACCAGCGCCTGGGGCATCTTCCAGAACTGGCGCGAGTGGATGGAACTCGGCTATCTCGATGCCGGCATTCCGATGACGTACTACGACTATGACACGTACCCCTCCTGGTACCGCAACTGGGTCGATCAGGAAATGGTCTGGCGCTACGACCGTCACATCTTCGTCGGCCCGGGCATCTATCTGAACGACTTCAGCGACAGCATCACGGAGATCGTCTACGCGCGTAACGCCGGCGCGGATGGCATCTGCACGTACTCGTACAGCGGAACGTACGACGGCGGAACGGACTGGAGCTGGTACTCCTACGTTGCCGGTGCTGCGTTTACCGACCCGATCGCGACGCCGACGATGCCCTGGCGTGATCCGGCGCTGGCCAGCGAGGGTTACGTGTATGGACGCGTGGTCGACGGACACACTGGCGCGCCAATCGACGATGCCACCATCAAGCTCAACGGTGCCACGGTCGCACAGACCGACGGTAACGGGTTCTACAGTATCACGCAGGTCTGGTCGGGCGGCAGCGGAGCGCTCCATCCCGTGAGCGCGGTGGCTACCGGGTTCACCGAGGTGACGCGACCCCAGGTGCTCGTCGAGCCCGCCGGCTACACCGAGGCGAACTTCGCGCTGGGTGGCTGGCTGCCCGGCGACTATGACGTGGATCTGGACGTGGACGCGGAAGACTACGCGGAGTTTGAACTCGCCCTGACCGGTCCGGACGTGGGTCCGCCCCCCGCCGGCGGCGACGTGTTCGACTTCAACGACGACAACGACGTCGACATGGACGATTTCCAATTGTTCCAGGTTGCATTCACGGGATAATCCCGACATGCATCCGCGTATCGACCGGTTGCCGCCACCGGAGCCCGACTATCAGCGTCTGCTACGCGCCGTGCGGCGTGAGCCAGTCGATCGCGTACCGCTGATCGAACTCGCGATCCACCCCAAAGTCGTCGCGGCACTGCTGGATGAGCCGCTGCCGGCGGCGGACGACGTGCGACCGCGAATCTCGCAGCAGATTCGCCTCCAACACCGCCTCGGCTACGACGTGGTGAAGATCTCCGCTCTCATCCCGTGGGAAGTGGCACGGCTCACCGCCGACGGTGAGAGCAACGAGCGTACCTGGACCGACGAGCACAGCGGCCCGATCCAGTGCATCGACGACATCGAGGCATTTCCCTGGCCAAAACCAGCCGATGTCGACTTTACGCCGGTCGATCATGCGATCGCTGCTCTGCCGGACGGCATGCGCCTGCTCGGATTCACGGGTGGCGTGCTGGAGTTCGCGATGGACCTGCTCGGTATGGAGCAGATGATGATCGCGACGCGACGCGATCCCGAGCTCGTCGCCGACGTCGTTGAGCGCGTGGGGCAGACGTTGTGTGAAGTGTTCGAGCGCTACTGTCGCTACGACGCCGTCTGCGCGCTCTGGCTCGGCGACGACATGGGCCACAAACACGGGCCATTGCTCTCGCCGGTCTGGCTGCGCGAGCACATTCTGCTGTGGCATCGTCGGCTGGCCGAGATCGCGCACCACCACGGCCGCCCGTTCCTGCTGCACAGTTGCGGGCAGGTCTCTGACATCATGCCGAGCCTTATCGACGATGTGACGATCGACGCCAAGCACAGCTTCGAAGACGGCATCCTGCGCATCGAAGACTTCTACGACATCTGGCACGACCGCATCGGCGTGCTGGGTGGCGTTGATGTCCATCTGCTCGCGACGGCGGACGAACCCACGATTCGCCGGCGCGTCCGGGAGATCCTGACGCACTGCGCACCACACGGCGGCTACGCCTGCGGATCGGGCAACAGCATCACCGACTATATTCCCCCCGAGAGCTTCCTGACGATGGTCGAAACTGTGGCTGACTTCAACGCGAAGTCGTAGTCAGTGTTACGGCGTGCCGAACACGATCTGGAAGTTGGCCATGTCGACCGTGTCGACGTCGAAATCGTCATCCGCGTCGCCGTTCGCGCATACGTGGGCAGGTGCGTACGTAGCGTCCGGGCCCTGCGCGCACACGGTGAACAGTAGAATGTCGTCCGCGTCAATAAAGCCGTCTTCATTCATATCGCCCGGCCCGGCCCACGTCGGACACAGCCCCAGGTCGACCCGTACGATCTCGCCGGGCATGACGATCACGCCGTCAACGGTGGCATTGTCGCAACCATTGAGGCTGGCATGCACGGTGTAGGAGGTCCCGCCAGGCGCCGCGGGCACCAGCGTCAGCGTGTAGTAGCCATTGCCATCAGTCTGTATTGACCGCGAACCGGCCTGCACAGTCGCCCGCTCGATCGGATAAGCGGTGCCCGGCTGAACCACCTGCCCCCAGATGGTCCCTTCCGTCGCGGTCGCCGGCACACGCCACGGCATCGTCGGCGTTGGCGCAACGTCGGTGTAGAAATTGCTCGCGACGTAGCTGTACCACGTCCAGTCGGCCTCGGCACTGCCGTTCATGTTCTCGTCAGCCGTAGCCGCGTAGGAGTAGTTGCAGAACCCATCGGCACCCGCGGTCTCACAGTACGCCATCTGCGTAACGCTGTCCGCCTTGGGATTGAGGTAGTTCCCCTGTCCGCAGTAGATGTGCCGGTTGTAGCGCCAGCCCAGCGCAGCATCGACCCAGTTGCGGTACCAGATCGGCTCGCTGCCGTTCCACTCGCGCTTATAGTTCATCGGAATGCCGGCGTCGAGCCAGCCTTCCTCCATCCACATACGCCAGTTCTGGAAACGTGCCCACGCGCTTGTGCTCTGGAACGAGCCTGGCGCATCGCCCCAGCAGATCAGGTCTGCGGTCAGACGCAGTGGCTGCTGCGGATTGCTGGAGACGGACGCAATCTCCGCCCGCAGCCGGCGTACAAACTCATCGATCGTCTGGCGTCGAAAGTCATCCCATTCGGAGTCGCCCGTGGGCGACGGCGTGTCGGTGCGGCCGGTCCAGTCGTGGAAGCGCGCCAGCGATGAACCCGCGTAACCCGTGTCAGACGGATACCCCGCATCCGTCTGCGTATAGCGGATGTAATCGAGATTGATCCCATCGATGTCGTAGTTGGTCACCAACTCCTGCACAATCGACACCAGGTAGTCCTGCACATCCGGCGAACCCGGATCGAGCATGTACTTGCCGTCGACCTTCGCCGGGCCGCCCCCCATATCCGCCAGCGGAACCATAAACCACTCGAAGTTGTTCGACGGGATCGTGCCGTCGCCGGCTGGGTTACCGGTCGAATAGCGGTACGGGACAATCCAAGCGTGGACTTCGAGCCCGGCCGCATGTCCCTGCGAGACAAGCAACGCCAATGGATCGATGCCGCCCGAGATGTCGCTGGCCTTCGGGACAATGCTGGAATTCCAGTACGCGCCGTGGCCGCTGGCACCGGTGTCCTGGTAGGCCAGCACCTCGATGATGATCGCATTGTAGTTCCCGGTCTGCGCCCGCGAGATCAGCGAGCTGATCTGCGAACTGCTCTTGAATCCGCTGCTGAACGCGTCCGCCCAGAAGCCGCGGAACGCCGGCGGATCATCTGCTCGCACGCCGACCGCGAAAATGCACGTGGTGATCGCCGCAAGCGCGAGGCTACGACGCCGCTGGGAACGTGGTGTACACATGCTCATTTCCATTCCATCAGTAGCCGGTCAGCCGTCGCGAGCGCCCGCCGGGCTCGGGAAGGCTGGTTTCCGGACAGCGCGAGCGCATTGTAATGCCCGGGCACGCCCGGAGGGTATCAAAATCCCGCGCAATCACCGGCTCACGGACCGCCCGTGAAACGCTCCTGGAACAGTCGAAAGTCCTCGACGTCAATGTCAAGGTCCATTTCGCCGGCCACATCAATGCAGAGGTGACCGGGCAAGTACGTCACATCCGGGCCCTGCCAGCACACCGAGATGTACGTGAAGTCCTGCATGTTGAGGTAGTCGTCGTCGACGTAGTTGTACGGCAGCGGTCCGGCCGCCGAGTACAGGAAGTCGATCACGCGACCCATGATGTCGGCCCGTGCGCCGGCATCGGTGATGGCCTCGAACGGAAAGCCGAAGGTCACCGTGTTGTAGAACTGTCCCGTGAACTCAACGCCCGCCGCTCCGCCGCCACTGTACGTCAGACACACATCGCTGTCCGCGGTCGCCGCCAGCACGTCGGGGGACCGTGTGTCGTACGGTGCACCATTGGCCGGGTCAAAGTCGAACGCAGCCAGGCCGTTGAAGATGCCGCCCGCGGTAGGCGACACATCGTAGGTTCCCGCATCATCGGCCGAGTAGCCGCACTGCAGCGTGTCCTGCAAGAAGCTGGCCCCGCCACCTTGCGCGACGAGATCCCAACCGATCTCCGCACCGCTGACGAACAGCGCGCCGCCCGTGCTCAGGAACTCATCCACACGAAACTGCTCGGTGCCGTCAAACGTGCTGTGGTCGGTGGATTCCGTACCGAGGATCCAGACGGCGATGTCGTAATCATCCAGTGCCACGACCAGATCACGTGCCGCCTCGTTCGAACAGCTCACGAAACCGTAGTCGTTGGCCGCTAACGCTTCCGCATGCTGGACAACGTAATCGAACGAATTGCTGCGCCGCCATTGCTGGCGCTCAAAGGTGATGCCGGCATAGTTCGGCGGTTGCGTGAACGTCTGCGTCGGGCTGATCTGACGTCGCAGTCGATCGAAGCCGTTGACGATCAGGATCGGCGCGACGCCGGTTGCCGGTCGTCGCACGGCCAGCACTTGCGAGGGCATCGATTCGCCGCCGGCGTTCGTCGCCGCGACGCGGTAGTAACGGGTCTCGCCCACCGGAACACCGGAAAGCACGACCGAAGTGACATTGCCCACCACGGTTGGGTTCCCGAAGCCGTACCCATTGCTCGATTCGTACACGACGTAGCCCGTCGCGGCATCGCCGCGCGCGCCATCTGCCAACGGCGGCTCCCACGAGATCTGGATGTCGCTGCCGCCCAGATCGGCCGCGGCCACGTACCGCGGTGTGTCCGGTGGGAAGTCCAGCGGAACCTGGCTGCCCGGCAGGCCATTCAGAAATCGAATGATGCCGTGTACGCAGGCGCGTGCCATCGCGGACCGCATACGCGGATCACGCAGCAGTTCCGCATCCTCCTGATTGTCGTGAAATGCCAGCTCGACGATGGTCGCGTCAAACTCATCACTGTTGTTGCCAGTCGAAATCGCGCCGAACGCAGACGTATATGTCGGACTGACCCGGTCGATCCACATGTGCTCGAATTCACTGTCGATCAGCGACAAATCATCGTCGACCTCGTCCGATAGCGTCACCGCGAAGTCCGTTTGATACGTCGTCGCGCCGGAGGTCGTGATGAGACAGATCTGTCCGCGCGCCGCCCCAGTGCTGGCGTTGGTGTGAAACTCCAGGTGAACGCGCTTCCAACGATCCGCAAGCACGCCCCCGGCCGGAACCACGTTCATCTCGCGTGCCAGCCGCGCCCCGGCCCCCACGTTGTCACTGCCATCGTCGTAACCGCCCAGGTCCCAGATGCCCGAGCTAAACCCGACGGCATTGTCACCCAGTTCGCTCTCAGCCCAATACCGTTGGCACTCTTCGTCGCGTGGGTAACCACTGACCGTCCCCGGACCGGGCCGCACGACGTCGCCGACTCCGCAGCCCCAGCGAATCGCGTCGGCGATGATTGCGCCGCTGACGGTGGACTCGTTGGTGATCTCGACGTAGTTGTCCCCGCCCGCTTCGAGGTAGTAGTCACCGAGCCAGATCCAGCCGCTGCCCGTTTCGCGGTGATCCACCATGACGGCGGAAACGCCGCCACTGTGTCCGACGCGGTACGTCTGCAACGCGCGGTTGTCCGAGGCAACCGCAAAGCAATACACCGGGTAGAAATCGGTGACGGTGATCGTTGGCGTGTAGCGTGCCGTCGCGGTTTCGACGGCGTTCGCGGAGACCCACTTGTAGCTGACACCGTCGACCGTCACGCCGTTCTCGTAGTACTTGGTGCCGGTGCTGTCACTCCAGGTTCCGGTGAACGTAACGCCGGGATCATCCTCATCCAGGACGATCTCGATCGGCTGCCAGCCGGTCGGGCGGAGCGGCACAACCGTCGCCCCCGCATTGAACAGGTAGTGGACGAAGTAATTGAGCTGATCGATGTTGCCGTAGTCCTCGATCATCTCGTGCGTCTCGGGCCGCTGGAGATACCACGCGTTGTCGTGGTATCCGCCGTTGGTGATGTTGTCGGCCGTCCAGCCGTGCCCCGCCGAGGTGTAAACGGTCACTCCGGTAAGAGCACCGATCGGTTGCCGCGCGGCCTGCGACACCGGTCCGCGCAGCGGTTCGCCGTGCGCGGCATCACCCAGCGGCAAGGGGCGCTCGTCCGGGACGTAGTCCGCGGGCACCGGCGCGGGCGGCGCTTGCAGATCGGACAGCGGACGATAATCGAGATCGTCCGCGTATCGCGCACGAATAACCAGGCCCCCAAATGCGCAGTCAGCCTTGAACGACTGCGCGAGCATGTCCTGCAACCGTTCGATGCCCAACGGCGAAGGGACCCAGTTCATCGCACTGACCGGCAACGTCAGTTCCACCACCAAGATGTTGTCCGTCCAACAGACTGCGTCGACCTGAGTTCCCCCCGGCAATAGATCGCCGTCGAGCGCGATCGCGAAGGCCGCCGCCTCGGAGACGTTTTCAAACGCCGCGTCCGAGCCCACCGGCACGAGCACCTGAAATGCCGCTTGCGCACCAGCAGGAACGGCCGCAGCCGCAATGACTACCAGCAGTGCGAGCGTTAGCACGCCTGTTACACACTTGATCCGGGATTTCATGGCTGTCTTTCCCTTTCCCAGCTTCCGGTATTCGGACGTCCACAGAGCGATTCACGCGCACGCCCACGGCTGCAAGCGCGAACGTTATATAAGAAGACACCGCTCTCCAGTTTATAGCTTCGCGATACGCAATCTCAAGCGCAAACACGCCGGCGGGGCACCTGCGCGGCCGCCACGGCACTATTACTTACTTACGCGCGTACGCGCGAATCATTGGGAGGATGATCTCACGCCGGGTTTTCCGGATCTCGCGCTGCTGCTCGTCCTGCGTCGTCAGCTCGGTATCCACCGAATCGAACAGCGACGAATACGCGAACACGCAGTAGCTTCCGGTAACTTCGCGGGCACTTTCGATCTGCTCTACTACGATTCTGGCGGCGTCAGCCGTGGTCCGTTCCCGGTGACGTCCGAACCAGAGCCCCGGCACGATCGGCACGTCATACCCGTCCAGGAGCCACGCGTCGGTCCGCGCGCGGAACACGTCCGGATCGTCCGTGTAGTTCATCAGGTACACCCGATCGATCGCGCCCCGCGCGATCCAGGCCCGGGCATCCTGGAAGTGGTGCAGGGCGCGGTGCCGGACGGAGCCCGCCGCAGACGACAACTCCGCACCGGGGCGCGCCTCGCGCAGCATCTGATGAATCTCGGCGACGAGCTTGGTAACCTGCTCGGAACGCCACTGATCCCACGCCTCTTGGTCGTCCTCCGGCGCGAGGCCCGTGTCGAACTTATACAGCGCCAGCGTTCGCTCGTCGCGCGGATAGTCCAACCCCGACCCGCGCGGTGTCGCCGGCGGCTCGTTCGGGAAGCGGATGTAATCCATGTGCAGCCCGTCGATGTCGTACCTCTCCGCAAGATCGCGGAACACCGCTACTAAGTACTGGCGCACCTCGGGCAGACACGGATTCAGACTCACGTAGAAACTCGACAACGCCTGCCGATCCCCGTTCTGATCGTACCAGAACCACTCCGGACGCTTGTTGTATAGCTGCTCGGGGTTCGTCGGCGGCGATTTCCCGCGCCATGCAGGCATGACGTTCACCCACGCGTGCAGCTCGACGCCGCGGCGATGCGCGTCACGACAGGCCAGTGCGAGTGGATCGTAGCCTGGGTACTCACCGCCCAGTTCGTCAGCCCAGGGTTCGAACGCGGAATCGTAAAACGCGGTGCCATTCCCGCGCACCTGGAACAGAATCGTATCAAAACCCGCGTCAGCGCAGTTATCGACAATGCGCTTCACATCGTCCGCGGTCTTGTAGTCGAACCGAGTAACCCAGATCGCCCGCACGGAATCGCCCCCGACAGGCGCCAAACACCCACTGAGCACACCCAGCGCACCAACCAACGGCAGCGGCGTCAGCCAGCGCATCTTTTTCAAACTCCGCATCACTCGAAAACCTCCCGAATCAGCAGTGCGGCAGGGCTCCAAACTACCCATAACTCTTTTCCTCTGTACCTCTGTGCCTCTGTGGTTCAACTTCTGCCTCCGGCCGACGTTCAGCCAGCAGGTAACCCCAGACAAACGCGACCAGGCTGCCGACCGGCACATACCACGGCCAGGCCAGCAGCAGGTAAGTCGGATTTCCGTCGTCGTCCACACCGTTCTGCCCGAAGTGCCCGTAGACATTCACCCACAACATCCCCGTTACGCCGATCAGCAGCACCAGCGTCTGCGCAGCCACGGGTATGACCGGAGACTGCGCAGTCGCGCGGGCGAGGTGAATGGCCCAGGCCACCAGGAGCGCGCCGCCCGCAACACAACAAACGAACAACGACCACGGCGCGTGGAAGACCACGGCAAACACGTACAGCACCGACAGCGGTGCGGCGTACGCGAATCCGCGACCATTAATCCGTAGCGGCAGGAATCCCAGGAAGAATCCCGCCAATAGCGCACCGCCCGTGAACCCAGCCATCGCCAGCGCCAGATTCAGCAACTCAGGGAATTTCTCGCTCATCTCCTGCACGAGATACGCCGCCGCCGCCAGCACGACGCCCCATCCAAGGATCAGCATGCGCCCGACAAACACCGAGTGGCGATCCTCGGCGTCGGACGGATCATCCGTTCCGCCGGCAGCCGCACCACACTGGCGCTGTCGCCAGGGGATGTAAAACGCCGACATCACCGTCTGGCTCAGCGCCGCGAGGATGCTCGTCAGACTCGAAATCGCGGCCGCGAAGATCGCCGCGATGAGCAGCCCCTTAAGCAATGGCGGTATCACGTCCACGATGAAGATCGGAAAGATCCGGTTGGGCTCCTTCTCGAACAGCGCCAGCGCATCGCCGGTCAGTTGGTGTTCCTGGTAGTACGCGTACAGCCCGACACCCACGAGCATGACGGTGAACGTCACGACTTGGCTGGCGGTGCTGCTGATCATTGCCCACCGCGCCTGCCGCTCGCCGCGGCAGCAGAACATGCGCTGTACGATGAGCTGGTCTGTGCCGTACGGCCCAACGCTGCCCCACGTCGCCGCGATGATCGCCGCCCAAATCGTGTAGGGCTTCGTGAAGACCTCTGGCACCCCCGTCTCGAAGTCGAACAATGTGAACTTGCCCCAGTCAGACCAGCTCTGACTCGTGCGAGCCTCCCACCCCTTGCGGAAGACCTCGGCCAAGCCGCCTTCGAGCTCGTACGCCACCGTACCCAGCGCGATGAACGCCCCCAGCACGAACATCAGGAACAGCATCACGTCCGTCCAGACAACGGTCGTAATCCCGCCGATCAGCGTCCAGATGACCGCGATGATCGTGATGAAGATGATCGCCCACATCAGCGGGTCGAGCCCGAGCGCCTCCGTCAACCAACCGAGTTGATCGTGCAATACGACCGTAAGCACCAGCGCGGTGAGATACACACGCGCTGACTGCGCCAGCATCCCGCCCAGCGCAAACAACGCCGTCGCGACACCCCGCGCATTGCCCCCCAGCGTGTTCCCCATGTAATCGTACGGGCTGTAGATCTCGCGCTGGTAGTATGCCGGCACGAGCACATACCCGACGAAAATCCGCGCCAGAAACGTACCGATTAACCCAAGCTGCAGGTAAGTGAAGTTGCCGCCGAGCTTGAACACGACGTACGGCACGCCGACGAACGTCACCGCGCTGATTTCCGTCGCGATAATCGAGCCACTGACGGCGTACCAGGGCAGCTTGCGGCCGCCCAGGAAAAAGTCGCGGATCGACGACTGTTTACCCGCCATCCGGGCGCCCAGCCACGTCGTAAACACCAAGTACCCCACCACGACCAGCCAGTCACCGATGCCGAACTGCGCGCTGATTGCAGCTAGCACGAATTCCTCACTTCGTTGGTGGCGCGATAACCTCGGCCAGACGTCCGTGATGCCCGGCGAGCAATCGTTCCGCTTCCTCGCGCGCAATCTTCCGCGCGTGCATCACCAGGGCCGTCTTCACGTGTCCGCCCGACCGGCGTAGCAACTCGGCCGCCTCGTCGCGCTCCAGACTCGTGACCGTCATGATCATGCGCGTCCCGCGATCGACGAGCTTGCGATTCGCCCGCGTGTTCACATCGACCATCAGGTTCTCGTAGACCTTGCCGATACGCACCATGCTGACCGTCGTAATCGTGTTCAGTACGAGCTTGGTCGCCGTGCCGGCTTTCATGCGGGTGCTGCCGGTGATCACCTCAGGACCCAGTAGTACACGGATCGACACATCCGCGTCGTCCTTCACGTGGTCCCGATCAACACAGCCGAAGAAGATCGTTTTCGCCCCGCGCTCTTTCGCCCGCGCTAACGCACCATGCACGTACGGCGTCGTGCCGCCGGTCGTGATGCCCATCACCACGTCGTGCGCGCCGACGTCCATCTCATCCATCTTCGCGGCACCGTGCTCGGGAAAGTCCTCCGCTCCTTCGATCGCGCGACGCAGCGCATCCCACCCGCCGGCGATAATGCCCTGCACCATGCGCGGGTCGGACAAGAATGTCGGCGGACACTCCGAAGCATCGAGCACGCCCAACCGGCCGCTCGTGCCGGCCCCGACGTAGATCAGTCTACCGCCCGCCTCGAACGCAGCCACGACCAGTTCGATCGCCTGCACGATCTCATTGCGCGCCGCCGCGACAGTCGCCGCGACAGTCGCATCTTCCGCATTGATGACATCCACTGCCTCGCCGATCGAGATGCGATCAATCTGCGCGGAACGTGGGTTTCGCAATTCCGTCATCAAGTGCCCGCGGTCTTCCATGTGCGCTCGTTTCACAAATTCCGCCCCCCGCGACTTTGTGTTAGTCTGGCCAGTGTGGCAGAATCCGGTGACGGATGCAATAACCGCGCGACGAGTGTCGCGCAGATGGAGCACAACGATGCGCAGCAGTTTTGTAGTAGTGTTCGCAGCCGCCGTACTACTGTCCGGATGCCAAGCGCCCGGCCCGCAGGTAGACCCACAACTCAGCGTCAACACCTTGCACGAAGAGCCGCTCGGCTTCCTGGAATCACGCGTTAATTCCGCGGAATACCCGATCCCGCCTTACGCCAAGTTCCTCGCAGGCGTGCGCATCTGCCTCGATCCCGGTCACGGCGGCGATGCGCACAAACGCGGCTACAAACGCGGTCCGACCGGCGTACGCGAAGCAGAGGTCAACCTGCGCGTCGCTCGTTACCTGCGCGCGTTTCTGACCACAGCCGGCGCCGAAGTGCTGCTCACCCGCGAGGCGGACGTCGATCTGCCCCTCAAAGACCGCGCCGAGACCGCCAACAACTGGGACGCCGACATCTTCATCTCGCTCCACCACAACGCCATCGACAACAAGCCGCACGTTAACTACACGACCGTCTGGTACCACGCCGACGTGGACTTTCGACCCTCGAACCTCGATCTTTCCCGCCACCTGTGCCAGGGCCTGTACGACGCGCTGGCCCTGCCGCAGATCACCGACGTTCCGCTCAAGAGCGATCAGCTCATGTACGAGTCCGGCTTTGGCGTGCTGCGCCACGCCCAGGTAACCGCCGCCCTCACCGAAACGTCGTTCTTCACCAATCCCGATGAAGAGCAGCGCCTCCGCGACCCGGAGTACAACCTGTTGGAAGCCTACGGCTTGTTTCTCGGACTGGCCCGCTACGCCGCCGGCGGATTGCCGCGTGCTCACCTGCTGGGCATCTCCGAAGGGAATGTGCTCGCGTTCGAGCTCGATGACGGCCTGCGCTCGCGCAAGGCCTGGGGCCACGAGCGGCAGATGATCCTCAGCGACTCGATCGCGGTGCGCATCGATGGCATCGACGCGCCGTACATCTTCGAAAACGAGGGCTACCTGCTGTCTGTGCCGCTACCCATCGGACTCGAGCCCGGCGAACACCCGGTCGAAGTGCAGTTCCAGAACATGTATAAGCACTCGGTGCTGAACCCGCACTTCGCGATTGAAATCACCCAATAGTCAGCCGCCCGCCGTTTGCACCGCAGCCACCGCGGCCCCCAGTGCCGGCGCAGCGCGCAGGCGTGAGGCCCGAACCAGCCCCGCCCGCAGCTGGCCCTGATCATCCAGACAATGCGCGCGTAGCGCAGCGTCCCCCCGCTGCCCGATCATCCACGCCAGACACGCCTCCAATGGCACAGCGAAGGTCGCGCGATTCGCATCGTCCGCATAGACCGCCCCCAGCCGCTGCCCAATCACAATGCGATCGAGCAGCGTGCCACGATACGGATGTTCAACCTCCAGCCGCTCGTACTGTGTCCCACGATGCGCCGCCATCACCCGGCCGGCGTACACCGTTTGCAACCGCTCGAAGATCAGCTCAGCCAACACAACCGCCGCTGTGTGCAGACACGCCCGCGCCACCGCATCGCCCCCCTGCGCCGCCCGCTCCGGATAAGGGCTCTCCGCCCCCGGCGCCAGCACCGCAAACAGCCCGTTCAGCGACTTCGCGGAAATCACCTTCTCGAACGTCGGACCCAGCGCACAGGGAATCTGCCAAGCCTTGAGCAACCACGCCGTAGTCCGATCAAACGGCACCAACTCCCCGCGCAGCTTCAAAGCATCCGCAACGCCAGTCCCACACCCAACGTAGTAAGCGCTCTCCACGTCCCCAAACAACCCGTCCGCCGCAAACTCCTCTCCGAGCCCGCAATAATCCGCATCACTCCCCAGCGCAGCGATTGGCGAAGCAAGCTCAATCCCCTGATCCTGGAGGCGTCGCTTCAGTTCATCCAAGTAATTGGGGACTCTGGGTCCGTTGTTGATCACACAAATGCCCCGCCCATCCGCCGTCTTCAAACCCGGCATGCCAATGCCCACGATCACCTGCTGCGCACCGCATTGCCGCGCCACGTCGGCGATCGCGTCCGCCGCCGCCTGCACCCAGACTGTCCCCAGCGCACGTTCATCCTCGCCAAGTCGAATTTCCCCCGAATCACGCGCTGCAAGCTGCTCCGCCACTGGCACAGGCGTAAACGACGTCAGCGTCTCGTAGATTCGCGCCGCCGATTCATCACGAAGCCGAAATTCGCGTACCGCCCCCGGATCATCGCAATCCACCGCGTGCGCCTTGACCTCGGTCGCACCGCCATCCACCCCGATGATAAGTGTGTCTTTGGCGTTCATGCTTCAGACCTTCGCGTTCAGTGCCCGCCGCCGCTCGAGCGCTTCCAGACGCATGTGATCCTTCGCGTTGTCATTTCGATCAACCGTCGCCTGGTCGATCGCGTGATCTGTCCCGCCCGCGTGGCGAATCACTTCGTAAATCGGATCCCACACGCGGCCGATCGTGTACCGCTCGCTGATCCGCAGCACGAGGTCGTAGTCTTCGCCATAGTTCCGTGAGTGCGGGCTGTCGTTCACGCCAAACCAGCCCGCGGCGCGAATGACATCGATAGACGCAGACCGCGGCGCACCGGCACCGTTGATGCGCAGCAGGTTGTTGCGCCCGTTCTCCGCGGTCCACTCGTCGTGTGTAACGACCGGAATCTCCTCGTTGCGCGCCAGCTTCCCGGTCTCTTCGTCGAGCGTCCAAACCTCGTACGAGCCGATCACCATGCCGATCGTCGGATCCGACTCGAACACCGCCAACAGCTTCTCCACCGCGTCCGGCTTCAGCCGATCATCCGAATCCAACTGCACGTAGTACTGTCCGCGGGCGGCGGCGATGCCCGTGTTCAGACACAACCCGAGATTGTTCACATCGACAACGATGAGGCGCACATCGGGTGCATCCGCCACGTGCTTTGCTCCGCCTGGCATGTACTCCTGAACGGCCGCCGCGGTCGGATCGTTTGCGCCACCGTTGACGACGACGACGACTTCCACCTGCTTGACGGTCTGGGCCTGCACACTCTCGATCGCGCGCCCGATGAACTCGGGCCGGTTGTTAACCGGAATCACGATGCTCGCGATACAGCCCGTGCGCATCGCCGCGTCCTGGCGCGGCGTCACATGCGCGCCCGGCTCCAGGTACGCGCCGGTCCGCCGTAAGTGCTCGCCGAGCACGCGCTCCATCTCAATCTGCGCGTCCTTACCCATCATCAGATAGTCGAAGACGTTGTGCGCCGTCCCGGCCGACTCGACCGCATACAACGCACCCGCATAGCGATTGGCGATATGCGCTGGCGCGGCCCGCTCCGTCAGCCGCAGGCGCAGGTCGTACCAATCGGCCGCACCGTAACGCTCGTCAAACCCACCCACCTCGCGCAACTCCGCCGTACGAAACAGCAGCACCCGCCCAAAGTCGACCGTGTCGCGCAGCCGCCCCGCATGCCAATCCAGCAGATGCACGTCACTGCGCGCCCCCTGCGCGTCGACGCGCTCATAGTCCGCATAAACAAACGCCGGCGGCGTCGCCCGCGACGCCACCATCAGCATCGTCCGCACGGCCGACCTACGCAGCACCACCGGCGCGGCCTCGCTGAACACGAGCAGAACGTACTCGCCGGTCGCCGCCTGAATGCCGGCATTGCACATCGCGGCCCGATTGGCGTACTCCCCGGGCACGTGCGTCATCCCCTCGGAGCCATAATCCGCCGCGGACGATTTCGACTGCCCGTCGACGATTACAGCCTGCACGTTCGGATGGTCCTGCTCATGGACAGCCGCGACGCAGCGTTTGAACGAATCCAGGTCGTACGGCAGCCCTTCGGGCAGCAGCAATACGACCGACACCTGCCGTTTGTTGAAGTCGTCATGCATGGGGTCGATTCTACGATAAGATGCCCATCGCAACCAAACGCCTCCGGTTTCCGCGGGAGAGAGCAGATGGCGGCGCAAACCAACACGCTGATTCGCATTGCCACGCGTGACAACCTCGCGGAGATCTACGCGCTGGCGCGCACAGCGCTGCACCTGGACACATTCACTGCGGAGCTACTCGACGAAAAGCTCTTCGCCGGCTGGTGCTGCCCGGATACCGAGAGCCGCGTTCACGTCGCCGAGATCGGCGGGCACACCATCGGTTTTCTGCAATCCGTCCTGCGACCGGCGGCGGCAAAGGCCTGGCTGGGGCTCTTCGCCGTTTCCGCGGAGCATCGCCGAAGAGGCGTCGCTGCTACTTTGTACCAGACTGCATTCTTGGATGTGCCGCGGGAGATTTCCGAGATCGAGGTGCTCGCGATCCCGGGTAACTACTTCGCACCGGGGCTCGATCCGCGCTATACCGAAGCGCATTGTCTTGTTGAGCGGCTGGGATTCGAACGCTTCAACGATTGCGTGAACCTGACGGCCCCGCTCGATAGTCGCTTCGAGACGGCTGACGAGGAAACGCGACTGGCAGCGGCGGGAATTGAAGTCCGGCGCGCCGCGCCAAAAGACCGCGATCTGCTCGACAGGTTCTTCGATGAGCAGTTCGGCGCGGATTGGCGCTACGAAGCGGAATTGGCCCTGGACAACAATCCACCGGCACTGCATCTGGCACTTCGTGATGGACAGGTGATCGCTTTCAGCGCTCATTCAACGCAGAACCGCGAGTGGGGATTTTTCGGTCCGATGGGCACCACGCCCGCGGCACGCGGTCACGGCATTGGCCGCGTGCTGCTGTGGCACTGCCTCAACGACCTGCGCGACGCGGGCCACCGAACGGGCGTGATCCCCTGGGTCGGGCCGATCGCGTTCTATCAGCAGTGGGCGAACTGCCGCGTCGATCGCGTCTTCTGGCGTTATCGCCGCACGATCGAACCTCAGTCGTAAGCGACGGCCAGCGTGCTCGCCGGGTAATAGTGGCGGCAGATGTCCGAGCACGAATGCCCCGCCAGCGCCATCCCCAGTGCCCCGATCTGGCACATACCGACGCCGTGTCCCCAACCCGCGCCGCGTAGTGTGATCGCCGTCAGCGTGCCATCGGCCTCACGCTCGCGGCGCACGGCGATGGCGCTGCTGTACAGGAAGCGTGTGTGCAGCACTTCGCGGATGTGGTACTCGCTTTCCAGGATCGAAACGCGCACCGCCCCTGACCGATCAATCCAATCCAACTCGATGCGGCTGACGCGTCCGCCCGGACCTCGCTCGACGACGCGTAAGTCCTCCAACTGCTGGATTTCACTAAGTTCGTCGATCTTCTCCGCGAGCAGCGCCTCGAGCTCCGCTCGCTCGTAGCGCACCGTCCAGCGGAAGTAGTCATCCGTCACGTCCACGCGGCCGAGAAACCGCTCTAGCTCCGCCCGCGATACCACATTCGGGCTACACCAAGCCTTCGTCGCACGGACCCACGACCCGTCAAGATAATCGTCCATGTTCTCCTCGGACAGCGGAAAGTACCTATGCACTGCATCGTTGGCGGGCGCATCGACGATGGGTTCGAGACCGGGCTTTTCAACGCCCCACACCGCCCACGGCGTCTCACTCATGCCACCACACGACTTGGCATAGTTCGCGTCGAGAAACTCGCCGCGCGGATTCAGCAACACCCAGCCCCGTGTGCCCTGCACGGCGGCGGCGACACTCGGGCTGACATCGGCCAGCCCCTGATAACGCTGACAGCAATCGTCATTGCAGCGATCGAACGGGTCGGCGTCGTGCTTGTCCTCCGTCGCGGCCAGTAACCAGGAGCGCGCGACGACACACTGCGCCCGTAGAAACTCCCCCGGACACGCCCCGCTCATCTCAGCACTGATGACGCCGCTCAGGTATGTCTCCACCGGCAATTCATTGACCAGCACCAACCCCCCCTCAGCCGGCAGAATCTCCAGCGTGCCTGCCAGCGTCTGATCGATGTTGCGCTGCCAATGGAAGCCGCGGCCGGCGACGACATCGCGCACCAGCGTGCCATCCGAACTTGCTGTCGACGCTTCGCCATGCGGGCGCACACTCAACCGCTCGGCCCGCAACATGGTTCCGTCGGTCGCCCGCAACTCAACACCCGCGTCGACTCGCCCAATCGTCACGTCGGCCCGCGCAGCGAGCGAATACCCCGCACGTAGCGGCGTCTCCATCCGCGCACCGACACCCGCGGTTCGCAAACGAATCACGTCGCGTGCATCGCGCGCCAAAATCACGCCGATTCTGATAAACGGCTCTCCCGGTGTAGCAAACGGTTGCGGCACCTGACGCTTGTGTGTTTCAGAGCTCATGCCAGCAGTTTACCCGTCCCGGACTCGAGGCTCAGCCACAACCACCGGAAGCGATCACGGTCGTTTCCGCTCGTGATTTTGGTTCAACTACACCACGGCCGTCTTGTTTGCGCTTGCAACCTCAAATAAGATCGGGTAATATATTATATAATCATCGGTCGCGTACGGGTGCCGATAGAAAGAAGCGCATGTCCACGACCGAACGTATGAGATGTCCGTCTGCGCCCGTTACAGCGGGGTGCGGGAAAGTACGGGCATCCCGCTAGGCAAACTAGGCAAAGGCGTTGCAGAACAGGAGCAAGTCCAGTGCCTTCACGCGAGCAACTCCGAAAACCGGCTTTCACGCTAATCGAACTGTTGGTCGTCGTTGCCATCATCGCGTTGCTGATTTCGATCCTCCTGCCGGCGTTACACAAAGTCCGTGAGAATGCCAAGTCGGTCAAGTGCCTGGTCAACTTGCGCACGCTCGGCCAGGGTGTGGTCAGCTACGCTGGCGAAGAAGGTCGCCTACCCGGCCCAATTCACCCGGCGTTGTACCGCAACCAGGGCCTGAATTCACTGATGACCAACCCCGTGCGACCGCTCGGTCAGGCATCCGCCGAGTACTTCCAATCGCGGCAACTCACCTGGAAGCTACGGGGCAGCTTCAACGATTCGCACGACTACGAGGGATCGATCACCGATCAAGTGGCGACCTGCCCGCTCACCGTCGGACTCAACCCCGACAGCAACTTCCTCGGGTTCTACAATGCCACTAACCGGTTCGTGTACCCGACGAGCTACGTGATCAACAACGTCGGCACGACTGGTGCAGATTCGGGGTCCACCGGCGGTATGCGTACTACAGATCCGCCGCAGTACTTCGGGTTCAGCCCTTGGAGCCAGACGGATCCCACGCTGCAGTCGATTGCGGCGCAATACCCGCCGCAGCCCATTTCCCGGGTCAAGAAACCGTCCGACGAATGGATGATCGCGGACGCCTGGTATCGCATGCGTTCCAATGCTGCGTTCCAGGAGCTGCAGCAGGAAGGTCCGTACCAGTGGGACTGGACGGGTGAAGCCCTGCCGAACTTCGCGCCGCACTTCGCCGGTCGCCAGTATGCGTTCCCAGGCTCGTCAGCGCTGCGCGACGGAGAATCGGCGGAGATTCGCAAGAGCCGTGGCGACGGTAAGACCAACACCGTATATTTCGACGGACACGCCACCGCGGTTCGGTCAAAGCGGTTGATCGCCGGTGCCAATGGTGCTGAGATTCTCTACGGCTTCCCGGGTACGGTGAATCCGTTCAAGCAACAGCCCGGCCCCAATCACGCGATCTGGAGCGCTTACTGGGAGTAATGCCCGCTTCGGCCTGCGGCCCTACGGTCGCTTGGCCATGAAGAAATAGCGATCACACGTCGCATCGTACAACGGATCCTGGGCATCAAAGCTGCCCACCTGCACACAGGGCGGGGATGCGTGAATGAACCGGGTGGGACTCAGTGCCAGCGCTGTATGATAGATTTTCCCGCTGCGACCCATGAAGAACAACTGATCGCCGGCTTGAATTCCAGTTCGATGCCACGCGGTTGCGACCAACCGACCCGCGAACGCCTGCTGCCACGCGTCGCGTGCTGGCAAAGCCCCGTGCAGTGACAGCGCACGCGTCAATACACCGCTGCAATCCACACCCAGCTCTGACCTGCCGCCGAAAACGTACGGAACATACAAATAGTTCAACGCCGCCCACACACGCTGCTTGGCGGCATCCGCTGCACAGCCTGACTCTGCCTCGGTCCGTTGTTTGGCGCAGTACGCCGCGAACTCCGCGGCGGCCATCGGCTCAATCGCACTGGTTGGTATCCAACCCCAGTAGCCGTCAGCCGCGTGAAGAAGAAAGTGTCCATCCTCGCGATCCAAGAGAAACACGGCCTCGCCGCGGAGTAATTGTGTCTGCACGCCGCCCCTTCCATGTGGCCGTCGATACGTGAGCGCCATCGGAACGCGGCAGACGCCGAAGAGTCCATCACGCAACTGCGTGCGATTCGGCAGTTCAACGACCTCGCTGCGGGGAACATCGACGCCGACGGCGCGCAGCGCTCCCCGGAGCCCGTCCAGCACATGCGGCACAGTCGTTCGACCCACGAGCGTCAACTCCGCACCATCGCGTACGGCGACGTCGAAGTGCGCGAGGGAGTTGTTGCGAATCGCAACGCTGACATAGGTGTAACAGAACCAGCCCGTTAGCTCACGCGGCAAATCGCCGCGCGGCCAGATCCGCTGGGCGACTTGCGCCGCACGTGACGCCGTCTTTCCCGATGTTTCGGACGCGTCGTTCGGTGAGTCCAGCCTGCGTGTTGATGCGAGCGCCTGATACAGGTCCCAGGCAGTGTCTAAACATTCGCGGCGCTGCCCGATCACGTCGAATGACGAGTTCGCCGGCAGCGTGATCGTGTAGACTGGAACGCCTTCGAGACCGTCATACACCACCTCCGACATGCGCGCCCACGGCAGTTCGCCTGCCAGACTCGCAAGCAGGTCCCCATCCACCGTACGCGGCTGGCCGCTGTTCACCGTCCCTGCATTTTCGACGCGGCCAGCCCAGGCAATCTCCAGAATCACATCGCATTCGACCGCTCGTAGCGCCTCCAGTTCTCGAACACGGTCAGCACCTGTGTCGCAACCTGCGAACGTCCGGTCACGCCGTGGCAGAATGGACTTTCCACCAGCACTTTCGATGAAATGCGCCAGGTGCAATACAGTCATCAGGCTCAGATCGTCAAACTGGTCGTCCCCACCCGACTGCGCGCCGTCCCGCGCGATCAACCCCACTGTCCAGTCGCGCAACGCACCCTGCTCCACATCCGGAATTGGCGCCAGTTGCGCAAACGCCACATCGGGGCGGAGATCCATTGGCCCAATGACCTGCACACAGCCAGACATCGCTCCCAGCACAACGAGCATCACTGTCGACAGCACGAATCTGCTACGCACGACCATCTCCTGCCCCACCACCGCCGTCTTCCAACGCGTCGGCCAGTATCTCTACCAGATGCCGCGGCTGCACACCCGTGTGATGTTCGATGTGATGCCGGCAACTGAACCCTGTCACCGCGATCTCGGCGTTTCCTCGTTCACGGACGGCGGGAAACAACCGCTGCTCACCGATCGTCTTCGCCACGTCATAGTGTTCCACTTCGTGCCCAAACGCCCCCGCCATGCCGCAACAGCCGCTGTCAATCTCGCGGGCGGTGCTCCCCGTACACGCGGCCAGCACCTGCATCGCCGCCGCTGTCCCGCTCGACGCCTTTTGGTGACAATGGCCGTGGAACAACACCGGCGGTTGACCGTCGCGGAAGCGCAGTCGCTCGGGTGCGGCAGCCAGCGCGTCAGCGACGAAGCTGTCCACCGTCCTTGCGACTTCGCTGATCCGCCGCGCTGCTGCCGTTCGCACGAACTGCGGCAACTCGTCCGTCAGCGCTGAAATGCAACTGGGTTCCGCGCCGACGATCGGTACGCCCGACTCCGCATATGGCCCGAGCACGGCGACGTTCTCCTCGACCAGTCGCCGCGCCTCGTCCAGCAGACCCTTGCTGATCAGTGGACGCCCGCAGCACACGCTCGGCGGCACGAGCACCTCGTACCCCAGCGATTCGAGCACCTTCACCGTCGCGACGCCTACCTCTGGCGTATAGAAATTCACCCACGTATCGACGAAGAACACGACCGGCGACTGCGTCGGCTGCTGCGCGGGCACATGTCGCTTGAACCACGTTCGGAATGGCGTCCTCGCAAATCGTGGTGGCGGCACCCGTCGATCCAGTCCGTACAAGTGCTCCATCACCGCCCGCACAGCCTTGCTCTGCAGCACCCAGTTGCTCAGTGGCGCGAAATGGCAGCCCCACTGCGCCAGCGAAACTGACCGAGCAATCATGCGGCTGCGCTTTGGCACGCCCTGCCGCTGGTTGCGATGGTGCAGCCACTCGGCTTTCAGCTTGGCGACATCCGTCGCCGTCGGGCATTCGGTCTTGCACGCTTTGCAGGCCAGGCACAGGTCGAACACGTCGTCGAGCGCGGGGTCCGCCAGCCCGACGAGCAACTCGTGATTCGCCAGCGCTTCGCGCAGCGCGTTGGCCCGGGCTCGCGTCGTGTGCGACTCATCTCCCGTCGCCACATACGACGGGCACATCGTGCCAACCAGTCGTTTCCGGCACTCGCCCAGCCCGCTGCACATCTCGGCCAGCCCAACCATGCCGCCGTACCGTGAGAAATCCAGCACGGTCTCCGGCTGCTGTGTGCGATACTCCACGCCGTAGCGCAGGTTGATGTCCATCGGCTGCGGATCGACGATCTTCCCGGGATTGAGGATACCCTGCGGATCAAACGCCCGCTTTACGCGCCGGAACGCTCGAACCAGCTCGAGGCCGAACAGCCGCTCGATCCACTCGGATCGCACCAGCCCCTCGCCGTGCTCGCCCGTCATCGCCCCCTCGAACTCCTGCACCAGCGATGCCACCCGATCCGCGATACGCCGGAGCTTCTCGACGCCGTCCTGCCGCTTCAGATTCAATGCCGGCCGGACGTGTAGCAGACCAACGCTGGCGTGGGCGTAGAATCCGGTCCGCTCGACGCCTTCCTCCGCCAGAATCGTGCGCAGCCGTGCAATGTAATCGTGCAGCTTGTCCGGCTCGACGGCGCAGTCGTCGATGAAATCGTACGGTTGCGTGTCGCCCGGCTGCGACATGAGCAGCCCGGTGCCCGCTTTGCGCACCTCCCACACATCCGCCTGCTGCTCTGGCTCAATCAGCACCGGCCAGGCATAGCCGATGTTCTGCCCATTCAGGTCCGCCACGAGCGCATCAAGCCGACCGCGCAACTCCGCCGCATCTTCAGCGAAGAACTCCACGGCCAGCACCGCCTCCGGATCGCCATCGAGGAATCGTCGCCGCCGCGCCAGCGCCGGATTGTCGCGCGAGCCATCCAGGATCAGCCGGTCCACCAGCTCTGCAGCGGCTGGCTCGTGTTTCAGAATCGCCGGCACCGCGCGCAGCGACTCCATGAGATCGGCGAAGTGTACGACCACCAGCCCCTGGTGCTTCGGCAACGGCAACAGGTTCAGCGTCGCGCGCACGACAATACCGAGCGTTCCCTCGCTACCGACGATCACCTGCTCGACATTCAGTCGCCCGTCACCTTCCGTCAGGCGATCGAGCGCATAGCCGCCGTTGCGCCGAAAGACTTTCGGGAATCGCCGATCGATCTCGGCGCGATGCTCCTGCAAGACGTCACGCAGGGTCAGCGCACATGTTTGTGCAAACGCAGTCTGTTGGGCCTCCACACCATCGCCCCACGACGCTACCGACCCGTCCGCCAGCACAACATCGACGCCGAGCACGTGATCGCACGTCCGCCCCACAACAATCGAATGCGCCCCGGCGGAGTTGTTACCAATCATCCCGCCGATCGTCGCGCGGTTCGCCGTTGCCACATCCGGCGAGAAGTGTAGCCCGTGCGGCTTGAGCTGCGCGTTCAGTTCATCGAGCACCACGCCCGGTTGCACAGTCGCCGTGCGCCGCTCGACATCTATGTTCAGCACGCGATTCAGATACCGCGAATGGTCGAGCTGAATCCCTCGATTGATGCAGCCGCCGGTCAGCCCCGTACCCGCTCCTCGCGGCGTAATCGGCACGCCGTGTAACGCGCACGCCCGGACCGCGGCCTGCACATCCTCGACGTTGTGTGGAAGCACAACCGCATCGGGCACGATCTGGTAGATGCTCGCATCCGTGGCATAGAGCGCCCGCGCGAGCCGATCGTCGCGCACCTCGCACGTGCTCGTATCGTGCAGGATCTTCAGCACCGCTCGGGCGGCCAGCCTTCGCTCTGAGTCGGTTTCCGGGTGTGCCATCGGGCTGGTACTCACTGCCTGATCGTCGGGCCGCCTGTTGATTCCCACCCGCCGGGCGGCAAACGTGTTCCCCGTCAACGTAACCGCTAAGATGTTCGCAGGTCAATTGCTCAGAGGAATCTGCACCATGCGCACCCGTCTGCTCTTCAAACTTGCTGTAATCATCCTGGCTGGCGCGACCAGCACAACCTTCGCCCAAGTTTCCGACTTCGCCTTTCTTCAAGTGAGTGACACGCACATCTCACCTGTGCTCGCGAACCAGACACCGCCCGCGACTGTCCGTGGCGGCGCCACCATCGCTTGGTTCTGCGAAGCAGCCGGCCAGCCACAAGCCATTCCGGGCGAGCCGACGCCTGTCCCCGCCTTCGCACTCGCCACGGGTGACCTCACCGAATACGGCGTGATCGATAAGACCTGGCAGGTGTTCGAGCAGGCCTTCGCCACGCTCTCCTGCCCGCTCTACGTCCAACCCGGTAACCACGACAACACCTGGGTCGCGATGTACGACATCATGCGCAAACGCCACGGCGGCGAGAACTACTCGTTCGCTCACGGCGGATGCCACTTCGCTTGCATCTCCTCCGCATCACCCCAGGAGCCCGTCCCGACCATCGACGGCAAGACCCGCGCTTGGCTGCGACAGGACCTGCGCAAGGTCGAGCGCGACATGCCGATCTTCGTCGCTCTCCACCACCCGATCTACAGCAACGAGTTCGCCAATCCCGCTGAATGCGACACGTTCATCGACCTGCTGCGCGACTATAACGTTGTGCTGATGCTCTACGGCCACGGCCACGGCGTAAGCCACCGCAACATCGACGGCATCGACGGCGTCATGGGCGGCAGCACCTTTGGCAAGAACTCCGGCTACGCGGTCATATCTGTTCAGAACGACCGCCTGCGCGTCACCTATCGCTATCACCGCTCCACGGACGAGGATTCCGCGGCGGACGAATGGGCAATGCTGCTCGACAAGCCGCTCACTCATAACGCACCCGAACGGCTCTTCGCGATTGAGAAAGCGGGCGTTCTGGACAAAACCTTGGCTGTTGTGCTGTCGTGGACGCCCAAGGAGCTCGCCGCATCGCCCAAAGAGATCGAATTTCAGATCGATGGTGAATCGTCAACCACACCGGACGAGCCGACGCATGACCGATTTGCCATCGGTCCGCCGCTGCCCGAATTGAAACCCGGTCGCCATTTACTGACCGTGCGGGCCAAACTTCCCGACGGGCGCAACGACCTGCGCACCGCCGAATTCGACGTGCCCTCGGCGTACGTCCTTGCACGCTGGCGGCGCGAGTTCCCGGCGGCGATCAAGGCTGGGCCGGCTGTCGCGGGCAACAAGCTGTTTGTGGCCTGTACCGACGGAGAGGTCCTCGCGCTCGACCGCAACACCGGTAAGACTCTGTGGCAGTTTGAGACCGGCGCTGAGATCCTCGGCACGCCCGCCTGGACGGGTAAGGCACTCGTCGTCGGCTCGGGCGACGGCAACATCTACGCCATCGACGCCGACGGCAATGAGCAGTGGCGCTATGCAGCCGGCGCACCGGTCTACGGACCGCCGTGCATACACGAGAACGTCGCCTACATCGGCGACAACAGCGGTCGTCTGCACGCACTCGACGTACAAACTGGCGCTCACCGCTGGGTATACGAACGTGCCGACTACGCGATCGAATCGCAGCCGTGCACATGGAACGGATTGGTGACGTTCGGCGCATGGGACGGCCTGTTGTATGCCGTAAATGCAGCGGACGGCACGCTGGCATGGAAAGTCCCCGGACCCAAATCGAGCGAGGGCCGCGCGACACGTTACTACGCTCCCGCGGACTGCGGCCCCGTCGCGCTCGGCGAGCGGCTCTTCGTCTGCGATCGTGGCTACGAGTTGGGAGCGTTTGATCGTGAAGGCGACGAAGTCGAACGCATTGCCTCGACGGTGGCAGCCATCGCCGCCGCCTCGACCGGGACTGCTATCTACACGCGTACCACCGATGACCACGTCGGAAAGATCAGCGCGGCTGGCGAAGAACTCTGGCGCCACAACATTCCCGCCGGGCGATTCCCGGTACCGCCGACCTGCACCGGCGACACGGTCTACGTCTGCTCCAACCGTGGCTTGCTCAGCGCGATCGCCGCGAGCGATGGAAACGTGCTCTGGCAATACCAGGTCACGGCCGGGTTCTTCGTGATGGCCCCCGTCGCGGTCGCTTCGGACGAGACTTGCTACGTTGCCGCGATGGATGGTTCGCTCACCGCGGTCACCATGATGTCACCGTAAGATACATCCAGGCCGGCATGCATCAGCCGCGTCGGCACGGTCGAGGATTAGAAAAAGCTTGCGGGGCGCAGCATGATTATATAACATCAAGCGGAGCGCCAGTCGTCGCTAATGTGCGCTCGTCCACGTGGAATGTGCGCCGCGATCGACTTGCAGAGGTCTGGTAATGAGTCGCGACCCACTATTCCAGAAAGTGGATCACAAGGATCCCACGCCGAAATATCTTCAGGCGCGCGAGATTCTGATTGAGGCCATCCGCGCCGGCCGACTCCAGCCGGGGGCGAAACTTCCTTCGACCAAGGAGTTCAGCGCAATCGTCGACGTCAGCCTGATCACCGCGCACAAGGCGCTCGAGGGGCTGGTCGAATCCGGATGGCTCCGTCGCGAAGTGGGGCGCGGCACGTTCGTGCGCGACGACCTCGATCTCGAAACCGCCGGTCAGAGTCGCCTGGCGATCGGTCTGCTGCTCGGCCCACACGTGAACATCGACGACTATTTTCACAGCACCATTCTCAACGGCCTGCGCCAGGCGGCGCTGGCTGAATCCCGCTTCGTCGAGTTTTTTTTCCACGACCACTACGATCTGCGACACCGCGGACGGAGCGACGTCGCGGCCATGTGCGTCCACCCGCCGATTGAAGATCGCTCGGCGGTCGAGCGTCTGGCGGGAAGCCACCCGACCGTCGTAATCGGCGGACAGTTTCCCTCCGGGGAGGTGCTATCGGTCGATTGCGACAACGTTGACGGCGCGCGACAGGCCGTCCGACACCTGCTGGAGCTGGGTCACCGGCGCTTCCTCGTGCTGTCTGGCCCGATGAACCTCAGCAACGCGCGCGACCGCGCGGAAGGCTCCTTTGCGGAGTTGCGCGCCCACGGCGTAGTCGTGCCGGCCGAAGACCAGATCGTGTCCGCCAACAGCGTCGTCCTGGACGACGAGGCGGCCCGGAGGGTGGATGTGCGACTGACCGGCCCCGACCGCCCGACCGCGATTATCGCCGGCGGTTTCTACCTCGCAATGGCGGCAATCCAGGCTGCTCACCGCGCGCGACTCAGTATCCCGGGCGATGTTTCGATCGTGGGTTTTGACGACCCGCCGTCCGCGTCGCTGTTGGATCCACCGCTCACGACGGTCCGGCAGCCGCTGAAAGAGATGGCGTGTCGGGCGTTCGAGATGCTGTACGCACGCGCGAAGGGCACCGCCGAGCAGTTGCCGTCGACGCAACTACCCACGCGCTTGATCGTCCGGGAATCGACCGGGCCTGTACGCGGCCTCTCACAACGGCAGCTCGAAAAGCTGCGCGTCGAAATCGCCGGTCGACTCGCCGGTGAATCGCCTTCAGTGATGTTGCGGCCGCCACACGACCGGACCTCGGAGAGCAATTAGTGCCGTGCCACGCCACGCAATGCCGCGCACAAGAGAGCCACGCATGACCACCACCACCGACGTGCCGAAGGATGACACCCAACCCGTTGATCCGCAGCAGCTCGCAAGCCCCGTCGAGCGTGCTGCGCTGGCATCCAGCGGCTACGAAGCGATCTACTCGCCAGAAGAGCGCATCCGATCCATCATCGTGCCCAATTTCCCCGCGCTGGGGCGCCTCACGGCGGCCCGGTTTCTGGAGTGGGTGCGTGAGAATCCGGAAGGTGTCGTGTCGCTGCCGACTGGCAAGACGCCCGAGTACTTCATCAAGTACGTCCAGCACTACCTGCGCACCTGGGATCAAGCGGATACGGCCGAGGAGCTGACCACATTGGGCCTGGAGCACGGCCGGAAGCCGGACCTTGCGGGTCTGCGTTTCGTGCAGATCGACGAGTTCTATCCGATCGACTCCAAGCAGCACAACAGCTTCTACTACTACGTCAATAAGTACTACCTCAAGGGCTTCGGCATCGCGCGCGACCGCGCGCTGCTGATCGATCCGCTCGAAATCGGTTTGGCCCCCGGTACTGACCTCACCGAAGTCTTTCCTGATTTGACCGTCGATCTGTCGCTACGGATCCGCCGGGCGCGCTCACTCGTGGAGAAGCGCCAGCAGGAGGTGCTCCGGGCCGTCGACGACTTCTGCACCGACTACGAACGGCACATTCGTGAACTGGGCGGCATCGGCTTCTTCCTGGGCGGCATCGGACCCGACGGACACATCGGGTTCAACATCCGTGGCGCGGATCTGTTCTCGACCACCCGCCTACTCGACCCGAACTACGAGACCAAGGCCGCCGCGGCCAGCGATCTCGGCGGCATGGAGGTCGCCCGCCACAAAAGTGTTATCACCATTGGGCTGGCAACGATCAGCTACAACCCCAACGTGGTCGCCATCGTGTGTGCGGCGGGTGAGGCCAAGGCGAAAATCGTGGCCCGCACGATTCAGAGCCCGGCCGCCAATCGCTTCCCCGGCTCCGCGCTCAGCTTGCTGCCGAACGCCCGCTTCTATCTCACGGCCGGCGCGGCCAATCTGCTTACGAATCGACTCTACGTCGACTTGCAGAACCGCGCCGAAGTCTCGGAAACGGACATCCACCGCATCGTGATGGACTTGTCGCTGGCAACGCGCAAACCGATTGCCAAGCTGGCACGCGCGGACTTCCTCGAAGACCGTTTCGCGGCCGAACTACTACAGAAGACGCAACGCCCGGCCGGCGAGCTGCAACGGCTGACCGAAAAACGTGTGCTGGAAAATCTCCGCCGTGGTCACGCTCCCGTCGAGAACAAGACGCTCCTCCACACCGCACCGCACCACGACGACATCATCCTGGCCTACCTGCCGTACGTGACGAACGCCGTCCGGCGGCGCAGCACGCGGCACTGCTTCGCGTATATGACATCCGGTTTTAACGCCGTCACGAACGGCTTCATGTACGCCGCGGTCGTGGACTTGCAGCAGCGTCTCAAGAGCGACAAATTCCGCGCCCGCTTCGGGCCCGACTTCTTCGCGGTGGACAATGTGCTGGCGCGACGGGCCGATACCTCGCACTACTTCCAGGGCGTCGCGCGGCACCACGACGAACTCAAGCAGGAGGCGGCGGCGCAACGCCTGCTCCGCAATCTGATCGAACTCTACGAGGACGACAACCTCGACAACATCCAGCAGCGCCTCGCCGAGCTGGCCAACTACTTCAACACCCAATACCCCGGCAAGAAGGACATCCCGCTCGTGCAACAGCTCAAGGGACGCATGCGCGAGTGGGAATCCGACCTGAAATGGGCTTACTACGGCTTTACAGGCGAGACGGTCCGCCACCTGCGCCTCGGCTTCTACAAAGGCGACATCTTCACCGAGCAACCCACTGTCGACCGCGACATCCTGCCGATCCGCGATCTGCTGCTCGAAATCGCGCCGCAGATCGTGACCGTCGCGTTCGACCCCGAGGGCAGCGGGCCGGACACGCACTACAAAGTGCTCCAGGCCGTGTCGCACGCGTTGAAAATGTACGAGGAACAAACGGGCAACACGGACATCCAGGTGCTGGGCTACCGCAATGTCTGGTTCCGCTTCCATCCGGCCGAAGCGAACCTCTACGTGCCATCTTCATCAACGCACATGAATGACCTCGAAGCGTGTTTCGATACGTGCTTTGCCACGCAGCGCACCGCGTCCTTCCCCAGCTACGAGTACGACGGCCCATTCTCACGGCTGGCCCGCAAGATCCAGGCCAAGCAGTTCGAGCAGATCCGAACGATGCTGGGCGAGGACTTCTTCGTTTACAACGAGGACCATGGACTGCGCGCCGCGTGTGGCATGGTCTACTTGCGCGAGATGAGCACGGCCGAGTTTTACACGAAGTCGGCCGAGCTGAAGCAGGTCGCCGAAGCCAGGTAGCGACGCATGTGCCACTACTCTTGAGCAGTGGGGGAAGCAGACGGGCACGAAGCCGACGTACGCCCCTAACGGAGTGATCCATGAATCACGCACGTGTGGTAGCAGCCATCGCCGCAGCAACGCTGCTGATCGCGTTCACCGCCTGCCGTAGCGACGGACCGATCAGCAAGGACGCATCATCCGCCGAACAAGTCCATCCGCCATCGCCCAGGGCCGAGCTTCTCTCGCGACCGCTCTACACCTTCGACGAAGACGACGTCGCCACCTACCTGCCCATCGCCCGCGAGATCGAGCCGAATCTGCCCCAGCGCGTCATCCACCTCGGCCGCAAGAACATCGGCCAGCCGTATGACATCTTCCTCCTCGGCGAGTTCCCGTTCGAGCTTCACGATCCGCAGCCGATCTACTGCCTCTCCCGTAGCGACTGCCTCGTCTTCAGCGAGCACATGTACGCCATGGCGCTCACCCGCGACTGGTGGAGCTTCCTGCGTGCCTTGCAGCACATCCGCTATCGCGACGGCGTCATCAGCATGGTCACCCGCAATCACTACACCGTCGCCGACTGGAACCCCAACAACGCCTGGCTGTTCGAGGACATGACGCCGCTGCTCGGCGCCGGCGAAGCCTGCGTGCCGCTGCACCAAGTCTGCCGCCGCACCCGCTTCTTCAAGCAGTTCGGCATCGGCCAAGACATCCCCGATCAGCCCGTCACCGACACCTTTATCCCCACCGCTCACGTGCCGGATATTCTCGCCGAGCTCCGCGCCGGCGATTTCGTCAACATCATTCGAGGCCACGAGAGCTCGCAGTACGCAGGCCACACGGGCCTCATCGCAATCGCGGACGACGGCACTGTCAATTTCCTCCACTCTGCCCGGCCGGTCGTCCGTGAGGAACCGCTGCTCGACTACCTCGCGAGCGACAAACACAGCCTCGGCATCAAGATCCTCCGCCTGCACCCGGACGCCGAGCAACGTATGGCGAACCGCATCGCCAACACGCCCGGTGCAACCGAGGTCTCGGCCACCTCGCTCCACCGCGCGCTCGAGCAATCGCCGCTGATGTCGACGGAGGCGCCCGACGGATACGCCAGCAATTGGAAACAGGCTATGCAGATCCAGGCATACCAGCTCACAACCGATACGCAACCCGATGCCGAGTTCCAGGCCACGGTCTCGGCGGTCGAAAACGAGGTCGCGCAATCGCTCGGCATCCCCGCCGACCAACGCGCCTTCGGCGTTATCGACCTCACCGGTAACCGCCTCGCGCTGATCAACGCCGACCAGATCTTCTACGGCGCCAGCGTGCCCAAGATCTGCATCGTCCTGGCCTACCTCGATCAGCATCCCGAGTACGCCGACAACATGCCTGCGGACATCGAGCGCGAGCTGGAGCTGGTCATCAAGCGCTCCGACAACGACCTCGCCGCCAAGTACAGCCGACTCGTCGGGCTGGACAACATCCAGGAGTTGCTACAGTCCAAACGCTACCAGTTCTACGACGCCGACCACGGCGGCGGTCTGTGGTGCGGAAAGCACTACGGCCAGGCCGAGCCGCGAGTCTGCGACCCGGTCGGCGATCATTCGCACGCCGCCACGGTACGGCAGTGTCTGCGTTACTACCTGATGTTGGAGCAGGGTCTGCTGGTCAACGCGGCGGTCAGTGCCCGCCTCAAGCAAATCTTCGCGGCCCCGGAGCTGGAGTACATTGACAGCAAGTTCGTCCGCGGCCTGGCCGGTCGCGACGTAGACATCCTCCGCAAAAGCGGCACCTGGGAAGACTGGCACCTCGACACCGCCCGCGTAATCAACGGCAAGCACCTGTACCTGATCACCGGCATGACGCATCATCCGAAGGGCGCGGAGTACCTGGCCCAGATGGCCGCGGCGATCGATGATCTGATCTGCGGCGATTGAAGAGGGACGCAGGGACACAGGGACGGAGTATCAGAGCCCGAAGTGCGAGCGAGGGTACTGGCGTCGCTCTCGTCGGCTCGTTGCGTGGTGCGCGACCGGTAAAAGGCTGCCTGGGCGGTCGGACGGGTAAGGGTATCAAGCGTCTCATGGTTGCGCCCTCACGGTTTGATACTCTTGGTCCGGCGGACGTGGGAAGGTGGGAAAGTGGGAACGTGGGAAGGGCGCGCGGTGGGCGACGGCTATCTGCGGGGGCTGGGGTTGTGGGCAGGGTCATGATTACAGGATGCCCGCGCGCCGGTTGGCGGCCAACGCCGCGAATGATGTCTGCGCGAGTTTGGTGGATTTGCGTGGGTTTGGTGGTCGCTACGGCAAGCCGTAAGACGTGCTCCGGGGGCCGGTGCGGTGACGTGTTTGCGGGGTCTGATGAACTCCCCCACTGCGTCCCACAAAGCACCTAACTCATTGTTTCCGCGACCGATGGACGGACAACCAGCCCCCGGCGATTTACCGCCCGCCGAAACGCGTGCTACGTTACATGACAGAAATGCCCGTGAGCCGAACTATCACCTTCATGGTGTGCGTGGTGCGTCAGCACCTAGGCAGCTTGCGTTTTTTTATGGCCAGAACTGCGGCGTCTCGTGTTGCACCACTGTCCGGCAATTCGACTCCGTCCTACTACCGCGGCAAGCAACAACTCAACAACGAAGGGTGCTCTTCCGTGGAGACAGCCAATACCGATAGCTATCTCCAATCCGCAGGTTACTGGATTCTACAGCGATCCTGGCGGGACGTGATTCGCAGCTCCTGTCGCCTATACACTACTAGTCCAACAGAATGCCGGTTGCACAGTACACGCCATTAGCAGCACTGACTGACTGCACGAGAACACGCGCCGTACCGTTTGCAGCCGTAATTTCAACTTCTCCAAGCGGTATTAGGCACGTCGCACCAAAACAGCACGTCGTTGGTCCAGGACGTTCTCGCGCGTAGACTGGTCCACCGAACGTATCAATGACCTTTATGCCGCCACCTGTCGCCTCAGCCTCGAAAAAGGTCACTTCACACAGGTCTTCACCGTCCTGCCGCAATGTCGCCATGTCGCTTCCTCCAATACAATTGGACGCCATACACAAACCAGCCGAGATGCTCGTACAAACACACGTTGACGCCCTGCCGTCAGGTGTTATTCCCGGTGTATCCCAGTGCCGTTCGTCCGAACCTGAGGCAGTGCGCCGTGGCCTGATCTCCTCCGAGCCCCTGTAACAGGCAATGTGCTAGCAAACGAGTGTTGAATAACGCAACACATGAACATCGCCGAGCGGTTTACAAGACGCCATCGTCTACCCCATAAACACTGGAGCGGGTCCGCCGCCACACGCACTGCCAGGGGCGACGTACGCACGGCTACTACCTTCATGGTTGTCAGCCAAACGGGCTACACTTATTGAACTCGCTCATCCATTGTCCAGTAGCTCGCTATCTTCGGCAGGTTCTGCCGCGAGAATGTAGCCCAGCGCACTCGCTGCAATTCGACAATAGAGAACCGCGCATGCACGACAGTCGTTGTCTCCGGACGACCGTACTTGTCGTATCTTTCACCTCAGACAAAGCACTGGATAATGGGGTAGTTTCCCCAGACGTTTGGACCGATGCGCAGATGGCGCTCGGCAGCAGCGAGGACCGTTTGGAGAACGTGCTCCATGTCTTTCAGGATCTCTTCGCGACTGCTCTCACCTTGTTTCCACTCAATCTGCCAGCCGTGGAGTTCGCCTTCAGCATCATCGAAGCGGAAAAGCCCTCCCTTCGCCTTGACAAAGCGGTCACCGAGGATCGCGGAGAGTTCCGGTCGTACAGCATCCATCAGATTCACGATCGAGTAGGACTCCGTGGGGAGAGAGTGCTCGTCGGATTGGGGTGCAGCAAACGAGGTCGGTCCTTGTGAAGAGCTCGGCCGAAACCAAAGCAACAGAACTGACGCGAAACCAACGACAAAAACTACGGACACAAGCACAATCTGCCTCAACGTGAACGGCCCAGTCGCCACCTCGGCTACCTCCTTAACTGGCCCGACACAGCCCAAGTTTCAGACAACGGCCTCGCAGCTGCCACGGGAATTCGGATATCGAGGAAATCCGCAGGCCCTGCTAGTCAACGTATCGCGCTGTGCGTGTTCCTGCAAACTCCTACCTATGATCCGCCATCGTACTCCACCGTCATCACGGCGCCCACCTCCCTCGACCCGTGCGTCCCATTTACACTTGTGGCGCCTCGCGTCTGCTCACGTTAGGATTGTGTCGCGCCGGCTCTGACTATCGTCTACTCAATTCCCCACCTTAATCGCCAGGAGCTTCTTGGCGATTTTGGTGTCTGCTGCTTTGGACACTTCCAGCCGGACTGCGCAGCCTTCGGGGTATTTCTGGCCGGTCCGGATCATCTCAATGACTTCCGCGGGCAGGTCGGACTGCTCGGCGGCGGCGACCGCCGGTTCGCGGAAGGCGAAGCCAACCACAAAACGCCGCTCGAGTGGTGTGAGGTACACCAGGTTGCGGAGCTTGCCCTTCACGGTGAGGCCCCAGCCATACTTCTTTGAGGTGTACATCCATTTCAACGTCGCAGCCGGGTCGGCGGCGAGCGCGTGGTCGCGAAAGTCATCCCAGTGCCGTTTGGCCCGGCCCAGTACGCGTGCGAGATCGGCATCGTCGGGTTCGTGGGATTTGTCAGCGAAAACGGGTTCGTCCATGGCGATGATCCTCGTGTCAGTTGGCGACTCACGCGGCCAAGGGCGGCCGTGCTCAATGGATGCGCAGCCGAGGGCGGCTACGCTCCACACTTTTCCACTTTCTCACGTTCCCATTTTTCCACACATCCTCCCTTTGTGTCTTCGTGCCTTTTGCTGCTAATCCCTCGCTCGCGCTTCGGGCTCCGATACTTCGTTCCTACGTCCCTGACAGCTCCTCCGCCGCGACCAGATCCTCATACGTCTCCCGCCGGCGGATCAGGCGGTCGGTCGCACCATCTACCAACACCTCGGGCGGGCGCGGGCGGGAGTTATACTGGCTCGCCATCACCATCGCGTACGCGCCCGCGGAGAACACCGCCAGGAGGTCGCCGCGCTGCACTGGGGGCAACGCGCGCTGTTTGGCGAGAAAGTCGCCACTCTCGCACACCGGGCCGACCACGTCGTACGGCACGAGGTCTTTGAACGGCTGGTCGGCGACACGGGTCTGCGGCTCGTGCCCCGCCGCCGTAACCGGCCAGATGAAGTGATACGCCCCGTACAACGCCGGCCGCACCAGCTCGTTCATCGACGCATCGACGATCACGAACCGCCGTCCGCCGGACTTCTTCACGTGCAGCACACGCGTCAGCAGAATTCCCGCGTTCGCCGCGATCGTCCGTCCGGGCTCGAAGATCACGCGCAGACCCGCGTCACGCAGGCGCGGCACAATGACGTCCGCGTACGCCGTCAGCGGCGGGGACTCGCTGCCGTCGTAGTGCGCGCCGAAGCCACCGCCCACGTCAATGGTGTCGATCGCGAAGCCCTCGCTGCGCAACGTCGTGATGAGCTCCAGACAGCGGTCCAGCGCCTCGGCATACGCCGATACGTCATACACGGGGGATCCGAGATGAATGTGTACGCCACGGAGGTTCACCGCCGCGTCGGGCCCGTGTCGGCGAAAGACGTCTGCCGCCCGGTCGAGATCTACGCCGAACTTGGTCTGCTTCTTGCCAGTGGTTGTGTATTCGTGCGTGTGCGGGTCAACGTCGGGATTGACGCGCAGGGCGGCGTTGGGCTGCGCACCCTTGTCACGGGCGAGCGCTTCGAGCACGTCCAGCTCAGATTCCGACTCGATGTTCAGCAGTCCCACGCCGGCGTCGAGCGCTTCGGTCAGCTCCTGTTCGGTCTTGCCGACGCCTGCAAAAACGATTCTTTGTGGGTCCGCTCCGGCCAGCAGGGCCCGGTGCAGTTCGCCGCCGCTGACGACGTCAAACCCGCTGCCCCGCTCGCGCAGCAGCCGGCAGATCTGAACATTCTGGCAGCTCTTGATGGAAAAGCAGATCAGTGGATCCAGCTCGGCAAGCGCCGCCCGAAACCGGTCGAAGTGATCACACAACGTCCGCTGCGAATAGACATACACCGGCGTGCCATAAGCGCCGGCCAGTTCCGCTGCGGAGCGCTCTTCGCAGTGAAGGACGCCATTTCGAAAAGTGAAGAAGTCCATGCGTGTTCGATATTGCTTCCGCTCTGCGATGGACACGAAACCGACATGTCACCGTCGCATTTGCACAGCTTACCCGCACGAGGCGCCACCAACTACTCGACGGACACCACGCCGTGGCGGCGAGCCGGCGACCGGGATTTGAGGCAGTAGAATCACGCCATGGCGCCAGAGATCCCCGACGATGCGACCTGTCTCGGTTGTGGCTACGCGCTGCGGGGGCTGTCGAAGACGATCTGCCCGGAATGTGGTCGGGCGTTTGATCCAGCCGATCGCCGCACTTACGCCATGCAGCGTGTAGCCTACCGTGGGAAGCAGTGTGATCAGTTGGCCGGAGTGTCCGCACGTCACCAGTTCCGACCCCAGATGCTCCGCGTTAAACTCCCCAGCGACAAAGTGGTGCAGCAGGCGCTCGGCGGTGTAGATGACCTTCGTGTGCCAGAACCCGTCCGCGTCCTGCACGTGCTGCGCGACGGTTCGCGAGTAGCCGCATGCGTAGAGCTCCGGCCCAGCGATTGCCCCCAGGAGGTGCGCCGTGCTATCCACCGGGAAACTGTATCGTCGATTGGCGGTCTGCTTGCCGATAGCCGTATCGGCCATCGGTGCCTTCGCAATCGCAGGTTGCCATCCGCCTTGTTGCGATACGCGCACGCTTGAGCCCGCTCTGCAGGAATTTGGAGTGCGCGTGGAGCACGGGACGCGGCGCACAACGGTGGGTGATCAAGTCGCATACAGCCTGTTCATGCCGCAGCCCAGCGCGTCGTTTGCGACACCTCCCTATCCTGCGGTCGTCATCTCCCACGGCTTCGCACGCAGCAAACGGTTCCACGCCGACACCGCCTGCGCGCTGGCCGAACGCGGGATCGTCGTGTTGACGCCGGACCTGATCAGCCTACTGGGCGGCGAAGAGGCCCAATTGCGCAACATCGAGACCCTGGTCGATCATGTGCGCTGGCTGCGTACCCGAGCAGCAACGGAAGACGATCCACTGTTCAGTTTGCTTGACCCGGGACGTATCGGACTGGTCGGGCACAGCGCTGGCGGAGCAGTCTCGCTCGAAGCCGCGATTGAACTGGCCGAGGCAGGCGAGAGCATTGATGCACTGATGTTGCTGGACGGCGTGCCCTGGGCACGGACGGTTCATCGAGCCGGCGAATTGCCCGAACTGGCGTTCGCCAGCGTGCGATCCGAGCCGACCGCTTGCAATACCGGGGGCGCGATTCTTGACGTGTTGGCCCGCCTGCCATTCGCGACGGAGGACATTCTGGTTGTGAGCGGCTCACACTGTGACCCTGAGAACCCAACTGATTCTCTGTGTCGGCTCGCCTGTGGCGGCAGCAATGAGCAGGCCCGTGGCGCGTATCAGGAGCTGGTCGGGGCATTTCTTGGCGAAGCGCTTGCCGCCCCGTATGCCAGTGCATCCCACGGACTCGCAGCGACGATTGATCACCTGGTTGCCGCTGGCCGCGTTGCTACAAGCCACGTCGGCGAGTAATGGCAGGCCAGCTCGCAGTAGCGTGCTGACCGTTTCCGCGGTGTGAATGGATGGCGCAGCAAGTGATCGCCGCCTGTCCGTCTTTAAGGCGTGGTGATAGGCTATAATCACCTGAACCAAGGACCACTCAACGCGAGGCAGAAGATCTTGAATGCTGGCGTCACCCTCTCCCGTCGTGACCCTCACCGTACTAGCTGCAGGTTGCCTTCTTCTTGCCGGTTGCTCGTTTCCGCTGCCCTGGCCGGAAAGCCCGCTGTATGAAGAGCCAATCAACGATCCCAAT
>JANQFV010000019.1 GCA_028277645.1 Phycisphaerae bacterium
ACCCAGCCGCAACCCGTACATACAAGAACGAAGTGCGTAAGCCTAGCCGGGTAGATCGGGCGTCTCGCCCGACATCCCCTGGCCAATCTCCCCCAACGCCGCGTCAATCGACGACAACTCCTCCGCCCGCAGTCGTGCCGCATCACCTTCCGCGCGCGTCGTGTCGATCGCCAGCGCCCGCTGCAGATGCTCCACCGCTCGGAGTTTGATCTTCTCATCATGCGTCAGCCGCCACAGGCGTACATTCGCCAATCCCGCCGAAATGCGCGTGCGTGGATTCGTCGGGTAGCGCTCCACGGCATACGCCCAATAGCCGACCGCCTCCTGCCAATGCGGCAGCGCGCTGTCGGGGTCACCATCCGCGACGTACCGCTCGGCCCGTGTCGCATGAACCAGCGCCAATAGCGCATGGGTAGTGCTGGCACGCGGATTCGTCCGCAGCGCCGCCTCGGCGTAATCCACGGCCACCGCCAGCGTCTCCTGCCGCATCTGTTCGCGCATGTCCGGCGCGCGCGACACGGCCACCAACGCCCGGGATGCGTCCTGCAACGCTCCCGCGTCGACGCCATAGGTGTGTACGACGCGATCCGCCGCGATCCGCACTGCCCGGGGTGTCGTGCTCGGATTGCGCAGCGTGTCTTGCAACGTCTGCACCGCACGCTCAGTCGCCGCCGTCGGCCACGCCACAAACACAACGTACGCAACGACGGTAACTACTGCCAACAAACCTGGCAGCAGCCGCGCTGCAGCAGCTTGTCTGGGCGGCGTCTCACGAGCCGCCATCAACACGCCGACCGCCGCCGCCGCGCACAACACAAACACCGCCAACCCCGCCGGCGTCAGCAAGGCAAAACCCAACAACCCATGAATGAACGCTCCCAGCAGCGCCCCCAGCGCACCCGCAACCAGCCAGCGCTCTGCCACGGCGTTTACCAGCAACCACCCCGCTGCACAGCCCACCAGCCACGGAATCGGGATTTCGAGCAACCAGAGCAACACAATGCCCGGCACGGCGAACGGCGTGCCAGCAAACAGTACGTGTACGATCGCCACACCTGCCACCAGCGGTCCGGCCCGCGCCAGGAACGACCCGGTGTCAGGCTCGCTCGCATCGGGATCGCCCAGGCTGCGCAGCCCGCGCCGAATCAGCAACACACCCAGCACGGCTCCGCCAGCCAGCGCCAGCGGCCCGGTTTCCACCAACAGGCTCAGCCACAGATTGTGCGGGTTGCGCACTTCCTCGCTGCTCTCTGGCGGTTTGTACTGCATGTACGCATACGCGAAGTTCTCCCGCCCGATACCGGTCAGCGGTGCATCGAGATACGCCCGCCCCGCCGCCGACCAGTACCACCACCGAAACGCCAGCGACGGATGCGGCAACGTGCCCTTCGCCATGCCGTAGGTAGTCCCGGCCGCGATGACCGCCAGGTACGCCGTCGTCAGCACCACAATCACGGGCGTCGGCCGACGCCCAATTCGTTCAGCGAACACCCCCAGCAACAACAGGAGCACCCCTCCCCCGACCGCGGCGCCTAGTGCTCCCAGACTCCCCGTCAGCACCAGCGCGTGCGCCAGCACACCACCGCCAATGCCTAGCGCCGCGATTCTGGCGAACTTAGGCAGTCCTGGTCGCGCACGTAGAAAGGTGCGACCCGCTAGTACCCCGACACCGACCAGCAGGCACATCATCAACACCGACGCCGTCACATTCGGGTGCCCGAGGAAGCCATTCGGCTCGCGGGCTAACATGCGCCGTTCGTAGTTCACGAACAGCGGATCATCCGGATCGACGCCCTGCGCGAGCAGCTTCGGCTTCTGCTCCTCGTTCCAGAACCGCTCGGTCTCGGGAAATTCGATGAGTTGCTGATTGACACATTTCCATGCAACCGTCACGCCCGTCGCGAGCACCGCGGCCAGTGTCAGCCGCACCATCCAGCGTGCGTCGATCAGCGTGATCAGGGCGAGGCCACCCAGGATGGTGATCACGAAGTTGGCCCCCGCTCGCAGCGCGACGGTCGTTTCCCCCGCGGCGCCGCTCGACACGAGCACAGCTACAACGAGCGTGGCGAAACTCAGCACGACCCAGCGCTGCCCGCGCCACGCCGAGCGCACGAGCAGTGTCGCCGCCGCTACGATGAGCAACAGAAAATCCAGCCACGCCGTCGTCGCGGGCGTTGTTCCGCCCGGCGGCGCGATACCCTGCAGGAACGAAATCTGGACCCGCTCAAACGTCTCGCTGATCAGCGGCCGCGTCGCAAGAATCGCCAGCAGAACGTAGAACAGCACGCGTGCAAAGAACACGTGCGCGTCAGCCGGTTTCTCCGCCCCGCCGCGCGTCATGTTTCCTTCCGCAACGGCATTTCGAGAATCGCGACGATCGCGAGCACGAGTGTCACGAGCACGATGATGGTGATCGTCTGCCGCAGATCGGCGCCGGGTAGCAGCGTCGTCGCCAGGCCGGTTGTCGCCGTCGCTAGATAGATCGTCAGCACCGCGAAGCGCCGACTCAGTCCGCGGTCGACCAGCCGGTGCGAGAAATGTCGCTGATCACCGTGCATCGGATTGCGCCCTTCGAGCAACCGCAGAATCACCACGCTCGTGAAGTCGTACAGCGGGATCGCGAGGATCACCAGCGGCATCGCCAGTGCAAACGGCGGCGTGCCCTCGCCACTCTTATAGAACGTCGTCAGCGTGCTTGCCGTCGCCAGCATGTAGCCGACGACGAGACTCCCGCCGTCACCCATGAAGATCTTCGCCGGCGGGAAATTGAAGATCAGAAACCCGCCGATCGCCCCCAGAAACACGCACGCCAGCGCCGGTACCAACACCTGCCCGGCCATCAGCCCGCACGTCGCGAGAAACAGCAGGCAGATACACGCGATGCCCGCACTCAGCCCGTCCATGTTGTCCAGAAAATTGAACGAGTTGACGATTACGATGAACCACGCCGCTGTCAGCACGATTGACATGCCGACGCCCGCGAACTCAGCAACGCGCACTTCGCCCAGCGCGGCAACGAACACCGCCACCGCAACGATCGTCAGCAGTTTTCGCCGTGGCCCCAGCGGTCGCCAGTCGTCCAGCAGACCCAGCGCGTGCAGCACCAACCCTCCGATAAGGATGATCAGCGTCTGACCGCTGCGCTCGCGAATGCCGCCGACGTATGCGCGCACTGTCTCGCCAAACTGCTCGATCAACCATTGATCCGGCAGAAGCGCGGCGGCAGCGAGTAATCCCGCCAGTGTCCCCCACGCTGCCAGGAAGATCGCGCTGCCACCCCCGCAGGGCGTCGGCGCGCGGTGCGACTTGTGCCCACCCGGGTGATCAACAAAGTCGATTCGCAGCGCGATCCGCCGCGCGAGCAGGGTCAGTATGATCGAGAGCACCAGCACACCGCCGGCGGCGAGCACGAGCAGCAGAATGAGTGTGCCGCGCTGCATCACGGCTCCTCTGCTGTGCCGGCGACGCCGCCGCGGCGCTGTTCCAGCAGTCGCGCGCGAGCGTCGGTGAAGAACGCGTGGTACTCCGTCCGCGTGTAGTCCGGATACGTCCACGGCAGCGTCTGCCAGCCGCCGCGCTCATACTGCAACGTCACCTCCGCATAGATTCCGCGGCGGAGGTAGATCCGATGTCCACGGTCCTTGGTCGTCGCGAGCACCAGCTTCGTCAGGTCGATGTAACCGGGATCGAGATTGACCGGACGCGGAATCTCCACTGCCAGACACTGGTCCGCGATCGTCGCCTCCAATGTATTCGTCGCGCGTTTGATCTCCGCCAACTCGTCGGGGCTGATCGACCGCTCGAAGCTGAGAAACCAGCGCTGCAAGTCCGGCCCCATCTCGTCAGCGTAGTAGTCCGTCTGGTCAAACGGCCACAGCTCGCTCTCCGCGTCGGTCGGCCCGTACTGCCGAGTCAGCAACTGCCGCGCGCGACGGAACAGATCCATGTCGCCGCTGAGCAGCCCCACGAACAGCTTCACGGATTGCGGTGATCTCGGACGTGCCATGGTCAGAAGTCTAGCGTGCCGATACGATGCCCGCGAGATGATCGGGTGTTGATGGGCGACGCGCAGGTCGTGCCCCGCAATGGGCTGAGCATATGAACATCGCTATCTTCGAAGACGCCAGTTGCTCGCAACTCTATCCGTTGACGTGGCTGCGCGCCGCCTTCGAGCTGCGCTGCGGTCGCGACCTGCTGCTCGACAAGATTCGCCGACACCTGGGAACACACGTCGTCCACCTCTGGACGCGCCCGGAACTGCGAGCCGTCATCGCCGAACGATTCGCCACTGCCACTCCCGACGCCACCCAGGGCGCGTGCATCGTGAATGCACGCGCGTTGATCGCCGGCGACGTGCAACCGCCCACGCCGGGCACTGCGTGGCGCAGCAACGGCGATCTCATCGCGGCAGGTGTCCACGCGGCCGAATTCGCGCTGCTCTCCGCCGACATCTTTCTCGATCGCCCACGGCTGGAGGAATGGCTGCAAGACTACAAGACCGTCGAGACGCCGGAGAGCGTTCGCCTCATCAACTACCCCTGGGAACTCGCGCTGCTGAATGAGGCCGAACTCCACCGCCAGTGTCGTGACGGCGGCGTCCGGAACGGCGACATTCACGCCGGCGCGCATCTCATCCAGAAGGCGAACATCCACATCGCGTCGGGAGCGTCGGTCAAGCCCGGCGCTGTGCTCGACGCCGAAAACGGCCCCATCTTTATCGATCGCGGCGCTAAGATCGAAGCCAACGCCGTCCTCGAAGGTCCCTGCTACGTGGGCGAACGGTCCATCGTGCGTCCCGGTGCTAGCATCCGCGCCGGAACGACCATCGGCCCGGTCTGCAAAGTCGGCGGCGAGATCGAAGCCAGCATCATCCACGGCTTCAGTAATAAGCAACACGACGGCTTCCTCGGCCACAGCTACATCGCCGAGTGGGTCAACCTCGGTGCAGACACCGTCACCAGCGATCTCAAGAACACTTACGGCGCAATCCGCTGCCTGCTCAACGGCGTCGGAATCGAAACCGGACAACTCCTGGTCGGCTCCATCATCGGCGACCACGCCAAAACCGGCATCGGCACCATCCTGCCCACCGGCTGCATCATCGGCGTCGCCAGCAATGTCTTTACGCCGCGGGGCGTGCCCAAGTTCGTGCCGTCGTTCGCCTGGCTGACTGATGAGGGCATGACCGCCACGCGTGTCGACAAGGCCGTGCAGATCGCCGAAACCGTCATGGGTCGTCGCGACCTCGATCTCACGCCGGCCGGTCGCGCGCTGCTCGAACACGTAGCTACCGCCGCCCGCGAAGTCGAATCCGCCGGCTGGGCCTAAGCGCACTACTCACTAACGTACGGATCACCTTGTCGCTGCGTTTGGTGGTGGTAAACTCCCACCGTTCGCAGGCACGGTAGCGCGAGCCGGCTTCACACGGGCGGAGTCGGCCGCCGCTCACAATCAGCTCATCCCGCATTCAGGAGAAGACACCATGTTCGTACGTACAACACTCATCGGCACACTCGTTGCACTCGTGGCCGGATTGGTTGGCTGCAGCGGTTCCAGCGGTGCCGGCACCGGAATCCGTACGGCCCTGAACCTCTCACGCAAGGACTCCAACCTGCGCCTGTACCTCGACGGCCAGGAAGCCAAGCAGAGCAAGCTCAAGAAGGGGCTGACCGGGTACGCCCCGTTCAAGTTGAAGGAGTCGGTCGGCACATCGCCGGTGTTCCGCTATGAAATCATCGAGCCCAAAGAGTTCGGCTACATCAAGCGCGTCTCGATGCAGATCCACCAAAAATACGAAGCTGATTTCTCCGACATTGCTGACTACGTGATATTCCCGGTCGACAAGGAAGACAGCTTCAAGCCCGATACCGACTACGACCTCGCCGATCTCGGCGACGACTTCAAGATCCTCGACCGCCACGATGACGAGGTCGAGACGGTCGAGTTCAAACCGGGTTGGGAATACCTCCTGGTCTTCACCGTCCAGGCCGACCAGAGCGAATCCGTGCAGATCTATTTCAAGACGAAGTAAGGTCCTCCCCCCTCCCTTGCAGGGAGGGGTTGGGAGAGGGTAGGACGCAATACAGACAGCGTCGCGCCGAAGCCTCATAGTCGGTCTGGATATCGAGACCGCGCTATCTTCATCGGTTGGAGCAGAATCAAATGACTCGCCACCGCGTCCTGATTACGCGCCGCGTACCGCCGTCCGGACTGGATCTGCTGCAGGCGAACGACGTCGACGTCGACATCTTCGACCAGGACAATCCACCGACGCGCGACGAGTTGCTGGCCCGCGTACCGGGTGTCGCGGGCCTGATCACGATGCTCAGCGAACGCGTCGACGCCGACCTGCTCGACGCGGCCGGCAAGTCGCTCAAGATCGTCGCCAATTTCGCGGTCGGCTATGACAACATCGATCTCGACGCCTGTCGCGCCCGCAACATCCGCGCCACCAACACGCCCGGCGTGCTGACCGACGCGACCGCCGACCTGGCATGGGCACTGATTCTCTCCGCCGCCCGGCGCGTGCCCGAAGGCGACCGCCTGATGCGCACGGGTAAGTGGACCGGCTGGACGCCGATGCAGTTGCTCGGCCTCCAGCTCCGTGGTGCGACGCTCGGGCTGTTCGGTGCGGGACGCATCGGGACGGCGGTCGGATTGCGCGCCGTCGGTTTCGGCATGAACGTCATCTATACGAATCGCAGCCGCAGCGCAGCACTCGAAGAGCAGGCGGGCGCGCGGCGGGTGGAATTCGACGAGCTACTGGCAGAGTCTGACGTGCTCTCGCTGCACGTACCGCTGACGCCGGAGACACGACACCGCATCGGTGCCGCCGAACTGGTGAAGATGAAGCCGACTGTGATCCTGATCAACACGGCCCGCGGCCCGCTCGTCGACGAGGCGGCCCTGGTCGATGCGCTGCGTGAGCGGCGGATCGCGATGGCCGGCTTCGATGTATACGAGCATGAACCGCGCATGACGCCCGGGCTGGCCGATCTGGACAGCGTCGTGCTGCTACCCCACCTCGGCAGCGCAACAGTTTTGACCCGCCTCCAGATGTCCACGATGGTCGCGGAGAACGTCCTCGCCGTCCTGCGCGGTGACGAACCGCCGAACCCGATCGCGTAAGCTGTCAACCGATACGATCAGCGAACTTCACAAACGCGAGCGTGCGGCTACCATCCCGTACCATGACAACTGACGCGACCACCGATAAGGCCACCAACGCGACCCTCATCTATCGCGAAGACTTCACCGAAGCGCTGAGCATCGTCCGCGTGCGACCGGACTCGGGCCGGGTGCCCGACTTCGTGCCCGGGCAATTCGTCCGCCTAGGCCTGCCGCGCGAACGACCTGCCGGCTCAACTGGGCGCATTCGCTATACACGCCGGGCCTATTCCATCGGCTCGTCGCCGCTGGTGCGCGACTACCTCGAGTTCTTCGTGGTGCTCATCGATGAGGGCCAGCTCACGCCGCGACTATGGGATATCTCCGTCGGTGATCGCCTGTGGATGGACGAGATCGCCAAAGGCGAGTTCCGCATCGACCTCGCGCCGCCGGACAAGGACCTCGTCATGGTTTCCAGCGGTACGGGTATCGCGCCGTTCGTGTCGATGTTGCGCACCTTCCGCAGCGAGCCGTGCTGGCGACGCTTCATCCTGATCAACGGGGCGCGTTTCGCGCGCGACCTCGGCTATCGCGCCGAGCTCGAGCAGTTGGTTTCCGAGATTCCGACCTTCACGTACATTCCCCTCGCGTCGCGCGAGCCCGACGACAGTGGCTGGACCGGCCTTCGTGGCCGCGTTCAGAGGGCACTCGACTCGACTACGTATGAGCAACTCGTCGGCGCGCCGCTCACGCCGGAAGATTGTCACATCTTCCTCTGCGGCAACCCCGCGATGATCGACGAAGTCGAAGTGCTGCTGCAGGCCCGCGGCTTTCAGACCGACCAGCGGAACCAGCCGGGCAACATCCACTTCGAACGCTACTGGTAAGCACCCGCCTCTTCAGTTTCACGCGCTGCCGCTTTGTCCGCACCTTCGCGCTCCTCTGACTGTGGTGCATCCGTGATCAGCCGCGCCGCGCGATTCCAGGTCACGTAGTACCACGCCCATTGCACCAGGACGAGCAGCCGGTTCTGAAACTCGACCAGATAGAGCAGATGGATGAACAACCAGGCTACCCATGCCAGCCAACCCGAGAAACGTATCCACCCCAGGTCCGCGACGGCGTGAGAGCGTCCGATCGTCGCCATCGTGCCTCTATCGACGTAACGGAAGGCCGGCGTCAACCTGCCGCGCATCCGATCGCTGATTAGGCGCGCCGCATACTTGCCCTGCTGAATCGCGACTGGGGCAACCCCGGTCAATGGAGCGCCGTGCTCGTCACGTACGTGCGCCAAGTCGCCGATTACGAGAATCTCGGGATGGCCGGGCAGCGTAAGGTCCGCACCGACGCGCAGTCGCCCCATCCGGTCTGTCTCCGCGCCGGTCGCTGCCGCCAGCGCCGCGCCCAATGACGATGCCGCCGTGCCGGCCGCCCAGAGCGTTGTGTGCGCAGGTATCCGTTCTTCGACGTCTCCGTGGCGGACATACACCGAGTCGTCCGTGATTTCCGAGACCCAAACACCCGTGTACACCCGTACACCTAAGCGCGCGAGCGACTCCGTCGCCCGCTGCGAGAGGTCCTCGGGATATCCCGGCAGCACGCGGTCCGCCGCATCCAACAGCAGGATTTGAGCGTCCTCCGGATTAATCCGGCGAAAATCATGCCGCAATGTGTGCCGCGCGATCTCCGCGATCGCTCCGGCCAGCTCAACGCCGGTCGGACCCGCGCCAATGATCGCGAATGTCAGCAGCGCGTGTACGCTGTCAGAATCCGTAGCACGTTCCGCGGCCTCAAAGGCCCCCAGCACTCGGCGGCGTATTTCGGTGGCGTCCTCAACCGTCTTCAGCCCCGGCGCGTGCGCGCTCCAAGCATCGTTGCCGAAGTAGTTGTTCACTACCCCGGTCGCGACGATCAGCGTGTCATACGCCACTTCGCCGTCGCGCAGCAGCACGCGACGGCGCTCGACGTCGAACCCCGTCGCTTCGCCCAACATCACGCGCGTGTTGCGTTGCCGACGCAGAACTCCGCGTAAGGGCGCCGTGATGTTCGCCGGCGACAGACCCCCGGTCGCGACCTGATACAACAACGGCTGGAATAAATGGAAGTTCCGCCGATCGATCAACGTCACGTCGACGTCTGCGCGCCGCAATCGCTGCGCGGCGTACAGACCGCCGAACCCCCCGCCAATGATCGCCACCCGATGCCGCTTCGCCATCGATTCCGACCCTTCTTGCCGGACCACGCTCAGTTTCTACCTGATCGTAGTCGGCGCTCGGATCAGCGACGGCCTACGCCGACGGTTCCTCGTCGGGCGGATCGAAGGGCAGCCAGACGCTGAACGTGCTGCCCTCCCCGGGCCGTGATTGCACCTCAAGCTTGCCCTGATGGGCGGCAACGATGTGGTCCACAATCGCCAACCCCAGACCGGTGCCGCGCATCTGACGCACCTGCGTGTCGTCGCCCCGCACGAAGCTGTCGCCCAGACGGTCGAGCTGCTGCCGCGACATGCCGACGCCATGATCCTCGACGGCGATGATCACCAAGTAGCCGTCACGCCGTACGCTGAGCCGGACATATTTGCCATCGCCCGCGTAGCGGTGCGCGTTTTGAAGCAGGTTGACCATCACCTGCTGCAACGACTGCCCATCAGCCCGGATGATCGGCAGGTCTTCCGCGACCTCGAGCCGGGCATCAAACCCGTCGCGGGCGAATTGTGCCTCAAACAGCGCCCAGGCCTGCCGCGCCACCTGGCCCACATCGCAGTCCGCGAACTCGAATCTCTTCTTGCCCGACTCGAGCCGGCTGAAATCCAGAATCGAGTCCAGCAGCACGCTAAGCCGCTCGCTCTCGCGCGTGATCGTCTCCAGGTAGCCGCGCACCTTCTCCGGGTCGCGCACGCGCTGTCCGGCCAGCGTCTCGGCCAGCAACCGGATCAACGCCAGCGGTGTTTTCAGTTCGTGGCTCACGTCGGCAACAAAACGGCGCTGCAACCGCACCAGCTCGCGCTGGTGGCGCAGGGTCCGCGCCAACATCCACAACACGAGTGTCCACGCGCCGGCGCTACCCAGCGCCGTCGCCGCAATCAACCCCGCCTGTCGACGATCCAACGCGCGCAGCCGTCCACCTGCTTCGGCCGAGGTCTCCAACCGCGCGTGCCCGAACTCCGGTCCCAACTCCAATAGCACCGGCTCAGAGCCCACCGCGCCGGCTGGGCGCACGTTCCACACCGCCCCCTCCGCCGGCGAACGCCAGTAGCGCCGTAACACGTCCGCGACCGGAGCAGTCACGACCAGATGTGTCCCGTTAGCCAGCGATTCCGCACACACGATTAACGGCGCGCCGACTGCGAGCGTGAATACCCGTCGCGCGTCGGCCGCACCTTGCTCAGCTCGAATGCGCTGCCCCAACTCGCGGGCAATATCCGCGCGGCGCTCCGCCCGAGCGCCCAGGTCCGCGAGCAACCGGCCGGTCTCGCTGGCTGTTGCGACGTCGAGCTGATCGGCAACGAGACGCAATCGCTCGACTTCCAACGGTCCCAGGCGCGCCGGGTGTTCATCGCGCAGACGTGTCACCATGTCCGCCAGCGCCTGCCGCGCACCAATCAGATCACCGTCGGTCCGCAGGTCGCTGACACGCGTCAGCTCGGAATGAAATGCCAGTCGACTCACGCGCGGATTGCCCGTCAGCAGATGTGCCGCAGTCGACACGCCGCGCGCCGCGGCCAGCGGGTTGCCCAGTTGTTGCTCGACAGCGGCAGCCGCCAGCAGCGCCCCGGCCCGCAGCAGTGGATCACTGTCCCGCGCCAGTTCTTCAAGGTAGCTCAGCGTTCCCCGCAACTCCGCGTCACTGCGCATCGGGCCCACGTCGTCGGCCGGTGCCTGCCCCCTGCGCTCCTCCAGTGGCGTCCTGGGAAACACCTGCCAGACGTCGTCATTCGTCAAGTACCCCACCATGAGCCAGCGCGGTTCGCCCAGCGCCCACGTGTCCAGACCGTCACGGCCCGACGATTCCCACAAGCGGGCGGCCAGCCTCAGGTCGCGGTCGACCTGGCTCTGGAACTCCGCAGTGCGTACGGTCGCCGCCGCCTGCGCCGCGCTCAACAGATCGGTCCAGTCACGCGCCCGCAGGGCACGGCTCTGTGCGTACACGGCCCAGATGGTCGCGCAGGTCAGCAGCGCGCTGATCGCCAGCGCCGCCGCCAACAGCCTACCCTCTTCCGTGAAACGAACCACGATTCACTCTTCGTCCGCTGCCGCGGCCTGCTCGTCCACCGCATCGGGGAGCTCTTCGATCCGTGGGAACCGCTCGCCCAGGAACGCCAGTGCCCGACCGCGGAGCTCCGCGCACGTCGCGCGCAGGTCGAACGGCTCTTCCGGCTCACGAATCAATCCGATGTCCTGCCCGGCGACCTGCACGGTCAGCAGCGTCTTCTGCTCCGGACCGTGCGTGCCGAACACGTACAACAGCTCGTCACGCACCTCGAACCGCACACCCAGCTCCGCGTAGGGAAACCGCTCCGGCAACCAGGCCGGCAGCGTGAATCCCAGCGTGCGCTGCGCCAGTTCCGACAGCAGTCGCCGCTCAACCCAGTTGTCGTCTGACCGCTGCACACTCAGGTGCACGTCAGCGGCAGTCAATTGATTCGCCCGAATCGTCAAGTCGTCGATCTTCAGGTTCGCCCGTCCCGTGACGCGCCCCCAGCCGAACGCCTCGGAAACGCGCTCCAGATCCACGTTGTCACACCGCCCGGACGCGATGAATCGATCGACACCCTCCGGCGAGACGTTCGCTGCCCGCACGCGCAGCGTCAGTTCGCCGCCCACGCCCGCCATGCTCAGTGGCGCGAGCAAATCGCCGAGCACGACGTCAATAAGTGTTCCGCGAAACTCCAGCTTCTGCGGTACCCCATCGCGGACAACAAGCTCGCCGAGCTCGAGCTCCGGCGCTACGCCGCGGCAAGGCATCGGGAAGAAACCGGCCGTCGCCTCGCTCAACTGCACGTCGAACACGTGCCCGGCCACGCGCACCTCGCGCCGCGCGTCGCGTTCACGATACGTCATGCGTCCATCGAACGCTCCGGTTTGCAGGCTCACCGCAGCCAGGCCATCCAGCCCGACGATTGCCAGCGGCAAGCGTGGGACGATCAGATCGACGCGATCGAGCTGGATTCCGCTTAACTGCGGCGAGAAGACCGCGTTCAACACCACCGGCTGCGGTGCATAATAGCCGTTGAACTCGTTACACGTGACTGCCGCCCGGCCCACACGCGAACTCTCAAAAACCACGACCCCGCGTGCGTCATTCAGCGCCGCCTGGAATTGACCGCGCTCGAATTCGAGATCAAGACCGTTGAACACGGCGCGCTGCGGACCATTCGGATCAAAGCCGGGCCGTAGGCCCGATTCCAGCAGAAAGCGATAGTCCTCGCGCAGCCAAGTGCGGGTCGAAATCTCACACCGACCGTCGTTGAGCTGCACCTCCCAGGCATTCGGGTCGTCGTCCGTCGGCGTTTGCAGCACCAGCGCCCGTTCGATGAACGCAGCTTCATCGCGTCGCTCCGGCAGCCAGATCCGCACGTTACGGAACTCGCGTGTGGACCACGAACGCGGCACCACCTGCCCGATCTCCGCGGGCAACCCCAGACTCTCACTCAATGTCGTGGCGCATGAGTTTCGGTATAAGGCGCTGCGCAGGTACCACGCATAGCCCCCCGTCACCATCAACGAGCCGCCCGTGATGACGACGAGCAGCGCGAGCGCGTTGCGACGGGAAATTCGCATGATCCGGATTCTAGCGAGTCTCCGCCGCAGCGCCCCCTTGATCGACGGAAAGCCACATTCTACCGGACGTTCCCGACCAGCCCGGTGGACGTGGTCCGCCTTCAACAGGCCGACCTTCAGGCTGCGGCCCGATGGTCCGATTTGAATGGATATCGAAGCTGAAACGACGGATGGAACGTGCCCGTCGATGCGGTAGCTCGATCCGTCCGCAATCTCTGATGTAAGGAGAGTGCGATGCGGCGACTGCTCGTGGCCACGGCCACTGCGGCCCTCGTCTGCGGAGCCTGTCAGGGTCCCGGTGCCAGACTCAATGCGCCACCGCACGGCGGGGCGGATCGGACATCGCGGCTGCAAAGCACAATGGTCTACATGGTCGACAACGCGATGCTCGAGGACATGACGATCTCCGATGCGCACTTTGTGCCGCACCGCACAATGCTCAATTCACTCGGAGAGGATCGCCTGGCGCGCTTCGCATCGCTGATCGAAGTCTATGGCGGTCCGGTGCGCTTCAACACCGATCTCCAGGATGAAGAGCTGATCGACGCCCGTACAACGTCCATCGTCGACTATCTTGGCGAGTGCGGGGTTGACACTTACGCGGAAGCCGTCGTGCTCGACCACCCCGGCGGCACGGGCATGAAGTCCCGCGAAGCCATCCTTATTCGCCAGCACGAAGCCACGTATCAGCCCAAGAAGAAGTCCGGCGCCACGGGCACCACCGGCTCCGGGGCGACTTCCGTCAAGTAGCCCGCTTATCTCGATTCAGTTTCGGGAGACTGCTGTGAACAGCCATTTGCGAATCTTCTGCCGACTGCTGACCGGAGCCGTCACGCTGAGCCTGGTTGGTTGCGTCACGACTCAGGAAACCGCGAATCCCGGCGCACTGCCCCGCTCCGGGCCGGACGTCACGCCGCAACTCAACGCGGCCACGTACATGACTCACGGCCACTTGCTCGAGCGGCAGGGCAGCTACAACAAGGCCGCCGAGCAGTACCAGAAGGTGCTCGAGGTCAACCCCAAGTCCGTCGAAGCACGTACTCGGCTGGGCATCACGTACAACAAGCTCAAGCAGCACGCCGAAGCCAGCGACCAGTTCCGCAGGGCGCTCGAGCTGAGCCCACGGAACGCCAGTTTGCTCAACAACCTCGGCTTCAGCCTGTACCTCGAAGGCAAGCTCGAGCACGCCGAGGCCGTACTGACCGAAGCGCTGGCCGTCGCGCCGGAGTTTCGCCGCGCCCGCATGAATCACGCGGTCGTGCTCGCGAAGCTCGGCCGCTACGCCGAGGCGCTCGACGAGTTCCGCCTAGCGGGAACCGAAGCCGACGCGTACTTCAATCTCGCCGTGATCCAGACCGAGGCGGGACTCTATGCCGACGCTGCGCATTCGCTCGAAGAGGCCCTGCGACTGGATCCCGACTTCGCCGACGCGCGTGACCAGTTGAGGCGCGTGTCGAGACTCGCCGCCGCGCAGGAGCTCGCCGACCAGGCCGCTCTGGTGGATGCGGCGATCGCCGGAACCGAGCTACCGCAGGACGAGACGATCACGGACGAAGACGCCGCGGTCGCCTTCGGACGCATTCGCAGCTCGCTGATGAAGGCCACCGGCGCCGATCTGCGATTCGTGTCGCATAACGAAGTGGCATCCGCCCTGGGGGCCTGGTTCAACGAGAAGGCCCAGTGGGCCAGACGGGCAGCGACGGAGCTGTACCTGAGCAACACCGCGCCCGATCGCGATGACGAAGCCCGCTGGTCGACGACCGACAAGAAGACTCCGCTGCTCACGCAGCAGTAGCATCTGTCCGTCACGCCTCTCCCCCGCGCGGGGGAGAGGTACGGCGGACTATCCTCAATCAGCACCGCCCCCCATCTGCTCACACCGCCTCCCGCCGTACAGCCCTGCATACTCTGCCAACAGACTCTTGTGATCGTGGGCGTACGCCCGAATAGCCATCGCCGCATCGCGCACGTGCCGGTTCTCTGAGTCCAACGCGCGCCGCAACGCTCGCGCGACGTCTTCCGGATCACCCACCCGTGCCTGCTGCACGGAAGCCGCATCTGGCAGCAATCGACGCCCCCACTCTGTCGTGACCAGCCGCCCGCCGCACGACAGAACCTCCAGTGCACCATGTGGCGGCGCCGGTCGGTCAGGCAGGAATGCGGCAACGTCACACACCGCCGCCAGTTGCGCCGCCGTCCATTCAGCTCCGGCGTAGCGCACCATCCACTGGTGGCGGCACGCGCGCACCAGGCGCGCCGTGCGCTGCGCATCCTCGCCGTGCAGCGACAATACCAGCCGGGCGGCAGGATTCACCTTCTCCAGTAACAACGTGGCCCAGGCAGCCGTGAATGCACCACTCCCCGAGGTGATTGGAGGCACCGCAAGCACGGCGAGATCATCCGGCGCGAGGTACAACCGCCGGCGCAATTGAGCGCGGTCCGATGTCTTAGCTTCTCGTACTTCCAGCACGGGGCGGCCTACCGGCCGTTGCGCGTGCATCACACCCCATCGCTCCAGCTCGTTCGACGCGGATTGGTCCGAGCAACGGAAAACAATCTCGCGCGCCGCGCCGACTGCCCACGCACGCTCGGCGCTCCGTCGCACGTCAACACCGTAGTCTAGCTCGACGAACAAACGGCCATCGGCCACACAATTGAACCCTAGCCAATCCAGCGCATCCGGCGACCACACATGCCAGACCGCGATGTTCTTTTGCGCATTGCCGCTGCACGCTTGGACCTGCCGTAGCAACACTCCCTCACGCAGTCCGCGCAGCGGCAGCGGAGCGTGACCGCGCCTAGTTCCAACCAGCTTTGCCGCCAGCGGCCCCGCACCAGTCTGTACGACAACGTGTCGCCACTGGGTCAGCCCGTCGCGCAGCACGTTCAGTCGCCGGAGCTGCTCTGCCGTACACCGGCTTGACACCACGTGGACGATAGTCGCGTGATCAACCATAGATTCTCGCTCGGCGCCCACCCGGGGACGCTTACTACCCACGTTCGCGCGATACCCTACGGGATATTCAGTCCACCGACGAGCCGACGCCGGGCCTGTTCGATTCGCACCACCGGCGCTATAATTCCGAGTTCGCGGCACGGTCGCGCAGTAACCGGTATTGCACTGCCGCGATCGCTGTTGACCTCACGCCCGGCTGAGCTTCATGGCCCGAACAATCGTCCTGTCGGTAATCCTGATCGTCGTCATTCTCGGTATCGGCGCCGGCGGCATGAAGGTCTTGACCCTGCTCCGGCAGGACCCGCCCTCGGTTCCGCCCGATCACACGCCGCTCACCGTAAATGCAATTCGCCTCGAACCGACCGATGTCGTCGTTCCGTTGCGCGCGTTTGGCACCGCTACGGCTAATCGGCACGCTGTCATCGGCTGCGAAGTTAACGGCGAGGTCGTGCTGCGACCGGAGTCGCTCGAGCCCGGCGTTCGCGTCTCGACCGGCGACGTGCTCCTGCGCATCGATGACCGTGACTACCTGGCTCAGCGCGAGCGTGCCCGCAGCCTGCTCGCCGCGGACAAGGCCACGCTCGCCAGCCTGGACATCGAGGAGCGCAATACCGAAAGGCTGATCGAAACCGCGCGTGAGGAATGGCAACTAGCCGAGCGCGAGTACAACCGCGTGCGAGAGCTGCTCGAAAGCGAGGCGTCCAATCCCCGCGAGCTGGATGCCGCCCGCGTAACCGTGCAGCGCGCTCGCCGCACACTCCAAGGCCTGGAAAACGAACTGGCATTGATCCCACAACGCCGCGCGCGGCAACAGGCCACCGTCGATCTGCGCCGCGCCGAATTGTCCACTGCCGAACTCAATCTCGAGCGCTGCACGATCACGGCCCCGTTCGACGGCGCGATTGACACCGTGCGGGTCGAGCTCGGCGAGCAGGTTGCGCCCGGCCAGCAGCTACTCACATTGCTCGAGCCGCGCTGGATTGAGGTGCCGCTGGAGCTTCCCGTCTCCCAGCGTGCCGACGTACAGCCCGGCGCCGCAGTTCAGCTTCGCCTGGAGAGTAGTCCCGACGCCGTCTGGCACGGCACTGTGGCCCGCATCGGCCCCACCGCCGACGCCGCACTGCGAACGTTCTCGCTCTACGTCGAAGTGGATAATGAAACGCATGACTCCCCGTTGATGCCCGGCGTGTTCGTCGAGGCTGAGATCGACGGCCCCACGCTGATCGACGCGCTGCTCGTACCGCGCGGTGCCGTCCGTCGCGGGCGCGCTTTCGTTTGCGCTGACCGCACCGCGCGCGAGCGCACCGTCCGTATTCTGCGAAACATCCGCGCCGACGCGGCTATCGACGGCCTCGACCCCGGCGATGTCGTCATTACCAGTAACCTCGACGTGCTGTATGACGGCGCCCCGGTGAAGCCGGCGCTGGACGGCGAGGCGCCTCGGCAAATCGCCCAGCCGAGCACGCGCCCGGACCAGACCACCGCCAGCACAACTCTCGAACCCACGGTCACGCCATAATGTCACTGCCCCGCTTCAGCGTCGAGAATCCCGTGCTCGTCAATGTGCTGATGGTGGGCATCCTCGTGACCGGTGTGTACACGGCGCTCACGCTCACGCGCGAAATGTTCCCCGAGTCGCGGCCGAACCAGATCGCGATCTCCACATTCTATCCCGGCGCCACGCCCGAGGAAGTCGAACGCGGCATTTCCGAGCGGATGGAAGAGGCGATCAAGGACATCGAGCACATCGAACGCATCGAGACCACGATCTCCGAAGGCTCCAGCACGATCATGGTCGAGATGACGAACGAAGTGACCGACCTTGACGACAAGGTTAACGAATTCAAGGCCACCATCGACGCCATCCCGCGCGATGAGTTGCCCGAAGAAGCCGAGGAAACACGCGTTGCGAAGATCGAGCCCACGCTACCGGTGATCTCGGTGGCGATCTTCGGCGACGCCGACGAGGGCACACTCAAGGCGGCCGGCCGCCGGCTGCGCGACGATCTCCTGCGCATTCCCGAGATCACCGACGTCGAACTCAGCGGCATTCGCAAAGACGAACTGACGGTCGAGGTCGTGCCGGAGCAAATGCTCGCCTACGGAACGTCGCTGTCGGAGATCGCCAGCGCCATCCGCCAAACCAACCTCGACCTGCCGGCCGGCCAGGTCAAGACTTCCGATCAGAACGTCGCTGTCCGCACGCTCGGCGAGACCGACCAGGTCGACCAGATCGCCGACACGATTCTCCGCACCGCCTCCGATGGCAAGATCGTCCGTGTGCGCGACGTCGGCCGTGTGATTGACGGCTTTCAGGACGTCGAGGCCCGCGGCCGCTTCAACGGCAAGCCCGCCGTCGACCTGATCGTCTACAAGACCAGCGAACAGGACGCCGTGCGCATCGCCAATTACGTGAAGGCGTTCGTGGCGGCCAAACGGGGCGAGCCACCGCCCGACGGAATCCTCACGCGCCTGAGGCTGGAGACGACCACCCGCCGCATCTACGACCAGTCCCGCAACGACCCGTACCCCGCCACGCTCGAGTTCAGGGTCCACAGTGACCTGTCGCGCTACATCGCCGATCGCCTGGACCTGCTCAAACGCAACGGCGCCTGGGGGCTGTTGTTCGTGTTCATCACGTTGCTGGCCACGCTCAACTGGCGCGTCGCGTTCTGGGTGTTGATGGGGCTCGTGCTGTCCGTGTGCGGCGGCATCATGCTGATGGATCTTGTGGGCGCTACGCTCAACCTGATCAGCATGTTCGGTCTGATCGTCGTGCTGGGCCTGATCGTCGACGACGCGATCGTAGTGGGCGAGAACATCTACGCGCGCGTCGAAGCCGGCGAAGCGCCCCTCACCGCCGCGGTGAAGGGCGCGGAGGAAGTCACGTGGCCGGTCGTGATTGCGATCATTACCACCATCGGCGCGTTCTTTCCGCTGATGTTCATCGAGGGTCGCATGGGCGACTTCATGGGCGTTCTGCCCATCGTCGTCATGTCGGCCCTGCTCATTTCGCTGATCGAGTCGCTGATGATCCTCCCGGCCCACCTGGCCGATACGCTCAAGCCCCACCGCCAGGGACACCCGGCCGAGCCCGCCCGTACCGCGATCGGACGCCTCGTCGAGAACATCCGCAGCTTTCAGCAGTACTGGTTGAAAGAGGTCTTCACCGGGTACTACGATCGCTTCGTGCGTCTGGCCACGCGCTACCGCTACGTCACGCTGGCAACGGCAGTATCCGCGCTGTTGCTCTCACTGGGGCTGGTCGCTGGCCGACACGTCGAGCAGGTCCTCATCCAGGAGATGGACTCCGAGACCCTGCTCGTGAACCTGGAGATGCCGGTCGGGACGCCCGTCGATCAGACCGAGGACGCGCTGAAGCAGGTCGAGCTCGTCGTCACCAACGATATCGACTTCCCTGAGGTCAAAAACAGCTACACGCTCGTCGGCGCGCAGATTTCCGCCGGTGCGGGCGACGCTGAGGTCAGCACGCGGTCGCACATCGGCCAGCTCATTATCGAGCTCGCCGGCGTCGACCAGCGCGCACGCGACAGCGCTGAAATCAAGAAGGAAATGCGCGCGCTCATCGGCGTCATTCCCGGGGCCAACTCCCTCCGTTTCCAGGAGATGCAGGGCGGCCCCGCCGGTGCAGAGATCGAAATCGAGATCACCGGCGATCGCATCGATGAAATCCTCACCACCACGACGGAGCTCAAGTCCCGCCTGGCCGAGAAGAAAGGCGTCTCCGACATCGACGATGACTACGAAAAAGGCCGCCGCGAGTTGCAGCTCGCATTGCTCGACTCGGCCCGCCCGCTGGGTCTTACGACGCAGCAGCTCGCAACTGAAGTCCGCGGCGCGTTTTATGGTCTCGAAGCGCGCACCCTCCAACGCAACCGTGAGGATGTCGATATCCGCGTACGCTTTCCGGAGACGCGCCGCCGCGCGATCCACGAGCTCGAGGACATGCGCATCGCGACGCCCGCCGGCATGGTGCCGCTCTGCGAGGTGGCCCGCGTGACTGACGCGGAGGGCACCGCCACCATCCGCCGCATCGATCAACGCCGCGCCGTCACGATCACCGCCGACGTCGATCAGAGTCAGAATAACGCTGAGGCGATTATCACCGAGCTGGCCCCATTCGTTGCGGCACAGGAGGCACGCTACTCCGGCATGCGCATCGAGTTTGCCGGCAACAAACGCGAAGCCTCGAAATCCCTCGGTTCGCTGCGGCGCGATTTCCTGATCGCCATCCTGATCATCTTCGTGATGCTCGCCGGCCTGTTTAAAAGCTACGTCCACCCGCTCGTGGTGCTGTCGGCGGTTCCATTCGGGCTGACCGGCGCGATCGCGGGCCATTGGTGCATGGGCTACCCACTGACGATTCTCTCCGTGATCGGCATCGTTGCGCTCAGCGGCATTGTCGTGAACGATGGTCTGATTCTGGTGGATTTCATCAAGAAGGAACTGCGCCGCGGAACACCGACCTATGAAGCCGTCATCGCGGCCAGTCGCCGGCGACTGCGCCCGATCCTGTTGACTTCACTGACGACGATCCTGGGTCTGGCCCCGCTGATGACCGAGACGTCCTTCCAGGCCCGCTTCCTGATTCCGATGGCGATCTCGATCAGCTTCGGCCTCGGCTTCGCGACGCTGCTGACGCTGATCGTCGTCCCCGCCCTCTTCCTGATCTCCGAAGACATCCTCGCCATCGCCCGCTGGCTCCGCACGGACGACTTCCAGCCACATGCGGTTGCGGCCGTCGATCCAACGAGTCCGGCACCTTCCGCAAGAATCATCGGTCACTCCGATCGCGATCAACCCTGACCCCGCTCCCCTCTGCTAGCCTGCCCCTCAACTGGTGACAGTCGCCATATACTGCCAACACTAGCCAAACTAACTCAGGCAGGCCGACAGCCACAGTTCTGTGAATCCACCCGTTGCTGGCTTTCTCGCCAGAAATTAACGGAAAAAACGCGATGTGATTCGGCGCCGATCGCGTTGTAGCTACTGTGGGGGTGCCGCGGCCTTTCCGTTGGCGCCCCTTTAACGGCGTCCGTTCACCGCCAGTTCCTTAGTTTGGCGGAACACGGTTTGTGTACGATGGACGCGGGTAACGCGAGCGTCGTCTGACGCGATTCGCGGAGAGAATGACTGTCCGCGCGCTGATCCGAAGGCTGCCGCGCGGCGGACTTCAGCCCTATCAAGTCTCAGGATGCCGGAGAGGACCGACATGAAAAACACTGCCCTCACCCTATTGCTAATCACGCTCTCGGCGTGCATACCGTTCATCGTGCAGCCTGCGGCTGCTCAGCCGATCACGGCGGATTCGGCAGTCGAACAAGAGTCGATCTCGACACTCGAGGCGTTAGACCCAGTCGCGCTCTGGCATGAGATCGATGGCATGGACTATTGGGCGGTACCGCTCGATCCGCCGGAGGGATACTACGACGACGTTGACATGTCGGACCAGGAAGCGTTCCGCCGATCACTGCACGAGCTGATCGAAATACACACGGTGTTCGCATACTCGACATCGTCGCGCCCCGGACAGACAACTCACATCGTTGACACTTGGGATATTGTCGCGCTGGCGGACGCGCACCCAGAGCAGCCGAACAAAGTGCTAGACATTTACCTCAACGGCACGTTCGATCGTCAGCTCAAGGGAGTGACTCACTCGTTTCGTTACGATCGCGAGCACTCCTGGCCGAAATCCCACGGCTTCAAGAAAGACACCAAGAAGAACCCGGCCTACAGCGACTGCCATCACCTCTTCGCCGCGTATCAGCCGTACAACGCTTCGCGCAGCAACAAGCCGTATGGCAAGGCCAATACCGATACGCCAGATGCAGCTTCTCAGCGGAAATCTACGCTGGTGAATCTGGAACGCGGTGGTGGCGCGACGGAGGAGCCTGAAAGTAGCAACTACTCACCTCCTGCCATCTGGCAGACGTGGATAGGACGTCGTGGTGATGTGGCTCGAGCGCTGTTCTACCTGGACGTCCGGTACGACGGGCATGTGGATAACGATCGCAAGGAAGCAGATTTACAGCTCACGCCGGACGCAGACTTGATTGACTTGATTGAGACAAACAACGACGCCTGGAAGACGGGGGCCATCGCGTACATGGGCCTGCTCGACGTGTTGCTGGCCTGGCACGAGGATGACCCGGTGGATGACCTGGAGCGTCGCCGCAACACGGTCGTTTACCTGTTCCAACGAAATCGAAACCCGTTCATCGATCACCCGGAATGGGTCGAGTACGTATTTGGCGACGTGCCGCCACCGTCCTGCAATGGCGGCCTCACGGCAACCGCGTGGATAAACGAGTTCCATTATGACAACGCAGGGACCGACACAGGCGAATTTGTCGAGATCGCGGGCAGCGCCGATCTGGATCTGACGGGCTGGCGCCTGTACGGCTACAACGGAAAGACGGGCCGGATCTACCGCGAAATCGAACTCTCGGGGGTTATCGACAATGAGAACGCTTCTGGCTATGGAGCCGTGAAGTTTGACTTTCCCAAGTTGCAGAACGGCAGTCCTGATGGAAGCCCACCGGTCCCGGACGGAATCGCGCTGGTGGACGCGAGTGGCAGTCTGCGGCAGTTCCTGAGCTACGAAGGGACATTCTCGGCCGGAGAGGGACCGGCGAACGACGAGGTCGCCAAGGACGTCGACGTTCGCGAAACGGGGAACACGCCCGCAGGACACTCGCTCCAACTCCGAGGCGAAGGGGCATCGTACGGCGACTTCCATTGGGCCGGCCCCGCAACAGCCTCACCGGGCGAATTGAACGAGGAGCAACAAATACAAAGTGCGCAGTAAGCAAGCGCGTGTGCCCTACGCGCTCCCCGATCGATCGGAGGCAACATCATGCGCAACATGCTGGCAGGCATGATCGTCATTATCGGTGGGTTGTTTGTGGTTGGCATTTCGTTGGTAACGGTAATCGCCGCGTACGACAAGCCGAAGGAAGTCATCGAAACACTCAGTTCGACGATCCTGCCGGTAGTGGCCACATGGGTCGGCACCGTCCTCGCCTTCTACTTCTCCGAGAAGAACTTCGAGGCGGCGTCCAGAGCGCAAGAGCGGCTTCTCGGCGGTCGACTCAGTAAGCCGGCGATCGATCACGCGCTCCCCAAATCGAAGATGGAGTTCATCGAAGTCGCCGATCGGAAAGAGGCGTTGGCGATGTCACTCGCCAAGATTCGAAGTAGGTTGACCGATCTCAAGTTCTTCCGCATCCCATCCTGGACGCAAGCTACCGAGCTCTATACGTCGTGCACCAGCAGCCGCTCGACACGTTCCTGGTAAACCTCAGTCAGAAACGGAAAGACTCGGGGCCCGAAGCGGACCCCGTCCCGCGCCCCGACCCGGATCCTGACGCCGGACATGGCGTGGCGCCCGGTTCAGCGACCACGCCAGAAGCGAACGGCGGAGCGGCGCCAAAAGCGAAGACCGGAGCGGAAAAGGAACCGACGCTTAAGGATCTTCTGGACAACCACGATCTCGGACCATCGATCCGCGAAGGCATCGCTTTCGTCGCAAAGACCGCCACACTCGCGGAGGCCAAGGCCGCCATGCAGGCGCGCGCTCGGTGCCAGGACGTGTTCTTCACCGAACACGGATCGGAGAAGGAGCCTGTGCAAGCATGGATTACGAACAACGACCTTGCCAAGGCACTCCAGGCCGATTGACCATCCGGTTCTGTGCGCGATAGAGCTTGCGGGGGGGATCCGGGGCTAGGCAGGACCGCCACGGACGCGTTCTAGAATTGCACGTAGCAAACGGCTTCTGCGTCGCCCCCTATTTCTTCGTCTCTGCTTTTTCATCCCCCTTCAAGCGGATCGGGCCGCGCATGCGGCGGGCGGCTTCGGCACCTTCCTCGTTCTCGGCATCCGGCAGGTTGATGACCTTGGGGGCCGGCGGGGCATCGTCGCCATCATCCTCGACGACCAGCCAGCTCATCACGGTGTCTTCCAGGCTGGTGCCCTCGACCTGTGGCACGGTGAATTTCTCGCCGCACCGCTTACAGCGCGCCGTGCGTCCCTGGGCCTCGGCCGGCAGGCGATATTTCGCCCCACAACTCGAACAACTGCACTTAATTGTGTCTGCCATGGATCACCTCGGTGCCCGCGACGCCTACTACGGAAACACGAAGACCGACGCAGACCCGAAAACGGTACCACGCCCTCAAGGAAACCCGATTTGTCGGCTGACTTAGGACGCTATGAGCGAGATGAGGAAGATTATGGCTCAGCGGAGCCGGCTCAGCCGGTCGGCTCCAACTCTATTAGATCCTATCGACTCCCGGGTGTTCCCGCAATCACTTTTTGCGCGTTCGCCGCTCGGTCCGCCCGGCAGCGATAACGGCCCGTCCGCCGGCTAACTAGGGCCGGAACCACTCCTTACAGGGTCCACACACAGGCAGGTTCGTCCACGCCGCGCTTGCGTGGCGCTCCCGCAACGCCGTGCTTGATGTCCCTGACCAGATCGCGCGCAGCGGTTCGTTCCGCCAGTCTCCCAGCCGCAATTCACCTCGCAGATCCTGGTCACACGCAACCGCCGCCCCGTCAGCCAACAGCATGAGCCGTCCGGCGAGACGCCGACAGCCCTCCCTCGTCGGCGGCACAGTCGGCAGCAGTGTCTCCGCCGGTAGCTGGGCGCCGAAATCACTATACCCACGTAGCACTGCCGACCCCACGCGTTGAATCCACGTGTCGTAGAACGCCTCCATCTCCGCGAGCGTGGCCGCGCAGCGCGTCAGGGTGGGCACCACGATCGGACGCGCCGCCGACTGCTCCCGCCGCCAGCGCTCCAGCCGCTCAACGTTAGCGACGACCTCGGCGAACCGGTCCGCACCATGTACCCGCTCGTACTGTCCGGCGCTGACCGCATCGATCCGCACTTCGACCACGTCCACCGGCACCTCGGTCAAGGCCCCCCACGCCGCCTCCGAAAAGTCAATCAGGTTCGTAGTGACCGCCAATCCGTATACGCCGGCCTCGCGCAGTGCCTCGCACACCGCCGGGAGCTCCGGGTGCAGCAGCGGATCGCCGTGCCCACCGAGCATGACCAGCCGATCGTCGAGCGCCCCCAATTCCGCCGCGATCCGCCGCACTGCGTCGACATCACTCAGTTCTCGCTGTGGCACGCGTCCGCCGCGTGGCCGCAATGTCGTTCGCGGCAGGCTGTCTGCCGTGGTGAGTTCCAATTCGACCTCTACCGGCAAATCGGCCGCGCGGGACAACTCGGTCCGTCGAGCGAACGCGCACAGCGTCGCCGCGTCAACGTCCTCACCGTGCTCACGTAACGCCGCCGCCAGCATCGCGCGCGAAATCGCAGTGTCGGCGCAGAAACGCGCCCGCGTCTCCGTGATGCCTGTGTCCAAATTCACGCACGCCGGCCGCGTGATCGGATCGGGCTGGGCCAGTTCCGGGCGATAGCTCAGAAACAACCCGAACGGAACGTCCATTTCCAACAGATCGCGCACGACCTCGCGGCGTAACAACAATCCGGCTAAACCCGGTGGCGCCTGGGTGAATACATGTGGCGTAGCTTCCGGCTGCTCGTTGGCACGTGCGCACATCCGCGTCGCGATCCGCGGATCGAGCACCGCCTGATGCCCTTCAATGCACAGCACGCCTTCGGCGCCGTAGTGATCGAGCACTGCCGCGATGACGCGCGGCGCGACGAACTCATCAAACCAGGTCGTGCCGAGCAATCCGCCGCGCCACGAGTCAATGCTCCATTTGCGCGCCGCCTGAATCAGCGCCCGACGCGGGCGCACACCATCGTCCAGCACTGCAACATCAATGCCCCCCTCGAGCCCGGCCGCCTGAACACACGCGCGTGCCGCGCTTGCATCACGTTCGCGCACAACGATGCAACGCGCTGCTAGCCCCTCGACCAGCGCCAGACTGCGCAGCGTCCGCACGATCACTGGCGTTCCGGCGAGATCCGCATCCAGGCTCGCGGCAAGGCCCAACGAACCGTCAACGAAGTCCGCAAATACAGCCCCGACGATCTTCATGATTCGTCGCCCCCCAGGCGTGCGATGGCTTCGGGCAGCATCCGCAACAAATAGTCGCAGCCTTCGCCGAACGCCGCCACATACTCGCGATCTCTGCGCAACCGTCGTCGTGCCGTCTCCGGCGTTTCCGCTTCGTCATCGCGAATGCCGCGATCAGCCTGGAAGCGCTTCAGCTCCGCCGACTGGGACACCGAGCTGACCAGGCTGTACGTACGCCGATTCGTCTGCATCCGATCGCGCAGCTTGTGGATCTTCGGCACGAGTTTGTTGAACTCGCGCGGATTGGCGAGCGCGGTGTCCAGCCACTCTAGTAGTTCCAGCGACTCCGTCACGATCGCCCGCATCTGGCGAACTTCCTCGATGCGAGTTTCCAAGGCCGTCCGCGCATCCGCTCGGGTGCGCGTCTCGACGGCGCCCGGCAGCGCGAACAGATCAGCGGGCAGTGGCTTGCTGCATTCATCCACCACGAAGTCTGCAAACGGCGTGACCTCCACGCCGCGCAACCGTCGCCCACCCTCACCCGCCTGCACAATCTGCGCTGCAGACGCCGCGATGTCCGCCTCAAACTGTTCGGCGTAGGTGAACATCTGATCGTCCGTGTACACCTTGCGGCCGTGTACGTCCTCGACCGTGCGGAGATTCACACGCGAGCGCACGATCCGCTCCCATTGTTTCATCTCCACGGTCTGAAACCGCCCCAGCTCCGGCTGCCAGATGCGCTCGATCTGAACACCCGGCGGATAGTACAACCCGTCCGAGAACGACAGATCCTGTCCCAGCAGCATAATCGGGTCACACCCGAGGTGCTCGGCAAGATACAGCGACAGGTGGGCGACGGTGCTACCCGCGCGCAGACCCGCCCGCGAGGGCGCCACGTCCTGCAACAAGTCCTCAGCAAACTCCGACCGCAGCACGTGCGTTCGCCCGTCGAATACGTCGATGACGTGCCAGGCCACCTTCGGCTCGGCCACCAGGATCGTGTCGTGAAAGTCGCTGATGCCTTCAAAGAACTGCGCCGAGATCTCGTGATAGTCGAGGCTCGTGACGAAGTGCGGGCGAATGCCGCACGCTAATAGCGTCTTGAGTACCGTCTGCACGGCAATGATGATCGCTCGGTCGCGCAACTCGGCCAGCAGGTCCAAATTGCGCGCCAGCGACGGCCCGGCCGCTACGAGCACCGCCGGATGGCCTTTACCGCGTCCGGCCAGCACTTCGATTCCCGGTCGTTCGACGTACGTACCAAGGTTATACGCGACGTTCTCGCACGTCGTGCGCGAATGCCGCAGCAGCGAGACCATCTGCACGCGCGAAAACGCGATAAAGTCGCGCATCAGCTCGCCGACCGTCCGGTGAAACGTGGTGCGCACGCGTCCGGTGTACGCGTGTCGCAGGATGCGCAACCCGATCAGCACGTTCGCAATCGCCGGGCGCAGTCGCGCGTGCAGCTCGGACTTGTCGGGCGCAGTGAAGAAAAACAACCGCCCCGCACCGAGCGCACGCGTGAAGTCCGTGACACACAGCGCCAGCTTCAACAGTGCCAGATCCTCTTCCGCCACGATCAGCAACGGATCGTGGTAGCGCCGCTCTAGCTCGGTGACGACATACCCCAATCCAGAGCCGTGAATGAGAAAGCACCCCACGTCATCTAGCGGCGCTTCCACGCTCCGCTTCGTGTCGCTCGACGCGCGTGCCTGCTGATCAATGAGCGACGCGGCTTCTGCCCCCGGCCGATAACGGCTGTGCACATAAACGCGTTTACCATCATCGCTTTCGACCTGCGTCGTCCAGTTCTCGTCGCGCGTGCGCTCCAGATCAGCAACGTCGCACATTGGAAGCGCTTCTATGCGATCCGCAAGTTCCGGGTCGTGATTAGCCAGCGCGCGCACGTTGGCCTGGTACTGCTCACGCAGCGCTTCCGGCAATTGCTCTGGCGAACTGTTCAGCGGCATGGACGTACAAGTGTACCGAGAGACGGAAGATCGCACAGCCTGATCGGACCTGCGGTCACCGCAAGACTCAAGCTCGAACACGAACGCGACCGATGATGGATAACGCACGGGGGTGCGCCGACGGAACGATGACTGAACCGCCCCGACGGCGCTGCCATCTTCGAGGACATGTCGATGATTGCAGACGCGGACGAAAACACGGCCTTACCCACCCGAGCCCCGACCACGATCCCCTTCGATCAAATCGCCGCCCCCGGTGCGTACGTGTGCGGATGGAGCGGGCATCTGCTCCGCGTGCCCGAGCAGATTCTGGACGAAGGCCTGCGCCCCCTGAAGCTCCGTCATTTCGGCCCCCTGACGGTCACGAAGATCAGCGACGACCCACACATCTCGATCTCCGAGGCGCGCACGCGGGCGGCATCCCTGCAGCTCGACGCCCGTTTCTGAACCCACCATGCCGCGACAACCTCGCCGATTGTTGACCCGCACTGACGCCGCGCGCAGAATTGCCCGGACAGGCAATTTCTGCGCGGAGGCGAAATCGTTATGCCACATTCCAAGCTGTTATGGACCCCATCGAACGAGCAGGTACAGCGATCGCAGATGTACGCGTTTCTGACGCGCATCGTCGACAGGTTCGGCATCGCCGCCGACTGGGAGTCGCTGCGCACCTGGGCAATCAAGAACCCTGCTGATTGCTGGCGCGAAGTGCTCGAGTTTGCTGAGATCGAGCCGTCAACGCTGGCGTCGAGCGTGATGAGCGGCTCCGGCATGCTCAACACGCGCTGGTTCGAAGGCATGCAACTCAACTACGCGCGGCACCTGTTGCGCCACACGGGCGACGAACCCGCCCTGATCGCGCACACCGAACGCGACCAGGTCACCACCATCTCGCGCGATGAGCTCCGCGCCGAGGCCGCCCGCGCCGCCGCCGCTTTGCGAAACGCCGGCGTATCGAAAGGTGATCGCGTCGGCGGCTTCCTGCCCAACATCCCTGAGACCATCATCGCGATGCTCGGCGGAGCGAGCCTCGGCGCCATCTGGTCATCATGCTCGCCCGACTTCGGCGTTCGCGGCGTGCTCGATCGCTTCGGCCAGATCGAGCCCACCGTGCTGGTTGTTACCGACGGCTATACCTACGGCGGCAAACGCTTCGAAACGCTGCCGCGCGTCGCCGAGATGCTGCCGCAACTGCCCAGCGTCAAGAAGGTCGTGGTCATCCCGTTCCTCGACGAATCGCCGGACATCTCCAGCCTTCCGAACGCGGTCCTCTGGCGCCATTTTCTCGGCCCGGTCGATCAGCCGACACCGGACCTGATGTTCGAGGAAGTCCCGTTCGACCACCCGCTGTTCATCATGTACTCGTCCGGCACCACCGGCGTGCCCAAGTGCATCGTCCACGGCCACGGCGGCACACTACTCCAGCACATGAAGGAGCTGATGCTGCATTGCGACCTCCGCGCCGGCGAGCGTATTTTCTACTTCACCACTTGCGGCTGGATGATGTGGAACTGGCTCGTCAGCGGGCTGGGAGCCGGTGCGACGCTGATCCTCTACGAAGGCAACCCCGGCTATCCGACGATGGATCGCCTGTGGCAACTCGCCGAAGACACGCAGCTCCATATCTTCGGCACCAGTGCCAAGTACATCGCCGCCTGCCAGAAGGCCGACCTGCACCCCGGACGCGATCACAACCTGGCCAACCTGCGCGCGATCTGCTCGACCGGCTCTCCGTTGAGCGCCGAGCTCTTCGAATGGACCTACGACCGCGTGAAACAGGACCACATGCTCGCGTCCATCTGTGGCGGTACCGACATCATCTCGTGCTTCATTCTCGGCAACCCTCTGTTGCCCGTGTACGCCGGCGAGGTGCAGTGCTGTGGACTCGGCATGGACGTGCAGGCATGGGACGAACAGCAGCGGCCCGTGAAGAACGAAAAGGCCGAACTTGTATGCTGCATTCCGTTCCCGTCGCAACCAGTGTCATTCTGGAACGACCCCGACAACGCCAAGTACTCCGCGGCCTACTTCGAGCACTACCCCGATCACGACGTCTGGCGTCACGGCGATTTCATCGAGATCACTGACACGGGAGGCATCATCGTCTACGGCCGATCCGACGCGACGCTAAATCCGGGCGGCGTTCGTATCGGAACGGCCGAAATCTACCGCGTTGTCGAGGGCATGGAAGAGATTGTCGACAGTATCGTCGTCGGTCGCGATACAGAAGATGACGACGTGGAAGTGTGCCTGTTCGTTGTCCTTCGCCCGGGCCTTGCGCTCGACACGCCGCTGGCCAAGCAGATTCGCGGCGCAATCGCCGAGGGCTGCACGCGTCGGCACGTGCCCAAGCACATCCGACAGGTGCAGGACATCCCCTACACCATCAGCGGCAAGAAAGTCGAGATCGCGGTGCGCCGCATGATCCACGGACAAACCGTCCCCAATCGTGACGCACTGAAGAACCCCGACGCCCTTGGCGAGTACGCGCAGCTATTCTGAACGCCTCCTTCGCCATCCATATATAATGCACGCGTATGCTGATCACCGCGTGTGCGCTCCGCAATCGATAGACTCTAACGCAGAGGTATCACTATGTACCCCGTGCGAGCCATCCTCTTCACGTGCTGCGCGCTGCTGCTGCTTCTGCCCACTGCCTGTCTGCGCCCCGAGAAACAGAATCAGGAGCCAGCGCCCCAACCACAAGCACAACCCGCACCGACCGTCGACGCCAACCTCGGCCCCCGGCTTCGTCGTGAGCTCGACGCCTTTGACCGGTTCTTCGAAAACACTATCGACCGCGCCGCGGCGACAATCGAAAGGACCGTAACCAGCCGCGCGCAGCGCCGCGCGTTGCTCACCTGGAAGCTGCGCATGGTCACAGCCTGCCACGATACGACCGATCATTTGAACCCGGCCCAGGCACTCCGCGAAACCTGGGCACTGTGCATCCGCCAGCGCGCTGCCCTCGAGACGGGGTCTTTGTGCGAGGCGTTCGGTGAGAAGCAGGAGGTGGCGCTCAACGCCGCCAAGCGTGCGGAACGTGAGATCACGCGCATCGCCCGTATCGCAATTCGCGAGGCGGAGTTTGACCGTGCCGCCGAACACGTCGCAGAATACGCCGCGAGTACCCCGCTCGACACCTCCTTCACCGCCCAGCATGCACCGCGTACCGACGGCGCCCAGCCGGCGATGAAGCAGTTTGGCGAGTGGTTCGCTGCCCCGCTGGCTCCGTTTCAGACCATCAACAAGATCAACAAGGGCGCTGACGCCATTGCCGAACTCCGCCCCACCGCCGAGCGCTTCACCGATGTTGTCGAGGGCCTGCCCGCACACAGCCGACTGCAACTGGAGCTGCTGCTGCTGACGATCGAGGAGATGGAGTCGATCCAGGCCGCCCTCGAGGACTTCGCAACGTTCGCAGACAGTTCGGCCCGTCTAGCGGCAAGTGCCCAGGAGCTGCCGGAGAAGGTCCGCGCCGAAGCAGCGCAACTTATGGAAGACATCGACGCCCATCAGGGCGAACTGCAGAAGACGATCGGCGAAACCCGCTCCACAATTGACACACTCAACGCCGGATTGGCCGACGCCCGCGAGGTCGCCGCAACTGTCGAGCGGTCCATCAACGCCGCCAGCGATGCGGCCCGCGCGTGGGAACAAACCGCGAACGCCGTCCGCGAGACGATCGGCGCGCTCGATACGCTGAAGCCGAATTCACTTGAGTCGCCGCAGCCGTCCAACGAAGCCGTCGGACAAAGCGCCGAGCAGTCCAAGCCCTTCGACATCAACGATTACGCAAACACCGCGGAGCGCGTGACCCAAACCGCCGTCGAGATTCGCACGTTGCTGGAAGACGTGCGGGCCTTACTGGAATCCAACGAGCTGCGCGGCAATCTCGCCAACGTGCGCGAGCAGACCCACCAAACGATCGATTACACGCAGGCGCAGCTCAACCACTGGACCGATCACGCCGCCCTGCGCGTCGCGCAGCTAATCGCGCTCACGTTCGCGTTGATCGTGATTTACCGCCTCGTGTTCCGCCGACGGCCGCAACCCGCAGCGTAGTGACCGACGTCAGAAGTGCCACCGCGGTGTCAGCAGTGGTCTGGCTCCGAGTTCTACACTGCTCATAGAGCAATGGCACACACGCCGTGCGCCCTACTCCACCCGCATCAACCGCCGCCCCCAGTGCTCCTGCCCGAACATGTCTGTCGTCCGCACTTCGATCAGGTGCGTACCCGCCGGCGGATCGGCCGGCAAATGCCCGACCCATACGTGCGGAGAGTTCTCCAGCCGCGGCAGCTTCCGCCCGCGCGGCGGATCGTCACCCTTTTCAGCCGCCTTCAGCGCCGCGTAATACGGATCGGGCCGCTCGCTGCGTTCCATCTGCGTCCACGGACCGCGATTGAACCGCATCTCGACCTTCGCACGCTCCGAGCCCATGAAGAAGTTGGCGACGACCTCGGTTTCCGCCGCCTTAGCCGATTTGACCACCTCGGGCGTCCAGATGTTCATCTGGTATTCGACCGGTCGGCGCGCCGCCTGGAATCGATACGAGTACTCCGTGCCGTCAAACGTCGCGACGCACCAACCGTTCGGCCCACCGTCGCGCATCATCGTGTGTGGTACGCCGACTTCATCCGGTGCGCCGCGCCACCAGCTTCCGCTCGTGGTCACGAACGTCGTGTGGTGATGCGGCTGCGCCCCGGTCCAGCCGTGCTCTTCGCTCAGGAACCAGTGCCGGTGCACGTGCCAGTGCGCCGAGAATGACACGGTGTTGGGATGCTCCGCCAACAGCGTGAACAGCTCCTTCCGTTCCGCAATCTCGACGATCGGAATGTGCATCGTCAGGACAACGAGCTGTTCCTTGTCCAGCAGCGCCAGATCGTTGCGAACAAATTCGAGTTGCTTCGCGCCCAAGCCAGCCGTGTAGTGCCCGTCCTTGTCCTCAGTCGCACCGTGCCAGACCACGTCATCGAGCACGACGAAGTGTACCGGACCGTAATCGAACGAGTAGTACGGCGGACCATACGTTCGCTCGTACGCCTCGTCAGAATGCAAATCATGCTTGGCCGTAAAGTCGATGTCGTGATTGCCGAGGACGTTGTAGAACGGAATCCCGATGTGCGCGACCGCACGATTCAGCGGATCAAAAAGGCGCAAGTCATCACCCACCAGATCGCCGAGTGACATGCCGAACGCAGCGTCGATGCCGATCACCTGTTCGACGATATCGTGCGCAAAGAAGTCGACCTCCTGGATCGAGTACGGCTGCGAATCGCCGAACAGCAGCACAGTGAACCGATCCGGCTCGGCGCGCTTGTACAGCGGGAAGTCGATCGACGCGGGCAAAGGCCCGGTCGGCGACACGCCGGGATACTTTAGCGCCGCTGGCGATCCAGCCGGTTTGTGGATGTAGTGAAACGCCGGCAGGTTGAGTTCATTCACCGCCGTCATCCAGCCGCGGGGCTTAATGACAAACAGGATTGTGTCGCCATTTACGGGGAGCTCGTATGCACCGGTCGTGGCCGTCTGCACAATGTCGCGGCCGTTAGACACGCGTACGTCCGCGACGCCCTGCTCGCCGACATCGCGTCGTCCGTTGTTGTTCCGATCGTGAAACACGACGCCTCGCGCGCGGTCGGCTGCGACGGCGAGCGTTTCTCCGACGAGCATCACGGCCACGAGCGTGCAACCCATGCGCATGTGTGCCATCACAATCTCCTTTTCGCGTGCTGGAGCATCGCTGGTTCGCGGACTGTACGACCCGGTCGTAACACCAGCAACCGCGCGTTCGTTCAAACTAGGTTAGGATTTACCTGCCCCTGCCTTCGTCGCCCGCTGGCCCAATGGTCCAATAATACAATTCGCTGATCAACTTGAGTGCAGTTAGTGGTGGAAAACCCTCTGGGCCGCTCCTTCTCTCGAAGCCAAGCAAAACCGTTCCGTCCGATATCGTCCGCTTTTGGGTTGAATTCGCACGCGGGCCCAACTACCGTAAAAGCTGGATGGGTTGCGTAATAACTGCCAGGCATGCCATGCCGGCGACGCGACGACGACAGATGTGCTGGGACCGTTGGGCGTTTCAGATCAACGTGGTCTTGCACGCGCACTCGGTCAATGACGATACGCCCAAAGGCGGTCGTCCCTTGATCGCATTGGCGCGATGCCAGGAAGTGAGCGCCCGAAGGAAACAGGAATCAGGCAAAGCTCGTTCTTAGGTTGCTGGGAGAACTGAAATGGAAAGCACACGCAGAAAGTCGCTCCTCACCTGGCGGAATCTCGCCGGTGGTTTCATTGCACTGACCTGTCTGGTCGTTGTCGGCCAGTTCGCGATCGGCCAGGTCGGAGACCGCAATCCCGACGTGTTTGGACCCACCGCGGCACTCCAGGTGCCGACCTACGCCATCCCCGGCGAAACTCAGGTCAGCACGCTTTACCACGACGGCAGTGAAATCCTCATCGAAACGGGCGAAGTCTGGCGCCCGATGTGTGGCTCCACCGCCACCGACCTCACCGAGGACGATATTCAGGCATTCGCTGAAGGCCACGACGCCATCATGAAGGCCGGCCCCGTCACCGTGATCGACAATACGGCTGGCCGCGCGGGCTTCAACCTCTCATTCTCACTGGGCGGTAGCGTACCGTCGGGCGCCTACGATGCTTTCGACGACGTAGAGGCCTACTTCGAGGCCATGTTCAGCGACAACATCACCGTGTCCATCAGCGTGACTTTCCAGTCGATGGGTGGCGGCGTGATCGGTTCGACCGGCCCCTCGTACGTTTCCAATGTCTCGTACAACACGGTCCGCAACAGCCTCCAGTCCGGACAGGATAGCGACGACTTCATCGAGGACTACCTGCCCCCCGGCAGCACGATCCCGGTCCGCTTCAACGGCAGCTCCTCCACGGTCACGAACCAGTCGAACGTCGACTTCTGCCGCGCGAATTACAAGGCGGCCATCGGCACCTCGTCCGGGTCGGATGCGAGCATGACCTTTAACTCCGACTTCAATTTTGACTACGATCCCAGCAATGGCGTCGGCGGCGCCATGTCCTTCGTGGACACGGCGATCCACGAAGTCGGCCACGCGCTCGGCTTCGTCTCCGGCGCCGACGGCTTCGGCCCCAACTTCACCGCGATGGACATGTATCGCTTCCAGCGCACCGACGGTGGCAACGACTACAACCCCGACACCTACTCCGAGCTGGAGACCACACCGCGCCTGGTCGACTACAACAACCCCAACGACGATCACAACTCGGACATCATTGACGCTGAGTACCGCATGTCCGACGGCTCGCCCTACCAAGCCAGCCACTTCCGTGAGCAGTCGTCGCCCTGGATCGGTCAGATGGACCCCGCCCAGTCCTACGGCGAGACGCACTATCCCACGTTCTTTACCAGCGCCGACATCAACATGTTCGACATCGTCGGCTTCGACTATCCCCCTTGCATCGTCCCGCAGTTCACCCAGCAGCCTCCGGGAGTGACCGAACTCTGTGCCGGCGGCGACGTCGTGCTCGATGTGGCGGTCAACATCCCCAACCCCGGATTCCAGTGGCAGAAAGGCAGCCTTGACCTCGTCGATGACGGTGTACACATCTTCGGCGCGACCACCGACACGCTGACCATCGTGAATGTCGACGCGGGTGATACCGCCAGCAACTACAAGTGTCTCGTCACGAATCTCGACGACGGTTGCGAATCAACCTCCAACAACGTCACCGTCAACGTCCTCACCCCGGCGACGATCGGCACGCAGCCCGTGGACCTGCAGGTCGACAAGGGCGCCCTGATCACCATCAGTGTCAGCGCGGCCGGCACCGGCTTGGCGTACCAGTGGTACCACATGGGCGTTCCCGTGGTCGATGACGGCTACCCCACCTTCGGCGCACAGACCGACACGCTCTTCCGGTATGACGCCGTCTCCGCCTTCACCGGCGAGTACTATTGCGAGATCACCGGAACCTGCGGCGACGTCACTTCGGATGTCGCCATTATCCAGGTCGGCGCACCTTGCCCGGGCGATGTGGACTGCAACGGTCGGCGTAACTTCGCGGATATCAACCCCTTCGTTGCCGCACTGGTCGACGGCATTTACTGCGACAACATCGGCACGAACGCGGATGTGGACGGAAATGGATCGGTCGGCTTCGAAGACATCAACCCGTTCGTCGAGCTGCTGACCACCAACCCGCTCCCGATTCCGTGTCCGTAGAACGAAATGCAAGGCATCGGACGCGGCTGGTTGACTGCGACCGATAATCTGAGATGAGTAAGAAAGCGAGCCCGTGCAACTCTCGGTTGTACGGGCTCGTGTCTTGCGCCCGACGAAAGACCGACAATATGTTGGGCGTCGCACGCCAGCTTTCTGTACAATGGCGGCATGCGCCAGGATGCGGAATCCTGCATGATCCGTGCGTGACCCGCACGCATCATGCACTAGATATCCAGACCTGATTGTAGGCCCAAAGGAGCCCCCCGATGAGACGCCTGGTTGCCCTGACACTGCTGCTGACCGTTAGTGCCCTTAGCCCCGCGCAGCAATCCGATCGACAGGACAAGCCTCATCCCGGCGCCGACGTCTTCAATCCCAACCCGCTCCCCAAGCACTTGACGCCGGAGGAGCTGCGCCTGCCGCTGCCGCAGCCCGCCCGCGGAGACCGCACGCCACCCACCGGGACAGTCTATTGTCCCGCTGAGTACGAGGCCATGGACGGATTGATCATCGCGTGGGAAGGCTACACGGACGTCCTGACCGACATGGTCGTCCCGGCCACAACCAACGACCCCAACATCACGATGTGGGTGGTCGTCGACAGCTCGTCGGAGCAGACCAGCGCTTTCAATACGCTGAACGCCGCCGGCGCCGACATGAGCCAGGTGGATTTCATCGTGCGCACGACCGATACGGTCTGGATTCGAGACTACGGCCCGCGCTACATCTTCGAGGACGGCACCCGCGCCATCATCGACCATACGTACAACCGTCCCCGTCCTAACGACAACGCGCTCAATGACCACCTGACCACACTCTGGGGCCATCCGCAATACGACATCCCGCTCACCCACGGCGGCGGGAACTTCCACCTGTTCTCCAACGGCGATGCCTTCATGACCGACCTGATTCTCACCGAGAATTCAGGGCTGACTGAGCAAGACGTCGTCGACCTCTACGCCGACTACCAGAATCTGAATCTCACTATCTACCCCGGTTTTCCGACCTCATTCGACTCCACGCAGCACATCGATATGTGGATGCTGCCCGCCGGCGACAACAACGTCATCATCGGCGACTACAACACCGACCACCCCACGCACCAAGCCAACACGATCAGCAACGATGCCGCCGCCGATATGGCCGCCCGCGGTTACACCGTACACCGCGTCCGCGGCTGGAACTCCGGTGGCACGCATTACACCTACACGAACGCCGTCGTGCTCAACGACCAAGTCTTCATGCCATCGTTCGGCGGCTCGTACGCCAGCCGCGACGCGACCGCACTGGCCGTCTTCCAGACCGCCTTCCCCAGTCATACGATCCACCAGGTCGACTGCTCGTCGATCATTCATGCCGCCGGCGCCGTCCACTGCATCGTGATGCACATCCCGGACGAGGCCCCCGGACCCGAGCCGGTCGCGCACGTCACCGTGCCCAACGGCGACGAACTATGGGTGGTCAACCAGCCCTACTACATCGAGTGGAACGCCTTCGACGACGTCGGCGTGACCAGCGTCGACATTCTGCTGTCCACGGACGGCGGCGCGAACTTCGATCACACGATCGCCACCGGCATCCCCAATACCGGCTACCACCCCTGGACTGTGCCCGATGAACTCTCCAACCAGTGCCGCGTCAAGGTCATCGCCTACGACGGCGACGGCAACAGCGGCGAAGACATGTCCGACGGCGACTTCACCATCGCTCATACCGGGCCGCAGGTCATCTATGACTTCCCGCTCGATAGCGATCCGGGCTGGACGACTACCGGTCTGTGGGCCTGGGGCGTACCCACCGGCGGAAACCAGGACCCCTACGGCCAGCCCGACCCGACCAGCGGGCACACCGGTAGCAACGTATACGGCTACAACCTCAACGGCGACTACGAGCCGTCTCTGCCGCCCCGCGATCTCACGTCCGCCGCACTCGATCTGACCGGCGTCACCGATTGCAGGCTCGAGTTCTGGCGCTGGCTCGGCGTCGAATCGCCGTCGTACGACCACGCGTACCTCTACATCAGCAATGACGGCAGCACGTGGAACATGCTCTGGCAAAACACCGCGACGGTCGACGACGGCGCGTGGACCTTCCAGGAGTACGACATTTCGGCGTACGCCGACGATCAGGCGACCGTGTACCTCCGCTGGACGATGGGACTGACCGACGGAAGCTGGAACTACTGCGGCTGGAACATCGACGACATCCAGGTCATCGGTATCCCCGCCGCCCCGCAGATCTGCCCCGGTGACGCAAACTGCGACGGCCAGGTCGATTTCGGCGACATCAACGCGTTCGTCGCGGCCCTGGTGGAAGGCACCTACTGCGACGGCACGGGCGACAACGCCGACGTGCTGCAAGATGGCAGCGTAGGCTTCGAAGACATCAACCCGTTTGTCGAATTGCTGACCACGAACCCCCTGCCAATTACCTGTCCATAGCGCTGGCGACGCGCTTGTAGCGGTCAACATCCAGATGTGGGGGGAGACCGACCTCCGGTCGGTTCTCTGCGCCGTCCCGGTGTTTCGCAACGCACCACTACTCATGCGCCCCCACCGCAACGCTCACTGAGAATCTCGCGGAACGGACTCTAGTCGGTGCGCGTTCCTACACCTCTCGCAAATCATGCCCCAGCTTGTATTTCTTCGCCTCCAGATACCGGCGATTGTGCTCAGTCGGTTTGATCTCCAGCGGCAACTGCCCGACGATCTCCAGACCGTACACTTCAAGCCGACTGACCTTCTTCGGGTTGTTCGTCAGGATGCGGACCTTCTGCAAACCGATGTCGCGCAGAATCTGGGCGCCGATGCCGTAGTCGCGATGATCGATTGAGAACCCCAGCACCTGGTTCGCCTCGACAGTATCGAGTCCTTCATCTTGCATCCGGTACGCGTGCAGCTTGTTCTCGAGCCCGATGCCGCGGCCTTCCTGTCGCATGTACACGATCGCCCCGCGGCCCTCTTGTGTGATCAGGTGCATCGCCGCGTGCAACTGGTCGCCACACTCACAGCGCATCGAGCCGAACACGTCACCCGTCAGGCATTCCGAGTGCACGCGCACCAGCACCGGCTCCTCGCACGGCTTCACGCCGCCGGTATCGTCCAATTCGCCGACGCCACCGCGGCACAGCGCGACGTGCGTGCCACGTTCCGCCCGCGAGCGAAACGCGACCAGCAGCCAATTGCCGTACCCATTGCGCAGCGGCACGCTCTCGACCCGCTCGACCAACCGCTCGCGCTGCATGCGATACTCGATCAGGTCCGCGATCGTACACATCTTGATCTTGTGTTCGCGGCTGAACTTCGTGAGTTGCGGCACGCGGGCCATGGTACCATCTTCGTTGAGAATCTCGATCAGCGCCGCGCCCGGCAACAACCCGGTCAGCCGACACAGATCAACAGACCCCTCCGTCTGCCCATTGCGCACCAGCACGCCGCCGTCACGCGCCGTCAGCGGGTTCACGTGCCCCGGTCGCACGAAGTCCTCCGGCACGGCCTCTTCCGCGACGAGCTGCCGGATCGTCGTCGTGCGGTCGAACGTCGACACACCCGTCGTCGTCCCCAGGTGCGGTCCCGCGTCAACAGTAACCGTGAAGTTCGTCCCCAGGCGCGTAGTGTTCAGCGGAACCTGCGGGTGCAACTGCAACTGCGCGCACCGCGCCGCCGACAGCGCCACGCAGAGCGTGCCCCGCCCGTGCTTCAGCATGAAGTTGACCTTCTCTGGCGTGATGGCCTGGGCCGGGCAGACGAGGTCACCCTCGTTCTCGCGCCCTTCGTCGTCTACCAGGATGATCAGATTGCCCTGGCGCAGCTCATCGAGAATCTCCTCGATCGGGCTGAACGGTGAGTTCCCGACGTTTGTGGCGCTCTCGGTCGGCATCGCGCTCTCCGTACTGCAGGTGACACGGCTATGGCATCGAACTCCGCATTTTAGCCGAACACCGCCTCCGAAACGACCGAAATCCGTGCGGCGGGCAGCGGTTTCCGTGCTATGATGAATCGGGGGAGCAGGTCCGTACGGGAGATCGCGTCGTGGCCGACGTCCCACAACAGGGCACCGAGGCGGTCGCCGAGGCCGTGCAGCCGCGCACGGCTCCGCTCTGGCACGTCATTCTCCTGGACGACGACGACCACACCTACGAGTACGTCATCGAGATGCTGGCGAAGCTCTTCCACCACTCACACCAGAAGGCTTACGCCATGGCCTGCGAAGTCGACCTGACCGGGCGGGTGATCGTCGACACGACGGTGCTCGAGCGGGCCGAATTCAAGCAACAACAAATCCACGCCTACGGGCCGGACTGGCGGCTCGAGCGCAGCGCCGGTTCCATGACCGCCGTGCTCGAACAGGCTCCTCTCTGAGCCATGCACTAGCGCGACTAACCGTTATGATGCTCCCTGACACTGCTGCCGGGAGAAACTATGACGCAGTCTCGCCGACTTCCCTGCGCCCTGTTCCTCATGCTGCTGACACATATATGTGCAGTCGCCGACAGCACCGGGCGCACGACCGCCGAGATGCTGCTCGACCTCGCGCGCGACCACGGTCTGAACTGCGCCGGCAAACAGACGCGCTGCGACGTCGAGCATATCCACATTCTGCTTCGCGCGGCCACGCGCGTCGATCCCGATCTCGTGCCGGCGCACACCTGGCTCTACGAACTGGCCCAACTCTGCGGCGATGAAGCTGCCGCGGCTCGCGCGTTGACCGAATTGTTGCGGATCGATCCGACGAACGAGGTCGCCTTTGCCCGTTGGCTCGATGCGGGCGTCCGCGCGCAGCAAACGGTCGAGCAGCGGCGCAAGTGGCTGAACGCAGTCGCCGCAGCCGAACGCACACCGGTCCAAAAGGCGCAGGTTCACGCTCACCTCGCGCGGTTGAACCTCGAGCAGTTGGACCTGCCTGCTGCGCGCCAGCACATCGCAACTGCGCTCGCGTTGGACGCGGCCAATATCGACGCTGTATTGCTCGCAACCGAAGCACACGACGATTCCACGACACCTGCGGACCGGGCCCGCGACTTGCTCCGTCTGGTTCAGCTTCGCCCGCACGTCTTCGAGTACGTCTGGCAGGCCGCGCTGCTGTTCGACCGTTATGGCTTCGTCGCGGACGCCGAGGTGCTCTTTGACGCCGCCCTCCTGGCGCATGTCGAACAAACGCTGGACACGCCGCCCGCCGCCTTTCAACTCGATTTCACCCGCAACCGTATGGCCCGCGGGCGCCTGGACGATGCGATTTCGCTCCTGCGTGACGTGATACGCCGCGACCCGCACGCTGCTGCTGAAGCGGGGCACCTGCTACACTTTCTTTTGGCGAGTACGGGCCAATCCGAGCAGGCCGAGCCCGTTCGACAGCAGCTCGCTCGTCGCTTTGCCGAGCTGCGCACCCCCGAGGACGTACCAACCAACGAGCTGGCCCAGGCCGCGTGGTTCTATTGTACGCTCTCTGCGCAGCCTGACCGCGCGCTGATGCTCGCGCGCGCTGCGACGAAACGCGCTCCCGAAGACGGCTTCGTGCAGCGTGTGCTGGGATGGGCGCTCGCCGCCAACGCCGAGCCCGACGCCGCCCGTGCCGTGCTCGAACCGATCGCCACCTCCGACCCTTACGCCGGCTATCGCCTAGCCATGCTCGCCGCCGAGGAAGACGATCAGGACCGCGCGCGCCGCATCGTGGCCGCAATCGATCCCTTACCCATCTCCGGCCCCGCCGCCAGCTTGTTGGGAACGATGGACCTGCCCCCCGCAGCGACGCAACCGGCGCTGCGTTATCCGGAAATGCAGAAGGCGCTTCAGCACTTCGACCCCCGCATTTTCGCGTTCTTCGCGGAGCCCGAGCAGTTCGTAAAGGCGTCGCTCACGGTCGCTGACCGCAGCACGGACCCCGGCGACGCGTGGTGGCTACAACTCGATCTCACCAATCGCAGCCCGATCCCCATCCCGCTCGGCCCGGATGAACTGCTGAACCCGGTCTTCCTGATCTCGATCCGCATGCAAGGCGATCGCACACGTGAATATGGCGCGTTGGGCACGGTCAGTATCGACCATGCCCGCACACTGCGTCCCGGGCAGTCCATCTCCGTCCGTCGCACGATCGACATCGGGCCGCCCCGCCGCGCGTCCCGCAGCACGCCGCAGCACTTACAGCGCATCAGCTTGACGGCCATGCTCGCGCCCGAACAGTCGCCCGCCGGTGAGTGGGGCCCCGGACTCGGCGGACAAACGCTCGGCCCCCTCAATTTCAATCGCATACCCGTCTCAACCAGCGGCACCGCCATCCGCGCGATTTTCGCCGCCGCGGCCGCCGACTCGCCGGCGCGACAGGCCCGTGCAATCGAGGTCCTGACGGAACTGCTCGGCGAGCAGCAGCGGGCGACCATCGGACATCTGACGTACACGCCTACGCAGATATCGGCCCGCCGAATACAGCGCATCTTGATCGATCTACTGGCTGGCGATGACTGGAAGGTCCGTGTGCGCACACTGGCGGCCCTGGCAAACGTCGGATTGGACCGCGAGCTGGTGACTGCGGTCGAGCGCTGCCTCGCGCACGAACACTGGCTTGTGCGGCTGATGTCGCTGCGCGTCCTGGCCCGGCTGGGACCACAGTTCCTCGAGCAGACCGAACGAATCTCGCAAACCGATCCGGACGAGTTGTGCCGCGCGCTCGCCGCCGCGCTCGTGGACGACTGGCGTACTCCCAAGCAGGAATCTGCGCCGAGGTAAGGCCGCGCGACGTTTCGCCCGATAAAACTACATATGCCTGCGCTACGGCTCCGCCAATTGACGCGCCCGCGCACGTGCGGCTAAAAAGGTGACTCGGCCCGCTCGGCGTGGTCCGGGCCGACCACAAGAGCCACCATTTGTTATGCGACGAGACGCGCGATGACACGTCCGCACATCCTGATCACCGGCGCAACGTGCTGCCTGACGATGCTGACATTCTGCACCGGCTGCACGCTGCAACGTGGCGCCGCCACGGCGCATCTGAGTGATGGCGACGCCGCCCTCGCGCGACGTGATTTCGACGTCGCGCTGGCCGAGTTCCGTGAGGCAATCCGCCTCGACCCCCATCACGCCGAGGCTCATTACAAACTCGGTGTGGCGTACAAGGAAACGGGTGATCTCGATCAGGCCGCCAACGCGCTGCAGGAAGCAGTCAAACTGGAACCCAGCCGCTTCACCCCCGTTTTTGAGCTCGGCGAAGTCTACCGCCTGCTCGACCGCATGACGCAGGCCATTCGCGCGTATCTGATGGCCTGTGAGCTCGACCCGCGGAATTTCGACGCGCGCTTCCGCCTGGCCGCCTGTTACCACCAGACCGGCGAGTTGGCCCAGGCCATCGAGAACTACCGCGAAGCGATCGATCTGAATCCACGCGATGCGTTCGTGCGCAGCAACCTCGGCGCCGCGCTAGCCGCGCAAGGTAAGAGCTATGAAGCGATCAAGGCCTACAAGGAATCGCTCGAGTGCAACGCCGCCCAGCCGATCGTCCTGGTTAATCTGGCGACGGTCTACATCGCTCAGGAGCGCTGGCAAACGGCGCATCGCGCACTGAACGTGGCGATCGACCTCGATCCCACCTTGTCCGTCGCGCACGAGCGCCTCGCCTACTGCCTGTGGCGTGAGCAGTCCTACGATGCGGCCGCCGAACGGTACCAAAAAGCTGTCGAACTCGATCCGAAGAACGCCGCGGCACATGCCGGGTATGGCGTGGTACTGATGACGCAGCACCTCGACCAGCCGGACGACGTTGCGCTGCGCGACCGTGCGGTTGAAGCCTGGCACATCAGCCTCGAGCTCAATCCGAATCAGCCCAAGCTGCGCGAGCTCGTCGACAAGTACCGCATCAAGTCCGACCAACCCGTACTCACGTACGAGAACTGACCCGCACTTGTGGCACTGGTTCTACGCTAAGCTTCACCTGCGGTGCTCAACCAGTACGGTTCCGAAGAGCTATGCTCTTGAGCAGTGGCGTCACGTGCATGCCACCCGCGCCGTCTGCCCCGGCTCAAGCGTGCAAAGACAACCTGCCAAGTCCGCTTCCAGTGGCTCGGTGCCCAAGTGCTCCACGACGACGTGCTCGTTGCTCACTGTCAGGTGCAACGACTGACCACGCCAAACGATGGGTAGTTGCAGCCTCCGCCACGCAGCCGGCAAGCGCGGCGTGACGTGCAACACTTCCGATTGCACCCTGCTTCGCAAGCCGACAAATCCTGCCACCGCCGCCAGCCATAAACCGCCGACGGTAGCGACGGCCACGCCGCGGTCGGCGGCCCCAGGGCGCACAAGTTCACTAATCGCCGCCCGCCAATGGCCCCGGGCTTCCTCCGGCAACCCCGCCCACGCCGCCATGGCCGCGTGAATGGCATGGCTCCCGGGCGCATCGTGAGCCGTATCAGGCGCGTATGTCTCATACGCCGCGCGCATCTGCCCGCTATCGAACTCGTGTGGAAACAACGCGATCAGCCGCAATACGTCCGCCTGTTCGCACACGCGGCTGCGATACAACCGCTCGAGCGCGATACGGTCGCGCACTCGCCCCTCCAGCGATTCCGCCTCGCGAGCCAGTTCGCACGCCTCAGCGCGGAACCAGTCATCGCTGGCCAGCACGAGCTGACGCTCTTCCTGGTACGGCAAACGCAGCGCCGCTGCAACGTCGAAGAAACGCTGCAACTCGATTTCTTCGAGCTGCAATTCTGTCTTCAAACCCGTAGCTTGTTCCGGCGCGCGCGCCGCGAGCGCTTCCCACGCGTGCGTCGCGGTGATCAGCGCGTATGCCGCCATCCGGTTCGTGTACGCGTTGTTGCGCAGCAGTGGCGAATACGCATCCGGTCCCACCACACCAGAGATTTCGTACGTTGCTGCTGAGTCGTCTGCGTGTACGCGTTCAACCCAATACCGCGCGATCTCCATCAGCGTTCCGGCCACGTCGCGCAGCAGATCCAGGTCGTCCGGCTGCGCCAGGTGCGCCAGCCAGAGTCCGTACGCTACGTCCGCATTGGCGTGTACCTTCAGCTCCCCCGTGAAGGGGCTGCGCCCCTGCTCATCGCCCCGCGGACAACTCCGCCACGCGAACCGCGCACCGGAGTAACCGCCGCGCTGTGCGTTGCGCCGCGCTCCGTCAAGCATAGCTACGCGCGCTTGCGCCAGGTTTGCCGCCTGCTCAGGCCACGTGCTACACAGCACCGGCAGCGTGAAAACCTCGCCGTCACTCGTGATCGTGGCACCGCCCGCAGTGCTCGTCCCCAACCAGGTATCGACCCCGTGTGCTGTACTGCCGGCGCGGAGCAGATGATACAGCGCCAGCCGCAAACCCCGCTGACTCTCTTCGTTACCATCAATCTCGACATCCGTCTTCCGCCAACGCACCGCCCAGACCTGCTCGTTCTCATCGCGCAAGCGCTCGTAGCCGGCTGCGGCGGCTTCCCACGCGATATTGCGCACCGCGTCCAGCACCGCGCCGCGCGTGTGTTGCGATGACGTAATCGCGGCAATCTTCTCCACGGTCAGCGACTCGCCGGGATCAAGCGTGATTCCGCCGGTCAGTCCCACCCAGCGCGCGTGCACGTCAACGGACCAGGGAATACCCACGCTGCTCGTCAACAACGCTGCTGCTGCTACGTCGGCGTCACCATCCGTCCGCACGCTGAGCGTGATCGGCTCATGCTCACCAGTAAGCTCAACACTTCGAAAGTGATCGTGGCCGTTCGTCCGTACTTCGGCACTGAGCGAGCCGATCAACCGCAGCTCGACCGGCGGCCCCGCCACGTGCTCTACCACACAGCGCAACGCCATCACGTGCGCACGCGCCGCGCTGACAAACCGTTCGAACCGCACGCGTATACGTCCGCCGCCGCGCGTGTCCCATTCGAACGCTCGTCGCAGAACGCCGGTCCGCAGATCCAGGCTCCGCGAATAATCCGCCAGCCGGCAGCGCTGCATGTCCAGCTTCTCGCCGGCAGCGAACAGCTCCAGCACGTGAATCGCGGACAGATTGATCAGCTCATCCCCGAGCGTCGGGTGCGGACCGGTCACACCCGGCAGGTAGGTCCCCGACTCGCTGAGCAACCGCACCGGCTCCTGCCGGGCACAATCCGGCAGAACAAGGTAGTCACTATCCTGCGGTGCGGAGAGCAAACCTTCTTCCGGCGCGGCGCGCTGCTGGAGCACGCCGCTGCCGATCGCCAGCAGCGCCTCGTAGTGCCGATTCAGCTCGGCATCGAACGTCGTCTCAACAACCGACCAGGTATCCACATCCATTTCGCCGCGGGTCCTCCGCTCAGCCCGCACCCGCCGAACTGATCAAGCGCTGCGCCAACTCACGGAACAACGGTAGCCCCAGATGTTCAAAATCGGCAAAGATCACGATCGTCGCGATCTGATAGTGCATGGTGAGCAGCCAGCACAACGCTGTCCAGACCGGGCCGCGCGCCGTCCGCGTCCACGATACGCGCTCCCGCAGCCGGTCCCAACCGCGCTCCACGGCAATCGCTGCAGCCTGCGTCACACCCCACGCCAGAAACGACCAGCTCGCCCCGTGCCACAGCCCGCAATATGCGAACACAACCAGGATGTTCACGGCCGCGTGCCGCCGGTTACCGCCCAGCGGTATGTAGATGTAGTCCCGCAGCCAAGCGCCGATCGTGATGTTCCACCGCCGCCAGAAGTCGCGTACCGAAGTTGCCCGCGGCAGCCAGTTGAAATTATCGTCCACCCGAATGCCGATCCAGCACGCCAGTGCCGCTGCCAGCTCGTTGTACATCCACAGCAGCAGGTAAATCTGGATCGGCACGAGGTAGAACGCCCGCAACAGCCGATATGTCGGGTACAACTCCGGCATTGCAAAGAAATCCTGCCCAACTCCCAGGCTCGGCGGAATCTGTCGACTCACAACGCCGAACACGACAGCGCCCAGCAGAAACCACCCCATTCGGCGCAGCCCCGCCAGCCAATCCGCTGATCGCCATGGCACCCACGCGTCGAGCCGCTCCAGGAACTCATCACGCCGTAGCACCGGCCCGAGTCTCATGCACGGCGGATAGAGCAGCCAGCTCAGCGTATCAAGTGGCCGCAGCGGCGCGCCAGGCCGCTTGGCCCAGTCCACGCCCCACGCGATCAGCCGCAGCAGAAAGTACGCGAGACCCACATTGTGCAGCACCGCCATCCGCGACGGGTACCAACTCGGGCTTGCGATCCACCACACCGGCAGGATCAACGCGTGCAGCCCGATCCACACCAACGCCGTCGTCGTCCGCGCGCTGAGCACCTCGCGTCGACGCAATTGCCCCAACAACACGACCCACGCCACGCTGATCGCCACGCAGCCGAGCAGTGCCGCGGTCGCGAACCACTGCAGCGTCACCAATAACCACGCGAGCCCCCCAACGCACAACGCCAACCGCGGCCGCCAGCGCGCCAGCAGCAGCACGACCGGCACCAGCGGCAGGAATGCCAACAGCCCGAGCGGCCCCGCCCAGATCTCCGCCGGCGTCAACGGGTCACTGCTGGTCAGCGGATTGAACAGCGGCGCCGGCGCCGGAATCGATATCACGGAACGATGGTGACCTTCGACCGTCCCGGCATCAGCAGCTTGTAGACAATCGCCACATCCTCATTCCGCATCCGCACGCAGCCCATCGAAACGGCCTGGCCGATCGAGTCCGGCTCGATCGTCCCGTGAATGCCGTAGCCCTCGTGCCCGACCGCACCCCCGTCGATGCCCTCCAGCCCGATCCAGTGCTCGCCCAGCGGATTCTCCGGATCGTCCGGCGGAATGATCCGCTTCTCTTCCGCAGACGCCGGCGGATAGTACGTCGGGTTCTCCAACCGATCCTTGACCTGCCACTTGCCCTCAGGCGTTCCGTTGTTCAGCCCGAGTCCGACCGGATAGCTCCTCAGGTACGTGTCGCGCAGATATACGTCCAGCCGAAACTGCGATTTCGAGATGCGCGCGTTAAACGGACCAAGCGGCACCTTCAGCCGCTGATTCACGCGAATCCGCCGGGGATCGCTGATGCCGTTGATCAGCATGAGCGCTTCGGCCGGCACATCGAACTTGCGCCCGATGTTCACCAGCACGTCACCTGTGGCCACGACGTAGGTCTCGACCAGCGGGTCACCGTCCGTGATCTGCTTCGAAAAGATCGTGTCATCCGCGACCCGCCGAAGCAGGGCACGAACCGCGTCGGTTTCGCGTTCGGTCAACCGGCGTTCGAGCAGAACGTTGAGCCGCTGTCGTGCTTCGAGGACCTGTCCACCGTCGAGCAGTTGCCGCGCCGCGTCGATCGATGCGTTACCCGCCCGTGCGATGTCGTGGTCGTCCGCGACGCCCTCCGCAGCTTCATCCGGCGTGGCGAATATCGGCGTTTCATCGACGTCGTTCTCGGCCGGCAGCAGGACCTCTTCGTGTACCGGGTCGGGCTGGTAATCCGACGCTCCATTGCGCACATCGGATGTCGCGTCGAGTGCCGCCTGCGCGTCGCTTTCCACCACACCCGGTTGTTGCTCGGATTCTGAATCGCCCCGCCCCCACATCCACCAGGCCGAACCGCCGCCGACCGCCACGACTATGGCTATCAGCGCCGCGCGTTGCCGCGTGCTGCGTCGCCGCTGTTTGCGAGAGCTGTATCGCATCACTCTACCTCCATGCACCCAGTCCCGGCCGCCGGCATCCTGCCCGCGGACACCGCGTCAGAGCATACTCGCAACGTGCGCCACGCTCCACAACCCGCCGCTGACCGCCGCCGCCGATCGCGGTACAATGCCAGCAGTGGCGGACGCCGCGTACGTGTTCGGCGTGCCTTGGCACGCGTCATTCCGACGAGCGCAGCGAGGAGGAATCTGCCCGCGAACTGACACAATTGCCCATTCGCAAGTAGATTCCTCACTACGTTCGGAATGACGTTAAGCAAGTACGCCGCCGCCAGCAACGCGTGCAAGGACGCACAGCCATCATGACGACCTCCGCGGACACATTCCGAACCCAACGCGCCCGCAAGCCGGTCTGCACGCCCGCGTTCTGCAAGTCCCTCGACGGCTTTCGCGTTTATCAGAATGTCGAGCTCGGCTTGTCCGCGAACACGATTGTCGCGTACCGGCGCGATCTGGAACGCTTCGGCGACTTCCTCCGTCGTCGCGGCGTCAGCGACTGGGCTCGCATCGACCACCAGGTCATTCAAGACTTCCTCGTTGAGCAGACCGAGCTGCACTACAAAGAGACGACACTCGCCCGGAGGGTCGTTGCGCTGCGCATATGGCTCCGCTGGTTGCACGAGACGCGCCAGATTCCCGACGACCTCACCATGCTGATCGAATTGCCGAAGAAATGGCAGCGGCTGCCCGAGACGCTCAACCTCGATCGCACGACCGAGCTCGTCACCTCGCCCGACGCGGACAGCCCGCTCGGCCTGCGCGACCGCGCGATCCTGGAGCTCTTCTACGCTTCCGGCCTGCGCGTCAGCGAGCTCTGCCACCTGCGCGAAAACAACCTCAACCTCCCCGGCGGTTGGGTGCGCTGCATGGGCAAGGGCCGCAAGGAGCGCGTCGCACCGATTGGCAGCAAAGCGATCGAAGCAATCGAAGCCTATCTCGCGGATCTGCGCCCGAGTCTCGTCGACAAGGGCATCGAGCGCGGCTACTACAAAACTCCGATCACGAAGGCGGTCCGCGCCGCGATCCCGCTCTTCCTCTCCCGCACCGGCGGGCCGCTAGATCGTGTGACGGTCTGGCACGTGGTACGCCGCGAAGCCAAACGCCAAGGCATCGCCGGCAAGGTCAGCCCGCACATCCTACGCCACAGCTTCGCGACGCATCTGCTCGAAGGCGGCGCCGACCTGCGCGTGGTGCAGGAACTCCTCGGCCACGCCAGCATCACCACCACCGAAGTCTACACCCATGTACAGACCAAACGCCTCCAGGAAATCCACGCTCGCTGCCACCCGCGGGGCGGTGACAGCCAGTAGTTGCTCTTGTGGCACCGGCTTTGCGCTACGCTTCACCTGTGGTGCAGACGCAACGAGAGTGGTCATGGATGCTGCTCCAACTGGTTAAAAGTTCTAGGTTGCACAAGCGAGAAACGAGCTAGCGTGCGATCAAGCCGGTGAGTGTGCGACTCTGCGGTGGGCGCTCGATCCACGTGGCAGTGCCTCGCCGAATCACGCTGGTCCAGTCATCGTATTACCGGCGTCAGCGGTGATATAATCCAGCGACGACGCATCCGGGCTTCAAGGAGGCTTCCCATGGCATCTTGGAAGGACAACCCGATCGAACTCTATCGAGTATTCGTCGAAGAGGAATTCAGACACAGCGACGTCCACGAAAAGCGTATTCGCTGGTTTGTCGGACTGATCTCCGCTCTGTTGGGCGGCGTAGTCGTGGGGCTGTTTCGCGCCGAGGAATGGTATGAGTTTGCGTTTCTCGCCATCGGTCCGCTTCTCATATCCGCGACAGCGTACCTGGCTGTGCTAAGTTCTCGCAGCATCTACAATCGATTCATCATATCAGTCACGATGCGTGCGAAGCTGGAGCAAGCCCTCGGCATGACTGAGCCGGTTAATGCCGGAATCCACGAGGGCGGCTATTGGCCAGCAGAGCCATTGGTCTTCGCAGATCATCTGGAGAGTCGCCGCAAACACACATCATCGAAACAGTGGTTCGATGATGTATCACCGAAGGGTTTCAGCTACTGGTGCACCTTCCTGTTTCGCGGATGCCAATTGCTTGGTATCGCCATGCTTGTCGCCATCGCCCTGCTCGCCGTGTTCTCAGCTGCAGGGGCGCTCTGACGGCAGGCGCCTGCGTCGCCCGTTGGCTTGGTGCGGCTGTCGCGCCACTAGGCGACTTCGGTGACCAACTCGGGGTCGGTCTTCGACAGCGGCCGGATCTCAGAGGCGGCTCTCGAGGCGCAGCTGAATTCCTCGCTGCGCTTCGGAATGACCGGCGCCCCCGCTCGGGCGTCTGCCCTCCGTGCCTATGTGCCTTCGTGCCTTTGCTTCGACTGTTTCGACCGCTTCGAGCGCGTACACTTCTTCTTCCCCCCACCAACCCCCTGCGAAGCCAGATACACCTTCACCGCCTCCTTAATGAACTTCCGAAACGCCGGCGTGTTGATCTCGCGCTGGTCGTGTACGTACACCACGACCGCGTCCAGCCCGTCGCGGCGGCGACGGACGTCGACGCGGGCCCAGTCGCCGTAGGTTTGCAGGTCGTCGCGCTCGTCGAGCGTCAACAGCCCGAGCTGGTCGTTCAGCGCCCGCCAATCGAAATGCCCGCGCGGTGCGCGGAAGTACAACTCCAGCACCCACTCGCCGCCGGTCAACGCGTGCAGGAACCACGTCTTCACGCCGGGGGCCGTCACCTCAACGCTCGCCCGCGCGTTCCAGTTCGTCTCGGCGAAGGCACCCTTGCCCGCCTGGTGGATCAGCTCCAGCACGTACTCCAGCGCCTCGGGCTCCCACTTCGTCGCGTTCTCCGCCCGGCTCTGCCGCTGCTCGAGGTGCCACTTGCGCCCGTCCACCTGCCACGGCATCTTCACGTCCTTGCCGACATCGCCCAGACCCGCCCGCGCGACTGCGATCTCCCGCTCGGCATGCGCCGCGGCGTCGTACCGCTTGCGCTCCTCGAACGGCCCGGCCGCCAGCACTGGCTGCAACGCGACGCCCGTGTGCGATTCGGCACACGCCGCCACTTCCTCAGGCGTACCGGCCACGACCAGCCGCCCGCCGGCTTCACCCGCTTCCGGTCCGAGGTCGATAATCCAGTCCGCACACTTGAGCACGTCCAGATTGTGCTCGACCACGACCACCGTGTTGCCCAGGTCGGCGAGTTTGTGCATCACCGCCAGCAGCTTGCGAATGTCCTCGAAGTGCAGCCCCGTGGTCGGCTCGTCGAGAATGTAGAACGTCCGCCCCGTGTCCGGCTTGCCCAGTTCGGACGCGAGCTTCACGCGCTGCGCCTCACCGCCGGAAAGCGTCGGCGCCGGCTGGCCGAGCTGTACGTAGTCGAGCCCGACGTCCGCGAGCGTCTGCAGCATTCGCCGCACCTTCGGCACATTCGTGAACAGCTCCAACGCCTCGGCGACGCGCATCTCCAGCACGTCGGCGATCGTCTTGCCTTTGAAGCGGACTTCGAGCGTCTCGGGGTTGTAGCGCCGTCCGCTGCAGCTTTCGCACTCGACCCACACATCGGGCATGAAGTGCATCTCGATGCAGCGCTGGCCGTAGCCCTGGCAGGTCTCGCAGCGCCCGCCAGGCCGGTTGAAGCTGAAGCGATTCGCGTTGTACCCGCGCATCTTTGCGTCCGGCAGCCGCGCGAACAGTTCGCGAATCCAGTCGAACGCACCGGTGTACGTCGCCGGATTGCTCGAAGGCGTGCTCCCGATCGGCGATTGATCGACGTTGATGACTTTGTCGACGTGCTCGACGCCCACGATCTCATCATGCTCGCCGACGGCATGGTTCGCGTTCTGCAGTTGGTTCGCCAGCGCCGGCCACAGAATGTCGTTTACGAGCGAACTTTTCCCCGACCCCGACACGCCGGCAACACAAACCAACCGCCCCAACGGAAACGCAACGTCGACGTTCCGCAAGTTATGCTGCCGAGCCCCACGCACACTAAGCCAACCCGCGCCCCCATCTTCTCCTTCGCGCCTTAGTGCCTCCGTGCCTTCTTTCACACTCCGCCGATTACTCGGCACAGCAATAGCCGCCTCCCCCCCCAAATATGCCCAAGTAAGCGACTCTTCCTTCGTGCCTTCGTGCCTACGTGCCTTCGCGCTTCTCTGCTTCAGCGCCTTTGTGCCTTCCCATCTGGCAACAACCTCCCCCCCCTCACGCCCCGCGCGCGGCCCAAAATCCAGCACCCCATCCGCACTATGAATCACATCGCGATCGTGCTCGACCAGCAGCAGCGTATTGCCCAGGTCGCGCAGCCGCTGCAAAGCCGCCACCAGCCGCCGCGTGTCGCGCGGGTGCAGGCCTATCGTCGGCTCGTCAAGCACGTATAGAACGCCCGACAGCCCGCTGCCAATCTGGCTCGCCAGGCGAATGCGCTGCGCCTCGCCGCCCGACAGTGTCGGTGCCGCGCGGTGCAGCGTGAGATACTCGAGCCCCACGTCGATCAGGAAACGCAACCGATCGCGAATCTCCTTCAGCAGTTCGCCCGCGATCTGCTTTTCGCGCTGCTCCAGTCGCAGCCCGCCGAAGAAGTCTGCGACCGAATCCAGCGGCGTTTCGCACACGTCCACTATGGTTCGGCCGGACAGTTTCACGGCCGCCGGCTCAGGCCGCAGTCGGCCGCCGCGACACGTGACGCAGGGTATGTCCGTCACGACGTTGCGCAGCTTGTGGCGAAAGACCCACGAGTTCCGCGTCGCGTGGTCCATGGTCGGGAAGAACCCGCGCCATTGGAATCGCACACCCGCGAACGCCCCGCCCGTGTCGAGCCACTCCGCGCCGCCGCGCCCGCCGCCATCCGTCCCGAACATCAGCGCCCGCTTCTGCTCGGCCGACCAATCACTCAACGGCGTAGCCGGGTCGAGCTCCAGATGTTCGCAGAGCGCGACCAGCATCTTCCCCAGCGGCGACCGCTTCGGGATCTTGTGCCAGCCCGCGATCGCCCCGTCGAACAACGTCCGGCTCGGCTGCTTGATGATCGCGGCGGCCGGCGCCCCGCGCTGCACGCCGAGCCCTTCGCAGGTCTCGCACCAGCCGAGCTGGCTGTTGAAGCTGAAGTGATTCGGTCCGATCTCCTCATAGCTCGTCCCGCACCCCGTACAAGCCAGCTTCTGCGAAAACATCGCCTCCTGCCCCGGCTTGGTTACCGTTCGTTGAACAGCGCACCCCGCGGTTTCCTTCGCTTGCGCTTCGGGCTCCGATCGCGTCTCTTCCCCTCCGTGCCTCCGTGCCTCCGTGTCTTCGTGCCTCTCTTCGTCCTCATGTACTTCTTCAACTTCCTCCACCAACAACGTCATCACGCCGTTACCGAGCGCCAGCGCATGCTCAACGCTCTCGGCGATCCGCCCGCGCGATTTGCTCCGCACGACAGTCCGATCGACGACCACCTCTACCCTGTGTCGCCGCCGCGCATCGAGCGTCGTCGCCTGCGCCGTCACGCAAATCTCACCGTCGATGCGCACGCGCGTATATCCGGACGCTTTCAGTCGGTTGAACATCCCCGCATATGTCTCGCCGTCGCCCAGCACCATCGGCGCCAGCAGCATGATCGGCGAACCCTCGTCGAGCGCCATCACGCGATCGATGATCTCATCCGCGGTCTGCGTCCCGATCGGCACGTCGCATTTGGGGCAATAGCGCGTCCCCACCCGCGCCCACAGCACGCGCATGTAGTCGTAGATCTCCGTCACCGTGCCCACAGTCGACCGCGGGCTTTTCCCCGCCGCCCGCTGCTCGATGCAAATCGCCGGAGACAGCCCCTCGACGTGATCGACGTTCGGCTTGGCCATCTGCCCGAGGAATTGCCGCGCGTACGCCGACAGCGACTCGACGTACCGCCGATAGCCCTCGGTAAACACCGTGTCGATCGCGAAGCTCGTCTTCCCCGACCCCGACACGCCGGTGCAGACGGTCATCCGGTCCCGCGGAAACGCAACGGTCAGGTCTTTCAAATTGTGCTGCCGGGCGCCAACCACACGAATTTCGTTGGCCTGCGCCGCAGGCGAAGTGGGAACGTGGGAAGGTGAGAAGGTGGGAATGTGAGAAGATGCTCCCGACCGCGCGCCCTTCCCACGTTCCCACCTTCCCACTTTCCCACTGCCCAGCACCCCCACCAGTGCCACGCCCGTGTCCGACCCCTTGCTCCCCGCCACCTCCTCCGGCGTACCTTCAGCGATGATGTAGCCACCCTCTTCGCCGCCTTCGGGACCGAGATCGATGATCCAGTCGGCGGTCTTGATTACGTCGAGGTTGTGCTCGATCACCACCACCGTATTCCCGGCGTCGACAAACCCGTGCAGGACCGCCAGCAGCCGCCGAATGTCCGCAAAGTGCAGCCCGGTAGTCGGCTCGTCGAGCACATAGAGCGTGCTGCCCGTCGACTTCTTGACCAGCTCGCGGGCCAGCTTGATGCGCTGCGCCTCGCCGCCGGAGAGCGTGGTGCTGGGCTGGCCGAGCTGGATGTAGTCGAGCCCGACGTCGTGCAGCGTCTCGAGCATGGCGCGGATGCGCGGCACATTCTCGAACAACTCGAGCGCGTCGCCGACCTCCATCTCCAGCACTTCGCCGATCGATTTGCCCTTGTAGCGAATCTGGAGCGTCTCGCGGCTGAAACGGTGCCCCTCGCACACAGGGCAAGTCACCCACACGTCCGACAGGAAATCCATTTCGATCCGGTTCGAGCCATTGCCTTCGCACGCCTCACACCGCCCGCCGCCGCGACGTGTGGGCACGTTGAAGCTGAACCGCCCCGGCTTGTACCCGCGCAGCTTCGCGTCCGGCAGCTTCGCAAACAGCGCCCGAACCTCATCGAACACCTTGATGTACGTCGCCGGATTGCTCCGCGGCGTGCGGCCAATCGGCGTCTGATCGATCGCGATCACCTTGTCAAGCTGCTCGATCCCGTCGATCCCCGCATGCGGCCCCGGCGTCGCCGTAGTCGCGTTGTTCAGATCCCGTGCCAGCGCCTGATACAGGATGTCATTAACCAGCGAGCTCTTCCCCGACCCCGACACGCCGGTAACGCAGGTGAAACGGCCCAGCGGGAAGCTGACGTCGACGTTCTTGAGGTTGTTCTGCGCGGCGCCACGGACGGTAAGCCAGCCGACGGCGCCGTTGCCGCTCTTCTTGGCGTTATTGCTCTCACGAGCAGCTCCAGCTGACCGTGCCATCTTCTTCTTAGCTGACGCGGCCTTTGCTTTCGCCGTCTTCTTCTTAGCCATCTTCGCCAACCGCAAGACTCTGGAACACTCAGGGTCAGAAACGCGAACCCAATATGATAGCGATCTCTGGCAGTCGGCGAAGCAGGCACTTCTCGCCCCGGCGGAACAAAGACCTCCATTCCGACGACCTGCGCAACACTTCCCATGTCGCAAACCACCCTGCTACCGCCACTATAGTGTGAGACGTCGACGCTCACCCCGTGTGAGGTAACCATGAGCAACACCACCACCAACTGCATTCGGGCCTGCCTTAACGGCCATCCAGAGGCGTTCAAGTCCCTTGTGCAGCGCTACGAACGACCGCTCATCGGTTATCTCACCCGCCGACTCAGCGACCGCGAGCAGGCTGAGGAGGTCGCCCAGGAGAGTTTCGTGCGGGCGTACTTCTCGCTGTCGCGGCTGCGAGTCACTGCATCCTTCTATTCGTGGCTACTCGGAATCGCGAACCGGGTCGCCAGCGAGCAGCAACGGGCCGACCGGCGGCGCCGACAGGTGGAGGCAAACGCGCCTCCGCACGTCGCCGCCACACTGCCCGTTGCCGAACACGACGCTCTGGATGCTGCCCTCGCTGAGCTCTCAGAGCCGTACGCCCAGGTCATCATGCTGCGCTACTACTCAGGCCTTTCGTGCCGGGAAGTCGCCGAGGCCACGGGCGTACCGCTGGGCACCGTGACGAAACGCCTCTCGCGCGCCCATGCCTTACTGCGCGACGCGCTTCGTCGGACCGACAACGAAACCTGATGATCCGTGGTGTCGCTATGAACTGCGCAACGTGCCAGGAACAACTCGTGGCATATGTCGAAGAACTCCTCCCGCCAACCGAGGCCGAGCAACTCGCCGACCATCTCGCGCACTGCTCCGCCTGTCAGCACGCGGCCACGGAACTGCAACAACTGCGAACCCGACTGCACAACCGCGCCGCTTTGCAATCGGACTCTCCGTTTGCGCCCGCGGTGATGGACCAGATCGTGCGGCGACAGGCGTTCGCACTTAGGAGCAAAGCCATGCGTAATCGCTACGGACTCATCGGCGTCGCCGGTTTGGCGGCAGCCGTCGTATTAATCGCACTCCCCTGGCTCGGCGGCAGCGCCACACAGGCATCTGCCGCGGCCATCTTCCGCGCCGCCATCGACGCCGCCAGCCATCTGCAATCAGTCCACATGCAAATCCGGGCCCGTACCAACGGGCATGACAACTTCGAACAGGTCGATCTCGGCGCCGACTTCGTCGCGCACGACCTGTGGAAGGACTTTGGCCCGCCGCCTCGCTGGCGTGTTGAGAAACCGGGACGCGTCACCGTCATGGACGGTGCCGCCTCCACCCTGTTTGTGCAGACACCCGCCCATCCTGAGGGTCTCGTTTCCCGCGGCGGCCCCGACACGGGTTACGTGAACTGGATGCTTGACCTGCTCGACGTCCACCGCGTGCTCGACACCCAGCTCCGCCTGGCAGATGAACTCGGTTGGGAGACGCAGGTCGAGCAGAACCTCGACGCCGCCGGCGATGCGGTGCTCGTCGTCACGGTAGAGGCCAAGGCCCAGGGCGATTTCACGAATGACTACACCCGGAACAAGACGATCAACGCGTCCGACAACCTCCGCGTTTACCGCTTCGACGCCCAAACGCACCATCTGCTGGGTCTGACGGTGGCCGTTCACACCGATCGCGGCAACGTCCGCGTACTCGAGATCACGGACATCGCGTACAACGTCCCGCTGTCCGACGACCTGTTCACCCTGCGCGCGCCGCCGGGCGCATTCAGCGCGGTCGACGCGGAGATTCTGCCCGACAACGACAAGTACGCCCGCATGACTCCGCACGAAGTCGCCACCGCGGTCTTCACCGCCTGCCAGATCGAAGACTGGGATGAGGTCCTGAAGTTCGCCCCCATTGACCAATTGCCGGACGGACTCAAGGCGCAGGTCGCGGGCCTCGAACTCATGAGCATCGGCGAGCCGTTCCAGTCCGGCGAGTACGTCGGCTGGTACGTGCCCTACGAAATCCGCCTGCGCAACGGCGAACTTAAGTCCGGCAATCTGTCCTTGCGCAAGGACAACGCGGCCGGGCGCTATGTCTTCGACGGTGGCTTCTGACGCGGTGCCCCGCCGAACGTTGGAACCACTCGCATAGCTACAACGCTGACGCACGCGACGCCGCGGCAGTTCGGCTGCGGCGTCCGTGTTTCAGTCTGTCAATATCATCACCTCCGGTGTGCCGATTACACCTGACTCGCGGGCGGCTTCGGCCGCTTCCGGCGCGTTCATGAACGCGTGCGCCTTCTCCATGTCGCTCACGCGGAAGAGCATCACAACCGTGGGTGGGTCGCCGTTATCGTGCAGCGCGTACAACACGTGTAACCCCGATTCGTTCTGTGCGGCCAGATGAGAATCGAAGACCTGCCGCCACTTAGCGTAATCCGCGACCTGGTGCCTGCAGAAGAGGTATTGCACGTTCGTCTCCCTCGCGCTACATCATCCTCGGGGGCTAAAGACAACTCGGCGGCGGGTCCGTCGGTATCGTGCCCATGATCTGATCGAACACCGTATAATCAGTATAATCAATCAACTGATCCACGGCCAAGTCCGCGCACCGATAGTCGTGCGAGACGGTCGGCGACTCGCCAAAGCAATCCTGCAGACCCGCGAAGTCGATCAGGTCGATCGGTCCGCCGGTGCCATCTACGTCGCCGCAGTTGCGCTGGCACACCGTCGGCACCACCGCGAACACGATCACATACTCTCCGAACGCGTACTCGGACACAAATGAGCCGCCGAACGTCGTGCCCTCGGCAGACACTTCCAGCGTGTAGTCGCCGGCGCCCAACGTCCCGGCCCCGTTCACCGGCAGCGTCTCGGCGGGGCCCGTCGCGTGCACACCAAATATCTCGCCCGCGCTGCCCAGCAGGGCCACGTCGGCCAAAGCTCGATCGAATGCGCTGACCTTCCCGGTCAGCGTGTACGTGACCTCCGTCCCCAGTGTGAACATCACGGTCACCCGTGATGCGCCGTGTCCATCGGCGAAACTGTCAAAGTCCCATCTCTCCCCCGTCGCAAACGCGCCGCCGCTCACCACCATCGTGTCCGCGAGAATCGACGATTCTTGCGTGCCGCCGACAGCGTGGCCCGCAGTGGTTCGGCCGATGCCGCCACCGCACGCTCGCTATGTCAACCTAGCGCACTTCGGCGTGAAATCCAAGCTCAATCTGCGCGCCGGCGCCGATACGAACACAGGTCGGTGGGTGCAACCCACCGACCTGCGGATGGCGATTCAGTTTGTTGCACGCTGTTACAGACGGCGTCTACGGGCACGCGATCGGCAGCGGGTTCGTCGTCAGCAAATCCACGAACGGGTTGATGTCCTCAAACCCCACGCTGCCGTTACCGTCGACGTCGGCGTTGTCGCCCGTACCATCGCAGTAGATTCCGTCCACGAGCGCCCCTACAAACCCGTTGATGTCGCCGAAGTCCACCTGCCCGTCACAGTTGGCATCGCCCGGGCAGGGCTGCGGACCGGCGCACGGATCCGGGTCACATTCGGTTTGCGATCCCATCCACGTGCCGCTCACGCTGTCGCATTGCGCCTGCGTCTGTCCGCCGAAACAGATCGTACCGACACAACAGGCGCCGACCGGCTGCGGACATGGGTTTGGATCACAACTCGAGCCCGGTCCGAGGAACGTGCCGCCCTGCGCCGTGCATTCAAAGCCCGCGATCAGCGAGCAGTTCCCGGTCGCCGGATCACAGCACGCGCCCGGCACACAGACATCGTTGTCGCAGTCCGTGCCATCGCCGGCGTACGTGCCGCTGGCTACAATGCACTGCGCTTCGGTCGTCAGTTGCAGGCAGCCCGCACCAATGCAGCACGCGCCGCGCGCGGTGCAGGTGATTTCGCCGCAGGTCATCCCTTCGTAGAACACGTCGCCGAACAGCGCGCAGTCGCCGGCCTCGACGTCGCCGTCACAGATACCCGTCGCGTGACAGCAGGCACCGGTCGCTTCCTGACAATCGATGACCGCGCGAATGAAGAAGTCGCCCGAGGCACCGAACGAGCAAAGATCAGCCCACGAACCGCCCGAAGTCTGCACCGCGTTCTTGCCCGGCTGACATCCGTCTGCATCTGTGACGACACTCGGACCAAGCGCCGGCGGCGTGTCCAGAAACGTGAACGAGACCACGAACACTTCGCCTTCGGAGACCGGCACCTGAATCGGTATCGAGCTTTGTTCATCCATGTAGCGAAACTCATTCAGGTAATTGTCGCTGAGCACGGGACCGAGCAGCTCCATCGGTTGAAACGGCGATACATTGTTGATGTAGAGCGGTCCCGGCGTCGGAAACGTGCCTGCCTGATATACGCGAATGGCGTCACCCAACGTCTGCGGCTCACCACCAAAGAACGACCGCCAGAAGATCTGAATCGCCACGATGTCGCCGTCGCACGGCGCGGTCAGCCACGCGGCGGCCGATTCGCCCGCCACAAAGCCGGGCAGGATGATCCCATCGCCGCCGGCGATGAGCGAATCGTTCTGGACCACAACCTCTTCCGCCAGAACCGGCGTACACAGCAACGCAGCCGCAGCCAGAGCGCCGGCGAGCTTTGCAAATCTCATTGTCGACCTCCGTTGGGGGACTCAGCGCATGGGTCTTTCACCCACTCATTATTCGTCGGACCCAGGTGCATAATCAACGAAAAAGCACCCCGATTCGGCATTATGAGACGAACCGCCGGACACCGGCCCGCGAGAGGAGCGGTACTGCCGTCGGGCGATATCAGTATCACGGTATCAATAGGGCCACAAACGGGTTGATGTCGCCAAAGCCCACAGTCGTATCGCCGTCGATGTCCGCGTTATACCAGTTGCAGTCCGGAAACACGGCCGAGTAGATGGCCGGGCCGTCCACCAGCGCCAACACAAACGGGTTGATGTCAGCGAAGTCCACGACGTGATCGCAGTTCATATCGCCGGGGAACGAACGAATCCCATGCTCCTCAGCGCAAATGACCGCGTCATTGCAGACGATGAAATCCAGCGCGTCGACATTGTCGCCCAGCGCGCCCAGCCCGAGTTCATCCGCGCGCATGAACGTCGACGGCGGAAACCCATACTCGACGATGTAGACGTCCGCGGCGGGTGCATCAGGACTGGCGCCGGGGATTTGCCCCAGCGACGGCGAGCCCGGTGCGAGCGAGAAGAGGATCACATCACCCTGGTCGTAGACGCCCGGCATATTGCCGTCCAACACGACCAGACCGTCGATGTCGTCCTGCTGCATGAGGAACAGAGCGCCCGACTGGGCGTACATCTGTGTTTCGGTGGGTTCGAACGGATCCAGCGGGAACGGATTGAAGAACACGTGCGCACCACTCGGCACGCTGCCGCCCGGCAACGTCAGCAACGACGGCGAGAAGCGCGACAGCGAGAAGTACACCATCTCGATCACCGGATCACGCCCGGCCTTCGCAGAAGTCTGCGACGTGCCGTTCACGTTGTCCTCGCTGGCAGCACCGGCATTGTCTTGTGCGTGCGACGGCGGATCGGCCGAGAACGACGTACCGCCCTCGTTGAAGTTGTTCCGCACCAGCGTGTTGTTCGAGCTGCGGCCGCGCGTCTTCGTCGTCCCGTCCAGACCCCGCAGCGTCGTGCTCATGAACTGATCGCCCGCTGCCTGGCCACGAAACGCCTGGTCCCCGGCATTGAACGGCACACCGAGTTGCACGAGCAGCGGATCAGGACCGACGGCGCCCTGCGTGCTGCGACTGACGGAAAACAGCACGGCAATCGAGTCACCCGCGATCGGCATCATCGCCGGAAACGCCAGCGCGTCGATGTCGTCCTCGATATCGTTCAGACCGAGTGCAGTGCCCGGCAAGACCGACGTGCCCTCAAACAATCCATCTCGCGCGTTGTAGGTGCCATCGATCACATTCGGCGAGTTGACGTCGAACGTGTACACCGGCGCCGGCAACGGAATCCACGGCGGAGACGCGAGCGCCCCCGGCCCGGACAACCCGAGCGAGAACCAGATCAACAATGCGATCCCGAACACGTTCCGCAACTCGCGAAACGGCCTGTGTGTGGCCGAGCTTCTCATCGCCTCGTCTCCGTGGACTTGCGACGGCGTCGCAGGCCCGCATCCCAGCGCGCGCACCTTCGACACCCGCCTTTATCATACTCCCGCTCAGTGCTGTCCGGCACGCTTTTCTGTCCAGAACCCGAGCAGGGCCAGCGCTTGGTACGTGTAGCGCTGCTCTCCATCGAATGCCCGATAAGCCTCACGCATCTGCTCTACCGCAAGCTCTTGCTCGCCGGCCGCCCAATTCAGCGCCGCCACATGGAAGTACGCTTCCCCCCATAACTTCCATGGTGCCGCAACCTCATCTGCGAGCGTTTCGAGCGCGGTCACGTCCCGTTGGCCCCGACACAGGCCGTAGAGCGCCCGCAGCCACGCTTCGTCCTGCGGCGGCGTCAGACCGACGTGATATTCAACGCCGTCCTGCCAGTGCTCCAGCAGCAGCTCCGCCTCGGCCGCCGCACCCGTCAGCCGCAGGCAGGTCGCCGACCAGATCACGGCCCACGCGACACCGGGATGCTCGTCCAGGAGCGCGGCGGCGTGATCATGTGCGGCGTCCGTTTCGCCCATCGCCGCCAGGACCCAGGCGGGATACACGTGCTCGTAAAACGGGTCGTTTTCATCGTAGCCCGCGCACGCGTCCAGATCGGCTAGTGCTCCTTCGTAGTCGCCCGTCCAATAGCGCAGCCGCCAGCGGTAGTGATGCCCCTCCCAAGCCTGCAGGTCGTGTGGCGCGTGCGCGATGGCGCGCGTTCGGGCAGCGATCGCTTCCTCGTAGAGCCCCAGGCTCTCGAGCGCCTCGGCTTCCGCCGTGATGCAGCGCTCATCGTCAGCGACAAGCTCCTGACCGCGGCGCGCCCAATCGAGCGCCTGCGCGAAATACTCATCCGCAATGTCGCCCCGCGTTCCTACGCTCCCGCGATAGATCTCGGCCGTGAGCCGGTGCGCGATCGACAGCAGGTAGTGCGGATATGCCTCGTAGTAGCCGTTGTCCGCGAGCAGTTCCAGGCTCGACACGGCATCAGCAAATGACTCCGGCTTCCGCGTTACGTAAAGCTGCTGGTTCCGTGCCCGCGCCAAGTGCAACAGGGCCTGCGGGTAAAACCCTGCTGCACCGGCCCGTAGCTCGTTCGCGCGACGATACGAAACCACCGCTTCGTCCGGCTGGTCGAAGTGCAGCGCCAGACCGCGGAAGAACCACTCGTCAGCCGTGGTCGGAGGCCCGCGCGACTCCGCCTCCGCGAGCCGCTCCAGTGCCAGCGCGTTCTGTTCGTCTTCGCCGAGCACCCACGCCAGCATGTAGCGTGGTCGCAAGTCGTGCGGGTTTATCGCGATCGCCTGTTCGAGCGCCTCGATCGCCGCCGGCCATTCGAGCCGCCCAATCAGCGCCAGACCGCGCACAACGTGCAGCTCGCGCTCCGGTGCTCCCAGGCCCGCCGCGCGTTCAATATCGTCCCACACCAGCCCCGGCTCGCGATAGTTGACGAAGGCCAGTTGCTCGTAAGCGTCACGCAGCAGACCCAGCCCTTCGCGGCGCTGTGCGGCACTGACGCTCCAGGTCAGTGCCAACGACAACAACAACACTGCTGCCGCGCCGCCGATCGCCACCGACAGCGCCTTGTGTCGGCGTACCCACTTGACCGTCTTCTCGATCGGCCCGGCCCGTCTCGACAGGATCGGTCGCCCATCCGCGAAGCGTCGCAGGTCCTCGGCAAGTTCGCCGGCCGTCACATGCCGTTGACCCGGCTCCTTGCTCAATGCCCGCAAACAGACCGTCTCCAGGTCGATCGGTACCTGGGGATTCACCCGCCGCGGCGGGATCGGGTCGCGGTGGACGATGTCGTGCATGATCTGCGCGCGATTCTCACCATCGAACGGCTTCCGCCGCGTCAGCAACTCGTAGAGCGTGACACCCAGGGAGTAGATGTCGGTCGCCCCCTCGATCTGCCGCGTATCACCGCGCACCTGTTCGGGCGAGAGGTACGCCGGGGTGCCGAGCACCTCGCCGCTCTGTGTCAGGTGCGGCGAATCTGTCAGTCGCGCCAGACCGAAGTCCGTCAGGTACAGCCGACCGTCGTTGCCGAGCATAATGTTGTGCGGCTTGACATCACGATGAATCACGCCCTGCTGATGCGCGCATTCCAATCCATCCGCGACGTCTGCCACCAGCGCTGCCAGGTAGCGGAAGTCGGCCCGTGTCCAGTGCGCGGCGTCATCGGCGCTAGTCGGTTCAGCAGTACCACGGTCATCCGCGCTCGGCGTGTCGGCCACAATGTGCGACGAAGCGCTCCCCGCCCGCGCGCCCCGCGACGTGAACCGCCACCCTGTTGAGCTGTTCCCGCCACTCCGGCTCCGCGCCCGCGTCGAACTCAGCAGGTCCGGCCGGCTTCGAATAACCTGATCGAGCCCCACGCCGTCGATCAACTCCATCGCGTAGTAGAAGCAGCCGTCCTGCTCGCCTTGGCCGTAGACTGGAACGATGTTCGTGTGGTGCACGCGCGCCGCCGCCTGTGCCTCCGCGCGAAAACGCTGCACCGCCATCTGACCGTGCCGCGCGTAGCCTGGCAGCACCTTCAGCGCCACGACCCGATCGAGCGACACCTGCCGGGCGCGGTAGACAATTCCCATGCCGCCTCGGCCGAGTTCTTCGACGATTTCGAAATCCCCCAGCCGCGAGGCCGGTGCCCGCGCTGCCGATGCCAGGACCGACTCGAACCCGGTTCGGCTGCGTTCTGACGCCTCCACGCCATGGACGTCGAGCCCTTCGTCGAATCCGAACGCATCCCGCAGATCAGCAATCAGAGCGCCGTCGGGCTCTCCCGCGGTCTCCGCCGTGTGCTCGCCGTGCTCGCGGATGACCTCAGTAGCGTGCGTGTGACCCGCGGCCCCGGGTGCTGGGGCAGTCTGTGCGTCACCCAGCGTTTGCCCGCACCCGGGGCACGAGCCGCACTCCCCATCGCGGAGTTCAGCGGTTGCAGCGCAACTTGGACAGGTCACCCGCATTGCATCCGATCCAGTCCGTTGCCCCTATTCGGAACGTAGACGCCCCACTGCCGAATCTGACACGAAACTTGTCGCAGCCCAGCGCCACCGGTCATCAACCGATGCGGAGGCCGCTCATAGATCCCCATCCGGGTCCGCTTCCGCCAAACGGCCCTTAAGTGCTTTCAGCACACGGCTTTTTGCCTGATAGATGCTCGACTTCCCCATCTCGAGCTCAGCGGCGACGTCATCCACCGCCCGTCCCGCTAGCACGTGCTGCTCGAACGCCTGGAGTGTCTTGCTCTCGAACTCTCCCGCGATCCGACGCATGGCCCACCGCAAGCGGTTAAGCTGCCACTCGCGCTCCCAGCGCGCGTCGGCGGTGGCCTCTTTTTCGGACGACACATGGTCGAACTTCTGCGGGTCCAGAACCGCCGGCTGGCGGGCCTGCCGGTTCGCCCGGCGACCCAGCGCGTGTATGACCGCAGCCCGTAAGTAACTGCGAAAACGCCCCTTACGAGCATCATACTCAAAGCCGCCCAACGCCTTGAACAGATACATCTCAACTTCCTGCACGACGTCCTCGGCGTCCGCGTGCCCAGCGCCCCGCACCCGGGCATAGCGATAGAGCAACTGCCCATAGCGGTCGTGGAACTCTTCCCAGCTCAGAGCGTCACCCCGATCCCGAAGGCGCAGCAACAGTGTTACCCGAGTGGTGTCGGAGTCGCTCATGCCCACAATTCTCGCCGAACGTCGCCGCCCTCACAAGGGAAACCCGACGCCGGTGAGTTTTGTCACGAAAATGCAACAACCTCTGTCAGATCGCCCACAACCCCGTCTATTCCACCGTAACCCGACGCGGGTTCGGGCATCACCGAAGGGAGTTCGATCATCGTCCCGATCGACGCCATGACTGAAGGAGTGCAGATCATGAGAACGCGAACAACGTACGTCTTGATTCCGGCTATCGCGCTGAGCCTGACCCTTGCGGCGACGGCCGCCGCCCAGTTCGACGAAGCCTGTTGCTTCCCCGACGGCTCGTGTACGGAGATGAAACCCGACGACTGTATCAACGCCGGCGGCCAACCCCAGGGCGCCGGCACAGATTGTGGAAACGTCGATTGCCCGGCCGGTGAGGTCGCCTGTTGCCTCCCGAGCGGGTTCTGCGTCTATACGACGACCAGCCAGTGCTTCGCCTCGGGCGGCTACGTCCCGCCGGGCGGCCTCTGCCTCGGTGACGGTAACAGCAACGGGATCGACGACGCCTGCGAGGATCTCGACCTCGAACCCTGCTGCTTGACCGACGGCACGTGCCAACTCGTCCCGATCGGCGATTGCGCCTTCCTCGGTTTCCCGCCGCCCGGTGGCGTCTGCCTGGGCGACGGAGACGGCAACGGTGTCGACGATGCATGCGAGCAGCAGCAGACGATCGCGTGCTGCCTGCCTGACGGTTCGTGCGCCATCATGGGCCCGTTCGCTTGCTGGGCTGCCGGTGGATTCCCCACTCCGGGTGGCATCTGCCTCGGCGACGCGAACGCCAATGGCATCGATGACGCCTGCGAAGTCCCGACCGACGACGGCTACGCGCTCGAGTTCTCCGTCGATATCGGCAGCGACCGCGAACTGTCTGATCCGTTCATGGACGGCGACGAAGGCTTCGATCCGGGCGACGTCTACTGGTGGAAGAGCCTGTCCGTTGATCCGCCGGGTCGCGATGGCTTCAAGGATGATTTCTTCATCTTCAGCAGCGACCCGTTCCCGGATGCCCCGGATGCGGCGCTCGCGACGGCCGTCCCGGTCGGCAGTGGTAGCATCCAGGACTACTACGAGTACTTTGATCTCGATGGACACGACCAGATCGATCTCGACCTGTACGAGTTGCAGTGGATTCCGCCGGATCAATTGAGCACGCCGATTCCGGGCATCAGCTCGCCCTGCATCCACACGCCGGACCACCTGCTGATCTCGTTCGACGATGATCAGGCGCCGGGTTGGCCGGCCGGCAACGTTCCGGTGACGGCTCCGTCCCCCGCAGGCGGTCTGTACGGCATGACCGCAGCCGCGGACGAGGTCATCGGTGTCGACCTGCTCGGTCCGATACCGTATGTGATCGGGAGCGTGTACCCGTTCGCCAACGAGAAGGACGTCCACGACAGCCTCGAACCGAATCCGGATGCCGGTGAAGAAGAGGATGATGACGTCGACTCGCTCGACATCGTTCGCAGCACGTACGCGTGCCCGGTTTGGTACTTCTCGCCTGACCACGAGGCCAACCTGACGCTCGATCCGGGCGGTATCTATCAGGTCACGCCGTTCGGTCCGGTGCAGATCATCGACGAGGCGATCCACCTGGGCCTGGCCGAGTCGACGGACATCGACGCGTTCGAGTTCGTGAACATCCCCAATCCGGATGGCACGGCCGCCGCCTTCGGCATCGTGTTCAGCGTGGACGACGACGATCCGCTCACGGCGGTCGACGAGTCGGGCGGTTTGAGTCCCGGCGTGGTTTACGGCTCGCTCTTCCTGGGCACGTCGTTCCCGATCAGCCAGGATGACTTTGGCGATGACATCGATGCGATCACGGCTTGGATCGAGTCGCTCGAACCCCAGATTCCGACCGGTGCGTGCTGCACGGCCGGCGTGTGCTCGATCACGGATTTCGCTTCGTGTGTCGCTGGTGGCGGCTACTACAAGGGTGACTTCACCGTCTGCGGTCCGGGTGCCTGCATCTGCCGCGGCGACGCGAACTGCGATGGCGTGATCGACTTCGGTGACATCAACGCCTTTGTCGACGCCTTGTTGAACGGCAACTACTGCGACGGCACCGGTGAAAACGCCGACGTCAACGGCAATGGTTCCGTCGGTTTCGACGACATCAATCCGTTCGTCAACCTGCTGACGACGAACCCGCTGCCGATCATCTGTCCGTAACGGGCAACGACGGCAGGACGGCGCACATACGCGGGCACGTGGCGGCAACGTCGCGTGCCCGCCGTGCGTGCGCGGCACGCCATTGACGGTATCACTCGGGTAGGTCGTCGTCGCGGGTGGCGATCCAGGGCGCGACGGTATCGCGAATCCACGCCGGGCTGCGCAGGTAGTCCAGGTGATCGCCGCTATTCCCGTTGGCGACCATGCCCGGCTCCCAGGAGATGTGCAGCAGCTTCTCGTGTTCGGTCGTGAAACCAATGCGGGCTGCGGGTGATTCGTATGCCCCGTCGATGGTACCCAGATCGCCGACGAGCTCGACGGCAAGCGCGTCCACGGGTGACCAATAGACGATCACGTGCTGCGTGACGCGCTCGAGCATCGCTTGCAGGTCGTAGTCATGCGCGACGCCGGCGCTCATCAGGATCACACGCTCCACAGTGACGTCCGCCGGCAACCGTTCGGTAACGAGGATGGCGGTTAGCGCTCCACTTGAGTAGCCGAGCAGCGTCACCGGAGCGCCGGGGTGGTCCGCACGATACGCCGCGATACGCTGGGCCTCCTGCTCTGACCAGGCTTGCAGCTTGTCGTAGAAGCCGTCCGGCGCGGCCCATTGTTCGAGGTGGTCTCCCCAGGGCATGATCTGGATGGCCTCGGGCCGCCCCGCCGCCAGCAGACCTTCATAGAACGACTGCATTTCCCACTGGCTGTTGAACGCGCCAGGATACATGACGACCAGTCCGACGGCAAGCTGCTCGTCTGTTGGTGGCGGCGCTTGCCAGAACACGCATCCGCCTAACACGGAGAGGATAGTCGCGCTCAGCAGCGCGCAGCGTACAGCAAGGCTCGCGCCACAGCGCGCGCGATTATGTGCGAAGCGTCGTCTGGGCTCTCGGCGCAGAAGGAACTGGTGCATGAGCCAGGACTATCACGTCTGCGGAAGACAGATCAGGATCGTACTGGCACTGGCGTGCGTTGAGAACGACTGTTCAGCCGCTTTGGCCGTTCAGCAACTCCGCGACGCGTGTGCTACCCAACAGGTCGCGCGCGTACTGGGCAACATCCTGGCACGTGTTCTCGAGCCGCGACCGCGCCGCCTCCTTACCGGTCGCCACGTTGCGCAGCAGCAGATCGCCGCTGATCGGACCGTCGATCGCTTCGACGATCTCGAGCAACGTGATGTCGCCGGCTGCCTTGCGGAGCACAAAGCCACCCGCCGGCCCACGTTCGCTGCTCAGAATCTGCGCGCGCACCAGTTGCTGAAGGATCTTCAACAAGTGCCCGGACGGAATCCCGCACGCGTCAGCAATATCTCGCCCCTGGATCGGCGTCCCGTTGCCGTGCTCGGCCAGATGGGCCGTAGCGAACACGGCATAGGCGGCGGCTCTACCCAATCGCATGCTGCACCTCACTTGCATCGTCGCGGTGGCGTCCATCGAATGGACACGCGCGAAATCGCCGACCGTGCGTCACGGACAGCGGCGCGTCTCGCGAACTGTTCCAAAACTGAACCTTCAGCCGTTCGCGCAGTGGTGATCTCGCGGCGAGCCAAGTTACCCGCGAAAGTGTCCACTGGATTTCATCAACCCGAACTGGTGTCGATACTGATGGATTTGAGTATAGCGCTCTCAACTAAAGAGGCAAGCGGAGTTTGGCAACAGAGTACCCGTCCTGATCCGTGTTCGCCGGGTGATCCAGCCGAAACCGCTTCCGGCCTTTGCGTTCCCAGCCCCGTCTCGGGTAGACTGATCGGACCCGCACTCCCGGGCGTTCCATGTTGTGTACGGGGGGCTGAGCCGAGAAACGGAGAAGAAAATGCCACCGCGGAATCTCGCCACACTCTTATGGGTCCTTGTTCTAGCCGGGGGGACGTTCGGCCTGCCCGCAGCGGCCGAAGATGATCCGGAGGCAATGCGCGCCCGGATCGAGGCGATCGACGCCGACGACTACGATTCGGACGTTGTTGCCGTGGTCGATTGGAAAGACGTCCGAGTGCGGCCAAACGGGATCGGTACCGCCCGCGAGCATAAGGTCACCAAGATTCTTACCGATAGCGGGGTCCGTAGTCACGCCGTCCAACGCTTCCCCTTCGACCCCCATACGAACCGACTCGACCTGATCACCATCCGCATCTACCGCGCCGACGGCGAACTGTACGAAGTGCCCCTGGACGACAAGGCGCAACAGCCACAAACCGCTTATGGCATCTTCTGGCCATCCGACCAGTACCTGATCGATCTACCGCGCCTGCACATCGGCGACGCGATCGAGACCATCACCGAGATGACCGGCTTCAACGTCGCGTATCTGGCCGAGCCGACGCCCAACGAGCGCAACGCCTACGGCGCGGTCCTCCAGCCGCCGGTGCCCGGTCACTGGCACGACGAGGCGCACTTCTGGTCGTCAGTGCCCATAATCGAGAAGCGCTACTCCGTGAAGCTACCGAAGGACAAGCCGCTGCAGTACGGCGTCTACAACGGCGAGCTGCGCACGACCGTCATGTTCGACGACGAGCACACGACCTACACGTTCGTCAAGGAAAACATCGAGCCGGTCAGCAGCGAGCCGCGAATGGAGCCGTGGCCCAACGTCGAGACCAAGCTTCTCCTCGCGACGCTGCCGACGTGGAACGACAAGGCCCGCTGGCTTTACGAAGTCAGTGAGCCACACTTCGAAGCCGACGACGCCATCCGCGAGACCGTCCACGCCATCATTGACGGTCTGGAAACGGACGAAGAGCGTTACACCGCCCTCAACCACTGGGTCGCCGAGAATATTCGCTACGCCGGCACCAGCCGCGGCATGTGCGAGGGCTACACCATTCACGACAGTATCGAGACGTTTCACGACCGCTGCGGCGTCTGCAAGGACAAGGCCGGTCTGCTCGTGACGTTCCTGCGTGTCGCCGGCTACGAGTCGTTCCTCGTGATGACGATGGCGCGACAGCGCGTCGACCGCGTGCCGGCGGACCAATTCAACCACGCCGTGACCTGCATCCGCTGGCCGGACGGTTCGCTCGAGTTGCTCGATCCGACCTGGATGCCCAAGAGCCGCGACAATTGGTCGAAGCTGGAGCCGCTCCAGCACGTCGTTTACGGCCTGCCCGAAGGCATGGACCTAGCCCAGTCGGACTACTTCCCGCCGGAAGACAATCGTGCCCACTGGAAGTCGACGTCGACCATCGGCCCAAACAACGACCTCAACGGCGAGCTGCACTTCGTCGCGGTCGGCGCGCCCGAAGGGCGCCTTCGCCGCACGCTGTCCGGGCTGCATCCCGCCGAGCGCACATCATTCTTCGACCGCACGTTCCGCCGCCTGAGCACAAACGCTGTCCACAAGAACCTGCGCTGCATGGACCCCGTCGACTTCTCGGGGCCGCTCAACATTGAGACCGACTATCAGGCGACAGGCTATGCGCTCGGCAGCGGTCAACGCCGCTACTTCAGCCTGCCGATGATGCAAACGGTCTTCGGCGACCGCGCACTGTACGACCTGTTCGGCTCACACGCGTCGAATGACGACCGCCAGTACGGCGTGGCTCTGCTCGCGTCACGGCAAGCGCTGATCGAAGAAACGATCGAGCTACCCGCCGATTGGACGCCGGTCGACCTGCCGGAGTCCGTCGAGATTGACGGCCCATCGGCGGCGTTGAAGTTCGAGCTCGAGCAGACGTCGTCCGGGTTGCGCTACACCTGCGATTTCCAGGTCAAGCGCTGGTTGATCCCGCCGGACGAGTACGAGAACTACAAGGAAGTTATCGAGAAGTTCGAAGAACTAAGCGACCTGATCATCGAATGTGAGCTGGAGGGTGCCCGTGCGCAAGGATAGAACCATGAACGCTGCAATCCGTCACGCGCGGTGTCCGCGCCTGGCCACCTCGCTACTGGTGTCGCTGAGCATCGTGACGCTCAACTTCGGTTGTGCGGCAACTTCGCACGCCGGCCCGCTCCAGGCGTCGTTCGACAACACCAAACCGGATGCCGTCATCGAGCTGTGGGAGCAGCACTGGACCCTTAACGACGACGGCTCGACGGTCTTCCACGAGAAGAAGCACGTTCGCCTGAACAGCGATCGCACGTATGACGCGTTCTGTGATCCGCGCATCACGTACAACGTGGCGAATGACAAGCTCGACGTACTGGTCGCCCGCACGAAACGTCCAGACGGCACCTATCGCGAAGCGACCGACTACGCCCACGTCGAAGTCTCGCCGGGCGCCTCCGCCGGCTGGCCGGCGTTTGCCGATGTGCGCCAGCACCTGATCGTCATGCCGGGGGTCGAGCCGGGCTGCGTGCTCGAGCTCGAGTATCGCATTACGAGCAAGGCCGGCACGCGCTCGCCGCCCGCGGCTGACGTGCGCCTCGACGATCAGTATCCCATCGGCAAACGCATCGTGAGCATCACTGCGCCAGAGGACGTCGCCGTAAGCTTTGCGGCGATACATTGCTCGCCGACGGGGGCGAGGGACAAGAACGGAAACGCCGAGACTATCCGCTGGACCGTAAAGGACCTTCCCGCGCAGCCGCGTGAACCGCAGTCGCCGCCCTGGCAGGCTAAAGCTCCGCGACTGGCCTTCTCAACAGCCGGCGAGAGCACCGCCTGGTTCAAGAACCTGCTTTGTTCGCTCGACGCGTCGGTCGACGATGACAAGCTGATCGAGAAACTCGCCGTTGAGTGGACCGCGGACGCCGACTCGGATTCCGAGAAGCTGCGTGCGATTCAGGAATCGCTCGAAGAGACCTTTAACTTCGTCGCGTTTCCGGTGGACTGGCGACCGGCGCTGCCGCGCCCAGCCTCGACCGTGATGCAGAGTGGCTACGGATTACCGCGCGAGGCAGCATGTTTGTACCTCGCGCTGGTCCGCGCCGCAGGCGTCAAGATTCAGTCGGGGATTATCGCTGCCGACCACGTCTTCCTGCACGAGGCGCCGCAGCTCGGCATGATCGCGGCGTACGTACTCGTGCTTGCGACTGATGACGGCCTCGAGTTCTGGAATGCCCAGCGCGGACGCATCATCCGCGACACGCGTTGGGCCGGCCACAACGCGCTGTGGTTCGACGGCGACGAGCTCCGCCATCACGCGCTGCCGCCCTTCGCGAACGCAGACAAGAGCCGTTGCCACATCGTCGGCGACATCGAGCTCGACGGCGACGGGAAATTTGCGGGCGAAGTCGAAATCGCTGTTTCAGGGCTCTTCGTCTCACCCGAGCGTCTGCGCACCAGCAGCCAGCAAAAGAGCAAAATCAACTCGATCGTTCGTAATGCATTGCCGGGAGCAACGGTCAAGGACTTCACCGTGACCGCGCTTTCCGACGACGAACTTCGCGTCACGGCGAAAATCAAGTCATCGGACGCCTGCGACAAGCTCGGAGAGGCATACCAGCTCAAACTCGCCGGCGGCGGGGCCGCCGCCAGCGTCGTGTCGATCCCGTTGGCCGCGGCCGAGCGACGCACGCCGGCGTGGCTGGCCGGCGCCTTCGACGAGCACATCAAGCTCACCATCACGTGGCCGGAGAAGTGGACGGTCGACGCCCTACCCAGCCAGGTCGAGAAGCTCACCGGCGACTGGGGCAAACTCGTGCAGACCGTGTCGCTCGACGAAAGCAAGCTCACCGTCGACCGGCAGTTCCACATTGCGAAGCGTATGCTCGCACCTGCAGACGTGCTGACACTGCGTGGCCCGCTGAACAAACTCCGCAGCCCGCACGCGCACACGCTGCTGCTGCGTCCGTAGACACACGAACACCCAACCCGGCGCGCGGCGACTGATGCCGTGCGCCGGGGTTCTGCCTTCCCGCCCGCACCGGCTACACTGCCCCTCGATGCCGGAGCTCTTTCCCGACACAACCAGCTTCATCATCAGCGCCGTCGTTATGCTCGGCGCGCAGCTCATCTACGCCACCGTCGGCTTCGGCGCCGGCATGTTCTCGGTCGCACTGCTCGCGCTGGTGCTGCCTGATCTGGCTGGCGTGGTCGCCACCCTGCTGATTCTCACGTGCGTAACGGAAGTGTGGGTTCTCGCGCGCAATTGGCGGCAGGCTCAATTCAAGCTTGTGCTCATCGCGCTCCCGACGACTTTCGCAGGACTCTGGCTCGGAACACTCTGGCTCGCCGGCGGCAACGTCGACTGGCTGAAACGCGCGTTGGGACTGGTCGTGCTGCTGTCCGGTTCGTGGTTTCTCTACACGGAGCTCGGCAAACGCACTCCCGTAGCCGTGCCGTCGTCTACCACACAACGCACTTCAGGACCACGTCTTCTCTGGACGATCCCCGTCGGCTTCATCGCCGGCGTGCTAGGCGGGCTCTTCGGCACCGGCGGACCGCCCATCATCGTGTTTCTCAAGAGCTGCCGACTACCCAAGGGTGTATTTCGCGCTACGCTGCTGTGTTATTTCCTCACGATGACCGGATTGCGTGGAATTACCTACGTAAACGAGGGGCTGCTCACCGCGCAGGTGCTGCTGGCCGCCGCCTGGCTGTTGCCTTCATCGATGGTCGGCGCGCTGCTCGGCATGATGCTACACGACCGCCTATCGGAGCGCAGATTCGCACTCGGCGTCTCCGGCGTGCTGATTCTCGCCGGTGGCGTGCTGATTCTCCGCGGTTCGTAGACGCGGCCGCGCTGCCTGCCTACCATCACACTTGGTCGAAGGACATTTCCAGGGCACGAGCCGATGCCTACCGAGAAGACACCCCTGCAACGGGCTGTCACGAGCGATACCGATGCGCTCCGCGATCTGCTCGAACGACACGGCGGCGACGTCTGGCGCTTGATCGACGCCGACATCGGTGATCGCTGGCGTTCCATGATCGACGCTGACAACGTCATGCAGGTCACCTATGTCGAGGCATTTCTGCACATCCATAATCTCACCGCCCGCAACGAACCACAACACCAAACTCCCCATCACAATCAACGCCCCGTGGAGCCGCCGTATCGCAATCTTCGCCTACGGCGTCGCGAGCTACATCTTCTTCCTCGGTGTGTTCGCCTACGCCGTCGGGTTCATCGGCAACTTCCTCGTGCCGACGAGGCTCGACGGGCCGGCGACCGGCCCGCTCTGGCTGGCTCTGGTCATCAACCTGGGCCTGTTCACCCTATTCGCACTTCAGCACAGCGTGATGGCCCGGCCGGCGTTCAAGCGCTGGTGGACGCAGTACATCCCCCAGCCCGCTGAGCGTAGCACGTACGTGCTCGCCACCAACATCGCGCTACTGATGATGTTCTGGCTCTGGCGACCGATGGGCGGCACGATCTGGCAGGTCGAGAGCTTCGCCGCCCAGATCGTCCTCTGGAGCCTGTTCGCCCTTGGTTGGCTCACGGTTCTGGTGTCGACGTTTCTGATCAACCATTTCGACCTGCTCGGCCTGCGCCAGGTGACGCTGTACCTGCTGGGCAAGCCGTACACGGAGCTGAAGTTCGTCACGCCGGGGCTGTACAAGCTCGTGCGGCACCCGTTGTACATCGGCTGGTTCCTGGTGATGTGGGCGACGCCGACGATGACCGCAGCCCATTTCGTGTTCGCGTTGATGTCGTCGGCCTACATCCTGGTCGCGATCCAACTCGAAGAGCGCGACCTGATCCGCTACCACGGCAATGACTACGCCGAATACCGCCGCCGCGTGCCGATGCTGATCCCCAGACTGCGCCGCCGCAATCACCAGCCGTCAGTGGCCCCGCATATGGTGAATGTGCAGACAACGTCGAGCGTGACCGGCTAGCAAGAGCCGCTACAAGAAAGGAAACAACGACCATGACCACGAGAGCCAAACAAATCGCCAAACGAACCGTCCAGGCCGGCTTCCTTTTCTTCCTCGCCAAAGGCCTCCTCTGGCTGCTGATCCCCGCGGGGATTTGGGTTATGCAGTAGTGAAGCATTCCTCGCGACGCACTGGCGATTCGCCCGGCAATCTCTGATGATGTCAGTGTGGACAGTGCGGGGCAGGACAACGATGCTCGGCTCGCAGCCGCTGGAGACGCAGACGCTCTCCAGCGGCTGATCGTGCGCTGCCACGACACGCTGCACAGAACCGTCACCCGCGCCCGTTCCGCCGCGCTGGTTCATCGCGTGGACGCCGACGACGTGCTCCAGAGGGCCTACGTGATTGCATTTCAGACCTGTTGCCCGACCAACGAAGCCGACCCACGATCCGACGATGTGCCAGCCGCGCCTCAGACGCCCCAGTTCGAAACCGCCGGCCATTTCTACAAGTGGGTGGAGACGGTCGCCCTCAATCAGCTACGTGACATCGAGCGCGGGCTCCACCGCCAGAAGCGGGACATTGCCCGCGAGATCGATCTCGGCGCCACCCCCAGCGACTCGTACCCAGATCTCGTTCTGCAACTCGCCGCCAGCGACACGACCCCCAGCAATATCGTTGCCCGCTCCGAGGCTGTAGCGGCGGTGATGTCGAGCCTGGCCCGTCTTCCGGCAGCACAGCGGGACATCCTCCACTGGCGTTTCATCCAGGGCATCCCGTTCGCCGAGATCGCACAACGGCTCGGCAAGACCGAAGACGCCACCTACATGATCTGCCACCGCGGACTCAAGTCCCTCCGCGGGCTGCTGGTCTCGGTTACGGCGTTTTTGACGCGATCATAGGTCGCTGGCGCCGCGGCGCCTCGATCATTCCGTTCTGCTCCGTCCTCTGTCACAGCCAGGGGCTAATAGTGATTTTGGCGGTGCATTCTTGTTAGATTCGACGCTAGTTGACGTCTTCACAGACGGTGTGCAGTGGATGCGCAGCCGCAGACGATAAAGATGTCCCATCCGCGCTGGCGTAGCATTGCGCAGAAGCCGAGCACGATTTGGAGACGAGATTCGAAGCACGAAGCCGCCTTGTGCCGTGGCCGGGCACGAAGACGGCACCTATTGAGGGCGGCGCGCCGGGAAATTACGCCTGGGAGGCGGAACCCGGGGCCCGCATTTAGCGTTGCAGTCCTTTCATCAGGAGAGTGAGAATGAGTATGCGTTCGTTCAGGATGGTTTCGGCAGCGGTATCCTCACTGATTGTGCTTGTTCTAGCGCCAGCAGCTACGCTGGCAGAGACATTACTGCTCGATACCAGTAATACCGATCACATTACGCCTCCCTGGGATCCCAGCCACGGAGTCTGGTCTTCACCCCTTCAGGCAGGACAGCAGTACTGGATCGAGGTAGAAGGGGTTTGGTATCGCGACAGCATCCACATATGCGACGCCGAGTGGTATGAACCGGAGCCCGACGAGCCTTGGCTGGAGGACTACCCGGGGTACCCCGGGTTGCTGGACGTGCAGATCAACGATACCTCGCTAGACTGGCTTGGCTTCGTTGACGTCGACGGAGATGATGTGCCCGACCCAAATGAGTGGTTCATACACACGCTGAGCCCGACTCATCGATACGGCCTACCTTGGCTGGGGGATGGGCAGCCTCTCAAATTCAGTGTTTACGACCTGGGTTACGAGAATTCCGGGATACTCACAATCACGATCACTCCGGAACCGGCAACGCTCTGGACGATGCTTGTGCTGTCGTTCTCCGTGCTGCGACGGCGCTGATGCGCGGGCGACATTCGTGCCGCAGAGCCTGCGTGCGCCTGCCGGGTGCGAGGGCACCCGGCGGGCGCGAGCGGGCGGGGCAAACCAAGCTGTGCCGCCCCATTCCTAGTTTTGCAGAACTCGTCGCCAACGGGAAGCGATTTCATCTGAAGTCCACGGGGAGTCAACCGGCGCGATGGCGGGCTGGCAGTCGATGAGGCTGAGCGTTCCAGCGAGGCACACGCGCCAGGATCCCCGGGCCCGCGCGCGCGAATGGTGCTCCAGGGTAACGATGATGCGCGTGTCCTCTCCGGTGTCCTGCCCACCTTCGAATCGCATTTCGCCGACCACAAGCACCTGCTCCAGTCCCGCCTCCTGCTCATCCCTGAAATGTCGTTCGCCGATCACCGGCGGGGACGTTGTGTCGATGACACGGGCCTGGGCCGCCTCGCGCACCGGCACATCGAAGATGATCGAGTGCTGCTTAGCGTGTTCAACCTCGAGCGTGGGGCGGTGAAGGGAGACACATGGAACGCATGTCCAGTCGAGGTTACAGAGTGGCATCCTGTTGTCTCGCGTGTCAGCAGCGGCATACCGAGTAGTATCCACATTCGCCATCGCGTACGACAACACACTGTACGTGTCATCGGCATCAGACAGCGGGCGGTGGGCGATCGCGATCGACTGGATGTGTCCGAGCGGCTCATGGCTCCACGTCTTCATGGCAGCGTCCAAGACCTTTTGGGTCGGCCTGATCGAACAGAGCCACGAGCGCGGCCCAAGCCTCTCGTTTAACACAGCAAATAGCTCAACGCCCCTGGGAACTCCGTCCGTGTCGGCGCGGTGCAGGTGCCCGATCATGACGTCGACGGGGGTTTCCGTACCATCGGGCTGCTCGACCACGGGCATGGTCACGCGTTGACGCCAGAGCACGTTTCCGGAAGGTGAACAAACAATGACCTCGGGTGGCGCATCGCCTAGATCGATCGCGGCACACACGTCGGGGTAGCTGTCGCGGTCGTAGTCGAACAGCAAGGCTACGTCAGAGAAGATCCCGCTCGTGACGCGGTGCAACGGTCTCCAACCCAGCACCGGTCGGTGCGCTTCCATCACGCGCTCGTTGCCGGGCGAGCGCCGAACCCGGTCGATGGGAACCAGTTGCAACGCGCCCCACCAGCCGCCCACGGTCGCAACGCACAGGACTAGGATCACGGTCGCCAGCGCTCGAATTCTCCGCACCAGTGGTCGACGATCGTGATAGCCGCAAGTGAGAGCCGCCACGGCCTCATTTGCGGTTCGAAAGCGGTCTTCCGACGACTTGGCGATCAGGCGCAGAGCAACACTCGTCAGGTATGGGTCCACATCGCCGACGAACACGCGCGGATCCGCCGGCTCCTCATCCAATATCCGCCGAATCGTCGCCGTCGGCGTGCCGGCCTTAAACGGTGTCCGCCCCGTCAGCATCTCGTACAACACTACGCCGGCTGAATACAGGTCGGTCCGGTGGTCGATCTCCGCGTCCCCGCGAGCCTGCTCGGGGCTCATATACTCCGGCGTGCCCAGAATCGAATCGCCGATCGTGAGCTGCGTCTGCGCCGAGCGCACCCGCGCCAGCCCAAAGTCCGCGATCTTTGCGATCAGTTGATCACCCGCGCCGTCTTCATCGTCACCCGGCTGCACCGATGCGCTCGCAGCGCTGGCCAGCAGCACGTTGGACGATTTCACGTCCCGGTGAATCAGATCCGCCCGGTGCGCGGCGGCCAGACCTAGCAGAATCTGCTTGAACAGGCGCCGCACGAACTCCGCCGGCAACGGCCCGCGTGCGCGGAGCAGTTCCGCCAGGCTCGGCCCATCCACAAACTCCATCGCGATGTAGTGCCCACCCCCAGCACTACCCACGCCATAGACCGTAACCACGTTCGGGTGTTGCAGACCGCCCGCCGACCGCGCTTCGCGCTCAAACCGCGCCACGCACAGCGGATCACGCCCCATCTCCGGCCGCAGCACCTTCAGCGCCACTGTACGGTCGAGTCTTGGGTCACGAGCCTTGAGCACGATTCCCATGCCCCCCTCGCCCACGACCGAGTCAATCTCGAAGTCCCCCAACAGCGTGCGCGACGGATCGTCTGGCCGCGGGCGCAGTATCCCCCGTCTCAGAAGTTCAGCGACGTGCTCACGCCCCGGGCGCAGGTGCTGGATCAACTGCAGGTGCTGCCGCAGCTCGTCAGCCAGGTGCGGATGCGCTGCCAGCAGATCTTCCTCGCGCACCGCGGCGCCTGCCGCGCGCCTGTTCAGAAACCCGTCCAGCACGCGAACTACCCGTGCCTCATCTGACGAGTCGCCGATCGCGCGCGTGGGCTGATCCGACTTCGACACAATGTGCCCTCTTCCCCGACTTGCGTTACACCGCGAGTATAACAGATCGCAGTGGTCGTAGTCTGCGCCTGCGCGGCCGGTTGCGCGCACAATAGGCACCCGGTGGCCATGATGCCGCGGATCGGTGACAATGGCTGCGTTGTTCGGTGCATCGCGCCCCGTCGCTGGTGACTGCCGCCGTAGCTCTTCGGAACCCCATGGACCTCTGGACCGCGCTACTCGATGTGCTGATTCTGCTGTCCGCCGCACTCGTGCTGGGCACGTTGTGCGAGCGGCTGAAGCAGAGCGCGCTTTTGGGGTACCTGCTGGCCGGAATGCTGGTCGGGCCAAATGCGCTGAACTGGATGCCCAACCATGAGGCCGTCGTCAAGATCGCCGAGCTCGGCGTCGCACTCCTCCTGTTCACCATCGGGCTCGAATTCTCCTGGCAACGGCTGCGCACCATCGGCCCCATCGCGCTCGGCGGCGGCACACTGCAGGTGCTCGCGACCGGCGCGCTCGCGGCGGGTGTCGCGAACACCTGCGGGCTCGACACACGACCCGCGGTCGCGATCGGTGCCATCATCGCGCTGAGCAGCACCGCCTGCGTGCTGCGTCTGCTGATCGCGCGCTCCGAGATCGACGGCATCTATGGCCGCAACGCGCTCGGCATCCTCCTGCTCCAGGACATCGCGGTCGTGCCCCTCGTGATCGCGGTCTCGATGATGAGCCGCGAGGGCTCGCGGGCGGATGTCGCGTGGGAGGTCACCCGCGCGCTGCTCGCCGCAGTGCTGATGGCGGGCGTCCTCTACGTGTTGCTCAAGTACGTCGTTCCGCGGCTGCTCGGCACAGACGAAGCCGCCCGCAACCGCGAGCTGCCCATCCTGCTCGCGATGATCACCGCGGTAGGCGCGGCCTGGGCCGCGCACCAGCTCGGTCTGTCCGCCGCGCTCGGCCCGTTCATCGCCGGCATGTTGCTGGCCGAGTCGCCGTACGCGGCGCAGATCCGCGGCGACGTCTCCTCACTGCGCACACTGTTCGTCACGCTCTTCTTCAGCGCGATCGGCACGCTCGCCGACCCGGCCTGGACGTGGCAGCACTGGCCACTGGTGCTCGTCGTCGTCGCCGCGATCGTCATCGGCAAGTCCGCGATCGTCACCGGCGTAGCACTGATCTTCCGTTCGACGATCGCGCACGCCGTCGCCACTGGCGTATGCCTCGCCCAGGTCGGCGAGTTCTCCTTCGTGCTGGCCGAGATCGCGCGTGAGAACGAGTTGATCGACGCCGACCTCTTCAAGCTCGTCATCGCTGCGACCATCGGTACGCTGTTCCTCACGCCCTATCTCGTGGCAGCCGCCCCCGCGCTCGCGACGCTTGCCCGCCGGCTGAGTACGCGCGGCGCGCCGACGTCCACCCCACAGGCGCCCGAGGCGTCCGAATCCGTATCGTCACTCCACGACCACGTCGTGCTCATCGGCTTCGGCCCGGCGGGTCGACGCGTCGCCGAGGCACTGCTCACGCGCCACAAGTCGCGAATCGTCGTGGTCGAGCTCCGCCGAAAGTCCGGAGACATCGCGCGCGACTACGGCTTGCAGGTCTTCACCGGCGACGCGACCCATCACGAAGTGCTGGAACACCTTCACGTCGAGCACGCCCGCGCGGTCGTGGTCACCGTGCCCGATCCATCTGCGGCGCGACAGATCATCGCGGGTGTTCGGGCGCTCGCGCCGTCGACGCCCGTGATCGCCCGGGCGCGCTACCACGTATATCGCTGGGAGCTCATTCTCGCGGGTGCGGAGATCGTGATCGACGAGGAAGATCAGGTCGGCGTGCGCGTCGCCGCCGCAGTCCGCCGACTGCTCCGCGGTGCCGAAGACCGATAAACAGCAGGTCGGACAAGAGCCTGAACGACGTTTCCGGCAGAATTGCCCCGGCGTGACGCGCCTTCTACAATAGAAGTTGATTGACCGGGAATCACCTATCTGACCGATGGGTTAATCAAGGACAGATGGCCGTTCAACGTCTTCAACTCGTGGCGATGCTCATCGCCGTCGCGCTGCTATCGGCCCCGCGTGGCCTGTTGCCCTGCGTAACCGGCGACTGCGCGTCCGCGTGCTGCGGATCGGACAGTGGCAACGTGGAGTCGGAGCGTGAAGCGCGCTGCTGCTGCACGCCCGAACAGCAAGAGTGTCTGACGATTCCCGCACCCGAGCCCGATCAACCCACGCATCACAGCCGCGGCCCCTGCGATTGCCCGCCGGGCTGTCCCGCACCCTGCGCGTCCGGCAAGCTCCCCTGCCCGCCGCCGGAGACTCCCGGCCTGGGCTTCGATCTCAAACCGGTCGGCGTTGTTGCCGGCCCCAGTGACCTCCCGCCGCCCGACGTGCTGAGCACGTCACTCTTCCGCCCTCCGCGAATCTGCTAACCCCGCGCTCCCCCGCGCGAACGCCACCGTTGTCATCGCTGTGCGCCGCAAACCCGCCGCGCGCTTCGTTGTGACTTCACCGGCAAGCAGAACTGGAGTTGAGTCCAATGACCGCCACAGACTTGTCCGCGCTTGCGCGCAATGCGCCGGGTCAAGCCGCGCCCGCTGCGGCGGAGACGATCCCGCCACCGAAGCGCCGCTGGCGCACGCGTGTGCTTCTGCCCGGAGCGATCTTGCTGACAACCGTGGGTCTGCTCGTCTTCGCAGCCGGCGACGCTTTGTGGCCCGCGACACCTGTGCGCGTCGCGCCGGTGCTGGTCAAATCAGACACCGCCGCGCAACCGGAGGGCTCCGTCGTCGTGCAGGCCCCCGGCTGGGTCGAGCCCGATCCGTTCCCGATCGCGATCTCCGCGCTGGCGAACGGCGTCGTCGAAGAGCTGCTAGTGCTCGAAGGGCAACCCGTCGAGGCGGGGCAGGCCGTCGCGCGGCTTGTCGCCGAAGACGCGCAGATCGCGCTCGCCCACGCGGAGGCTGTGCTCGCCGAGCGCGAAGCGTCACTGTCCGCCGCCCGTGCTGCGCTGGACGAAGCACAGACGAACTGGGACCACCCCACCGAGCTGACGCGTGCGCTGCACACTGCGCAGGCCGAGCTCGTCGAGAAACGCGCCGCGCTCGAACGCTGGCCAGCCGAACTCGCCCGCGAGGAGGCGCGCGCCGTCTATCTCAAGGCGGAGTACGAGCGGGTGATTCCGCTGCACGAAAGCGGCCAGTCCAGCGAGATCGAGCTAATCCGCGCCCGCCAGGACTACGAGACGCAGCGGGCACAGGTCGAAACCACGCGACGACACAAGCCCGTGCTCGAAGCCCAGATCCAGATGCTCGAAGCGGAAGTCACTGCAGCCCAGGAGAACCTGGAACTCCGCATCGCCGACACACGCGCGCTGGCCGACGCCCGCGCCCGCGTGCAGCAAGCGGAAGCCGCGGTCGCATCAGCGCGCGCGCTGCACGACGAAGCCGCCCTGCGCCTGGAGCGCATGGAAGTCCGCGCGCCCGTTGCCGGCGTTGCGATGGTGCCGCTCGTCGAGCCAGGCTCGAAGGTCATGCTCGGCTCAGACAATCCGCGCTCGGCCCAGATCGTCCGCATCTACGACCCGAAGAAGCTCCAGGTCCGTGTCGACATTCCGCTGGTCGACGCCGCGAAGGTCGGTGTCGGACAGCCCGCGGAGGTCATCGTGGACGTGCTGCCCGACCGCGTGTACCGCGGCGAGGTGACCCGCGTCGTTAATGAAGCCGACATCCAGAAGAACACCTTGCAGGTGAAAGTGGCCATCGAGGCTCCGACGCCCGAGATCAAACCTGAGATGCTCGCCCGGGCACGCTTCCTCTCTATTGCCGAAGCGCAACCGGCGGATGGCACCACCGCCCCGGAACGCCTCTTCGTACCCCAATCCGCCATCGTCGATCACGCCGGACAGGCGCATGTCTGGCTCGCGGACCAGGTCACACAGAAAGCACGGCGGCGGGCAGTGACGGTCGGGCGACAAACGACAAACGACTGGGTCGTCGTCACGGAAGGTCTACTGCCCGGCGATCGTGTCGTGCTCGCGCCGCCGGCTGACCTCACCGACGGTCGGCGCATCCGGCTGATCGAGGAATGAACAGACTCAACCTCGTCACCATGACACGTGGAGTGCAGATATGCCATTAATCAAATGTCGCCAGCTCACTCGCTCATACACCAAGGGCGAGACGACCATCACACCACTGGCCGACCTGGACCTTGACGTCGAGCGCGGCGAGTTTCTCGCGCTAATGGGGCCGTCCGGCAGCGGCAAGACCACGCTGCTCAACCTCATCGCCGGTATCGATCGCCCCACCAGCGGCACGCTGACGATCGATAGTCACGACCTGAGCGCGCTCAGCCGCGGACAACTCGCCGCCTGGCGCAGTACGTACATCGGCTACATCTTCCAGCTCTACAACCTCGTCCCGACGCTCACGGCGTATGAGAACGTAGAGCTGCCGTTGCTGCTCCACGCCCTGAGTCGCAAGGAGCGCCACCGCAAGGTCTCTCTCGCGCTCGACCTGGTGGGCATCGCCGACCGGCATGGGCACTTTCCGCGCCAGCTCTCCGGCGGGCAGGAACAGCGTACCGCCATCGCCCGCGCCATCGTCACCGACCCGACCATCGTCGTCGCGGATGAACCAACCGGTGATCTCGACGCGAGCAGCGCCAAGTCCGTCATGGCTCTGCTCACGCGGCTGAACGAAGAGCTCGACAAGACGCTCGTCATGGTCACGCATGACACGCACTGTGCCGACTACGCCAGCTGCACGCTGCACCTGGAGAAGGGCCGGCTCGTCGAGGCACACGAGCTGGCTGCGCCTTCCGAGGTGGCGCCATGATCGCCCCCCGGTTCATCCCGCTCGTCCTGCGCCAGGTTCTGCGCGCCCGTACGCGCAGCCTGCTCACCATCGCGGGTGTGACCGTCGCGATGTTTCTCTTCGCGGCCGTGCAGGCGATCCAGGCCGGCGTCGAGGCCGCCACGAAGGTACAGGTGGACGACACGACGCTCGTCGTGTACCGCAAGGACCGCTACTGCCCGTACTCGAGTCTTATGCCGCAGTCGTACGAACAGCAGATCCGCCGCCTGCCCGGCGTCGAAGCCGTCGTGCCGATCAAGATCGTCGTGAGCAATTGCCGCACCAGCCTCGACGTTGTGACGTTCCGCGGCGTGCCGCGCGACGAATTCCTCCGTGGCTTCGCACCCGAGTTCGAGATCGTCGCCGGCTCGCTGACTGATTGGGAACGCCGCAGCGACGCCGCCCTGCTCGGTGAGACCCTCGCCACGCGGCGCGGGCTGAAGGTCGGCGACCGATTCGAGGCCGCCGGCATCACCGCCTACGTCGCCGGCGTGATCCGCTCAGACGAACCGCAGGATCAGAACGTCGCCTACGTGCACCTCGACTTCCTGCAATTTGCGTCGGGGAGTCGCTCCGGCGGCATCGTCACACAGTTCAACGTCCGCGTGAGCGACCCGAGCCAGCTCGACACGGTCGCGACGGCAATCGACGGCGAGTTCGCCGCCGCTCAGGAGCCGACGTCCACCAGCGCCGAGAAGGCGTTCGTGGCCCGCGCAGCAAACGACGTAATCGAGATCGTCGGCTTCATGCGCTGGCTGAGCTGGGGCTGTCTCGCGGCGGTGCTCGCGCTGGTGGGCAACGCCATCGTGCTGTCCGTGCAGGACCGCGTCAGCACCCACGCCGTCTTCCAGACGCTCGGCTTCCGCGACCACCAGATCGCCCGACTGATCATCGCCGAGGGCCTTGTGCTCAGCGGCGCCGGCGCACTCGTCGGTTGTACGGCGGCGATCGTGTTCCTGGCGAACAGCGGCCTGGCACTCTCGGTCGAGAGCCACAGCATCCCAGTCCACGCGACACCCATGATCTTCGTCTGGGGTGTGCTGATCGCTGCCGTTGTCGGCGTCCTCGCCGGCCTGGTACCCGCGTGGCAGGCCGCTCGGCGTGAGATCGTCGCTTGCTTCCGTGCGGTGTAGGAGAACATCATGCGCCTGCTCCCCTTCGACTACGCCGTACGCAACCTGGGACGCTCGCGGATTCGCCTGTTCGCCAGCGTCCTCGGCAGCGCGCTGGTCGTGTTGCTGGTGCTCGCCGCCGGCGGTTTCGTGCGCGGCATGGAACGGAGCCTGACCGTCAGCAGCGACGCGCGGAACGTCATCCTGCTCGGCGCCGGCAGCGAAGAGAGCCTTGAACGCAGCCAGATCAACATGAGCGTTCCGACGCTCGTGGCCGCCAGCGTGTCCGGCATCAAGCGCGAGTTCGGCGTCGACTACGTCTCACCCGAAGTCAACATGGCCGTCGTCGTGCGTGTTGGTGATGCCACCGGCGAGGAGGTTCAGGCGGTTGTACGCGGCGTAACTCCTACGGCCTTTCTCGTACACCCCCAGGTGCGCATCATCGCCGGACGCACACCGCGTATCGGCGAATACGAAATCATGGTCGGCCAACTCGCTGCTGCGACGCTCGGCGTGACAGAGTCCGATCTCGCCGTCGGCAACGAGATCTGGTTCGACAACCATCCCTGGACCATCACCGGCCACTTCGCTGCGCCGCAAACCGTGATGGACGCCGAAATCTGGGCGCCGCTGACCGATCTCCAGATCGCCACGCGCCGCGACACGCTGTCGTGTACCGTGCTCACACTTGCCGACGCGACCATCGAGGATGTTTCCATCTGGTGCGCCCAGCGCCTCGACCTCGAGCTGGTCGCGATTCCGGAGCGCGAATACTACGCCAGCCTGATGACGTTCTACCGTCCGATCCGGGCGATGATCTGGGTCACGGCGACGTTGATCGCGCTGGGTGGACTCTTCGGCGGCCTGAACACGATGTATGCTGCATTCGCCGCCCGGGTCCGCGAACTAGGCGCCCTACAAACGCTCGGCTACTCGCGCCGCGCGCTGGTCATCAGCCTATTGCAGGAATCGGTGCTCACGACATCGGCAGGCGGTGTCGCGGCGGCCGTCGTCGCGCTCGTCTTGCTGAACAATCTCGCAGTGCGTTTCTCGATGGGCGCCTTCGCGCTCACGATCGACGCACCGGTACTGCTGGGCGGACTCTTCGCCGGCTTCGCGCTCGCGATCGTTGGCGTCATTCCTCCAGCACTCCGTTGTCTACGACTCCCCATAACCGAAGCGCTCCGCGCAAACTGAACTCGCTAGCAAAACGATCATTGAACAGGAGAACACAATGAAGCTGCAGTTGAGCTCGCCACTGTCATTTGCCATAACACTCGCTGCCGTCGTGCTGTTCGGTTGCGAGCAGCAGCCCGTGCAACAGGCGAATGCGCCGACGCCAGATCCAGAAACCGCAACAGCCGGCCTACCAACCGACTTGTTTGTGGAAACCGCACCTGAAGGCGCGCGCAGCGTCGCCGACATCAAGGCCGACGCGACGGCGACCGGTCCCGTCGTTGTGACCGGGCGCATCGGCGGCCGCCCCGAGCCATTCGTCGAGGGCGCCGCGGTGTTCCTCATCGCCGACGCCGAGATGAAGGACTGCAAGCAACTGCACGGCGACGGCTGTCCGACTCCGTGGGACTACTGTTGCGAACCGCCCGATTCCCTGGCGGCGAAAATCGCGACCATCCAGATCGTCGACCCTGACGGAAAGCCACTGCACATCGATGTCTCCGGCGAGCATGGCCTCAATCCACTCGCCACCGTGACGATCGCTGGTGAAATCGCCCGCCGCGGCGAAGGCTCCCTCGTGATCAACGCGCAACAGATCCACGTCGCCGAGCAGCCGTCCTAAGCGGCCGTAACAAGTGGCAGCACATAGGCTTGCGCTGTGTAACTCCATGGTGTGCGTTGGCACCGCAACCAAGCAGATGTCTTGAGTCGTATCTCCCGTAAATCGAACGCCTTAACGAGCGATCGCAGAATCAGGGCGCTTCCCGGAATTAACTTGCTCCGCCCGCGCCGCGGGCGGTAGTATTCAGAGATCGGTGGCCAATTTGGACCGGGTCGCCGCGCAGGAGCGGAGTTTCCACAATCATGGGAGAGGAGCGCGCGGCGTTCTGGATACCTCGCGGCCAATCCCCTCTCAGCAAGTAGTCCCTAAACGCACGGAGCTACGGAACGCACCGCGTCGAAATCGAGCGCGCGAGCCCCGTTCAATTAGCTCCCAGTGGTGCCGCCTTTGGAGGTGGACACGCAGCAGCCAGGTGAGGAGGAGAAACCAATGAGGTATAGCAAAGTTGCTCTCGTGCTGATGGCGTTTGTGAGCGTCGTGGCGGTCGGGATCGTCCCCGCCCACGCGCAGGTCGCCAGCGCTGTGATCCGCGAAGGCGATCCCAACGTCGTGCCCGGCTTCGGACCGGTCGGCTCGATCGATGGCCCGGAAGTGAACGGCATCGGCGGCTGGGGGCTCATGTTCACCGCCACTGATCCCAACAGCGTCGCTCGCGACATGGTCTGGGGTTCGGTCGACGGCATCGTCACCCCGAGCGTCTACTTCATGGAAGGCACCTACGCCGGCATCACGCAGACGTCATGGGAGTTTGCCTTCGGGCTCAGCGACACCGGCGACGTTGGCTACAGTGCCAGCGGTACCGATCCGAATGCTCAGAGCATCGACTCAGTATTCATCAACTCCTCGCTGGTCGCGGTGCGCTACACCTCACCGCCACCGCCGCTCGACAGTCTATTCTGGTCGTTTGCCAGCGCCCCGGGTCTTACGGCCGGCGGTGACTTCTGGTTCATCGGAGGTCTCAACGAAGCACCGAGTTCCTCTTCTACGAACCGCGGCTTGTTTGACGGTAGCGGTCAGGCCCACTGGATTGGCGGTGACGAACTGCCCGGTATGCCCGCCTTCATCGATCCGGGTACCACGCCCTCGTTCGACACGCGTTTCAGCCCCTACTCCGGCCTGTACATCAGTGAGGTCGAAGCCGAGACAACCGGCACCGGCGTACCCTCAACCGCGAACAACTGCCTCATCATGAACGACGCTGTCGCCGTGATCGGCGGCGGACTCGTTATCGAGGCATCGCCCGTCCCAGCATCCGCTGGCGGTCTGGCCGGCGAGAACTGGGACAACTTCGACTACTTCTCCATCAACGACATGGGCGAGTACATCTTCACCGGCGACACCGACGCCAGCACTTCCGCGGACGAAATCGTCGTCGTCAGCGGGCAAATCGCGATGCGTGAAGGTGATTTGGCCGGTGTGGTACCCGTCAGCGGCTCGATCGAGATGGCCGCGATGAACCAGTCCGGCGACTGGGCCGTTGTCTGGGACGTCAACGACCCCAACGCCGGCAACGTCGAAGCGCTGATCGTCAACGGCGACCTCGTGCTCACGGAGGCCGTCGACGACATCGATATTGACGGCGACGGCACCCCCGAGCCAGGTGCCCGCATCAGCGGCACGTCAGCATTTGCGGGCACCCGCGCCCTGCGCGTCGCTAATCGCGATCCCAACGGCGTGTTCAACGTCTGGGTCGTTGGCGACGTCTCCGACAACGGTGCCACCGAGGCTGAAATGCTGCTGAAGCTGGAGATCCAGGGCCCGGCCGGAACGGACGGCGACCTGCAACTCGTTGTCGCCGATTCGCCCGACCCGCTCGTCACCCTGCCCGGCAAGATCACCTACAACGTCAGCGTTCGCAATAACGGCGGCACGCCGCTCACCGGTGTCAGTGTCGTCAGCACGCTCGACAACGCGCTCGTCTTCGACGGCGCCAACTCCGATCCGATCGCAGTACACTCGGGCGATCCCACCGGCGGCACCGTTACGGCCGCCATCGGCAACCTCGCCGCCTATGGCGTGACGTCATACAAGTTTGTCGTCGATGCCGCCAATCCCGGCGACGTCACCACGACATCTGTCGCGTCGGCAAACGAAGCCGACCCGATCCCGGGCAACAACAATGCGACGAACGACACCTCCGTCGGCAGCAGCACCGATCTGAGCATCGAGCTCGCTGATTCGCCCGATCCGATCTATGACCCCAACGGCATCGTGACCTATACGGTCACCGTCACCAATGGTGGACCATCGGATGCAACCGGTGTTGTGGCGACGGTCACGCTCGACGCCAATACCAGCTTTATCTCGTCCACGCTCGCCACGCACGACGGTGCGCCCACCGGCGGCGTCGCAACGGCGAACATCGGCGCGATGGCGGATGGTGCTAACGTCGTCTTCGACGTCGTTGCGCAGGTCCTCAGCCAGAGCTCGGTCACACTCAACGGCGAAGTCACGGGCACCGAAGATGATCCGCTGCTCGACAACAACACCGCTTCCGAAGAGACACTCTTCGAACTGACCGCCGACCTCGAGGTCGGCCTGACCGACGCTCCCGATCCGGTGCTCCCGGTCGGCGGCCAGATCACCTACACGGTTGATGTAATCAACAACGGCCCCTCGCCGGCCACCGGCGTCAACCTCGACGTCACGCTCGACGCCAACACCGCGTACGTCTCCAACACCGGCGGTGCGAGCCACGACGGTTCGCCAACCGGCGGCGGCGTTTCGCTCGCGATCGGCGCAATGGCCATCGACGGCATCGTCAGTTTCCAGATCATCGTCGACACACTGGTAGAAGGCACCGTGATCGCTGCGGGTACTGTGACCGGCAGCGGTACGGAAGTCGATCCCGACGCGGCGAACAACGCCGGTTCGACCTCCACGGCCGTCGTTAACGATCTGGGCGGATTCGCGGTGGGTCTGTACTCCAACATCGCCGGTCACCCGACCAACACGGTCCCAGGCGTGCCCGGTGTTTCCTGGCAGAACTTCGATCGCCCGTACCGCAGCCCGAACACCCGGCTGTGGATCCTAAGCGCGGACACGGACGAAGGCACATCCGCTGATGAATACATCATTGTCGGTTCACAGTGCGGCGGCAGCCTGTTCGCGCAAGAGGGTGTGACCACACTCGACCCGAACGTGATCGGCGATCAGATCGGCTTCATCGATCAGAAGCTGTCGATTAACGACGCCGGCGATTTCGCCTTCACGACCAACACGAATGGTGCTACGTCCGCCGATGAGGTCGTGGTGAAGTATGAGGCCGCCGGAGACAAGTACGTGACCATCGCCCGCGAGGGTGACGCGGCCGCGCCGACCGGCGGTAATTACGGCTCGGTCCTGGGTTCAGCGAACATAACCAACACTGGATTCGTCTGGTTCATCGGCGATACCGACCTGAGCACTGCCATCGACTACTTCGTGTTCGAGAAAAACGGCAACTCCGTCGTGCTTCAGGAAGGCGTCGATATCCCATCCGGATCGCTCGGCGTCGATCCGAACGAGGCGTGGGACAACTTTGATTCGACGGATTTGTCCGTCGACGCCACCGGTGCGACCTACGCGGTCGAAGGTGACCTCGAAGGTGACACCAGCACCGACAAGATCTTCGCCGTCAACAACGACGTGAAGACGCAAGAGGGCATTGTTATTCCGGGCTCAGGTTTTACCAGCCCGGCCGATGCCTTGTCGCCGAACGACTACGGTCGCATCTTCTCCGACGGTACCTGGATGGTCCGCGGCGGCAATGACGACAATCAGGACTGGGTCGTCAGGGACGGCGCCGTACTCGCCAAGACCGGCGATCCAATTGCGCTCGGCAACCCGGAGTTGTACGACGATGCGCCGTTCAGCGTAACGTTCTTCCTGTTCGCGGCGAACAACAACGGCCACTACATCATCGGCGGTACGACGAACGCGTCCAACGATGCGTCGAACGCGGTGCTGGTACTCGACGGCAAGACCGTCATCTCGCGCGAGGACGATGTGATCGACCTCAACGGCAACGGCCTGCTGGACGACCCGACACGTATCCGCACGTACGGCAATGACGACCTGATCCTCACGGACGACATGCAGGCGTATGTCGTCGTCACGATGCGGGACATCAACGATGACGGTTCCAACACCGACGTCGGCGACGCGTTCATCCGCTTCAATCTGTGCGGCGTCGCCACGTCGTTCTGTGCGGACCTCAATGCCGACGGCCTCGTAGATGCGACGGACTACGACATCTTCCGGGCCGCCTTCGGCCGCACGTCGTGCGAGACGGAGTACCACGCGTGTGCCGACTACGACGGTGACGGAACGGTCACGTTCCTGGATTACCGCGAGTGGGTCCGCTGCTACCGCGAAGCCCTGCCCGCGACGCAACTGAATAAGGACGGTTCGGCTACGACCGGAACCGCTCGCCAGTAATTGAGGAGATTCGGGCCAGCGCCGGCGGTGAGCGCCGCCGGCGTCACGCCCGTTGTATTTCTTCCGACCGAGGAGTTCATCGGCGTTCTCGCGCCAGCGCGACAACGCCTGGTTCAGTGAGGAGGATTGGAGAATGCACAGAATTCTTGGAGTGGTCCTGGCCGCCGTGCTCGCCGCTCCGGCATCAGCCACGATAATTGTCGAGTTCTCACCGTCGGCGCAGGACGTCGACATCGCGCTCGGCACGACCACGGTCGATATCGTCGCTGACATTCCGGAGTCCGATGCGATCGTCGGCTGGGGCCTGGATTTGGCGACCGTCGGCACCAGTGCTGCACTGGCGTCAGTGGCCGTCAACGAAGTGCTGTTCGACGCAGTCTTCGCACCCGATGGCGACGACCTGGCGGCACTTGTACCGAGCGACTCTCTGTTCGGTGACGATATCGTGCTCGCGACGCTGAGCTTCAACCTGATCGAAGAGGGCCTGACGTCGTTGTCCCTGAGCTACACGCTTTCGGACCTGACCGAAGGATTCCCGCTCGATCCGGCTCTGCCCGGCGACTTCGCGGCGGCAACGTTCGTGGACGGCTCGATCAACGTCATCCCCGAACCGGCCACACTGCTGCTGGTCGCCCTGGGAGCAATCGCCGCACGACGCCGCAGCTAGTTCGCTGCGGTTGAACGCCGCGCCGAACCGGAAATCTGTAACTTTTGCCTGACCGAGAGTGTGCGCGCTGCGCGCTCTCGGTTAGGCTTGTTTTCGAGCGCGCTGGCGCCCGCCAGGCAACAACCGTTGCCGCGGGCCACTCCTGCATCCGCCGCCGTTTTGAGGGACTCGTCGTGCAGAATCGGAACACCTCAGCAACCGTCGCGGTCACTCTGACCATCCTCGCCGCGGTAACCACCGCCGGCGCCGACTCAATTCAGTGGCGCTCCGGCGCCGTGGACACGACCTTCGAGGGTCCTGTCCGCACGACCCAACGCATCGCCGATCTCTGCGCCGCACACGGCCGCAGCACCACCGCGCACATCGTGGTGCAATTCAGTGGACCGCTCAGCACCGACGAGCACGCAATCCTGCGCGCCGGCGGCCTGAAGCTGCTCAACTACGTCGGCAACAACGCGTACTTCGCAGCCGTAGACGGCGCGCGCCTCGATATCGGCAAACTCTCCGGCGTGTCCGCGCTGGAAGTCGCTCTGCCGATCGACCCCGCGTGGAAGCTCGCCCCCGAACTCGTCCGACACGAGGTCGTGCCCTGGATGATCGTCGACAAGCTCGATGCCGAATTCGACGGCCAGATCCTCATTCACGGCGATCCGCTGGTGGGCGTCTACGTCGTGTTCCACCCCGACGTCCCGATGACGACCGCGCGCACGCTGGTCACGTCCTACGGCGCGTCGATTCGTTCTGCCATTCACAGCATCAACGCGCTCGTTGTCGATCTGCCGTATTCGGCCATCGCTCTGCTCGCCGATGAGGGCATCGCCCAGTACATCGAGCCGCCCCTCCCACAGTTCTCCGAACAGAACAACAGCAACCGCGCGCTGGTCGGTGCCGACACCGCACAAGCGCCACCGTACGGCTTGGATGGCACAGGCGTCAAAGTCCTCGTCTATGACGGCGGTGGGGTACTGGCGACACACGCGGACCTCGCCGGTCGCGTCCGCAACGGCGACGGCGCCGGCCTCAGCGATCACGCCACGCACGTCGCCGGCACGATCGGCGGCACGGGCGCCGCCAGCTCCGGCCTTTACACCGGAATGGCCCCCGGGGTAACCATCGAGTCGTACGAGTTCAGTACCGGCGGACCGCTCGAAGAGGGATTCCTCTACTCTGACCCTGGCGATCTCGAAGCCGACTACAACGAGTCCATCAACACATACGGCGCCGATATCTCCAACAACTCGATCGGCAGCAATGTCGCTCCCAACGGCTTCGATTGCGCTTTGGAAGGCAACTACGGCGTCACCGGTGCGCTGATCGACGCCATCGTCGGCGGTAGCCTGGGAGACCCGTTCCGCATCGTCTGGGCCGGTGGCAACGAGCGCAGCAGCGGCCGCTGTGGCACGACCTACTACACGACGGCTCCGCCGGCCGGCGCCAAGAACCACCTCTGTGTCGGTGCTGTCAATTCGAACAACGACTCGATTACCACCTTCACCAGTTGGGGCCCCACCGATGACGGCCGCATGAAGCCGGACATCGTCGCGCCCGGATGCCAGAGCAACGACGACTTCGACGTAACGTCTTGCTCCAGTTCCGGTGGTTACACCGGCAAGTGCGGCACGTCGATGGCCTCGCCCACGGCCTGCGGTGCCGCCGCCCTGCTGCTCCAGGACTACCGCGTGCAATACCCCGACGCCCCCGATTTCCGAAACTCAACCCTGAAGGCGATCTTCGCCCACACCGCGGTCGACATCGAGAACCCCGGCCCCGACTTCAAGTCCGGCTACGGGTCCATACGAATCGTGCCCGCCATCGATCAGATGCGCAGCGGAAACTTCTTCGAGCAGAAGATCAGCCAGGGTGAGCTCGTCCAGGTGCTCGTCATCGTCTCGCCGACCGATACGGAACTGAAAGTAACGCTCGCGTGGGACGACGTGCCCGGTACGCCCGCCGTCAGTACTCCCGCGCTCGTTAACGACCTCGACCTGCGCGTCTTCAGCCCCACGCTCGTGCAGTACTACCCCTGGACGCTAGATCCCAACAACCCCGCGAACCCGGCCGTGCAAACCCAGGCCGACCACACGAACAACATCGAGCAGGTCTACATCAATGCCCCTGCACCAGGTGCGTATCTGGTCGAGATCTACGGCTACAACATCCCCAGCGGGCCACAGTCGTTCTCGCTGGTCGCCAGCCCACTGCTCGTCCAGTGCAGCACCCGCGGCCTGATCGACCTCGACCGTGGCAAGTACCCCTGCCAGGGCATCGCTGCGCTGACCGTCAACGATTGCGATCTCAACACCGATGACCTGACCGTTCAGACCGTCGACGTCACAATCGACTCGAACTCCGAACCCGCCGGTGAGATCGTCACGCTCACTGAGACCGGGCCGGAGACCGCCCTGTTCGTTGGCACCATTCCGATCGACACCGTCGATTCCGCCGGCGTACTGCTCGTCACAGAGGACGACACCATCACCGGCACCTACATCGACGCGGACGACGGATTTGGTGGCACGAATGTGGTTGTGACCGACGTGGCCACGGTTGACTGCACACCACCGGCGATCAGTAACGTACAAATCGTTGACATCGAGCCGCGCAGCGCCCGCGTCACATTTGACACCAACGAACTGGCCAACGTCACCGTCCGCTACGGGACGGATTGCGCAACGCTGACGGATGACGCCATTACCGCCGGATTCGATACGACGCACAGCGTCATGCTCAACAATCTCCAGGACAACGTTACCTACTTCCTCGAAATCGAAGCCGTCGACCAGGCCGGCAACGTCTCCGTCGACGATAACGCGGGCGTCTGCTACTCATTCACGACGCCGGAGATCCCCGACTACTTCACCGAAGAATTCAGCCCGTTCGATCTCCAAAACACCGGTCTGCTCTTCGCACCCAACGGCAGCGTGGATTACTACGGCGTTTGCAGCTTCGAAACGCTCGTGCTGCCGACCGATCCCGCCGGCGGCAATCTGCTGTCGCTCAACGACACCGGCACCGCCACGATCCAGCTCTCGGGCGGCAACTCCGTGCTGCTCTATGGCACGTCGTACAACACCTTGTACGTCAACGCGAACGGGAACATCACGTTCGATGGTCCCGACAGCGACTCCTCGGAGACGTACGACGACCACTTCGACAACCCGCGCGTCTCGGGTCTCTTTGACGATCTCGATCCCAGTGAAGGCGGTCAGGTCAGCTACAAGGAGCTGAGCGACCGCATCACGGTCACGTGGCTCGAAGTTCCGGAAGACGGCGCCGCCAATGACAATACCTTCCAGATTGAGCTGTACTACGATGGCCGCATCCAGCTTGTCTGGACCGCCGTCGCCGCCAACGACGGTCTGGCGGGTCTCTCGCAGGGCGGCGGCACGCCGATCGACTTCCTCCCCAGCGATCTCTCGACATTCGACTCCTGCGGCCCACGGCCGCCGTCCGCAGCAAGCCGCACGGTCGTGATGGGGCAGGATCGCTCCGAGACCTTCATGCTGCTCGCGTCTGACGATGGCCTGCCCGATCCGCCGGCGACCCTCATGTACGTCGTCACATCGCTGCCGACGTACAAGCTACGTGACGCCGGCAACGACTACTTGATTCAGCCCGGCGACCTACCCTACACACTCGTCGGCGGCGGCAACGCGCTCACGTACACGCCCACTGGCGGCTTCATCGGCATGGACGCATTCGACTTCATCGCCAACGACGGCGGCACTCCGCCGGACGGCGGCGATTCCAATGTCGCGACCGTAACCCTCCAGGTCGACCCCGTCCTCGACTTGCCTTTCTACGACGAATTCCCCGCGACCGACTTCGATCCGAACAGGTGGTCGCAATTTGACAACGTCGATATCGACGACGTCGGAATCGACGAGCCCAGCCTGCCCTACTCCGCGCGCCTCAACGGCTCGCCGTCTGGCCGCGATGAGCTTGTCTCACACTTCATCGACCTCACGCCCTACCCAGCCGTCGAGCTGCGCTACGCCTGGCAGCGCACCGGCGGCGGCGAGAGCCCCGATGGCGGCGACAACCTCTGGGTCGAATACCAGGACCAGAACGGTGTGTGGCAAATCCTCACGCAGTACGCCGGCGACGGCAACGATCTCACGAACTACGTTTCCGCCTCGATCAACCTGCCGGCCGCCGCGCTGCACGACAGCTTCCGCCTGCGCTTCCGCACCAAGGGCTCGGCCGGTTCCTTGCCGCTCGACGACTGGTTCGTCGACGACGTGTTCATCGCTGAGTTCGGCACGCCCTTCGCGTTCAGCGGTGTGTTCACACTGCCACAGGACACGCAAGCCAATGCCACGCTACTGGCCGAAGACCCCAACAGCCTGCCGCTGACCTACACCGTCTTGTCACTGCCGACCGACGGCACGTTGTCCGATCCCAACGGCGGACTGATCGGCGCAGGCGACCTGCCCTACGCAATCATTGGCAGCGGCAACGTCGTCACCTACACGCCCGACCTCGGATTCTTCGGTAGCGACAGCTTCGACTTCAGTGCTACCAACGGCACGCTGACGTCGAACGTCGCCACGATGATCGCGTTCGTGGAACCGGTGCTCGGACTCCCGTTCTTCGAGCCGTTCAGTACACTCGAACTCGACCCGCTCCGCTGGAGCATCGTCGACGGCGTGACGTCGGAGGGCCTCGGACTGAACAAGCCCAGCGAGCCGTATTGCGCTCGGTTCAATGCCGAACCCGACGGCGGCGACGTGCTCGAGTCCTATCCGGTAGACCTCTCTACCTTCGCCAACATTCACGTACGGTTCTACTGGGAGCGCACCGGCAACGGCGAGAGCCCGGACGCCGGCGAGGACCTCTGGGTCGAGTACCTCAACAACTCTGAAGCGTGGGTCGAACTGGTGCGCTACGACGGCGACGGCCCGGACATGACTGATTTCGCGCTCGAGGACATCGCGTTGCCCGCCGACGCGCACCATGAGAACTTCCGGCTGCGCTTTTCCAACTCCTCAACCGGCAGTTCCGCAATCGACGACTGGTTCGTAGACGATATCGAGCTGTATAGCGCCGATGCACCAATGGCGTTCGACCAGACCGTCGGTCTCGGCAAGTTCGCGTGGGGTGACGTCACGCTCGGCGCGAGCGATCCTAATGATGACCCACTCGTCTACACGCTGTTGACGCTGCCCGATCACGGCCTGCTCATCGACCGCGGCGACGGCACGGCCGTCACATCAGGCGACCTGCCATACGACTTTTTCGGCGGCGGCAACATCGTCCGCTTCATCCCCGACATTGCTTACACCGGTACCGACGCGTTCGACTTCCGCGTCGACGACGGCGTGTTCCAGTCGAACACCGCCACCGTTTCGATCCAGATGGGCGGTGTGCTGCCCATGCTCAGCTTCCCGCTCGACACGGATCCAAACTGGGCCACCGAAGGCCTCTGGGAGTTCGGCGTATCGCAGGGTGTTGGCTTCGATCCGCCGTTCGCACACACCGGCGACTTCATCTACGGATATAACCTCGCCGGCAATTACGAGGACAACATCGACCCACCCAACTACCTGACTACGAACGCGCTGGACCTGACGCTCGCGATTAACACTGAACTGCGGTTCCAGCGCTGGCTGGGCGTCGAGCAGTCACTGTTCGACCACGCCACCATCGAGATCTCGCGCAACGGTACCGACTGGTCCACCGTCTGGGAAAACGACGTTATCAACATCAACGATCTCGAGTGGTCGCTCCAGACGTACGACATCTCCACGGTCGCCGACGATCAGCCGACCGTCTACCTCCGCTGGGGCATGGGCCCGACGGACAGTTCGGCGACGTTCTCCGGCTGGCACCTCGACGATGTCGCTATCTACGGCGAAATCCTCGGCGGTCCCGGCGATCTCGACGGTGACGGCGACATGGACGGCGACGACATCGCCGTCTTCCGCACGCACTACCCGAGCTGCGAAGGCGACGCGGCGTACGATGCCGGCGCCGACTTCGACGGCGACGGCTACGTAACGCTCGCCGATTACCTGTTCTGGGTGCTGATGTACCGTGACTTCGCCGGTGATCCCAACGCGCCGCTGCCCGCAGGCGCCCTGGGCGATTACGACGGCGATGGATACGTCGATGTCCCCGACTTCGTCGGCCTGACCGAGTGCCTGCAGGGCCCGGAGAACGTCACCACGCAAGGCTGCATCGACGCCCTCGACATCAACGCCGACGGCGACGTGGACACAGAAGACGCCCGCCTGCTGGCGTTGATTTATCCGTACTAGGCAACCCCCCTCAAACACCTCCCCCTACCCAGGGGGAGGTTGGGTAAGGGACCGACCTCCCAGTCGGTCGGCATGACGCGGCGATAGCGCTAAGTGACCGTTCCTAAGCAATCGCCGGGCATGTTGCAATCCTCTGATACGTCGTCCTGCGCGGATCCGAAGCTCTCTATATCCCTGCGCCAGTCCGTCCAACTTGTCACCGTTTTCGCGTGCAATTCCAAGCTCTCCAATGTTGCCCCCGCAGTATGGGCTCGTTGAAGAAGGTGAATTGCTAAGTCGGCGTCTAGGTAGTCAAGTCGGTTATTGAGGATTCCGCGAACGTAGTAGAGTCGCCGCTCATTCGGTTGGTCTTTTTGGCGGCGCCTGTTCCTGCAAATACCTCCAACTTTCTCCCACGCTATCTCGACAGCATCTTGCGTAGGGCCGTTCTCGTCGTACTCCAAGTACTGGTCCGCCGCAATCTGCATTGCCACGGTGATTTCGCCCACCTCGAACTTCTTAACAAGTCGTTTCAAGCCCTTGACGCCATTCTCATTTAGGCGGAATCCACGAACGAGCTTCGACCACCAGGCAGAGAGTCTCGCGATGATCTCGTTGTCCAATTCGAGCAGCCCTTGCCGCCACTGGAAGATCATCTCAATCTGCTCTCTGCGCTGTTGCAGTTCTTCGAGTTGCTGACGCTGAACGTCCAGCACAGTCGTATCGTCCAATCGCCGATCGGACTTGCCGGAGTTGCATTCCGCGCATGCAGTGATCAAGTTTAGGAAGTCGTTCGTGCCGCCTTTGGCGACCGGCTCGATGTGATCAACAACGAGCAGAACATCTGGCGCTTTCCTGCCACAGTACTGGCAGGTGAACGAATCTCGCTTGAACACCTCGAAACGAGTCTTCTTGGTAACGGATTTGCGCTTCGACACACTCGTCGGATGGACCACGGATTCGGCGTTCAGTTCATCTTTCACGCGTTCACCCGCTCCTCTACTCACTGGCCTAGGCTCTGTTTGATAGATCAATGTTCGGCGCTTGTACGGGTTGCGCGGTGTCAATCTGTAGTACACGCTGTTGTCGACGACAAGGAGGTCGACGAT
>JANQFV010000038.1 GCA_028277645.1 Phycisphaerae bacterium
GCCGCTCAGATCGCCCGACCATTGGTCGAACGTCCAGCCCAGGTCGGCCAGAGCCGTCAGGTCGACGACCGAGCCGTAGGTGTACGTCGCCTGGTCCGGATCGGCCGTCACCGAACCGCTACCGACGGTGTTCACCGTCAGTGTGTATTGATCCTCGGTGAAGTGTGCCGTCACCGACATGTCGCCGGTGATTGTGATCGAGTCCGGATTCGTGCTGCCGGTCAGATCGCCCGACCAGCTGCTGAACGTCCAGCCGGGATCGGCATTTGCCGTCAGATCGACGATAGCACCGTACGTGTACGTCGCCTGGTCCGGGTCCTTATCGACCGAACCGTTGCCAACCGTACTTACCGTCAGCGTGTACTGGTCCTGCGTGAAGTGGGCGGTGACCGACATATCACCAGTGATTGTGATCGAGCCCGGATTCGTGCTGCCGGTCAGATCGCCGGTCCAATGGCTGAAGGCCCAGCCGGCGTCGGCGTTCGCAGTCAGGTCGACGACCGTGCCGTACGTATACGTGGCCTGATCGGGATCCTTGATTACCGAGCCGTTACCGACCGTGTTGACCGACAACGTGTACTGATCTTGGGTGAAATGCGCCGTCACCGACATGTCGCCGGTGATCGTGATCGAATCAGGATTCGTACTGCTCGTCAGATCGCCCGACCAGTGACTGAACGTCCAGCCGGGGTCGGCGTTCGCGGCCAGATCGACGACCGCACCATACGTGTACGTCGCCTGATCCGGGTCCTTGCTGACCGAGCCGTTGCCGACGGTCGTCACCGTCAGGGTGTACTGGTCCTGTGTGAAATGCGCCGTGACCGACATGTTGCCCGTGATCGTGATGGAGTCGGGGTTCGTGCTGCCGGTCAAATCGCCCGACCAGTTACTGAATGTCCAGCCGGTATCCGCATTCGCCGTCAGACCCACGACCGTACCGTATGTATACGTGGCCTGATCAGGATTCTTCGTGACCGAACCGCTACCCACGGTACTTACCGTCAGCGTGTACTGGTCCTGAGTGAAGTGTGCCGTTACCGACATGTTGCCCGTAATCGTGATCGAATCCGGGTTCGTGCTGCCGGTCAGATCGCCCGACCAATGATCGAACGACCAGCCCACAGCGGCGTTCGCCGTGAGATCAACAACGGTTCCGTACGTGTACGTCGCCTGATCCGGGTCTGCCGCGATCGAACCGCTTCCGACCGTGCTGAGCGTCAGCGTGTACTGATCCTGTGTGAAGTGTGCCGTGACAGACATGTCCCCGGTGATCATTATCGACTCGGGATTGGTGCTGCCCGACAAATCGCCGGACCAGTGGTCGAACGTCCAACCCGCGTCGGCATTCGCCGTCAGATCGACCACGGCGCCATACGTGTACGTCGCCTGATCCGGGTTCTTTGTCACCGAGCCGCTGCCGACCGTGTTCACCGTCAGCGTGTATTGCTCCTGCACGAACACGGCGGTGACGGTCTTGTGGCCGTCCACGATGATGGTGTCCGGATTGGTCGATCCGGTCAGGTCGCCGGTCCACTGGTCAAACACCCAACCCGTATTGGCGTTCGCAGTGAGTTGCACCGTCGTGCCGACCAGGTACGTCCCGCCGGCCGGAGCAAGGTCAACGCTGCCGCCGCCGGTGACGTTCACCGTCAGCGTGTACTGCGGGTCACACTCATCGGGCACGCCGTTGCCGTTCACGTCCTGGCTCGTGCCGGCAGAGATGTCACAGCCGTCCGGCACGTCGTTTGCGTTGCAGTCCCGCTCGGGAATCAGGTTTGCCGCGGGAATGATTACCTTCGACTGTCCCGGCGGCTGCCAGCGCAGCTCGGCCACCGCACCGCCGCCATTCTCGTAGTACTCCATGACAATCGCGTAGGCACTGTTGGCCGCCAGTGTGATCGTACCGGACACCTCAGTCGGCGCCTGATCAACCCACTGGTCGATGACGAGGGTGCCATCAACCCAGAGCCGCACACCGTCATCCGTGTTGGTGTAAAACGTGTACGTGCCCGCAACGCTCGGCGTAACCACGAATCCGGTCCAGCGCACACTGAACGTGTTTTCGCCGTAGCCGGGCCACGGCACGCCGTTGCCCCACTGGAAGTCAACGGTCGCGTCGATGCGTCCCTTCATCGGGCCGGTGAAGTCCATGTTGTCATAGTAAGCGCCGGCCAGACCGCCGACGGATTCGTTTTCACACTCATCCGGCACGCCGTTGCCGTTGCAGTCCAGGCTGGTGACGTCCGACAGATCGCACTCGTCGGGTACGCCGTTCGCGTTGCAGTCAACGCTCGTCCCGTCGGCAATGTCGGTCGCATCCTCTACGCCGTTACCGTTGCAGTCCGTGATCGCGGTGAAGACGGCGGTCACCGTCTTGTCATCGTCGATCGTGACGCTGTCCGGATTGGTGGAGCCGGTCAGATCGCCAGTCCACTGGTCGAACACCCAGCCGGTGTTCGCATTGGCAGTCAGGTCGACACTTTGGCCATACGTATACGTCGCCTGGTCCGGATCCTTTGTGACCAACCCGCCACCGGTGACGTTCACCGTCAACGTGTACTGATTCTGTGTGAAGTGGGCCGTCACCGACATGTTGCCTGTGATGGTGATCGATTCGGGATTGGTGCTGCCGGACAGATCGCCCGACCAGTTGCTGAACGTCCAGCCCGGATCCGCGTTCGCCGTCAGGTCGACGACGGTACCGAACGTGTACGTGGCCTGGTCCGGGTCCTTGGTTACTGAGCCGTTGCCGTTCGTGTTCACGGTGAGCGTGTACTGCCCCTCCACGAAGTGCGCCGTGACGGACATGTCGCCGGTGATCGTGAGCGACTCCGGGTTCGTGCTGCCCGACAGATCACCGGACCAGTGGTCAAACGACCAACCCGTGTCGGCGTTGGCCGTCAGGTCGACGACCGTGCCGTACGTATACGTCGCTTGATCCGGGTCCTTGGCTACTGAGCCGTTGCCGACCGTATTCACGGTCAGCGTGTACTGATCCTGTGTGAATACGGCGCGAATCGTCTTGTCGGCGTCCATCAGAATCGACGTTGGATTCGTAGAGCCGCTGAGGTCGACTTCCCAGTGATCGAACGTCCAGCCAGGATCGGCCACCGCTTCGACATCCACAGTCGTGCCGGACGAATACGTACCACCCGCCGGCGTGAGCTGCACCGTGCCCTGTCCGACCGTCTCGACCGTCAGCGTGTAGTCGCCCTGCGTCTCGCTGATGCTCGCCGCTCCGGTGATGATCAGCGAGAAGGCCTGGCTGCCGCCGCTGAGCGAACCGTCCGGCGTAATGCGGACGGTATACGAGTTTGAGCCCGGGCTATCGACGACGACCTGCTCGACGTTGTCGACCGAGTTGTCGCCCGTGGTCGCGGCGGCGGAGGGACTCACCGGATTCAAGACCCACGGGTAGTACGTCGTGCTTGGCGTAGCCTGTTCGATCCGCAGGTCAAGATCATTCACCAGCATCGGCGTGGTCGGGTTCAGCACATCGCCGGGCGGTGTACCCGCCGGGTCGGTCCAGCAGATCGAGGCGCGCAGCTCGCTGCTCGAGCCGTCGGTCGTGACGTAGATCTCGATCGTCTCGCCGTTGCTGATCGTGCGCTCGGTGATCGTCAGCGGCTCGGTCACATCATCAGAGATCACGTACGCCGCCGATTCGGTGTTGAGCAATCCCCAGCCGAACTCATAGTCCGGTCCGTCGGCGCTGCCGCACTCGTCTGCCGTGTGCAGCACGAGCCCCTTGAGCGTCGCGGAGCGCATGTCACCCGCGTGCGTCGCGCGCCAATGCTGGATCAGAAGGCCCAACGAGCCGCTCGTGTTCGGCGTCGACATCGAAGTGCCGGAGTAGGTGTTGTAGTCGTTGTTGCTGTCATTCTCGGTCGAATAGAGCTGATAGCCGTTCGCACTGATATCCGGCTTGATGCGTCCGTCGTCGGCGGGCCCCCAGGCCGAGAAACTGGTCATCGTAACGCTGCCGGTTCCGGCGTAACCGCCGATGACGTCCTCGACCGCCGCGACGGCGAGGATGTTCTTCGCGACGGCGACCTCGCCAACGCAGTCATACTGCCCATCGGGGTCACGCGTGTCGGTGCTCCACTCCCAATAGCCTGAGATGTAGTTTGGGAACCAGTGTCCGCCGCCCGGCCCTGGGCCATCATCATTACGATCGTTGCCTGCTGATTTGCAGATCAGGTAGTAAGGGTTGTCGAAAGCAATGTCGTCGAATTCAGCGGACTCGTATGTGTAAAGCCCGAAGCGGTAGTCCTCTGTAGCACTGACCCGCGTGTCACCGGTCCATGCCCACTCGCCGTCGCCGAAGTAATCCCACCGCCAACCCGTTACGTAACCGTACGAGTGGTTCGACACGCGCAGCCCGGCCCCCGCCGCGGTACGCATTTCGTTCGTGTCGCTGTTCCAGTCGTAACAATCGAGATCAGCCGCCGGCGACATCCCCTTCGCCGCCGCGACCACGCCGGACGCGATCATCGTACCGCTGACGTGCGTGGCATGGAAGTTCGTGCCGCTGGCGGAATCCTGCTGAACAGCCCGCCCGCCGAACTCCTGATGCGACGTACGCACGCCACCGCCGTCCCACACGCCGAGCGTGACCCCCGACCCCGTCAGTCCCAGCCCGCTGCCGCCTCCGGGCTGGCACTCATCGGTGCTCACCGAATCGGCCGCATCAACGTTGTGCGTGATGTAGTAGCGCGGGAACCCGTCCACGATGGACTGGAGCTCCATCACGTATTGCGGCGTCACGCGCTTCGTCACCCAGCCGCGCTGCTGCGCAAACTCCTTCGCCTGCTGTTGATCGAGGATGATCACCTGCGACGAGGCAGTTGTTGTGGTTTGCGCAGAGGCCGGCACGATGCCCAGCAACGCGACGGCGAGGGTGAGCGCACAAATTCCGACAGAAGCGAATCGATGGCGCACGACTAGCTGTTGCATGGTTTTCTCTCCCAGCGCCGATGAGGTCGAGGACGTGCCCGCCTCGGCATGTCCGAGGCGACAGATAAATTGAACGGCGTCGCGCCACGTGCAATCGCCGCCCGTCCATCCGAATCTCTCCATCCAGTTATCCTCAGTCTACGACGCTGGCGCTCGGGGTTCAAGAATATCCTGTAAATCGGCCGTTCCGTGGCGATTGTTCGCTAGCAACCGCGTCTCAACCCGTAAACGACAAACAGGCCGGCTGACGGCTGATCGGTGATGGCAGGCACCTCAGGCGCCACCCCCATCGTCGTCCGATAGCGCTCGACGCACCTCGGCCGCCCCCTACCCCCGCGTTCCACAGATCCCCCGGGTTTGTAACTGCGAACATCCGGGAATAGGGTACTCTTCCCTACGGAGACTCGCGTCATGGTCACAGGACCGGCAACATTTACAGTGCTGCTGCTCGTCGGGATCTGCGTCGTGGTCGGCGCACTGATCCTGGGCGGCGGAAAGTGCTGCGGCTCGGGCAAGCCCGGCGCAACGTGCCCGCGCTGCCGGCATCGCAACGTGTCTCAGGCGCGGTACTGCGCGAAGTGCGGCACGACGCTGCACGCATAAACGACAGATTCCTGCACGCTCACTGAAGGGAGGACTGAGATGGCGATCACGCCCCCGCCGCCTTCGGAATACGGCCGCCCACCGCGTGTCGTCCCCGGTCGAAAGATCACTGTGAACAAACCGTTGCTCGCTATCGGAGTGCTGCTCCTGATCTGCGTGCTCGGCTTCGGGTACTACTGGTTCGTCCAGCGCGTCGAGGTTCCCGCCGGCAAGGTGCTGGTGCTGGTTCGCAAAGTCGGCAAGGCCTTGCCCTCGACCGAAGCGGACGGCAAACCGCTTTCCGATGCGGTGCGACACCAGATGGTGCTCTACCCAGACCTGCTCGCAGCGCTCGACGCGACACCGCCGGAAGGTGCGCTCCCGACGAAATACAAGGGCATCCTCTACGATGTGCTGCCCGAAGGTCGGCACTTCTACGATCCGTTCTTCTGGCAGCGCCGCAAAGTACCCGCGGTGCAGATCGGCCAGGACGAGGTCGGTATCCTGATCCGCAAGTACGGCCGTCCGCTGCCCCCGGGTAAGATCGTCGCGACCGAACCCGACGAACGCGGCCCATTGGCTGAACGGCTCTCGCCCGGCCGGCACAACATCAACCCGTTCGCGTACGAAGTTCGCCGTGTGCCACCCGTCACGATTCCCCCGGGCTTCGTCGGCGTACAGCGCCTCCTGCACGGCGACGAGCCGTCGAATCCTAATGACTGGACCGTCAAGGCCGGCGAGCGCGGCGTTCAACCCGATGTGCTCCCGCCAGGCCTGTATTACATCAACCCGTACGTACGGCAGATTGAGCTGATCGACGTCCGCAGCCACACGCTCGATCTGCGCGACACGGGGGCGATTCGCTTCCCCTCTTCCGACAGCTTCGAGATCGTGGTTGAGGCCACCGTCGAGTACGCCATCCGGCAGGATATGGCACCCTACGTGATGGTCGCGATCGGCGATCATGCGGACATCGAGGAGAAGCTCATTCTCCCGTACGCCCGCTCGCTGTCGCGTATCGAGGGCTCGAAGCTGCTGGCCCGCGAGTTCATCTCCGGCCAGTCGCGCGAGGCGTTTCAGAACGCGTTCTTCGAAGGCTTGCGCGAGCAGTGTGGCGAGCAGGGCATCGAGATCCGCGCCACGCCGATCCGTCGCATCGAACCGCCATCCGAAATCGCCAACCCGATCTCCGATCGACAGATCGCCGACCAGCAGATCAAGCAGTACGAAAACGAGATGAAGGTCGCGCAATCCGAGGCCGAACTGGTCCAGGAAGAGGAGATGCAGCAGCAGAACCAGGAGATCGGTAAGGCCAATCGCGAGGTCGTCACACTGACCAAGGAGGCCGAACAACGCAAGGCCGTCGCGCTGACCGAAGCGAATCAGCGTCTGGCCGTTGCCAAGCTCCAATTGGAAGCGGCGCGCGAGGAAGCCGCCGCCCTGCTCTCACGCGGCAAGGCCGATGCCGAGGTCATCCTGCTCAATTACGCCGCTGAAGCGGAGCCGCTGCGGGACGCGGTCAGCGCCTTCGGCGGTGGTGATGCCTACGCACAGTACTTCTTCTATCAGAAGCTCGCGCCGGCACTGAAATCGGTGCTCGCCAGCACAGACGGACCGTTCGCCGAAATCTTCCGCTCGTTGTCGGCGTCAGACCCGGTTGTCGCTCCGCAGGAAGGAGGTGCGCAATGAGACTCACCCGCATCATCGCGAGCATCGTTGGCTTTGTCCTGATTCTCGGCGGCGTTTCCGTCGCGTTCGCGTGGACGATCTTCCGTGTATACGTGCCCGCGGACAAATGCCTGGTGCTCACGCGCAAGACCGGCGATCCGCTCGCCCCGGGTCAGATCATCGCCGAGGACGGCCAGAAGGGCATCCAGCGCGAAGCGCTCGGCCCCGGCCGCTACTTCCTGAATCCATGGGTCTGGCAGACCGAGCTGGAAGCCGCGGTGTCCATCTCCGCCGGCGATCCGGCAACCTGGCAGGTCGTCTATCAGGCCGGCGAGCCCGACTACGCGATCCCGAAGCTCTCCGGCGATTGGCCCGAGGTCGGCATCGTCACGAGCCTTGCGGGCATGCCCTGGCCGCACGACAGCGAAGTCGTCGACGAAGGCTATCAGGGTATTCAGCGCAAGGTGCTCACACCCGGCGTGTATCGATTGAACCCGCGCGCATACAAGGTTGAGAAAGCCCCTGCCGTCGTCGTCCCACTGGGCTGCGTCGGCGTCGTGACGTCGCAGATCGGCGAGATGCCCGGCACCGAGACCATCAAGGAAGTCAGCATCGGCCCCGACGGCGAACCGCAGGAACGCCCGCGCGTCGTACAGAAGCTCGCCGTCGAAGGCCAGCGCGGCGTGCTGCGCAACGTCTTCCCGCCCGGCATCTACTACCTCAACCCGAAGGTGCACAAGGTCAAGATCGTACAGATCGGCTACAACCAGCTCTCGCAGCTCCGCACCAACAACATGAGCACCGACATTTACTTCCCGTCGGCCGACGGCTTCACGATCCAAGTTGAGGTCACGGTCGTGTGGGGCCGACATCCCGCCCATACGCCGGAGATGATCAGCCGGCTCGGCGACGTCGATAAGATCCGCGAGATCATCCTGGGCCAGATTCGCAGCATCTGCCGCAACGTCGGTTCGAAGTACATCAGCACCGACTTCATTCAGGGTGACAAGCGCGAGCAATATCAGCAGACCGTCACCGAAACACTCCAGCGCGTCTGCGAAGAGCGCAATATCGAAATCCTGATTGCTCTGATTCAGAACATCGAAGTTTCTGGCGGCACAACCCCGGCCGGTGAAGGTCTCGACCTGAAGCAGACCATTCAGCGCGGATTCATAGCAGCTGAGGAAGACCTCACCAAGCAGAAGCAGCGCGAGACCGCCAAGGTGCGTGCCGACCTGGAAACGGTGAAGGCGACGATCGAGGTCGCACGTGAGGAGATCACTTCCGACACCCGCAAGAAGGTCGCCGAGATCAAGGCCGAGGGCACCAAGCGTGCCCAGGAGATCGACGCGCAGCGCGACTTGGAAGTGGCCCAGATCGAGCGGCAGATCGCGGAACTCACGGCCGAACGCACGCGTGTCCTGGGTAAGGCCGAGGCAGACGTCGAGCGACTGAAGAACGAGGCCGAGGCTGAGGGCAAGCGCATGATGGTGCAAGCGTTCGGCGACGGCCGCGCGTACAACCTCTACCAGTTCGCCCAGAATTTCTCGCCCGAGGCGATCCGCCTGATCTTCGCCGGTGAGGGCACGTTGTGGACGGACCTGAACAAGATGCAGGACGCCGGTGCGATCGAATTGCTGGAGCAATCAGGCCAACCACGGTAGGCCCAGCGACAAACCCCCCTCCCTCTCAGGGAGGGGTTGGGGGAGGGTAAGACGCGGCACGGCGTCGACCGTCATTCCGACGACCGAAGAAAGGGGGAATCTTCGCCCTTTCGCGCGCACCTGCGCACTCGTATGAAGATCCCTCGCTGCGCTCGGAATGACGGGGGCAAGGTGCGTGTCAGTCCGCAGCGTTTAGGCGAACAAGCTCGACCCCACATTCGCGTCGAACGTCTCACCATCGAGATTGAAGATCGGCTTCGGATTAAAGCCCAGCCAGTCCTGGATGGTGTGGCTGAACACCGCGCGGAAGTCGACGTAGTACGGCAGATTGTCTTCGCGCAGGTCTGCCGAGCTCACCGTCTGTCCGTGCAGGCCACCGTTGACACCCGGGCCGGCGAGGATCATGTGCCCGCCGTAACCGTGATCGGTGCCCGGGCTGCCGTTCTCCGCGTTGCGCCGACCGAACTCGCTGTAGAACACAACGCACGTGCGCTCCCACATCCCCAGCGCTTTCATGTCGTTGACGAACTGTTCAAAATGGCTGTCGAGCGTCGAGAAGAGGCGCTCGTTCGCAGAGCGCTGGGCGGCGTGGGTGTCGTACCCGCCGTAGAGCAGTTTGATGATCTGCGTACCCAACCCGGCGGACGCAAGCGCCGCAGCGCGGAAGAACGCCCCGTTCGCCTCGCCAGTTGACTCGAACGCCTCCGTCCGTTCGCGAATCCGCGCACCGGTCCGATCGATCTTGTCGTAGCGATCGAGCACTGCACGTTGCGCCGCTGTCTCACCTCGCTTCAGTCGCGCCAACCGACCGAACGCCTCCTGCGCAGCCTGCCAGTGCGTGCGGTCGGGATAGCCGTAGCGCCGCGGATCGCCGATCGTCTTGACGTCGAGCACGCCATACGGCTCGTCGAAGTACTGCTTGCGCAACCGCTCGTACCACTTGACGGTACGACCGGCACCGCCGCTAAGGCTGCGCACGCCGTACTCGTAGATCTCCTGACTCTCGAAGTGCGAGCCGTTGCCGTCCGGGTAGGCCACCTGCTGCACGACGGCCAGCTCGCCCTGCTCATACAGCGAGTGGAAGAACGGGAACAGCGTGTTGATGCCCATGTCCGGATGGTCGGACAGGGTGAGCACCTCGTCTTCGGTCAGCGCGAGATTCGGACGCCGACTGCGGTAGACCGAGTTTTGGTACGGCGCGAGGAAGCTGAGCACATCGAGCCCGCCCGCGAGCTGGCACAGCACGAGCAGATTTCCGGTGCCCCCTGCGGACTGTGCATACGTGGACGCGACCAAGTGCAGCAGCGGGTCGGCGAAACCCAACGCCGCCACGCTCCCCACGCCGCGTTGTAGGAACGCCCGACGGCTCAGGGCCCGATTCTCGTTGCAGTCGTACGACATGGCCTGTTCTCCGCTGCGTTGGTGATCGAATCTCGCCGCGTGCCACAATCAACAGACGTCTCACCGCGTGATGACGCGCTCGTCCATGAGCATCAGACGGATCATCTCCTGCACGTGCCGCGGCTGGTAATCCGAATTCAACAGGTGAAACGCCAGGTGCCCGTTCTGGTCGAGCACCTCGATGTAGATGTCTTCTTCTTCCTCACTCAGCTCGAGGTGAAACGCGTCCGCGATCGCGTACACGATCTCCTTGCGCACCTCGCGGCGATCCCAGCCGCTGGTCGGCGGCAAGAGGTGATACGGCAGGTCTTCGGTGCGCTCGGAACCGTACTCCATCGTGTAGCCCAGCGCTTCGATGCGCTGCATCAACCACTGATCCTCAAGCCACGCGACATCTTCATCCCAGCCGGCGACGCTGGGCGGATTGAGCAACTCCTGCCCCGCGTCCCCCAACTCTTCGAGCAGACGGTGGAAATACCAGCCCCTCGAATCTTCGCTGGCCATGTGCATGTCGAGCGTGCGCGCCACGCCGACATAGTGCTCGACCGGCGAGGTGATCTGATTACCGCGGGCCTCGCTGGAAAACAGCGCCTGCGACGTGAGAATCGTGCGCACCAGCGGCTCGATCTCATACCCGTTGGCGACAAAGACGTAGGCCAGCTCGTCGACTACTTCCTGAGACGGGTGATCGTGTACGAAGAAACTGAACAGGTTGCGAGCGACGTACTCCGCGGCTTCGGGCTGCGCGAGCGTCAGGTCGATGACCGATTCAAAGTCGTAGTCTGCCGGATCGGCTCGGTCGGGGAAGATCGTCTTGGCCGACGTGTCGTGGTGGTAAATGTCAAACACCGGCCGAGGGTCCTCGTCGCTTTCGTAGAGCAGGATGATGCCGGTGAACGCGAGCGCGCCTTCGCGGATGTCGTTCTCGGTGTACAACACGTCGCGCCCCAGCGTGAACAGCTCCCAGAACTCGCGCGCATAGTTCTCGTTGGGGTTCTCCTTCGGGCTGTCAGAACCGTTGAGCCACAGCAGCATCAGCGGATCGAGCGTCAACTCCACCAGAAAGTCGCGGTAGTTGCCCAGCGCGTTCGCGCGGATCATCTCGTAGTGCTGCACCGGTAGACTTCGCTCGCGCCACCCCGACGCCACACGTTTTGACGTCGCAAACCGATCGTGCCAGAACATCGCCATCCGCTCGTACAGCGGATTGCGCGACTCGAGCAGGTATACCATCCACCGCTTCGTGACATCGTCTTCGTAGCTGGCGGCGAGCTCGTTCACCCAGTCCTTCTCAGGCTGCTCGGTGAGCAGCAAATCGATCGTCTTAGCCAAACCGCGTGCGACCGCGTCCTGAACCTGCTTTTCGGTCGCCCCGAACGAGGTGCGCCGCAGGAGGTGATACGCCTCTTCGTGCGTAAGCTTGTTGCGATAGACGGTGATCTTCTGCGCGTCACCGGAGAACTCGCCGGAAAAATCGTCCGCCACCACACCGTCGTCGGTGTCGGCGACATTCGGGTCGTCCACGGAGCCACCTGCGATGGGATCACCTGTGCCGCCGGGCTCCGGTACCAGCGTCGGCACGTCCGCGGACGGGCACCCGCCCAACAGACAGACACATACACAAGAGACGACTAACGACCCGAATAAACGAACCACGGTACGTCTCCTCTCATGCTGCCGAGTCGACTCCCGGTAGCGTCAGGATCTCCGTTGCACACCTAGAAGCTGCGCTACGCGACCGGAGCAGAGAGTTGCTCACCTTCGGTCTAACACCCCCTAGGTTCTTCAAATCGCCGACAAGCTGGGCAAGCCAGCCGGATTAAAATGATGCGGTTTTGACACATTCGCCTGCCCCACCCACCCTGTCATCCACCTACGTCACTTTTTCTCGGACGCGCCCGGTCGCCGCATTACAGGACCTCCCGGTCCTGGAAAACCGTTGACGCACGCCTCCGCACAGCTAACGTGTTGCATCGTAAGGGTTCGGCCGGGCCGATTTCGAATTGAACGTGGTACACTACAATCCGCGCGCACTTGAGGTTCGCGCTTCTGTCCGTAATAGCGCGTTCGAACCGTAACTGCTTCGCGTCGGTACCAGCGTGCCTTTGTGCGCTGGGAGGTGGACGCGGTCCGGTGCAAACAGGAGAGGTAGAGAAGCCCATCACCCAAAGTCTCATGTGACCAGACCAACGAGTGGCGACGTTATGAGTCGGCTGCCCCGCCGACTCAGCCTGAATACACGACTCGGACCGATGCGTTTTCAATTAAACACCGCTTGGAGGTAGAAGAATGAGTATCAAGACACGACTGGAAATTCGCCGTGCAGTGGCTGTGTCCGTGCTGCTAGTCGCGGCGGGCACAACGGCTGTTGCGCTACCGCCCGCGCCGGCGAACGATGATCCGAACAACGCCGAGATCATCGCGGCCGTGCCTGCGCTGATCTACGGCAGCACAGTGCTGGGTGACGACAGCATCACCACGACCACGATCCCCGGACTGGAAACGGTGATCGACGGCCCGGATGTGTTTTACAGTTTCACACCGGCTGCGACCGCCACTTACCGTTTTCACCTCCTCCCGTGGCAGAAGGCGCCGCTCCGTTCGAGCGACCGCCGCTTTGCCCTGTACGTGATGGACAACCTGCTCACGCCCATCGACGGCGTGCGCGCACCGGGTAACGCCCGACCATTTAACTTCGACATCGCGCTTACCAACGGCGTCGAGTACATCATCGGCATCGACCACAACAGCGCCTCGCACGACAACTTCGAATTCACGCTGATCGTGGACGAGTTGAACATCACGAACCCGGACACCTGCGGCACCGCCGAGGCATTGTCGGCGACGACGCCGGTCCTGCGGCTGAACGACATCGACGCCGCGCTGCACGATTATGACTTCGTCCAGGGCACCGGTCGCTGCGCCGTCTCTGGCAGCTCGCCCGTAACGGGCGCGGGCAATGACCACGTATACACGTTCACGCCGTCCGTCTCCGGCGACTACGCGATCGAGCTGGTCGGTGCCGGGTTCGACGCGATGATCTACGTCAATGAGAACTGCCCGCCCGATCCGAACACGTGCCTGGGCGCTTCGAATCACAGCACCTCCGGCACGAGCGGTGGCAAGCACGAGCTCGTCGTCGTCACGCTCAGCGGCGGCATGACGTACTACGTCTTCGTCGACAACGGCAGCACGACGAATCTGACGGGCGAATACGCCCTCATCATCGACGACGCGTTCGAGTATGAGATCAACGAGATCGAGCCGAATGACGATCCCAACCTCGCCACGCCGATCGGTACGCCGCTTAACGGCGGCCAGCTCGTCGGTCCCGAAGACGTCGACTACTGGGCCGTCACAGGCCTGACCGGCGACCGCGTCTACGCCTGGGCAAACAACGGCGGTTCGAGCAACAGCACGCTCGACACCGATCTGGCGTTCTACGCTGCCGACGGCACCACGCTCATCGAGTTCGATGATGAAGACGGCGACGGAGCCAACGCCATCATCGAAGACCTGCGTTACATCTACTCGACCACGTCGCCGGTCATCGCGGGTGCCAGACTCACCTCCGACGGTACGCATTACTTTGAGGTCACTGACCAGAGTGCGACCGGTACGGTTCACCGCTACCGATTCCACGTCGGTGTCATCCCGGCTGCGTGGACCGCGCAAACAGAAATCGAGCCGAACGACGACATCTTCAACGCCGGCGTAAGCGGCAAGAACTTCTTTGGCGGCGCGATTACCTCCACGTCCGACAGTGACTTCTACGCGTTCGAAGCGACTGTGGGCGACCGCGTCTTCGTCGCCTTCGACGGCGACCCGGAGCGTGACTCCGCCGGCGACACCACCGCCAACAGCGATCCGCTCGCGTTCCACGGTAAGCTGGTCATCTACGATCCCAACGGCGACATTCTGATCAGCGACATCAGCGATTCGAACTCGA